>NZ_JBHTGR010000012.1:0-108521 GCF_042666895.1 Lentibacillus kimchii
GTTAAAGCAGCAGCAGGCTGCTTAGAGGAATTTTAAAAAAATACACATTAGAAATTCTGCAGGTCTTTGCGTTTTTAATAAGAGCAATTATGAAATTGATTCAGGTCAAAAAACTTTCTTAAATAACCCGCAAAGGGGCTCACTGTTTACGTCTTCTTTCATAAACTAATCATGACTAAATAACTCACCCTTCAACTGCGACTCTTTGGACAGCGAGGAGGGGTTATCAATTGAAGGATAAGACAAACAAAACATCACAGCTACTGACAAAACGGGAAAAGGAAGTATTTGAACTTCTTGTACAAGATAAATCAACAAAAGATATTGCCCAGGAATTGTTTATATCAGAAAAAACAGTCCGGAACCATATTTCAAATTCAATGCAAAAAATGGGCGTCAAGGGGCGTTCCCAGGCTGTTGTCGAACTCCTCCGTATGGGGGAGTTAAAGCTATAGGGAGTTAAAAACCGGCTTTCTTTTCAAAAAGCCGGTTTTTGTCATCTATAAAGCCATAAGCTGACGTTTCATTGTATCGTTCATCGGAACCGGCTTTTCCGTATCGGAATGAATCATGACCATTCGTCCGCGGCCCGTTAAAGAGAGTTCATAGTTGTCATTTAACGCCATATAATGAACGTCCAGAGACGTGTTGCCAACGTGACCTAGTTTGACATACAATTTGATCGTTTCATTAAAATAAATTTGCCTATGATAATCACATTGTAAATCCGCTACAATCGGCATGACCTTTTCATCATGCTCCTGAGGAAACACCCCTGCTTGTTTTAAAAATTCAATCCGTGCTTCCTCAAAATAAATAAAAGCTGACACATTATTAACATGTCCGAACATATCCGTTTCGGAAAAACGAACTTTAACAGGAATATAAAATGAAAATTCCGACATCCACTGATCTAAATCTTCAATATAAGAAACCTTTGTCAATTAAACTGCCTCCCTATGAAAATGACCCCTGCCACTTAATGGAGCAAGGGTCATTATATAGATAGATTGATAGTTTTATAATCTAATGTGCTTCATCACTGCCAAAGAAGTTCTTGAACGCTTGAATATTGGTTGCACGGTTCATGGCAGCAATTGACGTCGTCAAAGGAATACCTTTAGGGCACACTTCAACACAGTTCTGAGCATTGCTGCAGCCGCTAATACCGCCGTCTCCCATTAACCCTTCGAGACGTTCACTGGCATTCATTTCACCTGTTGGATGTGAGTTGAACAAACGTGCTTGCGATATAGCTGCTGGACCGATGAAATCGGATTTATCATTAACATTCGGGCATGCTTCAAGACAAACCCCACAACTCATACATTTCGATAATTCATAAGCCCATTGTTGTTTTTTCTGAGGCATCCGCGGACCGGAACCAAGGTCATAAGTTCCGTCAATTGGAATCCAGGCCTTCACTTGTTTCAATGATTCGAACATTTCTTCCCGATCAATGAATAAATCGCGAATTACCGGGAATGTTGTCATTGGCTCAAGACGTATTGGCTGTTCCAGCTCATCTACCAGAGCAGAGCAGGATTGCTGAGCTGTTCCATTAATAACCATGGAACAAGCTCCGCAGACCTCTTCAAGACAGTTCATATCCCATTGAACTGGTGATGTTTTCTCCCCACTCGCATTGACTGGGTTTTGCCGAATGGCCATCAGTCCGGAAATCACGTTCATATTACGTGTATAAGGCACCTCAAATGTCTCTTTATAAGGAGAAGAATCCGGACTGTCCTGACGGGTAACGATAAACGTAACAGTACTTTTTTCAGCCATTTCATTGACTCCTTTCATTAACTACTTGCTTGAATAGTCACGCTTACGGGGCGCTATATATTGTGTATCTACTTCTTCATAGTTAAAGACAGGCTCATGATTTGTTTCATCAAATTGAGCGACAGTCGTTTTCAGGAAGTTTTCATCATCACGCTCGGGAAATTCTGGTTTATAGTGCGCACCACGTGTCTCATCACGCTTCAGAGCACCGATCGTGATAACGCGTGCCAGTTCCAGCATACTTTCCAGCTGACGCGTGAACATGACACCCTGGTTGTTCCAGCGGGACGTATCATTTATGTTAATATCTTTCCAGCGTTCCATCAACTGCTGAATTTGCTTATCAGCTTCTTTCAGCTGATCGTTATGACGGACAACGGTGACATAGTTGGTCATCAGTTCGCCGAGTTCTTTATGAATCTCATAAGCATTTTCAGAACCATTCATCTGCATCAGCTGCTCAAATTTATCTTGTTCTTCTTTCTCTTTATTATCGAACAATTCAGATGGCATATCATCAACATGTTTGTCCAGTCCCTCAATATAATCGATAGCATTCGGCCCGGCTACTGATCCGCCATAAATAGCCGACAGTAACGAGTTAGCGCCCAGACGATTTGCGCCATGCTGGGTGAAGTCACACTCACCAGCGGCAAAAATGCCTGGAATGTTAGTCATCTGGTTATAGTCGACCCAAAGACCACCCATGGAATAATGGACAGCAGGGAAAACTTTCATTGGAACTTTGCGGGGATCGTCCCCTACAAATTTTTCGTAAATTTCCATGATGCCGCCCAATTTGACATTGAGCTCTTCAGGATCTTTGTGTGACAAATCAAGATAGACTTTATTTTCACCATCAACACCGAGGTTCTGATTGACACATACATCAAAGATTTCCCGTGTCGCTATATCACGCGGAACCAAGTTTCCATAACCTGGATATTTCTCCTCAAGGAAATACCATGGTTCGCCATCTTTATACGTCCAGACACGTCCACCTTCACCACGGGCTGATTCACTCATCAGACGGAGCTTATCCTCTCCCGGGATAGCTGTGGGATGAATCTGGATAAACTCACCATTTGCGTATTTTGCGCCTTGACGATAAAGAATGCTTGCAGCTGATCCAGTATTGATCATAGAATTCGTGGACTTGCCAAAAACAATGCCAGGACCGCCTGTTGCTATAATAACAGCATCCGACGGAAACGATTTAATCTCATGTGAGCGAATATTTTGGCCGACAATGCCGCGTCCAACATTATCATCATCAATGATGGCTCCAACAAATTCCCAGTTTTCATATTTATTAACAAGGCCTTCCACTTCATAACGGCGCACTTGCTCATCAAGTGCATATAGGAGCTGCTGTCCTGTTGTTGAGCCTGCATACGCTGTCCGGTGAACTTGTGTCCCGCCAAACCGGCGGAAGTCCAAAAGGCCCTCTGCTGTACGATTGAACATAACACCCATGCGGTCCAGCATATTTATTATACCGGGCGCTGCTTCACACATCTCTTTCACGGGTGTCTGGTTAGCCAGAAAGTCACCGCCGTAGATCGTATCATCAAAGTGGAGCCACGGGGAATCACCTTCGCCCTGTATGTTAACAGCACCGTTAATGCCGCCCTGAGCACACACAGAGTGAGAACGCTTAACAGGAACAATCGAAAACAAATCGACTTCAACGCCTGCTTCAGCTGCTTTAATTGTTGCCATCAGACCGGCTAAACCGCCGCCAACAACAACCATTTTACGATTACTCATAGTATAAGGCTCACTCCTTATTTTCTGTAAAATATGGTTCAAGAAAACCGGTGAGATCAAACTATTCCGCTCGAAAGCCGATGTTTAACTGACGATGCAGCACGTCCTGATCTGGTCTTCTCAAACCGTTTCTTTTAAACACCATAAGCGAATTGGATCAACGCTCTGACACCGAGATAACTGAGTGCTAAAAATACAATCATTGTAATGTATGTAAGCACCTTCTGGGAACGTGGCGATTGTGTAAAACCCCATGTTACCATGAAGCTCCAGAGTCCGTTCGAAAAATGGAACGTTGCTGCCAAAAGGCCGATGATGTAAAACCAAAACATTAATGGATTGGACAAAATATCTTCCATCAAACTGTAATCAAGCGGTTCGTTGCCCAAACCAATCTGTATGCGCGTTTCCCAAACGTGCCAAATGATGTACACGAATGTAACAATACCGGTGATTCGCTGCAAAAGATACATCCAATTGCGGAAAAAACCATATCGTGTTGTATTGCTCTTTCCGATAAATACAATGTAAACCCCTAAGATTCCATGAAACAAAATCGGCAAGTAAATAAGCACTATTTCCAACAAAAGTCTGAATGGCAAGTTATCTACAAAAGATGCCGCTTGATTAAAGCTTTCCTCACCGTAAACAGCAAAGTGGTTCACAATCAAATGCTCAATCAGAAAAAGACCAATTGGAATGACACCAAGAAGCGAGTGAAGTCGCCGATAAAAAAATTCACGATGTTCTGCCATGATTTATCCCCCCTCTTCACGTTTAATACACTTCAGACAATAAGACTGTAGTTATTATTGCCCAAAAGATGCACAATTTATGACATATATATTGTAATGCTATCCGGGTTGGGCGTCAAGAAAAGGAAGTGAATATGCATATTATCCTACTAAAAAATGCCGGACACTGCTTGCACTTTAACACATTTGCATTGATAATATTACTATGATTCCGTTTAAACCAATAAATGTGTTTATGCGTGTATTCGTACTGGGGAAGGGATGACTTTAATGACTAAAGACCACAGCATGATGCCAATTACACTTTTGGATAAATTAAACACGCCGGGAGCCGGATATGATCTCATCCGGTATATTGGCCTGCCGGATTTATTTGGGAATGAAACCCATACTATGCTTTATTTTATGGGTAAAAATCTGGCTCGAAAATTTGAAATACAAGCCGTATCCGATATTATCTACGCATTTGAAAAATTAGGATGGGGCCAACTGGAACTTTTAAGCGAGCAAAAAGATAAGCTGACTTTTCAATTAATGGCCGACTCCGTGGTTTATCGTCTCACAGCGCCAATCGAAACGGAATTCCGTCTTGAATCCGGGTTTTTAGCTGCATCAGTTGAAAAGATTAACAGCAATTCATGCGAATGCCATGAAGATATACATAAAAAAGTCCATCTTGTCGAATTCACAGTCACCTATACTGATTAAACAATCGCACTTCTGGAAGCTGTCAGATTAAAAGGAGCGAAACAAAGTCAGGTTGTTTCGCCCCCTTTATCGTTATTCAAATGGGTTAGAATGTCTTGGGCAATAGTTTGCGGAACGCCTAATTTCGTAAGATTTTCCACGGACGCCTGTTTAATATCGTTAATTGATTTAAAATGGGTCAACAGCAGACGCCGCCGCTTTTCCCCAACACCTGGAATGTTATCCAGCTCTGACTGGATGCTATTTTTGCCTCGTAGTTGTCTATGAAAAGAGATAGCAAACCGATGTACTTCATCTTGAATGCGCTGCACAAGATAAAATGGCTGTGATTGTCTTGACAGCTGGATCACTTCGGGTGGATTACCATACAGTAATTCACTTGTTTTATGCTTGTCATCCTTCACCAAACCGGCAAGCGGAATATCCAGACCCAGCTCATTTTCCAGCACATCCATCGCTGCACTCATTTGACCTTTGCCGCCATCGACAATAATCAAGTCAGGCAATGGCAGGTCGTCTTTCAGCACTCTTGTATACCGGCGACGGACAACTTCACGCATCGTTTCATAATCATCCGGTCCTTCAACATTTCGGATTTTATATTTGCGATATTCTTGTTTGTCAGCCCGCCCATTGATAAAAGCTACCATTGCTGATACGGGATCCGCCCCTTGAATGTTCGAGTTATCGAACGCCTCAATCCTGTGCGGTGTTTCAATATTCAAGGCATCACCAAGACTGTCAACAGCCTGAAATGTCTGCTCTTCATCACGTTCAATGAGTGAGAACTTTTCCTGCAGGGCAATCCGGGCGTTTTTCATCGCCAAATCCACAAGCTGTTTCTTCCGCCCGCGGAATGGGGTGTGGACATTTATTTCCAATAAGTCACTTAACAAATCAGTGTCAGTGCCAATCGGAACAAGCAGCTGTTTTGGTTTCAGATGGTGCTGGTGCATATAAAATCGTCCAATAAAGCTGACAAAGGTATCTTCAGGGTCATCAAAAAAAGGAAATGTTGAAACATCACGCTCGATTAAGTTCCCTTGTCTCACAAAAAAAACCTGAATGCACATCCACCCTTTATCATAACTATAGCCGAATATATCGCGGTCTTTCTGATCATTTAATGTCATTTTTTGCCGTTCCATAACGGCTTCAATATGCTGAATAAGATCCCGCAGTTCCTTAGCCCGTTCAAAATTCATTTCTGCACTGGCTTCGTGCATTTTATTGAGCAAATCATCCTTGATCTCTTTGTGACCACCGTGCAGAAAAGAGGTGATGTTTCGAATAATCTCTTTATAGGTTTCTTCCGGAACCGGTTGTTCACGGCAGGCAAGACACTGCTCCATATGATAGTAAAGACACGGGCGGCCTGGAGGATTATTGCATTTCCGTAATGGATACAATCGGTCCAGCAGCTTCTTCGTTTCCTTAGCTGCCAGTACATTTGGATAGGGTCCAAAATATTTTCCTTTATCCTTTTTGATATTTCGTGTAATAAGCAGCCTCGGATGTCTTTCAGATGTAATTTTTAGATACGGGTAGGTTTTATCATCTTTTAAAAGGACATTATATCTGGGATCGTATTTTTTAATTAAATTCATCTCCAGAATTAATGCTTCCATTTCAGATGATGTCACAATATACTCGAAATCCTGAATTTCCTGAACCAGGCGTTGTGTTTTTTTATCATTAGCTCCATTGAAATATGATCGGACTCTGTTGCGGAGCAATTTAGATTTTCCAACATAAATAACCGTGCCATTTTTATCTTTCATTAAATAACAGCCTGGCTGTGCCGGCAGAACAGCCAGTTTTTCCTGTAATAGCTGATTCATTGCAAAACTCATCCCTAAATTATGATACCTGTCTATACATAATCCCCTGCTACGTGATGTAACAAGGGATTACGATGCAACGCTCTTTTATTATGCAGCGTGTTTGTTGATTAAGTCAACGAGTGCTTCTTTAGGCTGGAAGCCAACAACCTGATCAACAACCTCGCCGTTTTTAAACAGCAGAAGTGTAGGAATGCTCATGACGCCATAATTGCCGGCTGTTTCCTGATTTTCATCAACATCCAATTTTACAATTTGTACTTTATCGGACATTTCGCCGTCAATTTCTTCAAGAACTGGAGCGATCATTTTACAAGGTCCGCACCATGGGGCCCAAAAATCCGCCAGAACCAGCCCTTCAGCTGTTTCCTGACCAAAGTTTTGATCTGTTACATGTTCAATTGCCATTTTCATTACCTCCTCAATCACTATACTGTAAATTGAGTATATCATCGTTCATTATTCCTGGCGAATACTTTGTTTATTCCACTTCCAGAGCGTCATACACGCGATAACATAACGATGCTGCTATTGCTTTTAAGTATCAAAGTGCCTTTCAGTACCTTAAACCACAGCCTGCTTCAATTCTTCGGTCAGTTTTGGAACCACTTCAAATATATCACCGACAATGCCATAATCCGCAACATTGAAAATATTTGCTTCCGGATCTTTATTGATGGCAACAATCACTTTCGAATTGGACATGCCTGCAAGATGCTGGATTGCACCGGAAATACCGACAGCAATATACAAATCAGGTGTGACAACTTTACCGGTCTGACCAATCTGCAGCGAATAGTCACAGTATTCGGCATCACATGCACCGCGTGAAGCGCCGACAGCTCCTCCCAGCACATCCGCGAGTTCATACAAAGGCTCAAAACCCTCGGCACTTTTCACTGCGCGTCCGCCGGAAACAATGACGTTTGCCTCAGATAAATCAACACCCTCAGACGTCTTCTGAATCACGTCTTTGATAACTGTATTAAGATCTTTGACATCAACTTCCTGAGCCGTTATATCTCCAGAACGTGATTCATCGCGTTCAAGTGCTGGCAGGTTATTCGGACGAATGGTCACGAAGGTTAAACCATCTGATATCGTTTTTTTCTCAAATGCTTTCCCCGAATAAATGGGTCTGATGAAAACAGCTTGATCATCATTGATTTCAATATCTGTAACATCCGAAATCAAACCAGTATCAAGTTTGGCGGCAAGCCTTGGCGTTAAATCTTTTCCGGATGCTGTGTGTCCCATGATAATGCCATCTGGTGATTCGTTATTAATCACTGTCATAAGCGCCTGTGAATAGCCTTCGGACGAATACGTTTCCAGATTGTCATGCTTAACCGTTATGACACGGTCAGCTCCGTTGTAAATAAACTCCTGTGCCTGTTCATTCATATCTTCATGACTGCATAAAACACCAACAACTTCTGCTCCGTCATCAATCCTTTTAGCTGCCGCAACTGCTTCAAATGTGACATGGCGCAGCTCCCCATGCCTCGCCTCACCTATAACAAGTAATTTATCACTCATGCTATTTCTCCTCTCCTTATCAAAAATTAAGCAGGTATTTTGTTCCCAAACGAATTAAAGTACTTTGGCTTCATCTTTAAGCAGTGAAACCAGTTCACTCACCTGTTCGTCAATGTCGCCTTCCAGAATGCGTCCTGCTTCTTTTTCAGGAGGCAAAAATATATCAATTGTTTCGGTTTTAGCCTCAACATCTTCTTCGTCCAGATCCAAATCATCAAGTTCGAGTTCATCAAGCGGTTTTTTCTTAGCCTTCATAATACCAGGCAGTGACGGATATCTCGGGTCGTTCAACCCCTGCTGACAGGTAACCAGTAATGGGAGATCTGCTTCTGCCTTTTCGACATCACCTTCAACGTCTCTTTCTATAGATGCTGTGCTGCCATCAATTTCAAGCCCTGTAATTGTTGTCACATAATTGATGCCCAGCCTTTCAGCAAGCCGTGGGCCGACCTGACCGCTCGCCTCATCTATAGCGACGTTTCCAGCCAAAATCAGTTCTGGTTCTTTATCATTAAAATAGGATTCCAGAATTTTGGTTGTTGTAACCTGATCACCGTCTTCAAGATCATCTTCTGTATTAATCAGAACGGCCTGGTCAGCTCCCATAGCAAGAGCTGTGCGCAATTGTTTTTCAGCCTCCTCATCACCAACTGTCACAACTGTCACTTCCCCGCCGTGCTTATCACGCTGGTTAATCGCTTCTTCTACAGCATATTCATCATACGGGTTAATAATATATTCAGCGCCTTCATCTTCAATGCGTCCATCCGATACACTGATTTTTTCTTCTGTATCAAACGTGCGTTTCAACAGTACGTAAATGTTCATACCCGTTTCTCCTCCTTTAAATTACTTATCCTGAAAGTCTGGTTTGCGTTTATCCAGAAATGCATTTATCCCTTCTTTTGCATCTTCTGAACCGAAAATATCGGCGAATGCCTTTGCTTCCTCCTGAACCCCTGTTTCAAATTGTTCAGACTTAGCATAAGGGATCAAGCCCATGACCGCATTAATTGATAATCGGCTTCTTGATGCAATCGTCCCAGCCAGTTCATATGCCTTATCAAAAGCTTCCCCATCTTTTACTGTCTGATTGGCAAGACCAACTGTTTTAGCTTCCTTGCCGCTAATGGGCTCGCCTGTTAAAATCATTTCATAAGCTTTGGCGGCCCCGACATGCTGCGGCAAACGCTGTGTTCCGGCAAATCCCGGAAGAATACCCAGCGTCACTTCAGGCAGGCCAAGTTTAGCCTCTTCAGTCACAATGCGAATGTGACAGGCCATCGCGAGTTCCAGTCCGCCTCCTAAGGCAGCCCCGTGTATGGCAGCAATGACAGGGATTGAAAAACGCTCAATCTGGTTAAATAATTCCTGTCCTTTTTGTGATAAAGATTGATAATCAGAAGCATTTTGCAGAGCCGTAAACTCTTTAACATCCGCTCCGGCGGAGAAAAATTTCCCTTCCCCTTTTAAGACGACAGCTTTAATAGTGGAATCGGTTTCAAGTTTGTCCATATAATCTTTTAGATCATTTAATAGATTACGTGTCAAAGCATTTGCCGGTGGACTCTGGATCGTCAGGACTGCTACATGATCGTGTGTTTCATAGTTTATGGTACTCATATCAAATGCGCCTCCTTTCTAATGATTAACGGAAAGACCAGACGTGATAAAGGCGTGAACATCCGAACTTTGTGAAATAAGCTCATATCGCTGGTCCTGCATAACCCAATTGGTAACGATCTCATCAAGCGTACCAAAGATCATTTGCCGAACAAGCGGAATATTCAAATTATCACGAAAGATATTTTCCTCTATGCCTTCTTTAATTATATCATCAATCACCGTTAGATAGGGCTTTAAAATCTGATTAATTTCCTGCCTGAGTTTTATATTCGACTGCCTCAGCTCCAACTGCGTAACAACGGCGAGATGATGATCCTCAGCAAGCTGATGGAAATGCATGCTGATCAGCGTGTATAACTTAGCTTCAGCATTGTCCTCATATTGTATGCTGCTGGCAATCTCTTTAATAAACTCACCCATTTTTTCTTTGAAAACTGAGATAAGAATATCTTCTTTATTTTTAAAGTAAAGATAAATGGTTCCATCAGCAACACCCGCCTTATTAGCAATTTTAGCTACCTGCGATGCATTAAAACCATTTTCTGCGATGACTTCAACAGCTGCCTCGATAATTTGATTATACTTCGGTTTGTTTTTTTCCATCATAATCTCCTTGAAATTCACTAGTGAATAGTGAATGAACAGTCATTCATATCCTTATTCTAAAGGGCAGGCTATCTTCTGTCAATATATCGTTCAGGCAGGTCGGTTGTCGTTTAATGAATCAAACGGATTCAAAATTTGGCTGTTGTTTTTTATCTTCATCGATAAGCTGACGGCGTAAGATTTTACCCACGGCTGTTTTAGGCAATTCATCACGAAATTCATAGACTCTTGGTACTTTAAACGCTGCCAGATTGTTACGGCAAAATGTATTAAGATCTTTGTCATCAACTTGGTGACCAGCTTTCAAAACAACATAGGCTTTAACTGTTTCGCCGCGATAAGGATCCGGAACACCTGCAATCACAGCTTCCTGAACAGCTTCATGTTCATACAGCACTTCTTCCACTTCCCTAGGGTAAATGTTGTAGCCACCAGCAATAATCAAATCTTTCTTCCGATCAACAATGTAAAAATACCCATCTTCATCCATGTACCCAACATCACCTGTGAACAACCATCCGTCTTTCAGGACATGATTCGTTTCTTCTTCATTATTCCAGTAGCCCTTCATAATTTGCGGACCCTTTACAGCTAATTCACCAGTCTCCCCGACAGGTGCTTCATCACCGGTTTCCAGCACAATTTTCGCAAGCGTGTCCGGCCATGGTAAACCGATACTGCCATTAACACGATGTTCCCATACTAAATTGGCATGTGTAACTGGCGAGGATTCAGTTAAACCATAGCCCTCCACAACACGGCCATTGGTTACATTCTCAAATTGCTCCTGAACTTCAACAGGCAATGGTGCCGATCCGCTAATACAGGCTTGAATAGACGACAAGTCATATTTTTTCAAATCGGGATGACTCAATAGTCCGATATAAATCGTTGGTGCACCAGGGAATAAAGTGGGTTTTTGTTTCTGGATCGTTTTAAGAACGTCTTCCGCATCAAATTTAGGCATTAGAATCATTTTAAACCCATACATCACAGACAGATTCATAACGGTCGTCATACCATATACATGGAAAAATGGCAAAACACCCAAAACCGTTTCGTTGCCAGTTTCCGTTTTATATAGCCAGTTCCGGCACATTTGCACATTGCTGACCAGGTTATAATGCGTCAGCATCACACCTTTTGGATGTCCGGTCGTGCCGCCAGTATACTGCAGCAGGGCCACATCATCCTGTGGATCGATGTCAACTGGTGTATAGTGCTCATGACCGTTTTCCATGATTGACTGCCAAATATGAATGTCCTCCGATGACTCCGGATTGACAACCATATTGTATTCTTTCTTCTGGATAAACGGATAGACCAGATTCTTCGGAAAAGGCAAATAACTTTTTATTTCTGTTACAATAGTATGCTTCAACTCAGTGTTGCCGCGCACCTTGGAAACACGCGGCAATAAAACATCTAAACAGACAATAAACGTTGCGCCGCTATCCATCAGCTGGTACTCAAGTTCACGTTCTTTATATAACGGATTCGTCTGAACGACAATTCCGCCAGCAAGCAGGGCCCCGTAATAACTGATAACGGCTTGCGGGCTGTTCGGCAGCATAACTGCTACCCGATCCCCCTTTTCCAAACCAAGTGATTGAAAATAAGCTGCCAACTTTTTCGCCTGTGAATAGACATCCCCAAAAGTCATGTCTTTCCCCATAAAATGAATCGCTTTCTTTTTTGGGAATTGTTCCGCTGACTCGACCAAAAACGAATCTAGTGATCTCTTTTCATATGCAATCGTTTCTGGAATCACTTCCGGATAATGCTTTAGCCAATACGATTGGTTCACCATTATATACTCCTCCTCTTTGCTTGGCTAATTCCATTATACCGATAAGTGATTATTTTTTGAAACTTAAAATACCATTTTCTTTAAAATTTTTTAAAATATCTGCTAAACAAAGATATACAGCATATTTAAAGCAAGTAAACAATTCCAACTATTAAGAAGATGGCACTAACGATAAACATGATCTTCGCCAGACGCTTCAGCAGCATCTGAATCCCCTCCAATACGCACTCCATACTCTAAATAAAGCAGGAATCAAACTATCACGTTCAGCTGGCTTCAGGTCATTAAAAATCTGCCTGGACATACGAGCCGAAACAAAAAGATCTTATCAAATAAAGTCATCCCAGTACATATTGTCCGGCAGCAGCTAACATTGATGTTATGCCAATTCAAGGACAGTCACACCACTTCCGCCTTCACCTGCTTCACCCTGCCTGTCTCCTTTAATGCGGGGATTTTTTTGGGCAAATTGTTTAACCCCTTTGCGCAGAGCGCCAGTACCTTTTCCATGAATAATAAAAACTTTAGGGTAGCCAGCAAGCAAGGCATCATCAACATATTTTTCTAATTGCTCCATCGCTTCCTCGTAGCGCTCACCACGGAGGTCAAGTTCTGTTTTGACATGATGACTGGAACCCTTAACGGTTGTCATCGGTTTTTCCGTTTCCGTCTTCTGCTCATTAATACGCTCCAAGTCGCTCCGCTTCACTTTGACTTTCATGACGCCTACCTGAATCAAATATTCCTGATCATTAACCTTTTCCAATACCGAACCTTGCTGGTTTGCTGACAATAGTTTTATTTGATCGCCGGGTTTCAGTTCTTGTGCTGAAGCGTTGGCTGATGCTGTCTTATCCGATTTTTTCGCTGATAAATCTGGCTGCGCTTCTTCAAGCATTTTCCGGGCTTCTATCCACTCATGCTCTTTTAACTGGGCGTCTGTTTTCATAGTACGGACTTCGTCAACAATGGTTTCTGCATCATCACGCGCTTTTTGCAGTGCTTTAGCCGCTTTATCTTCCGCATTTTTATACATTGTCTCACGCTTCGTTTTGAACTGGTTCCACGCCTTTTGCAGTTCCTTATGAAGGTTTTCACTTTCTTCCAGAACTTCCTGTGCCTGTTCGTAATCAGCTTCAGCCTCATGATGTGATTGTTCAAGTGAGGCAATCATATTTTCCACGCTTGCAGCATTAACACCGACATGATTTTTAGCCTGATCAATCACCGAATGAGACAGTCCCAAACGTTTGGCAATATCAAACGCGTTACTGCGTCCAGGTACGCCAATCAGCAGCCTGTAAGTAGGCTTTAAGCTTTCCACGTTAAATTCTACTGAGGCGTTCACCACATGTTCACGATTATAACTGTATGCTTTTAGTTCAGGATAGTGTGTTGTAGCCACTGTGAGGGCACCACGAGCGACAACATCATCCAGAATAGCCATAGCTAATGCAGCACCCTCTTGAGGATCAGTTCCCGCACCGAGTTCGTCAAACAGCACAAGAGATTTGTGATCGACTTGCTGGAGAATTGAAACAATATTTGTCATATGCGATGAAAACGTGCTTAAACTTTGTTCAATCGATTGTTCGTCACCAATATCAGCAAAAACATTATCAAAAACAGCCATCTGACAACCATCCTCTGCAGGAACTTGCAGACCTGACTGAGCCATTAACGTGAACAGCCCGACCATTTTTAATGTAACCGTTTTGCCACCGGTGTTGGGACCAGTAATAACGATGGTTGTATAGTCTTCACCGATAGAAACATCATTGCTCACGACCTCGTCCTCAGGGATTAGCGGGTGCCGGGCTGCCTCGAGATTAATTATCCCGTCTTCATTCATAACAGGCATAGCCGCATTCATTTGTCTGCCTAATTTTGCCCGGGCATTAATAAAATCGATTTGCGCCAGAAGCGAGACATTCTCTGTAAGAACGTTTTCATTAGCCGCAATTTGCCCGCTCAATTCCTGGAGAATCCGATCAATCTCTTGTTTTTCTTTACTTTTTGCCTCCTGAATCTGGTTATTCAAGTCGACAATCGCCTTTGGTTCCATGAATAACGTCGCACCGGATGTGGACTGGTCATGAACAATTCCGCCGATTGCTCCGCGGTATTCCTGTTTCACAGGCAGAACATAGCGGTCATTGCGAATGGTGACAATTGTATCTGACAGCATTTTACTCTGTGATTTCGTATAGCGGTCCAGCTTATCACGTACATTGCCCTCATAGGACCTGATCGATGACCGAATGCTCCGCAATTTAGGTGTGGCGCTGTCCATCACGTTTCCTCTTTCATCAATACAGTTATTAATGGCTTTCTCCAATTCAGGCAAGGAAACAATACGTCCGGCCATATCGTCTAAATGGGGCACATCCGTTTCTAAAGTATCAAAAAAATGCTTAACCTGACGGGTTGCATAAAGTGTCGTGGCTATATTAAGACAATCCTCAGCAGTCAATATCCCGCCGATAACACTCCGCTTCACACTTGCACGAATATCTGCAATTCCGCCTAAGGGCACAGCCATATTCAAGCGTAATATCTGACCGGCTTCATCGGTCTCCGTCTGCCGTGTTCTCACATCCTCAATATCGGCTGAAGGTTTCAGTTTGCGGGTCAGTTCTTTTCCGACAGTCGTCGCTGCCTGGTTACTTAATCGGGCAATGACTTTGTCAAATTCTAATGTTTGCTGTATATGTTCATTCATCGGGCTTTCTCCTTTGACTGGTTAAACATGCAGATCGCATTTCAGCTTTAATGCCACCTGTCTAGCGGCTCATAAAATCGATCAATTGCTGCTTCGGCCATGTATTAATAACGGTTTCCTTTTTAAGCCATCCTTTACGGGCAGCACTAACCCCATAGCTTGTATGGTCAAGCATTGCAAAATCGTGAGCATCCGTATTAATAGCGATTTTAACACCTGCCGCCCGTGCTTTGTATGCCCAGGCACTGGATAAATCAAGCCGATTCGGATTAGCATTGATCTCTAAAGCCGTATTGGTTTCTTTCGCACGCTGAATCAGCCGGTCGACGTCGGCGTCATACCCTTCCCGGCGGCCAATTATTCTGCCTGTCGGATGAGCAATCAAAGATACATGCGGATTAGCCAAGGCAGCTTCGAGCCGCGTCATGATCTTTGTCTGCGATTGGTTAAAGCTGGAATGAATCGCTCCAATAACAAAATCCATTTCCTGCAAAAATTCGTCTGAGAAGTCCAGAGAACCATCCGGCAAAATATCCATTTCTACACCGGCAAAGATATGAATATCAGCATATTTTTCATTTAATCGGTCGATTTCCTCACGCTGTTTGCGCAGCCGTGTTTCATTCAGACCGTCAGCAACCCGGAGAAATTTGGAATGGTCTGTAATCGTTATATAATCATAATGTTTGCTGCGTGCTGCATTCACCATTTCTTCGACCGATTGAGCGCCATCACTCCAAGTCGTATGCATGTGCAAATCGCCAATGATATCTGTCTGCTCAATCAATGGAACAGGATTATGATAGGCTTCCACTTCACCAGTATTTTCCCGGACTTCCGGTGGTATATAATTCAGGTTAAAGTGGTTGAAAAACGCTTGTTCACTGGAAAACGTGACAATATCACCAGTGGACTCAGCTTCTACGCCATATTCATTTATTTTATAACCGCCTGACTTAGCCAACTGCCTCATGGCTACATTATGATCCTTTGAGCCGGTGAAATGATGCAGCGTTGTTACAAATTCTGCTGGCGCAACGATACGAAAATCCACATTAACATCATAAACATCGGCAAGCGTGACCGAAACTTTTGTATCACCCTGTGCAATAATCTCTTTTACACTGTCCATTTCAAGCAGTTGATCACGGACTGACTTAAAATGATCTGCCGCGATAATAAAATCAATATCTTTGACTGTCTCCCGCATACGCCGCAAGCTGCCGGCACGAGAATACTGTCTGATAGCGGGAATTGCATCCAAATACTGTTCAATCCTCTCGGCCAGCGGCAGCACTGTGGCTATTGGCAGTCGCTCCGGACGCTCATTCGCTTCATCAATCGCTGCTATAATTTTTTGGGCTGTCTTCTTGCCAAATCCATCTAATTGTTCAACATCTCCATTTTCACAAGCCTTACGCAACGAAGAAGCATCCGTTATCCCCAGCTGCTGATATAGATTCGCCAGTTTTTTGCCGCCCAGGCCCGGCAGATCCAAAAGCGGCACTAATCCCTGTGGCACTTCTTTTTCCAGCTGCGTCAGGGTTTCAGACGTTCCGGTCTCAATATACTCATCAATAACGGCTGAGGTACCTTTACCAATTCCGTTCAGCGCTGTAAAATCTGCAATATCGGTAATCGACCGGTCATCGCGTTCAAGTGCTTGAGCAGCTTTGCGATAGGCAGAGATTTTGAATGAATTTTCCCCTTTCAACTCCAGACGGACAGCAATAGCCTCTAATAATTTAATCACATCTTTTTTATTAACTGCCATTTCCCTTCACCTGCTTTAGTATCATTAAAAAAGCCGATTCAATTAAAGTCAATCCATGGGTACACAATGATAACCAGATCGCTCATGATTCGAACCAGCTTTATCTATGCTCATCAGCATTCATCAGTTATTTGATGCCCTGAAACCATAACGTTTTAATCTGTTCCGATAAAAAAGGTGTATGATCAATGATAAATACTGCAACCGATGAACCATTGATCCATGTCTGAATCGTTTCTGATGGCGTTAATACCAGTATATATAAAACAATAAAAATCATTAAATAGATTTCCACAAACCCAAGTACCGCACCCAGCCATTTGTTAAACAACCGCACTATCGGTAATTCAGCCACAAAATCAAGCATGGATGCTATGATTTGCAACAGTATTTTGACAGCAAAAAAGATAATGGCA
The DNA here is from genome assembly GCF_042666895.1 of Lentibacillus kimchii. Lineage (GTDB taxonomy): Bacteria > Bacillota > Bacilli > Bacillales > Amphibacillaceae > Lentibacillus > Lentibacillus kimchii. The sequence continues at coordinate 17,359 of NZ_JBHTGR010000012.1, forward strand.
AACGCAATCGCGTTATAAAAAGCGTTCTCCATCGGGATGGCATCCAAAACGTCTGCCCACGCACTGTCACTGTCCAAATTAGGGTAAGGGATCCATAAAGCAAGCTGTGAGGCCAGCTTATCGTAGTATAAAGCAGCCAGAATAAAAGCCGCTATAAAGCCAATCAGATGAAATGCCTGGAGAATAAAACCACGTCTCAGGCCGATAAAACATCCGAAAATAAGCAACAAAATGAGTATAAGATCCACCATCAGCTACTAATCCTCTTTCTCATGCTGCGATCCCAGCAGTTTCGCATATTCTTCCTTTAATCTCATATAATCACTCATGGTATTAACAGCAGTCAGGACAGCCAGTTCTGCCATCGTAAGCTGCTGATTAACCTCATGAATTTCACGCATTTTCTGATCAACCTGGTTCGCTATCAGGCGAACATGACTTGCATCTTCTTTTCCAGCTATTGTATAATTTCTGTTATATATTTCAACGGTTACACGCGTTTTATCATCCTGGGCCACGCCAGACACCCTCCTATCGCAATAAAATAGTGATGACACATTTACAGTGCTGCCCAGCTGGTGTTACAAAGCTTAATATACACTATATCCTAACACACAGATGGCCGTCCAGGAAATCTATATCCATTACTAATATCAATTGACTCCGAAATTGCTTGCATTTTCTTCATTGGCGACCGCTGCTGTTGGGGAAACACTATTCACTGGAGGCTAACCATGTCACAGACAGTCCATAAGTTACCAGAAACAACTCTTTCTAAAATGAGAGCCTACTATACACACAATCTGGAATCAGCGCCTAATGGAGCGCTTTTTCGGGCCAAAACGTCCAATGCTGTGATTACAGCCTACAAGTCCGGCAAAGTTCTATTCCAGGGTAAAAGCCCGGCTGCCGAAGCAGAAAAATGGATCAACAGCGAGGAAAAGCAGGCAGCTCCGGAAAAAGCTTTTCCAGAAACAGCTGCTGCCCCACCGGAATCCCTCTTATCCGGCAGCCACATTGGCTCAGATGAGGCTGGCACAGGGGACTATTTCGGTCCCATTACCACAGCCGCGGTCTTTGTCACAAAAGAACAAATGCCACTGTTAAAAGAATTAGGGGTTAAGGATTCTAAAAACCTCGCCGACAGCACTATCAGACACATTGCCAAAGATATCGTGGCACTGGATATGCCCTATTCGATTTTGACGTTGCACAATCCGAAGTACAATCAACTGAGAAACCAGGGCTGGACTCAGGGAAAAATGAAAGCAATACTCCATCATCAGGCAACTTGTAATGTCCTGGACAAAATTGATTCGGCTGAAACAGAAGGTATTCTAATTGATCAGTTCTGTAAACCTGACGTTTACAAACGGCACATTGCAAGTGAAAGCAAACGCGTTCCACAAGACACCTACTTCATGACAAAAGCTGAAAGTCACTCCATTGCAGTAGCAGCTGCATCGATTCTCGCCCGAACCAGTTTCCTGCAGAAAATGGATCAATTAGCGAAACAAGCAGGGATGACACTTCCAAAGGGTGCTGCAGGGAAAGTGGATCAGGCCGCTGCCAGACTCATTCAAGCTAAGGGAAAGAATTATCTCGATACGTGTGCCAAAACGCATTTTGCTAATACAAGCAAAGCGTTCAAGCGACTATAAAAACGAGCAGTCACCTCAAAACGGTGACCGCTCGTTCATCTCAGCTGCGGACGTAGGCATCAAAAACGTTATTCACTCTGTTAATAATGGCCTGATAGGATTCTTCAATTTCATCGTCTTGCAGTGTTTTTTCCGGATCCTGATAAACCAGGTTATAGGCAATCGACTTCTTGCCAGATGGTAAATGCTCACCCTTATACACATCAAATAGCTGCACATTTTTTACAAGAGGTGCCCCTGTTTCTTCAATTAATGCTTTAATATCCCCTGCATGGACTGACTCATCAACAATAAAAGCGATATCTCTTGCAATTGATGGGTATTTCGGAATTGAATGATAGCTTGTCGTATTTTCAAAGCTGTTCACTACATCATCCATAGCCAAATCAAACACATACGTATCGTTCAGATCCATTGTTTTCGCAAAAGCGGGATGAACCTGTCCTGCAAAACCAATGACGCGGTCATTGCAGACAATCGTTGCGCATCTGCCTGGATGCATATGAGGCAGTTCAGTCTGTTTAAAGGCTATCGGCATTTCAAGATAGTCGAACAGCCCTTCAATAATGCCTTTAATAACGTAAAAGTCAACCGGCTTTTTCTCCTGCTGCCATGGATGGTTCAGCCATAATCCAGTAAGCGCACCGGATAAACGTAATAATTCATTTGGCTGCTGTGTAAGGGTCTCTTCATCAGAACTAAAAACATGACCCAGTTCAAAATAATGCAGATCCGTTTGTTTACGTGCCAAATTATAGGTTAGTGTGCGGAGCAGCTCCGGCAAAATGCTCAGGCGCAGATAACGGTGATCTTCACTCATTGGCATAGCAACCTGGACGGGGCTTCGGTATTGTTCAGCCAAGTCTGGGCTGAGCAGCTTATCCACCATCGTTTCATCAGTCAGGGCATAAGTGATTGTTTCCATGAGCCCGGCACCCTGCAAATAGTTTTTGACCTCGCGCTTGAGCTGCTGACTTGCCGTTAAACCACCTGCTTGTGCTGTACCCTGCGGCAATGTGTAAGGCAAATGATCGTAACCATATATACGGGCGATTTCCTCCAGCATATCCTCAAAAATCGCTATATCACCACGCCGAGTCGGAACATGCACAACAAACGTGTCCTGCTCCTGTTCAAATGGAAATTGCAATCGTCGTAAAATAGCGCCAATTTCATCAGCCGCAATGACTGTACCCAAGCGTTTATTAACCTCGTCTGTTGCAAGCGACACAATTGTTTCCTGGCGGTTCAGTTCATCAAAAGAAACAGGACCTGAAAGGATTGTTGCGCCTGCATATTGTTCGAGCAGATGACAGGCACGCCTGCCAGCCTGTTCCACACGATTGGGATCAACGCCCTTTTCATAACGTGTACTGGAATCGCTGCTGAGTCCTGTGTCTTTGACTGTTGTTCTGACAGCAGATGGATGAAAATAAGCAGCTTCCAGAAGGATCGTCGTCGTATCTTCTGTAATTTCTGTATCCGCACCACCCATAACGCCAGCTAGAGCAACTGGCTCCGTGCCGTTTGTGATGACAAGATTCTCACTGCTTAATGACCATTTTTCGCCATCGAGTGTGGTCATGGTTTCCTGCTCCCGGGCACGTCGTGTTACGACTTCTGTTGATCCAAAGCGGTCATAATCAAAAGCGTGCAGCGGCTGGCCATATTCGAGCAGCACGTAGTTCGTAATATCCACCACATTATTGATAGGACGTATACCGGCCGCTATTAAGGCGTTACGCATCCATAATGGGGACGGCTTAATAACAATATCTTTGGCAATGAACGCCCCATAATAAGGGTTTAAATCAGGCGCCTCCACTTGCACGGAAACCATGTCTTCGGCCTGTTCACTGCTCTGATTGGCATCTTCCCGAGGCCATGACACATCCTGATCCAGGATAGCTGCCGTTTCATAGGCAACACCAAGCATACTCAATGCATCGGCACGATTTGGGGTCAAATCAAATTCCAAAACAGCATCATCTAAATTCAGAAGCGGCTCAACATTGTCACCGACTGTAACATCGTCCGGGAACACGAAGATCCCTTCAGTGGCATCTTTGGGTACATATTTGTCATCAATCCCAAGTTCTTGCAAGGAACAAATCATACCATTTGACTGAATTCCCCGCAGTTCCGTCTGTTTTATGTGAACATCTTGGGGTAAAACAGCACCAGGCTTGGCCACAGCTGCTTTTTGACCTTCGCGAACATTAGGAGCGCCGCAAACAATTTGCAGTTGTTCATCACCAACAGCCACTTGACAAAGGCTAAGTTTATCAGCATGCGGGTGCTGTTCACAGCTTTCGATCAATCCAACAACAACACCTGTTAGTTTGTCAGCCACATAATTGATGCCCTCAACTTCAATGCCCGTCTTGGTTATCCTTTCGGCAAGTTCTTCCGGGTTGATTGAGGCAATATCAACGTATTGATTAAGCCAATTTAATGAAACAAGCACTAGAGAGTCCCTCCTTTTGCATAATGAAATTGTGTTATAAAACGTTTGTCATTTCTATAAAAGTGACGAATATCGTCAATCCCGTATTTCAGCATAGCAATGCGATCTGGTCCCATGCCAAAAGCAAACCCGGTATAGAGATTGGAGTCATAGCCGGCCATTTCCAATACATTCGGGTGAACCATACCAGCCCCAAGAATTTCAATCCAGCCTGATTGTTTGCATACTGAGCAACCATTTCCCTCACATACCTTGCAGGAAATATCCATTTCAACTGACGGCTCAGTAAATGGGAAGAAGCTTGGGCGCAGACGAATTTTCCGGTCTTCGCCAAAGATGCGTTTGGCAAACGTATTTAATGTCCCTTTTAAATCACTCATTCGGACATTTTCATCAACATACAGGCCTTCAATCTGCGTGAACTGGTGGGAGTGCGTCGCATCATCCGAGTCGCGGCGATAAACCTTTCCAGGACAGATCATTTTCACGGGCTGGTGTCCGCCGTATTCTTGCATGGTTCTTGCCTGAACGGGTGATGTATGCGTCCGGAGAAGCAGTTCATTCGTCAGGTAAAACGTGTCCTGCATGTCACGCGCTGGATGGCCTTTAGGCAAATTCAAAGCTTCAAAGTTGTAATAATCCGTTTCCACCTCGGGGCCTTCACGCACTTCATAGCCCATTCCAATAAACAGATCCTCAATTTCTTCGATAATACGCGTTAATAAATGCGGACCGCCAACATGCACCGGTCGTCCCGGCAATGTCACATCAACGGTTTCCTGTTCCAGTTTTTCCTCCAGAGCAGCCTGTTCAAGAACGGCCGTCTTATTGTCGATCGCTGCTGTAATAGCCTCACGAACCTTATTGGCCAATTCACCTACAACAGGCCGCTCTTCTTTGGACAGCTGTCCCATACCGCGCAAGACTTTTGTTACAGATCCTTTTTTGCCTAAATAGGTTACCTTTATGTTCTGAAGCTCTTTTAAGTCGTTTGCCGCATCGACGGCCGCAAGTGCTTCCTGCCGAATGCTTTCCAGTTCCTCTTGCATCAATATGCCTCCTTTGTTTACCCACTGGCGAGTGACAGCCATCAATAAAAAAAGCCTTCATCCCTCTAGTAAGGGACGAGGCTGTCTTATCGCGGTACCACCCTTGTTGACACAACTGCATCGTGTCCGGCTTAACATGATAACGGATAACGATCCGGGGCACCTTTACTTAACGCAAGGTCCAAGTGCCAGCTCCAGAGTGAATTGACAGCAGCCTGCAGCGGAGATGCTTCCAGTCCATGGCATCTCCTCCCTTGTGCCGTACCGCGTAATAGCTGTCTTGCTCGTTCACAGCTTTTCAAACTATAACCAGTCAGATTGCCTACATTATAAATAATTTATGAATAATATGCAACTAACTTTTCAAGGCGTACATTAAGATACCTGCTGCGACACTGGCGTTGAGTGATTCAGCTTGTCCATAAATCGGAATATTTACGATTTTGTCAGCTGAATCGAGGACCTCTTCACTGATTCCTGCTCCTTCGTTGCCAATGATAAGCCCCATTTTGTCACTCGCTTCTGCCTTATGAAATGAAACAGCATTTGTAAGTGCTGATGCCCAGATCGTAAATCCATCTTCTTGCAGCACGGAAATGCGTTCCGGTAAATTCACATAACGAATTGGCATATGGAATAAGGATCCCTGTGTGGCCCGGACGACTTTATCATTGTACACATCAGTTGTTCTCTCACCTATCATCACCATATCAAAGCCTGCTGCATCGGCAGTTCGTATCATTGTACCGAGATTGCCGGGATCCTGAATAGCATCAAGCAGCAATACTGTGTCACAGACGTGTACCTCTACCTCCTGCATCCGGACAACCGCCGCAATCCCCTGAGGCGACTCGGTCCGGGTCATATGCTGCATCACCTGGGTGGTGACCACAACAGGCGCGTAAGGTTCACACCAGTGAGGAATGTCAACATCTTCTGCCACAATCATTTCCTCGATTAGCCAGTTGCTCCGGTAAGCTTCTTCAATTAAATGAAAGCCTTCAACAAGAAATGTGCCGGATAGCTTACGTCCTTTCTGTTTATGCAATTTCTGCCACCGTTTAATGTTTTGATTCTGCAGCGATGTAATCATGATGGTCTCCTTATTACCATTTTCTTATATCATACATATTCCAGACTGTTCTGGTCAAACTAGTCGTAGCTTATTATTCAGAAAAGGTGATTTCATGGATTTAAACCTGCGTGAGGCTATTCTCTACAACATAGCCCAAAACAATCAAGAAGAACTGGAAGCAACCATAAGTGACGCTGTCCAGGGAGGCGAGGAAAAGATGCTGCCTGGATTGGGTGTCCTTTTTGAATTAATCTGGAAGCAGTCTGATACTGAAAACAAGCAGCATATGATCGAATCTCTGGAACACGGTGTTCAACAAGCTAATACAGACCAATGAATAATTTGAAGAGGCTGGGACATAACAAAAGCGACTAACTCAAGCGTCGACGGAGACGCCTGCGGGAGCAACGGGTAGGTGAGACCGCGGAGAAGATGTCTTTTTTGAGCGGTTCAGTCACGCAAGTGGTTCGCACTTTGTCTCAGCCTCTTTTTAATGTCCAACTATTCACGTGTCACATACAGCATTCCATTGAAATTCTTTGTTGCCTTATAACCATTTCCGTTTTAAACTGATAATAATGGCAAGGAGGAGTTAATTTAATGGATATACGCTCTATGCAGTCATTTATACAGCAACAAGCCATGCAAACATTGGCTTCGCCAGCATCCAGCCAAAAATCAGGATCATCATCGACATCCATGTTCAATTCATTATTTAAACAGATGCTTGAACAGCAGATTACAAACACCATACCGAGTGAGCAAAACCCGCCGGATAACTACAAAGCCGTGCAGCCTAACCTGGCAGGAAACAGGCAAGATTTACAAACAGCCGCAAACAGCCAAATTTCTGACAGAATAAATGATCAGCCTAATATGACAGAGGCGGCAGGACAACCAGACACATATAACGCATACATAACAGACGCAGCTGAGACATATGATGTTGACCCAAATTTAATTCAGTCCGTTATCAAAGCTGAATCGGACTTTAATACTAATGCAACCAGTGACGCTGGTGCACAGGGATTAATGCAGCTTATGCCAGCAACGGCTGGATCACTTGGTGTAACAAACCCGAAAGATCCGCAGCAGAACATTGACGGTGGAACAAAATATTTAAGTCAAATGCTTAACAGGTATAATGGCGATACTGAACTTGCCCTCGGAGCTTATAATGCCGGTCCAGGAAATGTGGACAAACATCAGGGCTTACCGCCATTTCAGGAAACCAGGCAATATGTGAATAAAGTGATGACAGATTATCTGGCATGACTTCCCAGACGCTGGTAATGAAAACGCCCGGATGCTCATCCGGGCGTTTTTTATTAACTCTTAATTAAATTTGATTTCATTTACTTTGTCAGCATTCAGTTTTTTAATCGTTGCAACGATCAGATTCACGGCATTTTCAAAATCGTCACGATGCAAAATAGCAGCATGTGAATGAATATAACGTGTGGCTATCGTAATCGATAATGACGGAACACCATCAGCCGTTAAATGGATCGATCCAGAATCGGTACCTCCGCCGGCAAGCGATGCAAATTGATATGGGATATGATTTTCATCAGCCGTATCGACAACCAAATCGCGCACACCTTTGTTCGGCACCATCGAAGCGTCATAAATAAGAATTTGCGGCCCTTTACCAAGTTCACTGTCCGCTTCTTTATCAGACACACCTGGCATATCACCGGCAATACCGACATCAACGCCAAAGCCGATATCCGGCTGAATCGTACGAGCTGCTGTACCCGCACCGCGCAGACCAACTTCTTCCTGAACGGTTCCGACACCGTAAACGATGTTAGGGTGCTGGGAGCCCTGCAGTTGTTTTAACGCTTCAATGGCAATTGCACAGCCGATCCGGTTGTCCCATGCTTTAGCCATCAGCATCTTTTCATTGGTCATTGGTGTGAATTCAAAGTAAGGGACGATTGAATCACCGGGCCGGATACCGAAATTTTGCGCTTCCTCTTTGCTTGAGGCGCCGATATCAACAAACATATCTTGAATATCAACCGGTTTTTTGCGTTCTTCAGCCGAGAGCACATGCGGCGGTTTGGAGCCGATTAAACCTGTAACATCGCCGTTTGCCGTCATAATCGTAACACGCTGGGCAAGCATTACCTGGCTCCACCAGCCCCCGACAGTCTGGAAATAGACAAAGCCATTGCTGTCTATGCGGGTAACCATAAACCCAACCTCATCCAAATGGCCGGCAACCATGATTTTTGGCCCGTTCTTTTCACCAGTTTTTTCCGCAATCAAGCTGCCCAAATTATCCGTATACACGTTATCGGCGCAGGGAGTGATATACTGCTCCATGACATTTCTTGGTTCCTTCTCATCTCCGGGGACCCCGCGTGCATCGGTTAAATCTTTCAGCATCGTATTCATTTTATCCATATGTAACAGCCTCCCTTTTCATGCTCCGTCATTATTATAACGCTAAAATCAGAAATGACAAAATATTTTTTACTAATACCCTTGATTCTGCCGCTCATAGTTAATGTCATTCTTTTTTAAGTAGGCTGTCATTACGGCCGTCTCATCAAACCCAAGTAACTTGCCTAACTGTATGAAACGCACGAACAGCTGCTTATAAGCTGCTTCGCCAGGTTCCTGGTAAAAAGCAACACAATCGCTGTATACCAGCGTGAATTGCCCGGTCACATTTGTATTGGCTGGTTCCACTTCTCTTGCATCAAACCGATAGCCCTTCTCCAGACCCAGTGACAATATAAAATGAATTCCGTCAACATATTCCTCCAAAATGACAGATTGTTCATTTTTCGGTTTTGTACTCCAAAATTTAAAACATCTGGTTTCATTAGCCAGTTCACCCAATTCCACCAGCAAAGCTAAATACTTTTCCCGGAAGAGATCTCTGTCCGACAAATTGTGCTGCGCTTCAATATAAGTATCTAAATGTTCCTGCATTGTATACAGCGCTGACCAGTCCATTTTCCCACCTCATTTCACATCTTTAAAACAATTCTATCACGAAACGCTTAAATTCGGGAACATTCAAGATGCTGGACTGTTGAAAAAAAGTTGGGACACAAATATCCTGTCAAACGATAATCCGGACAACCTGAATAAACGCTTGCATGAAAGAAGCCGCTGCGGAAATAGATCTCGTTTTCCACAGGCGGCTGGTGAATCTCCGGCGTGCATTAACGCACACCGGAGTCTTTCCTATACGCTATTCTTTAGAAGTCACCGCCTATTCCACCGCTCATGTTAATTGGCAGGCGTTTTTGATATTGACGACTTTTTGCCCCTGTCTCATGGACCTTCACTTCAGGTGCTCGCCTGAAAAAAATCCTGCCATTTGATAATAATTTCTTTACGGCGCAATAAATAAATAAGTGGTAATAAAACAAGCAAAAAAACGAAGATATATAATGGCGATAAATGTGACAGCCACCTGCCGACAGATGTATAAACAAATGCCAGCGGGATGTTGGTCAGCAGTGACGCTTTGGTGTACGCTCTGAAGCTTTCCGATGCTTCAAGCAAACAGAGTGATAACAAATGAAAATGGATAAATGGCACAAGTCGCAAAAGAGCCACTTGTGATGTTGTCATAGCCGTACTGTCGCCCATTAATTTTTGTTTTAAGCGGGTGAGTTTGTCAAATGTCCTGGGCATCCAGCGAATCAGCCCATAAAAAATCATGCTGGAAAGGGTAATTCCGATCACCGAATACAGTGTTCCAGCGACCGGCCCAAACATGATCCCTCCTGATATACACATAAAAACAACTGGCAAAAAGAATAAGGGCCGTAATAAATGGAAGCTAATAAATAAAACCGGTGCGAACAGGCCGCCTGTTTCAATAAGTATCATGATGTTGTTTCCAAGCTGCTCCATTCTTTCGCCTCCTTTCTCCGGCGCCTGCCCTATTTATACCAGTACATCTGTATGACAAGAGACGAGCCTTTATGACATAACTGCCGAGAAACAAAAAACGGCCAAATCCATTAAGTGGATCTGACCGTCAATCACAGTTCATTTTATTTCAAGGCCGCTTTTGCTTTATCAGCTAACTGGCTGAATGCCTGTTCATCATTAACGGCAAGCTCTGACAGCATTTTACGGTTCACTTCGATACCTGCCTCTTTCAAGCCATGCATTAAACGGCTGTATGACATATCGTTCATACGAGCGGCAGCATTAATACGCGCAATCCACAGTTTGCGGAAATTACGTTTCTTCTGCCGGCGATCACGGTAGGCATAATGACCGGATTTCATTACCTGCTGTTTAGCTATTCTAAATAAGGAATGTTTTGAACCGTAGTACCCTTTTGCTAGCTTTAAAATTCGTTTATGACGCTGACGCGTTACTGGTCCACCTTTTGAACGTGGCATGTTCATTACCTCCTAATACAATTGAAAATCGTTGGTTCGTCCCATTGTTAAAGTTGGTGCCGCTTATTTATTTTGCAGCATCGTTTTGATACGTCTGTAATCACTGTTGGAAACTGTCGTTGCTTTACGCAATTTGCGCTTTTGCTTTTGTGATTTATTCGCGAACATGTGACTTGTGTATGCGTGACCGCGATTTAACTTTCCAGAACCTGTTTTGCGTAAACGTTTCTGCGTTCCTTTATGAGTTTTCATTTTAGGCATATGAGTATCCTCCTTGTATCATCAAGCATTTATTTTTCTTTTTCTTTACTTGGGGCAAGCATCATAAACATATTGCGGCCTTCCATTTTAGCTTTGGATTCAAGCGTTGCCACATCTTTTGTCTCTTCTGCCAGCCTGTCAAGCACTTCCCGGCCAATTTCCTTGTGCGTGATCGCTCGTCCGCGGAACCTGACAGCCGCCTTCACCTTATCACCATTGCTTAAGAACTTCCGCACATTCTTAAGTTTCGTGTTAAAATCATGCTCGCCAATTCCCGGAGTAAAACGCACCTCTTTAACATTAATGACCTTTTGTTTTTTACGCGCTTCTTTTTCTTTTTTCTGCTGTTCAAAGCGATACTTGCCGTAATTCATAATACGGCATACCGGCGGTTTGGCATTCGGAGCTACCAGCACCAAATCCAAATCTCTTGTCTGCGCGATATCCAGTGCTTCGTTGCGTGATTTTACTCCTAACTGATCGCCATTCGAATCTATCAGCCGCACCTCGCGGGCACGGATTTTTTCATTGACGTACATTTCTTTGCTAATCGTCAAACACCTCCAAGATATTGTCCGTGATCTGTCGTTGACAAGCGCATTTATTACAAATAAAAAAGTGTCGGTACACAGGCACCCACACGTCTCCAATAATTGTTGGATAAGAACCAGCCGACAGCTTTCATGCGTCGATCAGGTGAGAAGCGGGTGCTTCTACTTGTCTCAGATCAATTTTTCAGCCTTTACAGAATAGCACTTAATTAACTATATGTCAACTGCTGTCAAGACACTGTAAAAGCTTTAATTATATTATAACATGGTTTTGGCTAAAAAAGAAGCCCGAACGCATGGCATTCGAGCTTCTCAGGTTAGGAATGTTTCTGCAGTACTTTTTGTTCAACTTCCTCTTTAATCAGCGACTCAAAATCATCATAGTTTAGTGTCTCCGTTTGTTCCTCACCGTAACGCCGCATATTGACAGTGCCGTTCGTCATTTCCTTATCTCCCAGCACAAGTGAAAATGGAATTTTTTGTGTCTGTGCTTGTCTGATTTTATAGCCAATTTTTTCATCACGCTCGTCCACATTAACGCGCATGCCTGCATAGCGCAGCTGGTCTGCTATTCTTTTGGCATAATCAAGGTGTGCATCCGGTGATACTGGGATCACTTCTGCCTGTACCGGTGCCAGCCATGTCGGGAATGCCCCTTTGTACTCTTCAATCAGAAAAGCCACGAACCGTTCCATTGTGGACACAACACCGCGGTGAATAACAACCGGACGGTGCTCCTCGCCATCCTGACCAATATAAGTCAGATCAAAGCGCTCTGGCAGCTGATAATCAATCTGTACTGTCGACAGCGTCTCTTCCTTTCCGATGGCTGTTTGCACCTGAACGTCCAATTTCGGACCGTAAAAGGCAGCTTCACCAATTGCTTCAACGTAGTCAACATTCATGTCTTCCATCGTTTCTTTCAGCATGGCCTGTGCTTTATCCCACATTTCATCATTGTCAATGTATTTCGCTTTATCTTCCGGATCGCGGTAAGACAGCCGGAAATAATAATCTTTAATGCCAAAGTCCTCATAAACCTTTTGAACAAGCTCTACAACCCGCATAAATTCATCTTTCAATTGATCTGGACGAGCAAAAATGTGCGCATCATTCAAGGTCATCGCACGTACACGCTGCAGTCCTGAAAGAGCACCAGATGCTTCATTACGATGCATCGTGCCAAGTTCTGCAATTCGAACCGGCAGCTGACGGTAACTGTACATCTGGTTCTTAAAGACCATCATATGATGCGGGCAATTCATCGGACGAAGCACGAAGTCTTCATTATCCATTTCCATAACCGGAAACATGTCGTCCTGATAGTGCTCCCAGTGACCGCTTGTTTTATACAATTCTGAGCTGCCTAAAACAGGTGTATACACATGGTCGTAGCCAAGCCGCTCTTCAAGATCGACAATATAACGTTCGATATTGCGCCGGACGGTTGCCCCTTTTGGCAGCCAGAGCGGCAAGCCTTGTCCAACTTTTTGTGAGACACTAAAGATTTCCAGTTCTTTGCCTAATTTGCGGTGATCACGTTCTTTGCGCTCTTCCAGAATGCGAAGATGTTCATCAAGCTGGCCTTGTTTTTCGAAAGCTGTTCCGTAAATACGCTGAAGCTGCTTATTATCACTGTCGCCGCGCCAATAGGCACCTGATACACTCATCAGTTTGAAGGCTTTAATTTTGCTTGTTGAAGGCACATGCACCCCACGGCACAGATCAAAAAATTCGCCTTGCTTATAAATCGTGACTTGCTGATCCTCAGGGATGTCATCGATTAATTCCAGCTTAAGATCATCACCGATCTCTCTAAACATCTGTTTTGCTTCATTCCGTGACACTTCAACACGCTTGATTTCCAGATTTTCATCTATAATTCGCTTCATTTCTTTTTCAATCTTTGGAAGATCTTCAGGCGTCAGCGTATGTTCAAGATCCATATCGTAATAAAAACCTTCCTCAATAACAGGGCCAACACCAAAATTAACCTCGCCATACAGCCGTTTGACCGCCTGAGCCATTAAATGTGCTGCAGAATGACGCATGATGTCAATTCCTTCCTGATCGCTGTACGTGATAATTTCAATCGCTCCGCCATGAGGCAGTTCACGCCGAAGATCATACAGCAGACCATCCACTTTAACGGCCAGTGCTTGTTTCTTTAACCCGGAGGAAATCGAACGTGCAATATCTTCGCCCGTTGTCCCTCCCGCAAATTGTTTGTTCGTCCCGTCGGGGAACGTGATCGTCATATCTGTCATCATAACCGCTCCTTCGCTTTTATACTCAGCCACTAAAAAACGCCCGTCCCTTCACTTGAAAGTAAAGGGACGAGCGTCCTGCACGTGGTTCCACCCTGATTTCCGCATAGATTGCGGCTTCATTAACCTTTAACGCAGGCATTCTCGCTGTTGTTTACGAAGTGATCCACAACAGAGTTCAGAGGTGGTGACCATTTAGCCGGTAAGGGGAAGTTCTCAGCCGCAGACTTCCTTCTCTTCTCTTGCCGTATGCTAAATAGCTGTGGCCTCATCAGCACTTTTAAATGATGAATCGTATAGAACATATTATAGCTGTTACAACTAATAATATCAACCGGTATCACTTAGATTTTAAATGGAGTGGAAATGGAAAATGTCTTAGAGATGTAAATTCAGCTCTTTCCTGAAATATATTGATGATAGTCAGTGTTTTCGGTTCGGACGGATCATCTCCATATATTTTAATAGTGTTCGGCGCCATTGTAATCAGTGGTGACAAATTCAGCTCATTCGCATCTAAACCAGTTATATAAAGAGGTTCCTTCTGCATAAGTGTCTGCAGCTCCATAGTGGAATATTGTCTGCCATCCGGGCGAAAAAACGTAAACGTCTCACCTTGTATAACATACACTGTATCCATTAAAGAAGGTCGTTTGCTAACATAGCCCCTGAGCATATCAAGAAATGCCTGATGATCTTCTTCACGTTTAAATTCATCAATGGCCAGTCCAACGTAATAAATAATGTCATCTTTGAAAGATTTTAATTGAAAGTTAATAACGGAATCAAAATGAAGCTCTCCAGTATGCTGAATATTAGCCAGAAAAATTGAATCCAGCAACTGACCCGGATCCTGATTATTTCGAACCATCTGACTATCACCATCATCACCTAGAATAATCCAGTGGGATAAGTCCATAATACGTTCTATTTCGGCTGAGCTCGTATAATAGTAGAAGCGTCTGATGACAAATCCGATCATACCTGTTAATCGATGTGACATGTACACACCCGCCATTGCACGGGCAACTGTTTCAAGAAAATGGCTATTATCCGACTGATTGTCCAATTGTAAATGATTGCCCCATTCCTCGGCAGTTTTCCAATGCAATTCAATCTGTTTATTTAATTGAAACAGCCTTTCACAGAAACTGATTGTTTCTTTATCTGACTCAAAGTAAACCTCCAGCAAATACATCACCCTCATCCAACCAAACTGATACATTATATGGACCGCATAATCAAAACATGTATGGTGTCAAGAAACTAGTAAATCTTCATGGCTTGGCTGTTGTGGTAGGATATGCTGATTAACAAGTAATGTCAGGTTAAACAACATAAAAAAACAGCACCTCCTGCAGAACGGGAAGAAGATGCTGCTTTGTAAAGACTGATCCGAATGTTGTTAAACACGCTCTGAAAAGATGTGTGACTGATCAGCCATCACGGCGGTTTTCACCTGATAGACTGACTTCTCGGCTGACCTGCTTAACCCGTTCGAGGATACGGCCAGCCTTGACCATTTCACTGCCGCCGCGGTTCGTCAAAGCGAGCTGTTCCTCCAATTGTGCCATACTATAGTTGGAGGTGAAAAACACTGGTAAATTCTCCATCATACGATATTGCAGTATTGAGCCAAGTATTTCATCCCTGAACCAGGCTGATTGCGTTTCAGCGCCAATATCATCCAGCATCAGAACATCAGCCGTTTTAAAATAATTCATCTTTTCATTAATCGAATCATCTTTAATAGAATTTTTCATTTCCCTGACAAATTCGGGCATATAGATAAGCGTCGATGATACGTGATGCTCTTTTAAAGCATTGGCCAGCGCTCCCAGAAGATACGTCTTGCCAACGCCAAAAGGGCCATAAAAATAGATACCTTGGGATGGAAGTTCTGATTGCGCATTTTCTAAGAAAAGCAGCAGCTCACGGATGCTGTTTCCTCTTTCACTGTCATGCTCAATATCGGCAATGGATGCGTTTAAAATATCTTTTGGCATGTACAGGCTTTGAATCAGATTTTGCTGCTCTTTTTGCTTTTCATAATCAATCCGATTGTAGCATTTTTCATAGAGAAGCCTGATGTCCCCATTCTCCACACGCAGAACAGGTGAATACCCCTGGACCATATTGATACAGCCGCCGAATGACTGACAGCGATCACACTGCTTCGACTGCGTCTTGTATTCATACAGCCTGATCAAATTTTTATTGATAGTGCTCTGTGTCAGTTGTGGATGCCGCTCAAGAAATGCCTTGATTTCCGGATCATTAAGAACATCTTCCCGTATTTGCCGGTAGTTTGCCTGAAAATCTTTATTTTGCTGCATCCATTTTCTTAATTCAGATTGTACGGGTTCCATTTAAACCATCCTTATAAATGACGATTCTACTTTTTGGAATACTTGCGCAGAAGCGCTTCAGTTTCCTGCCACTCTTCATCAGTACTAACCGTTTGCTGCTGTGTTTGTTCCGACTGTTTTTTGCGCTCTTTAAACCAGTCAGGAATAACTTCTTTTGATGTTTGCCTGCGATCGTTTTTCTGTTTCGGCTGTTTTTTCTGATTCTGTAATTGCTGCCGTTTAGCAAAGTGCATGGCTTCTCTGGCTGTTTGCAGATTAGCACGTGACCAGTGACTCGCAATCGTCTCCATATACGCTTTTGACAGCTTCATATCCGATTGCAGCAGAACGTAGTGTATGAGAACGTTCATAACCGGTGACGGCAAACCTTGTGTTGCCATGACTTCCCTGATAACTTTAAGGTCCTGGCCGGAAGCCTGCCCGCCGCTGGACAAATCTGCAAGAAGCTGGCTCGGTGAAATGTTTTCCATTTTCCGGATGAGCTGTTCTTCTTTTGTTGTCGGCTTATCCGCAGAATGCGTTTCTTCTGAATGTGTCTGATTAACCGTGTTTTCCTGTTTCTCGGTCAGTTTGATAGAAGCTTGCTGGTGGTTAGTCTCAAATACATCATGACAAGCTTCCTTGAATTCCTGTGCATTAAGTGTATTATCACTCGTAAGGGCCCATAATACAGCTTTTTCCACTTCATATTCAGCGAGACCGTATAAGGTCATCATTTGCGATATCAGCCGCTTATTAGCAGTGGTCAAAACCTTTTTTACCGGTATCAGCTGCGATTCGAGCCTCTGTTCTATCCAGGAAAAATCAATCGATGAAGCCGTATCATCTTGGGTATTATGTGCAGCATCAGTGATAGCCACATCGTCTGTATGCAGCTGAAAGGTCTGAAATACATCACTGAACGATGCCGTAATGTCCGTCCCTTCCCATGTGGACGAATCCTCGAAATACATTTTCAGCATGTCAAATTTATCCTGACCAATATGATGATAAAGCAACTGCGTCAGCATATCATCTGAGAAAAATTGGGCAGGTGTAAAAGGGGGATGCAGTTCATAAAGATATGTCGTATGTTCAGCAGATTGCTGCCTGAACGTTCTTAGCAAACCAATCCCTTCCAGCTTTCGCCGGGCGCGATAGATAGCATCGAGCGGCAAATCCATGTAGTTCATCAGTGTGTGATGCGTCTGTGCTGAATCCATCTGCAAGTCCTGTTCATTTACAAGCGTGATATATAAGGAAACAGCCTGAATGCCGATCAGAGGCTGATAGAGATGTGTTAAAGATGTTGTGTAGTCAGATGAAAGACTGCCAGTCAGTAAAACCCGGTAACCTTCAATTGGCAATATCTGTCCGATGTCACTCATTAGCCTAACCCTTTCCTTATTACAGCATACCGGAACATCAATCAGATGGCTCTTTATCGGATTTTATCAAATCCTTCAGCTCATCAAAAAATACGGACAAGTCTTTGAATTGGCGGTAAACAGAAGCAAAGCGAACATAGGCGACTTCATCGACTTCTGAAAGCCGTGTCATCACCATTTCACCCACCTCATTACTCGCCACTTCTGATATACCGGCATCACGTAATTCTTTTTCCACGTCAATAGCAAGTTCTTCGATGTTTTCCAGAGGAACAGGCCGTTTTTCGCATGCTTTAAGTAATCCGCGCACAAGCTTTTCACGGCTGTATTCTTGTCTGTTGCCATCCTTTTTAACGACAATCAAGGGTGTCTCTTCTATCCGCTCGAACGTTGTAAACCGAAAACCGCATCGTTCACATTCCCTGCGCCTGCGAATCGACCGGCCCTCTTCTATCGGGCGGGAATCCAATACTTTGGTGCTTTTGTTCTGACAATTTGAACATCGCATACTGCTCAACCCCATTCGCTTTCGCTGATACTGCCGTCATTCATTCATAGCAAGGTAACGAAATGACACACAGAACATTGTTCTCCAGCAGCTGCTGGAATACATTAAAGCAGCTAGGCTTAAGCATGCCCTGTTGTTCGTCCCACAAACGACCTTACTCATTCATGATATGTATACTTATTATAACACGATTTCCTGTTCTAACGGAATAAAAAAAGATTGACGCATTTCCTGATCAAAATGGTCAATCTCTTTTAACTAACAGCACTAGGAAATCTGCGGCTGCTCTTTCTTAACCCGGTCTCCAGCATAACGGACAAGATCCACAACCCGGCTGGAATAGCCCCATTCATTATCATACCAGGCAAGGATTTTAATTTTATTATCCTCGAGCACCATCGTCGATAAACCATCAATAATGGCCGAATAGTTTGTTGTTGTGTAATCAACTGAGACAAGCGGCTCATCGCTGTACTGAAGGATGCCTTGCATGTCATTTTCCGCAGCATTCCGGAAAAGATCGTTAATATACGCTGCTGTGACCGGCTCCTCCACATCAATAACTAAATCAACAAGTGATACATTTGGCGTTGGTACGCGTAAGGCTGTGCCATGCAATTTCCCTTCCAGATGCGGCATGACATCACCGATTGCTTTGGCCGCGCCGGTTGAAGTGGGAATGATTGATTGCGTACAGCCGCGAGCACGCCGTAAGTCTTTATGCGGGTTATCAAGGTTCTTTTGATCGTTGGTAAATGAGTGTACAGTGGTCATCAACCCATTTACGATCGTCAAATGATCATCAAGCACCTTAATAACCGGAGCGAGACAGTTGGTCGTGCATGAAGCATTTGAAAGAACCCTGTCACCGTCAGGATTAAACTGTGACTCATTCACACCCATAACAATGGTCCTGTCGACTTGCTTACCGGGTGCCGTAATGACAACTCTATTGGCACCAGCCTGAATATGGCGGCCGGCCTCTTCTTGTGTTTTGAATTGACCTGTCGCTTCTACAACAATATCAATCTCATATGCTTGCCATGGCAGTTTTTCCGGTTCACGTGTCCTGACAATCGCGATTCGCTTGCCATCCACTTCCAGTTCATCCTGCAGAGCCTTTACGTCCCTGTCAAAGATACCATGAATACTATCATATTTAATAAGATGGGCAAGTGTGTCAGCAGGATAATTGGCATTGATGGCTGCAATATCCAGATCATCATCTTTTACCGCCTGCCGGAAAACCATTCGTCCTATGCGGCCAAATCCATTAATTGCAATCCGCGTTTTACGCATATGTCATCCCTCATTATATGTTATACTTTTTGTTCTTTGTATTAATTAGTATAACACATTTCAGGAATAGTGTGACCGCTTTCAGGAAAAATTCTGCTTTATTTCTAATAATTTATAATAAATTCTGCTAAACAACCAGTGATAATCAGGCACCCGTCCATGACTGAAGCAGCCATTCCAGCTGCTCATAGGCATGATGCTTTGAGCCGTTATTATCAATCACCGCATCAGCCATTTCAGCTTTTTCGCTAACAGGCATTTGTGCATCAATTCGCTGACGGGCCTCTGTGTCAGAATAACCATCACGTGTCATCAGCCGATTGAGCTGCACGTGTTCATCGACATAGACCACAATCGTTTTATCAACAAAGTGCGTTAATTTACTTTCAAATAACAAGGGAACATCCAGCACAATGCTTCCAGCCCCCGAATTAACGTAAGCATCTCGTTGCTCAAGCATTTTTTTCCGGACGGCTGGATGCACAATATTATTCAGCTGGTTTCTTTTATCGTCATCATTGAAGACAATAGCCCCTAATTTTTTGCGGTCAAGTGTTTCATCATCCCGCAAGACCGATTCACCAAACGTGTTCACGATTTGTTCATAGGCGGTCTCACCAGGCCTGACAACCTCGCGTGATAATTTGTCAGCATCAATCACCGGAATATTGAAATCATCAAACATTAAGGAGACAGTACTTTTTCCGCTGGCAATACTTCCTGTTAATCCGATAACAAGTGTCATTTACAATCCTCATTTCATTTTTGACATGCTATGCAGACGTGTGTCCCACGTCCGCCAACAGACATTTTAACAATAGGTTCTCCGCATCTCTGACAAGGCTCATCCACCTGACCATATACAAGCAGCCTTTGCTGAAACATACCCATCGCTCCCTGGGAATTAACATACGAACGAATGGTTGTTCCTCCTAGAGTAACGGCCTCCTGCAATGTGTCGATAGCTGCTTCCCAAATCGCTTCCGCCTCATGTTTCGTTAATGTGCTTGCCTTTCTTAACGGATGAACAGCAGCTTTAAATAACGTCTCATCAACATAGATATTGCCCAGACCGGCAACAACTGTCTGATCCAGGAGCACGGACTTAATGACACGATCTGTTTTGGCTAATTTTTGATAAAGATAGACGATCGTAAAAGCGTCATCAAACGGGTCGGGCCCTAATTGGTTCAGTGGCTTATGATTCAGTTCATCACCTTTTGCAAATACATGCATCGTGCCGAATTTTCGCACGTCACGATACCGAAGTTCTTCGCCGTTCTCAAATCTAAACAAAACATGTGTGTGTTTGTCGATTGGTTCCTCTGACAAATGAACCTTATATTTGCCCTCCATTCGCAAATGAGATACAAGAACCAAATCATCCAATTCAAATAACAGAAACTTGCCCTTTCGCCTGATGTCCTGAATCGTCTGTCCCGCGATAAGATGTTTAAATTCTGACACGTCTTCCGGCCGTTTAATAATATTTGGCCAGAATACAGTTGCGCTGATGATCGTTTGATTTATGACAAATCGTTTAAGGTTTTCTTTTATCGTTTCAACTTCCGGCAGTTCTGGCATGTCTCATTCCCCTTACTTGGCTTCAAACCAGCTGTCTCCATATTCATAATCAACTTCTAACGGCACACTGAGATTGACCGTTTTCGTCATCGTCGCTGGTACAATCTCTTTTAATTGTTCAATTTCTTCTTTCGGCGCCTCCAGAATCAGTTCGTCATGAACCTGCATCAGCATGCGCGCTTCAAGTTTGGCATCTCTTAATGCCTCATGCAGATCAATCATGGCTTTTTTAATAATATCCGCCGCGCTGCCCTGAATAGGCGTGTTCATAGCTGTACGTTCTGCAAATGACCGCTGGTTAAAATTCCGGCTTGTAATATCCGGCAAATAACGTCTGCGCTTCATTAAAGTCGTCACATAACCCTGGTGTTTCGCTTCTTGAACGATGTCATCCATATAAGTTTTAACGTCAGGATAACTGGCAAAGTAGCGATCGATAAATGCCTTCGCTTCTTTACGCGGAATGCCAAGGTTCTGTGACAGTCCGAAATCACTGATACCATAGACAATGCCAAAGTTTACGGCTTTGGCCTGCCGGCGCATATTAGCTGTTACATCGTCCTTGTCGACATGAAACACATCCATTGCTGTTTGTGTATGAATATCCAGGTTATCAGTGAAAGCCTCGACGAGTTTGTCATCGCCTGCAATATGGGCAAGAACGCGTAGTTCAATTTGCGAGTAGTCGGCCGCAAACATAATCCAGTCCTGCTTCGATGGCACAAAAGCCTGGCGAATTTTACGGCCTTCTTCAAGCCGGATCGGGATATTCTGCAAATTCGGTTCAACCGAGCTCAGCCGTCCTGTCTGTGTCAGAGCCTGGTTAAAACGCGTATGAATTTTCCGGGTATCCGGATCCACAACTTTCTGTAAGCCGGTGATATAGGTTGACTGCAATTTGTCGAGTTGTCTGTACAAGAGAAGCTTGGGTATAATCTCATGTTCATGCTGCAGCTGTTCCAAAACACCAGCTGCTGTGGAGTAGCCCGTTTTCGTTTTTTTGATGACGGGCAAACCCAGCTTTTCAAACAAAATTGGCCCAAGCTGCTTAGGCGAATTAATATTAAACGTCTCACCAGCTAATGTGTGTATTTCGGTCTCCAATTCGCTCAGACGCTGTTTCAAATCGCTCCCCATTTGCTGCAGCCGTTCTGTATCAACCTGAACACCGGTATGTTCCATTTCGGCCAGAATGAGCGCAAGCGGCAGTTCCAGCTCTTTAAGCAAGTTGAACTGCTCATTTGCCTTAAGCTGCTCTTCCATTTTGTCACTAAGCTGAAACAGACTGCGCGTTTTCCGGGCGATGTGTTCACTAAGGATTTGCTGCTCTGGAACCTGTCTTTTAGCACCCTTTCCGTAAACTTCTTCATCAAATAGAACGTCAGTCACGCCCATACGATGGGCAATCATCGGGATATCATGATTATTCTCAGCCGGATTAAGCAAATAAGACGTGAGCAGCATATCAAAGACGATGCCCTGAATATGAATGCCCCGGTTCAATAAAGTGACAAGTGTTTTCTTGGCATCAAATACAATTTTTGCTTGATGACGGTCCTCTGCCCAGGCTTTAAAAGCACTCGATGTGATTGCTGTTTCAGCAGGTATGAAATAGGCAGCTGTTTGATTAACGATGCCAATACCTTCAATGCTGCCATAATGATAATTGTCATCAAGCATTTCCAGCACCAGCGCTGTCTCATCTCCCAGCATGTCGTTTGTCACAGTGTCAGCGATCGTATAATCGATTGGTTTCAGCTCATCCCGGTTGTCACCCGTTTCCTCTGATTCATCACCAATCCGGGTCAGAAGTGACTGAAAGCCCAGGTCCTTAAACATGGCACTGACCTCTGTTTGCGGGTAGCCTGTATAAGTCACGTCTGCCAATGACACCTCAATCGGCGAGTCACGATCAATAATGACAAGCTGTTTACTCATAAATGCCTGATCCTGATAATTTCTCAAATTTTCGTTTACTTTCTTTCCGCTCACTTCGTCAAGATGCTCATAGACATTATCAACCGTCTGGAATTGTGTCAGTAACTTTGTGGCTGTTTTTTCGCCAATTCCAGGGACGCCTGGAATGTTATCCGAATTATCGCCCATCAATGCTTTAAGATCAATAATCTGCTCCGGCGCAATAGCCATTTTCTCCTGCATAGATGCCGGCGTATACACTTCAATGTCGCTGATCCCTTTCTTCGTCAACTTAACTGTCACCTTGTCTGATACAAGCTGCAGCAAGTCTTTATCACCCGATATAACGCTGACATTCCACTCTTCTCTCTCGCCTAGTTTGGACAAAGTTCCAATAATATCATCAGCTTCATATAAATCAAGCTGATAATAGGCAATCTGAAAAGCATCAAGCAGCTCTTTCAACAGCGGAATCTGCTCCGATAATTCCGGGGGTGTCTTTTGCCGTCCGCCTTTGTACGCATTATATGTGTCGTGCCGGAATGTTGTTTTACCAGCGTCAAATGCAATGAGCATGTGTGTTGGCTGTTCATCTTCAATAATTTTCAGCAGCATATTCGTAAAACCATAAACGGCATTTGTATAGACACCTTTATTATTATTCAATAAGGGCAAAGCGAAAAAAGCCCTGTAAATGACGCTGTTCCCGTCAATCAGCACTAGCTTATTGCTCATATTTATGTTCCTCCGATCCTGTCCATAGTCGTTATACCAAGTTTATCACAATCTAACAAAAAGCACTCCCTTTACGAGAGTGCCGGATCCTCTTCTTTTGGTAAGTAGACATCGAAAACAGATCCTTTTTCAAGTTCACTTTCCACAGTAATGCTGCCATCATGGACTTCAACAATATGTTTAGCAATCGCTAGACCAAGCCCCGTACCGCCAGTATTTTGACTGCGTGCTTTATCTACCCGGTAAAAACGCTCGAAAATTCTGGGGATAGCTTCTTCCGGAATGCCAATGCCAGTGTCCTTCACTTTGAAATGAATGTTGTCATCTTCATTTTTAAGAATCAAATCCACCTTGCCCTGCTCTGGCGTGTAACTGATAGCATTTATCAGCAAATTAATCAAAATCTGCTCCATATGTTCACTATCTGTTTGAAGTATCAGATTTTCATCTAAATCAAATGTCAGCGTAATTTCTTTTTGTTCAGCACTCTGGCTGATCAGCGGTTTGATGTCACTGACAACCTGGTTTAGATCGACTGTTTCCCAGGTGATTTGAAATTCCTCTTTTTCCAATTTGGACAGAGTCAGTAAATCTTGAACCAGCCCCTCCATCCGGCTGCTCTCATCATAAATAATCGTCAAATACCGATCCAGTGATTCAGGATCATGTTTAGCACCATTCAATAACGTTTCCGCAAAGCCTGTCATGGATGCCATAGGAGTTTTAAGCTCATGTGAAACGTTAGCTACGAAATCCTTACGCATCAATTCAAGTCTCTTTAAGTGGGTAATGTCATATAACAAAAGAACAGCGCCCTTCAGCATCTCACGTTCATTGAATATAGGAGCCCCGACGATTTCAATATACTTTTTCTCCATACCAACAAACTGGGTGAATGAATAAGTCATATTTCTTTCATATAAAAATGTATCAAGCACAGTTTTTTGAATCGTTTCATTCGCCAGAACTTCATAGTATAGATACCCATGATAATCGTGCGTATTTCCTTCAAACATGATTAAAAATTTGCGATTGACTAAATGGATAAACCCTTTTTCATCAATCAAGACCAGACCACTTGCTGTATTATCAATTAATGTTGACAACTGTTCTTCCTGCAGCTGTTCCTGAATCTGAAATTCACTGAGATTGCGTGCCAATATATTTAATTTATAATTAAGTTCGCCTATACGACCGCCGGCAGTATCATGAACTCGTGCCCGATAATTGCCTTTCACAAGTTCATCAACTGTCTGGGATGTTTTGACGATTGGCTTCATATGTTTATCATATACATGAAGCATAATAATTAATAAAATGACATATTCCACAATCATAATCGAAATAAGAATGATATAATCATTCACAATTTGGCTTAGCGCAAAACTTGTTATTGCTACCAACAGAATCAGACTTGCGTGATAAGAAATTAATGGTTTTGTGAATAATGGCTTCATCATGTCGGATGCTCCAATTTATAACCCATTTCCCGGACTGTTTTAACCCGGAATGTGATAAATGACGCTGTTAAACATATAAAATCTAACGCTGTGATGTGAAGCTATTATAAATGAAAAGCTTCTTCTCACCAACAGGCAAAAAGAAGCTTTTTCACTTACGCAAGCATGTTTGGACGACGTCTTGGTTGCATAGCTGATTAGTAAGATTCGACGATTAATCCATATTTTTAATCAGTTCATCACCAAATCCGCTCGTTTTAACTTCCGCAGCACCTTCCATCATACGAGCAAAATCGTAAGTAACAACTTTTGATGCGATGGTAGTGTCCATTGCCTTAGTAATAAGATCGGCTGCTTCACGCCACCCGAGATGTTCAAGCATCAATACAGCCGACAGGATCATAGAAGATGGATTCACTTTATCCATACCGGCATATTTAGGTGCTGTTCCGTGTGTCGCTTCAAAGATGGCATGACCAGTATCATAGTTAATATTAGCGCCTGGAGCAATACCAATGCCGCCTACCTGTGCTGCCAGAGCATCGGAAATGTAGTCACCATTCAGATTCATCGTAGCAACAACATCAAATTCTTTCGGACGGGTCAGAATTTGCTGCAGGAAGATATCCGCAATAGCATCCTTAACAATCATTTTTCCGGCTGCAACGGCCTCATCCTGTGCCTTGTTGGCTGCCTCTTTTCCATCTTTTTCAACAATGCGGTCATATTCAGCCCATGTAAAGACTTTATTACCGTATTCCTGTTCGGCAACTTCATAGCCCCATGATTTAAAGGACCCTTCCGTAAATTTCATAATGTTACCTTTATGTACCAGCGTAACATTCTGGCGTCCTTCGTTAAGTGCATAGTCAATTGCAGCTCGTACCAGACGTTTTGTTCCTTCTTCAGATACGGGCTTAATACCAATTCCGGATGTTTCAGGAAAACGGATACTGTCAACGCCCATTTCATCTTGCAGAAAATCAATAACTTTTTTCACACTGTCTGTTCCTTTTTGCCACTCGATACCTGCATAAATATCTTCCGTGTTTTCACGGAAAATGGCCATATCGACATCTTCAGGGTTCTTGACCGGGGACGGGACACCTGAAAAATAGCGTACTGGACGCAGGCATGTGAATAAGTCCAATTCCTGCCGGAGCGCAACGTTTAATGAACGGATGCCTCCGCCGACTGGTGTTGTGAGCGGACCTTTAATAGCGATTTTATAATCATTAATCGTATTAAGTGTGTTATCCGGAAGCCATTCGCCACTTTTATCATATGATTTCTGACCAGCATAAATTTCTTTCCATTCAATCTGTTTTTCACCATTATAAGCTTTGTCAACAGCTGCTTCGATGACACGCTTAGTGGCCGCCCAAATATCCGGGCCGGTCCCGTCACCTTCAATAAATGGAATGATTGGTTTGTTCGGGACATTCATCTTTCCATTCTCAACTGTAATTTTTTCGGCTTGTGTCATATTGCTACCTCCTGTTCTTAATCATGCATCACCAGTCTACCACAATACCCGCCACTTGGTTAATAGGCGGCTTAATTTCCAGCTATTGCTGTTAAACTGGAGACGGCTAATAGCCGTTTTGGAGCAGGTTTCTTTGAATTTCACTGTGATTTATTTAGCGGTTTTCAATGGCTGTATAGTCCTGTGTGTCCGGACCCACATACTCTGCACGCGGACGGATGAGGCGATTATTATCATATTGTTCCAGAATATGTGCCAGCCAGCCTGAAACACGGCTTGTTGCAAACAGTGGTGTGAACAGATCATGATCGATTCCCAGGCTATGATAAACAGATGCTGAGTAAAAGTCCACATTAGCCGGCAGACCTTTTTCTTCTTTAATAAAATCCTCGATCTTTACAGACATATTATACCATTTGGGCTGACCGGTAAGTTTGGTCAATCTCTCAGACATACGTTTTAAGTGTTTAGCCCGCGGGTCACCACTTTTATAGACACGATGCCCCATCCCCATAATTTTTTCATTGTTGGCGATCTTTTCTTTAATATAGGGAACAGCATTCTCTTCGTCGCCAATATCCGTAAGCATTGCCATGACACGCTCATTAGCACCGCCGTGCAATGGTCCCTTTAACGCACCGATTGCAGCTGTCACGCCGGAATAAATATCCGACAATGTCGCGACACATACACGCGCAGTGAACGTTGAGGCATTCAGCTCATGATCCGCATGTAAGATGAGCGCTTTATTGATAGCTTCCACTTCTACATCTTCTGGCTCTTTGCCATTCAGCATATAGAGGAAATTAGCTGCAAAACTGAGATCTTCTTTCGGTCCAACAGGATCCTGCCCCTTGCGGATACGGGCAAATGCGGCAACAATCGTCGCGATCTTCGCCTGAATACGGACTGCCTTGCGCTGGTTCGCCGCTTCATCCATAACATCTGCTTCCTTATCATACAGTCCAAGGATGGAAACAGCTGACCGTAATGCTGCCATTGGATGGACGCTTGATAAATCATATGACCGCAAGTGATCAATGACAGCCGTATCCAAGTTCATATTGGCAGTCAGATCAGCCTTGAGCTCATCCAGTTCTGCTTGTGTTGGCATTTTTAAATGCCATAATAAGTAAATAACTTCCTCAAAACTGGAATTTTCGGCTAAATCATCAATTTTATAACCAACATACGTCAGTTGATCATTGATAATAGAGCTTATCGATGTTTCCGTCGCAACAATTCCTTCTAACCCTTTTTGTGATGACATCACAAACCCTCTCCTTTTCACAAATTGTTCAATACGTCAGGATTAAGTTACCAGTTATTAAACATGACAATTCATTACAGATAACAGGGTCCTTAAAACCAATTATAAAATAAAATCAACGTATTGTGAATTGAAACCGATAAAATTAAATTTTGGTGCAAAATCAAAACGAGACAAAATCCTGAATTTGTAAAAGCTGACTTATTAGTCTACTTTCCCGTTTCCAATCATAAATAAAACAGTACAAGCATTTTTAAGGCTGAAGGGTGGCATTGAATTGTACAAAAAGCGCATGTACCAGCTTTTAAGAAGCGGGATTGTCCTAACAGCAATTATTGCTGTCGGCATGCTGATACACTACACTGCTGTTTACATTTATCCATTTTTAGCGGCAGCCATTCTTGTGTTTTGCTTGAACCCAGTTGTGTCCTATTTAGAAAATAGATTGAACATGCCACGTGGCCTTGCATCGTTCAGCGTGCTGTTCATTACTATCGCCAGTTTCATTGGATTAATGATTATCTTCATTTCTGAACTCGTACACGGGACATCTTATTTGGCCGAGGCAATTCCGAAACATATTCAATCATTCATGTCGTTAGTAGAAGATTTGATTAATCAGTACCTTCTGCCATTATATCAAAACGTAACGTCTTTCTTTCAGACACTGAATCCTGAACAACAGGAAAGTATAACTAATACGATTCACCAATTAATTCAGCAGTTTGCATCACTTGGTTCAGATATGCTTAATTATGTCCTAACACAACTATCACATGCATTAGCGTCACTGCCAGGTTCTGTTACATTCTTGCTGTTCACCATTTTAGGTGCTTATTTCATAATGAAAGATTGGCATTTGCTGCTTGCTCAAAGCAAAAGAATCGTTCCCCGAAGCCTATTTGAAGCAAACACTCGTGTCTGGTATCATCTGCGAAAAATCTTTACCGGTTATATCAAAGCTCAGCTCTTGCTAATAACCCTGACGGCTGTCACTGCCCTGACTGGTCTGCTCATATTACAAATTGACTATGCACTGACAATTACGCTGTTGACTGCTTTAGCAGATATACTGCCATTTATCGGGGCAGGGCTTATTTTCATGCCGTGGATCATTTATTTATTTTTGACTGGCGATTATTCTCTCACAATTGGTTTAACAATTTTATATATGATCATCGCCGTTCAGAGACAGGCTCTGGAGCCAAAACTCGTGTCAGATGGCATTGGTTCAAACCCACTCGTGACACTTGTCACGCTGTTCATTGCTCTTCAGGTATGGGGAGCATTTGGACTGTTAATCGGTCCTCTTCTAGTGATTATCGGAGCTGCCTTTTATCAAGCAGGTGTTCTCCATCAGGCATTTCACTTTATTAAAGGATCATAATATTACTATTTTCGATAAATAATGGTGCCTTTGGCTGCACGTTTCCGCAGAAATCGTTCCGCCATTCGCTGAAACGGCGCCCTTGTAAAGGGAAGTACCAGCATAAATCCTGCGATATCGGTAATAAAACCAGGCGCAAACAGAAAAATGCCGCCAGTAAAGATACAAATACCATCCACGATAGCCCTGCCCGGCGGCTGACGATTATTGATCGCCAATTGGGCACGACGCCACGCGTCAAGACCTTCTCTTCGCGCAAGAGCTACGCCGGCGATACCTGTAAAAATAATTAATGCTACAACCCATATCGGGCCAATGATACCGCCCGCCCAAATAAATACACCAATTTCAATCGCAGGTATAATAATAAAAGCAAGAATTAACCATTGCATCGTCCGCTCCCCCTTCATATTATAACCTTTTCACAGTGGCAGCAGCGTTAATGTGTGACAATAATCGCGATTTATAATACTTTGGCATGGCCTTCATAGATGTCGCCCTTGGCCCCATCAATTGTAATATCTGTTCCACTGTGAATTTTATCGGATACATTTTCAACACCTACAATGACTGGTATCCCCAGGCTTAATCCAACAACAGCCGCATGGGAGGTTAAGCCGCCTTCTTCAGTGACAATGCCGCCGGCTTTCTCAACTGCTTCCATCATATCGCGATCTGTCCCACGCGTTACCAGAATATCACCTTCCGAAAGGTTTTCAATTGCTTCAGAAGCTGTTTCAGCAACAACCGCCTTTCCATAGGCACTGCCTCGTCCAATTCCTTGCCCTTTAGCCATGACATCTCCAATGACATGGACTTTCATTAAGTTAGTCGTGCCGCTTTCACCAAGTGGAACGCCGGCTGTAATAATCACTCTGCTGCCCCGGTCAAACAGCGCTGTATTCAGTCCCTGATTCACCGCTATGTCCAGCATATCATCGGTGGAACCTGCTTTACTGCCCGCAACGGCATGAACACCCCATACTAATGATAATTGCCGGTTAACACTTTCATGAAACGTAACAGCAATAATGGGGGCTTCCGGCCGGTATTTCGAAATCATTCTGGCCGTATGTCCGCTTTCAGTCGGTGTAATGATACCACTTACCGATAAATTCATTGCGGTATGTGTTACGGACTGACTGATTGCATCAGTGATCGTCATATCAACCCATTTTGAACGATCATCAAGAAGCAGCTGATGATCGAGTCCAGTTTCCGCTTTTATAGCTATATTGCTCATTGTTTGTACTGACTCAATCGGATAGTCTCCCGCTGCCGTCTCGCCGGATAACATAATGGCATCTGTCCCATCAAAAATAGCGTTAGCTACATCGGATGCTTCAGCCCGTGTAGGCCTTGGATTCCACTGCATGGAATCAAGCATTTGGGTGGCTGTTATAACTGGTTTGCCAGCCGTATTGCACTGCGCAATCAGTTTCTTCTGCACAAGCGGTACATCTTCTGCTGGTGTTTCCACACCCAGGTCACCGCGCGCCACCATCAGTCCGTTACTAACCTCCAGGATCGCATCAATATTATCAATACCTTCCTGGTTTTCAATTTTAGGTATAATTTTAATGTGTGTTGCATCATGTTCTTCAAGCAGTTTCTGCACTTCCAGTATATCAGATGGACGGCGAACAAAAGAAGCTGCTATAAAATCAACGTCCTGTTCAATGCCAAACTCAATATACTGAGCATCTTTATCAGTTATGCCAGGTAAATTGACATGAACATTCGGGAGATTGACACCCTTCTTATTCTTAATGGTGCCTGAGTTCAAAGCTTTCGTTCTGACCTCTCTATTCTCTGTATCAGCCGACAACACTTCCAATTCAATCAGACCGTCATCAAGCAGGATTTTTGAGCCGGCATGCACATCATCCATCAGCCCTTCATAAGTAACAGAGAAGCGTTCTGAGGTTCCTTCGACATCATCCATCGTTACATGTACGATACTGTTTTTTTCTATTTCGGCTTCACCGTTTTTGAATGTTCCGGTTCTGATTTCAGGCCCTTTCGTATCAAGAAGAATCGCAACTGTTTTTCCTGTTTTAGCTGCAGCTTCGCGAATGTTTCGAATCCGCTGTTCATGTTCTGCATAATCGCCGTGTGAAAAATTTAAACGGGCAACATTCATTCCAGCCTCAATTAACTTTGTTAATGTTTCAATCGATTCGGATGCCGGACCAATCGTGCTCACAATTTTTGTTTTTCGCATTCCAGTTCCTCCTTACAAACGTTATATTGACAATTCCTTGGACAATTGAAACATGTTCATATCAATGGTATGTTTTTTACTCAAAATATCTGAAATGTCATGGTGTACCAATTGATTGTTCTGAATACCTGCTACTTTTCCAGCCTGGCCGGCTTGAAGCAGATCGACAGCCTCTGCACCTAAACGGCTTGCCAGCACTCTGTCTGAAGCTGTTGGAGAACCGCCACGCTGAATATGGCCCAACACCGTTACACGTGTTTCCAGATCAGCTGTCCTTTTAATGTCATCGGCATAATCAAACGCACTTCCAACACCTTCAGCAAGAATGATAATACTGTGTTTTTTGCCACGTTCCTGTCCACGCTTCAACCTGTCAATAATGTCTTCCATCGCATCCTGTTTTTCCGGAATAAGAATGCTTTCTGCACCATCAGCCAATCCGGCCCAAAGTGCGAGGTCACCAGCATTCCGGCCCATAACCTCTATGATAAATGTCCGTTCATGCGATGAGGCTGTATCCCGTATTTTATCAATTGCTTCGATCACTGTGTTCAGTGCTGTATCAAACCCAATTGTGAAATCAGTACCGGCAATATCATTATCAATCGTTCCAGGAATGCCAATACAAGGGTACCCTTTCTCACTCAATGCCTGGGCACCCCGAAAACTTCCATCACCACCAATTACAATCAAGCCTTCAATCCCGCGCTTTTCCATTTGCTCGATTCCTCTACTTTGCCCTTCATCTGTTACAAACGCCTCACATCTTGCTGAATGCAAAATCGTTCCGCCGCGCTGAATAATATCACCGACCGAGCCGATATCCATCTGTTCAATATGACCGTCGATAAGACCCTGGAATCCATTATGAATGCCAAACACTTCAATATTATGATAAATAGCCTTTCTCACAACTGCGCGTATGGCAGCATTCATACCCGGTGCATCGCCACCGCTCGTTAAGACACCCAGTTTTTTCATACTGTCCTTTCACCCCACTCATTTCATTCGTCTTCTGAGAACCTGAATCGTTCCTGCGAACACATAAACACAACTAAAAACCTGATTACAGATATGTAACGCCGATGCAGATCATCTAACCACTATATCCAAATTAATCAAAATCGCTGCAAACAGCAATCATTTTAATCAACGTCAAATTATCACCAGCAACAAATCTCGTTATTAGTACGCTTAAGCGTGAAAGAGGCTGACTCATGTCAACCTCTCTTCTGATTAAGTGTTTTGATAATCACCTATTTTATGATATTTTTCCCATCTTGCTTCAAGTAATTCATCCGTCGACAGTTCTGACATTTCCTGCAGTGATTTGGCCAGAACAGCATCAATTGAGGCGGCCTGATTTTTGATGTCACGATGAGCACCGCCTTTTGGTTCTGGGATAACCTCATCAACAACATCCAATTCTTTTAAATCATAAGACGTAATCTTCATTGTTTCGGCTGCTTGCTGTGCCAGATCAGCGTTTTTCCATAGCAAAGCAGCTGCTCCTTCAGGTGAAATAACTGAATAAGTTGAATTTTCCAGCATATGAATACGGTCACCGACACCCAGGCCGAGAGCTCCGCCGCTTCCGCCTTCACCAATGACGATACAAATAATCGGAACTTTAAGGCCAGCCATCTCCACTAAATTTCGGGCAATTGCTTCACTTTGACCGCGTTCTTCGGCAGCTTTGCCTGGATAAGCACCTTTCGTATCAATAAAAGAAATAATAGGACGGTGAAACTTTTCAGCTTGCTGCATGTGCCGCAACGCTTTCCGGTACCCTTCAGGATGCGGCATACCAAAATTACGGCGAATATTTTCTTTCGTTCCACGACCTCGCTGATGGCCAATGACTGTAACTGGGGTATCCTGATACAGA
Organism: Lentibacillus kimchii; assembly: GCF_042666895.1. Lineage (GTDB taxonomy): Bacteria > Bacillota > Bacilli > Bacillales > Amphibacillaceae > Lentibacillus > Lentibacillus kimchii. Next base: position 50,566 of record NZ_JBHTGR010000012.1, read on the forward strand.
GCGATTCCTGACACGATTGCTTCGTCATCCCCGTATAAGCGATCACCATGAAACTCCATAAAATTCGTGAACAGTTCCTCTATGTAGTCCAAAGTTGTTGGCCGTTTCTGGTGACGCGCCATCTGGACACGCTGCCAGGGTTCTAAATTACCGTATATATCCTCTTCCAGTGTTTCCAGACGTTCTTCCAGTGTTTTAATTTCCTCAGTCAAATCAATATCACTGTCGGCTGTAAAGGTCTTCAGTTCTTCAATTTTGTCTTTCAAGTCCACAATTGGCTTTTCAAAATCCAAGGCATCCTTCATGTCTGTTCCCCGCCCTTCTGATGCATCAAGAGCAACGTTTCTAGAGTAGATGTCATATCATGCCGATGAATGATACTGTCCAGCTGACCATGATTATACAGAAATTCCGCTGTCTGAAAATCATCCGGCAGCTCCTCATTAATTGTCTGTTCAATAACGCGACGTCCAGCAAACCCAATCAGGGCACCTGGCTCAGCAAAATTATAATCACCAATTGAGGCAAAGCTGGCTGATACCCCACCAGTTGTTGGATGGGTCATAACAGAAATCATCAGCTGACCAGCTTCCGAAAAACGTTTCACAGCAACCGATGTTTTGGCCATTTGCATAAGACTTAAAACACCCTCCTGCATCCTTGCACCGCCAGAGGCTGTAAAAATAATAAATGGGAGTGACTCTTCATTAGCCTGTTCAATCGCACGAGCAATCTTTTCACCAGCGGCCGATCCTACACTTCCCATACGAAACCCGGAATCCATAGCTGCCAGGGCAGTTGACTGGTTGCCTATAGAAGCCTTGCCGCATACGACACTTTCATTTAAACCAGTTTTTTCGCGGTCTTTGGCTATTTTTCCCTCATATCCAGGGAATTCCAACGGATTAGCGGACGTCAGGCCACTATCCCATTCCGTAAATGTGCCTTCATCAACTAAGCTGTGAATCCGATCCCAGGCACTTAAAGGATGATGATAGTCACAGTTGGGACAAACATTTAAATTTTTGTTCATTTCTTTGCGATAATAGATTTTATGACAATTGTCGCATTTTTTCATGAGGCCTTCCGGTATATCCAGCTTGCTTTGTTCATTAGGAACGGTGGCATATTTCCTTTTCTTGCCAAAAAAATCTTTAAGCAAGATTATTCCTCCTTTGTTCGCAACAGAACGAGACACCTATTGGTCACTATACTAATAAACTGCCAAAACTGCGATAGCCTGTCAACAAAATGTCATTCGTTTTGTTCGGCCGGCAGTTGATAAAACAAACGTTCAATCTCATCAAAGCGCCCTGTTTGGTAAAGATTTATGAGTTTCTGATAAAAAGACGGATTATATGCAAGGCTGGAAATCGTGTAAGAAAACGCATCCATCAGCTGCCAGACCTTAGCAAGCAACAGGCTTTCCGTTCTGCGAAACAGGCACTGAAAAAAAGCTGCATGTTTCTCATTACTGCTCAATGTATTGTCGCAGGTAATCGCCGACAGCGTATCAATATCATCTTGGCGGATATGCTTATATGCAATTCTCGCCGCTTCTTTTTCAATGATTTTTTTGGCAAACAACAGATCATTACGTGTATTTGCCCCCCGCAAAATGAATGACGACAGCACCTCAACTGAGTGATACGGCCGGTAGTCGCTCAGAAATGTCCCTTCGCCATGTCTTGTTTCAACTAATCCCAGTAGTTCCATGGCTCTTAGTGCTTCCCGAATGGAAGATCTGCCAGCCTGCAAGTTTTCCGACAGTTCACGCTCAGATGGCAATTTGTCACCTGGCTGTAAATCGTGTTCATCAATATACTTGCGGATTTCCTGCAGAACACCCTGATATACTTTCTGTTCCAGCGACATAGTCACAGCCGTCATCACCCCTTTGCAGGACGTTATGCATTATTTTCCTGAACGATTGAGCGGGATCTGTGAGAACCGATCCAGCCGTTCAAGAACTGCAGATTACGTTATGTTAGCATCACGTTTTATCAATCTGTGTCATATGGCGGGTTCTCTCAGCTACTGCTTCAGGGTCAACATTCATTCTTGCCACGCCTGAATCCATTGCCGCCTGAGCAACACGGGAAGCAACAAGTGGTGCAACTCTCGGATCAAAAGGTGCCGGTATCACGTAATCCTCAGATAACTCATCTTTTGTAATCAGCGACGCAATCGCTTCAGTTGCAGCCACCTTCATTTTTTCATTAATCTGAGTCGCCCGCACATCAAGAGCTCCCCGGAAAATACCTGGAAATGCGAGTACATTATTCACCTGGTTGGAAAAATCAGAACGACCAGTCCCAATAACCTTAACACCGGCCTCTTTGGCATCCTCAGGCATGATTTCCGGTTCAGGATTGGCCATAGCAAAAATAATCGGATCATCATGCATGGTCTCGACCATTTCTTTGGACAGCAAACCACCAGCCGATACACCAATAAAGACATCCGCGTCTGTCAAGATTTCTTCAAGTGATCCTTCTTCTTTATCTTTGTTGGTCATTTTGGCAACATCTTCTTTTACGTCATTCATGCCATATGATCTGCCTTCAAAAATAGCACCTTTTGAATCACACATAATCATATCACGCACACCAAAATGATGCAGAAGTTTGATAATAGCGATGCCGGCAGCGCCTGCTCCATTCGCAACAACTTTTATATCAGAAAAGGATTTGCCGGACAGCTCCAGCGCATTGATCAGTCCGGCAACTGTAACGATAGCTGTTCCGTGCTGATCATCATGAAAGACCGGAATACTTGTTTCTTTTTTCAGCCGTTCTTCGACAATGAAACAGTTTGGTGCCGCAATGTCTTCAAGATTGACACCGCCAAATGTCGGCTCCAGCAGTTTCACAGTCTCAATAACTTTTTCAACATCATGTGAACCTAAACAGATTGGAAACGCATCCACTCCAGCAAAACTTTTGAACAAAACGCCTTTGCCTTCCATAACAGGCAATGACGCTTCTGCTCCAATGTTCCCCAGTCCCAGTACTGCTGATCCGTCACTGACAACGCCTACCATGTTGCCTTTCATGGTATAATCAAAAACAGCTTCTTTCTGGTCATAGATTTCCTTGCACGGCTCTGCTACCCCTGGCGAATAGGCTAAGCTCAAATCCCGTGCATTACGGACAGGCACTTTCGCCTCAGTTGACAGTTTACCTTTGTTTATCTTATGAATATGCAATGCTTCATCTCTTAAGTCTGCCAAATTCATCACTCCTTTAATAGGTGTCCAAAACAATATAACTATTCCAGCCGCTAGACCCACCTTTACAAGTTCCAGAAGCTAAGAGCTTATGAAAATCTTATGAATCAGGTGGTCTGACCACTTAATGTTTTCATTATAACAAATCGCTTGTTTGTGTAAAGAAGAAAAATTAGCTTTCACACACCTCACGCCCCGTCTTATTCTGATAAATGATCGTCATCCTTATCCTCCGAAATCACAACATTGGCGGTTCCAAATCGGGACCGCAAAGCTTCCAGACATGGCTCATCCGGTTCCAGCAAATAGGCATGGGACAGGCGATAAGCAGCACCTTCTTTAGGATTATAAATAATGACTGGTGTCTGGCCCGGGTATTGATCAGAGATGGCTTGGATAGCTGACAAGGCATGGTGATCATTAGCTTCAGTGATTTTAATAAACAAACGCTTTCTTTGATCAATTTGCCAATCCGCTTCCTGGAACATCTCCACACTCGATAAGATCCATTGCTGCTGACCATTCCGGTTTTCAACCCTGCCAGCAAACATAATCAGCATGTCTTCCGAAAGCCAGCGGTGGATGTCTCTGTATAACTCCGGAAAAACTACTGCCTCCATATCACCCGTTTCATCACCAATAGTCACAAACGCCATCGGATCACCCCGTTTTGTCCGAATGGGTTTAATCGACTGTACAATGGCTGCACCTTTCGCATGCCGTTCATTTGTAAGCTTCGGACCATCCTCCATAGCGGCATAACCAGCTTTTTTCAGCATCGCCCTGTAATGGGTCAGCGGGTGACTGGAAACAAATTGGCCAAGCAGCTCCTTTTCATCGCGAAGTTTCTTTATCAGACTAAAATCATCAATCGCTACGTATTGCTCTTGTATGTCAAGCTTGTCCTGAAACAAATCAGTCTGACTATTGAATTCCTTAAAAAGTTCGCCCTGTTCCATAGCTTGATCAAGTGAAGCCAAAAGACTTGCGCGATTTGCATGAAGCTCATCAAAAGCACCTGCCATGATCAGCGTTTCCATAGTTCGGCGGTTCACAACTGTCAGTGATACACGTAAACAAAAGTGAAACAAACTTTTGAAAACACCATCCTGTCGTACGCGGATAATTTCATTGATGACTTGATAACCAATTCCTTTTATCGCCATAAATCCCATACGAATTTGCTGACGTTCCACCGAATATTTACCATAACTGTTGTTAACCGATGGTGGTGCCAAAGACAGTCCAGTCGCGTTCAATTCTTTAATATACAGATTCAGCTTATACTGCTGATTGGCTGTCGAACTTAAAAGTTCAGCGAAAAAGCTTTTAGGATAATGAGCTTTCAAATAAGCAAGCTGATAGGCCAGTTTACTGTAGGCAACCGCATGGCTTTTGTTAAAACCGTAATTAGAGAACTTAGCAATCCACTGAAATATTTCCCTGGCAATAACGTCACTGTAGCCTTGTGCCAAACAGCCCTGAATAAATGCCGTTTGCTGTTCATTCATCGCCTGCTGTTGTTTCTTACTGACTGCCCGTCGCAATATATCGGCCCGTCCTAAAGAAAATCCAGCAATCTGATGTGCTATTTGCATAATTTGTTCCTGATAAATCAGAACACCATAGGTTTCCTTTAAAATCGGTTCCAGATCCGGATGCAGGTAATTAATTGCCTCTTGATCGTGTTTACGGTTGATATAAACAGGTATATTGTCCATTGGCCCCGGCCGGTATAACGCGTTGACAGCCACAATATCTTCAAAATGGGTCGGTTTCAGCCTTTTCAGCACCTGTTTCATACCCTGTGACTCCAATTGAAACACACCATTCGTTCTGCCTTGCCGCAGCATCGCGTAAGTCGCATCATCCTCATCAGGAATAGCCTCCAGGGTCATCGTGCCGTTTCCGGTATAGCGAATTGTCTGCAATACGCGTTCCAAAAGTGTCAAATTGCGCAGTCCCAGAAAGTCCATTTTCAAGAGCCCGACAGCTTCCAGATCATTCATCGCATACTGAGTCAAATAGGTCTCATGAGTCCCCACCGTTAACGGAACATGATGAATGAGTGGCTCTTCGCTGATGACAACGCCAGCAGCATGGGTGGACATGTGCTTCGGAAGTCCTTCCAGTTTAGCTGCAATCGTAAATAACAATTTCAGTTTATCTGATTGTTTGATATATTGCTGCAATTCTTCTGATCCTTTGATATAAGCTGCAATAGGCTGATTTGCCTGTGCAGGGATATACTTTAAGATAAACGCTGCATCCTGCCGGTCGATATCCATGGTCTTAATCAATTCACGCAATAGTGATCTGGCTGCAAACGTTCCAAATGTAATAATCTGCGCTACATGATCGTCACCATACTTAGCACGAACATAATCGATCACTTCATCACGCCTGTGATCCGAAAAATCAACATCAATATCAGGCATCGTTACACGCTCAGGATTAAGAAAGCGCTCAAACAATAAATTATGAGCCATTGGGTCAACCTCAGTGATGCCAAGCACATACGCAACCAGAGATCCGGCTGCTGAACCACGCCCAGGCCCGACGAGAATCCCCTGATCTTTAGCATATTTAATAAAATCCCAAACAATTAAAAAGTAATCGCTGAATTGCATCGATTGAATAGTCCGCAGTTCATATGTAAGACGTTTTTCGATGTCACTGTTGACAGCAGTGTAGCGCTGTTTGACATTTTCCCAGCACAGCTGCTCCAGATAAGTATGGGCATCAAGCTGTTCCGATACCGGATAAGATGGAAGCATGTGTCTATCAAAGTTCAGGGTAACATCGCACCTGCCCGAAATATTTGCAGTCTCCTGAACAATCCCGGGCCACTCATCTCCATAGAGTTGTTCCATTTCAGCGGCGGGACGCAAATGGCGCTGTTTGACACTTATATCCGTTATTCGCAGCGGCCATGTTTCATCATGTTTCATAGAACGCAAACAATCGTAGGCTACAGCATCCTTTTCATTCAAATAGCGGACGTCATTAAGTAATACCGCTTTGGTCTGAGATGTTTCCTGGAAGGCTTTAATCGATTCACTGATCATACGCTCCTTCGGGATGCCATGATCCTGAACACCAAGATAGAAATCACTCTGTGCAAACATATGCCAATAATTCACGAGATAATCGCTGACTTGGTCAAAAGAAGCATTCTGCAGCAATGAACCAATATTGGAATCATAGGTTATCACAATGCAAATGAGATCCTCATTATAAGATGTTAACGCCTCAGCTGAAATACTCTTTTTTTGCGATAATTGAATATGAGTGCTTAAACGGATTAAGTTCTCGTACCCGTGATTGTTTTTAGCAAGCAACAGACACAAGTCCGGTTCACTGCCATTCGTATTCACCCTCACATGCATACCGATGATTGGTTTGATCCCGTTTTTCTGACAAGCCTTGTAAAAAGGGACAGCGCCATATAAAACATGTTCATCTGTAAGTGCAAGGGCTTCAAATTGCAATTCGCGGGCCCTTTCAGCCAATTTGTCAATCGTAATGGTGCTGCTCATAAAACTGTAACCGCTGTGGACCTGTAAATGTGTAAAAGACATACGATCCCATCTTTCCTTTCACTCTTAACTCTATTATAGCTAATCCGATCCAAAACTGCATCCATTAATATGTTTACCTCAGGCATATTCTGTCCATCGCCATCATAAAATGAAACAGTATATGGACAAGGAGCGAGCCTAATGGAAGAACGATTTATCGCCCAGCTCATTCATTGTTTTTTTATTGCATTTGGTGTCATCGTAGGTGGAGCTATTATTGGCAGTATTGGTGCGTTTATTACAGGCGATGCCCCTTTCACCCAAATCAACCGGATTGCTGACCGGTTAAGAATCTGGGCCATTGTAGCTGCCATAGGCGGGACTTTTGATGCCATAGCAAATTTTGAAAAAGGGATCCTGGATGGATCAACATTTGATCTTCTTAAACAAATTCTGTTAATTTTAACAGCTATGGGTGGTGTTAAAGCAGGCCTCGTCCTATTAAGCTGGCTGATTCAGGAGAGTATCCGTTAATGCATATTCCACCATACCACAAAAAAGCCACCTGGCAGCGTTTTTTTGTTGGCACGTTTGTCGGTGCTGTTATTGCTTATTGTTTATTCATCTATATGCACGGGACAATGTATGGCGAACTTCTGGAAGAAAACCGTGATTTAAAAGCGAACGTTTCGGAATTAAAAAATCAGAATGATGCGTTACTCGAGGATAACAAGAACCTTGATGAGCAATCCCAGGAGTCCATCAAAGTGGAAACCATTGAGATTACGATCGCAAATGAAGACGAACTGCCGGACAGTTTAATCATCCATGACATGGAAGAGTTAATCAAACATGAGATTAATCATATTGTAGGAAAAAATGTATCCATCATTTCAGAAAGCGATAGCCTGTTAAAAGCAACGATTGAAGACAGAGATTATACGGTTGATGATTTCACCTACCAATTCAGCGTTGATACCCTTGTTATTCACCAAACTGTAAAAATAACTGTTAATGCTGATATTGCTACTTAAGAGGCCGATTGAAAAAGTGATACAAGCGAGCTATCTCTCGCATGGATAGCTCGCTCTCGCTATATCTATAGATTATAAGACATGCATACGTCATCCAGATCCTTTAGAACCTGCTCTGTTTCCGACCATGTTTTAACCGAAGCTCCCGATGCCATTGGGTGGCCACCGCCATTATATTTAGCAGCTATATCATTAATGACTGGCCCTTTTGAACGGAGCCGCACTCTAATCTCGTCATCTTCCTCAATAAAAAGGACCCATGCCTTAATACCGGCAATATCTCCCAGAACGCCTACAAGCTGACCCGTCTCCATCGGGCTGACATCGTATTCCTGTAAAGTATTTTTCGTTAATTTAATCGAACTCATACCAGACCCAGTGAGCTCAAAATGCTGCAGGATATATCCTTGCAGTCTGGCGATATTGCGGCTGGTACGGTAAAGGCCATCATAAAGACCGGGACGATCAAAGTTATACGCTACAAGTTCCGCAGCATGCTGAAACGTCTTTTTAGTAGCGCTCGGGAATAAAAACCGGCCTGTATCACCTACTATACCGGCGTAAATCAGGCGCGCTGCTTCAGCATTTAATGTGAAGCCCTGATCTTTAGCAAATTGATAAATATCATAAATTATCTCGCAGGATGAACTGGCGCTCGTATCGACATATGATACATCACCATAATCATCCACAATGGGATGGTGATCGATCTTTATCAATTTCTTTCCCATATGATAGCGCTGATCACTAATACGGGCAGTATTGGCTGTATCACAAACAATGACAAGGGCGTTTTGATACATATAATCATCAATAGGATCCATTTCAGCTAAAAATTCGAGTCCTGGACCCGTTTCTCCCGTTAAGTAAACTTGTTTATCCGGAAATGAACCCGAAATTAATTCTTTGAGTCCGGCTTGAGAACCGTACGCATCAGGATCAGGTCTGACATGACGGTGAATAATAATCGTTTGATGTTCTTTAATTGCATCAACAATTGCCTGTATAGTCATAATACTCTCCTATCTGATTCACAAATTTATTACTTTTCTTTTAAAGCAAAACAAGCTACAATTAAATTATGCATTATTTTGGCATTATCATCTAAATTGGCCAATGACTTATTAAGTATAGGAGCAGATTTGCATGATTATTTTTCCTATTATAATTGTTTTGTCAGTCGTTTTCTGGATTTATTACAAAGTAGCTATCCTAAAAAGTGACGATGGGCTGACACAAGCTTACTTTAATGCCAAATCACGTATTTGTCTTGGCAGTCTCCTGTTCTTTTTTGCGATTAATCAATATATCTTTTACCAGACAAAGCTGGCATTATTTATCGGCATCGTTTTTTTATTTTTCGGTGTGGTGCATTTATATTCAGGTATGAAAGAAGCGAAGCACTACCGGAAAGAATGGAGACGTTTGAATACCTGAGAGCAATTATCATTAAGCCATAAGCGCTCTTATGTACCGCGATCTGGCAAAAAGTCCAACCAAACTCTTGCCAGACTTTTCTGCGGGGCAACAATCGATCCTTTCAAATAAACGTGTTGATAGCACATCCGCCACAGCCGTTACCTATCGATCAGGTGAGTCATCAGCAAACCTTTCCCAACCATATTATTACCGCTGAACATTTCCACATCCACTTTAGCATAAATGCGTCCAGCTTCGAGTATTTTTGGCTTAATCGTTACCTTACTGTCAATGGGCACCGGCTTTAAAAAGTATACTGTTAGATTCTCCACAACAAGATCACCTTTTTTTTGACGGCTTAAGGCCCGGCTGCTCGCTTCCGTCATAAGGGATGTGCACACCCCATCCGACAGCGTCCCGATTTGATTCGTCATCTGCGGCGTCACCTGTGTGTGGAAAGCCATTTCATCGCTTTCCGGGGAGGACAGCTGCCGTCCAACAATATCATCGATGGTTTCCCCTACTTGTGGCTGCCGCTGAATTTGCTGCAGAGCTTGCAAAACATCCTGCCGGGAAACAACGCCTTTCAGTTTGCTGGAAGGATCAACAACCGGCACGACTTCAATTCCCTCCCATACCATCATATGAGCCACATACGCGAGCGACGTTTTTTCCTGGACAACGATTGGATTCCGGGACATAATTTTGTCAATACGTATCTGCCTGTCTTTTCCGATAATATCCTTTGAACTAAGCATACCAGCGACGCGCCCTTTGTCATCAACAACAGGATATCTGGTGTGAGTTGATTGCTCGTTTAACGCATACCAGCGTTCTAAGGTATCTGTCATATACAAACGCAACGATTGTTCCTGCGGTGTATAAATATCATCGACAAATATGACTTCCTTTTTAATCAATTGGTCATAAATAGCTCGGTTAATCATAGTTGCTACCGTGAACGTGTCATAACTGGTCGTCATAATCGGCAGCTGCTTTTCATCGGCCAGCTTTTTCATAGTCTCATTTGTATCAAAACCGCCCGTAATTAAAACAGCTGCCCCTTCGTTCAGTGCCATTTCATGAGCTTCTACACGGTTGCCGACAATCAACAATGATCCTGCTTCCGTATAGCGCTTCATGGGATCAAGCTGCATAGCCCCTATAACAAATTTATTCAAGGTCTTATGCAGTCCCTGATGGCCTCCAAGCGCTTGTCCATCGACAATTTTTATAACCTCGGCATACGTCAGTTTATCAAAATTATCTTTACTTTTTCGTTCAATCCGAATAGTTCCCACACGTTCAATGGTGCTGACAATCCCCTGATTTTCTGCCTCTTTAATAGCTCGGTAAGCTGTTCCTTCACTCACGTTCAACGTTTTGGCAATCTGCCTGACTGAAATTTTATAACCAATTTCCAGCGATAAAATATGCTGTAAAATCTGTTCATGCTTTGTTGCCAACTGGACACCTGCTTTCAACTGTACTAATCTTTTTGTCTCATTTCAATTATACAGTTGATACAGCCGAACCTCAATAGTTAAGCCCTTTCTTGGAGAAGCTCCCTATCCTGTTCCATTACAGGTGGGTCGGTTATTTGTAAAAGTGAGGCCAGATTAGATCCAATAACCAATAACAGAAAACCCAGCCATAGCCCCCAAAATAAAATGGCTTCCTGCGTTATCGCCTCTGGAATTGCAGGCCAGGCAATGTAAAGAAAGAAACCTCCTAAAAGTAAACGCAATATGGCATAGTAACGCATAATTCTCACCTCTTTTCATTTCTATTAATTTATGAAAAAGAAAGGTGAAACAGAACGGCCGTTTTAAATCAGATTATGTAAATACCACGCCAATAAAAAATCTCCCTGGAAGTAGCTTATAAGGGATCCCATTACAATAAAAGGCCCAAATGGAATTGGCTGTTTACGATTAATACGTTTCAGCCCCAATAATACACCTCCAATGAGCGCACCTATGACACTGGAAAGAAGCAAAGCCAATAATGTCTTTTGAAAACCTAAAACAATCCCCAGTAAAGCGAACAGCTTCATGTCACCACCTCCCATACCGCCACGACTTATGAGAATAATAAGCGCAATTATTATAACCCCCATCAATGCTCCCACTGCAGAAGACCACCAGGGGTCAAGCGGCTGTATGACACGCGTTATAACCAAAAACGGCAAAAAGAAGCCTAACAGCCGATTGGGAATAAGCATGTACCTGATATCAGAAACAAACACAATGAGAAGGAGAGTTACAGTCAGCAATGCGACTGGTAATTCCCAGCTTAACCCTGTCTTAATGTAACTCAGCGCGAAAAGCAAAGCAGCAGAAAGTTCTATAACAGGATATAAAATCGAGATATGTCTTTGGCATTGATTACATTTCCCCCGCTGAACGGCGTAGGACAACAGAGGTATCAACTCATACCAAGCCAATAGATGTCCGCAATCCGGACACATCGAACGTTCGTTGGCAAAAGGCTGCTTTTGGGGCATGCGCAGACCGACAACATTAAAAAATGAACCGAAGATCAAACCTAAGAGGAAAAATAGCAGGATTAGCACATCATTCATAACGGGGCTCCTTATCGCAGTATACAAAATAGGAAAATGCGAGGTTTTTTCAGATATTTACAATTATAGTATAGCCTGACGGGATTAAAATATCAATTAAAAAAACGTGAGCAAAACACTCACGTTTTTTTAACAGTTTACAACTCTACGGAGTCACCGGCTTTCATGGCCAGACCTTTACCAGTTTTCACTTTGCTGACAAAGGCATCTGGATCCTGTTCAATAACAGGGAATGTGTTGTAATGCACGGGCACGACCGTCTTGGCATTGATCCAGTCTGCGGCAACTAAAGCATCATCAGGCCCCATGGTGAAATTGTCGCCAATTGGCACAAACGCGATATCAATATCGTTCATTTCACCAATCAATTTCAAATCGCTAAATAAGCCAGTATCACCAACGTGATAAATTGTTTTACCATCAATAGTCAGCAGGATCCCTGCAGGCATTCCTGTATAGACAACATTTCCGCCCTCGCTCGTATAAGAGGAACTGTGAAATGCCTGTGTATACTTAACATTGCCAAAGTCAAAATCATGGGAACCGCCAATATTCATTCCATGTGCGCTAAAACCTTTTTCACCTAGATAAACGGCCAGTTCATTTGGAGCTACAATGAATGCATTATTACGCTTAGCAATTTGCTCTGTATCACCGACATGATCATCATGTCCGTGTGTCAGAAGAATTACATCTGTTTCAACTGTATCTGCATCAAGATCACAAATGTCATTTCCCGAAATAAATGGATCGATCAAGATTGTATGTTTATCTGTTTTAACTCGTACTACTGAATGGCCATGGAAAGATACTTGCATGTAAATCGCTCCTTTTCTCAGATTACCTTATACCTTCTATTTTCCATAGATTCCTTTTATAACTTTACCCGTTTTTATCTCTTTTTAATCATCAGAGTTTGTGTTCACAGGTGAATTGGACAGCAGATTCGTTTAGCGATATTGGCTGATAACGTCAATGCCGCCAGTGACGTCTACAACCGCTCCTGTTATCATATCGGAATCCTGATCACATAAGTATAAAATTGTCCGAGCAATATCCTCACCTGTTCCTGGTCGGCCAATCGGCGTTTCATCATTAGGCCTGTGCCGGCTTTCTTCAATACTTGCTTCTTTCATTTCGCCAGCAATATTGCCCGGACATACCATATTAGATGTAATATGATGATTCGCCTCTTCAAAGGCTATCGTCTTAGTCAGTGAAACAAGACCGCTTTTAGCGGCAGCGAACGCCGAGCGATACATCCAGCCGGGGGCACTGTCGGCTCCCTGGTAGCCATAGTTAATAATACGGCCAAACTGCTGCTCCCGCATATGTGGAATTGTCTGTTTCAGTAAATAAAAAGCAGCGTTCAGATTGCCATTTATCAGATTATGCCACTCATCATCAGAATAGTCGAGTAACTTTTTGCGTTCAAAAACAAATGGACCAGCATTATTAATCAGATAATCAACACCTCCAAAATGTTTCACAGCGCTATCTACCAGTCTGGAGATATCTTGTTTATTGGTAATATCTGCTTGTTCAGTATGTAATAGGTGCTTATATAGAGACAGTTCTTCCTCCGTTTGGCGTGCTTTCTCAGGATGATTGTGATAAGTAGTCGTAACACAATGCCCAGCTTCCAAAAATTTTTGCACCACTTGTCTGCCTAATCCGGACGTCCCAGCTGTTATAAGAGCATGACCCATCGCTTCATCCTCCTTTCCTTATAGTTACCATAACATGAGATGCCAGCCAAGTCAGTTTTGAAATCGTCTCATACATACAGGGACTGGGACAAAAGAGACGCTTATTAGGCGTCTTTTGTCCCAGCCTCTGTTTATTTGTTAATTCTTTTGGTTATTATACGTGTGAATACCGCGGTTATTGGCCAGCTTGTCCTGGTCTTCAATAACACCTTTTTGATAACTTTCAACTAATTGATTTTTGACTGCATCGATGCCTTTTTCTTCTTCTGATTTGTTGTCTTTTTTAGCCATTCTTATCACCTCCACGTTTAGTATGTTCACATTTAAGCTTCAAACAACCGCAGACTATTTCCAATTCTGTTGGAAAACGATTGCAACAGTGTTAAAAATGGTGTTAGATTTAAAAAAGGAGGAGATAAAATGGACGCGGATTATAAGCAAATTGTGGTTGCCGTGGATGGATCGGAAGCTTCTGAAAAAGCATTCAACAAAGCAGTGGCTATTGTTAAGCGCAACGATGCCAGGATGGTTTTGGCACATGTGGTCGATTCTAAAACATTCGCTACCGCTGAAGCCTATGACAGAACGCTGGCAGAACGCTCAGAGGAATATGCCAAAGATCTCGTCGACGGCTATGCACAAACGGCGAAAAAAGCAGGATTAACGGATATAGAGAGATCTATTGAATTCGGCTCGCCGAAAGTTAAAATTGCAAAAGATATTGCAGAAACATTCCAAGCTGATTTAATTATTTGCGGGGCAACAGGAATGGGCGCTGTTGAACGTTTTCTGATCGGAAGTGTATCCGAGAATATTACCAGATACGCAACGTGCGATGTCCTCGTTGTACGCTGATACATCTAAAACGGCCGGGCAAGCAGCGGGGCCTGCCTGGCTTCCATTTAGATTCCCTTTGACGCTTAAACGCACTAGCCGATGAGACGAACCGTATCGCGCGCTATCATCACTTCTTCGTTGGTTGGAATGACCATAACCTTCACCGGCGAATACGGATAATTGATAAATGCCTCTTCACCACGTATACGATTTCGGGCAGGATCCCAATAAATCCCCATAAATTCCAGCCCGGACAGCACCTTTTCCCGGATAACATCACTGTTCTCGCCGACACCTGCTGTAAAAATAATGGCATCAACACCGGACATTCGTGCTGCATACGACCCCAAATACTTATGGATCCGTTCTGCAAAGACTTCCAAAGCTAATTCGGCCCGGTCATCGCTATCAGCGTTCTGCTCAATATCCCGGAGGTCACTGGAAAATCCGGACAGTGCCAGCATGCCGCTTTCTTTATTCAGCACGTTAATAACCTCATCAGCATCTTTGCCCGTTTTATCCATAAGGTAAGGTATGAGGGCCGGGTCTATATTGCCTGACCGCGTTCCCATTGTCACACCAGCAAGGGGCGTAAAACCCATGGATGTATCAATCGATTCACCTTTATCAATCGCGGTAATACTGGCACCATTACCTAAATGACATGAAATGAGACGCAGCTGGTCAAGCGGGAGATCAAGCATTTCCGATGCTCGATGGGCAACATACTTATGCGATGTCCCGTGAAAACCATATTTCCGAATACCATAGTCCTCATAATACGAATACGGGAGACTATATAAATAGGATTTTTCCGGCATTGTCTGATGAAAAGCCGTATCGAATACAGCAACCATCGGCACATCAGGCAAAATTTCCCGAAACACCCGGATACCTGTCAGGTTAGCCGGGTTATGCAATGGTGCCAGCTCCGAAACTTCTTCTATCGCTTTAATCACGTCATCTGTAATAAGAACTGAATCATCAAACTTTTCTCCGCCATGGACGACCCGATGACCGACCCCATCGATGTCACTCATAGACTGGATCACACCGCTTGATAAGAGCTTCTCCAGCAAGTGATTAACCGCCGTTTCATGATCCGGTATCTCCAGAACGCTTTTCTCTTTATTATTAACTTCAAACGACAACACCGATTCGGGCAGTCCGATTCGTTCCATAAGTCCTTTTGCCAGAACTGTCTCGTCGGGCATACGAAACAGTTGAAATTTTAACGAAGAACTGCCGGCATTGATTGCCAGTACATTCGACATGCTGTTCAACCCCCTTCATGCTGTTATTTAGTCATATTCTCGGAAAACCAGCTATTTATTTGTGACAAAATATCACTCATAGCTCGTGTATTCTTAAATGACGGAACTTGAGCAAGCAGCGGCTGTTTGACAGCAGTTGTGTCCGGTCCCTTCTTTTGCAGAATCATAATGCTTTTATGATTTTTTTCTGACTTGAACACGGTTTCCGGCAATTGCAGAACACCTACAATATGGACCTGTTCCTGAAGATAGGCATGCAATTTATCAGATTGATCGCTGTCAAAAAGAAATTCAGGAATAACAAAGATTAAATAGCCGCCTGCCTTTGTATATTTTATACTCTGTTCAATAAACAGATGGTGTGAATAAGAATGACCCTCATCAGCCTTTAATTCAAAATCGTCAGCTTGAATATCATCGGGATAGTAACCGACTGGTAAATCACTGACAACAAGATCAACCGGATCCAGTAAAAATGGCCCTAGACTGTCCTGATGGAAAAACTCAATTTCCTTCTGCTGCAAGTTGGCATTTAAAGCAGCCAGCCTAATAAGGGTTGGATCAACTTCACTTGCAAACACAGCCTCAAGTTTCTCGAGCTGTTCCGTAACGGTCGTCAACAAGTTCCCTGTGCCGCTCGCCGGATCAAACAGGCGTATATGTTCCCGGCCTTCGGTCACTTTTGAAGCCAGATACCCGACAAACAACGCAATCGCTTCAGGCGTCATTAGATGCTGTTCTTGTGTAGCACCTTTCATGCCTTTTAAAGTTGCCATCTGAACAGCTTTGCGGATATCCTCAATTTCATAAGCAGATGCATCCGGAATAGCCGGGAGATTTTGTTTGATACTTTCATCGAGCTCTTCTGGCAGACTTGCGTTAAATACAGCCTCCATTGTGGTAATCAAACTATCCAGATACGTTTGATTCGTAGACTGCTGCAGACTTTCCGTCAACTTATCGATTGGTTCATACAATAATTCCACATTTGATTGATCCATGTCACAATCCTCCGATCAATGGTCTCAGAACGTCTATATTGTAACAGACAGCACATATTCCCTAAAACAAAAAATCTCCTGTCAGGGTAACCCTGACAGGAGAGCTTCTGTTGATCTACTCGGCTTTGCGTGCAGCCTCAAGTGCTTGTTGATAGTCGGGTTCATTCGTTACCTCACTTACGTATTCCACATAAGTAACGTTATCATTAGAATCAACAACAAAAATTGACCGTGCCAACAAACGAAGTTCCTGCATTAAAACGCCATATTTTTCACCGAAATCAGCATCGCGGTGATCTGATAACGTATCCAGATTTTCAATGCCATTAGCGGCGCACCAGCGCTGCTGAGCAAATGGCAGATCCATGCTGATGGTCAGGACTTGTACATTGTCCAATTGCGCAGCCTCTTCGTTGAATCGCCGCGTTTCCTGTGAACAGACATCTGTATCAACAGACGGCACAGCAGCAATCAATTTGACTTTACCTTTATAATCGTCCAAGGAGACTTCCTGAAGGTCATTTGACAAAACTGTGAAATTCGGCGCTTTGTCCCCGACTTTCATTTCCTGCCCCTTCAGTGTGACTGGATCCTGATTAAATGTCACTTGTACCATTGAATCATCCTCCCATAGCAATCATTTTCCTTTAATTCATTATGAAGGAAGGCGCAGGTTGTGTCCAATGATTCGGCCTGCAATACAAACAGGGCTAGTCAGACTCATCTTCATCGTCTGATTCGTCATCCTGATCCTGTTTTGACCGGCGTTTCTTTTCCTGACGGCTGTTCTGGTTTTCTTGATTGCCGCTTTGTTTTGTTTGCTGCTTCATCATTTCCGGCAAACCCGATTCCTTAAGCAATTGCTGAATTTTTTCGACCGCTTTAGGAGCAAAGTCCATCATTTTTTCATAAATATGGGTACTCTCATCTAAATGAATCATTTTCACGCCTTTAGAATTAATGATTAAAAAGGCGATTGGCGTAACGGATACACCACCACCGCTGCCGCCCCCGAAAGGGTATGAATCACTGCTGCTGGAATCACTGGATTGCTGACCGCCGGTAAACTCACTCCCGCCGGCAGCAAATCCGAAACCTAATTTCGATACAGGGATGATCATGCTGCCGTCTGGTGATTCAACAGGATCACCAATAATCGTATTAACATCTATCATATCCTGTAAATTTTCCATTGCTGTTGTCATTAAACCTTGTATTGGATGGTCATCATTCATGTATAATCCTCCTTTAAAATATTAAATAGCAGCTTGCCGTCTGGCAGGCAGTTTCCATATGATTTTGAGTAATGCATAAATAGCTTGCCCCAGCCTTATCGCTATCATGCAGTCAGCCACTGAATTAAGCTGCTTTTGGTTAAAAGAGGGTGTAACAGCAAGTGATGGCTCGCATTGGAACTGACTTTTAGAAGCAATCAACCCGACAATTGTCCCTTTTGCTCCCCATAAACCGCCGCCAGCTATACCGGTTGTATGCGCTTCACCTGTGCCAATATGAGTGTGCCAATACCATTTTTTGAATCGAAGGCGGCTCAAAATGATGGTTGCTGCCTCATTAAAATCGCTTACCTTGCGCGGAAGATCATGACTTGTCTTATGTATCATTGATAAAATATCTTGCAGCGAATGTTTTTCATCAGTTTCCTCGTTCATTAGGTCAATGGACCGCTTAAACAGACAAATACGATAAAAATATACTTTAATGTCAACCGTTTGTGTATGTAAATTAACGGCAGCTGAACCATTAATATAGATGTTGGAGCAGAGAAGAACCATACAAACAACCAGCAGACTTATGACGACGATGCCAATAACCATAATCACACCCCTTTTGAGGTTAGTATGCAACAAAACAGCATTCTTACACATCACAATTAAAACGTGGTAAACTATGTCTGAGGAAAACTTCTTGAGTGGGAGGTTTAGAGATGTTTTCACGAAACAACCTGTATTTTTACTACCCGGCTAATCATGAGCCGAATGTTCAATTAGAGCCTTTGTTTAAACTGGCACGTGACAATGGTTTTCAAATCGTCAGCGATGCAAAAGATGCAAATGTCATCATAAGCATTGGCGGGGATGGGGCATTTTTGCAGGCCGTCCGGCAAACCGGTTTTCGGCAGAATTGTTTATATACCGGTATCACACAAGGAAATGAATCAGGCCTTTATTGTGATTTCAATCTGGACAGCTTTGAAGAAATGCTGCGTTCAATGGTTCATGAAGAAATGGAAGTACGGCGTTTTCCGGTTATCAATGTCTCGGTAAATGGGGACACCACCTTTCAGTGTTTAAATGAGGTCAGTATTCGCTCCAACATTATTAAATCTATAGTCATTGATGTGTCGATTGACGACTTGCATTTTGAAAGGTTTCGCGGTGACGGGCTGATTGTGGCCACGCCTACCGGAAGCACGGGCTACAACAAATCAACACAAGGCGCTGTTGTTGATCCTAAGATCCCGTCGTTTCAAGTATCTGAAATAGCATCACTCAACAACAACCGCTACCGAACGCTTGGTTCCTCATTTATATTAAGCGAAGACCGGACTTTAACACTGGATGTTGTTCAAGATGGAAATGACCATCCACTGATAGGTATGGATAATGAAGCCTACTCGATACGCAACATTGAAAATCTGACGGTTAGTTTAAGCAATAAAGTGGTCAAAACCGTTAAACTTAAACACAATTCTTATTGGGATCGCGTCAAACGAACCTTTCTATAATAATGGGGCTATCCCAAAAAGGATAGCCCCAGCCATTTTATTTAGTTGTTATTGTGGCATATTGCCGTCAAACTGCTGCTGCGCCGTTTGCACAAGACGCTTTGTGATCTCCCCGCCGACAGATCCATTACCGCGGGAAGTTGTATCAGCACCAAGCTGAACATTGAAATCCTGTGCAATTTCCGTTTTCATTTGGTCAAGTGCTTGTTCTGCACCTGGTACAACTAATTGATTTGAGTTGTTGCTTGCCATGTTAAATCACCTCCTTGTTACGCTTATGGTGTGCACTGGAGGTGGATTTTAAAACTGGTAGTTGTTGTTAACGCAACCAGTCAGAACAACTCATCAAATTCTTCTTCTACATCAGATTCGCCGGTCAGCGTTACGACATTAACACCTGCAACGGCTTCATCAATCAGTTCTGAAAAGTCTGTGTGTTCCTCAAGTTCATTAATTTTATCACGGCGAGGCCTTGTTTTGGGCGATTTGGGCACAAAAATCGTACAGCAATCTTCATAAGGACGAATGGAGATATCATACGTGTCAATTTGCTTGGAAATAGCCGTGATGTCATTCTTATCCATTGCTACTAAAGGGCGTAAAATGGGATAATTTGTCACTTCATTAATCGCATTCATACTTTCCATCGTCTGACTGGCAACCTG
Organism: Lentibacillus kimchii; assembly: GCF_042666895.1. Lineage (GTDB taxonomy): Bacteria > Bacillota > Bacilli > Bacillales > Amphibacillaceae > Lentibacillus > Lentibacillus kimchii. The sequence continues at coordinate 70,585 of NZ_JBHTGR010000012.1, forward strand.
TCCCAGACTCTCCCCTGTCGTTATTGATAAAATGGATTCCTGTCTGCAGACTTGTTCACTTATACGCATCATTACCCGGCGCATAACAGTCATCGCATAACTTTCAGGGATTTCCTGAAAAATATGCTGCTGAACCTTGGTGAATGGCACTACATGAACCCGAATCTGACTGCCGTACTGGCTTAATTTGTCGGCCAGATCGAACACTTTTTGCTTTGCCCGGTCACTTGTAAATGGCGGGGAGTGAAAATGAACAGCTTCTACTTGCACGCCGCGTTTCATGGCCAAAAACCCTGCAACTGGGCTATCAATCCCACCGGAGAGCATCAAAAGTGTTTTACCTGACGAGCCCACCGGCAAACCGCCAGGACCATATACGACGTCTGACGTTATATACGTGGCTTCATGTCTGATTTCCACATTCAATTTCAAATCCGGATTATGAACATCAACTTCACAACCAGCGGTATTTGTTAACAAATGCTTTCCCAGAACCTGATTCATTTCCTGTGACTGAATCGGGAATGTTTTATCCACACGCCTCACCGAGACTTTAAACGTCTGGACATCCGGACGATTCTGCAACGCCCACAGGGCAGCTTCTTTGATCTTTTCTTCCTCATTATGAACTTTGATGGCCAGACTAAGGCTCTGAATCCCAAATACATACTGGCATTTTTCCATAACTGGTTCTGGATCATGCCCGTTCAATAAGATAAACATGCGTCCCTGTGTTCGTTTGATCGTTACATCCGGATATGATTTTAATTGTTCATAAAGATTATCCTGCAGCTGCAACGTGAAATTTTTTCGATTTTTTCCTTTTAAGGCGAGTTCTCCATAACGAATTAATATATGGTCATATTGCATCAAGATCTACTCCATTACTGCTTTTAATTGATCAATGGATTCCGCCAGCGCATCTGCAAATGTGTGAATTTCCGTTTCAGTGGTATCATAAGCCAGACTGATACGGAGTGCAGAGGCTGTGCGGTCCCTGCTATAGCCGCACTCTGAAAGAATTTTACTTTCATCGCTCTGTTTCGAGGAACAAGCCGATTTCGTGGAAATATAAATACCCTTCTCACCGAGTGCGTGTATAAGAATTTCCGGCTTAAAGCCCGGAACGGAAACATTTATTATGTGCGGCGCTGCATCATACGGTGTGTTCACCTTAACAGCTTCCATGGCGGTTAATTTTTTTCGCAATAGTGACTGCAGCTCCTGCATATGCCTGATACCGCTCGTCTCTTTTTCTTTAATCAGCCTGATAGCTTTAACAAGGGAGACAGCACCAGCAAGATTTTCCGTTCCAGAACGTAAAGCATCTTCCTGGCCACCGCCGTGGAGAAGTGGAAAAAGTGTTGTCCCTTGTTTAACATAGAGTATCCCGGTACCTTTTAATCCATGAATTTTATGACCGGAAATCGTACATAAATCAATGCCGCTATCCGTAAGCTTTAGTGGCACTTTTCCCATACCCTGGACATGATCCACATGGAAAACCACCTTTGGATGGTCTTTAGCGACTTCACCAATTTCCTGAACAGGCTGAACCGAGCCAAGTTCATTATTAACATGCATCATGCTGATCAGTATCGTATCTTCCCTGATGGCATCCTTGACTGCCTGGACGGATACCACACCATTTTCGTCGACAGGTAAGTACGTGACATCAAATCCAAGCTGTTCCAGACCTCCACAGGCTTCTGACACCGAAGCATGCTCAACTGCGGTAGTAATTATGTGGCAGCCGCGCTGCTGGTGCTTCAGAGCCGTTCCTTTAATAGCGAGATTATTTCCTTCTGTCCCGCCAGAGGTGAAGATAATTTCATTATGGCTGACATGCATCAGGTCTGCCGCCTGTTGTCTTGCACGTGTCAACAGCTTTTCCGACTCCCCCCCAAACTGATGGATACTGGCAGGGTTTGCAAAAAAACGTTCCGCTGCCTGCTGATAACTTTGCAGGACAGCTGGATCGGGTTTTGTTGTGGCACTATTATCCAAATAAATCATTAGCATGACTCCCCGATTTGTTGATTCTGAATCATTTAGAGAACGGTTAGTTGGCCGTTTTCTGAAATTCTTCAATATGTTTTAAGGCACCTGGTTCAATTTGCTCAACAGCCTTTGCTGCATGCTCCAATGACATTTCATATTCATATGAGCGGAATAGACGTTCAGCTTCCGACAGTTTAGCAGCAAGCTCTGGATTTTGACTGCGGTAACGATTGGCATACTGAATCACTTGTTCTGTCAAATGGGCCTGATCAAGCATCGTCTCCGTCTGTTCTGCAACATCATCAACAGCTGTTTTCGCTTTTGATAATGCATCCTGAACCTCTGTCATGTCAAGCGGCTGCTTTTCCAGCGTCGAAAAAACTTGATTGTTTTTTTGCACAGCTTCATCCATCTTATTCCAAATATAAGACGGTACACCTGGAACGTTACTTTTCGTCAAGCGTCGTTTCACCTCATACAGCTGTTCACGTTTCGCTTCTAAACTCTCTTTTGCTTCCATTTCGTCTTCACGCAAATTATCGATTCGCTTTTTAAAAGCATCATGTTTCTGCTGTAAGGTCTCCAGGTCATTAAAACCATACTCAAGGTCATCTCGCAAATCGGAATGAGCCGTTTCATCATCATTCAGCTTGTGCGTCATTTCTTCCAGATGGTTTCTTAACTGCGTAATTGATTTATCCAATGACAAATATTTTTCCATGTCACTATCCTCAAAATAGTAGCTTTGCTGCAGTTGTGTCACTTCTTCTTTGGTCATGGCAAACGTATGTTCAAATGCACCCAGTGACTCCTCAAAAGATGGAAAGTTTGTATCGACATAATTTTTAGCAATTGCTTCCTTTTCCAGCAGCTGGTACATGTCAGCCAGGCGCTCTTCCACTTCCGATATGACAGCATTCGCCTGTGATGTATCACCTGTCTCCAATTCCTCCATACATGCCTCAAGCTGACGTTTATAATGGTGAATTTCTTTTTCAAAGCCAAGATGCCTGACCCGGTAGCCATCGTTTTCCATTTGTTTGAAACCCCTGTGCAGCTCATCGAGTTCTTTCGGCAATTCATATTTGCATTTTCGATAAACAGCTGGAAAGGCGTCCATTTCACCTGAGAGAGCATCCACTTGCTCCTTCAGGTTTTCCACAAGTTCCCTGGCTTCTAAATAATCCCCGTCAGCCGTCAACTCATGATACTTGTTCAGTTTTTCTTCCAGTTCATCAATGGCTTTTTCGAAACTTTCATCCGCTTTGCCGAATTGGATTCTATTCTGTGAGAGCGTCTTACGCATTGCTTTTAAACGCGGCTGAATCTTTTCGATTTCATGACGACTCGATTCTTCTGAATTCATTAGATTGTCCAGATCAGACAGCATGTCCTCAATTTTTTGTTCAATTGTCTGGAGCTCCTGGTCTGCCTGGCGCAATACTTTTTTTGCGCTGGGAAAGCGGTAATGGTCAGCCGCTGCCTCGGCATCAAACAAATATTCCTCGATATCCGGCAAATCATTGGCCACAATGTGTTCCCATTGTTCTTTCCACGCCTCAAATTTTTCTTGCGTTTCACCGGATAAATTCAAATTTTTAATTCGCGAAAGTTCACCAGCAATGTTGCGATTCATAATCGTCATTTTCCAGGATTCAAGACGATCAACATCGTCATAGATCCTCTTGCGCATGATGAGTCCTGTAATTATGATTGCAACCAGTACTAAAACCCCGCCAATCAGGTATGCCATAAAATGCCTCCTAAACTTCGTCCTATATAAGAGGTTCTTCCTGTATGCAAGGTATTACAGGAAGCCACGTATTCATTATCGATATTACTAATAATATCATGTTAATGGCATTTTTGGCTAAAAAAATTCAAATAAATTAATGATTCGACAGGATTTTCCCGGTTATCTCACTGTTTATTGTGTCGAGTGAAAGTTTTGTTCAACAACATAATCAAGCCACTTTCCAATTGCTTTTGTATAATTCCGGACAAACTGCTGATGGGAAAATTCACCCATAACCTGATTTCTCCATTCATGCTGCATGAAATAAGGTGTGATTAGCATCCCCTTAAACTGCATCAATAAAAATTGATTATCCTGATGATTTCTCATATACGTTGATAAAATTGTATCAAAAACATGACTGATAATGTAATTCTCTTTTGCTAAATAAGTCACAGTCATTTCACGGACAAATACGGAATCCAGTGACAGTTCCCGCTGAATAAAACAGGATAATTGATAATGGTGCTGTTTATATTGTATAATTGTTTCCGCTAAATTCTTTAAATTTTCCAGTGCCGTCCGTGTTTCATTCCCTGCCTGAGATCTCTCTATTGTTTCAAGATATGCTTCATAGTATTGGGTTACAGCATATTCAAGCAGCCCTTGCTTGCTTTTGAAATAATAGCTGATCAGGGAAACATTGACTGCAGCTTTGTCAGCTATATCCCTGACAGATGTACCGTCAAAGCCATTCTGAAAAAATAAGAGCGATGCAGCATCAATAACTTTCTGTTTCGTCGGATTGACTGTCATAAACGATGCCTCCCTTGTCGTTCTTTTACGACGAACTGAGCGAAAATCCTGCAATCTTCCTTCGACAATTGTTACCGCAATTTGTTGAAATATAAAATGAAAGGAATGAATCAGCATGTCACAGTTAACCGCTCATTCAACCGAAAAAGCACATTCCTATGAGCAATTATTAAAACAGCTAACAGCACTATGCGAAGACGAAACCGATCGATTAGCGAATTTATCGAATGCTTCTGCTTTATTAAACCAATCCCTCGGTGACATTAATTGGATCGGATTTTATTTATGGAAAGACAGTGAATTAGTACTTGGACCTTTCCAGGGTTTACCGGCATGCATCAGAATACCATACGGCAAAGGGGTCTGCGGAACAGCCATTCAAGAAGGAAAAACACAGCGAGTGGACGACGTGATGGCTTTTCCAGGTCACATCGCCTGTGACAGCGCCAGTAAATCAGAAATTGTTATGCCGCTGTATACAGGTCAGGATATCTATGGCGTTCTTGATATTGACAGTCCGATTAACAGCCGCTTCGATGAAACCGATCAGCTCTATCTCGAAAAATTTGCAAAAGAAATCGAGCGTCTGATACAAAAATAAGTTTTGCCAGCTGGTAACCATACCAGCTGTTTTTTTATTAAACTGTCTGCCAGTTCGATGAAATGGCTTCCTGAGGACAGATAATCATCAGAAAGGGTTGACTTCCGGTCTCATAACGGCTATACTATTCCTTGTGTAAAATAAAAAGGTAGCCTATGTGAACCGGCATTGCCGCCATTTTGTTCCTCTTATGACAGAACTGGATGAAGTTGAACCTGACTTTTGACTAATATAAAAGAGGTGTATCAGGTAACTCTCTGCTGCTGGGGCGATGGTACATGAAAACAAAATGGACAGTGACCAGGAACACGGTCGTTTATTTTATGCCAAATAGACAAATAAAGGAGGAAATGTCCAATGGCACGATTTACCGGATCAGAATGGAAAAAATCACGCCGACTCGGCATTTCACTAACTGGAACAGGCAAAGAATTGAATCGGCGTCCTTACCCGCCGGGACAGCATGGACCTACTCAGCGCAGGAAAATGTCTGAATATGGTCTTCAGCTTCAGGAGAAACAAAAATTACGTTACACATACGGATTGAACGAACGTCAATTCCGTAATTTGTTTAACCAAGCAGGCAAAATGAGAGGCGTTCATGGTACAAACTTCATGATTCTTCTTGAATCCCGGTTGGACAACCTAGTTTATCGCCTTGGTTTAGCCCGTACACGTCCTCAGGCCCGGCAGCTGGTAAACCATGGTCACGTAAAAGTGGACGGCGGACGTGTTGATATTCCATCCTATCGTGTCCTTCCTGGCCAGGTGATTAGTTTGCGTGAAAAATCGCAAAACCTTGACATAATCCAGGAAGCCATCGAAGTGAATAACTTTGTCCCGGATTATGTTACATTTGACGCGGATAAAAGAGAAGGAACCTATTCACGTTATCCTGAACGGTCGGAACTGCCGGCTGAAATAAATGAAGCACTTATCGTTGAGTACTACTCACGTCAATAAAGCTGCTTAACAACGTATGTAAAAGATCCATCCTTCAATTATAGAAGGATGGATCTTTTTTATCTGTATTTACAGCACGATCGCTGGTTTATGGATTAGCGTCAATGCTTCTGCCAGTTGCTGCAGCGTTTCAGTTTCAGCTGAAATGAATAAGAAAGTAGTTTTTCTTGCCACGGCGTATAACGGAAAACTGATCCTCAATCCGATCATTCTTAGTCACAACGTGCTGTAAATCCTGCTTGCGTTCCCCATTAATATAGATAGCACCATTTTGAATATCCTCTCGTGCCTGACGTTTGGACGATGCAATGGACGCATCCACGAGTAAATCAATTAAACCTGTGTCTTCTTTAGCTGTTTCATAAGTCGGAACATCTTTAAAGCCTTCTTCAATATCCTGGGCAGACAGATCTTTTAAATCACCGCTAAAAAGAGATGCCGTTATCTTTTGTGCCTGTTCCAATGCTTCGCGGCTATGCACCATCATAGTCATTTCTTCCGCAAGACGTTTCTGAGCCTGTCGGTTCTCCGGATGATTATCAAGTTCAGTTTGCAGCTCAGCCAGTTCGTCTTCTTCTAAAAATGTAAAATAATGCAGGAATTTCATGACATCTCGATCATCTGTATTAATCCAGAACTGATAAAACTCATAAGGTGTTGTTTTCTCCGGATCAAGCCAGATAGCTCCCCCTGCAGTTTTACCAAATTTGCTGCCGTCAGCTTTTGTGATCAGCGGGAGTGTTAAACCAAATATTTGAACATCTCGCTCTTCATCCTCACGGGAACGGCGTATAAGTTCCATACCCGCAGTGATATTGCCCCATTGGTCACTGCCGCCTATCTGCAGCGTACAGTTCTCCTCTTCATACAGCCTCATAAAATCAAGTGACTGCAGGATCATATAACTGAACTCTGTATAGGAAATCCCTTGCTCAATGCGAGCCGAAACAGACTCTTTATCAAGCATATAATTAATACTAAAATGTTTGCCAGCATCCCGGAGAAAATCAATCACCGTCATTTGGCCAAGCCAGTCATGATTATTGCGGGCCACTGCAGCGTTCGATCCCTGGTCAAACTCAAGCAGTCTGGTTAATTGCTGTTTCACCTTTTCACTATAATCATGAACGACTGAGCTTTCATTCAGAGACCGCTCAGATGACCGGCCACTCGGGTCACCAATCATACCGGTGCCTCCACCAATCAGCGCAATCGGCTTATGTCCTGCACGCTGAAATCGCTTCAGCATAATAATTGGCAATAAGTGGCCAATATGCAAACTATCAGCCGTTGGATCAAAACCGCAATATAACGTTACCTGATGATCATTTAAATGCTGCTCTAAAGCCTCGCGGTCTGTAGTCTGTTGAATAAGACCACGCTTTTCTAAATCCTGTAAAATAGTCATCGTCGTCACTCCATTTCAGATATAATGCCTCAACAAATAAAAAAACCGCCCCCTTTAAAAATAAGGGACGAGTTCAGTTCGCGGTACCACCCTTGTTGCACGAATGCCACTTGGGACTCTTTAACGGTTGTTCAACCGTCTTCTTTCACCAATTTCCTGTAAAAGAAGATGCTCCGGATTGTAATTCGTCTGCAATTATTACTGGCTCGCACCCACCGCCAGCTCTCTGAATAAGGAATTTGCAAGACTACTGCGACCCTTCCACGCATTTAAAATGACTATGTTTTCCCATTTATTCTTATCATAACTAAATGGCAAATGCAATATAAAAACACAGATTTCCATTCAACCTGGAAATGGACTGTGCTATAATGTATGTAATTCAGGGGGAGATTGTACGTGGATTTTAATACCATATTCAGTCGATCAATCCGCAAGATAAAATTGTTCTGGAAGACGTTCAGAACACATCGTTATATTAAAAAGATAAGAGCCATCTGGGGAACAGGCAACATTCAGAAATGGTCCCGCATCAGCTATGATGTGTCTTGGAACGTCCTGCTAGGCTTATTGCTTATAACAGTTGTCGGCGCTGTCTTTGCAGGTGGCATAGGAATGGGTTATTTTGCTTCACTCGTCAAAGATGAACCAGTGCGTGACTATGACAGCATGCAGCAGGATATTCATAACTATGCCGAAACATCATCACTTTACTTCGCCAATAATGAACCTATTGGCGATTTACGATCAGATATCTACCGTGAGGACATCTCGCTGGAAAACGTGTCGGGGCTGCTGAAAGATGCGGTTATAGCCACGGAAGATGAATATTTCAACGCCCATAAAGGGATTGTGCCTAAGGCCATTGTCAGGGCGCTTGTACAGCAAGCAGGCGTTGCTTCGAATCAGTCCGGCGGAAGTACACTTACTCAGCAGCTCGTTAAAAACCAGATTCTTACAAATGAAGTATCGTTTGACCGAAAAGCTACAGAAATTTTAATTGCCATGCGACTGGAACGTTTTTTTGAAAAAGACGCGATACTCGAAGCCTATTTGAATGTCGTCCCTTTTGGCCGAGATGCCTCTGGGAGCAATATTGGCGGTGTCCAGACAGCAGCTGAAGGCATTTTTGGAATTGATGCCGCAGAGGTGAATCTTCCTCAGGCAGCTTACATCGCCGGTCTGCCCCAAAGTCCCTCAGCCTACACGCCTTTCAAAAATAATGGAGGCTTAAAAAGTAAAAGCGGTATCCAGCCGGGACTTGATCGGATGCATTCCGTTTTAAAGCGGATGTATGAATCAGACTATATCGCTAAGAAGCAATATGAAAAAGCTTTAAGCTACGATATTACTGCTGATTTCACAGAAGAATCGCAGTCGCCTGTTGAACAATATCCCTATTTAACATTTGAAGCTGAAAAACGTGCCCGCAACATCATTATGAACCATTTGGCTGAAAAAGATGGGTATTCAACAGACGATCTGGAAAACGATGATGATTTAAAAAAACAATACCATGCACGCGCCGAACAGTCTTTGCGTCAGGGTGGCTATGAGATTCATACAACCATTGACAAGTCAACACACGACGCTTTTAAAGATATTGCAGCAAATTATGATCATTACGGACCTGACTGGACAGGGTTTGTGGAAGATGAGTCAGGTGAACAAACTAAAATAACCCAGTCTGTCCAAACCGGCGGCGTCCTGATTGAAAATGCCACCGGCAGAATCATCAGCTTTGTCGGCGGGCGGCATTACAGCCGCGATAACCAGCTTAATTATGCGACTACAGCCAAACGGTCCAATGGCAGTACAATGAAGCCGATTCTCGCTTATGCCCCAGCATTTGAAAAAGGTGTGATTCAGCCAGGCACCCCAGTTGCTGATGTACCCACTTCGTATGGTGACTGGTCGCCGGACAATTATGGCGGGGGCTATCACGGTCTTGTATCTGCCAGAAAAGCACTTTATAATTCGTATAATATCCCGGCAATTAATGTGTATAACCGGATTAATGACCAGGATCCCGTCAGTGAATTTCTTGAACCAATGGGTATAACCACACTGGGAAAAAATGAGTATGCCAATCTGTCTTTGAGTATTGGCGCGACAACACAAGGGGTCACTGTAGAAGATAACGTCAGTGCATTCGCCACGCTGGGCAATCAGGGTGAATCGGCCGACAGCCATATGATCGAGAAAATTACTGATCAGCAAGAAAATGTAATTTACGAGCATAAAACGAATACAACTGACGTTTTCTCACCTGAGACAGCCTATCTGACATTGGATGTTATGCGTGATGTTATCAACAAAGGCACGGGAACATACCTAAACTCGCAAATCAAACACAGAAATGTGGATTGGACTGGAAAAACCGGTACATCACAAGACTACAAAGATGCTTGGTTTGTTGGCGTCAATCCCAAAGTTTCGATGGGCGTGTGGCTAGGCTACGATATTGGGAAAAGTATACAATGCCCAACATGTGCTTTAAGTTACAGTCAGCGCACCCAAAAATTATGGGCTGAATTGATCAATAAAGCATCCGACATCCATCCGGAGCTTGTAGCACCTGATAAAAATTTTGAACGGCCAGATGGCATTGTTTCGCGAAACTACTGTGGAATTTCCGGTATGCTGCCATCCAATTTATGTCAAAAAGCCGGACTGATTAAAACCGATTTATTTAATGCCAAATATGCGCCAACTGAGAAAGATGACAGCCTGATCAGAGGCTCTTACGTCACAGTCAATGGCCAGACAGTTAAGGCCGGCCCCAATACACCAGAAGAATTCGTGGAAGGTGATGGTCTTACATTCAATCCGGCATTTTTACAGCGGAATGGCTATACCCAATTGGGTGATCTTTCCCTTCTGCTACCACGAACCAATCGCGACAAATGGTCAAAAATTGGATTACCACAAGCAGGCATCAGCCAGGAAACGGTGCAAAATGACGGTACAAATCCTGTTGCACCAAAGACCGCTAAATTGAATGGCAATACATTATCATGGCGTGAATCGGCAAGTCAGGATGTTGTTGGATACCGTATTTATCATGCCAGCAGCCCGAATAATTCATTCAGCCTTGTTGGCAATACAACAGGAACAAACCTTACTATTTCAAAAGCGACTGGTATCTATCAAGTAAGAGCCGTTGATTATTTTGGATTAGAATCACAAGCTTCATCGATCAAGACAGAATCATGAATCATTGGATGAATCAATGCAATACCTGGAACTGTTAAAATAATGCCTATTTTCACTAAACAAATGAACCATTATCATGTATCATGAATCTTATAACCGCTTTAAATGATGTCAGCAAAAGGTGGTGAAATATTGAAGCATACAAAAACCTGCCATGCAAAAACACGGATGTTATTAAATAATCAAATCGTGATTGAGGGGCCGCTGTCATCGGAGCAATTGAAACTCTATCATTTTCATGAGGATCTGGCCGTATTCAGGCCAGCTCCGAAACAGTTCGATGCCATTCTGAATATTGCAGATTTTCCAGAAGGACGGCTCATCGTTGCCAGAACAAAAGATACGATTATTGGCTATGTCACATATTTACATCCCGATCCGATGGAACGCTGGTCAGCTTTTAAAATGGAGAACTTGATGGAACTAGGAGTCGTCGAAGTCATTCCCGCCTATCGCAGTGCAAAAGTTGCTTCTGATTTGCTGACAGTTTCCATGACAGATGACTATATGGAAAACTATATCATCATCTCCACAGAGTATTACTGGCATTGGGACTTAAAGAGAGAGGGTCTGAGCGTATGGGGTTACCGCAACGTGATGGAAAAAATGATGGCAGCAGGTGGACTGCACCCTGCAGCGACCAATGATCCGGAGATTATCTCACATCCGGCTAACTGCCTGATGGTTCGGATTGGCAGGAATGTTCCGGAAGACTCTGTGAAGCAATTTGATCGGCTCCGCTTTTTACAGTGAGAGCAGCACCGTCATATGAGGGAGAGGTTATAGATGCTTGTGGAAGAAATGATGCAATCGGAAGTCGTGACACTTTCGCCAACAGCAGCCATTGCCGATGGCCTAAAACTGCGGCATATTAATCACATTAAGCATATACCCATTGTTGATGAAACAAATCAGATTATAGGCATTGTATCTGATCGTGACCTTCGCATCGCTGCACCATCCATTTTTAATGAATCGCAAGAGCAGCACGTATTATCACATGAAATTCAATCCATTATGAGCCATCCAGTTGTAACGGTTCACCCCTTGGATCTCTCGGAGGAAGTTGCCCACATATTCTACGACAAAGATATTTCCTGTCTACCAGTGGTCAGTGACAATAAACTGATTGGCATGATTACAGCCAGTGATATGCTTTACACACTCATTCAGTTAACCGGGACAAATGTGCAAAGCTCTCAGATTGAGATTAAAGTGCCCCACAAGCCAGGTGTTTTACCTGAAGCAGCTGCCGTTTTTGGAAAACGACAGACAAACATCACGTCTGTCCTGCTATATCCGTATAATGATGATCCAAACTATAAAATTCTTGTTTTCCGTATACAGACAATCAATCCTTTGCCCGTTATCCAGGATTTGCGGAAAGCCGGCTACACACTTATGTGGCCGAATAACATAGCGGGGCCCAAACAATGACTTGTCATGCTGCTTTTATTTATTCAGATCAATTTTTGAATTATCATTTTCATGCGGATCATCCATTTAATCAAAAACGGGTATTGCTGACAAAGGATCTATTAGAAAAAGGGAATTTGCTCACAAACAATGACATAATTATACCGCGAATAGCAACCGAAGAAGAAGTGAATCTTTTCCATTATAAGCCGTATATAAATGCTGTTAAGAGAGCTGGTAGCGGTTTCTTATCACCTGGTGAGGGCATGGAATATGGGATAGGTACAGAAGATACACCACTATTCGAAAATATGCACGAGGCCTCGAGTTATCTCGTTGGTGGAACGCTAGCAGCCGTTGACACCGTCTTACAAGGAAAAGCGGAACATGCACTGAACCCTGGAGGCGGATTGCATCATGGCTTCAGTCAAAAGGCAAATGGATTCTGTGTCTATAATGACGGTGCTATTGCAATTAAATATATACGGGAAAAATATGATTTAAAAGTTTTATATGTTGATACAGATGCGCATCACGGTGATGGTGTTCAATGGGCCTTTTACAATGATCCCAATGTATGTACGCTGTCCATTCATGAAACTGGACGTTATCTGTTTCCGGGAACTGGCTACATCCGGGAACGTGGCATTAAGGAAGGACACGGCTATACATTTAATATGCCGATCGATGCATTCACTGAAGATGAATCGTTTCTGTACGTTTATGAAACCGCATTCAGACAAATAGCCGAATCTTTCCAGCCTGATGTTATCATAACGCAAAATGGCGCGGATGCTCATGTGAATGATCCGCTGACGCACTTGTGTGTCACCATGCAAGCCTTTGAACAGATTCCCTTACTGGCACACGAATTAGCACATGAATACTGTGATGGGCGCTGGATAGCACTTGGAGGCGGCGGTTATGACATGTGGCGGGTTCCTCCCCGTGCCTGGGCACAAGTCTGGAGCGTGATGAAAACTGGAAGCATTCAGCAAGGGATGCTGCCGTCTGCATGGCGCACCAGCTGGCAGTCAGAAACACCACTAACGTTGCCTGAAACCTGGCATGATGCGGAACAAATTGTACCTGTCATTCCAAGAAAAGCGGAAATTACTGAAAAAAATAAACAGGTTTTGCAGAGTGCTCTGATGTATACACATTCAAGTAAAAGTCACCTCTAGGGGAACGACCAAAATAATGGACCGGAAGATGCCAAAATCACACGGGTAAAGGGAGAAACATCTAGTCATCTCCCTTCTTTCCCTCTTTTTCAGATGATTCATTCTCTTTGATGACGATCTCAACACGTCTGTTTTGCCGCCAGTCTACTTTAGAATTATTTTTAACAACTGGTCTTGTATCGCCATAACCAATTGATGAAAATCGTGATTCATCAAAATCATAGGTATCTAGCCAATATCGGATCACACCACTCGCTCTTGCACCAGATAACTCCCAATTAGATGGATATTTGTAACTCGAAATGGGACGATCGTCAGTATGCCCTTCAACTCTTACATTGTTTGGCAGATCAGACAGCATCTCTCCGATTTTATCCAGTACAGGTTTTCCTGCATCCACAATAGTTGCTTTTCCTGTTTCAAACAGGATATTTTCCTGCAGCACCAGTGCTATCCCCTGATCGGTTTTATTTGCAGAAACAACATCATTTAAGTCATTCTTCTGCAAAAATTGTTTAACATGGTCTGCCAGATTATCTTGGTGGCCACCAGTATTGTCAGCAGTATCCTGCTGTGTCTGCCGTTCGAGTTCACCAGATTTTTTAGCATCCTCGTTAGCTGGCTGCTCCATAGGCGCCATCGACGAATGAAAATCCAGGATCATCCGGTTTCTAAAAGATGCCGATACATCTTCGAACTTGTCTTCATCGATTTGAGACATCGAGAATAGTAAAATAAAGAAAACAAGAATCAATGTCACTAAATCAGAATAAGTCACCATCCACTTTGGAGCACCTGAATAATGACGCTTCCTCGCCCTTCTACGCTTCATGGGTATTCTCTCCTGCACGGGCAGTTGCCGATTTGGCATGATTTTTTGAATCAAGCGGCAAAAAAGCGTTCAGTTTTTCTTCTAAAGTGCGCGGATTCTGGCCGGACTGCAGACCAATAATACCTTCAATAACGATTTGTTTAATAAACATTTCTTCCTCTGTCTTAGTTTGCAGTTTACTGGCCATAGGAATAAAAAATAGATTAGCCATAACAGTGCCGTACAAGGTTGTCAGCAGAGCTACTGCCATTTTGGGTCCAAGCGTCGCTGGATCAGTCAAACTGTTAAGCATTAAGACAAGTCCAACCAGTGTCCCAATCATGCCCCAGGCAGGCGCATACTCACCAGCCTTTTCCAGAATAGCCCGTCCTTGATAATGACGTTCTTCCATTGCTGTTATTTCAGAGTTCATAATATCAGAAATAACCTCAGGTTCAATCCCATCTACTGCAAGCAGCACTCCTTTTCTAATATAGGGATCTTCCATGTCGTCTATTTCATCTTCAAGAGCAAGAATACCTTCCCGGCGGGCACGCCCAGCCAGCCTGACAAACATACTGATAAGATCCTCGATCCGGTGATCATTCTGATGAAAGGCTTCCTTCAGCACCGTTCCCGTAAGTTTGATCTGTTCCGTTTTAAAATTGATCAGAAGTGAAGCAGCCACGCCGCCCATTACGACAAAAATCGACGAAATATCCAGAAAAAATTTTGTTCCCTGTGTCCCACCTTTGAAAAGGATGGCCAGCATAAGCATGATAAAGCCTAAGGTAATACCGATTGGTGTCAGGACATCCCGTTTCCGCATAGAGCTATCTCCCCCAAAGATAGACTTTTCCATCCAGCCATGCATATCTAACCATTATGGTATATACCGGCAGTCTTATAAGTTTGTTGAATCTCTTTCAACAATCCGGTGCGGCAGGATAACCTCTTTCTCATCAACCTCTTCTTTATTCATATATTTTGTCAGCAAGCGCATCGCAACTGCTCCAATATCATACATAGGCTGTACAATCGTTGACAGCGTTGGCCGGACCATTGTTGCGAGTCTTGTATTATCAAAACCAAACACTTCCATGTCATTCGGAATTTGATAACCATTGTCCTGTAGCCGGTGGATAACACCAAGCGCCATTTCGTCAGATGCTACAAACACAGCAGTCGGTATTTCCGTCAGTTGCAACAGCTGATCAACTGCTTCCAGTCCGGAATCATAGGAATAATCACCTTTCAGGATATACTCATCTTTAAGGTTTATCCCCTTCTCATCAAAAGCACGAGCGTAGCCATCATATTTTCGCTGATTAATCAGCGTATTATCCACGCCCGAGATAAACGCAATTTTTTCATTTCCTTTATCCATCAGATAAGATGTTGCGTCAAATGAAGCCGCTTCATAATCAATATTAACAGACGGGATAACATTGGATTCATCATAGGTCGCTGCCAGCACAACCGGAACAGATGATGACCGGAACTGTTCCACATGGTCGTTTGTAATATCGCCCCCCATAAATAGGATGCCATCCACTTGTTTCTCCAGCATAGCATCAATTAATTGCAATTCCTTATCCTTATTCTGATCCGAGTTACTCAGTATCATATTATACTTGTACATGGTGGCAATATCTTCAATGCCTCTTGCCAGCTCAGCGAAAAAGATACTTGAAATATCCGGAATAATCGTTCCCACTGTCGTGGTTTTTTTGCTTGCAAGACCTCTTGCAACAGCATTCGGACGGTAGCCCAGTTCCTGAATCGTTGTCAAAACTTTTTTTCGCGTTACCGGTTTAACATTTGGGTTTCCGTTAACAACACGAGAAACGGTCGCCATTGATACATTTGCTTCTCTTGCAACATCGTATATTGTGACTGTCATTTCAAATCTACCTCCATCATAATAAGCAAAACGTCTTCTTTTCCATTATAATACGCTAACACGTTTCAAAACACAATTAAAGGCTGATCCTTTATTAGATCAGCCTTTAAATATAGAACATTTATTCTGGCCGTTAATTTTAAACCAGTACAGTATCCGTTTTAATCCTGCTGCATGCCTTTACGAGGTGCGAATGCGTCAAGTTCTTTCATAAACTGGTCAAAGGTGGGAATATCCATTTGCTGCGCTGAGTCCGACAATGCAACGGCAGGATCAGGATGCACTTCAGCCATAATGCCATCTGCACCAATCGCAGCGCCTGCCTTAGCAGCTGGAAGCAACAGGTCTCTGCGGCCGGTGGAATGCGTAACATCAACCATCACTGGCAGGTGCGTTTCCTGCTTCAGAATGGGAACTGAGGAAATATCAAGTGTATTGCGCGTTGCTTTTTCGTAAGTTCGTATGCCCCGTTCACATAAAATTATGCGGCCATTGCCCCGTGATATAATATATTCAGCTGCATTAATAAATTCGGAAATCGTCGCGGACATACCACGTTTTAACAGTACAGGCTTATCGGTCTCACCCGCTGCCTTCAGTAACTCAAAGTTTTGCATATTGCGTGCGCCGATTTGGATAACATCTACATAATCAAGTGCCTGAGCGATATGTGCCGGGTTAACAATCTCACTGACAACTGCCAGGCCGTATTCATCAGCAGCCCTTTTCAAAATCTGCAAGCCTTCCAGACCGAGGCCCTGGAAATCATAAGGTGATGTTCTGGGTTTAAATGCGCCGCCACGCAAAAAGTTAATACCATTGCGCTTAACTGCCTCAGCTACCTGCGCCACCTGATCATAACTTTCAACAGAACACGGTCCCATTACGTGCTGAAAACCGCCGTTTCCAATTTTATCGCCTTTAATATCAATAACAGTATTATCAGGTTGCTTTTTTCGTGATACAAGCAGTGCTTTGCGATGATCATCATGCTGAAGTTCAAGACTGGCTTTGAAAATTTCTTTGAAGAGATATTCAATCGTCGAATTCTCAAAAGGGCCTTCATTCTGTTGCGTCAATTCAGTCAGCATATCACGCTCTCTGACTGGATCAAACCGATTAATGCCCTGCTTTTCCTTAACTGCTCCAATCTGCTGAACAATTTCAGCACGTTGATTAATCAGTTTTAAAAGATCCATATTAACGCCGTCAAGCTGTTGGCGCAGTTGTTCTAATTCATTATCCAATCGAATCCCTCCTGTTCCATTATTAATTATAAGATTATTAAGTAATTAGACATAATTATACCGAAAAATAACGCATTTGTCATCAGTTATAAGCTGTTTCATTAAGAAAAAAACCAGTGATAATTCACTGGTTAATTCAGGCGACTTAAGGGTTGTCTGTCGTTTTCTTGTCATCATCATCTGCTGATTCAGCTGCGTTGCTGTCGATATTCAATTTATCCTGCACATTTGTCGCTACTTCCTTCGTTTTTTGCTGTGTCTTTTTTGATAGATCTATCGTAGAGTCGACAGCCTTTGTCCGCAAATCTGACCCCTTTAAATACGCCTTTTCTTTCAGTTCTGAACCTTTCTGATAGGCTGTTCCAGTTAACTCAGATCCTTTGTCATAGGCTATATCTTTCCAATCGCTGGCACGGTTCCGCAGCTGTGCAGCATTACGATTGAGATCGCTTCGCAGTTCCCGACCGGATTTTGGAGCCCACAGAAGGGCAATGACTGCACCCGTTACAGCACCAATGAGTGTTCCGAGCAGGACGTTCTGACTGTCCAAATCAGGCTTATTTTCTTCCACTTTATCTCCTCACCTTCATTAATAGTTTTTTTTCTTTTTAAAGGAATCAATAATTGAATTACCCCATTTAAGGGCTTCAGCCACTTTTTCCTGATTCTTAGAGGCAGCCGCTGAAATTTGGGCTGATAGCTTCCTTACCGACTGATTCAATCCATCGGCTGTCTCACCTACCCCTTTCAACCCTTCAAACAGGGCATTCAGCTTGTCCGACTTCTGGTTTACATCATCAGCAAGATGGTTTGTTTTTTGCAGTAATTCAGTCGTTTCACTGGTAATTCCCTGCATCTGTGAATCCATATTCGCCAGTGTATCAGCAGCATTATTCAATGTTCGCTGGGCTGCTTTTAATGTAGTAACCAAATAAACAATGAGGACAACCAATGCAGCTGCAGCAACAATGGCGGCAACATACAATAATACATCCATTGACTGATCAACTCCTTTCTATAAGACTAACACACAGAGCAAACGCTACCGAAGCTGCAGCATATCAAAAAGTGCACCGGCAGCCAAACATCGCCAAACTTTTCTGCCAGCGGCTGTCGAGCTGCCATGTGTTCGTCCTTTGGTTTAAAGGATTTCAGAGGATCTATACCCTAAAAATCAGTTGACTAAACGGTACATTATACGTTTACTGCTTATTACTATAAACAACCTGAGCAAATTACTCTCAGCTCTGAAAGTATGTCCGTAATCGAATGTGAGACAAAATTAACGGCCAGCAGAATAACCGATAAAGACGGAAATGTATGTCTGCTTCATTAAGCTTGTTTTTTGTGCTGAGAGGCTGTTGTATCAAACTGATTTTCATAAGCCTCCTGGAACTTTTGAATATCGCCAGCGCCCATAAATAGCAAGACACTGTCAGAATGCTGCAGCAGCACTTCTGTACTGTTCAGATCAAGAATTTCGCAATTAGCAATGTGCTCCTGCAGATCTTGTATTGTCAGTTTACCGCTTTCTTCTCGCGCTGAGCCAAAAATGTCGCACAGATAAACGGTATCAGCAGCATTTAAACTGTCAGCAAACGCCTGCAGAAACGTTCGTGTTCGTGTGAATGTATGCGGCTGAAATATGGCAACAATCGGTTTGTTTGGATATTTTTTGCGCGCAGTCTCTATCGTTGCAGTTATCTCACGCGGGTGATGAGCATAATCGTCAACCAGCACTTGATTTCCTGCTTTTTTTTCTGTGAATCGCCGCTTCACACCTGTGAAATGGCTTAGCATCTTCATTGTACTGGTTTTGATATCCTCATAATGGCATATCGCAATAACCGATAAAGCATTCAGCACGTGATGATCCCCATACATAGGGATAGAGAATGTATCATAATAAGTATTGCGCACAAACACATCAAACTCAGTGCCGTATTCTGTTTCGGTGATATTTTGTGCCTGAAAATCATTTGTACTGGAAAAACCGTACGTAATAACCGGTACTTTTGCTTGTATTTGCTGCAATTGTTCATCATCACCGCAGGCAATAATTCCTTTTTTGACTTGATTAGCCATAGACTGAAACGCTTCAAATACATCGTCAATACTTGTGAAGTAATCAGGATGGTCAAAATCAATATTGGTCATAATAGCGTAGTCCGGCTGATAGCTCAGGAAATGACGCCGGTATTCACACGCTTCAAACACGAAATAATTGCTATCGACGTGACCCTTGCCAGTTCCATCACCAATTAGATAGGAAATCGGATAAGTCTGATTAAGAACATATGCCAAAAGTCCCGTGGTGGATGTTTTGCCATGCGTGCCTGTAACGGCGATACTTGTATACTGCTTCAGCCACTCGCCCAAGAATTCATGGTAACGATAAAACGTCAGGCCCAATTCTCTGGCCTTTTCGATTTCAGGATGGCTATCTGAAAAAGCATTACCTGCTATAATCGTGTAACCCTCTTCAATATTTTTTTCCGAAAAAGGGGAAATAGGAATGTTTTTTTCCTCTAGTGCTTTTTGTGTAAAAAAACGTTTCTCAACATCAGACCCTTGCACGTTCTCACCAGAATCATGAAGTATATGAGCAAGGGCGCTCATTCCGGTTCCCTTAATACCAATAAAATGGTAAGTCGTCATAAAAAGAACCTCCAACTTTATGTCTAAGCCTAGTCATCAGCTATAACTTTACAACTATTTTGCTATTATAGCAAATGATGGTCAAGAGTTAAATAAGAAACGTTACCTGCATGTTTCACAGGTGGCATGCTGCTTCTATGCTGTGAATCTAAATCACCCGAAGAATAATCAGCCATTTTCACTACATTATATACATGTGAAGCTGCAAATGTTCTTCTGGACAAAATGGGTTTTCATTAAGTCTTAAGACCTAATTCTCGAACTGTGCAGCGGAGACCAGAACTTCTCGCGGCTTACTCCCGTTCTGCTCTGCAATAATTCCCCGCTCCTCCATCGCATCCATCAATCGGGCTGCCCGGTTATAGCCAATTTTAAACTGCCGCTGCAACAGAGACGTGCTGGCACTATTGTGTTCAACAACAAACATAATCGCATCATTAAGCAGTTCATCTGCCTCATCCTCTTCAGAAGCATGCTGCAGAAGCTCTTCCTGTTCAAATTGATAATCCGGTTCAGCAACTGAACGTGCATAATCCGTTACGCGGTCAATTTCTTCATCGGATACAAACGCCCCCTGCAGTCGGACACTTTTGCCGGCACCATTTTCCGTGAACAGCATATCTCCTTTTCCTAAAAGCTTCTCAGCTCCGCCGGTATCAAGAATTGTCTTGGAATCAACCTGTGATGATACACTGAAAGCAATCCGTGTTGGGATGTTGGCTTTAATCAAACCGGTAATGACATCCACGGATGGCCTCTGTGTAGCAAGGAGCAAATGAATACCGCAGGCACGGGCTTTTTGAGCAATTCGGCTAATTGAATCTTCAACATCCTGCGGTGCTATCATCATTAAATCAGCAAGTTCGTCAATCACTATCACCATATATGGCATTTTTTCGCCGGGGCGATTTTGCTGTGTCATCTTCTTATTGAATCGCTCAACATCCCGGACATTTTCCCGGACAAATGCCTCATAGCGTTCTTCCATTTGCCGAACAGCCCATTTCAGCGCCGCAGTGGCTGCTTTAACATCTGTAATGACCGGCGAAATCAGATGCGGTATACCATTGTACGGGGCGAGTTCAACCATTTTTGGATCAATCAGCATAAATTTCACATCTTCATGACTGGCATTATAAATCAGACTGATAAGGATTGTATTAATACAAACACTTTTACCTGATCCCGTAGCCCCGGCAATTAAGCCATGCGGCATTTTTTGAATATTTGTAAGCCGCGGCTCACCCTCAATGCTCAGTCCCAAGCCAACTGTCAGCGGGGACGTATTTGTCTGGAAGGCTTGATCTGTAAAGATTTCCTGCAGACTGACCGTACGTGGATGCTGGTTTGGAATTTCAATCCCGATTGTATTTTTGCCAGGAATCGGGGCTTCAATCCGAATATCTTTGGCAGCCATATTCAGCTTAAGATCATCACTTAAGTTTTTAATTTTACTTACCTTGACACCTAATTCCGGCTGAACTTCAAACCTGGTTACTGATGGTCCCTGCGTTGTATTGACCACATCAGCACGGACATGAAAATATTTTAGCGTTTTTTCCAGTAACTGCCGTTCGTCTTCCATCCACAACTGATCCTGATCTGTCCCTGGCTCGGGGTCATCCAGTAAATGGATAGGCATCTCATATTGCGTGACATCCCGCGTTTCAGATGTCTGGGACCGCTTGTTTCGACGACGTTCTGAATAGCTGCGTTTATCATTAGCTGACATTAAAACATTAAATGGCGGCGTCTCCGTGTTAGGCTGACTTTTGCCAGGCTCTTTGGAACGCTGCTTGTTTGGTTGAGGACTGGCCGTTTCACGTGTTTCAGCTGTTTCAGGCTCAGACGGTTTGCTATATGAAAGTGCGTCATCGGATTTGCTCTGAGCAGCCGTTTCGTCATGAACAGATTCCACGTCGGATGCATCATCCTGTTCGGCCATGGTCGATCCATCATCACTAACGCTCTCAGAATATCCGGACACTTCCTCATCGTTATTCAATTCCTCGATGGCTGCAGCTGTCTCCTCTTTCGCTTCATCTCGAGGCCGTTCAGAATATGTGTCTTCCCTTGCTGCTGATTTCCGCTGAAAAGCTGGTACATTATCAAAACCGTCAGTATTATACGACCTCTGGAAACCATGAATGGGGGACGGTACATCGCTTGGTTTAAAGGGTTCATCGTATTCGGGCTCAATTTTTTTCCGTACCGGTTCGTTTTCTTCTTCTTCCTGTTTAACCGGCTGTTCATCTTCAGGAGCAGCCTGATGTTGTCTGCGCTGAAAAGCTGGTGTATCAGATTGATCATTTCCATTTTTCTCATCAGGAATAACAGGAAAGCGAAATGGCTTTTCTTTAGGATATTGATACGTCATGCGTGTTTGGATATCCTGATTTCGTTTAGGTAATTTATTAGTGGGCTCAGATGGTTTTTCATTTTCATTTTCCTGTTCTTCAAAAAGAAAATGGCGGATTTTTCTTTTCCATTGATCAAACATAGATTTTCACTCATTTCTACTAAATAACACTAATGTCAGTTTAACAGGTTCAGCAGCAAACGGTCATTAAAAAACAACCCTTGTCCAGCGACTCAGGTTGTTAAAAACATTAAAGTTCAAATGGTTCACCTATTGTAAAGGCGTTATCAAGGACATAAATTCCTTTTTCTTCAGAAGCATCAGGCAGCCCTAATTCTTTCTGGGAACAGATCATACCGTTTGACGGGACACCGCGCAGTTCTGTTGGTTTTATCACCATACCGCTTGGCATCACTGCGCCCATTTTCGCGACAACCACTTTTTGACCGGCCTCAACATTCGGCGCTCCACACACGATCTGGTGTGTCGCTTCCCCTGTATTGACCTGGCAAACGCTTAATTTATCAGCATTCTCATGCGGTGATTTGTCAGTGACATAGCCAACAACAAATTTGGGGCTTACATCAAAATCCAGCGGGTCATTCAGACTATTTTTTCTGAACGCCTCCTTCATTTGCTGTAATAAGGGTTCTGTCATCGTTATTTTCCCCGCTGTGTGCAAATCAAAGTACACAGATGCACGGAAAATATTATAACCCGCAACAGATCCTTCCCAGTCCGTTATGCGTGTTATGTCACCATAGTTTTGGGACGTATCATAGTGATCAACGTCTTTCAGTGGAACAATCAGGACATCCCCAATCCCATTCTGATTGTAATACACATCCATAAACGACATTCCTTTCTCTTATTTTTCCGGTCGTTGTTTCGCCAGAATAAAGATCGGTTCCAGTGTTTTATTTTCATAAATAAACGGCAGTGATGTGATCGGTATTTGACCTTCCGCAAAAAATTTCATGGTCATTTGTGCTAAAATGTCATAACCTTGTTTAGTTTGAATATCAGCAAAAATGAGTACATCCTGATGCGGCACGGCCACAGCAAGTTCCCCTTTTGCATTAATCAGCATTTCCTCCAGAAACGCCTCATTCAAAATCCGGCTGGCATCGTAGCCGTCCTGTTTCGCCACAAAGTAAAAATCGTTATCAGCCACACGATCTTTGGTGCAGTCATTGTTGAGCGAACGAACGTTAAACATAGCCATTTCATCAATCCGTTCCTGGGTCCATCCTTCTCCTTCCAGCATCGACTCATCAATCAGCTGATAGGATTTCCCCAGATCCAGAGCATAAAAGACACGGGTCTCAGCTGTATGCTCTTTGGTAATAAGCTTATTGCCATTTTTCGTCTCTGTGGGGAAAGATGTAGCACGAATCACCGGATAAATTTGCTGTTCTTTTCCGGATAACTGATGATTTTCATTCATAATTCTCAGTGCCTCTGTCACGTGCGCTTCGAGATCGTCAATGGCCGAATCACCGCGTTCATTGTACTTAGAAATAACATTGGGCAACGTGATCGTTATGCCTTGACCAGTATCCTTCCATTCTATCCGGTAAGTGTCCTGGTCACGATTATAAGATGTTTTAAATGCGTCACTTCCCAATCGGTCATCGAGAAGCTTTTTCATTTTGAGACTTGTCATTTTCATTAGCTGTCACCTCTTTTCAACCGCTTACTCTGTCCATAAAAGCCATAACTTCTTCTTTTGTCTTGCGGTCTTTACTGACAAAACGGCCAGTCTCAGCACCGTTTTTAAATGCAACAAAACTCGGGATTCCGAAGATATCATATTCCTGACAAAGATCAATGAATTGATCACGGTCTATTGAGATAAATGTAACATTCGGATATGCCTCTTCAATTTCCGGCATAGCTGGCTCAATCACACGACAATCAGGGCACCAGTCAGCTGAAAAGAATGCTACAGCCTGATCATTGTTTATTAAGTCATGCAATTGCGTTTCGGATTCAAGTGTTATCATAACATCAACCTCCATTATAACTATCATATCGATGATTTTAGCTGGAATCAATTAGTCATGTGAAAAAATACGCTTCTATCAGCATTAAACTGCAACAGAAACGATTTTCGCAATCTATGATATCAGGAATCGTTCGTTTGACAAACAAATTGTTTGAAGCCATTTTTGTTTACGTTTCAGCTTAAGATCGATACGATATCCTTATAATCTTATTGGATGGAGGGGTTTATAATGGAATTAACAGTTTACTTGGCAGGTCAGATTCACGATGACTGGCGGGAAGATCTGCAGGCAAAAGCCACGCAGAAAAACTTACCGCTCACCTTTGTCGCTCCACAAACAAATCATGACCGTTCTGATAACGTAGGTGATGACATACTGGGTGAGCAGCCCGGAAAGGTGTACAAAGACGATGCTGCTTCAAGCATTAATAACCTGCGGACACAGATACTCATGCAAAAGTCAGACGTTGTCATCGCCCTGTTTGGCGAACACTATAAACAATGGAATACAGCAATGGATGCAAGTGCTGCCATGACCATGAATAAGCCCACGATCCTGGTGCGTCCAGAATCACTGATTCATCCGTTAAAAGAACTCGCCAACAAAGCAAATGTAACAGTCGAAACAATTGACCAGGCTCTCGATGTACTGAACTACATTTATGAATAAGAGACTGGGACAAATGTGAACACACTTGCGTGACTAAATCGCTTCGGAAAGAGACGTCGCTTTCCGCAGGTGGCTGGTGAGCCTCATCGCACGAACGCACTCCGAGGGCTCACCTGTGCCCCTTGTTCGCGGAGGCGTCTTCATTTCCCCTTCTGTTAAATGACATACGTCTGTGGAATTCGTGACGTCGCTTTAACCCAGCCTCTTTTAACGTTCCTGTCCAAACGCCCATTGACCATACAGGAGATTTATAACCTGGCTGAACATATCTTGACGCGAGAGGTGTTCGTTCGTGAAAACGCCAATCGCTCCTTCCTTTTGCCGAACATTCTGCCGTTCAGCATAGTCATCCATAACATCACCAAGTTCACGACCGTTTATCAATTCTTTTTCAATGTGTTCTGGCAGCAAGATTCTGGCGCCACTGGCGGTGAATGTCCGGTTTTCCTTTGTAACCAACGCACCCCAATTACATAAGTACAGGCTGTCTCCAACATACATAACACCGCCTTCGAGCCCGATGGCAGCATCCGCAGAAGTTTGTTTAATACTATTAGCCGCACGATTCAACGCCCCTTCTCGCGTTTCGGCGTCAGAAAATGGCTGATCATTAACGAAGGAAGGCACGTCCGCTGCCGAAACATCTGCCTGTGTGAAATTTTCTTCGACCGCTGCAATTTTAGCAGAATTTTTTGAACCAATTACAATTTTCAATTTGCGACCCCTTAAGTTGTTTTAATTGTATCAACAGCAGACTGATCAGTCGATTTGACCAATTTCACCAGCAGCTCTTTAGCCGCTTGATAGTCGTCAACGTGAATGATAGATGAGGACGTATGGATATAACGTGAACAAATACCAATAACCGATGATGGCACCCCGCTGTTTGCAAGATGAACATTGCCGGCGTCCGTCCCGCCCTGTGAAACAAAATACTGATACGGGATGTCATTGGATTCGGCGGTGTCCAGAACAAATTCCCGCATGCCGTGATGCGTAATCATTGTTTTATCAAAGATGCGCAGTAACGCCCCTTTGCCCAGCTGACCAAATGCTTCGTCATCACCGGCCATATCATTGGCTGGCGAAGCGTCAAGCGCATAGAAAATGTCCGGCTGAATCATATTAGCAGCTACTTTAGCGCCTCTTGCTCCTACTTCTTCCTGCACCGTCGCGCCTGAATACAGCTCGTTTGGCAGTGTTTCGCCCTGCAATTCTTTCAGAAGCTCGATTGAGAGTCCACAGCCATACCGATTATCCCATGATTTAGCCATGATTTTCTTTTCATTGGCCATTGGTGTAAACGGACAAACCGGTACAATTGCCTGACCTGGCTGGATGCCAATGGTTTCAGCGTCTTTTTTATCGTCTGCACCTATATCGATCAGCATATCTTTCGTATCCATTGGCTTCTTCTTTTGTTCAGGTGTTAAATTGTGGGGTGGTATCGAGCCAATCACACCGATCACAGGACCATTGTCAGTCATAATTTGCACACGCTGTGCCAACAATACCTGATTCCACCAGCCGCCCAATGTCTGGAAGCGAATCATGCCCTTTTTCGTGATTTGAGTAACCATAAACCCTACTTCATCCATATGCCCAGCAACCATCACACGTGGGCCACTTCCTCTCTTGACACCAAAAATTCCGCCAAGATTATCCTGAACGATGTCATCCGTGTACTTCTCTAATTCACTGCGCATAAAATTGCGCACAGCATGTTCATTCCCAGGAACGCCCTGCAATTCCGTCAGGTTTTTAAATAGATCCATTGTTTCCGGGTTCATAGCATTCCTCCATTCTTAATATGTATAACACAAGTATAACGGACATTGGTAGCATATTGCCACAATTCAGTTGTTTTAATTTTAATCGTGAACAACATGCTGTTTTACTTTATCGGTTTTTATTTTTGGGTATTTCCGTTATAATGGTATTTATAAGATAAAAAGCGTCTATTAACTATACAGAGGTGACAAAAATGAAAGCAAGAAATGCAATCATTGGTGCCAGTGCAGGTATTGCAACAGGTTTTTTGGTCAAACGACAGCTTGACCGCTATCAAACAATCACACCCGAAAAGGCCCTGAAGCAAGCTAAAGAGTCATTTAAAAAAGAAGGACCTATCAGCGGTTCCTGGATTTATATGAAGCCGGAAGAAATCGAAAAAGACGGATTAATGTATAATACTTATCGCGGTGGGGTCACACGTAACATTGATGGTGCCAGCCAACAGTACGAATTTTATATTGACATTGACACCGGGGCTATTATTGACTCGATCGAAACCGCATCATAAACATAAAGCCATCTGCTTCAAACATAAAGCAGATGGCTGTTTTTTTAATGATCTGGATAAGCATAACGTTCACGGTCCACGTAATGAATCGCTTCACCCGATTCATTAAATTGAATCGCGCGGTAATAGGCATCGTGATAAAATGTGTACCATGCCTGGCGCTGATACCCAAAATTCATCCACTTTTCTTTCTGATGGACAGACGTGACCGGATAATCATCATAGGCCAGTGCCCACAGCTTGTTTTGATGGGCGTGTGTCGGCATGATATCGGCCATATGAATCCACGTAACATCACCATCTTCAAACACTAAAATTGCGTGTCCATCGCTGTGACCGCCAGTGTGAATCATCCTCAGTCCATCCGTAATCGTCAGCTCCTCGGCAAACGGCTGGACTTGATGCTGGACTTGTTTCCAGTTCATTTCCCAATATGTATTGGCTGATCGAATATTAGGCTGGCGCATTTCGTCCCACTCCACCTGTGAAACATAAATCACCGCATTCGGAAAGACAGACACATAATCATCCGATACAGGATATGTCAGTCCGCACGCATGGTCAAAATGCAAGTGTGTCATTAGCATGGCGTCGATATCTTCCGGCCGCAGTCCCAATTCAGCCAGAGACTGGACAATTGACGACTCTTCCTTCACACCAAAGTTCCGGACTTGCTTAGCTGTCAGTTTGCCATTTCCCATACCGGAATCGATAATAAAATTCTGACCGTCCAGCTGCACTAATATTGGATCCGTCCGCAATTCAATCTGATTTTTGTCGTTATAGGAGTATTTTTTGCTCCATAAAGCTTTGGGAACAACCCCAAACATCGCACCACCGTCGAGAAAATTAACACCGCCATTCAACCAGGTCAGTTTTGCCCGGCCAATCTGCATCGTTTCCACTAAAAGCGCCCCCTCTTCCCTAAATCTCAGTTAATTGTTCCGCTTGTTTAACAAGATGAACGACTATAATCAGTTTAGCGAATTCCAGCCGTTATGTAAACGATTCCATAATAATGAAAAAAATCCCCATTAAGGGGACCTAGACAAATTGAGCCTTGCAACGATAAATTGGCTGGCCCTTCGCGGCAAAACGTTCTTCGTATTCTGTCATGACATTTTCAGGAGCGTCACTGTTGTGAAGATCGAGATTCACGTCATTCAATACCAAACCATATTGGGAAAAACTTACGAGTGAATAGGCAAATAAGTTTTGATTATCGGTTTTAAGGACAATTTCACCCTTTGGCTGCAGAAGATGTTGGTATTGTTTGAGAAATGTATAATATGTAAGCCGTCGTTTAGCATGGCGTTTTTTCGGCCATGGATCAGAAAAGTTTAAGTAAATGGCCGCAATTTCATTTTCAGTAAACAAGTCATCCAGCACTGTGGCGTTTGTCAGTATCAGCAATACATTTTCACAACCAGCATCCCTTACCTTGCTGCCAGCTGTAGCAATAATACTCTTGCCCTGATCAATACCGATGAAATTAATTTCCGGGTACTGTGACGCCATAGTCGCAATAAACTGGCCCTTGCCAGTTCCAATTTCCAGGTGAATCGGCCGATCGTTGCCAAATTGAGTCTGCCACTTACCTTTAATGTCTTGTGGATTCGATATAACTAAATCTGTTGCATCTTTTAGAAAGTCTTCTGCCCATGGCTTATGGCGTTGTCGCATGGTTATGTCTCCTTTATCCTTTAGCATAAAAGTTGCGAAATGGTTAAAACTATCAATGAGGTGATCACATGACATTAACAACTCATAATCAATTACAATTATTGTATGATATTTTGACAGAGCAAAAAGAGGAGTGCTCTGGGAGCATTTCTGAATATCAGCTCATCAAACGGCAGGTACAAGCGGTCATGGCCAATGACAGTGTCAGGAACGAACAGCTTCTTCGGCTGTTGCCCGAGATCTATAATTATGGACGTCAGGGAGAGGTCGCCCAAAATGATGAAGAACACATCGTAACAAACGCGGAAAATATTAATAAATGGCTCAATGCTATCGATCAGACCAGCTCAGAATAGTATGGCTGATGTGATCGTTTAAACTGCGCAAATCCGCAAGACGGTTTTGTATTTTTTCCATATCCCGGCGCTGCCAATGCCAAGTTACGTACTGCAGGACATCCAGGAGCACATACCAGTATATCCGCTCAAATAACTGCGGGCTGCTGTTCACACCATAGCGGGTAAGCCAAGCCTCCCAGTCTTCTTCCGGTACATACCATTTTAATATAAAGCCAAAGTCCATTGCAGGATCAGCTATCATCGCATTGTCCCAGTCAACCAGATAAAGCTGGCTGCTTGTCGTCAGGATGAGATTATTATGATGCAGATCACAATGGCATACAGCATACTGCTGGCCGCGCGTGGCAGGCAATAGCAGCCATAGGTGTTTCAAAGTTTGCTGGATTTCCAGGTGAGCACTGACCAAGCCGTCTTCCTCTAATTGATCTGTAATAGCTTGAAACCGTTCATCAGGTGTCACCGGTTGTTTGCCCAGCCGCATCAGCATATAAAGAAGTTCAGAAGACTCATGTATCTTGCGCAGCAAATCAGCCACACGATATTGCTGCATTTCTTCTGATCTTAGCTCTCTTCCACTCAGCCATTCCTGACCTGTGATCACATCACCGTTTTCCATTCGCTTTGTGAACACAAGCTTTGGTACGATGTCTTCTGCCGACAGAACCGCCAAAAATGGCGAGGAATTCCGCTTCAGAAACAAACGCCGATCATCCTTTGCGGCAATGTAGGCATCACCGGTCAAACCACCTGCAGGCGTAATATCCCATTCTTTTCCCACCGCTTTCTGGAACCAATTCAACTGGCATACCTCAAATCATCTTAGATTGCCTTGTTGTGCCTGCTTAAAACATTAACACTTCTGCTAATGGCATGCAGCAGTCATCAAACCGTCCTGATAAAACAGACATGTCATAAGGTTACCCGAAATTGACGCTGTTTTCAACTCATTAACATTTATTGGTCATTATAATCGTTTGTAAAAGCAGCATCCTTCGCTTCCCATTCCGGTCGTTTCACAGAAGTTGTACGGCACATGCTCAATAATAAGCCCGCAGCTTTAAGCTGTTGATTTTTTAAAGGCGAAACAACCCTCCGCTTATTATGAAACCAATTCTCATACTCCAGTTTGCCGATTAAGTGTGTATTATACGGTTTATCATGAAAGATAAGATTGCTGGACGGGGCCAGAACAACCCTTGTCACAGGCAAAGATGTATCCCCCCGCTTAAGAATACTCTTAACAATTTGCTCGGTACGTTTCAAAGCGAAAAGCGGATTCAGCATTTTTGTCTGCTGCTTATTTTGGTTTTGAATTGTCCAAGTCCGTTCCTGTTCAGCCCATATCGTTGTTCCAGCCGCTGTATCAGCTAGATAGATAATGTCGATTCCGGTAGGACCAATTACAATAATTTCGCCATCAACAGGTGCTTGTCTGATATTAAAAACGGGATAATACATCACTAAATACGTATCGGAAAATCGCTGCAGAAAGAATTTTAACCATGTATCCGCTTCATATGCCTGTTTGGTAAATGACACCTCCGCTACGGTTGAGGAGGCCCATTGCAATTGCAGCGGAAATAATTTATCTAAAAAGTAATGTTTCAAATCTTCTTTTGTTTCTGGCAGGCGGCTGTCTTCGCTGAACGTCTTCTCAAACGTTTCACGATTTTTCATTCCCAGAAGTTCTTTCCACTTGGACCAGACTGAAACAGGCTCTGATTCAGTTGTCGTTTCCTGCATAGAGCCGTTTTGCCATAACTGCAGAAGATTTTTCCAATTCTCTTGTTTCATCCGGATAAATTGTCCCGGATAACGGTAAATATTCCGTTCATACCGTGATATATAATCTTCAAGCTTAATCAGCTGTGCCAATTCAAGTCCCTTCTTCCGTCAAATGATAAGCAGAAGTTTTGTGATACTTCGGGCTTTTTTCCGGATAGATGCGGTAAATGACCACGTTATTAACGTTGAACGTCTGCCCTTCCATATCACATGTATTCAATTTGGAGAGATCTCTGGCTCCGCCGGCCCATTTTTTGGCCAACGTAATATGAGGCGTATAAGTGCGTTTTTCCCGCTGAAAGCCTGCCTGTTCTGTCAGATGCGCCACTGTTTGCTGCAGATTCAGCAGTGCATCCTGCTTTTGGACACCTGTCCATAAGACACGTGGTTTATCAGGATCGCCAAACGTTCCCAACATACGCGTCTTTAACGTGAACGCCTCAGTCCTTTGAAGACTTTCCAGCATGCTGGATAAAATCTGATATTGCCCCGGAGAAACAGGACCCAAAAATTTCAGCGTTATATGCAGATCATCGGGATGGGTCCATTGTTTATAAAGCAAATGTTCTTTTAGCATTACCTGCCAGCTGGCAACTTGTTCTTTGATAAAATCCGGCAGGGGGACGGCAATAAAATAATGTGGCAGATTCATAAATTTCCCTCATTTTTTTACAATTGTCAGCGTATACTTCAATTAATTTGGGCTACTTTTTTGACAAAAAGCAAACTTACACTTTAATCCAAAGCAGAATAGCGTTAAAATTAAAATTAACTACACAGATGATGACATCATTGAGCCTAAAATTTTTAGGGAGAGTGATTGTTTGAGTCATTCAACATCGCGCATGCTAACAAGAGTGAAAGCCGTTTACCTCTACATCAGAGAACAGGGGACCGTATCAACCCAAAAAATCGCTGAAGAGTTCGGGACAACGAGACGGACGGTACAGCGCGATCTAAGCATTCTTACATATAATGGCCTCGTACAAAGCCCTAATAAAGGAAACTGGAAAATCACAAATAAACGCGTTAAGATTCCTGATGCTTGATAAGGAGACGCTGACATCTTCTGTCAGCGCTTTTTTTGCTCAGCTGGTTGCAGGCTCAACTCCTCTGCTTCAGTCAGTTCCCGGTATTCTCCAGGCTGTAATTGATTATCCAGTGTCAGCGTCCCCATTCTGATTCGTTCAAGAAACATGACTTTTTTGCCAAGTCCTTCAACCATTCGTTTCACCTGGTGAAATTTCCCTTCTGTAACCGTGATATAGACTTCGGACAAATCCCCCGCCTCAATGATTTCCAGCACAGCGGGCTTGGTCATATAACCGTCATCAAGCTCAATACCGCGCCGGAACTGGCTGACATCATCATCCGTTACATGCCCGTCGATCTGGGCATAATACACTTTCTCCACAGCTTTCTTCGGTGACGTTAATTGATGTCCCAGTTCACCATCATTTGTCATCAGCAGCAGTCCTTGTGTATCCTTATCGAGCCTCCCGACAGGAAATGGCTTAAACCGCTGATAATCAGCCGTCAGAAGGTCGACAACCGTCATTGTCTGACCATCGGCAGTCGCCGATATAAAGCCAGACGGTTTATTCAGCATGATGTAGATATAATCTTGATAGTGCACTTCTTCCTGATCGACAAGGACACGATCATAATCAGGATGTACCTGCAAATCACTCGATCTCACCAATTGTCCATTAACACTTACATGTTTCTTTTTTATCAGCGTTTTGACATCTTTCCGACTGCCGTAACCTGTATTGGCCAACAATTTATCAAGACGCATCCAAATCCTCCCGTCACCTGTGGAATAACCGATCCAATATATGGACCCGTTCGCCTAAAACTCGTTCAAGCAATGTTGACTGATAGCTGAACCAGACATAGACAAGACCGCCAATTGCTACACCAGCAACCAGCATCATAGCAGCTGAAAAGCGAAATGTTTCATAATCTAAAAACATGCCGAACAGACCTTTAACTATAGCAATTGCTATGACCATGAAAACAGAAAAGATGCAAATAAGCAAAAAACGTTTGAATGTCTGCTGGAAAGAAAAGTTAATTGACGTTTTAATGCGCCATAAATTCAGAGCGACTGCCGTACCCGAAGCAAGCACTGTTCCAAAAATCGCCCCTTTAGCACCGAACGTATGGATGAGCTGTATATTTAATAACACTTTAACTAACACACCTGCACTCAAGCTGATAACCGCAAATTGCTGCCGATTAATTCCCTGTAATACAGATGATGTCACAGTAAAGAGTGCAAACATTAGAGCAGCCGGCGCATACCAGGCTAAGAGTCCACCTCGGAAATCAATGTTACCCATACCAAATAAAGCGCCGTAAGCCTCATGTGACAGAACAACCAGACCCACGACTGCCGGAACAACGAGAACAAGCACAATCTGCAGTGCCTGATTGATCTGCTGATGCAGTAATGATCGATTATTTTGCATATACGTCTCTGTCATGGCTGGAACAATCGTGAGCGACATGCCTGTTGCTATGGTAACCGGGATGATCACCAGTTTATGACCGTAGTAATTAATGGTCGAATAAGCCGCATCGAACAAATCATACTGACCAATCGCGGTCATTGCCCGTGCCATCGTAAACTGATCCACCAGCTGATATAACGGAACAGCCACACCCACCATCACAAATGGACCAGCATAACGGAATAACTCGGCAAATAAACTCCTGAGCGGTATATCATACGTTTTTTTCTGCTGTTGAATAGTGCTGCGAATGCCAGACTTGTGTTTCTGCCAGAATATGAACAATACAATACAAGAGGCAAGTGCACCAATGAAGGCAGCAAACGTTGCAAATCCGACCGCTGTAACGATACTGCCATCAAGAATCTTCACAACAGTGAATGAGGCAATCAGTATAAAGCTAATTCGTACAATTTGTTCCACGACCTGTGAAATAGCGGTCGGCTCCATCGATTGATGCCCCTGAAAAAAACCGCGTACAATACTCATTGATGGAATGATTAAGAGCGCAAAACTGACCATGCGTATAACCATCGTTATATCGTCTACCGCAATGCCGTTATCTTCATCAGTGATCATAAAGCCTGCCAGCCATTCCGCCCCTATAAACAGTCCTAAAAATGCCAATATTCCCGTTACAGCCATTAACATAATGCCTGCTTTAAACATCCGCATGCCTGTCTCATAATCTCCAAGCGCATTATATTTGGATACAAATTTTGAAACTGCAAGCGGAACGCCGATTGTGGAAATACTGATTAAAATACTGTAAGGGTTATAAGCGAAGGCAAACAGTGTCCCACCGGTTTCACCCACTACTTCATTAAAGGGAATAACATATATCATCCCCAGAAATTTTGATAAAAAAGTTGCACCAGTAAGTATCATGGTGCCTTTAACAATATTCGACATTATTTCACCTGCATCTAAGTTTAAAAATCACATGTAAATGTTATTTTATCATATATACGACAAATGCAAGTTTAAAGGAAACTCAGGAAATAGGAATGCTTTTGCAGACCTTCAAAAGATGGTATGCTATGTGTGAAAGGACTGAAGAATTTTGACTTATGATGTCGTTGTAATCGGCGGTGGACCTTCTGGCTTAATGGCTTCTATCGCTGCCGCGGAACACAATGCCGAAACATTGCTGCTTGAAAAAGGCAGAAAACTGGGCACGAAACTTGCCATCTCCGGTGGTGGCCGCTGTAATGTAACGAATCGGGTGCCAGCCGAAGAAGTGATTAAACACATCCCAGGAAATGGAAAGTTTTTATACAGTCCATTTACGGTTTTTAGTAATTACGATATTATCAATTTTTTTAATGGCTTAGGTGTCGAACTTAAAGAAGAAGATCACGGACGGATGTTTCCAGTTACAAATTCATCAAAAACGGTCATCAATGCATTGGTCAACAAATTGCATGACCTTAACATTGAAATCCGCATGAAAACACCGGTAAAATCCGTCGATTACGGTGAAAATGAACATACCATCATACTTGAAGATGACTCAAAAATACTAACGAAATCGTTAATCATTGCTGTGGGCGGCAAAGCTGTTCCACACACTGGCTCAACTGGAGACGGCTATCCCTGGGCCCAAAAAGCCGGCCACACAATCACTGACTTATATCCAACTGAAGTCGCAATCACATCTGATGAGGCATTCATACAAAATAAACGGCTTCAGGGACTATCGCTGCGCAATGTTGCCCTCTCGGTATTAAACAAAAAATCGAAACCTATGATCACACATCAAATGGATATGATCTTTACACATTTTGGTATTTCTGGCCCAGCTGTATTACGTTGCTCGCAATTTGTTGTTAAGGAACTCAAAAAAGGACGTGAAGAAGTGCCGATGCTGCTTGATGTGTTACCAGACAAAACGGAGGACCAGCTTGTGACAGAGGTTTTGAAGTCAGCGGCAGATAATCCGAAAAAATCTGTCAGGAACTTACTGAAAGGCCTTATTCCCGAAAGACTGCTCGATTATATACTGTCAATTTGGAATATTAATCAGGAACAAAAAGCAGCGGAAACCTCCAAAGAAAGCTTTCGGCACGTTGTTCATGAGCTAAAGCAGTTCCACTTCACTGTTAACGGCAGTTTGCCACTAAAAAAAGCTTTTGTTACTGGCGGAGGGGTTTCTTTAAAAGAAATCGTCCCTAAAACCCTGCAATCCAAACAGATGCATGGTCTCTATTTTTGCGGGGAAATTTTAGATATTCATGGCTATACGGGTGGATATAATATAACCTCAGCTTTAGTAACCGGACGTCTGGCGGGGATGAATGCTGCCAGTGAATCGATTCGTGAAGATGGCAGTTGATACCTGTTATAGGCTGGTGCATTTAAGCCAAACTAATCAATGTTGGGGACTTAGAAAGGACTGAAGGATTTGCAGAATAATAATAGCATGTGGTTACCCCTGATTGCCTCTGTTGGTGTTGGAGCAGCAACGTATTACAGTATGACACGCAGTAACCAGTTCAGCCAGGCTATGCAACAGATGATTCCGTTTGTTTCTAGAATGAATAATGAACAATAAACAAATTGTCAGCACGTGATTTAAAAAGGGGCTGGGGCATAACTAGTGCCAGTCAGTATAAAAAAGGATCCAAGCATCAATTTTTATGCTTGGATCCTTTTTGGTCTGGATGATTATCACCATCCACATTTAGATCTGTGTTCGTGGCGGTATACTTTCTCAAGTTCACCGCCATGAACGCAAATCCTAATTCATTTCACGCGTTTCTCCTGGCGGTATTGCAAGGAGCGCGGGATCCGCCTAAGTGGCCCGAAACTTGGCAGACCATTGAAAGACGAACAGCTTAACGCAACACACAAACAAATGGAGCAACAGGATGCCTCCGAACGTAATGCGATCGAAGGTGAATTTGGGGAAGGCAAGCGCCGATATGGGATGGGCCTGTGTTTAAACATTCCTTTCATTTTGTTAATGCCTTTAACTTTATATCTATTTATGATAAATTAGAAACAATATTTTGATATTTTAAAAAGGGGAGCGTTGTTCATTTTGTCCCTAAACAAAAAATTGTAACAATTTCTGTTATGTCTGCTTGATTAGTCACCACAGTTGGCACAACAACTATCTGTGCTAAACCAACAGATTCCAATTCATCCATACAACCCATGATGTTAGTTTATCATGTAGATAAACCTATTCATGCATCTGGTTATATGACCAACAATGAATTATGGGAATTAATAGATAAAAGAAACCAAAATATTACTTGGTTTAGCATTGCTTCTACGATAGTTTATGGTGGGTTTGGAGCTATGGGTTTAGTAGGTTCAGGTACTGCTGGAATGGTTCCAGGTTTAGAAGGTGGACTCATGTCCTTATCTGAAACTAATATGGAACAAGCTGCTCGTGAAGGAAAAATGTTGTCTTGGGTTGAGGTTTACGCGGATGGCGTTGAAGGAAGCCTAAGTAAACAGGCGTATACTGTATATAGCGATCCTCCTGTAAAATTTGTGGAATATTAAAGGTACTTTTATGTCAAAAAAATTCATCGGTTATGATAGTAATGACCGCACTCAAAAAAGGCGTTATTGGATACTTATGCCACCGTCTTTTATTACGATGATAGTATTAGTCTTCACTTTACCAGACCTATATAAAGGCTTATCTATTATTGTTATATTTTTATCTTGGACAATCTTAACAATCTGGAATTACCTGTCAAAAAAAGGGTAGTTTAAATAACCCCAACTTGGGAGGTTATAGATTGAATATACCATGATATGTCACTTTTGTGTCTAACTTAATTTTATAACCTAGGTACAATAAAAACGGAAGCTTTATACTTCCGTTTTCACTGCCTGGCAACGTCCTACTCTTGCAGGGGTCAAACCCCAACTACCATCGGCGCTGGAGAGCTTAACTGCTGTGTTCGGCATGGAAACAGGTGTGTCCTCTCCGCCATCGTCACCAGACTTTATATTGATTTTGAAATCACAGAAACCATTATAAGCATTTTTAACTCAAAATGCAAGAGGTTTTTTAAACCTTTGCACCCTGAAAACTAAATAAGAGAACCATCAAGCTACATCCTGTTAGTTAAGTCCTCGATCGATTAGTATCCGTCAGCTTCACGTGTCGCCACGCTTCCACCCCGGACCTATCAACCTCATCGTCTTTAAGGGATCTTACTCACTGGATGTGATGGGAAGTTTCATCTTGAGGGGGGCTTCATGCTTAGATGCTTTCAGCACTTATCCTGACCACACGTAGCTACCCAGCCGTGCTCCTGGCGGAACAAC
Source organism: Lentibacillus kimchii (assembly GCF_042666895.1). Classification (GTDB taxonomy): domain Bacteria; phylum Bacillota; class Bacilli; order Bacillales; family Amphibacillaceae; genus Lentibacillus; species Lentibacillus kimchii. The sequence goes on from NZ_JBHTGR010000012.1 coordinate 108,519, forward strand.
TGG
>NZ_JBHTGR010000013.1:0-13508 GCF_042666895.1 Lentibacillus kimchii
TGTGGGTGTGTTTTGGCTAACTCTATTCTACAGGAAAGGGTCTTCCTTTTTCTATGACCATTATTGAGTCATTGCGATTTACACAAACTATTTTACGCTCTCAACATTACATGCTAAATCTCATTGTGATAAGGTTAAAATAATTAAAGTTTAATCAACAAACAGGGCCATATTGTTCAATAAAAAACGCCACGGTATTATAAATCGTGGCATCTCTAACGAGTTTTTATTTTTAATAGATGATTTGTTCATCACCCTTTTGCTTTTGGTAATAATAATCAGTCGTAGTCATTCAAATATTTACATATATTTTTTGGTATCTCAAAATTAAATGAAAAGTCTTTTATGTTGAAATTAACATAAGGACTATCACTATATGCTGTCATTGTGGCAACTTTATTCAAATCATCGTTCATTTTAATGGAATCTCCAAATTTAATGGTATCTTCTTGGTAAAATTCAAATATTATCCCTTCTTCTGAGTTTGAAGGGATATCTGCTAATTCCCAGTCATCGAGTTCCAAAGAATTAACAAAGTCTTTAATATCTTCTTCATTTGAAATAGATTTAATGACTTTAGAATCCTTCGTTGATATCACTTTAATTTTTTGAGCTTTTTTAAAATCACCTGTCCAACTCTTTTTGTCGTCATTCTTATTATCTGTACTGCATCCTGAAACAAGAAGTAATATGCTAATGATAAAAACAAATATTAATATCACATTTTTCTTCATCATAATTACTCCTTACGACGGTTCTTTCCAGTGAGTATTGAACCTATGAATAATCCAATTCCCGCAATGAAAAAAGCTAATGATGAAATAAATGCAATAGGTAATTCTCCTGTTGCTATTCCAGTGATAACTGCTGTGAAAAAACCAAAAAGAATAATTCCTCCAGATAATGTGAACAAAAAAGTACGTAATTTATCCATGCCATATTTTTTGGATGTCTCTCTTGTTAAACTACTAAATATAATCAGAGCCCCACCTATAACAATAAAGATACTTGGTCCAACAACAGTTACGTCCGGCAGACCCATGAAATACAAAGCAAGAGAAATGAATAACCCAAATAATATTAGTACACCACTTGAAATAAATCCGATCATTGATATACGATTAGCCCTATTAGAGTATATATTATCTTTTGCCTCTTTTTGACCGTGTGTTTTCATATCGTCTACTAGACCACTTAAATCCCCCATTGAAATGATCGATTCTCGAAATGCTGCATCTTCATCAAATCCCTGTTTTTGATAATCAGCTACTTTTTCTTTTAAATTTGTAGTAAGTTCTTCTTTTATCTCAAATAAATCTTGACTTTTTCCTACATCAGAAAAAAGATCATCAATATAGTTTTGAATTTTATAATCTAAATTACTCTGTGTCATTATATAACTCCCCCTTAATCAAACTGTCTAAAATATATTTAGCAAAATCCCAGTCCTTTTTATTTTGTTCATACTTCTTTTTACCTTCTTCGGTAATGCGATAATATTTACGTCTGCCTCCTTGTGTTTCATTGCCCCAATAAGAGAGTATATAATCTTCTTTTTCCAGTCGTCGAAAGGCCGTATACAAAGTTGCCTCTTTCAGTTCATATTGATTTTCACTTAATTTGATAATTTCTTTATAAATACCATATCCATAGTTATCTCCCTGATTAAGGATGTTTAAAATAATTGCACTCGTATGTCCTCGAATAAGATCTTTTGAAATTTTGGCCACCAATTAATTTTCACCTCAATTGTAGTTTATAAAAAATTACTTTTTATGTCAAAGTACTTTTTTAAATGATGATATTATATGTAGTGTTAGGCTTACTTTTTATTTTTAGTGGAACTTACTCAACAAGTAAACCATTTAATTGAGTAACTTAAAATCACACATAATTTTTACAAGCCATCTTATACAAGGTGGCTATTTTAATGTTGTTATGTAAATTATATATTGAATTATGTAATTTATTTATTGAATAATGTAATATAAATGTTACAATAAAACTGAAAGGAAGTGTTTCAGTTAATGAAAAATAATCTAAAAGTTGCTCGCGTACAAGCAGACTTAACCCAACAACAATTAGCTGAAAAAGTGGGCATTACACGACAGACAATTAGTTTAATTGAAAAAGGGAAATACAACCCTACTTTAAAACTTTGCTTAAATATCTGTTATGCAGTAAATAAAACACTTGATGAGATCTTTTGGTTAAACAAGGAGGAGTGAGATAAATGAAAGTACAAAGAATTAATGACGAACGTTTAGCAATTAAAAATTTGAAAAACATACGCCTCGTTTATACTCTCCAAACTCTTGGAATAATTGGTTTATTAGGGTATGATCTAATTTCGAATGGATTAAGCAGCATAAAAGGAAATCCTTTATGGCTAGTATTTATAACGTCAATAGTAGTGCTAGCATTTATGTCATTCGGCTCATCAGATGAACGCCTGGCATTAAAAAACTTACAAAAAATACGTGTTGCGTTTGTCATCCAACTGCTTGGCATATTTGGAATATTAGGGTATGACTTAATTTCAAAAGGTATGGATGGTATGAAGGAAAATCCTCTATGGTTTGTATTTAGCCTGTCAACGCTTATACTGGTATTTTTGTCTATGAACATTAGTGTAGATTACGAGGGCGACGAAAAGTCTGCGGGAAAAGGATTAGGCATTTCAACTATTGTATTGGTACTGATATCCATTAGCGTTGTTTTTTTCACCATTTATTTAAATGAAACTTCCACTCTTGTTGATGGCCTTTTAGCAGGAGGAATATTGTTTATATGTGGTTTTCTTTCTTTCTTATTTCTTTATGGATTGAGAAGGGGTAAAGAATGAAATTGATTATACGGTGTTTTTCATAATAACGGGCATGTTTGTTGAATAGAAAGTCTGCTTAACTGCTCAGATCTTTCTACTTTTTTGTTCTTTTGATGTAATGTTTATGTAGAAGCTTACATGTGAAAAGCCTACTGTGATAGGCTTAAAATAATCAGCGTTTATTCAACAAGCAGACTATATTGTTGAACAATATTTACTAAGGGATAGGTGAAAACATTATCGTGGAACCTTTAAAAAAGGGAGAGACCATTGGCATATTCAAACCATCTTCGCCCGGAACTGTTACAGCTTAAAAACGTTTTGAACGAGCGAAGTCCTTTATGAAGAAAAAAGGTTTTGTCTTTGCAGAAGGAAAATTAACAGGAAAACAGGATGGTTATCGTTCAGGATCGCCTAAAGAGCGTGCGGAAGAACTAAATGAGCTGCTAAGAAATCCAAATATGAAAATGATCATGGCCACTATCGGAGGAACAAACTCAAATAGCATGCTGCCATATATTGATTATGAAGCATTCAAACAAAACTCAAAATTCGTTGTCGGGTATTCAGATACAACGGCTATTCTGCTTGCCCTTTATGCGAGAACAGGTATTACAACATATTAATGATATTGCCACCCTTCATCATCGGAAAGCAAACCTGTTCCGGAGCATGCAGTACATGTGAGTTCACGTGTCATAAACTCAATAATTAATTTTTCATATACTGTTAACATTTAAACTGCGAATGTACGCAGAATCAATAATAGGACCAATGAATTATATCTAAGATAAAAATGACGGTCCCTGGTTCGCATTGTTAAGAGGCGCGGTGAGTTCTGTTATATTTAATGAAAATTTTGTACAGACTGCACCATGTACAGGCTGTAAAAGCATTGCGCAGGTTTTAAGGGAATATAAAAAGGCAGGGCACAACAGCCCTACCTTTTAAATAAGGATCATTTTAACAATCCCTTATAAGTTATTTTTTTGTTTATAAGCTTTTGCGTATTGATCAGCTGCATAGATCGCATCAACGATTTCTTCCACTGTAACGTCAAAGCCATTATGGATTGTTTCTTCATTAACATTAGCTGCTTCAGCAACTTTTACGATATCTTCCCGTTTTGCATCTTTTAATTTAATATCTTCGAGTGTCACTGGTAAATCCAGGCTAGTGTAGAAATCAATGTAATGTTCGATTTCTTCAAGGGAACGATTTTCTAATGTTAATTGAACGAGTGTGCCAAAGGCGACTTTCTCACCATGGGATAAGTGATGAATATCACCATCTAAAGCAGTAAAGCCATTATGGATAGCATGTGCCGCGGCTAAACCGCCACTTTCAAATCCTAATCCGCTCAGCAGGGTGTTTGCTTCAACAACTTGTTCAAGTGCTGGCGTTGCCGCATTTACTTTAGCTGATTCATAAGCTAAATGGCCATATTCAAATAAGACTTCTTCACATCTTTTCGCAATCGCTTCTGCAGCCAGTGTTGTTCTGCCACCAACCTGATTTGGCCCGCCATTGCGAATGACTGCCCGTGCTTCTATCCATGTGGCCATAGCGTCTGCTATCCCTGAAGCTAATAAACGGGGCGGAGCTGCTGCAATAATTTTTGTATCAAGTACAATTAAATCTGGATTGCGGTTATAGAAACGATAACCTTCGAAAGCTCCTTCTTTCGAATAAACCACAGATAGCGCGCTTGTTGGTGCATCAGCTGAGGCAGCGGTTGGAACAATAACTGTAGAAGCATTCAGTGTATCTGCAATCGCTTTGGATGTATCTAATGTTTTGCCTCCGCCAACGCCAATAATTATCGTTGCGCCTGCTTTTTTAGCTTCTTGAGAAATTCGTTCAAATTCTTCTTCTGAAGATTCGCCGTTAAATAAAATTTCTGTGGCGTCTATATTGTTTTTCTTTAAAGCATCGACTACTTGATGCCCGGCAATATCCCATACGACTTCATCTGCGATAACTGCTGCTTTACTGCCGATTTCTTTCACATATGATCCAATATTATTTATGGAGTTCTTGCCTTGTATATATTTTGCTGGACTCGTAAAAATGCGTTCTGACATCAAAATCATCTCCCTTGTCTGTAGTATAGTGCGTTTTTTCTTAAAAAGAGAAAAATGCCGATGTGCACCCCTGAAATCTGACTTCAGGGATGCAGCACAGGCATCTTTTTTAATTAACATTCCGTGTTAGTCTTGCAGGAATTTCAACGTTTCACGGTTGAATGCAGGCAGATCATCCGGTGTTCTGCTTGTTACAAAGTTGCCATCTTTAACAACTTCTTCATCTTTTACATTTGCGCCTGCATTTTTCAGATCATTTCTTACAGATACAAAGCTTGTCAGCGTTCTTCCGTTAAGCTCGCCTGTATCGGTAAGGAACTGTGGTCCATGGCAAATGGAGAATACAGGTTTATCGTTCTGGAAGAATGCTTTTGCAAACTCACTGTTTTTCGGATTGATCCGCAGCAAGTCCGGTGAGAAACCGCCAGGGACGAGCAATGCATCATAATCGGCTACATTGACATCGTCAATTCCTTTATCGGCTTGCATTTCATTGCCATTTTTACCAGTGATTGTTTTGTTCGCTTCGTCGCTGATAATATCAACCGTATGCCCAGCTTCTTTATATGCATTCACAGGGCTGGTCAATTCAATTTCTTCTACCATGTCTGTTACAAGAACAGCAATGTGTTTACTCATATTATCACCCTTTCATCGTTCATATTTTATAGTATAATAATAAAACGTTTCAACTTACAAAAAATACGCTTACAGGAAGGGGGAACCAGACTATAATATGCTGCATTCATGTAGAAGTTTACATGTGAAAAGTCCTCAAAATTGTATTGACGTGAGTAATCGTGCGCTAAAGCTAGTTTTATTGCAAATATGAGTGCTCTATTTTATTAAAAATTAGATACTAAATACTTACTATTGAGAAATAAATAGATCAGTAAGGAGGTAAGGCAAGCTATTGGCTTGTTAGGATAAAATCCTAACACCTTTGGTGTCATTTACTCGCTTTTGAATAAAATACTCTATACTAAAGGGTTATGTTCCTAAACATAAAAGCGTACTGCTATAAGAAGATACATGCTTAAAGTTAAATAATACGGACTTGTTTGAATTTGATAACAATACGATTGAAAAAATTGAATATACACCAACGCTGATTCATTATGAAAATGGAGAAGAAGAAACCCGTCTTGTTGGTCAACAGTCAGAAGATGACATTCGTGACTTCTTCAAACAGAACATTCCGGAAGCCGGTTAAAATGTTGAATTTCTGCAAAACAATAATTGTTGCTCTTCAAATATGTAACCAGAATTTATATGATTCATTCTGTTATTTTATTTAGTTTAAAAGACTGTCATAAAGAACACTGCCAGTCGTTTGATGTAATGTTTTGTTAGAAGCTTACATGCGAAAAGCCTGTTGTGATAGGATTAAAATAACCAAGATTCACTCAACAAACAGGCCAGATAAAGAAGGGGAAGAAGAATAAATTGTTTAATATAAAAGTTAATGAAAATATATCACTAAAATTACTTGAAAAAAAAGATACTAACGAATTATTTGCTTTGGTTAATGAGTCAAGAAATTACCTAAGAGAATGGCTTCCATGGGTTGATAACATGAAGCAAGAAACGGACTATGAACCAATGATCGAAATGTGGTTAAAACAATTTGCTTCCAATGATGGTTTTCAAGCAGGTATTTTATATAAGGGAAAAATGGTGGGTATGGTTGGCTTTCATGGAATAGATTGGTCAAATAGTAAAACAAGTATTGGTTACTGGTTATCTGAAGGTTATCAAGGTAATGGAATTATGACAGAAACAGTAAGAGCATTGGTAAACATAGCTTTTACAGAATATAAATTGAATCGTATTGAGATACGATGCGGTGTTAAAAATCGAAAAAGTAAAGGTGTGCCTGAAAGACTTGGCTTTAAACAAGAAGGCATAATTAGAGATGCTGAATATTTATATGACCATTTTCATGACTGTATTCTATACAGTATTCTTTCTAGGGAATGGGTCTAAATGGCTTAACCATTCAACTATCGGGTGTGATTGTTGAATGGTTAGTTACTTAAAATAAGAGAAGAATACAATTAATTTTATCCTACTCTTTTATAATTTCTCTTTGATCATGTAATGTTTTAGTAAAACCTTACATGTCAAATCCCCATTTGCCAGGCTTTTCTTTTAGACCTTTTAGGACATGTATGGTAACCTTAAATGGTTAAGGAAACCATACGCCAAAAAGAGGGATTTTCATGGGCGATCAAGTCGTCGAAAACGTCGAGCCCTTACGTTCGACAGCCGAGATTCAAAACATGCGTGAAGCGCTCAACCAGACCACGCATCCGAAACGCAATAATTTATTATTCAGTATGGGGATTAATACCGGTCTGCGGGTCGGTGACCTATTACGGCTGCGCATCGAAGATGTGAAAGGCCGAAGTAGCGTGAAAATCCAGGAGGGCAAGACCAGCAAATCACGTCTCGTGCATTTAGATGCGGTCATGGCCGATATTGCCGAATACTTGGAAGGTCAGCCCGAGACAGGCTTTCTGTTTGCCAGCCAGCGTACAGGCCAGCCATTATCCACGACGCAGGCTTATCGTCTCTTGAAATCTGCCGGTAAGAAGTGCGGTTACGATTACGTTGGAACCCATACCATGCGGAAGACCTTCGGGTACCATTACTTTCAGCAGACGCACGATATTGTGACCCTGATGGTCATCTTTAATCACTCGTCGCAGAACATCACAAAGCGTTATATTGGGATTGAGGAAGACGACATTAAAAATAGCTTAAAAGATTTTCGATTATAAGGGCGTTACATATAAAATATGACAGGCGTGTCCAAAAGCATGCAGGAAAACAGGGAATCTTTAGAGGGGTATCAAATGGCCAATATTAAGGATATTGCAAAGCTTGCCGGCGTATCGGTCACAACCGTTTCAAGAGTTTTAAATCATCATCCCTATGTGAGTGATGATAAAAGACATAAGGTAGAACAAGTTATTGAGGACTTAGAATTCCACCAAAATTTAAATGCCATCCACCTAGTTAAGGGAAAAACGTATACAGTTGGCGCTATCATGCCATATATTGATCACCCTTATTTTCAGGCGATGGTAGGCGGCATTATGAAACGTGCGTTCATGTATAACTATTCCGTTCTATGCTGCCCGACAAGTTACGATCAGGCGGAAGAATTAAAATACCTCGATATGTTAAAGGGAAGAGAATTAGATGGATTAATCATATGCTCTCGTTCTAATGATTGGGATACCATCATGCCCTATACAGAATACGGGCCCATTATTTCCTGCGAACGATTTGAAAAGCTGCCTTGCGCTTACACAGATCATTACGAAGCATTTCTCACGGGCATCAATTATCTTATTGAAGAAGGTCATCGAAAAATTGGCTACTGTACTGGAAGGAAATATAGCTTAAGCAGCAAAATGCGCTATGCTGCGTTCAAGACAGCCCTCACCCAAATTAATCAGCCAATAGAAGTCGATTGGATATTCACAGATTGCTTCACAATGCATGATGGAAAAAATGCTATTAGCACATTGCAGAATCTCAACAGTAAGCCAACGGCCATTCTAACCAATGGTGACGAAGTGGCTGCCGGTATGATAACCCAAGCTGAAATAAGTGGCATCAATATCCCTGACAAATTATCCATTATGGGATTCGATAATAACCCTATGTCAGAAACTCTGGGACTGACTACCGTGGATTCAAACATAAAAGAAATAGGGGAGCAAGCCTTTAGATTGTTCTATACCAGTTCAAATGAGCAAATGAAAATTCCTTTTAAGTTAGTGAAACGGAACACTGTCTCCACCATAACCTAGATTAGATAAAAACCCTTGATCTGATAATGTTTTCATAAATTAAGCTTAATTCAAGGCTTTTAAAACATGTTGGATTAGGGAGTGAGAACGGTGGAGAAAGAGAAAAGTTTATTATCACCGGATGAACGGATAATGAATGACATAACAGCTACCTTTGAGGTAACGGAAAACATGGGTATCATTTATAAATTTGGCAATTTAGTTGCGACAAATAAGAAACTGATTTTATATACTAAATACCCTCTTCTTGAACTGCGAGAGGCAGCCATTTATCATTATGAAGACGTTACTCAAGTAGATACTGCAAATGCTTTATTTTCATTTAGCAACGGTGTTTCCTTTGCCGTGAAGTTGGCTAACAAAGGAAATACAAAACTTCTATTAGAATTCATTAAGCTTTTTTCAAATCATACTTTAAGAACAAGGGATCTTTAATTATCCCAATGATCTTGCATCTGATTCTAAGATAACTGTTGCCTACTTTTACTCCCAATTACGTCTTTATTTTATCGTATGAAGACCATGAATAACAGGATGCCTCTTAAGATGGACACCCTGAGTTAATACATGACACATCCTATTGCCGGAAAAATAAGTGCTCCACACAGTAAAGCAAACGTAACACCCACGATAGGTCTATCTCATTGGCTCTCACAGGCCACACGCGACACTTCGGACCCCCTTTCTTAACTGATTGAACATATAGTTATTTAAAATAAATAATCGCTTAAGCGATGTTGTTGCTTAAGCAATATTGATCTCTGGTGAATCAATTTGAATTTATAATAAAAAGGGGGTCTGCATTTATTTGATAGCTTATACATCTTCAGGAAAATCACTGTGTTTAAACGTGAAAAAGCCCCTCTCTCAAAAGAAAGGGGCTTACCGCTCATAGTAAAGGTTAATGGCAGACGGCAACCTGCATCTCTGGTAACTACACAAGGTGTAGCGCGTGGGGAACCTTTCCCACCTCATTAACCTTTACAGTATATAATATTTCCTTCTATCTACAAGAATAACCAAAAACGCGCTATTTGTAAACTCGGACTCAAGGACTTGAAGACTATATACGAATTATAACAAAGATGAAAATGGACGGATCCGGCCTGTTCTTAAGCGTTTTTCAATTTTACTTGCGCCGTTATCCAATCCATAAAATGAACTTAAATATAAATAGGATGACGTGTTAAGTTTTACAGGTACCAGCAGGAAATCACCGAGCGCTTTATATAATTCAATACTGTTGGGCTCTTTTGGATTTTGCCCAACATAATCTGGATTTGCAATCATTGAAGGGATTTCCTGATAATAGGTCATGAAAATGTCCCAATGATTACGTTTTTTTAGGTGCTTCAAAAAGCCGGGTGTCATATATACATTATAAGAACTGCATGGGATCTCATAATGTTTCATAATGACCTCAGGGACCTTCCCGACAAGTTGGGAAGCTGTGGCATATGGATCAATATGTATCTCTGTCATTTATAACGACCTTTTTTCTATGAACTATCATTAGTTTATCGTATTGAGACCATAAATAATAGGATACTATTTAAAATGGAAACCCTGAATTACATGATACATCTTATTTCTGGAAAATGAGTGCTCCACACAGTAAAACAAATGTCCTAACACCCACGATAGGTCTATCTCATCGGCTCTCACAGGCATATGTAACACAGGCATAAGCACCGAATCGTGCCCGAGCCCTCTCACTTGGTCTTACCGCCTTTCTTGATGTGGCGTTTCTTTTGAGCCTGCCGTTGTTTTTGACCATACTCATCATCCATAGCTTCTAAATTCTCAAATTCATAAAGAACAGCGGTAAGACCATCCGATATCTCCTGAGATTCTTGCGAAACCATACGATAACTCTCACGATCCCGATCATTATCGGCTTCTTGACTTTGCATCATTGAATGCTCTGCTTTGAGCTCATTTTCACAAAAGACTTGCTTCATGAGGTCATGGCCACTTATAGCTTCTTGTTTTTCTTGTGGCAGATTATAATAGCCTTCTAACAAAGCTGTTTTCGTTTGAATAGGTAAGTCCTTCATGTCAGCTTGGTAAGGTAAATAACGTTCCATTTCATGATCAATCATAGGCTCAAGATCTTTCACCTGTTGTTCGTAAGATTCTTTTAAGTTTTGGAAGCTATTAGACTGAATAAGTTTACGCTTTATTGTTTCAGGGTCAAGTTTAGTCAGATTGGTGTTTTCGATTTTATTGATGGTATTATCGTAAATTCTTATCGACTTCATCATGTCATGAGCTTGTTTCCACGCCGGAATATAATGGCGGGATTCCTCTACATTTGAATACTTCCGATATTCATCTTCAATATGGTTTTCCGGTATATAATTATTATGACGTTTCAGCTGATTAACAGCAAAATACTTTTCTTCATCTGAGAATGATTTATCCGTTTCATACACCGCCGAAAATTCCTCATGAAGCAAACGTCTCTGATGCTTTAAACTCATTTCTGTCGCTCTTTTAAGCTCTTCAAATTTAGCTTGTTCTTCTTCTTTTTGAGCGTAATGATGCTTATAATTCTCCAGATCATTTGTCATTTCTTCTTTGAAGTTTTCCGTTGTATAACCAAATAATTGAGCACTTGAAGGATTCTGATTATACTCTTCAACAATCGACTGATAAAGGTCTTTTTCCGCATCTAATTGTTTAAAATCACGCTCTAATTTTTTCGCCCATTTATTATTGGTTTGATGGAAATCGGCATATAATTGTTTAGCAACATCGTAGTCAACATAACCTTTAGCACGATCAACTAATAACTTAGTTGCTTCAACCTCATCGTCGCTTGCATGATCACGTTTACGAACATCATTCAAGAAGGTTTGAAAGTCTTTATCGGTTTTATAATCTTCAAGATGAATGACAGCTTGATGCTCTTGATTATAAGCTTTAACAGCTTCATTTTGCTGCGCAAAAAAGGTTTTGGGGGCGTAGGCCTTGTCTTCCTTTTCAAGTGCTTCTTTTCGCCGTGCTTCAAACTGATATTCCTGACGACTCAGACGCCAAAGAGGCTTTTGGGTTTTCCCCTGATCTTTATAGGATTTATGGGAGTATTCCTTATCAATATGGAACTGTTTAGCTTTTTCATTAAGTTTAGCTGCCCAGTTTTCACGCCACTTTAAAAGCGTTTCTTTCGTATGCCAATTGTTCATTTTTACCGATCGCGTTCGCCGCCATCCTTTATCATCATAGAGCTGGTTTCCTTGGTCATCTAATACTGGAACACGCTTCGATTTTCGGGTTTCAAATTGACCGTTTTCATCCAAAGGACGAACGGTTAATAAAACATGAGCATGCGGGTTATGTTCTTCATCACGATGGATCGATACATCAGCAACCACCCCCTCCTGAATGAAGTTTTCCTGTATGTATTCCTTGGCTGTTTCAGTTTGCTGTTCCCTGGTCATTTCTTTAGGTAAAGGCATCATAACATTGCGGGCTATTTGCGCATGATCGTGTTTCTCAAATGCTTCAACTTCATTCCATAATGTCTCACGATCACCTGCCCATTCCGGTGCATGATCTGGCTTTAATATAAAGGATTCCGGCTCAACCTCATGGAGTTTATAGCTTTTCGTTAAACCATCTTCATCACAATACAATTTTTGATCAGAACGATAAGCTGCCATCGCTACAGCTGACTGAATACCTTTATTAACGATCTGACAATTAAACATATAATAACCGTTAGCCATGATGCATGCATCTCCTATCGTTCAAGCTATAAGATCCAAGTTTCATCAGAAACTTATCCATCATCTCGGAGCCCCTGCAGGAAACCCAATTGAGCATACGCAGTGAGCAAATGCAGCGAAGCGAATTTGATCACTGCGTATAATTGGGCACTCCCATCTGGTCGTGATCATTATTATACCGCAATTTAGTGGAAACTTCTAGGGAAAATAATACTCTATAGAACGCGCTAATTCGTTATTTTAAAGCGTATTTATTAGATGAAATCTTTCAGATCTGGAGAACGTGTGGCGGGTAATAAAGGAATCTATAAATAACGTACATAAGGCATCTACGAAGCGTGAAAGACACGAAAATATCATGAGAGTTGAGGCATCGATCTTGCGAAGTAAAATCTTTAAAAAGCTTTGGGTTCTTCCTGGGTAAGTGCCTTTAAATATGGTTTAGCAACCAGCGTTATAACGGTTTAGGCGCTGTTGTTTTTGGATTGGCTAGTCTTATAAAAAAGAGGCTGCCTTGATGGCAACCCGTTAAGCCTTGAGGTTATGGTTTTGTGCAACAAACGCATCCAATTCTGGAAGATTGATATTACGAATAACTCTCTTCCTTTTTGCTATAAATTTCATAAGCAACATAGCCAAATAACATACCTATTCCAGTTCCCCAAGCAATTGAAGATAGTAAGGAAATTGGAGAAAATAAACTTAAAAGTAAAGCAACAGCAAAACCAATCAGAATCCCGAGTGGTATTAAGCTGTCTAAGAAATCTTGGGCACTTTTTGTTTTCTTCTTACCCAGAGTCCCTTTCTCATACTTATGTTTCATCCTTAGCATTACAAATAATACAATCCCACCCACTATTATAACTGGCAGTACAATACGCAAAATTTCTAAGGGCAAACCCATATCATACACCCTTCTTTTTTCAATTTTAATATAGTTGAGCGAATTTCATAATTCATAGCCCTTGCGGCGCAAGGACTTAAAAACGTAAAAAAGGAAGTACCTCCCCAAATCTTGTATAATGGTAGTTGAACTAAAACA
>NZ_JBHTGR010000014.1:0-4459 GCF_042666895.1 Lentibacillus kimchii
TAGTTCAACTACCATTATACAAGATTTGGGGAGGTACTTCCTTTTTTACGTTTTTAAGTCCTTGCGCCGCAAGGGCTATGAATTATGAAATTCGCTCAAATAATAAAATATTAAAACTGTCACTAGCAAAATGTTTATTTATGAGATTTTCAAACTTAATCATATTTCTATTCCATATTAGTTTTCCGTAATATATATATGTACAAGGATATTCAACATCACTAACATCAACCACTAATTCATATGATGGTAATGTGTTGTTTTCTGAATACATTGCTGTATAGATACTTTCTAACACATTATTTCGATCATAAATATACAAACTAATTCTAGTATCTTTATCACTCTGATGATTTCTTAGAACCCTTAATATATCTTCCTCCCATTTTCTATTAAAAGCTAAGGTAGTCGATATATTTTGTGATATTTCATTATACTTTGCCTTTTGTTGTGTATTATAGAAATCAATGAATACATCGGAATTTCCACCATCAAATCCAACTATCTCTTTAATGATTTGTTTGTCTGTTAATCTTATATCACCTTCAATAAAACCAAATCTATTAACTTTAATTACTCTCCAAAAATTTAAACTGTTTGCCAATCCTTCTGGAGTCTCACCCTCAACGAAGTAGTCAAGTTCTTTGTCCTTAATTTCTGTTATAGCATTCATGATCTCCGTAATAATCTCCTGCTCAAGGTAATGTCTCTCAACCTCTTCAGTTCTTTCTTCGTGCTGACTTATATATTCATTAACAACATCCCTACAATGAGATTCATTTTTACAATCTAAATCATCAATAATATCCCAATAACGTTCCAAGCTTTCTTCTAATAATGTAAAGTAAAGGCAATAAGGGTTGGGATATTTACCGTCAACCATTGCCTCTTTTTCTAAGAATACAAAATTAATAATTCCTATTTCTTGAACTTTTTCAGACAAAATAGCTAGAAGTACTTTCATTGTATTATCAGTTTTGCAGTAAAGTCCTAAGTGCATCGCTGAAAACTTCCTCAAGAGGGGGGGGGTTATCGGTTCAACTTTGGTTTTGCTATCGGGAATAAAATGATCGTCAATACTAATGTCGTACCCTTCTACATAATAATTAGTTCTTGAAATCATTTTTGAAAATGGCGTTAATAGTTCTTCCCAATTTGTAGAAATAATTATTATTCTTATCTCACTATCCTTTACCTTATGTTTTTGTTTCAGTAATGCTGTATATTTAATCACCTCATGAATTGCTTGTCTTGATGCTTGTACAGACCTTTTAAGTTCAATTATTACGAAATTACTTTGAGAATCGGTCGCTAAAATATCAATATATCCTCTAGACCCATCGTTATTAGGTAAATAATACTCTTTGTCAATTAACTGTAGCCCTTCTTCGATAAAATTTAAATTATCAGCTAGGTAGTCTCTAATTACTTCTTCGCCCCTTGTCATCAAAACCCTCCGATTAAAAAAATAACTTAAGTAATCCCCGTTTATTACACAGGAAAATTACACCACGAGCATCAATTTATATGAAAACGGTTAACCGTCGATTTATCTTAAATTCAAGCCTTCAACATAATGGCCTGGTTCAGGCACAGCGCTTCTTTAACACTGTGCTCGTTTATTTTAATCGTACTTATTTATTCTAATTACACACATCGTATAATTAGGCGTTCATTTAATCTCGAAAATACATCATAAATAATTATTATAATAAGCAGACGGAAAGGTAAGAGCAATGTCCGTGTTAAATTATAAATAACCAAAATAAATATCATAAACTAAAAGGTGCTTTAAACACATCAGCTTATCGCCGAGGTCACGTGTAAAGCTTTTGATTTGCAGACTCGAAGGTATTTTTAAGATTTATTTTACGTTTAAAGTTTCCTCTGGAAGTTATGATTGTTAATGTATGAATCCCCGGTTGGATACTTTCTTTATTATGCATCCAAAGATGAAGATGTCCTCGTTCGCTCGTATATGGTTCAAGCGTAAATATTGGTTGGAGATAATGTAAAGGATCATGAGAACTGCCAAATAAGATTTCACTGCCATTATCTGGGGTTACTTTGTATGTAGGATTTGTGTATGAATAAGAATTAAAGTACATGGCCCCATCCATTCTAAGTTCCAAAACGGAAAGTGGAAGCGAGCTATTATTAGTTATTATAATTTCTACTAAAGTAATGCTTGTCATATTAGGCTCGTGTTTTTTATTTTTCGATGAATTTGATGCTAACAACCCATCATACGATTTCAATATCCAATTTCTATCTTCCTGAAGTTGATGAATTTTTATTTTAGCATTGCTTCTCCAAAGGCTCGTCATAGCAACAATTATTGAAATAATCAACGAGATAATACTAAGAACAGCTGCTATAATTTCATATGGCATTTAACCCCACCCCCCTAAATTGGTATAAACATACTCTTTAATAATCCACTTATTAACTTTTCTATAAGTAACTTCTTGAATTTTTCCAGTCAAATGTCTAGGAGCTGAATAGCTTGAGTCATCTATCAGCAACTGTAAGAAGAATAATTTATTCTCTTCGCTATTTAATAAGTTATCTAATTCATACCACCCTGAATAATAGATGTTTAAATCATATGTTGGAAAAAATTCAATTCCATACTGTCATTAAACTTAAAACACTTTAGATCAGTGCGATAGTTCCACAACTCGGACAAAAGTTAAGTCAATGGTGGCGGGTTGCTGAATTCGCGCTGATGAATAGTGACTCTTTTCCTGTGTGGTAAATTGGGTTGGCATTAATTGTAAATTGTTTGTCACACACTGGTACAAAAGATGGCGAAGGTGGTAAAAAACGCTTAGCGTAATCAATGTATAAAATCACACTATCAAGAACGAACATCTTGTCTTACGTCTATTGTTGAACCTAAATACTAGTGGTCGAAATTGAAATAAGTTTGGAATTATTGATATTATAGGGTATTACACAAGGCATGTGTAAAATGGCTTATATATAGCTTAACTCGAATCGAGATAACCTTGATACTTTTTGGTATGAAGATGTGTTGTTGCTATTCATGGAATAAAGATAAGTTATAAACTTGTACACTAATCCCCACTAGAATACTTCATTTTCTGTGTAGTGGTTATACTTAATCTTACGTTTAATCAGATAATTTTCAATGAATTTAACATAGTCTTTATTGATAGTTTCTATCTTGTTTAATAAGTCTGAATGTCTTAAATTGCTCTGAAGTAGATAATTCATTGAAACAACACCATCTCGAAAAGTAAATATTCTTTTGCTAAAGAGATAGTTCAACATTTTGCGTATTCGCTGACCATTATCAGTAACTATCTTTCTTCTCTCCAATAATCTATATACTTTAATGTAAAGTATTGTAAACATCCTAGGGTTGAATAGAATGAATCTCCAATCATGTACAATTTGAAGCAAATCTCCTGCATCCATTTTTACTATTTTGTTTGAAAAGACTATATGAGTGAGAACTTTACTTGCATCTTCTCCACTTATAGACAAGTAATTCTTCACAAGGTTATTGTATGCATTTAAGTTTATACCTTCTGAGTCTTCTAAATCGTTCAACTCTTGAATTAAGTTCACCATATCCCCATTTTCAATAATAGATTTTGTTTTCTTCTCTACTTGTTTCTCTATAGAGAATGATGTTCTTTCGCCATAATCAGTTACAAATATTTCATGACCATTTTCAAAATCACCTGCACTAAGTAGTTCCGTTTTATTAGTATTTAATATGAGAGAATCATCCCATAATAAAGAATTAAGTTCATCTATTAAAATGTTTTTTTCCCTGGAACTTGAATCCTTCAAGAAGATAATATACATATCATCTACAAACCTAATTAAATGAAGATCTTCTCTCTTGAGAATTTGGGATAAACTATCATCAAAACTATTCAAATAAAATTGTGACAGTATCGAAGAAGCTATCGAATAATGTAATTGAGGTAACGTGTTAAAGGAGCAAAAATCAAAAAACTCCTTCAAATCATTAACAAGCTTTTCTTCCTGTACAATATTTCTGAGTTTACTAATTAATTCTGAGACTTTTATAGAATTAAAGAAGTCTTTTAAGTCAATTTTTACTGCTTCATGACCAAAGTTTTGCTGTTTAGATTTTTGAAAGTTATTATAGTTTTTGTTAAAAGAAGCATTCTTTTTGATATCATCTTTTTTACTACCAAGGTCTAATATTCCTGAATAAAAAACGTCCATATTTTCCCGAGAAAAATCCAATAAGCTACTTGACTTTAAATAATCTCTAGCAACTTTGAATACCAAAAATGTATAATAGCAATAACACATTGGATTAATTAAATACATTTCCCTTGGTGTAAAAGTATAATGGACCCAAGATTTTAGACACGAAAAAAGGAGATGTTAAGGTAGGTATATGAAACGCAAAAGATATACACCAGAATTCAAATCACAAATCGTGTTGGAA
>NZ_JBHTGR010000015.1:0-82825 GCF_042666895.1 Lentibacillus kimchii
TGTGGGTGTGTTTTGGCTAACTCTATTCTACAGGAAAGGGTCTTCCTTTTTCTATGACCATTATTGAGTCATTGCGATTTACACAAACTATTTTACGCTCTCAAGGTTAAAACAGCCTTTTATACTAATAGACTATATACATACAATTTTACTAGGTCTAGAAGTAACTTTTTGTTTGAATCCTGTCTTTTAAGATGGGAGGGCGAGAAAAACTTAATATGCTGATTAATAGTTAACAAAGCGGACGAATTTCCCCTTAATCTGAATTGATGATAAACTTGCATCCATAGGTCTAATAGCAATACTCGTGACATGGGATGGATATGGCGGGAATGATAGTGATTATAATATTGATTAAATGCGGGAGAAGCAGTCCCTTATAACTGGTTCTCTTTTTCTGTGTTTAACTGATAGCGGGAATAGGTTGGACTAGCTGACAAGCACTTGTGATCGAATCATTCTTCATCGCAGGTGCTTTTTTTATAAGCTCTCCCGCCCTTAAAGCGTCGAAAAACCCAAATGCCCTTTGTATTATGCCGGTGAAGGGAGAGAAGTAAGATGAAATTATATTATGCTGATGGCAGCTTGAAATACAGTGGCGAAGGAGAAGACGGCAATCCTGCAGGCCAGGGAATCGCCTACTGGGAAACAGGCGTTATATGGTACAAGGGTGAATTTAGCCAGGGGAAGCCCAATGGCTGGGGTGAGATGTACTTTCCCAGCGGCCGGATACGCTATCGCGGGGAAATAAGTGACATTAAATTTTGCGGCTATGGAACCGAATTCTATGAAAATGGCCATGTTAAATTCACAGGGACGCAGAAGAAAAGTCACTATTTCTTTTATGGCACGCGGAATTATATTGAAGGATGCCTGTATAATATCGATGGCAGCCTGAAATATGAAGGAACGTTCAAAGGTACGAAGAACTATAAATATAACGTTGGTGTCGAGTATTTGGCAGACGGCAGGCGCGTTCTCCATGGATTTATCCGGAAATAATACAGGAGGTGCACACATGACATGTGTTCAGTGCGGACGTGAGGTTTCCTTTAAGTACCGTGTCAATGAGGATGGGGCTATCTTCTGCGGGGATGATTGCTATGAGGCATGCGGTGATGATGCGCATACGGACCGGCATCACCCTTATATTGATGTGTATGAGTATGTGCGGCGCGAGTACATACACTGGATGGAAGATTGGGAAGACCGTTTAATTCTGGCGGACAAATATATCGATGAAGTCAATCAGATGATCAGTGACATCGATGCTTTGATCAGCGAACATATGGATTTTTATCTATCAGATGGCGATGATGGCGTTTTTCATGCTGAGATCAGGAAGTACTTGCACAAACTTAACCAGCTTGAAAAGACTATTATTCAGTGGCGGCCGGAGCGGGACGTGTATTACCAGGTGGCCGTGATTTTCAGGCGGCAAAGCCCGGTGCAGCTGCGGGATATGCATGAGACAGGTGTCCGGCACCTGAAAGAGGAAATCAGGACACGAACGGGGCGCGCGGAGCATGTCTTAATCGAATGGCTGGATCTGAGCTTTGCCGTCCCGGAATTCTGGCTGCTTCAGGACAATACGATCGAATTAACCTATGAGACACGGGCTGAAGCTGAGGAGGTACGTGACCATTTTCAGGCGCTTTTTGCCGATGATATGGCGGAAATAATGGTTGACGACGTTTTTTCATGCGATAGTGGCTGCGGTCTGTTTTTACCCGACACCATGGCCGAATGTGCGTCTGAAGGCTGGCACTACGAGTCTATCTGTGCTCAAACAGATTATCCCGGTATTTTTGCACAAGACGAATTAGCGAGTTTAGTCGCTAAAGACGTTGACGATGTGCCATTCTTGATTGATGTCTGGTTTGTCGGAAAAATTAAACGGTCGTGTATTATGCATGATATGGACTATCCGGCATGGGTTGCGCTGGCAGAGCTGTAGCGGGTTTGGTTTTGGGGGGTGCCAGGTACATAAACAATTCAGAATTGTTTATGTACCTGGCACTGTATGTGGGAGATGCACGGAAAGATAGGGACAATGCAGATTAAAAGGAAAATAAAGCATGATAAGCAAGCCTTCATAGGAAAGATCTAAAGGCTTGAAGTGCTGTTATAGGATTTAAAGATTAAGCGATTCTTTTATAAGTATGGTATAAGTCATTTAGGACAGGAATAACTTTTAGTTTTGCCTGATTTACGTTCACAGGTAAATACGTTGGCGTTGGTATTGGCGTATTAAAGTTGATTCCTTGGTTCGTCCGATGGGAATTATAGTAGTTATGAACATATTCGGGCAGTTCCTTTTGCAAATGAGCTTCACTTAATGGATTAAGATAATTAAATGATTCCCTGCGAAGTGTCCCGTTTACACTTTCGGCTATAGGATTTTGCCAAGGAGAACGGTAGAATGTCGTTTTTGGTTGAATCCCCGAAGAAGCTAAAAAATCCTTAATCTCTTTAGAACGGAAATCCGGATCATTATTGAGGATGAGATACTTGGGATCCAATCATACGATTGTATTTTCGATGACGCTGACTCAACCCATGAGTTTTAGAAAGTGTTCATTTTTATCGAGCAAAAACTGTCTATTTTAGTTTAGCAGTCACACCCCTGTGTTTGGCAAGTTAAAAGTACATAAAATGGCAATACTTTTTACATAACCTTGCCAGTTATCCCATATGATGCTAATAATTATTCAAAACTCTTGGCTAAAGCGTTTGACAATCGATAGCTATCACCTGTAAAGGTGATTATGTGGGCATGATGCACCAGTCGATCCATAATAGCTGCCGTCAGACGTTTGTCGCCGAATATTGTATTCCATTGTCCAAACTCAAGATTGGACGTTACAATCACGCTTGTTTGCTCATAACACTCGGCAATTAGGCTGAACAGGAGTTCAGCCCCGTCTTTATGAAAGGGCACAAAACCCAGTTCATCCAAAATGACCAGATCTGCCTTTCGAAAACCCTGCATAAATCGATTCAAATGACCATTTTGATGCTTCTCCAACAGTTTGGATACGAGACTGTTAACCCGGTAAAATCTTACTTCCTGGCCGTTCCGGCATGCTTCGACTCCCAACGCGGTGGACAGATGTGTTTTACCCGTTCCGACAGATCCAACCATCATAATATTTTCCCGGTCTTTCATGAAAGTTAAATCCTTTAATGAACTTAGTGTAACCGTTGATGGAAACTCGGGAGCCCAGGCTTCGTCATAGTCCTCCATGCTTTTGAACTGGCTGAATCCAGCCTTTTTAATTAAGCGCTGCACTTTATTGTTTTCCTGTGATTTTGCCTCTTTCTCTAAGCAGCGCAGAAGGAATTCCTCATGGGTATCAGCCTCAATTTGATCATAAATGGCTCCCACATGGCCCAGTTTTAATTTCTTGCAGTAAGCCTGGATGCGTTCATCCATTGACATTATGACCACACCTCCCCTGTAAGTACATCGTACGCCTCGAGAACAGGCTCATAATTCCTGACACCTGAAGGTGTATAGGATTCTTCAAGACGGTCAAATGGGCTAGGTTTTTCGGGATGTATCGTACGATACAATTCCTGATAAACCACGCCTTCTTCATCCCAAAGGTGTGGGGCGATATGCGTAATCGCTTCGGCAATCTGATCAATTTGATAATCCTTACCAAGCCATTGGATGAGACACTTTAAGCGTCTTTTTCGGTACACGAGATCGTCAATGGACAGGTATCGCTGAAGCACCTCCGGAAGGGCTGAATAAACCATTGTATAGGGAACAGCTCTGGGTTTGTTCTGGATCTGCTCGAGTTCCTGAGTCCAATTGATTTTCTGTTGTTTAAGACTATTCGGACGTGGAAGAACAGCTAATGTTGTATATGTTTCATCCATTACCTCCAGGCTATCCCAATAGATTTTTAAAGTGACAGACTGCTGAGCCATCCCTTTTGGTACTGGAAGGCGTTCCCGGTCCACATGGACATTTCCATATTTGTCGAGTGTCGCTGTTTCCAAATGAACGACTTCAAACGGATCCCGGGGAAGCTGTAGAAGCTTGACCTGTTCTTCTTCCTACAATGATTGAACGAGTTGTTTATGTTTATAATGTTCCTGATCCATAGCCCTCAGGGCTTTTTGATGCATGACGTTGTTAATCTGTTCCCACGATGTCATGACCGGAACAGGCACAAACCAGTTTCTTCTGCTTGTGCCAACTTTATTTTCCACATGGCCTTTTTCATAACCAGCACGAGGATTACAGAATACAGCTTCAAATCGGTAATGAAGCTTAAAACGGCGGAACATATCCGTTAAATCACGTTCTCCGTGCCCCTTTATCTTCGCAACAGCGGCAGATAAGTTATCAAACCATAACTTGCGCGGCACACCGCCTGCCTGATCAAAAAGCTGTTTAAGTCCCTCCAGAAAGCAGGTGGTATTCTCCCTGGGCAATACCGCCAGATAAGCGGCATTACTGTATGGAAAAGACATCGCCAAATATTTGACCTGAAGCCATGTCCCGTCATAGATCACGTCGGCTGTCCCAAAATCAACCTGTGCTTCACCGCCTGGATGTATCAGGTCGCTATAGGTCTTTTGATCTTGCATCAGAGCCTTTTTTCGTTCCGACACGTAACCGGTAACGGTTCGAACACCTCCGGTATAATCACATTCATCCCGAAGACGCTGATAAATTCGTATATTGGTATGACGCTGTTTACGCTTCCGGGACAGGTCCTCCGTCAACCATGCATCGATGATATCTAAGTACGGGCCCAGAATGGGGTAACGCTTCATGCGATGCCGGATGTCAGGGCTCCAATCATCCCGATCAGCATATTTTTTGGCAGTCCGCCAATTAATGCCAAGGCGTTTTGCCAACGAATTGATTGATAACCCTTCCTCTTCGCGCAAAAAATTGATATAGTCTACTTGAGCCATTGCTAGCATTCCTTTCATACCTCCCCATGTTTATTGCTGTATTCATGTAAGAGGTTAATAGAATTTGGGATGACTGGCAAGGCTCTTTTTTATAATGGCAGTTGTGTAGTTTTAGGCTGCCAAATTATGTACTTTAATTCTGCCATAAACAACCCCCCGGTGAGTGCGTTTAATAAGCGTGGAATCCACCAATTAAATGGTAGATTCCACGCTTATTTTGGTGGTAAACGGCTCATTTAAGATCATATTTGGCTAATTCTTGTCTCATTTCCTTTATGTCCTGGTCGCTATAAAATGACCTGACTTCCACGTCTGTGCTTATATCAATCGCTTCCAGAGTCTTCTTTAAACTGATGGCATGGTTTGGCTGCCTTGCAGCAGACCCCCGCTCCTGCGCTTTGTGGTTAAATCCATCCATAATGATTCTCCCTTCCTGATTTTGTATCAGCATACACAGGCTGTTTTGTTTTTTCGATACCATCAAAACCAATTGAGGAATGATACAATGGTCATAATAGGGAGGGTGGACAATGGTCGAGTATAGTTTATTAAAGGAACCTGATACAGCTATCCAGGAAATTAATCAGAAGGTAGGACAGCTTGACAAAATAAAACTTTCCAATAACCTGAGAGGTCAGCCTTTTGACGAATTTAGAGATTGGCGATCTGGTGTGAGTGATCTGTTAGCGGATCTTTTCGCGGATAGAGCCATCAGTCAAGCGTTTTTGACGGAAAGCGAATTTATTAAGCGTGAGCTGCCGGAGGACGATACGATTAAACAGCTTAACGAAGCACTCGATAAAAGCAAGATTTATCTGGAACAATTAAACAATGGGATTAAGATGGGGGCGTATAGACCTCTTGCGGATCACCGTGATTCGGGGAATCGCTCATGACTGACGTTTTATCTGTTTAATGCAGTGAAGGGAATAGATGAAAGGGGCGAGTGTTTTGAAGCATTTAACATTGGAATCCAAGGAATTTAAACGTGTTATGCAAAACCTTCATTTGGAAAACCTTAACCTGCCTCTTGAGAAGCAAAAACGAATTCTTAAGATTGTTAATTCAGGAGCTGAGATTACACCAAGCCTTATTAAGGATTTGATGGAACATGAGGACGTATAACGAACAGGAAAACGACAATTATCATTTTATGGGTGCCAGGTACATAAACAATTCGATATTTTCAGAATTGTTTATGTACCTGGCACTGTGTGTGGGCACTCTGGAAAATGAGGAAAAACTTGTGTAAACTGACTCTAGTTACCAGTTAAACTAGTTGCAGGAACTGTTGATTTTATTTGTCATTGTCACTAAAATATTCTAATAGAACGATTAAACAATCGTTTGTTCATTTTTTCAGGGACTTGCTTTTAAGCCTTGTCCTGATGAAAAAATATTTAGCAAAGGGAGAGGACATTTGACTATGAGTAAGAAAACGAAAACATTTCGTAACGTAGCGATTTCGACTATGGCTGCATCAGCAACTGTCGCAGCTGTAGCACCTGCGGCCGTATCGGCAGAAGATGTTAGTTTTTCCGATGTAACCCCAGAACATACACATTATGATAATATAATTAAGATGGCAGAACAAGGAATTATTCAAGGTCATCCAGATGGCACTTTCAAACCTTACAACAATATCGTACGCGGTCAAATTGCCGCTATGCTGACGAATGCACTAGATCTCGATACGCCTGACAATATGGATGAAGTCCTGGCGCAATACGACGACGTTGACGGCAATAGTGATTATGCTCCGGTAATCGCAGCTGTCACTGACGCTAATATTTTCAAAGGTGACCATGGTCACTTTGGCGAGTTCGAGAACATCACGCGTGAGCAAATGGCAACTGCTTTAGTTGAAGCCTATGATTTAAACAAATATGACAATCAAGGCATGAATGCTGATCTCAATCGAGAGCATATCAGTAATTCTCACGTAGATAACGTGCAGACATTGGCTAACCTGGGCATCACCATAGAACTGGATAACTACCGTGCTTATGAACAAGAGCGCCGTGATCAGTTCGCAACAATGATCGCAAAAACGGAAGAAGTTGTATCAGAAAACGCTCCAGGCGTTGAAAATGTTGAGACAACTGTGAATGATGATAATACATTCTCCATCAGTGGCTCAGCAACTGGTATCGCCGATTCAGCTCATCTCATCGTAACAGATGGAGACGGCAAAAAAGTCATCAACAACGAGGATATTGACATTAATAAAGATGACAATAGCTTCAGTTTCACATCAGATCAACTTGATGCAGGTAACTATAGCTACACGATCATGGGCATGGAAAATGGCAACCATGGCTCACTGAAATCCGAAAGCGGTAAATTCGAAATTGAAGCACCAGCTGTTGAAGATGTGAGTGCGGTTACTTCTAAAACAGTAGATGTTACTTTCAATCAACTACCGGATGATGTCAGCAAAGACGATTTTGAAATTGAAAATACTGACAATCAATATGACGATGTGAAAATCGACAGTATGTCAACTGAAGATGGCAATATTAATCTTGCCCTAACCTCAGCTCTTTCTGAAGATACTGACTATGAATTGACCTATACTGGTCAGGATGAGGATCAAACTATTGATTTCACTTACGAAAAAGCAACACCAACTGATATTAATGTAACAACTGAGACAGTTGCTCAAGGTGAAGACTCTGTTAATCTGAAATCCGAAGTATTAGCTGATGATCAAAATGTTACTGAAGACTTTGATGTCACATACACATCTGATTCTGGTGACGTTGAAAAAGACGGTTCAGTTGATACCAGTGATATGAAAGATGGCGATTCGTTCATAGTAAGAGCACACGTTGGTTCTGGCGATAATGCTATTGAGTCGGACAAGCAAGTTGTTACAGTTGAAGATTCAATGGCCGACAGTTATCAGTTCTTCACAATCAATGACAATGGAGACGTTGACGAAGATCTTAAAACTGAAGATGCCAAACAAACCGTTAATAATAACGCTGATACAGTAGGTAACTATATTGTTCCTCACGTTAATGATCAATTCGGTAAGGCTATTACCGATGGCAATTTCAAGTTTGAATCTCTGAACCCAGAGACGATGCTCGTAGATGAAAACAGCGGTGAAATTAAGGGCGTTTATGACAATGGTAATGCTCAAGTCAAAGTCACAGCTCCAGGCACTAACTTTGAAAAAGTCATTAATGTGAATGTTCAAGAACCGGCTGAGGTAAGTGATTTTGAACTATCTGATTCATCAATTAATACTTCAAACACTGCTGATACGCAAAACGTTACTGTAACGGTCAAAGACCAATATGGTAATGCTGTTGATGAAGAAGACGTAACAGCTGAAACAGATAGTGACAGTGTTTCTCTTAATGATGGCATTTCCACTAACGAAGATGGCGAAGCAACCATAGAGATTACGCCTGAAGAAAAAGGTGAAGCAACGGTAGACGTTAAAGTAGGTGAACTTGATAAGCAGACGATTACTGTTAATGTCACGGAAGCTGGAGACACAGATGATTACGAGATTGCCAATACTGGTGATAATCTTGAATATGATAAAAATGCCGATGATGATTCACTAGAATTCAGTGTTTATGGTGTAGACGCTGACGGTAATCATACTGATAAAGATCCTGAAAATGGTGTTGATTTCAAAGTTACTAATGAAGACGGAGAAGAAATCGATACTTCTAATGGTGAAACTGTTAAAACCTATAATGTTCAAAGCAAGGTTAATTCAGGTAACCTGGAAGTAGGCAACTATACACTTTCAGCTTCTAAAAATGGCTTTGACTACGGCAGTGTAGACTTTAAAGTAGTTGACTCTACACCAGAGTTAAATCATGTTTCCTTTGACAGTAACTCCTTTAAACTGGAAGGCCAAAAACAAGACTTAGTCGACCTTCTTAATGATCAAGGCGTTACGATGACTGACCAGAATGGCGACGTCATGATGACTGAAGACAGTGACGGCAATGATGTAAAAGCAACATTAGATGAAGATGATATTGAATCTGTTGACGTATCTAACGATAATATATTAAACCATTTTGTGAATGATAATGACACTAACAGGATAGCAGGCAAAGGTGCTGGCGAAACGATAGTCAATGTCAAATTTAATACGGGTGAAGATTCTACTCAAACAGTAGCATTTAGTGTTAAAAACACAGTTGATAGTGCAAATGAACTAGAGTATGCAATAGATCACACTAGTGATGATGCAGCTGATACCATCACTTTGGGTGGAAACATTGATTTAAACTCACCATTAGACTTGAATAGTCAGGTAACATTAGATGGTAATGGTCATAGTATTGATCAAGAAGTAAAAATTACTTCAGATAATGTTACCGTTAAGGATCTAAATTTAGATGTTGCGGAAGCTAATGCAATTGATGTTGCACACGGTGTAACTGAAGCTAATCTTGAAAATAACGTGATAAATAACACTGGTCAAATGGCTATTTATTTCAATAAGAATAGCAGCGGTGAAGTTATCGGAAATGAAATCACTGATTCCAGAAAAGGTATTGGTGCCGATACTAGTGAGAACGTAACTATTAAGAACAATGATATTACATTCAGTGAAGTTGGAATTGAATTGTTCGATGGCAGTGGTGATCATCGAGAAGCCATTAACAATTCTACAGAAGAGTCGAATTTCCCTCAAGACAATCAATATGACGTATCTGGTAACGAATTTGAGGAAAATACCGCAAAGTAAACGAAAAAGGTGAGGTGTCTGTCCTTCCCGATATTTATCGAACGAAAGTTCTTGTTAAAAAAGCTCTGCGGAGATAAGTTCTCTGCAGAGCTTTTTTTGTGGTGCGGTGTGGTACCAGGTACATAAACAATTAAGATATAGTCGATTAATTTCCTGCTAGTGAACATTATTCAGCAGTTGAGAAACCTAAAACAAAACTTTCCAGTTAATCGTGGAAAATGAAGCTGCCTTATGGAATTATATGTTAAAGTAATTATAACAAATAATTATAAAGAAGAGGATGTTATCAATATGGCACCCATTCCAATAATGGCTTATAAAGATTTAAATGAGTTCGCTAAGCACTGCGGAGAAAAATTGCTTGAAGAAAGCGGAAATATCGAGAAATTTGTTTATCCGGATGAGGTACGGCATGATAATGATGAATCGACATGGCAGGAATATATAGATGTGATGAAGCAGAAAAATGACGATCTCCTGTCGAACCTTGGCCGTAATGCCAATATCTACGCTATACATAAATGGTCCGCGGCAGATAAGAAATGGATACCTATGTACGTGGGAGAGCGAAAGACGGGTGGCATGCGTGAGCGGATAACGCAGCATTTAATCGATAAGAACGTACAAACAGGTTCAAAGCTAACGGAAGTCAAGAAAATGGTTAGGTCAGGAGAATCTATTGGTGTTTCATTTGTAAAAGTAGAGCCTGAGTCGCTGCGATTGTATGTCGAGGAGCAGATTATAAGTAACTTTGAAGGCTATCTTTGGAATATTCAAGGGGCTGTCAAGGGTTATAATAACCAGGCACCTTTAAATACAAGTGGTGGTCCATCCCCAGCGACGTCCGGTAACTAAAGGACGGCTTGAAATCATGCAGACTGCTTTCATGCTGGATTCATAGTAATTGAGGTAAAAGTTGGACAGTCTGGTCTCAGTTACCGAGGGAATATACTTGCAGGACTGTTGTTTTTTACATGCTGCTAATTCTACAATAATGCATAGTTCATAGTTACTATGTTCTATTGGAGTAGTTTACGAGTTTTTCTCGGATTTATTTCTATACTCAGATCCGGTGAAAGATATACAGCAAAGAAAGGATTCGTTTTACGATGAATAAGAAAACGTTTCGTAACGCAGCCATTTCGACAATGGCAGTATCGGCAACAGTTGCTGCAGTAGCACCTGCAGCCGTATCGGCAGACAATCAAGTGGACTTTGTTGATATTGATCAAAGCAATACACACTACGAAAGCATTATGGCGCTGGCCTGACAAGGGATTATCCATGGCTATAATGATGGAACTTTCGCGCCTTATGTAAAAATGAAGCGCGGCGGCGTAGCAGAGATGTTCGTACAAGCACTTGACCTGGATACCCCTGACAATGTCAATAAAGTACTTGAACAATACGATGATGTTGATGCAACCAATGATCATGCTGAGGCTATCGCGGCTGTAACGGAAGCAGGCATTTTCCAAGGTGAAAACGGCCATTTCGATGAGTATGGCACGATTTCCCGTGAACAAATGGCAACTGTCCTTGTTGAAGCATATGACTTGGATAAATATGACAACGGTGACGATGTTGATTTAAATACAGATGGCATTGATGCGTCACACGTTGGTAACGTTCAAATCTTAGCTAACCTGGGCATCACGAATCAAACGGACGGTTTCGATGCTAGAGGCGCACTTTACCGTGACCAGTTTGCAACGTTCATGTATGAAATGCAAAAAATGATTGAAGGATATGCGCCAGGTGTTGATAAAGAAGCGCCAAATATCAGCGTTGACAGTGATAGCACAGTCAATGTGGACCATGATGCTGATTTCAGCATTCCAAAAGCAACAGCGGAAGATAATCGAGATGGTTCCGTTAAGGTAGACACACAAATCACGGATTCAGATGGCAATAAAGTAGATAGCATTGATACATCAGAAGCGGGAAGCTACATTGTAACGTACACCGCTGCAGACGAAGATGGCAACAAGACAGCAACGGCTATTACGGTGAATGTTTCAGAAAACGAACCTGACGAAGATAACGAGGAAGAAGTTGATGAGGTTTCATTCAGTAATGTTTCTGCCGAGGCAGTAGCTCCAAATAAGCATGCACTAGAATATGGAAACTATATGTATGAAGTAACTGGCACAGTTTCTAACGTTGATAAAGGTGAAGAAATTGAATTCATATTCCACTCTAAAAAAGACGAAGAAGACCAAGACTTTACAGCAACTGTCGATGCTGATGGAGACTTCGATCTTTCCCCAGCATTAGTTGAAGTGGAGGGTGCGCCTGACACCGTTGACGTTTCTTACACTGATGATAATGGCGAAACAACAGAAAAAAACTTATGATTTTGATAAGCACCTAAAAGAAAGCAAAAAGAACGAAGATAGCAATGAGTAAAACGCTTGGGTGCCTGTCCTTCCCGTTTATCGAACGAACGTTCTTAATAAAACTAAAAGCTCTGCGGAGATAAGTTCTCTGCAGAGCTTTTTTTGTGGTGCGGTGGTGCCAGGTACATAAACAATTCCGAATTGTTTATGTACCTGGCACTCTAACAACTCTAGCAAACGTAATAGATGTGAAATCCTGCTGATAGGGGTTATACTAATTGTATAATAATTTTTTAAAATGAGGGATTTAAATGAGTAACGCAATGGATGGTGCTGTTAATGGCTGGCTGCAGCATCGGATGGTACTGGATGATTTGCTGGCACTGGTCGATGATGCGCACTTGCATTACAGGCCATGGGAAGGCGCCATGTCTCTTGGGGAACTGACGATACATCTCGTAACCACAACTCATAAGTTTATGACAGGCATTAAAAAAGGCGAATTCGATGAGCCGCCCAATGTGGGGGATTATCAAACCATAGATGAACTGCGCACTATCGTACAGCATTACACTGATCAGACGCAGGAAGAGATTTCATCGATTTTCACCTGGCAGATGAAAGGGTACGTTTTATATGGTGATATGCGTGCACCCGGTACATATTGGTTTTCCCATGCCATTGATTATGAGGTTCACAATAAAGGTCAGTTGTTCACCTATCTTCACCTGATTGGCGTCAAAGATTTACCCAAGTTCATCCGCCGTCCAGACGAAATGTAATCATATACATATACGCGGGCAGTCTCCCATCCCAGTTGCCTTAAAGCAGTTAAGATGGGTGAATGCATCAGAAGTCCTGTGGAGAGAATTCTCTGCGGGACTTTATTTTTTGGGTGGTGCCAGGTACACAAATGATTCAGAATTGTTTGTGTACCTGGCACTTAAGCCGATGTTATTCTTCCGAGTGTTTTAAGCCAATACGAATTAGTTCTAAAAAGGCTCCAGTTCGAGTAGCAATATCTTTTTCTTCTTGATACTTCTCCACTTTTTTAATTAATCTAACGGGAATTCTTATGTCAATTCGTTTTGATTCCAAAGACAAATTAGATCACCCCTATGATTTTTTCGTGTAATCACTCCTATTATCGACATATTTTTCATTTTTGACAATCGCCCATAAGAACTAGAATTTACAAAATCCGTTAAAAGTTGCCCAAAAAACCATATTTTTGTCTTGAATTGTACGTGAAATTGTTTCGACTTATACGTGATATGCCTGTATAGTCACAATTGTGCTTTAATTCAAAAAGGAAATATAGGAGGTCTCGCAGGGATGAAAATTAAAAATAAATTAATAGCCAGTGCGGCCATTACGTTAGTAGGAACGCTTAGTTTCGTATCCGGAGACGTATCAGCACATCAACCAGATACTGCAGATATATTACACAATCAAAATCAACACATCCAGGAAGAGACTCGCTCCCATAATGTTGAAGAACTATCTGAAACAAAAAATCAATTACAAAAAAACACATCATCCAAGATCACAGATTCCGTTAACCTTTTGAATGATAAGCAGAAAACATATCTGAAACAATCTCAGCATGATATAGAAACATACTATAACGACCGCCTATCTGATTTGGAAGATGAAGCAAAAGCGCTGCAGAAGCAAAACTTTGAAACATACAAGAAAAACAAGCAGGAGGAAATTGACGACAGAACAGAAAAAGTTCTGCAGAAATTGCTTGATTAATTGTGATTAGAAACCTAATCGGGTTTTTAATATATATAAATTTATTTTAGGAGGAATGTAGGAATTATGAGATTCTTAGACACAGGGAAAAAGAAAGTGGTAGCTGGAGCAACTGGTTTGGTTCTTGTAGCAGGCGGTGGTGCTGTTACATACGCAAGCACTGACATTGGGGCTCAGTTTCAGGATTGGTATGATAGTCAATTTACTGAACAAGTAGAAGAAGGGAAAACAGATGTTATTAACTATGGTAAGGGGAAAGCAAAAGATGCTCTTGAAAATCACAATGATCTAAAATCCGATGCTGGTGATAGGATTGACGTAGCAAAAGCTGCAGAAAAGCATTTAGCAAAAAAGGATATTAGCGATGAAAAAGCAGATCGCATTGCTAAATTAGAGCAGGAGAAGTCCAGCATTGAAAATTCAATGAGCAAACAATTCGATGAATTATTTGCTAAAGGGAAGGCTGCTTTAGATGACATTAAGAGTAAAGCTCAAGAAAAGGCTGAAAAAGATTTGACTAATAGCATCGATGGTAACAAGGAAGATGCAATTGAGGAAGTAAATAACGAACTTGATGCTGAGACGGACAAAGCAGTAAAACAGTTAGATAAAGCTATCTCTGAAGCAAAAAATGATCTTACCGGTAAGCTGGAAAATGAATCTAAAGATACAGAGACCGAATTGAAAAAAGCTATAGATAAAGCTGTATCAGATGTTAAAGATCAAACAAAGTCTGTGTCAGAGGATCTGGTATTTCAAAGCAAAAAAGCTATTCAGACTGCAGCTCATCAAAAGGTTGAAGACGCCAAAGGCTCTTTAGATGATGTTGTAACTAATATGAATAACTAATATGAAAGGTTATAAGGGGGCTTTGCAAAGTCCCCTTATTTTTTAGAAGGTGGTGTTACTTTGAGAACCAGGAAATTAGTTATGATTGCAGCCCTTTTTTTGATCATGATAGCAAGTGGTGTTTCTGTAGCTGCCAGCCCTGACATTTCAGGTATGCTAAAGGAATGGTTTCAGGGCAAAAGTGATGATGCCATTACCGAAATAGATAATACTGTTAATAAAGAACTGGATAGACAAACGGCACGTCTGAAGGAAAATCTGGGCCCTGTCATTGACTCTGCAGAAAAAGATATTAATACTAATGTGCAGCAGGAAAAACAAAAAGCCAAAAAGAAACTCCGGGATTATGCAGATCAATTAATTGAAAAGCATAAGTCGAACCAATCAAGCAGTTCTTCAAATAATAACGCATATGAACAGAGATTGGACAGTATTGTCAAGCAGGCAGTAAGTAAAATGGCTAATGTAAAGCCCGAAACGGATGATAAACCTAAACCTGATAATAAGCCCGAATCTGATAATGAAGATGGATCTGAATCAGAGGATGAATCAAAAACTGATGAAGATGCCGATAATCAAAATGAGTCCGCACCAGAAGAGGAATCTGAATCTGACGAGGAAGATGAACATCGTCAAGGAGATGAATCAAAATCCGGCAGTGAAGATGAATCAGATCAAAAGGCTGATGCTGGTGATTCGGACGAATCAAATGATGTCGAACAAGAAAAGAAATCTGATAGTAAACAAGAAACAAAGTAATTGAAAGTAAGAGGCTTATGCGGTGGTGCCAGGTACATAAACAATTACGAATTGTTTATGTACCTGGCACTTTATGTTACAGTGTAAATTGTTGGAATAGTTGGAAATAAAATCTAGTTGAGGAGGAACAGAATGAAAAAACAAGGTAGTTTTATGGCCGCTTTGGCGGTGACTGCTAGTCTTGCATTTCCGGCGGCGACTGTAGGTGCATCTGGTGATACGTCGTTTAAAGATGTGGACAAGGATGATCCCGCAGCCGATGTTATCTATCATTATGTCGACGAAGGTGTCATCAATGGCTATGAAGATGGTACATTCAGGAAGTTTGACGACCTGACGCGGAAGCAGGCTGCTGTTATATTGACCGAAGCTCTGGACTTGGATGTTCCAGAGAGTAGTAGTGTCACAAAGTATTTTGACGACGTCCAGGCTGATGATGGCAATGCTGATAAAATAGCTGCTGTCGCCAAAGAGGGGATTATGACCGGCGATGATGATCATTTTAAACCCTTTGAAAAGCTGACACGCGAACAAATGGCAACCATCCTTGTCAAAGGCTTGGATTTAACCAGTGAAGACAATCAAGCGGATATAAACCTCGGCAATGTGAGCGGTTCCCATAAGGCTAACGTGCAAGTACTGGGCGACCTCGGCATCACGAACCAGCTGGAGGATTTCCGGCCTTACGAAAATGTTAAGCGCGTACAAATGCTGAATTTTCTTGACCATGCGACTGATGCACAAGAAAATAACGGCGACGACATTGAAGGACTTCTGAAAAAGGCTTATGCCAATGAACAGGATCTGGACGCTTATGACATGGAAGGCCATGCCAATATCGGCGTCGATCTTCCGGAATCTGCACAGACGGAAGCGGGAGATGAGGCTATAGCCCAGCTTCTGGATGATATTCAAGTCGACTTCTCAGGGTCGTTTCAGCAGGATCCGATGGCAATGGATATGACCGTCGACGTCACTATGCAGGCGGGTGAAGGCGTAGAACAAACGGTTTCGCTTCCTATGGTTATGACAGAAGATAAAATGTGGATGAAGCAGCCGCAGCCAGAAGGCAAGGAATTACCTGAAGAAATTGCAGGTAAATACATTGAATATGATTTGGAAGCCGCAGAAGGCCAAATGCCAGCAGGCTCAGATATCAATATGAAACTGGGCCAGGACATTCAAAATATGTTCATCGACTACTTCGCAAAGGATTATTACAATCAGGTTGAAGCAGGTTCTTATGACTTTCCTGACTATGTCAATGAGAACCAGGTTGTGAAATTCAATTTGAACAATGAAAATCTGCAGCCTTTTGCTGACACACTGCTGACGGGCTTCTTGCCTGAATTTCTGAATGTTATCGAAGAAGAAGACTATGCTGATGAACTGGGATTGACCGAAGAAGACATCCAGAAAGCCCAGGAACAAATGAATGACATGCAGGCTAATATTGAAGATATCAAATCGGAAATCGACGACACCGTTGATATCAAGACATTTGAACAATATACCGCCATCAACCGTGACAACTTTATGCAAGGCAACGCGATGGATCTGGATTTGGCTATTACCAATGAAGGTGAAACCGCTGGATTGAATCTGTCTTCCGAGCAAACGAAGCAGAATATAAACGGCGATGTCACCATCGAGAAACCGGATCAGGACGAAACGATCACCGAAGAAGAATTTAACGACATCATGGAAGATCAGCTGCCGGATGAAGTACCGGGAGCTCCGGGCGATGTACCCGATGAAGTCGAGGACATTGACTAGAGACCGTATATAAAACATGAGCGGGGAGATTCGCTGTCTTCCCGCTCGTATTATATAGCTTCATAGATGGTCGATACGGCTATTATGAAACGAGTTTACGAGCATTTAAGGAGGTAAGGGTATGCTGCACCTGAAAAGGATATTGGCAGCGACACTTGTATGTTCGGCCGCCGTTATGGCATTCGGATCGGCTGGCTTGAGTGCCGAAGCCAAGGATTTGCAGGATGAGAGGGCCAAACAGGCTATTGGCGCGTATGAAGATATGCCGATGTTCCAGCATCATAAATCTTCCAGGCCTGTGAAGCAGCTTCAGAGTATGGATTTGGAGTCGATACATAATCGTGAGGTTGTGATAAAACTTAAAGCAGGAGCGGATGTTTCCGCAGAAAAATGGGGACTCGAACAAGCCTCCCGCGATTCCGGGATGCAAAGTGACCGCTACATTGTTGCCCGCGTACCGGAAGATAGCGATTTTGACAAGACAGTGCGCGCTATCGCTGACGACGGGCAGGTTGAACAGGCGGAGCCGAACTACGAGCGGCAGCTGCACGGTCCGTCTGTAAGCGACGAAAGCGATGAACCATGGTATACTGGAAAAATCAATTTGGACGGCGCACATCAGAAAACAAAGGGGTCTGCCGATACGGTCATCGCCGTTCTGGACAGCGGTGTGAATGCTGATCATCCTGCCCTGAAAGGCCGGATTCTCGATGGCTATAATTTTATAGGTGATAATAAGGATACATCGGACGACCTTGGTCACGGGACAGCTGTTTCCAGTCTTATTGCTGCGGCCAGCAGCGAAGAGGCGATGACAGGGATGGATTTAAATGCTGGCATTCTTCCGGTTAAAGTGACTGGCCCAACTGGCACGGTGACCACCGATCACATTGTCGATGGCATCTATTATGCGATCGAACATGATGCTGACATTATGAATATGAGCTACGGTGCTGGTTTATATAGTGAATTGGAAAAGGACGCTATTGCTGATGCCTATGATGCCGGGATTACGCTGGTCGCAGCGGCAGGCAACGAAGCGAGCAGTCTTCCGTCCTTCCCTGCTTCCTACCCTGGTGTCCTCAACGTGTCCGCAACCGGGAAAGATGACACGCTCACCTCTTTTTCAAGTTACGGCAATACGATTGATATGGCTGCGCCCGGAAAAGCTATCAAAGCCGCCGATCCTGAAGGAGGCTACCATGAAGTCGACGGGACATCTTTTTCTGCACCGCTCGTCAGTGGTCTGGCAGGACTTGTCAAAGCAGAACATCCTGACTGGACCAATAATGAGATGGCCTGGGCGCTGGAAGACGGGGCGTTTGCTGTTGATAATGTCGAATGGAATGATGAACGCGGCTACGGGCGTATGGATGCCGACAGGACGTTAGAACGCGATGAACTGCCTGATTGGCGTGATAACGCACCGAGTCAAAAAGGTGAAGCAGAGCCGATCACGGCTTTTCAGAAGGAACAAAACGCCATCAATTACCCGATGGATGTGGACTGGTATCGTTTTGAAGTGGAAGATGACGGTCTGGTGACAATCGATGTGACAATACCGACCGATACACTTGATCTGGTGGTTGCGCTCGATGATCCGGACGGGAAACGAAGATTTTATGACGACGGAGAAAACGGAGAAGATGAAAGCTTTTCGTTCCAGGCTGAAAAAGGGACCTATCATCTTTCCGTCTATGACGATAATCAGCACTGGTCAGCGTCCGATTACACTATAAAGGCAAAAAGCACGCAATTCTCTGACGTTAAACACTATCAGGAACCGATTGCGCAATTAGTCGAACAGGACATCATTCGCGGCTATCCGAACGGCGAATTTAAGCCGAAACATAATATCACCCGTTTGCAAGCTGTGCACATGATTCTGAAGGAAATGGCGATCGATCCGGAAAATTATGATGCTCCTAATCCTGGTTTCAAGGATATCGATCAGGATTCTGCAACCTATGCTTCTATGAAAACAGCAGCTGATTTGGGTATCCTAACAGGAAAAGACAATGGTACCGCCGATCCGTATGGGAAATTGACACGTGGGCAAATGGCGGCAATTATGGTTAGTGCTTATGACCTGAAGGGGTCAGCTGATGTGGAATTTGCTGATATTGCCAGCGATCACTGGGCGCACGATGTGATCAGTAAGCTTGTCGCAAACGATATAGCGAAAGGCTACGAAGATCAGACGTTCAGACCAAACGAAACTATCAGCCGCGAGCATTTCGCCATTATGCTTAACGCGGTGGTGCCAGGTACATAAACAATTCTGAATTGTTTATGTACCTGGCACCCTGATTCTTTATTCCTGATTCTATGTGCCTATTATCTTGATTTACGTGTGGAAAGGCGATATAATAAACAAACTTGTTGAGATATTTTACCAGATATTTCGAATGCAGATAGCTGATGTGATTAGCAGATTCCATATATAAACGGGGATTCATCAGGACATGCCATCGAGAGAGTATCAGTGACAATCAGTCCCCTGATTTGGATGTCGATATGCCATCTTCATTGTCAAGTCCTGTGAGATCGCAGAGACGGATGACAGCCAGTCTTTGCGATCTTACTGACTATGTTTTTACTTCGGCCTCTCCGCCAGTTTTGACGAGTGGTTTAAACGCAGAAGACGATTCATAAAGACTTTGACAAGGCTGCTGGTATTATCGGCAGCCTTTGCTTTTTATCGGGCGTTTGTACTGTGATATCGGAAGGGCATGTGATAGCGATGGAACTGATGCAAGGAACCTATCAAACGTGGTTTGTGCTGTTATCTCTTTTTATTGCCGTGTTCGCGTCGTATGCAGCTTTCCATATTGCGTTCCGGTTCAATGGTTCGACTGCGAAAAGCAAAACCTTTTGGGCAATCATGGGCGGTTTTTGTCTCGGTAACGGGATATGGACCATGCATTTTATCGGGATACTGGCTTATGACCTGGGGATAACGGTTACCTATGATCCAATGCTTTTTGCCCTCAGTGTTATCTGTGCGGTGACGGCAAGTATTCTGACCTTTTTATTACTGCATTTTTGTCAGCCTCAATGGTTTGTTCGTTTAATTGAATCCGCTATCATGGCTGCCGGCATTTTGTCCGTGCATTATTTGGGTATGAACTCTATGCAGATAGAGGCAGACCTGGTTTATGATGGGACCGATGTTGTGACGCTGTCCGTTCTGATAGCCTTGGCTGCTTCGTTTGCCGCGTTCCGGCTGCTTTCGATTCTCCCTTCTATTAAGCGGCGTTTAAAAAGGGAAGAAATATTCCTTGGCAGTGCCATCGTGATGGGTTTGGCGATTTTCGGAATGCATTATAGTGGCATGGCGGGGACCTATTATCAGACAAACGAGGGGGATTTGGGTCCGTCAGCCTCTTCATTCATAGGACCGGGGACGCTGTCTGTCCTGATAAGTATTGTGGTGACCATGATATTAACGGCCGCGGTCGTTATCGCCTTTTTAACCAGACGAGTGGAATCAAGTGAATATAAGTCAGGCTACCTCGAAGATCTGTATCAGTCGATCATCCACTTCGCTACGGATGCGATCGTGACAGCAGAAGAAGAAAAAGGCACGATCATTTCATGGAATAAAGCGGCGGAGCAAATTTATGGCTATGCGGAACACGAGATTCTCGGCACCGATTTCATGAATTTTTTCCCGGAAAACTACGAGCGGAAAAAAAGAGAATTTGTGCTTGGAAGCGTGGTGGAACTAAAAGCGCGGCATAAAGATGGCCATACCTTTCCGGTTGAACTATCGCTTTCCAGGCAGGGACGCGGTGAGATGACTTATTACACGTGCATTATCCGCGATATTACCGAACGGGTGGAGCAGAATCAAAGGATCCAGGAACTCGTGTATCAGGATGAGCTTACGAAACTCCCGAACCGGCGTGTGCTGATCGAGCATCTGCAGTACATACTGGATCAAGCATCAGTATCGCGTATTGCGGTCCTTTTCATGGATCTGAACCATTTCAAAAGTGTGAATGATGTATTTGGCCATCATGTCGGGGATGGACTTCTGATTGCAGCATCGGCACGGATGAGTGAGCAGCTTCAGGAAGGCGAATTCATTGCCCGTCAGAGCGGTGATGAGTTCGTGGCGGTGCTTCAGAATGTGTCTGAGGATCAAGTGCAGCATACGGTCCAGTCGCTGATTGACGTCATGAATCGCCCGTTTGTTGTGGAAGGGTATGAATTGTTTGTTTCGGCGTCTATCGGCGTTAGTCTGTACCCTGAAGATGGTAAAACGACAGAACAATTAATCCAGTATGCGGATACCGCGATGTATCACGCGAAAAATAGCAGCGAGAATCAATGCTGCTTTTTCACGCGGGATATGAATGAGGAGATGTCGGTAAAAGGGTTCCGCGAGTCTGATATCAGGAAAGGGCTGGAAGCGAGGGAATTTCAGCTCTATTACCAACCGCAGATCAGTGTTGCGGATGGAGAAATCAAAGGATATGAAGCACTTATCCGGTGGGAACATCCGGAGCATGGTCTGATATATCCCGGCGATTTCATTCCGATTGCTGAAGAAACAAGGCAGATTGTGCCGCTGGGGCGATGGGTGCTGGAAGAAGCGTGCTGGCAGATGATGTCCTGGTGGAAGGAAGGGGGAACAGTGTCCAGAGTATCTGTGAACATATCTGCTGTTCAATTCTATCATCCGAACTTTATGCAGATGGTGACAGATGTTCTTGCTGAGTCAGGGCTTCCTGCCGACTATCTGGAACTGGAATTGACGGAAAGTATTATGCAAGATCCCGAGCAGGCTGTTTTCATTATGGAAGAAATGCGGGAAATGGGTGTCAGACTATCACTTGATGACTTTGGAACGGGATATACCTCTTTGAGCTGTCTGAGGAATTTTCCGCTCAACAGCTTGAAGATCGACCGGTCCTTTGTGGTTAATATGACACAAGACTCCCAGGAAAAAGCGATTGTGGAAGCCATTATTCATATGGCGCACAACCTGAACTTTAACGTCATCGCCGAAGGAATTGAACATGAAAACCAGCTTCAGCTTCTTTATGACAAGGCATGTGACGAATACCAAGGCTATTATTACAGCCAGCCCCTTCCTCCCGGCGCAGAGCGGGTGCCCGAGCGGGTGTGAGGGGCATAAGTGTTGCGGGTGCCAGACACAAACAATTCATAATACCGTGAATCATTTGTGTGTCTGGCACTTTGAAAATTTTGTCATAATATCTGTTAAACGTCTGTTTATTTCTACCGATATTAAAAGTAGTCATTTTATGAGCAGCCATTATCGGCAGCTTTTGCTTTCGTTTTTGGTTTTTGTACTGGGATATAGGAAGGAAATGTGATATCGGTGGAAATGATGCAGGGAACATATAAGCCGTTTCTTGTGCTATTATCTCTTTTTATTGCCGTGTTCGCTTCGTATGCAGCCTTTCATGTAGCGGGCCGGCTTAACGGTTCAACGACGAAAAACAAACTCATTTGGGCGATTTTTGGCGGCTTTTGCCTAGGCGGCGGGATATGGTCGATGCATTTTGTCGGAATGCTGGCCTATGACATGGGGATAGCTGTTACGTATGATCCGCTGCTTTTTGCACTCAGCGTGGTCTGCGCGATGGTAGCAAGCATTCTGGCCTTTTTGATACTGCAGTTTTCTCACGTGAAACTTATTAATCATCTGATTGGGTCAGTATTGATTGGTGCCGGCATTGTGTCCATGCACTATATTGGTATGGCCTCCATGAAGCTAGGCGCAGATTTGATTTATGACGGGACCTATGTCACGCTGTCGGGTCTGATAGCCTTGGCTGCTTCGTTTGCCGCACTCCGGCTCCTTTCATTTGTTCCTTCCATTGAGCACCCTTTGAAAAGGGAGGCAGGATTCACTGGAAGTTCTATCATAATGGGAATCGCGATTTCCGGGCTTCATTATACGGCCATGGCGGGAACCTATTTTAAGCTAAACGGAGACGGTATCCGTCCGGCATCTTCTTCATTCATCGGACCAGAGATGCTGTCTGTCCTGATAACGATGGTTGTGATGATGATCTCGACGACCAGTATCATCCTCGCTGTTTTTACCCGGAAAGTTGAATCAAGTGAAGATAAGTCGGAATATCTCGAAGATCTGTATCAGTCGATTATCCATTCCGCCACGGATGCGATCGTGACGGCGAAACAGGATGGGACCATCACATCATGGAATCGAGCAGCGGAACGCATTTTTGGTTATGACGAAGAAGAGGCTGTCGGCGGAGACGCGCTGAAGATCATTCCCGCATTGGGACAGCAGTGGAGCGGAGAAAAAAACATGACGGGACAACTGGTGGAGCTTGAAGGGCAGCACAAAGATGGCCGTACATTCCCAATTGAACTCTCGCTTTCCAGGCAGGGGCGTGGCGATCAGGGCTATTACACCGGCATTGTCCGCGATGTTTCTGATCGGGTCAAAAAGAATGAGCGAATCCAGGAACTGGTGTATCGTGATGAGCTCACAAGACTGCCGAATCGGCGTATGCTGAATGAACACTTGCAGTATATGCTCGATCAAAAAGCTGTATTTCAGGTGGCGGTTCTTTTCATCGATCTGGATCGTTTCAAAAATGTGAATGATGTGTTTGGTCACCAAGTCGGGGATGGCCTGCTTATTTCGACATCTGAACGGGTGAGTGAGGAGCTTCAGGAAGGGGAATTCATTGCCCGCCAGAGCGGTGATGAATTCGTAGCGGTACTTCCAAATGCGAACCAGTATCAAGCGGTGCAAACGGCTAATTCGCTGATTCAAACATTGAAGCGTCCATTTCTGGTGGAAGGGTATGAATTGTTTGTATCGGCTTCTATCGGCATTAGCATGTACCCTCAGAACGGAAAGACGGCGGAAGAATTGATCCGGTATGCGGATACCGCGATGTATCAGTCCAAGAACAACAGTCAGGTTGAATTCCGTTTTTTCACGCCGGACATGAACGAGGAGATATCGAAAAAACTAATCCTTGAATCTGAGCTCAGAAAAGGGCTGGAAGAGGAACACTTTCTGCTTTATTATCAGCCCCAGGTCAGTGTCGCGGAGGGTGACGTCAAAGGCTATGAAGCGCTTATCCGGTGGCAGCATCCAGAGCGCGGTATGGTCTCGCCCGGCGATTTTATTCCGCTCGCTGAAGAAACGGGCCTGATTGTGCCGCTTGGCCAGTGGGTGCTGGAAGAAGCGTGCCGGCAGATGGTCTCGTGGCTGAATCAGGGCAAAGCAGTGTCCCGAATGTCGGTGAATATATCCGCCATTCAATTCCAGCAGCCGGACTTTGTACAGATGGTGAAAGACGTTCTTGCTGAAACAGGACTTCCCGCAGAATTTTTGGAACTGGAAATGACGGAAAGCATCGTGCAAGATCCCGAGAAGTCCGTTCCCGTTATGAACGAGATACGGGAAATGGGCGTTAAAATATCGCTTGATGATTTTGGGACGGGGTATTCCTCTCTGAGCTATCTGAAGGATTATCCGCTCAATACGCTGAAGATCGACAAGTCCTTCGTCGATAACATGGAACAGGGCAGCAAGGAAAAAGCGATTGTGGATGCGATCATTCATATGGCACACCGCCTGGAATTCAACGTTATCGCTGAAGGAATCGAAAACGAAAGCCAGCTTCAGCTTCTCTCCGGTAAAGCATGCGAAGAATACCAAGGCTACTATTACAGCAAACCGCTGCCAGCTGAATCTATATAGCGGTGCGGCTGCCCCGGTGCGGTGCGGGTGCCAGGTACATAAACAATTCTGAATTGTTTATGTACCTGGCACTTTGTCCAAAAAGGTGGCAACTTGTGCTCTTGTGACGTTTTCATATGGACGGAAGTCGTCTAATTCCGTTGTTATGCCCAGATTAGCCAGTATTTGCACAGATTCTTTATGAGAGGGGTCGACGTTATTTAGATAGACATCAGCGTCGTCATTGTTTTTCTTTTCATTAATATCATTAAGGGAGAATGCTTTATTCAGGATTGTTGCCATTTGTTCTCTTGTGAGATTGTCGTACTCCCCGAAATGGCCATTGTCTCCTTTTAATACATTAGCGTGAGTCAGTGTTGCAATGGATTTGGCATAGTCATTATGCTTATTAATGTCGTCATAAGCTGTTAAAACTTGTTTTAGAGTTGGCACAGGAAAGTGACGTAAATTTTGAATTATGTTGGTCATTTGTCCCCGTTTAACATCTTCCCAGGGATAAAAGCGTCCGTCGGGTTTGCCCTTAATCGCATCTTTTTTGGACATAGTCATAATTGCCTTATAATGACCGCCTGTTTCTCCCTCTGTAACGTCAGGGAAACCATCAGAAGGTGTGCTGTTTTCGCCATTATCTTTGGGAGCTGTTTCCCCATTCTGATTGGTTGAATCATGTTGTGTCGATTTTTCTTTATTCGGCTGTTGATCCGCATTGTCATCCTCGTCGTTGCCGGCTTGTCCTTCTCCTGCTTCAGCAAAATCCGGATATTGGACCAGTCCACGTCCATATGTCGTGTCTTGGCCTTTCGCACCAAGGTCGTGTGAACTGGCATAAAGTGTATCTGTGAGATCTTCGGCAGACATATCAGGGTGCTGTTCCTGTAATAATGCGAGCATTCCCGTAATATAGGGTGCCGCTTGAGATGTGCCGCTGCCTTTTGCATAGTCATTATCCAAATAGGTGCTGACAATGTTTTTGCCGGGAGCGACAACATCTAAATTCGGACCTCTGGAGGAAAAGGAGGCAAGCTGATTATGCTTGTCTGTCGCGCCTACAGCGATCACATGATTATATTTGGCGGGATACCCAATGGGGGAATCACCGCTGTTCCCCGCTGATGCAACAATCAGGATCCCTTTAGATGCTACTTCGTCGAGCTTTGTTTTTAATGCATGGGATGCGGTGTATGTACCTGAGCTAATATTAATCATGTCCATCTGATGCTTAATGGCCCAGTCGATCCCTTCAATTACATCCATTAGATTGCCTTCGCCGTCAGCGTTCAGAACCTTAACTGGGTAAAGGTCTGCATCACTTGCAACACCTGTGACGCCCATATCATTATTATTTGCCGCAATAATGCCCGAGACATGTGTGCCGTGGCCATTGTCATCAGCAGACGAATCCGTATAATTCACGGTGGAAGTGCCCTTTTCGACATCCAGATCACGATGTTCGTCAGAAATACCTGTGTCCAGGACTGCAATTTTTTCATTTTCACCGGTCAGGTCATGCTGCCAGGCTTGGGGAACCTTTGTCTTTTTGTGGCTGTATTGCGTCATGGAATCCTGAGATTGTATTTTAACAGATTGGTTCTTCTCAATGGTATCAACGACCGGATCCTGCTTTATCTTGTCATATTGCTTGTTTGCCAGTTTTATAGACACTATATGAGATTTATAGTTTCCATCGATTTTTGTACCGTTATACGTGTGAATCGTCTCTTTCATCTGTTGTTTAG
The DNA here is from genome assembly GCF_042666895.1 of Lentibacillus kimchii. Lineage (GTDB taxonomy): Bacteria > Bacillota > Bacilli > Bacillales > Amphibacillaceae > Lentibacillus > Lentibacillus kimchii. Next base: position 26,608 of record NZ_JBHTGR010000015.1, read on the forward strand.
ATATGCCATTTTTAAAGGTTAGAATATACGCGCCATTCGTAACCTGGGACGTGTCCGGTGTTTCTTGCGCCCCCGCGTCCAGTGAGGGAGGTGCCGGAATAGAATCCGATGCGCCCGCTGTCTGAGCCATTGCCGGCATAGAACCTAACATGAGCATGGCTGCCATCGTGGATGCTGCGGCCCTTCTGAGTTTGCTTCGCTTCCAGTTTGTCACGTCAGTCCCCTCCAGTATTACTAGTGTTTTACTTTTTCTATTATTATATCATGGGGTGCCAGGTACATAAACGATTGACAATTATCTGAACTGTGTATGTACCTGGCACACGCCATAGATTTCCTTTATAATAAAGGGGTGAATTTAAATAGGGGGTTAGACACATGAGGGCAATCACCATAGGAATGTTGGCTGTTATGCTTGCTTTGTCCGCTTGTTCTGCGTCATCGACTTCTGATGAATCCCAGTCGGATGATTCTGAGCAGGCAGAAGCGACGACGTCTGGCGAAACAACAGAGGACGAGCAAGTTGCAGAAGATGATGCGGATCAGGATGAGAAAGAGGCAGCAGAGGAGGATGAATCAGAAGATAAAAAGGACAAGCAAAATGATGCCGCGTTTAAACAGAAAAAGCCGGAATATAGAATGACGGATAACTATTACATTGAGCCCATTGATGATGCAGATTCGAAAGTGGTGCTGCTGACGATTGATGATGCACCAGAAGATCATGCGGTGGAAATGGCGGAAAAGCTGAAAGAGATGGATGCTGGTGCTATTTTTTACATAAATAAGATGTATGTTGATCAGGATGGCGGCAAGGAAAAGCTGGAGAAAATTCATGACATGGGTTTTCCGCTGGGCAACCACACAGATACCCATCCTAATCTTTCCGACCTGTCAGGACAGGAGCAGCGGGATGAATTGACGCCGGTTTATGATCAGATTGAAGACATAACGGGCAATCCTGTTAAATTCTTCCGTGCGCCGCATGGTGTTAACACCGACGTGTCGGATCAATTGGCGGAAAAACGCGATGCACTGGTGATGAACTGGTCATATGGCTATGATTTTAAACCCGGTTATGAAGATGCGGCTAAACTGACTGATATCATGCTTCATCCAGACCCGGAAGGCTTGCTGCGTGACGGTGCGATTCTCTTAATGCATGACCGCGACTGGACGAATAAAGCATTGGAAGATATCGTAAAAGGCCTGCGCGATCAAGGTTACACCATCCTTGACCCAGCCCTGCTGAAAACACCGCAATCACCAGAAGCGGAATAGACGAAAAAGTGCACCCCGTACTGACGGCGGTGCACTTTTTTGCAGGTGCCAGGTACATACACTATTCGGATAACTGCGAATAGTGTATGTACCTGGCACCACCCCAAAGACACCCCGAAAATTATAATTTGCATACAAAGTGGGTGTGATTTGTCCGGTTGAAGGTTTGGAAAGAGAAAATTGGCGGGGCGATTTAAGGCTTATTGCGCTCAAAATCAATTTTTACGCTTTTTACAGCAGTTCACATCTAGGCTATGATGTGGGTACCAGGTACACATATGATTCGGATAATTGCCAATTGTGTATGTACCTGGCACCAATTGAAAGAAAGGAGGGACAAGCGATGGGCAGACGCAAGCGTGATTGGTATCCCGGTGGGTTTTATCATGTTGTAATGCGCGGTAATAATCGGCAGGGAATATTTACAGACTCGACGGATATACAGGAGTATCACCGCATTTTGACAGATGTTTATTATAAGCATCTTTTTGAGATTCATGCTTACTGTGTCATGACGAATCACGTTCATCTGCTGCTTCATTCTCCGCATGTGAATATAAGTGTCATTATGAGGCATATCAACAAACGGTATAGCGATTATTACCGGGATCGGTATGACTATACTGGCCAAATTTATGAAAACCGGTATTATTCCAAAGACGTGACAAGTATTCAAGCACTTCTGCATACCTCGGCTTATATCCATCTGAATCCCATTGAAACAACATATCCGATGGCACAAAAACTTGAAATGTATCCGTATTCCACCTATCCCAGTTATTTTGGCAATCAGCTAAGTCCCCAACCCTACATCCATCTCGAAATGCTGCCCGGCCTATTAAATAAAATGAATAATCCAGACGGTTTATCCTATGCTAAATGGTGCCTGAGCCGGAAAGAGGAGAAGTAGCGTACCAGGTACAGACACTATTCAGAATAGTGTCTGTACCTGGTACCTATTTTTTGATATCATTTTTGATTTTCAGTACAATTACCTTATATTCAAACAAACCCAGCTAAGGCAGTGTTTTGTACGGTTAGAATCGCTGCATATGGTGCTGTTGATGTTTTTTCGAGAAGTAACATGGCTAAAATACTTGTTAAAGAAAGCTGGAAAGGGTGGTGTTGAATCTTATGGAATCCTTCGATATACACATGCTGCCGCGTGAGGCGCATACGGATGCGGCCGAAATGGAACACATAACAGACCTCGTGAACCGCGCGTTTGCACGAGCTGAGAAAGGCGTTATGAAGCCTTGGGTTGTGCGCACGACGGTGGAGGATGTGACAAAGCTCACCAGTGACGGGGAGCTCGCTGTCGCTCGTTCGAATGGGCAGACAATTGGCTGTGTCCGTGTCCGGCAGCTTGATTCAGAGACGGAAGGATTAGGAATGCTTGCAGTAGATGAAGCATTTCAGGGCACAGGAGCTGGCCGGGCATTAGTCCGTTTTGCAGAACAGCGGTGCCAATCCGAACAGCTGCCCAAAATGCAGCTTGAGATGCTTATGCCACGGGAAGGATCATACCCCGGCAAAGTAAGCTTAAAAAATTGGTACTCGCGTATGGGCTACCAGCAGGCTGACACCCATATCATCGACGATTCATTCCCAGAGCTGATGAAAGAGCTGGACGCACCCAGCAAGTTTATTGTATTTCAGAAAGAGCTGGGATAAATGGTGCCAGGTACATACACTATTCTGTATATTTAGAATAGTGTATGTACCTGGCACCCCTGAATTTTACATATGACATTGTCGCTGGAGCTGGTGCACTTCTTCGGCAAGGTCCGAAACAGGGCCGTCCACTGTTGTGTCGCGGATCACTTCCTGAATAGGGCGGCCGATAGCGCGTGGTGTTCCGGCTATGCCCATTTCGTCGAACCATTCAGCCAGCTGCTCGGATGAGCTTGCATAAACGATCCGGCCCAGCCCTGCCAATCCATGAGCTGCGGCACACATGGGGCAATGTTCCCCTGAAGTATAGACCGTCGCTTTACTTTTTTCTTCAGGTGCCATATTTTCTCCTGCCCAGCGTGCCAATGCAAATTCAGGGTGCTGGGTCTTGTCACCATCGGAAATCTGGTTAAGTTTTTCAGCAAGCACATCGCCCTCAGCTGAAACAAGGATGGAACCGAATGGCTCATCTCCATTTTCCAAAGCTGTCGTCGCTAAATCAACGCATCGGCGCAAATGCTTCCTATCTGTCTCATCGATCATCGTTTTATCCCTCCTTGAATATATCGTAAACTCAATCATTCATCATCCGGCAGTCATAATCCCTGCATCTAATGACAGGCTGACATCTCAGTCACCTGCCATTATAACGTGGCTTTGGCGTATAGGCGACAGATTCGGGGTGCCAGGTACATAAACAATTCCGGCAATTCCAAATTGTGTATGTACCTGGCACCCACCGCCGGGCACCCACCGCCGGGCACCCACCGCCGGCACCGACCGCTATTTCTTTCTTGTTTCCTTCCCTTCATAAGTACTATCATGTTGCACGTAATTTAGTATTGGGGAGGAATTTAAGTGAGAAGGTATGGTTTTGTTGTTATTCTGGTCGGTATGTTGCTTGCGGTTTTTACATCGCCGGCAGATGCCGCATCTGATTTTAAAGATGTGTCTCAGCAGAATTCTCACTATATGGGGATAGCGACATTAACGGAAGATGACATCATTCACGGCTATGCTTCAAATGAGTACCATCCATATGAAGACATCAGCAGACAGCAGACGGCGGCGTTATTTTTCAAAGCTAAAGATCTCTCGGAACCATCTCATCCGTCGCGTCTATTAAATCATTTTAAGGATACATCAGCTTCAGATTATTATGCTGACCCGATTGCTGCTACATATGATGCTGACATATTCAAAGGGAAAAATGGTTATTTTAATGGCAGTCAGCCATTAACACGGGAACAGATGGCAACGGTGCTGGTTCACGCTTATGATATTAAGGACAGCGGAAACACTGTTGATGCCAATGTTTCCAACGTGAGTCCATCACACAAAAAGAATGTGAAACGATTGTTACAGCATGGCATTTCCAATCAGACAGATGACTTTCGGCCGGCTGAAAAAGTGACACGCGGTCAGTTTGCCACGTTCCTGTATAAGACTTTGCAGGTGACGTCTGATCAATACAAAGAAATGTCCGCCCATTTTATTGATGTGGGGCAAGGTGATGGCATTCTGATCGAGACGCCAAACGATGAAACTATTTTAGTTGATGGCGGTCCTAAATCCGCGGGAGATGACGTGGTTGACTACCTGCATCAGGAAGGCATTGAATCGATCGATCTTCTTGTGGCAACACATCCCGATGCCGACCATATTGGCGGTCTTATCGATGTCCTTAAACAGTTTAACGTTGATCGTGTGCTGGATAGCGGGAAATCGCATACGACGCAAACTTATGAAGAATACACGGACGTGATTGATAAGAAAAATATTCCCATGGATACAGCGGCGTCCGGCGAAATGCTCGATCTGGATAAACGTTTGGATATTAAAGTGCTGAACAGCAAAAACACAAGCAGTGATAATAATGATTCATCCATTGTGCTAAAACTGACACAAGGTGATGTTGATTATTTATTAACGGGTGATGCAACGACGAAAAACGAACAGAAAATGATGGAAAATTACGATGTGTCATCTGACATATTGAAAGTTGGCCATCATGGATCCAGTACGTCAACTTCGCAAGCTTTCATCGATGAAGTTGAGCCGGATGTGGGCATATTGTCGTATGGGGAAAATAATTATGGTCATCCTGATGACGCAGTCGTGGATCGCTTGAATGATGCTGGCACCAGCCTGTATTCAACGATGCAGTCAGGTGACATCACAGTAGATTCCAATAAATTTGCTTATAAAGTGGATGCGTCAGAATATGGTTCGGCACCGGAACCTGAACCAGAGCCCGAGCCAGATCCGGACCCTGAGCCAAATCCAGAGCCCGATCCTAAGCCGGATCCAGAGCCCGAGCCCAGTCCAGATCCAGATCCTTATCCGATTAACGTCAATAATGCTGATAGGGAAGATCTTCAATTAATCACCGGCGTCGGCACAGCAATCTCTCAAAATATAATAGACTACCGGCAGGAACACGGCTCATTCGACACACTAAAAGAACTAGACAATGTCAGCTACATCGGCCCCGCAACACTAGAAGAAATGAAACCAGATATCACGCTGTAAACGATAGGTGCCAGGTACATACACGATTGGCAATTGCCAGAATTGTTTATGTACCTGGCACCTAATTGTGATTTACCTCATATTTTCTGCTATATGGGTTATAGTAAAAGCAGATAGATAACGCGCGAAAGAAGGGGCGATAGACATGTTTGATAATCGGACTGGTGAAGTGATGGCTGATTTGCTGATTGATTGGGATGTTAATCGTATTTATGGCATGCCCGGAAATTCCATAAATGAATTCATGGATGATTTGCGCAAGAAGGAAGATGCTATTAATTTTGTGCAAATTCGCCATGAAGAGGTTGGCGCCCTCGCGGCATCCTCTTATGCTAAGTTGACCGGAAAGTTGGGTGTTTGTTCATCGATCGCAGGGCCGGGTGGTATTCATTTGCTGAATGGCTTGTATGACGCTAAAAAAGACCGGGTTCCGGTGCTGGCGATTGTTGGACAGGTGCCATCTGATGATGTTGGCACCGATACGCATCAGGAAATTAATCTGGAAAGAATGTTTGATGGCGTGGCTGTTTATAACAGGCGCGCGGAGACCGCCACACATCTCCCGGATATGCTGAATACGGCGATTCGCATGGCCTATACGCACCGGAGTGTCTCGGTTTTAATTGTGCCTGATGACTTGTTCGCGGCGAAACAAAAACAGGATAAGAAAAAACTAACGAATAGAACCCTGGCAGCGTCCACGCCCGTTCCTCATCAGAATAACCTGCAGCGCGCCGTTCAACTAATTGAGGCGGCAGAGAAGCCAGTTATTCTTGCTGGAAAAGGTGCCTACGGAGCCAGGGAAGCCTTGCTTGAATTTGCGGAAAAAATCAACGCACCGATTGTATTAAGTTTGCTTGGAAAAGGGACGATTCCGGATCGCCATCCTCTAAACCTCGGACAGCACGGGCAAATTGGCACCAAGCCGGCCTTTGAAGCAGTGATGGATACGGATTTGCTGCTGTTCATCGGGACTAGTTTTCCGTATCGGGGTTATCTGCCGGATGACGTCCGCTCGATTCAGATTGAGATTATGCAGGACCGGGTAGGCGGCATTTACCCCGTTACTGAGGGGCTTTGCGGGGATACGAAAGAGATTCTGCCCATGCTGACGGAGCGGATTTCAGAAAAAGAAAACACCGATTTTCTTGAAACCTATCAGGAAAAGATGAAGCGGTGGCATGCTCATGTGGATGATGAGAAAAATAAAAGGGAAGGCAGCCTTTATGGACCGCAAGTCATCGGTGCCGTGGAGAACAATATGCAAGATGATGCTGTCGTATCGTGTGATGTGGGCAACGTAACGGTCTGGACATCCCGTTTTCTCTATCTTACCAGGCAGCACTTTCTGCTGTCCGGCGGGCTCGCCACGATCGGCATTGGACTGCCGGGTGCCATCGCTTCCCAGCTTGCTTATCCGGACAAACAGGTCGTTGCTATCTGCGGGGATGGCGGTTTTGCTCAGGTGATGCAGGATTTTGTAACAGCTGTCAAGTATGATTTGCCGATCAAAGTAATCATCCTGAACAACAGCAAAATTGGTATGATTAAATATGAACAGCAAGAAACCGGAAACGTCGATTATGAAACGGATTTAGGAGCCATTGACTTTGCTGGATTTGCCGAAAATTGCGGCGGAGAAGGGCACCGTGTTGATAAGCAGGCGGATTTGGACACGACCATGCAACAAGCATTTCTCTCAGCCAAACCCGCTATTATTGATGTGGTGACAGAAGATATGGCCCCGCTTCCGGGAAAAATCACCTACGACCAAGCGGTCAGCTACGGCGAATTTCTAATCAAAGACTTCTTCCTCAACAAAAAAATCGAATTCCCAGACCCCGAAAAAACACTCCGGCGGTTATTTTAAGGGTGCCAGGTACATACACAATTCAGAATAGTGTATGTACCTGGCACCGCCTTCCTTCCAGCCTCCTTCTGTCCCCTGTACTGAGTTATGTCTGTTATAATAAACAGGAAATATAGTATTTGGAGGGACGGAGATGGAGAGGAGAAGGCTGGTTTCGATTTTGGGTCTCATTATTCTTCTTGTCGGGCTGCTCGCGGCTTGTTCGGAGCAGGACGAAGGGAAGAGTGGGCCGCCTGAGGGGAACGATGATGAACAGAAAAAGGTGTTTGATCCTGCGTCGGATCCGGATGCAGCGCAGCTGACGGAATATGATGACGATCGGATGCAGGCACAGAAGGATGCCGATAAAAGATTGGCTGAGGATCTTGCTTCGGGTGATTATTCGCTGGAAGACCCATATGTGAAGCTTGATCCATATGATGCCGCACCCCTTTCGGCACTGCTTCAGTTTGAGACGGACAAGCCGATGCAAATTGAAGTGATTACGGGAACTGGAGATGGTGAAGTTCCCATTACTAAGACATGGTCAGCGTATAAAACAGAGCATGAAATTCCAGTTTTGGGTCTTTATCCGGATGAAACAAATCAGGTCCTCATTAAGGCCTATGATAAGGATGGCAACAAGAAGTCAACCGAGGTGTCGATTAAGACAGACCCACTGCCAGATGACATGCCGCAGACAGATCTGAAGACCTCGAATCCGGAGCAAATGGCGGATGGGCTGACGTTTATTACAACGGCCAAGAATTATTTGTATGCAGTGGATGAGGATGCGAATGTTCGCTGGTACAGCAGTCTGGATACACGGCTGATTTTGAGCCGCTTATCGAATGGTCATTTTCTGATCAATGTTCGTGGTAATGACGAGGATCAATACAAAGATATGCTGGAAATAGATCCGCTCGGAAAACGTTACAATGCTTATCGGATCAGCATCGACAATTATGATGACGATAACCTTATCCATCATGATGTGATTGATCTGCCAAGCGGTAATCTCCTCGCGACTGTGCATGATCCCGATTCCAAATATGTGGAAGATACTATGATTGAAATCGACCGCAATACAGGAAAAACGGTGCAGCAAATCGATCTTAAGGATATTTTTCCGGAAAAGGTCTATGAAGACTATGACGGGGAATATGCCGATGACAACGATTGGTTCCATCAGAATGCAGTCTGGTTTGATGAGGCGGACAACTCGATTCTCGTATCCAGCCGGCATCAGGACGCGGTGATGAACCTGAGTTATCCGGATGCTGATGTTCAGTGGATTTTGGGTGCTGACGAGGGCTGGTCCGATAATCTTGAGGACAAGTTGCTTGAACCAGTGGATGATGATGTGAAATTCCCGACTGCTCAGCATGCGGTTAAAAAATTGCCGGACATGGATGACGATCCGGACACGGAAGATATTATTCTTTTTGATAATAATCATGTCGTGACGCGTGGTGATGAGACGATTAGTGACGATTACAGCCGTATGGTGCAGTATCGGATCAATGAAAAGGAACAGACCGTTGACGAAATCTGGTCCTATGGTGAAGGCCGTGGCGAGGATTTTTATTCATCGATTGTCGGCAATGTGCAATATATGCCTGATACAGGCAATCGCCTAATTACATCCGGCTATATCGCACCCAATCCGGACGGTGATGCGCGTGAGAGCCGCATTGTCGAAACCAATGACAAAGACGACGCCGATGTGCTCTACGAAATCAAACTCTCCGGATTTAACGAAGACAGCCACAAATTTGCCTATCGCGCCCACAGATGGCCGCTGTATACGGCGCCAGGTACATGATTTGAGTGGGTGCCAGGTACATACACTATTCTGAATTGTGTATGTACCTGGCACCTTTTACATGGCTTTCTTCAGCAGGATGGCAAATTGGGTGCGGGTTAGTTTGCCGGTGCCGTCGTAATAGTGATCGCCATTGGCATTTGTTTTGCCGATGGTTATTTTATTTTGCGCTAGTATCCGTACACTCTGCCGGTGGGACGCGCCAATGTCAGCGATGTCTGTTAATTCGACAGGTTCGCCGGTTGCTTCGAGTCCCATTGCTCCTACAAGAACGGTGGCCATTTGACTGCGTGTGATATTTTCATTGGGTTTGAAAAAGCCGTTGGCACCGCTGAATATGTCAGCCTTGGCCATCGCCGCTATTTGCCCGGCATACAAGTGATCAGAATCAATATCCTCAAATTGACTTACAACAGCCTTTGTATCGGCTGGTGCTGACAGGTTCAGCGCGTTGGCCAGCATCAGTGCGACATGCTGCCTGCTGATAGATTGATAGGGTCTGAAGGTATTATCATCATAACCGCTAATAATGCCTTGATCCATCAGACTGACGACTTGATCATAGCCTGATTGACTTTGGTCCATATCGATGAATCGAGATGTCTGGATGTCGATATTATCGGTATAATCTTTGCCGAATTCCCCGAGTTTTTTATTGTTGCGAATGAAATTCTCGTCTCCGTTGACGATGGTATTCGTTTTCAAATCCTTGATATTTTGGCTGCTTAACTCATTGTATGTTGTATCATATTCTGAGCCGGCACCATGATTTTGCCATACCATGAATTGCATAGCGCGGGGCATGCTGACAAATGTGTTGTTCCGGAAATGTGGATTGTGAGCACCGCTGACCAGAACTCCCCGGTTATTATGGTCGGAACTGGGAGCAACGTTTTTGATCAGGTTACCCGCAATCACCGAATCGCGCCAGTTCATCACACGAATGGCGTCCTTTTGCATCGTGTCAATGGTGTTTCCGCGAATAATTATCCGATCGTGAAAGCTGCCGCCGGAATATTTATGCGTCCCAATGGCTCTTTCCAGATCGCGGAATACATTATTTTCGATCGTCACATTTTTATTGGCTGTTTTATCATAGGTGCTCCAATCCTGACTCCAGCCATTTGTTTTCTGGTCAGGCGTGTCCAGGTTGATCGCTTCTTTATTTCGCTTAGGCGATGGTTTAGCATCGGTGAACGTATTATGGCGGATCACCGCATTTTTCGTGGCATCCATTTCGATAAAGTGGTTCGCGTGCATATGTTTAAAATGAATATTTTCGATGGTGACGTTCTGATTATGACCGGCAATGATAGCAAGACTGCCATAGACACCGTTCAGGTCGATCGTCGCGTCTCCGCTGCCGCTGATCTTAATATTTTTCTCGCCGTTATAGCCGCCATAAACGCCATCCTGTTTGGCCAGGGAAGGGCGAATGAACTGGAAAATGGACGAGGATGCGGAAAATTGGCTGGTGCCTGATTGATTGCCTTTGACAATTTTGGCGCCATCCTGCAATTTAATCGTGACATTGGACGGGACATAAAGCGTGTTCGAGATGGTATAAGTGCCTTGACTCAGAATAAGTGTGCCGCCGTCTGTTTCTTCCAGCTGCTCAAGATAAGAACGCAGCAGGTAATAATGCTTGGTATTGTCATTATACGTGGAATAATTCATCATGTTGCCTTCATACGTTTTACTGTCCGGTGTAATCGTGTAAGCCGGCTGTCCCTGCGCCTCAGCAGGACTTGCCTGTACCGCCATAAAACCGGCAGCAAGCAGCAGACCGATAAGCACAACGACCACCTTTTCAAACGTTCTCCTGAATAATGCCATTAAATGAAACCTCCTTCAAAACAGATAGGTAAATTATACCATAATTACGGTGCCTGTCACTTCCCGGTTTTTGTCGAACGTCCCGATGGAAAGGCCTTGTGTGAGAGCAATCTCATGCAGGGTCTTTTTTGTGTGTTGTGCGGGGTGCCAGGTACATAAACAATTCTGAATTGTGTATGTACCCCGCACCCGGCACCCTGCTATATACATATTCGTGGAAACGCTGGGAAAAATAGGTTTAGTTATAGATTTTAAGCAGTTTTTTTGAAGGGGGTTATGAACGTTGACAGATAAGTATTCGGACGATGATAAACGTCAGTCATCTGACAAGAACCCGGATGCGGCGAAATCAGAAGGTCATGATCCGACGCGCCGGAAGTTTTTGAAGAATACAGGTATAGCCGCGGGCGGTGTTGTTGGCGGGTCTTTGCTTGGGGGTTTTTTGACCGATCAATTCACCTCGGAAACGGATGAAAAGGCAACTGATAACAAGCAGTCGCAGACGGATTATCCCAAAGCGCGGCAATTTTTCATGCGTCTAGCTGATTTTCATGTGCTGGCAGCGGCTTCTGAGCGGATTTTGCCTAAGGATGATAACGGGCCGGGCGCTGTTGAGCTGCATGTTCCCTATTATATTGATAAACAATTAGCCGGCCAGTGGGGCAAAAATGCCAGTGACTACCGGCAGGGGCCATTTGCGGAATTTAAGCAGGTGGAGAGTATGAAAGGCAAAAAGGAAGAGTCGCAGCCGACGAATCCGCCTTATGTATTTAATAAGACTGAAACGGATCTGCAGCGTCACCAGTCCCGCATGACGCGGGGTGAGATTATGATTGACGGTCTGCGCAAAATGGATCAGGAAAGTCAGCAGCGTTTTGATACGACATTTGATGAAGCAAATGAGGATCAGCAGACGAAGATTTTGCAGGATATGCAGAGCGGTGACATCCAGATGAGCGGTGTTGCGGCGCAAAATTTTTTCGTGTTATTGCGAACGATGACCCTGGAAGGCGCGTTCAGTGATCCTTTATATGGCGGCAACCGGGACATGGAAGGCTGGAAAATGAAAGAGTTTCCCGGTGCCCAAACGTCGTATAAAAATATTATTGAAAAAGATGAATTTGTCAATATGAAACCTGTCAGTTTAACGACCTATCAAAATCATTAATCGGACAGGGACATTATATGGAGGGATCGCAAATGGCAACGAAATTGGATAAAGTGGACGCGGTGATTGTCGGATCAGGCTGGGCTGGCGGTATTACGGCGGCTGAATTAAGCAAAAAAGGCTATCAGGTGGTCGGTCTGGAGCGAGGGAAAGATAAAAATCATGATGATTACGTCGGAAGCAAGGATGAGCTTCGTTTTTCCATGCGCTATGAAATGATGCAGGATTTATCGAAGGAAACGATCACGTCGCGCAACGATGGCGATAAACAGGCGTTGCCGGTCCGCAGCAACGAAAATGCGTTTCTCGGGACGAATACAGGCGGGGCGGGTGTCCATTGGAATGGCCACAATTTTCGTTATCTGCCCTATGACTTTGAAATTTACAGCAAAACTGTTGATCGCTACGGGAAAGATAAGATTCCCGAGGGCATGAATTTGCAGGATTGGGGCGTTACTTATGATGACATGGAGCCTTATTATGATAAATATGAAAAGACGGCTGGCATCTCTGGCGAGGAGAATCCGATCGGGCCGGAGCGTTCTGACAAATTTCCCAATCCGCCCATGAAAGATACGCCATCTACCAAGCTGTTCAAACAGGCGGCCAAGGAGCTGGGCTATCATCCCTATCAAATTCCATCTGCCAACGTAACGGAGGCCTATACCAACCCGGATGGCGAACAAATTAATGCGTGCATGTACTGTGCGTTTTGCGAGACGTTTGGGTGTGATTTTGGCGCGAAGGCGGATCCGATTATTACGGTTCTGGCGACAGCGAAAAAAACCGGCAATTATGAGCTGCGCAACCAGTCCACCGCTACCAAAGTGCTGCATAACGGCAAGAAGGCGACCGGCATTCAGTATGTTAATAACAAAACCGGCGAGACATTCGAGCAGCCCGCGGACATCGTGGTTCTGGCGGGATTTGTCTTCACCAATACCCGTTTGTTGCTTTTGTCGGATATTGGCGAACCGTATGATCCGAAAACCGGCAAAGGCATTATAGGCAAAAATTTCACCGGTCATTTTAATAATATCAATTACCTTGGTGCGAGAGGGTATTTTGATGATAAGAAATTCAATAACTTTGCTGGAGCGGGCGCACTCGCGTCTACATTGGATGATTTTAGCGGCGATAATATTGATCACAGTGATTTGGATTTTCTGCATGGTTTTGAGCCGCATATTCGTGTGATGGGCAATCGGCCGATTGAAAATAACAATGTGCCTGATGGGACGCCGACGTGGGGCAAGGAATTCAAGGATAAGATGCTCCATTATACGAATCGCAATTTATATGTCGATGCCCAGTGCGGTGCGATGCCCTGGGATACGAACTATATGGATCTGGATCCGACATATACAGATTTTCTCGGCAATCCTTTGCTGCGGGTCACCTACGAATATCATGATCAGGAGCGCAAACTGGGGCAATACGCGATTAAGCGCGCTACGGAGATTATGAAGAAAATGGGTGCTGATATTGTGGACTCAGATGATCTGCCGGATGATGTGGAATTCAACAATGCTTATACCAATTCTCATAATGGCGGCGGGGTGATCATGGGCGCGGATAAAGCCACATCCGCAGTCAATACGTACTCGCAAATGTGGGATATGGAAAATTTATTCGTTGTCGGCTCATCATCCTTTCCGCATTTCAGCAACTATAACCCAACCGAAACCATCGGCGCCTTCGCTTACCGCGCAGCAGAAGGCATGGAAACATATTTGAAAGAAGGCGGCGGCCTGCTGACAAAAAGCGCCACGGCTGAACGATATGCCTGACAGGCCTTACTGCGGGTGCCTCCTGCGCGGTGCCAGGTACATACACAATTCAGAATTGTGTATGCACCTGGCACCACCTCTATTAATCTATGAAAATATGCGTTATAATTAGCTTCAGAAATGTGTGAATAGGGGGGTCGGCAGTGAGACGTTTAATGATGGCGGCGGTTGTTTGCACAGCTTTGTTTTGTTTGATGACTGCCAATGCATCGGCTGCGGAAACGGTTAATCCGCCAGTTGATGAGGTGAAGGAAAAAGCAGTGGACGTGGCGCACGATCTGGATATTCCACCAGAAATTTTAAAGGCGATTGCCGCCCATGAATCGAATTACAGACAGTTTGACGACGACGGAACACCGCATACGTCGCCGGATGGCGGCATTGGCATCATGCAAGTAACGCCTGACAACATCGATATGCAAGTGGATCGCGAGCGGCTGAAAACCGATTGGAAATATAATATTAACATTGGAGCACAGGTGCTTTTGAATAAATGGAATCTACGTTATCTTCCGGACATCAATCAGCACGAGAAATCTGTGCTGGAAGATTGGTATTTTGCCATTATGGCCTATAATGGTTTAGCCAAGACGAATGATCCGGCCATCAATTCGGATGATACCTATCAGCAGGAAATCTATCAGCGCATTGAACAGGCCTCACTTTTGTATGGCAAGAATGAAACGTATTTTGAATTTCCGAAATTTGATATCCGGTATGAGCACGAGGATGAGACGATGAAGTTTCCTGCCGGCAAGCATTATAAAACATCGCACAAGACCACCTCGAAGCAGCAATATAACGCGGGGGATGTCGTCTATATTGACGGAAAAGATGGTTATGTCAATATACATTCAGGCTCGATAACGGGAGAGACGACGAGATTATGGCCTTATACGCCGTTAACCATTGATACCAGTGACCCGATCGAGTCATCAAATCCTGCTAATGATTTTACTTACTACAAGGTAAAGGGTGTTCAAGCCGATGGTTATGTGGCTTCAGCATATCTTCAGCTGGGAAACGAGAATATGGTGTTCTCTGATCCAATTGATGATAAGCGGGCGGCAGCACTGGCCTATGCTTCGATGAACGGTTATATTAAAGGTTATGATAATGGCCGTTTTGGCTCTAATGAACCGTTAAAAAGGGAACACGTCGCGGTTATTCTTGATCAGATATTGGACCTTGATGCCCCGGACGATTATGATATAAAAGCGTCAGATGCAGATGCAGTTAAGTTGTACAGGGAGCAATTGCGTAAAGCCGAATACCAGGGATTGCTCGGCGGTGGCGGCAAACTGCGCCCCAATGAGTACTTCACGCGTGCCCAAATGGCGCAGGTTATGAACGATGCATTTGATTCGTATTACGATGAGCCAGAATCGATGCATTCATTCGAAGATCAGGATAAGCTCTGGAACCCAGGCCCAGTCAACACAATGTACTACAACAATGTGACCATAGCCGATCCATTCAACCCCGAAGAAAACATAACCCGATCCCAATTTGTCCTCTTCATCTATCGGACAATGGTTCTATAGGTGCCAGGTACAAAAACAATTCTGTCAATTTGGCTGATTGGAAGGCCTTGCGTGGAGGAAAGTCCTGCGCAGGATCTTTTAATTGGCTTTTGGAATGATCTCATTCAGGCTTGTTGCGGATATGGATTTGACAGATTGACACTGTTTTTTAAAAAAAGCACCAACGCGATATTCATAGTTTGATCGTCATGCATTGAATTGGGATCAATCAGCGAACGTCCCTGATCAACTTGCTTGGTTCGCAGTTTATCTGGTGTAATCCACAGGGTTGTTTTCTGAATTGTTTATGTACCTGGTACCCATGTACGGATACTGATATAATAACTTAGGCAAGAACAGTTAGAAACGGAGTAAGGGGTCTTATTATGCAGAGATGGAATGCTAATGGTACTGCGTCCGGCTCTTATGCTGGGCGGGCGTCACTATTTTTTTTGTTATTATTGTTTAATGCATTTATGTTAACCAAATTGCCGATTCGCGACGTGGCTATAGTTACGGTGAGTTTGACTCATTTTTTGATGCTGTTTATCCTTGGCTATTTATTTGCGCGAAAAATGGTCTTTTTGCGATCTTTTAAGCTGTTTTATTTGGGTATGCTGCTATTTACTGTATTTAATGCATTGCTGTTTATATCAAATCCCATCGATCAGGATGGTACTATGCTCATACATATTTTGCTGGTGTTGTCATTCGCGCTTGGAGCAGCCCACATTGCTTGGAATGACGCGCAGCTCAATCGTTTTGCCTGTATTAGTGCAGGGCTGACGCTGATTTTCTTAATTCATTGGCTATTCGCCGGAACACCACTGACAGGGTTCCAAGGTCTTATCCGCAATCCGAATATCACGGGTGTCCTGCTGTCTATCTTACTGTTTTTTCCGCTGGTTCGTTTCAACCGTGTGCGGCCAGCCTGGCGGATTTTTCTTGGAATCAGCATAGCAAGTGCCCTGATTCTTATTTATGTTTCATCAGCCAGAGCTGCTATGCTGTTAATTCTAGTAATGCTTGCGGCCAGGATCGTATTAAGTTTGTTTAAGCCATTGTTTTCCAAACTATTTTACGCTGTCATGGGTTTTAACGCTATTTTTCTATTAGTATTTGGTATGACTTCCCATGTGAGTTTATTTGAGAAATTGAATGCGTGGTCGATCGATGCATTCGGCAAACGATTACTATCAGGACGGCAGGATATTTGGGAGCAAGGGATTCAATACGGGCTGGAAAAGCCATTTTTCGGACACGGTCTGGGTATCGATCCTAATGATTTTATGGATGGTACGCAGTATGTTCATGCTCATAATCAGTATCTGCAAATCTTTCTGGAAAATGGTCTGGTTGGCCTTGCATTCTTTATACTATTGCTTTTTGGAATCTGGAAAGTGCTGCTGAAACGCTTGAATTTAACCGTTGTGCGCTGGACAGCATGCTTTTTTCTTGGGCTGCTCGTCTATCAGAGTGTGGAAATCTCGTTCTTTTCCAATATGCCATCAATCGGCCTGTTGCAATGGTTTATCATCGGCGTCGGCCTCAGTGCTGTGCTGTACCACTCACCCGAATGGGGCCAAAGTGCGAACCCGGACGAAGCAAACCAGAACAACACACAAACCCGAACGAGAAGCAGACAACATCGATCGAGATAGAGTGCAGCAGCTGCCCTGTTTCCGAAAAGCCCTGCACGGGCGCCAATCACTTCTGGGTGTCCTTTTTGGTGCCAGGTACATACACTATTCAGAATTGTTTGTGTGCCAACCAGCAGGATTTTTGTCGCATATCCCGAATTGATTCAATAGAGGATAGGAGGTGATTAGAATGCAGTTGACAAATGAAGAAAGAATGCTTGTGAATTCAGAGTTGCAGCGAAAAGGAAAAAGCATGCTATTATCTTATGTTTTATTGATTTTCCTGGGATCTTTAGGAATACACCGCTTTTATTTGGGTAAAAAAGGATCAGCCATTGCTCAGCTGTGTCTGACAGTTGGCGGCTGGCTCACAGCCATTCTGATAATTGGTATTGTCGCCTTGATTGTTGTCGGGGTTTGGCTGATTGTTGATTTGTTCTTAGTTCCTGCAATAGTTGAGCATCAAAACAGTTTAATTGAGGATGAGATTGTTGCCACTTTAGAAAGATAATATTGTGTTTAAAAGCCCTGCAGGGAAATAAGTCTCTGCAGGGCTTTTTGCTCTTCTTGGTGCCAAGGTACATACACTATTCAGAATTGTGTATGTACCTGGCACCTAATCAATAATTGATAAGGGACTTGAATGTGTCGGTGTCGAGGCGTTTGGTTAGTTCGGTGAGCAGTTTGACGCTGTTATCGATATCTTGTTGGCTTGCGAGTGAGACGTGGCTGTGCATGTAGCGGATGGGTGCGCCTATGACGATGGTTGGCACGCCTTCCTGATACATGTGAATCTTTCCGGCATCGGTTCCGCCGCCAGTTGTGACTTCAATCTGGTAAGGAATGTTATGCGTTTCGGCGGTGTCGATGACCAGATCACGCAGCCGTGTATTGGGAATCATTGAGGCGTCAAAAAATGACACAAGAGGCCCCTCTTGCAAAGCTGGCTGGTCAACATCACCGCTTTTTGTGCCTGGGGTATCCTCGGAAACACCGACGTCGAGCACGATGGCGACGTCTGGATCAACCGCGTATGGTGATGTTTCCGCGCCTCGCAGGCCGACTTCTTCCTGAACGTTTGCGCCGGCAAACACGGTGTTGGGGTGTTCTGCTCCTTTTAATTGCTTCGCCGTTTCAATTGCCATGTAGCAGCCGATCCGGTTATCGAGAGCTTTGGCGAGAATCGTATCATCGTCAGGCATGGTTTCATACGGGCAAATGGGAACGATCGGGTCGCCAACGCAGATGCCCCAGTTTTGAATGTCTTCCTTGCTGTGCCCGCCCACATCAATATACATCTCACGTATAGGGAAAACTTTTTTCTTTTCTTCCGGTCTTAGTAAATGGGGCGGTTTTGAACCGATAACACCGGTGAATTTTTTATGTTTGGTCATGACGGTGACGCGCTGGGCAAGCAATACTTGATCCCACCAGCCGCCGAGCGGGGTGAAGCGGAGGAAGCCGTCTTTCGTGATGCCTGTCACCATAAAACCGACTTCGTCCATGTGTGCTGCGAGCATGACGCGCGGTCCTTCGGCGTTTCCGGCTTTTTTCCCATAAATGCTTCCTGTGCGATCGTACAAAATCTCGCTGGCTACTCCCTCTAGTTCTTGTTTCATGATTTGACGTACTTCATTCTCATAGCCAGACGTGCTTTGAGCTTGCGTTAACTTTTCTAATAATGGCATCTAACTCATCCTATCTTTTTCGTCGTATTACGTATAGTTTGGACGGAAAAATGCCGGGTATACATTGGTGCCAGGTACATACACTATTCAGAATTGTGTATGTACCTGGTACTTCTTATTATTATTACGATGCTTCTTGATAGCCGGTATGCTGCACAGCGCTTTTTTTCCGGCCGTGGAGCATGTAATACAGGATGCCGCTGATGATGACGAGGCCGGCCATTGTTAGGTACAGGCCGGGGAAACCGAGCATGGGGATGAATAGTCCGAGCACGCTTGGTCCGACGCCCGCGCCGCCGTCAAGGAAAATATAGAATGTTGACGTTGCGAGTCCTGCCCGGTGTTTTTGCGCGTTTTTAACAGCAATTGCCTGTCCGCTGGAAATGAATGAGCCGTAGCCAAGACCGACGAAGATGCCCGCCAGGAGAATGAACCAGCCGGCAATATCGGCCTGACTCAGGACAGCCAAACCAATTGCGAATGCTATAAAGGCTGGATACATCACGACGTTTTCGCCTTTCAAATCAAACCAGCGTCCGACAAATGGCCGGGAAACCACCGTTGCGGCTGCGTAGAAAATAAAGAAGAAACTGGCCATGTCAACGAGGTCAAGGTTGATCGCGTACGAATTCAGGAAGGATATAATACTCGAATAGCCTGTTCCGACAAACAGCGCAATAATCGCGATCGGCAATGCTTTGGATTCAAAGAAATTGCTGAGTTTAAATCCTTCCTTTTCGTCTAATTGCTCGTCCGTCAATGCCACATTAGGAACCTTTAGAAAAAGGGAAAACAGGAAACTGATGATAACTAAACCAGCGCACAGAATAAAGTTCACATCAAATGGGGCGTGCTGCGTGATAAACATGCCTAAAAGCGGTCCTATTGCCGCGCCCAAGGGAATACTTAAAGCATAATAGCCGATGCCTTCCCCGTGTTTTTCGGGTGGCACAATACGCGCAACAATCGCGCCTGTTGCTGTTATCGCGATGCCTAACGAACCGCCATGCAGTATGCGGACGATATAAAGCATCGTTAAATTACCGGCTGCAAAATAAAAGAATGTTGTTATAACAGTAAAAATGAATCCGAGATACAGCATTTTTTTCGGTCCGAATGAATCAACATACCGTCCCGCAAAAACGCGAGCTATGAGCATGCCAATCACAAAGGCACCAGCTGCAAAACCAGCCTGACTGGTACTGGCATCGAACTGATTAATTGCAAAAACAGAGATGGTTGAAATTAATAAATAGAATATAAAATATAAAAATAAGTTAGATAGCGAAACGATAATAAAATCTTTGTTCCATAGTTTCGTCGGTGTCACATTTATTCCTCTTTCTCTATAAGATTCTGGCGTATTTCAGGAAACAGATCGAAAGCTGTCTGCAGCGTTTCGTCTGGAATGTCCGCCAGCATACTGTGTTCCAGTTCCGATATTTTTTCCCGGCAGGCATGGTAAATCGCCACACCATGCTCTGTAAGCTGAATACTCTTTTGCCGCTTGTCCTGCCCGGGGACATGTTCGACAAGCCCTTTTTCCTCGAGCTGCTGCACAACTCTCGTCACAGAAGGCCGTTCGATATAAAAATAAGCTGAAATCGATGACAGCTGTGAGGGGCCCATATTTTTAATATAAAAGATAACCTGCCATAGCGAATAAGACAGCCCGAATTCAGCCAGCAGCTCATTCAGTTTATTGGTAAGCGGTCTGTACAAGCGTAAAAATTGCTGAAAAAACCCTTGCATGCTCCTCCTCCTATATAGTTGCCTTTATTAATAATTAACAAAGGCAACTATATTATGATGACATACAGTTGTCAATAGAACCATCACTCAAGCCGTTTTCTGCCTAAAAATTTATCGAATTCATGTATCCGCTTACGTTATTGTCATGCGTCAAGTTTGCTATGTCAGGGTTTCGAATAGATTAGTGAAAATAAAAAATTAACAGAAAAAAATCTATGGACAAGACAAAAGAACGGTGCTATATTAGCGACTATCACGTGATTATTTTTACAAAATTCGCTAAAAAGTGACAAACAACAACAAGATTAAACGGAGGGATTCTCATGTTAAGCGAACCGTTGATAGCTACGGTGCTTGTATTTGCCATCATCGCATTCGGTGAGTGGCTGTCGATTAAAACCCGGGCGAGAATCCCTATGCTGCTTACGGCTATGGTAGGATTTCTCGTTTTATCGTGGACCGGTGTTTTTCCGGATGACATTTTGGATAAGGCCCAGTTTCCAGCGCTGGGATCGATCCTGATTGGTCCTGCGATTGTTCATATGGGGACGATGATTCCCTTTTCGCTGTTGAAACAGCAGTATAAAGCCGTGTTTGTTGCTTTAGGGGGCATGGTTGTATCAGCCGTCCTTATATTGACAATTGTCACGCTGGTATTTGACTATCATACCGCCGTTGCTGGGGTAGGCCCGCTTAATGGCGGCCTTATCGCTCTTTTGATCACCACAGACAGCTTGAAAGAAGTCGGGCGCGCGAGTCTGGTGGTCATTCCTGCTCTGGTGGTTGCTTTCCAGGGTGTTCTGGGAATGCCGCTGGCGCTGAATTTCATCCGCAGGTACGCCAGAAAAGTGCAGAGAGCGATAGATAAGGGCATGTTCACAGCAACGGATCAAGCCGCGGCAGCAGACGAGACGCAAACCAGTGAAGCGAAGCCGGAGGGCCCTGTCAGATCAAGTATGACGCTGAAATTGTTCCTTGTATTTGTTGCGGCAGCCATCGGGGTTGCGCTGGGCAATATCACCGGTATTCATTACACGCTGTGGTGCCTGGCGATTGGCATTATAGGACTGCGGCTCGGGATTTTGGAAGAGAAGTCCCTGGAGAAAGCCAATTCGTTTACCATTACCATGATCGGCGTTATTTTTGCCGTTATTGGCACCATGGCGGATGTAACACCGCAGGAAGTTCTGGCCAATCTGCCGGCGATCATCACACTTTTGCTTCTCGGTACAGCCGGTTTGTCACTTGGCGGCTATATCGTTTCCAAACTGGTGAACTGGGATCCGTTAAAAGGCATGCCTGTTGCATTAACGGCATTATTCGGCTTTCCCGGCGATTACCTGTTATGTGAAGAGGCAAGCCGAAGTGTGGCACGAACTAAACAGGAAGAGCATGTTATTTTCAATGAATTGTTATCACCGATGTTAATCGGTGGGTTTACAACCGTAACCGTTGTATCTGTCCTGATAGCCGGCGTGCTTGTGAACACATTGTAGACAGTATAATATGAAAAGTCGGATTTTTGTGACGTAAAAGGCATGGAAAATATGATAGGCTGATTGGTGTATGCATGATCCGATACGGAGCGGCGACTCTTAAAAGGGGGGATGCGGCAACGCTGCTTTGAGGAATCAGCAAAGACACGAAACGATTTAAACATTTAATGGCGAAAGGAAGGATTCACCATGACGCGAACATATATTAAAAACGGCCAATTAATTGATGGTAACGGAGGCGACGCTCAGCCTGATGGTGCGGTCGTCGTTGAGGATAACCAGATTGTTTTCGCAGGCCCGGAAGCGGCTTATACACCAACTGGTGATGAAACAATCGTGGATGCCGGGGGCGGAACGATCATGCCAGGTTTGATTGATTCCCATGTGCATATGATGATGCAATATAAACCAGTAGCTGAAAAATTGGAAACCCCATTCTCCTATATGTATTATCAAGCGGAGCAGTATTTGAAAACGACGCTGAATACGGGAATCACCTCGGTGCGTGATGCGCTGGGCACCGACCGCGGCGTTAAAAAAGCTGTGAACGATGGGCTGATCTCCGGACCACGAATGGAATTAAGCATCAACGCCCTAACCACAACAGGCGGTCATGGTGACGGTTATACGGTTTCGGGGGATGCCAATGATATCCTGCCATCCGGCCATCGCGGCATGCCAAATGGTATTTGCGACGGGGTAGAAGAAGTCCGCAAGAAAACACGGGAGATGCTGCGCGCTGGTGCAGAAGTCATCAAAGTTCACGCAACAGGCGGCGTTATGAGCGCTACCGATCATCCGGAATTCACCCAATTTTCGCTTGAGGAATTAAAAGTGATCGTTGAAGAAGGCCGTTTCCGCAGAGGAACTAAAGTCATGGCCCATGCCCAAGGGTCAGAAGGCATTAAAAATGCAGTCAAAGCAGGCATCCATTCCATTGAGCACGGCATTTTTCTCGATGATGAAGCCATTGAACTGATGCTTGCAAACGATACATTCCTCGTACCAACCTTGCTGGCACCGGTCGCTGTTCTCGAAACGGCAGATGAAAAAGGCATGCCGGATACAGCAGTGCAAAAAGCACGCGATGTCATCGAAGCCCATAAAGCAAGTATCGAAAAAGCCTATAAAGCAGGCGTCAAAATTGCTATGGGAACCGACGCAGGCGTCATGGACCACGGAACAAACCTGCGTGAATTGAGTCTCATGACTGATATCGGCATGTCACCTATGGAAGCCATCGTTGCATCAACCAAAACAGCTGCCGAATGCCTCGAATGGGACGATCAGGTTGGTACATTGGAATCCGGCAAACTGGCAGATGTGCTCGTCGTAAACGGCAACCCGCTTAACGATATTGATTCTCTTGCCGCCAATGACGCGATTCAAATGGTCATGAAAGACGGCAAAGTTGAAAAGAATACTTTGGATTAGTAGGCGCGCGAGCACAGGACGCGCCCGCGCGAGCACAGGACGCGCCCGCGCGAGCACAGGACGAGGGCGCGCGAGCACAGCACAGGGGCGCGCGAGCATCGCGCAAAAGCGCGCGAGCATCGCACAGGGGCGCGCGAGCACAGCACAGGGGCGCGCGAGCATCGCGCAAAAGCGCGCGAGCATCGCACAGGGGCGCGCGAGCACAGCACAGAATTGATCGGGAGCACTGGAAAATCGATCGAGCACCGCACAGAATCGATCGAGAACACTGGAAAATCGATCGAGCACAGCACAGAATCGATCGGGAGCACCGGAAAATCGATCGAGCACAGCACAGAATCGATCGGGAGCACCGGAAAGTCGATCGAGCACCGCACAGAATCGATCGGGAGCACTGGAAAGTCGATCGAGCACCGCACAGA
This sequence comes from Lentibacillus kimchii, assembly GCF_042666895.1. Taxonomy (GTDB): domain Bacteria; phylum Bacillota; class Bacilli; order Bacillales; family Amphibacillaceae; genus Lentibacillus; species Lentibacillus kimchii. The sequence continues at coordinate 50,518 of NZ_JBHTGR010000015.1, forward strand.
AAACGATAAAAACTGGCAGCACAACTTCTGTGCTGCCAGTTTTAAAAAGGCTGCTGTTTTACGTATCAGGTGCTCTTAAAGGTCACTGTTTCCTTTTTCAATCGGGACGCCGATCATGCTGCCCCATTCAGTCCAGGATCCGTCATAGTTCCGGACATTCTGAAAGCCGAGCAGTTCATGCAGGGCGAACCATGTGTGCGCGGCACGTTCGCCGATGCGGCAATACGTAATCACTTCTTTATCCGGTGTAATGCCATGATCGGCATACAGCTTTTTCAATTCTTCCGGTGATTTGAATGTTCCGTCCGCATTAACCGCCTGGCTCCACGGAATGTTGGCAGCGCCTGGGATATGGCCGCCGCGCTGAGCTGTTTCGGTCATGCCGGGCGGTGCAATGACGTCACCGCTGTATTCCTGCGGGCTGCGGACGTCGACGAGCGCGGCTGAGCGTTTCACCGCTTCGGCTACTTCGGGCTGTACAGCGCGTGTCGATTGATCGAGTGTTGTCGGTTCATAGGTGACAGGCGTGACATCGGGAATGTCGGTTGTATAGGTGCGGTTTTCCTGCTCCCATTTAACATGGCCGCCATCCATGATTTTGACAGGCTCATGGCCAAACATTTTCAGTTGCCAGTAAGCGTAAGCAGCAAACCAGTTATAGTTATCACCATACAATATAATCATTGTATCAGGTGTGATTCCTGAATTTCCGAGCAATTCAGCCATTTGCTCACCGTTTAAAATATCACGGCGGGTTTGATCATTGAGCTGTGTTGTCCAGTTCCAGGCAATCGCTCCCGGGATATGTCCCGTTTCATAGGCTGTGTTATCAACGTCAACCTCAACAAGCTGGACGTTGCGGTCATCTTTATGATCGCTGACCCAATCGGTGCTGGTGAGTGTATCTTTATAAAATGGCTGCGTCATAATTGATCCTCCTCTGGAATCGTTCAGCTAATGTTACAATATCATGCAGCCTGAGCAAGTTACAAGGCACACCTTTCCAGTATGCGCGCATTGTGATTCAATTAAGCATGATTCCTGAAAACATGCTTCACAACGGCCCCGTTGTTTGATTTGGACGGGCCGCACTTTCCACATTTTAGTTTAACAGCTGACATGGCGGGAAAGCTAATAGTGACTATTGGTACGCTATAAGGTAACATTACTGAGTACGGCCATTGTTACGGCAGAACTTACATAATTTGGCATGATATTGCTGCATATTATTGCCGTTCGACTTTGTTCTGGCTTTAGACGAGGGAGGAAAAACGATGGAGATTCGCGAAATTGAAACGAAGGACAATCAGGCATTGGAACGTATTATTAGACGCTGTTTGGAGGATGCCGGCTTAGATATTCCCGGAACAGCTTACTTTGATCCTCAGCTGGGTCATTTGGCGCAATTTTACCAAGAGTATACCGCGGCCAAATATTGGGTGGCCGTGACGGATAAGAACGAAGTCGCGGGTGGTGCGGGGATCGCTCCCTATGCACAGGAATCCGACGTCGGCGAGTTGCAGAAATTATATATTGCGCCTGAATTTCAAGGCAGAGGACTGTCCAAGCAATTAATGACGACAGTACTCGACTTCGCCCGCCAGCATTATACGTATTGTTATCTGGAAACATCCACGAAACTCCAGGTTGCCGCTAGTCTCTATCACAAGTTTGGTTTTCAGGAACTGGATGAACCGCTGGATGGTTCGGAGCATGGTGCAATGGACGCTTGGTATATTAAAACGCTCTAATTTAATCACTGTCTGGCAGCGGGGACTAGAGGCCTTTTTCCGAAACGTCATTAGCCTCACTGAAAAGCAGTGGCTGACGCGAATGGATAGTTCTTTCCAAACAACAACGATCTGCTTAAAAATAGATAAAAAACGTTAAGGAGATGAACTCATGGCAAACGATAATCGTGTGGCGCTTGTGACAGGTTCTGGCACAGGTTTGGGTAAAGCGATTGCTGCCTCGCTCGTGAATGAAGGCATGACAGTTGTTCTGACAGGCAGACGGGAGGACGTGCTGCAGAAGGCCAGCGAGGAAATCGGCAAACAGCAGACGCTTGTGATTCCGGGTGATATGACCAGCGAAGCGAGCGTGCAAAAGCTTCGGGATGAACTGCTGGAACAAACGGATGGGCGGCTTGATATTCTGGTCAATAATGTCGGCGGCGTCCCTGCCAGAGGACCGATTGACGACTTGACACTCGATCAATGGCAGCAGGTAATCGATAAAAATGCGACGAGTCAATTCCTCGTGACCAAGTACATGCTGCCGGCTTTGCGCAAGCGTGAGCGTGGCGCTATTATTGCGGTAACATCAGGTCTTGCGCACTTTTATATGAAAGGATTCGGTGCTTATTCGGCAGGCAAAGCAGCTGCCGAGGGTCTGATTCAGACAGTTGCAGAAGAAGAAAAAGCTAATGGGCTGCAAGTAGAACTCCTCGACCCGGGAAGTGTCGCGACAGACGTTAATCCGCATGGCGAAAATGACCCGATGGACGTCGCAGCAGGGCTGGTTGACATGATCAGATAGGCTATTTGGCCGTCCCGCAATTATGCTTTTATCACGGTTTACCGGGACTTAGGAGAAAACGCTTCGAAATGGCGTCACCCTGCCAGTAGACGGCGGATGGCGTGCGTACTAAGCAGGAGATATCTAAGTTACTTCAGGTGAATGCTTTTGCGAAAAATTCTGCGTGGGGGAGACTCACGCAGAATTTGCTTTATCAATTGCTGCTTTGTTTGAATGCCCGTTTTATTCTAAATAGGTATTAATCCAATTCAGCATATCATTGAATATTGTATGATTATAGGATGATTCATTTAGTATTTCATGTTCAAGTCCGTCGTATATTCTTAATGATTTATCCTTAGATGCAATTTCACGATAAAACTGAAAAGAATCTTCTGTTGAAACTAAACCATCATGACGGCCATGCATAATGAGGATAGGATCAACAAATGATTCTGGATTTTGTTTTAAAAATTCGATTCCTTCTGCTAAACGATAGATAAGACCCATCGCTATTTTTTTGCTTACCAGGTCATCATATTCATATTTTTCTGCTACCTCTTGATCAGAACAAACGCCATCAGCTAGAGCGTTCTCTACATAATAGTCATCTGACAATGAGGTATCGATTTCCCCGAAAGGACTATTATTCATTCTAGTTGCAGCCCCCGAGGTAATATAGCCATCAATTTTGTTAGGATATTTCGTTCCGTAAAGAGATACCGTATACCCGCCCATACTATGACCGAGTAAAAAAATTTTCCCGCTGTAGTTGGCCCGAGTATATGTCACAATTGCGTCAAGGTCCTCTGTAATTTCATCTACGCGACTATAATAGGTGGATTTGCCTCCCGAGCGTCCATGCCCCCGTTGATCATATCGAATGACATTTATATGATTCGTTTGAAAAAAATCCGCAACTTGATCATAGCGATCTAAATGTTCAGCAATACCATGCGATATAATCAAATTGGCTTTAGGGACAGCGACATCATTCACCTTCGTATATAATTTTGTGCCATCCTCAGATTCTAAATATTTTATGTAATTCAAACGGTCTCACACCTTTCATAGCTCGTCTTACCAAATTTAATCATTTCAATAATAGAAGAAACACCGCTAATTTATCGTACATCATGGCCAACAAATAAACCTCACCCTGGGTTGGCAGCTCGACGTGGGACGAAAGGGGTTCAGTCTATTGTTGACCGCTGATTTACTGCCGGTTTTAATGTACGAAGATTCTGTATAAAGTATACCATAAAAATGTGTTTTGTGAACCATTTAGTTTAATGCTGGTGTTGCAATTTCGATCGGGCATCATTCGTTGTCTCAGTTTATTTGCCATATAAGTAACCATTGGACAATCGCTATTTTTATGATATAATACGAACAAATGTTCTTGAAAGAAGTGATTGTATGGCTGACATTAATGATCGCGGCACTAAAAAATGGACGGCTATGATGATGCCGGAACATGAGGAAATGCTCAGACAGCTATGGCAGGAGCAGGAATATAAAGAAAAACCAATTCTTGATGAACAGAAGCAGATGGAAATCGATACAAAGCTGCAGCTGGCTATAAACGATGATCTGATGATTGAAGCCGAGTACTATGATCACGACTTGCATGATTTTCAAAAAATCCGGGGGAGACTGCTTATGATTGATACGTTTGCCGGTGTTTTAAGATTTGATCAAGCGGACAGCGTTGTATCACTTCCGGATGTGGTCGATGTCGTTGTGGAATAGCTTTTTCTGAATGGGGAGTGGCTGTTGCACTAGCTAATGATGGGCGAGTCATGACCGGAGACTCTATTTCATCTATTAAAAAAGGAGACCAGCCGCAGCTGATCCCCTATTCATTATTAGCCAAGCAGTTTGATGAATGATTGTGTCACGGCGAGCGTTGATTGCGGATTTTGTCCGGTAACCAGGTTGCCGTCTTTTTCAACATGTGATGTCCAGTTAGGAGCGGCGACGTAAATAGCTCCGAGATCACGGATTTTGCTTTCCAGTAAGAAAGGCACATAGTTATCAAGTGTTGTATCGCGCTCTTCCAGATTTGTGAAGGCGTTGACTTTCTTGCCGGCTATAAGCGGTTCGCCGTTCGAAAGTGTGACACCAACCAATCCGGCTGGACCATGACAGACAGCGCCTACTGGTTTATCAGCTTCATAGAAATCACGTAAAAATGTCTGCAGCGTTTGGTTTTCCGGAAGATCATACATGGCACCATGGCCGCCAGGGAGGAATATCGCATCAAAGTTCCGGGGATCCAGCTCATCCAGCTTGACGGTCTCCTCAAGATAGGGCTGTGCATCGAGAATGGCCTGTGGTGTCTGATCATCGATACTGCTTTGATCCACTGGCGATTTGCCGCCCTGTGGACTTGCAACCATAACCGTGTAGCCCTGCTCTTTAAATTCATTGTAGGCTTCTGCAAATTCGGATAGCCATATACCCGATTTGATCTCTTCTGTAATCTTTTCATGATTGGTTACGACCATTAGAATATTTTTAGGCATATTAGTGTGTCTCCTAACGCAAATTTATCCCGTACACTGTTCATCATAAATTGTTGGCGTGAAAAAATAAAGCAGGGTGCTTGAAAGTAGGTATTCGTCACAATATGATCCTTTAATGGGTAAATGTTACAATCGAACTATTCTTTAATTAACGTGCTGGGAGGGTCCCTTTTTGTCTGATGAACAGGACCATTCGTTTCGCGATATGACATTAAAAGATAAAATCGTTACTGTTATTGGCGCCACGCTGTTTATGAGCCTGGTTCTCGGTTTTGTGTTAGCGATGTTCTTCTTTGGTTTTGCGGGTGCATTTGAGCTGCTGGGCGTTCAGTACCAGTCGATTTGGTCCCTTCTGTTGTTTGTGGCCAGCTTTTTTATCCTGGGAACGGTGGTTGATCTGCCGTTTGAGGCGATGGCTGAACTGTCTGTTAAAAATATGACAGGCAGGGGATTCGCATTTTTTGTTCAATTGCTTTTTTCGTTTGCGTCGAACTGGTTAGTTATTGTGGCGGTGGATGCGTTTATAGACAGTATCACACTTTCGGGTGGAACCAAGCTGATTCTTTCATTACTGCTGGCGGTCCTGGACCCTGTATTTGATAATAAACAGAAGGGGCATGATCAAGCAGTTTAAGCGGCTTACGGCCATAAGTATCACCATTCGATTCACTTTTTACAGGTACGGCTATTGACACATGCAGCTTCTTCTATTATACTTTCGAATTATCAACCAATTTCATATGACTTATCCAGAGCGGCTGAGGGAACTGGCCCTGTGAAGCCCGGCAACCTGCAAATATGCAAGGTGCTAAATCCAGCAATTCGCGTTTTGAGCGTTTTGACAGATAAGGTGTCCGGACTAACGCCTTCCAAAACGGAGGGCTTTTTTATTCCCTTAAAACGCCGGCACAGCCATTTGTTTGCAGGCCGAGTGTTCAGTCTGCCTTGCTTAACTGTCCTGGACGCAGACGCGCGAAACTATCATGAATGGAGGAGTAGACATGGATACATCAGATTTGAATAAAGGGCGTGCATCGGCGTTAATCCCGTTTGTCATTTTTCTCGTCCTGTTTATCGGTTCCGGTATTATCAGTGGTGACTTTTATAAACTGCCTATTTTGGTAGCGGTCTTTATCGCTATTCTGGCAGCTTTATTGATGAACCGGAAAATGCCTTTTAACGACAAGCTGGATTATCTGACTAAAGGAGCAGGGCATCCGAATATTATGCTTATGGTCATTATTTACCTGCTGGCAGGTGCTTTTTCTGAAGTGGCTAAAGGCGTTGGGGCTGTTGATTCGACGGTGAATCTCGGTCTGACAATTCTGCCGGAAAGTCTCTTGGTTGTGGGCTTGTTTGTGATTGGCTGCTTCATTTCCATTTCTATGGGAACATCGGTGGGCACGGTTGTGGCACTTGGCCCCATTGGTGTCGGTTTGGCTGATGAGACAGGCATGAGCATGCCACTGATTTTGGGTGCGATCATCAGCGGTGCCATGTTCGGGGATAATTTGTCGATTATTTCGGATACAACGATTGCTGCTGTCAAAACGCAGGCTGTGAAGATGAGCGATAAATTTAAGGTGAATATTTTCATCGCGCTGCCTACTGCTGTTATAACGGCGGTTGTGTTTGGTGTTCTGACATGGAACGCCGGCGGCTCCATTAGCGGTGAGCATCCATTTGAGTTGATTAAAGTGCTGCCGTATCTTGCTGTCCTTATTTTTGCTGTTATAGGTGTTAATGTCATTTATGTCCTGATCGGCGGCATTGCGTTAGCGGGAGCTGTTGGTTTTTATGAAAGTTCCTTTAATGTCATGGCTTTTTTGACGAAGCTTGGCGATGGCATGGCAGGCATGCAGGAACTGGCGCTGTTAGCCATTTTACTGGGCGGATTGGTTGAACTTATCCGTGTGAATGGCGGGATTGATTTTCTGTTGCGGACAATCAGCAAGCGCATTAACTCAAGAAAAGGGGCTGAAGTTGGTATTGCCGGGATTGTTGGGGTGTTTGACCTGTCAACGGCTAACAATACCATTGCGATTATCAGTGTCGGTTCCCTGGCCAAGCAAATTTCGGAGCGCTTTGGCATTGATCCGCGCCGCACAGCCAGTGTTCTGGATATTTTCGGCAGTGCTTTCCAGGGCATTTTACCATATGGTGCGCAATTATTGGCAATTGCCGGCGTGGCGTCGATATCGCCTGTCGCCATTATGCCGTACTGCATTTATCCGATTTTATTAGGAATTGCTGGCTTGATTGCTATTGCAGCAGGTTTTCCGCGCTTTTCTGTACGGGAAAACGGCTAATCTCCTGCGGGAAAAGAGGTATAGGTGAGACCCTGGCGTGCGATAAGCACAGCGCAAAGCTTCCCGGAAAAGCTTGTGGGCGCAACAAGCACGAGGGGGCTCACCAGCCGCCCGCGAAAAAGCTACCTTTATTTCCGGAGCGGTTGATTGTTCATTTTAATCTGGTTGTTTTGTTTGCTATGACACGCGTTTGTTCTGCTGAGTCGCTATCTGTCAGCTGGCAACATCCCGTTTGCTAAAGACGAGCCACGATAAAGCTATGAAAATAGCAAAGTAAACGATCAGCATGGTAATCGAGAAACCGAGCGTCATACCCTCAATAACGGGCGATCCGCTAACGGTGTACTGCTCAAGATCGGTGTTGGCAAACAGGATATATTTAGCCCAGTCGTAGTCATTGAAAGCTGTAACAATCGTATTTCCTGTAAACATAAGAAAAATAGCGGCTCCGATTGCCAGCGTATTATTTCGGAATACGGCGGAAATCATAAACGCGAATGTTCCCATCATGACCAGATTGATGAGCTTATACCCATAATCAGCGAATACGTCGCCGACAATAAATGTCTGCCGGAAACCTTCACTGGTATCTAAAATATTATTTTGCAGCACAACTTCAGGCAGAAAACCTTCGATGCCAAACATAATTGCACCGGTGATCCAAGAAAAGACAATCACAAACAAGGCAGTCACCAAGGCAAAGAGAATAACCGCTGCAAACTTGGACAGCAAGATTTGTGACCGTGAAACCGGGCGGATCAGCAGCAGTTTAATCGTCCCCCATTTAAATTCCTGGGCGACAATGCCGCCTGCCATAATAATGGTGAAAAGGCTGACCAGTGATGAAAGGGATTTATTCTGGAGAACAAATTGCCAGGCACCATATTCTTTCGGCTGAATGTCGTTATCCAAGTAATAGTTGTTTTTGTCCACCTTATCCATACTCGGCGGAATGGTCGATGGCCGGTTATCGTTTTCCACTTCTTTTTTATATTCTTCATTTTCTTTCGTGATTTGCTGGTTTTCATCCTGCAGCGCCTGCTGCCAATTGTCATCGGGTGCCGTTTGATGGTCACCGAGAAATACTTCGATCAGCCCGCTGCCGATAATAATGACGGCAAGAATGGCAAACATAGCCCATGTCGACTTGCGGATAATGATTTTCATTTCTTCATTGTAGATGAGCTTCATTAGCTTACTCAATTGTATTCGCCCCAATCACATCAAAGAATGTGTCCTCAAGTGTTTCGTTGGCCGTCTTGATCTGATAGATGGCTATATCCTGTTCAGTCAGTGTTTTGACAAGGGCTGGGATGGTTTCTTTTTCGCACTTAAAGGCTACCGATCCGTCTTGATCCGAGGCATCGATATCATGCTGGGATTTGAGCAGCTGAATGGCTCGTTCGGCAGGTGCTGCTTCCAGCTGTATTTTACTTAGCTGCTGGTCTGAGTTGTCATGCACAGATTGGGTGGTGACGAGCTCACCGTTTTTGATAATGCCGATTCGGTCACAGATAAGCTCAATTTCTGATAGAAGATGGCTGGAAATAATCACGGCGACATTTTCCTCAACCGCAAGCCGCCGAATATACTGCCTGATTTCCCGCATACCAGCCGGATCGAGCCCATTTGTCGGCTCATCCAAAATCAGAACAGATGGCTCGTGCAACAGGGCCTGGGCAATTCCGAGACGCTGCCGCATGCCGAGTGAGTACCGGCCGACTTTTTCGTTGATAGGCTTTTCCATGCCCAGCAGCCGTACCACTTCCAGGATGCGCTCATCTGTAATGCCGGGAATCATGCGGGCAAAATGTTTTAAATTTTTCCAGCCGCTCATGAACGGATAAAGTTCCGGATTCTCCACAATGGCGCCAATCCCCTGGATAGCTTCTTTAAAATCACTTTTAATGCTCTTGCCCAGAATGCGGATATCACCGTCGCTTATCTTCATAAGACCAACCATCATGCGGATCGTCGTTGTTTTGCCGGCACCGTTTGGCCCAATGAAGCCGAATACTTCCCCTTTGTCGATGGCGAATGTCAGATCGCTGATAATGGTTTTATTCCGGATAGTTTTGCTGACACCATCTAATGCCATAGCCGTTTCTGCCATATAAAGCCCCCCCTTTGCTTCATTTCTCTATTTAAATATGATTACGATATGACTATATCAATAACATCATAAATGTCAACAGTATTTTGACAACTCCAATGGGTGCCAGGTACATACACGATTCTGACAATTGTGAGTACCAGTCTGGATTAAAATTCTGTGGAACCGGGAATGTGTGTTAATGACTATTGACGATTAGAGGAGGTTTTGCTGTGACGAGATGTCTAATGACGGCAGCCGTTTGTATCGGGATAAGCGGTTTTGTGCCTATGAGTGCAGCAGCTGCAGACACGGCTAATCCCCCCGTGAGCAAGGTGAAGGAAAAAGTAACGGAAGAGGCACGTGAGCAGGGTATTCCGCCGGAGATTTTAAAAGCAATCGCAGCGCAAGAGTCTGATTACCGTCAGTTTGACCATGATGGTGAACCCCACATGTCGCCGGGTGGTGGTATTGGCATTATGCAGGTCAACCCGGCTAAACTTTCGATGGAGCTTGATAAGGACAAGCTGAAACAGGATATTGCCTATAATATAAAAATGGGTGCACGCGTCCTGTTAAATAAATGGCAGCTTGACAGTATTCCGGATGTGAACCAGCACGATAAGGCTGTGCTTGAGGATTGGTATTTTGCGATTATGGCTTATAATGGTTTGTCCGCTGCCAATGATCCAGGCCTTCATGGCGCTGACACGTATCAGAATCAGGTTTATAACCGCATTGAACAGGCTTCGTTTCTGCCTGGTCCGAATGGCTCGTATTTCACGTTTCCATCGTATGACATCCAATATCAACCGAACAGTCAGATCATGTCGCTGTCGTCCGGTAACCATTATGCCACACAACAGCAAACCGTTTCGCAGCAATTGTACGATTTGAATGATTTTATTTTCCTGAATACACCGAATAGCTATACACGTTTTCCATCTGACTCCTTTATAAACAGCGCTGACACCCCACTGACAATTGTCACCCAAGAACCAGGCATATTGACCGAACCATCCAACATGTTTCTGCGATAGCGGGGTGCCGGGGTGCCAGGTACATACACGATTCTGACAATTAAGTGTTTGGATGGGTCAGTTCGATTGTGAGGAAGAGGCCTTTGTACATTGACTGGACGTTTTCAACATGGAAATCAGCTTTTTTTGCCATGTTCAGCGTGTTGCGGTTCAAACAACAGCCGTCACAGACGTGTTTCCATAATGGTGTCAGGATATCCTGCAGTTTTCCAAGGGTTTTTTGCTCGAGACGGACATGCTCAAACAATAGCAACTTCCCGTCCGGTTTTAACGCGCGGCGAATTTCGGCAAACGCCTTATCCGGTTCAGGTATCGTGCAAAAGACAAGTGTTCCGATCACTGTATCAAAGGTGTTATCCGGAAACGGCAGATCTTCCGCTTCTCCCACATGTGTGTGAATTGGTTGATCACGGTTTTTAAGTCGCCGTAATGATTTTTTTAGCATATCGGGATTGGGTTCCACAGCTGTTACCTGCTCGGCATTAACGTAATAGGGAAAATTAATGCCTGTCCCCGAGCCAACCTCCAATACGTTTCCCCGCGCCTTTGAGATGAGATCTTGCCGTATGCCTTTGAAAGATTTTTTCTCTAATGGTGCCATGAACGGATCGTATAGTCTGGAAAACCACTTACCCAACGTTATCACCTCGACAGGAATAGGATGTCACTTTCAGCGTTTAATACCATTGTACCATTTTTTTGTCTTAGTGATGCTCGTTGACTATGACCTAAACTTCGTCCACTTTTTCCCTGCCTATTCCATAAACTTCGGCCAATAAGAAAAAGGTGATTACTTCTTATAATTCTGACAGACATCAATATGATATAATGCGTATAAATCTTACATTATTTGGCATGGTTCAATTAACTAAATATACAGGTGGATAGGATTGGAAATCGTATGTGGGGAGTGAACGTGTTTTGAGCAGACAATGGATAATGTGGGGTGCTATTCTGGCTGTTGTATGCGGTGCGGGAGTTCTCGGTTTTTCCCTTGGAAATGAAGAAGAAGAGTCCGCAGAGCAAACAGTCGCAGCAGATGATATGAATAAGCCGCATGCTGACGATGAAACGGAAAAAAACAAGGATCAAAAAGATGTTATTCAGGAAACGCAAAAGAAAGTAGTGGAGATTGAACAGACAAATACCTCGCAGGATCGTCAGGGATCTGGTTTTCTTTATAATGATCAGGGTGATGTGGTCACTAATGCCCATGTTGTTGCTGGTGCGGAAGAGGCAACGATTAGGACATCAGATGGGCAGGTTTATTCTGGTCAGGTCATCGGTATCAGTAATGATGAAGATGTCGCTGTTGTGAGAGTCAAAGGTCTGGACGATCAGAAACCGCTGGATATGGCAACGGAAAAGGCAGATGTTGGAACAGAGATTTTGACGTTTGGAAGCCCTTTTGGTCTGAAGGATACAGCCACGACAGGGATCATCAGCGGAAATGACCGTAATTTTGAATTGGAATCTTATGTCTACAATGAAGCCTATCAAATATCTGCTCCGATTGCGCCCGGGAATAGCGGTGGGCCACTGATTAACAGTGAGACAGGAAAAGTTCTGGGCATTAATTCAGCCAGTACGGATGAAGGATCCATTGGCTTTAGTATCCCTATTGTGCAGGTCATTGATTTAATTAAAGGGTGGTCAAAGAGTCCGATGACATCGCTGCCGTCTCATAGGGATAATGGTGCAGTTGAGGAAAAAGATCATGAGGCTAATGATAAAAAACGAGCAGAGGATGTGGTCAGTTATTTCTATGAACGGGTCAACGCTGAGGATTACGAAGCAGCCTATTCATTACTGGGAAACAGCTGGCAGTCAGAATTATCTTTCGAAGAATTTTATAACGGTTATCTGGAAACGATGTCTGTCACAATCGACAATATGACCACCACATCCAATGGTGATACTGTGGAAATTGCATTTAATATAACAGCTAAAGAAATAGCCGATGATGGTTCCACAGCCTATCATCATTACCATATGACTTATCAGGCGGGCTATGAAAATAATCGGATGACCTTGCTTTCTGGTACAGGTAAGATGTTGCAGGGACCATAAGTGAAGGGGTTGTTTCTTAGAAATGCATTCCACGTGTGAACCGGACATAAATAGCGTCGCGAATGTCATCCTATATAAAGGAGCGATCATCTATATGCAACCGAAACAAATAATTGATTTAACGATTGGCTTAAATAATGAAACGCCTGTTTATCCAGGAGACCCGAAGCCAGATATTTATCCGGCCGCGACTTTGGAAAATGACGGGTGCAGTGTGCATCATATCAATATTGCTTCCCATACAGGAACCCATGTTGATGCGCCTTTGCACTTTTTTGAAAATGGATCCCGCATTGATCAGCTTGATTTAAATGCATTTATGGGAAGAGGCTTGATCATTCCGGTACCAAATAAAGGTGAGCAGGAACCCATTACACTTGCTGATACCGAAGCATTTATCGAGCAGGCCAGGCCTGGTGATATCGCCCTGTTTTATACCGGATGGGCGCAGTATGCCGGCACTGACACATATGAGCGCCATCCGTATATAAGCGCGGCTGTCGCGCGTGCGCTGATGGATCAGGGTGTCCGCACGATTGGCATTGATGCACTCAATCCCGACAAAACAGGCGGTGAGGATTTTTCAGCCCATGAGGAAATATTAGGACGGGATGGTGTGATCATTGAAAATCTGACCAATCTCGGAGCGATCGACTTTCCTGACCCGCTTATATCGGTATTGCCACTGAAGTTATCAGGCGGCGATGGTTCACCCGTTCGTGCTGTTGCCATGCAAGGCTGATTACGCGGGAGCGGCCTTGATCTGGATCGGACGCGGGACCTATCGAGAGCAGCACAATATCGATCGTGGATTGCACAGGACCGATCGAGGCGTGCGGAAAGTTGATCGAGGCGCACAGAAAATCGATCGATCACCGTACAGATTCGATCGGGCATCACGCAATTTTGATCGAGGAGAACAGAATTTCGATCGAGCACTGCCCAGATTCGATCGACAATCGTCTGGTGCTGTTTAAGTTGTTTTATGATTTACCACGCTCTGATATTTGGTTAAGCAATATTAGTCTTTGTATTATTATTTGTGCTTATGTTTGATTCAGCATTATTTTTAGATTCTTAATGGTTATTATTTAAATACATGTCCATAACACCACTCTTGGCTTCCTTCCTATCAGTCCCCAGTTTAATTACGGGACGCTTCTGTAGCTATATACCTCAAGATTCGTCATGTTTCACGCGTTTTTTTATTCACTGTATGAAATTATATTTCATTTTAAATAAATTTTGTCTCATATATTTAAATTTTATTTCATAAGTAGTACTATGAAGTCAAGGATGTAGAAAACGCTTTCAAAAATCGTAAATTAATCCTTGAAAAAGGGGGGGATGCTGGTTGCTGGGGTTTTCTGTTTTTCTTAATGAGAATTGGACTGAGGCAAAAGAAGCTTATGTGAATGACATGGCTGATGCTGGTTTTGAGGGTGTGTTCACGTCGTTGCATATTCCGGAAGACAATGGTACTTCTTACTGGGATCGTCTTCAGCCGCTGCTGGCGATTGTGCAGAAGCGCAGGCTTAAATTGGTGGCTGATATTTCTGGTGATGCTCTGAGACAAATCGGCTTTTCTTTACATGATCCAGAAGCTATCATAGCAAGCGGATTCAGCGGTTTGCGTTTGGATGATGGCATCGGAATGCAGACAGCAGCAGGTCTGTCACATCACATGATTATTGGACTGAATGCCAGTACACTGACGGAAAACGATTATGCGCAGCTTGTCGAGTACGGGGCAGATTTTAATCATATGATTGCCTGGCATAATTATTATCCGAAGCCTGAGACTGGTTTAGATGAAAGCTGGTTTTCTGCGCGAAATGCTTGGCTGAAGGCGAAAAAGTTTCGGGTGGCTGCTTTTGCACCGGGTGATCGCGATTTGCGTTTGCCATTATTTGAGACACTTCCTACATTAGAGTGCCACCGCCAGCAGAATCCGTTTGCTTCATTCTTGGCGCTCCAGCAGAGGTATGACGTTGATGATGTCTATATAGGTGATCCCGGTATATCCCAGTGGGTATATGAGCAATTTAACGCTTATATGCATCGTGGCCGTTTGCTATTGCATACTGCAGCTCATTGGCCTGAGGCTCGTGCTTATCTGGACGGTGACCACTCGAATCGTTTGGATGTGTCGCGGGATGTTGTGCGCAGTGATGGATCGAGAAGCAAGAATGCCTATGATACTATTCCGCCTGAAAACACTGTGTTGCGCTGCCTGGGAAGTATTACAATTGATAATCATTTATATCAGCGCTATAAAGGTGAATTGCAAATAACACGGCGTGAGCTTCCGCAAGACAGGAAAGTGAATGTGATTGGTCATATCCTGGAAAACGATTTAGCTTTAATAGATTATATACAAAGCGGGACGTTATTTACCATGCAATCACCAGTATGAGGAGGCTTTATGATGGATTTGAGTAAACTGGCAACAGAACAGCGTAATGCGAAAACCATGAACTTAGACAGTCTTTCAACTTATGAAATCTTGAAAATTATGAACTATGAAGATCAAAGTGTTCCCTCAAGTGTTAAAGAGGTGCTGCCGCAAATTGAAGAAACCATCGAAGCGGTTAAACAGTCATTTGATCAAGGAGGCCACTTGATTTATGCCGGAGCTGGGACGAGCGGGCGCTTAGGCGTGCTGGATGCTGCAGAATGTGTTCCGACTTTCAATGCTGATCCGTCCATGGTGCAGGCTGTGATTGCCGGGGGTGAACGCGCTATGACGGAGTCTGTTGAAGGAGCGGAGGATTCACGCGAACAAGGGAAGCAGGATTTACAGCAAATCCCCGTAACGGAAAAAGATACGGTTCTCGGTATCGCTGCCAGCGGCCGCACACCTTATGTAATGGGTGCCCTTGAATACGCTGACAAAATGGGGGCGGCCACAGCTAGTCTGGCCTGCAACAAAGAAGCGGACATCAGTCAGTATGCGAGCATTAATATTGAGGTTTCTTCAGGTCCGGAAGTGCTGACAGGCTCCACACGATTAAAGTCGGGTACAGCGCAAAAGCTGGTTCTTAATATGATATCGACTGCTTCGATGATCGGAATTGGAAAGGTTTATAAAAACTTAATGGTCGACATTAAGCCAACGAATGCAAAATTAATCGCACGATCCAAATCGATTATCATGGAGGCAACAGGATGTGACGCTGAAACGGCGAAAGATTACCTCAATGAAGCTGATGAAAACGTGAAGCTGGCCATTGTCATGATTTTAACTCATTTGTCCAAAGATGAAGCCAAACAACAGCTTAAAGCAAATGATGGGTTTGTAAGGCGTATTACAGAGGAATAGATGTATTCGTGTCAAAACTGAGGGGGAGTGAAACCTTATGGCTGAATCAAAAGAACAGCGATTAGCGAAAGACATTTATGCGCAAATCGGCGGTATAGCAAATGTCAGCAGCTTGACAAACTGCATGACCCGAGTCCGGATCACACTTCGCGATGACAGCCAGGTTGATAAGGAACAGCTTGAGGCGATCGATGGTGTGATGGGGGTCGTGGAAGAAAATGAGCTTCAGGTAGTTGTTGGCCCCGGAATCGCCGGTAAAGTAGCAGGGATCATGGCGGAGCAGGCAGGTGTTGAGCTCGGCGAGGAAATCTCCGATGACAACGCTGCAGCTAATGACATTGGTGGAGAAACTGATGAATCAGACCGGGAAAAAGTTGAATCAAAAGCTAAGGAAATGAAGGCTGAGTCGAAAGCGAAACGTGATAAAGACAGCCGGTTTAAACGTCTTTTGAAAACGATTGCAAACATCTTCATTCCACTGATTCCGGCATTTGTCGGGGCTGGTATCGTTGGCGGTATAGCTTCTGTGCTGGCAAACCTGCAGGAAGCCGGCGATATCAGTGACAGCTGGCAAGGTATTATCACGACTTTAACCGTTATCCAAAGTGGTTTGTATGCCTATCTGCCTATTTTTGTCGGTATCAATGCTGCCCGTCAATTCGGGGCAACGCCTGGTCTTGGCGGTGTTATTGGTGCTGTGACTATGTTGAGCGGAATGGATCCGGAAGAACCGCTGATTAATATTTTCAACGGTGATGCATTAGCATCCGGACAGGGTGGTATTATTGGGGTTATCTTTGCTGTCTGGATTCTCTCAATGGTTGAAAAACGTGTGCGCAAGATCATTCCGAATTCACTGGATATTATCGTGACACCAACCATTACACTGCTGCTTGTTGGATTATTTACGATCTTTATCGTCATGCCTGCTGCAGGTCTTGTCTCGAGCAGTCTGGTCGGTGCAATAACATGGGTGCTTGATATAGGCGGTGCGTTTGCCGGATTTGTTTTAGGGCTATTCTTCCTGCCGATGGTTATGTTTGGCCTGCACCAAATATTAACACCTATTCATATTGAAATGATTAATTCGTCTGGTTTCACACCACTTTTGCCGATTCTTGCTATGGCTGGAGCCGGTCAGGTAGGTGCAGCATTTGCTATATGGGTTAAATGCCACAAGAACAAGCGTATTACCCGTCTCGTTAAAGGGGCCTTGCCCGTGGGTATTTTAGGCATTGGTGAACCACTTATTTATGGGGTTACACTGCCGCTGGGCCGGCCATTTATTACAGCATGTATTGGCGGTGGTATCGGCGGCGCCGTTGTTGCCAGTATTGGAACGATTGGTGCCACAGCCATTGGACCAAGCGGCTTGTCTCTTATTCCACTGATTGCTAATGGGAAATGGTTAAGCTATATTATAGGACTCTGTGCTGGTTATCTTGGCGGCTTTGTGGCGACGTATTTCTTTGGTGTGCCAAAAGATATTCAGGAAGAAGTGACAGAAGACTAAAAACAGGCAGGGAATGCAGATGAATGAAAACATCATATTGCACATTCAAGCAAAATTACTGAAACTGCCCAAAGCGGAGAAAAAGATTGGGGCTTATATACTTGAACATGCTGTTGAGACAGTGACGTGCAATACCAATGAACTTGCTCAAAAAGCCGGTGTCAGCGCCGCGACGGTCATTCGTTTTTGCCGCTCCATTGGGCTGACCGGTTTTTCACAATTAAAGATCCAGTTATATGCTGACGCATCAGAAGTAGACAGTGATTTGTATACCGATATTACGCCAAATGAAGATGTAGGGGTGATTGCGGAAAAGCTGGCTCTGCGGTTCAATCAATCAATTACGCAAACTACGAATCATCTGGACCGGGAGGTGATTGAGTCAGCATCTTCTTTAATCAGACAGTCTGCGGGTGTTTATGTGTACGGTCTTGGCGCCTCTCATATTGTTGCTGAAGATTTCGCACAGAAATTTTCCCGGATTGGCAAGTCTGTTATTCATATGCTCGATCATCATCTTATGAGCTCGCTGATTATTAATGCAGAGGAGCCTCAGCTATTTGTTGCTGTATCAAATTCAGGTGAAACGAATGAAGTGATTAAATTAACTGAGATTGCTAATAAAAGAGGGTTCGACACCATTGGCATTTCGCAGCATGAGGAGAGCACACTCGCGCAGCTTGCTAATTTCCCGCTTATCCATCATGGCGGTGAGGAAGTGATGCTGCGGAGTGCTGCTACAACATCACTCATGTCGCAGCTATTTATGATTGATGTTTTATACTTTGCTTACGTCAGCCAGAATTCAGATCATGTTCTGGACATGCTGAAGGAGTCCAAAATTAATATTCAGGCTTTTTTTCATAATGAAGATGACTGAAAATGTGTCCTGGATGAAAGAGGTGTTAACGAATCCGCTATAAGCGCCTGTTTTTGTTGGGGCTGAGACATAACTTAAGTGACCAGCTGTATAAACGAACTGAACGCGGGATTCAGTGGAGAAAATATATGTAGATTGCTGTGGGAGCAAAGGATAGGTGAGACCCCGGAGTGCGCCAGCGCTTCGGAGGCTCACCAGCTGCCCGCGGAAATCAGAATATATTTCCGGAGCGGGTATTACTCTAACCATGTATTCCAATTGTTCGGTTTTTAGTTAATAAAAATACATTTGTCTCAGCCGTACAGGCTTCCAATAGTCAATATGTTACTGGGATGACTTGCTGGCAGCGTATGGTTTCTTATTTTTCAAAGGATTTGACTTTTCCAATGCATAGGCTGTATTCAGCACGGTTCCTTCATGAAAGGCTGGCCCCATAATTTGCATTCCTGCTGGAAGCTCCCCCTTAAATCCACAAGGGAGCGATAATGCAGGGAGACCGGTTAAATTTCCAGGTCCCATAAAACGTACTATATTGCCGATATCACTATACTGAAGCGCTGGGATCTTTTAATTTTTTTGTGACTGTTGCATCATAGTTAGAGATAAAATCTTGATGGATCTCTGAAGCCATCGTGGTGACATCATCTTTTATATATAAATTATTTTTGAATGCCATTGGAATGCCATAGTACATACCGCGGTAATGGCCATTTAAATATGTTTCAGGTCTCCTTTAAGATCCTGTGATGCCTGCCAACGGGCCTGAAGCACTTCTGAATGGCCGTCACCCATTTGAATCCCTCTGTTTTTGAGCAGTTGTCCAATCGATAACTGCAAAACTATCAATCTCCTCTTTAATAAACTTCAACAACTTGTCTCATGTTATATTTATTCCCGATTATAATATTTTGCACAAGCATTTACTTGTATTTTATAGAAAAGTATTCCAATTTGAGAAAAAAGACCCTTCATTTTGAGAGATAAATAGACGATGATAGTGAGTAGGGAATACGGAGGAGGTGAAAATGTTTGCAGAATTTGGATAAAACGAAAACAGGCGTCATTGTGCTGATGGCTGTCATGCTGCTTCTGGTCATGCCGAGGGTGACGCTTGCTTTCAGTAATCCTTACACTGACATGAACGCGAGTAATGCGCATTTTGAGGCGATTATGGAGCTGACGCAAGAGGGGATTATTAATGGCTACCCTAACGAGACATTTCGTCCGAATAAGCATCTGTCAAGGCAGCAGGCGGCGAAGTTATTCTATGATGCTTTGTGGTCTGGAAGGCGCACGATGGCCTCACAGGACTTCAGTTTCTACGAAGATATTGATGCTGACCATCGCTACGCTTTCGAAA
Source organism: Lentibacillus kimchii (assembly GCF_042666895.1). Classification (GTDB taxonomy): domain Bacteria; phylum Bacillota; class Bacilli; order Bacillales; family Amphibacillaceae; genus Lentibacillus; species Lentibacillus kimchii. The sequence continues at coordinate 70,149 of NZ_JBHTGR010000015.1, forward strand.
TCGCGGCCGTAACGCCTGCTATTTTCAAAGGTGAGCAGGATTATTTTAACCCTTATAACGAGATGACTCGGGAACAGATGGCCACAACCATCGTACGGGCATTTAACTTTGAAGATGACGGCACAGATCCAGCTATAAATCTATCGACCGTCTCATCCTCTCATAGAAAAAATGTCAAAATCTTAGCCCAGAACGATATAACCAGCTTAAAAGGTGATTTTAGATCGTATGAAGCTGTAACCCGAGGGCAATTTGCGACTTTTTTACATAGGTCAATGGTGAACAAAGGTATGCTTGAAACGCCAGATTCGGATTCAGAGCCAAATCCACCAGAGGAGGAGCCTGATCCGCCAGAAGCGGACAAGCCTGAACCGGATCCGCCGCAGCAGGGTGAGAATTCATATACGGTCACGTCGTATAACAGCAGCTTTTCTGAGGCGATGGATCATCAGCGATCACCAAAACTGGATGGTGCCGGACAGTTTACGGCCAGCCGAGCTTTAACGGCCTATTACGCCAATCCGAATAATTTTTCGAAAGAGTCACCGGCGTTCTTCCAGTTTTTACAGCTGTCGCATGATCCAGATTTAAAAGCCAGTCATATTAATCAGCAGATCCTGGCTGATACAGGAAGTCTCCAAGGGACGGCGGATGCTTTTATTAAAGCAGGTGAGCAATATGATATCAATGCGATTTATTTAATTGCCCATGCGCTCCATGAGACAGGAAACGGCCAATCATCGCTCGCTGGCGGTTTGCAGGCCGGTCTCGATGAAAGCGGGCATCCGCAATATGTCACGGCTGGAAACAAAGACAGCTTAACCGCTATTAAAACAGTCTATAATATGTTTGGCATCGGCGCCTATGATAACTGCCCTAAGAAGTGCGGCGCCAAACGTGCTTATCAGGAAGGCTGGTTTTCACCGGAAAAGGCGATTGTCGGCGGTGCTCAGTTTATTAATAACGGCTATATTAGCGGCGGCCAGAATACACTGTATAAAATGCGCTGGAATCCTGATCAGCCGGGCAGTCACCAATATGCGACACACGTGCAATGGGCTGTGATTCAGGCGCGTGAAATGATGAAAATGTATCAAGAGGCCGGATTGCTGGACAACATGTCGTTAACGTTTGACGTACCGGAATATCAGAATCATCCAGATGCAAGTTCGAAGCCAGTCGGTGAGGCTCAATACGCGCTCAATGAATCGGAAAAAGGGGAAACCTACGTGACGACCTCTGATTTGAACATGCGCACGTACCCTTGGGGCGATATCGCGGCAATCCTGGCAAACGAAACGCAGGTCAATGTTATCGGCGAGAATGGCGGCTGGTATAAGGTGAAAGCGAACGGCCAGACCGGCTGGGTATCCAGCGATTATTTAGAAGAGCCAGAACCTGGGAAAACAGACCCGGAACAACCGGAAGCGGATTCGAATAAGCTGGAAGTTGTTGGTATTTTAACGACTCTGAATGTGCGGCCGGAGCCGAACCGGAACAAGAAGCCAATCGGCAGTCTGCAGAATGGCGATACTGTTAAAGGCCTTCTTAATGATAAGGGCGACCTGATCCAAAGAAATGACTACTATAAAATCAAATATAACAGCCAGACAGGCTGGGCCCATAAGGATTATTTAACGGAAACGTGATAATTCCGGCGCGGGCTACCTGCAAGTGCGCACGAGACCAGGACGTTCAGCAGAAACTGGCAAAGCTATAGCCATCCGCCATTACGGGCGGGTGGCTACTTCTGTATCTGGTCTTATGCTAAGGACACGCTTGATGATTGAATGAGAGAAAGAGGGGTCATGTTTTAAGAAACCCCTGGGGTGGATCCAGGGGTTAAAACTGTCAATGGTTCATAGAGATAAAGACTGTGAGCGGCAGCAGACGTGAATCAGCTTCTTCTTACCGCTCTTCGTGTTTGTCGGATGTCTGGTTGTCGGCCATGTTTTCTTCTGTATCCTGCTTGGTGCTGCTGTCAGTGTCGTCGTTCACGAGATCGTTGGCTGAACTTTTGAATTCATGCAGCGTCTCACCTGCAGCCTTGCCAATTTGCGGCAGCTTTTTGGGTCCAAAAATAATTAAAGCTAGTACAACAATCAGAACCAGTCCGGGAATACCAATACTTCCGATACCCATGCTATAAACCTCCATTTTTTGCTGAGCTGTTTCCTGCATAACATCCTGATGGCAGTCCGCTGCAGAATGGTGTCTGTCAATGTGCGGAAATGCCAATGAGACGGCATCCCGCATTTACAGGCAGCGGCTAGTTTTAAGTTGTTTCCATGATAACACTAGCAGCACAGTGTCCGCCATCATGAATGCGCGTAAATTTTCCCAAGGCTCGATTCATTCGCCATAGCAGCCTTCAGTCAGGCTGGGTCATGACGGGATTCTTGTGGTTGCTGGCCTTCCTCCTGCGCATTGTCCGGCGTCTTCACCGGCTTGTCGTTCTGCGTCACATCGCCATCCGGCATGGACACATCCAGATGATCACGCAACTCTTTGGCCACCGCAGCCCGGCTTGCTTCGTTAACCTGATAATACCAGTAGCCATCATCCATATAGCCGCCTTCTCCGTCAAGCGTGAGTGACTCCATGCTCACGTCTTGATTCAAGCCGTAACGGGCAAATGCTTTCATATCAGAAAAGTACATATTTGTTGTCATGTTGTCCCCAACAGATTCGATGAGATTGCTGATGTTCGTAATTGACGAGAAGGACGTCGTTTTGTCCATAATGGTTCTGAGAATAGCGCGCTGACGTTCGCTGCGCTTGAAATCATTGTCATATTTACGTGTTCGTGCCAGAGCGAGCGTCTCCTCGCCATTCAGTTTTTGTTCGCCGGGTTCAAGATGGATGGCGTTTGACTCGTCATCGGCATCAAGCTCATTAATTTCATAGGGCACCTCATACTCGATTCCCCCGAGTGTATTGACTGTGTCGATGAAGGCATCAAAGTCCACCTCCATATAGTAGTCAACTGGTACATTCATAAAATTCTCCACTGCTTCTACCGCTGCACTCGGGCCGCCATTGGCATGGGCATGATTAATTTTCGTGTTGTAGCCGGTTGCCGGCACGTATGTATAGGTATCACGCGGTATGGTAAGGAGCTTGATATTCTGCTGCTCCTTGTTAAAGGTCGCCAGCATTAGCGCATCAGACCGGACGTTTTCAAAATCGCGTTCGTCACTGTTATCCACTCCGATGAGCAGGATCGATACATTATTGTCCACTGGATTAACGTCAATATCACGCAGGCTGGATTGATGGTCACGATCGATAGCCTGGTGAGAATCGTCCACCGTACCTTCTGCTTTGTTCATTAAATGCATGCCATACACAATCGTTCCCGAAGCAATCACCACAAGCGGGATCAGCAATATGAGAAACAGGCGTTTTTTAGTCAATCGCTTTTGTTTATGACGATGTCTCATCACCTAAACATCCTTTCAAAAAAACAGAACCTTATAGCTATTATACTATGTTATTAACTTTTGGTAAATTTCTTAATACGCCATTTGGGGAAAATTCCTGTGGGTGACAGCAAAAAATGCCGGTAATAGGCGACGTGAACGGGGTGAATCTGTTCGAAAAAGGACAGGCAGTCACAAAAACAAGTATTCTGATAATCTCCTTTGCAGGGCTGATTCTTATTCGGGTGATTGTATGCTAGAATAGCAGGAGACAATTACCAACGAAACGAGGCAGCAGATATGGAACAGAAATTGATTTTTTTCGATATTGATGGGACATTGCTTAATGATAATAAAGAACTGCCGGCAGCAACCATCCAGGCCATCGAAGAACTGCAAGCGGCTGGGCATTTCGTAGCGATTGCAACCGGCCGTGCGCCGTTTGCGTTTGAAGCTATTTTAACTAAATTGCACATTCATACCTATGTCGGCATTAACGGGCAGTATGTCGTGCATAACAACGACGTTATTTATAAAAATCCGCTCAAGTCCGATGATCTTGCTGAGCTGGAAGCGTATGCGACGAAGCGCGAGCATCCATTGGTTCATCTCAGCGATACGGATTGGTATGCGAACACACGGCATCATCCGCGGATCAACGAGGCGATTGACTCCTTGAAAATTGATCAGCCGCTCAAGTATCAACCTGATTTCTACCGTGAGGGCGATGTGTATCAGACACTTTTATTCTGTACTGAGGATGATGAAGCCACTTATAGACAAACGTTTGATCAGCTCGAGTTTGTCCGCTGGCACCCGTATTCTATGGATGTCATGCCTGCTGGCGGATCCAAGGCGGCGGGCATTCAAAAATTGATTCAAGAGCTGGATGTGCCGAGCGCTGATATCTATGCCTTTGGTGATGGCCTGAACGACATCCCGATGCTCCAGGCCGTGCAAAACAGTATCGCAATGGGTAATGCTTCAGATATTGTCAAACAGGCGGCCAAGCAGGTGACGCGTGATGTGAATGAAGATGGTCTCTGGCATGGTCTGAAAATGGCCGGGCTGCTGTGATGGAGAATGTTATGGTTAGACAATGATAGACATTATCGACCAATAGCGCAAAAAATATTAAACGTTTAACCTATTCTGCTATTGGATATATATGAGATAGTAACCTCTGATTTGAGGTTCTATGTTTACTGGCAAAAGGTATGAATGTGTCTTTTAATGATCATAGAAGTGACGCGCAAACTATCTAAGGAGATGGTCAGATGAAAGCGTATCAAATCAAAATTGACCTGACTGGTTCAGATCCACTTATCTGGCGGCGCGTGATCATGCCTGCTGACGCGACTTTCAATAGATTGCATGATATTATCCAGATGGTGATGGAATTTCACGATGACCATCTTTTTGCATTCGATCTCTCCGGTGACAATATGATCGTGACGAATGATGAAGACATGTATCAGGAGCATCAGGACTTTAAGAAGAACCGGAAAGCCATCAGGGCGAAAATGCTCGACGTTCCACCAGAGTATGAGGACATTCAGAGGGTGCGAATGCAAGAGTTGGAAAAGGTGGTGCGGAAGCCGGCAGGGATTAAGATTGATACGTATTTAGAGAAATATGGACAACTCCACTATACCTATGACTTTGGTGATAACTGGCGGTTTCTTATAACACTGGAGAAAACCAGATACGACTATTATTATGGCTACCCGACACTCATTGATGGCGCTGAGACGGCGCCGCCGGAAGATGTAGGCGGTCTTCCTGGCTATTATGAGTTTTTGCGGGTTTATAACGACTCGAGTCAACCGGACTATAAACGAATGACCGAATGGTTCCAGGAGCAGATGTATCGGGGATATAATCCAGCTTTTATTAATGGAACGCTCAAGTTCATTAAATATAGGAAAACCGAGTGGGATAAGCTAAACGACTCTAACTGAATCAAGGAGCATTCTGGAGAAAGGACTATCCATATGACACGGCAAACAAAAAAACCGCCGGAAAATGCTATTCGGGCCATCTTGCGGGCGGCCGATGAAGTTATAGGTGCAGGCGGGCGAACGCTGCTGGCCAAAATTCTGAAGGGCTCTCGTGAGAAAAAAGTGCTGCAGCTGCAACTTGAATTATGTCCGGTCTACGGCTATTTTAAAGAAGCGAGACAGGATGATGTTTTACACAAAATTGACTGGATGGTCAATCATGATTTTTTAGAAATTGAGTACAGCGGGAAACTCCCGATGATCATTTACTCAGACAGAGGCTGGGAAATCGAACGTGATCAGATGGCTGATGAACTTCTGCAGGAATGGGATGACTGGCTAGCTGCAGGAAGGATGAATCCGGATATGCATTACTTAAAGGACCGCAATCGCGGCATGATCTTATTACTTCTCGAAAAAGTGAAAGAAACCAATAGCCGGAAGTACATTCCCTATTTGCAGGAATGGGAAAAGATTGATTACAAAAAAGTGAGGGCCGCGATTCAGCAGACCATTCAAGCACTCAGAACAGATGCGCTCGCTGATCCTGAACCAGCTCGCAAACGACAGGCATCTATCGAGAAAGCACTGAAGGGGTGGACTCCCGAAATGTTTGATTAAACTGCCAGGACCGCAGTCCGTCTTGTACGCACTTGTTTCCAATTCAAAAATTCATAAATTTGTTCATTGATATGGACAAACGCTTCCGTGTAAAATGATATCTAATTGAAATGCCCATGATAAGGAAGATGACTTTGATTTATTTTATTTATTTTTTAATTTTGGTAGCGTTTGTCGATACCTTTTCACAGCTCCCGATTATGAGTCCGTATGCGCAGGGGCTTGGCGCGTCGTCGCTGATGATCGGGATCATTGTGGGAATGTATTCATTTACGAATATTGCCGGGAACATGGTGGCCGGCTATGTGATTGATCGAAAAGGGATCAAACGAATTCTTAGCGCTGGTTTACTGGTGACCGGAGTGATTCTGACGCTTTATGTGTTAGTGAACTCTCCGGGTGCTCTTCTGGTGGTGCGCTTTTTCCATGGCTTGTCGGGCGGCTTGCTGGTGCCCGCAGCATTCACTTATTTGGCCAATCACAATGCAGAGAGGCAAAAGGGAAAAGTGATGGCGCTGTCCGGAGCCGGCGTTGGCCTGGCGTCGATTATCGGACCAGCCTATGGCGGCATTATCAGCTCGAATTTTGGAGCTGATATGGTGTTTGTGACGATCGGATTCTTAATGATTGTGACAGCATTTCTGGCGTATTTTGTGCTGCCTGAAAAACAAAAGACACCTTCTGAAAACGTTGATGGCGGTCTTCATATAGGCAGTTTTGCTGCGCTATTTAAACGCCGCGGTCTGCTGCTGAGCTATGCCGGTGCTTTTTCACTTATGTTTTCCCAGGGGATTCTTGCCTACGCTTTGCCGCTTCGCGTAACGGAACTGGGCTTTGACAGCAGTTTGAGCGGCATATTGCTGAGTACGTTCGCGATTATCGCAACGCTGATTTTCATTCTGCCCACTAACCGTCTGTATGATCGCCTGCCCTATGCGCCGACGATGATGACAGGCATTGTCATTCTCGGTCTCGCACTGGCTTTACTGGAAATCGTGACTGTTAAAGGGCTCATGTTTGGTGTCATGGCTTTTTACGGCGTCGGATTTGCAATGATATTCCCGCCAATGACCGCACTGGTGGCAAGCAATGCTGGCACAGCCGAACGCGGAAAGGCTTATGGTCTATTCTATGGCTTTTTCTCGTTGGGTGTTGTCGCCGGTGCGTTTGTCACAGGTCTGTTTGCCGAAACAGGCTTTGGTGTCTTTTTAGTGGGAACCGTCTGGCTGCTGATCAGTGTGCTGGGCATGTGGCTGGTTTACCGGCGGCGCGTGGAATGAGTGATTGCCGCGGCTGGAAAATTAAAAACACGCGCACGTCCGGCTTATCGGGCGTGCGCGTGTTTTAGTGGAGCGCTGTTTAATTAGATGATTCCTCATCCCGCAGATAATAACTGGTCACTGGGTTCAGGTCGTTATCCAGTTCATAAACGAGCGGGACGCCTGTCGGGATATTCACATCGGTGATGTCCTGATCACTGATGTTGTCCAGGTATTTAACGAGCGCTCTTAAGCTGTTGCCGTGCGCTGCAATCACGATTTTCTGGTCATTCTCAAGTTCGGGGACAATCGTTTCATGCCAATAAGGAATGACGCGTTCGATCGTTCCTTTCAGGCTTTCGCCGGCTGGCAGCTCATCCTTGGAGAGCTCGCTGTATTTGCGGTCATTGGCCGGAAAACGCTCGTCGCTTGTTTCCAAAAGCGGCGGGGCAACGTCGAAGCTCCGGCGCCACTGATGAACCTGCTCTTCGCCGTGCTCCTCAGCTGTTTTGGCCTTGTCCAATCCCTGCAGCGCGCCGTAATGCCGTTCATTTAATTTCCATGATTTATGGACGGGAAGCCACAGCTCGTCCATTTCATCCAGGACATAATAGAGCGTTTTGATGGCCCGTTTTAAGTAAGAAGTATAGGCCATATCAAACGTGTAGCCGTTCTGTTTGAGAATCCGGCCTGCCTGCTTGGCATCGTCGGCGCCTTTTTCAGTTAGGTCCACATCGGTCCAGCCGGTGAACCGGTTTTCCAGATTCCAGTCACTCTGTCCGTGCCTGATTAAAACAAGTTTCATGGTGTTTCCTCCTTTTAACGCAGTACAGACCCATTCTATCATAATTGGTGCTAAAAATCCGTATACGCAGGGTGGCAAAAGTGCGCATCGAACGAAATGGTAAAAAATCTTCGCAGTATATCAAACAGCATTTTTTGTTCCTCATTAAAAGATTTTAATCTTCTACTCATCGTTTTTTAAATTGTGGTCAATAAAATAGAAATTGAAAGTTGGTCAGACAGAAAATAATTTTAAAGCTGACACATAATTAAAGGAGATTGATCACATTGTTTAATGATTTCCAAATAAAACCGATGCTTGCAAATACCGTTTATCAATATTTGAAATTTGATCTAGTTCTTGAAGGAAAGAAATATCAAGGTCTTTATAATAAAGGAAACATTCGTTGGTTTCAGCCAAAGCCACTATCTGAGGAACTTTCTTTTTACAGTCTTCATGATGTTGAAGAAGAGGTTCATCGTCGAATTAATGATTTCCAAATAAGACCGATACTTGCAAATACCGTTTATCAACATTGGAAATTTGATCTAGTTCTTGAAGGAAAGAAATATCAAGGTCTTTATGATAAAGGAAACATTCGTTGGTTTCAGCCAAAACCACTACAAGAGGAATTTTCCTTTTACAGTCTTCATGATGTTGAAGAGGAAGTTCACCGCAGAATTAAGGACGAATTAAACCAGTAAAAGATATGTTCTATTTAAATTGACGAGTTAATCATCCGTGAAAAAAATCTCTTCATAATGAGGAATGTATTCATTATGAAGAGATTTTTTCATTTCTGTATCCGCATAATTATGGTATTGGGTTTTGCCAACGGTGAAGCAGGCAGGACTTGATAAATAAATAATGTGGTTTTGAAAACAATAATTAAAAGTTGCAATTCCATGCTTGTAAAATGTTAGCTACTTGATTTGAGGGTGGATGATTACACATGTCGGAAGAAAACATATTGATTGTCGAAGATGAAGCCCGAATTGCGCGCGTTATAAGTCTTGAACTTCAGCATGAGGGATATGTAACAGAGTCTGTATCAACCGGTCAAAAAGCACTCAGAAAACTTTCTTCAACATCATGGGATCTCATTTTGCTGGATATTATGCTCCCGGAGATGAGTGGTATGGAAGTGCTCAGACGGTTACGGGCCGAGAATAACACTGTTCCAGTCATAATTTTAACGGCTAAAGATACGACTCCGGACAAAGTAAGCGGTCTTGATCTTGGTGCCAATGACTACGTAACAAAACCATTTGAAATTGAGGAGCTTCTGGCAAGGATCCGTGCTTGTCTAAGATCATATCAAAGTCAACAGCAATCCAGCCCATTTGAATCACATACAATAATGGTCGGTGATCTTACAGTGAATTTAAATACCAGGATGGTACAAAGAGAAGACCAATCAATCGATCTAACCCCTAAAGAATTTGATTTGTTAACCTATTTAATGAAAAATGAGAATCAAGTGTTGGAAAGAGAACAAATCATCGTTAACGTATGGGGGTATGATTACGTTGGTGAAACGAATGTTGTTGATGTTTACATTCGCTACCTGAGAAGGAAAATAGATAAGGGTTTTCAACAATCCTACATTCAGACTATCCGTGGCGTAGGCTATAGTATGAGAGCGGATCCATCATGAAAATTCGGACCAAAATTTATTTGATTTCTTCTGTTTTTTTATGTTTGATTTTATTGATAATGAATGTATCCATTTATTTCTTTTACAAACAGGCGGCGATCCAAGAGAAGGCTGATTATTGGCAGGACCAAGCGGAACTAATAACTGAAAATAACAATTTGGATCTTCTTACCACCCCTGGCCATAGCAGACTGTTAAGGGCGCATGTTATTGATGATGGTATCGTCCGATTTATTAACACAGAGGGACATGTTGTTAATGAAATCGAGAATGAGGAGGAATTAAAAAGTCTCTCACCAGTTGTTAAGAAAGATGACGATTATGAACGGGTAACCCTTCAAGGAGAGAAGTACTTAGTAGCCTGGTATCCTGTTTACGATGCTAATGATCATTTTCTTGGCACCTTAGAATTGGCTCGAACCCTTGATCCTCTTTATGAAAACTTATCTCTCCTATTATTCATTATAATAGTCGCTTCGATTGTAGCTGTCCTTCTTTCTATTCTGGGAGGCAAACTATTAGCAAACATTCTTCTCGATCCTATCTCTTCGATGACAAAAACGATGCGAACGATAGCATCGAGCGGTCAATTTAGGAAAATCCAGACAACGCGACTTTCTGAGGATGAATTATATGATATGGCTATAACGTTTAATAATATGATCAATCGTCTTGAGGAAAACTTCGACAAAGAAAAACAATTTATTTCAGATGCTTCACACGAACTTAAGACGCCCTTAACTGTCATTGAAAGTTATACTAAATTAATAAAACGATGGGGGAAAGACGATGAATCCATTCGGGAAGAGGCCATTGAGGCAATTAGTTCAGAAACTCAACGAATGAAAATGCTGACGGAAAAAATGCTAAACTTGGCAGCGACCGAGCGTGGGGATGAATCCATTTATCCCGAGTCCATTGAACTCGTCAGCTTTTGTCAAGCGATTCAACGAACGTTGTCAATCACTTATAACCGAAATGTTCAATTTCTTTCTGATAGGGACGAAATTTATGTGGATTGGGATCCACAGAAACTTAAACAAGTGCTGTACATTTTTGTAGATAACGCTATTAAATACAGCGATCAGCCTGTTCAAATTAATCTTAAAGAAGTAGATAACAGAATAACAATCACTGTAATTGATGAGGGTATTGGCATACCCAAAGAGGACTTGGATCAGATTTTTGGACGTTTTTATCGTGTCGATAAATCGCGTAACAGCCAATCAGGAGGTACAGGTCTAGGTCTTTCTATTGCTGCGGGAATTATTGCTAAACATGGTGGTAACGTCACTGTTGAAAGCGAGGAAGACAAAGGAACGGCGTTTACAATTTATTTAAATTAACTTTGAATTCTTCTGGATATTGTTTGTTATGTGTTACGTAAGTGTCAATAATCGCGCCATATATAAATCACAGGTGATCCATGTGATAATCTCCGTTAATTCATCTGGTGAAGAAGATATAAATTAGCAAAAGTGTTCCCAAACTATTATTTATTATCAAATGCGGTCATTAATAAAAAAGTGCGTTCCCATGCGAAGGAGCGCACTTTTCATTATTAGGCCGATGCGAAACGTTCGACATAGGGGAAGAAGCCGTGTGTTGCTTTGGACAGGGCATGTTATGTCTTAGATTAAATCCATGCTTAGATAGCGTTCACCGGTGTCGGGTGCGATGCATAAAACACGCTTGCCGGGGCCTAAACGTTTTGCTGTGTCGAGAGCAGCATAGACGGCCGCAGCACCGGAAGGCCCGATAAAGATGCCTTCACGCTGTGGAAGCCGGCGGAACATATCGATGGCATCCTCATCCTCAATTTGCATAATTTCGTCGTAAACGCTGGTGTTCAAAATTTGCGGAACGAATCCGGGACTCGTGCCAACTAACTTATGCGGACCAGGCTCACCGCCCGATAAGACGGGGGATCCCTTAGGTTCAGCAACGGTAATCGTTAAACCAGGTATTTTTTCCTTTAAAACCTCGCCTGTTCCAGTGACGGTGCCTCCCGTACCGGCTGTGCAGACGAAAGCATCGAGATCGCCATCCATCTGCTCAACAATTTCCAGAGCTGTCGTTGAGCGGTGAATGTCCGGATTGGCTTCATTTTCGAATTGCTGGGGGATAAAGCTGCCTGGTATGTCCTTCTGCAGTTCGAGCGCCTTGTTAATCGCACCAGGCATTTTCTCCGCACTCGGGGTGAGCACAACCTCAGCACCATAAGCCTTTAAAAGATTCCGCCGCTCTAATGTGCTGTTATCCGGCATAACCATAATCGCCTTATAGCCTTTAGCAGCGGCATTCATAGCAAGGCCGATGCCCGTATTGCCGCTGGTCGGCTCAATAATCGTCGCGCCGGGCTCCAAAAGACCCTGATCATCTGCCGTTTTAATCATGCTGTAAGCAGCACGATCTTTGACACTCATGCTAGGATTCATGGATTCAAGTTTAATGTAGACATCCGCAGATCCCTCAGGTACCAGACGATTCAATTTGACAATCGGCGTCTTGCCGATTAGCTCCGCCATATTTTGTACAACGTCCATATTCGGATACACTCCTTATCAAGCGGGAAATGAGCCGCAGCTTAATTCCTAGTAGTTTACTCTATATTAACAGGTTTATGCAGCTGTTCCCAATATTTAAGTTGGATGGAAGGGAAGGATTTAGTAAGGTGTGCAGGAGTAGGCGCGCGAGCACAGTACGAAGGCGCGCGAGCACAGCACGAAGGCGCGCGAGCACAGCACGGGGGCGCGCGAGCACAGCACGAAGGCGCGCGAGCACAGCACGAAGGCGCGCGAGCACAGCACGAGGGCGCGCGAGCACAGCACGAAGGCGCGCGAGCACAGCACGAGGGCGCGCGAGCACAGCACGGGGGCGCACGAGCACAGCACGGGGGCGCGCGAGCACAGCACGAAGGCGCGCGAGCACAGC
>NZ_JBHTGR010000016.1:0-63689 GCF_042666895.1 Lentibacillus kimchii
CTGTGGGTGTGTTTTGGCTAACTCTATTCTACAGGAAAGGGTCTTCCTTTTTCTATGACCATTATTGAGTCATTGCGATTTACACAAACTATTTTACGCTCTCAGCTAAAAACACTTTGTTTAAACAGTTATTGACGTTTATTGTAACATAATTCAATATCCAGTCCTATTATTATTTTGTCTCTTTTTATCAAAGACACTATAAGCTTAACACATAAAAAACGCATTACAGCTACAATATGAGCTAACACAAAACGTGTGATTATAAGAATCCCCCTTTAAATAGGATCATTAAAGGGGGAATAAGAATCTATAAAACAAACAGCTTTTAATCTAAAATCATCTATCACCGAACAACCAACACCGGGACGTCCGAATGATGCACGACGTAATGACTGGTGCTCCCTAAGAGCTCCTTAACGCCTGTTAATCCGCGGCTGCCGATAACAATCAAATCACAATCCTGATCTGTGGCGTGTTCTAATATCGCTCGAGGTGCTTTTCCTTCCACGACAGTAAAGTCCATCTGATTGGGAAGTCCCTCCAATTTTTCGTTTGCTTCGGCGAGAACTTTATCACCGTGTTCATGCATCGACTTCTGCATATCTTCAAATACATCGCCAATGACATAAGGCGTCTGAGGCAGTTCAACAGCATATAAGACACTGATTTGAATAGAGGCATTCGCCTCAGCAATCGCCACTGTTTTTTCCAATGCCTGTTCAGCTACATCTGATCCATCATAAGCGAGTACGACTTTTTCGCAAAACATACATCTCACCTGCTTTTTAAATTAATGATTCGCCGCTTCTGCGTGATCTTCTGAATGCTTTTGGCTTCGGGTTTTCAATAAATAGATACCATAAATAATAATGAAAATCACCATACAAATGGAAGAAATCCGGTACATCATGGCATAGCTAGTAGCTGCAGCAACAGAACTCAGTACAAGTGATCCTAATGCGACACCTAAATCCATGAAAGATAAAAAGGTGCCGTTTGCTGCCCCTTTACGATTTGAAGCTGACCGGTCAATAGCCCATGCCTGCAGCGACGGCTGGACCGCTCCAAAACTTAAACCATAAAAGACGGACGTTAGAATCAGCATCGGAATCGTCGTCGTAAACGATAAAAGCAGCAAGCCAATCAGCATTAAAATAGCTCCTGGAAATATGACGATAGCAGGTCCTTTACTGTCAAATAACTTGCCAATAAACGGCCGGCTAATCAGGATCATGAAACAATGACCCACAAAATAAATCCAAATGTTCTCGATGCCTATCTCTTCACCGAATAAGGCTATAAAGCTCATCAATCCGCCAAACGGGACGGCTAAAAATAAACAAAGCAATGATGGCAGCAATGCTTTCTTTTCAAAAAGGCTTTTCCAAAAGGATTCTTTTTGCGCGTTGGCTGGTTCAGGTTGTTTTTCCTGTTTTGGAATGGAAATACCTTGTGTTAATATAAATCCAATTACCATAAAGACCGTTGTCAGAACAAGGATCATATTAAAATCATAATGATTCAGCACCGAAATACCAATGATCGGTGCGATAGATGTGGCAAGAATAACCGATAAGGCATAATAGCCTGTCCCTTCCCCGCGCCGGGCATCCGGAACATTATCGGCCATAATCGTCGCGATCGCTGTTGAGGTCATGCCCCATCCTGCGCCTTGGAACAAACGCAACAGCGGCAGCATCGCTACAATGGAAAACGCGAAGAAACTTACGTTAAACAAAATCAGAACCAAAAAACCGATAAGCAGAAATGGTTTCCGGCCAATGGTATCGGCGCCTTTTCCGGTTATGGACCGAAAGACCAATGCGGAGAACGCAAATAAACTGACGACCAAACCGGCTTGCAGTTCGCTCCCGCCCATACTTTTAACATAAACCGGCAATGTCGGGATCAGCATTTGAAATCCCTGATAAACAAATAAGTTAGCGACAACAACTAAAATAAAGTTTTTGGACCATAATTTATTAGTCGAATCCATCGTTTCACTCCTATTCATCTAAACTATAAAAAATAGCACCTCCCAAGGCTAACAAGGGTTCTTATATATGAAAAATATATATAATATGATAATGTTATAATGTAAAAGATATAGGGCGAGGGTGATCAAAATGGATTTAAAGCAGTTGTCTTATTTTAAGACCATAGCGGATGCCGGAAGTATTTCGAAAGCGGCGAAAATCCTGTACATGGCCCAGCCACCGCTTAGTCAGAATTTAAAGCGATTGGAAACCGAACTGGATGCCACCTTAATCCATCGAAGTAATCAGCAGTGGGAGCTGACAGAAGCAGGCAATACGTTATACCAGCATGCTGTCAACATGCTGCAATCGTCTGCGGATATCGTAACGGAGATTCAAGAAATCAGTCAGGGAACACGCGGCACATTAGCAATCGGGGTATCGTCAACATGTATTTCCTATTTGCCTGAGGTGATTAAAACATTCCGGGCTGCTCACCCCAACATCTATTTGAAAGTCTGGCGCGGCGATTCGTCTTATTTGGAGGAATTGCTTCAGGAAGGCATCATTGAATTAGCATTCATGCTGCTGCCGATGGCACTGGACGCGTATCACTTTTCCAGACTTCCATCTGAGCCGTTTGTCATCGCAGCGCCCAGGCAGTGGGAAGAGCAGCCCATCACGGAAAATGTGCAGCTGCAGCAAATTGCGAGCTATCCATTTCTAATGCTTGCGCCTATGGAGGGTTATTCGGTTTACGAGAATATTATCCAGCATTTTCACAAACGCAATCTTTCGCCGAATGTTATTATGGAGTGTAAAGATATCTCGACATTATTAGCCCTTGTTGCTTCAGGCGTCGGACTGTCAATCCTGCCTAAATCAGCTATCCAAAAAGCCTTTTATCACGATATCGTGGCGATTGATATGACGTATTTCGGTTTTTACATTGAACCATCTGTCGTATGGCTAAAGAATCATCGTCTATCCAAGGCGGCAGACCTTTTTCTTAAATATGCTAATACCAGTCAGTACTAACAGGCTGGCACGTCTCAATGGTGGTGAAAGACAACCATTAAAGATGCGCCCTGTTAAAGAACTCCATTCGACAAAAACCGGGTCGTGACAGGCACCAAAGGGAGACAGGCACCAAAGAGGCACCCATCAACTCGGCCAAATAACGGTATGAGCTACTATCAGGAGTGCGGCGCCCAGTACGTATTGGATAGCGAGCAGCGGCAGGATCCAGCGTATCCATTTAATCCAGGAAATCCGGGCGATCGCTAAGGAACCCATAACAATACCGGATGTTGGTAAAAACACATTGGAGATAGCATCCCCGAGCTGGAAGGCAAAGACGGCTGCCTGACGGCTAACCCCTGCCAGATCAGATAGCGGGGTCATAATCGGCATCGTCAAAGCTGCCTGACCGCTGCCGGATGGAACAAGAAAATTCATGACCGCCTGAACACCATACATCCCAACGGCGGAAAAACTGGTCGGTACCTGACTTAACCAAGTCGAAATGGTATTTAACACGGTGTCAATGGTGGAACTTTCCTGGAGTACAGCTAAAATGCCATAAGCAAATCCAACCGACACAGCTGCCAGAACAATATCCTTGCACCCCTCAACAAATTTTTCGGCGATCTGATTTAGCCGCATACCGTAGATGATGCCGGCCACAATTCCCATCAGCAAAAACAGACCAGCTATTTCCTTGATGTACCAGTCGAACAGCATAACGCCGACTGCAAGACCGACAATCGTGAGTAAAAACAGGCCAATAATAATGACTTGTCTCCGCAGCAATGTTACGTCACCTGAGTCTGCAACCTCGTAGGATTGATCAATCTGATGCATCGAACTGGAAGCTGGATCTTTTTTAATTTTCCGGGCATACAGCATGACAAAAGCGATGCTGATACCCGTGAATAACACCCATGCTAATATGCGAAAGCCTAAGCCTGAAAATAACGGCAATTCGGCGATCCCCTGGGCAACACCTACCGTAAATGGATTAAGAAACGCGCCGGCATAACCGGCATATACCCCAACCAGCACCATGGCCACGCCGACTATGGAATCATAGCCAATTCTTAATGCCAGCGGTATAAATATCAGCACAAACGGAATTGTTTCTTCTGACATGCCAAATGTCGCCCCGCCAAGCGAAAAGAGTGTCATGACAATCGGGATGATGAGAATCTCTTTCCCTTTCATTTTTTCAGAGATTCGGATTAAACTCGTATCAATTGATTTGGTAGCATTCAATACGCCAAAGGCACCGCCAATAATCAGGATAAAGGCAATAATTCCTGACCCTTCTACCATCCCTTTATGCACCATTTGGAATATATCAAAAAAGCCGATGGGATTATCTTCTACTTGATGGTAGGTTCCTTCAACGATTTCGGTTTGCCCGTCGTCTGTATCAACGCGGTCAAATTCACCGGCAGGAATAAAATGCGTCAGGATCGAGAAAATAATAATCATACCAAATAAAAGAACAAAAACATGGGGGAATTCAAATTTCTTCTTGTTGCCGATTGTGTTCCCTGATTTTTTCATGGAACCTCCCTTTCAAATTAATTATTTTAATTTTACAAATATTAAGATTACAAGTGGCCAGATGTCCAACTGACAGCCACCTGGCCTTCCATTGATTTTATTTTTTCGTCTGATTAAATTCTGTTTGTATTGACGCCAGCAGACTGGAATCGGTCAACACATCATAACCGGTCCCGGCAAGCGACAGCACGCCTTTCCTGATGAAACCCTGTCCGTCCTCTGTAACGGTGGTATCGGCAAAACGCCTGGTATGCGGAACCAGACTGGCATCATTCATCCCAATATGCGGGTGAATGGCCGGAACAACCTGGCTGACATTGCCTACATCACTTGATCCCGACGCCTCACCAGCTGGTTCAATCGCCTCGTCGCTTATGTCTTTTAGATGCTTCAGGAATTGATCTGACAGACGTTTATTCGTGACTAAGTTGTCATTGCTGAGTTCATAGTTGGATATGGCTACGGTTGCGCCTGTCATGCTGGCAGCCCCGTCAGCGATGCCTTTGACTTTTTCCACAACGTTATTTAACGTGCTGCGCGTCTCGGCCCGGAAGTAGAATTGCGCCACGGCATAGTCCGGAACAACATTAGCTGCTTTTCCTCCCTGCGGAATAATACCATGCATACGCACATCAGCAGGCACGTGCTCGCGCAAGGCGTTGATGCCATTAAACAGCTGAATAACGCTATCCAGCGCATTAACACCCTCTTCCGGTGCTGCGGCAGCATGTGATGATTTTCCGGTGAATGCAAACTGGATGGCATCCAAAGCAAGTGTCGGGCCACTTTCCTCAGCCACGCCACCCGGATGAGCCATCATCGCCAGATCCACATCGGCAAAAATGCCCTGTTCAGCCATCGGCACTTTGGCCCCGTCCGTTTCTTCAGCGGGCGTTCCGAATATGACTACTTTTCCACCAGTCTCCTCAAGCATTTTACTCAGGACAATACCAGCACCAATACTCGTGGCCGCAATCAGATTATGGCCGCATCCATGGCCGATATCCGGCAATGCATCGTATTCAGCCAGATAAGCGATCGTCGGACCGGGTTTGTCACTAGCGAATTCCGCGCGAAAGGATGTCGGCACATCAACCAGTCCGGTTTCCACGGCAAAATCATGTTTCTCCAGGTAATCAACGAGCAGCTGCATTGAATTAAATTCTGCATTTCCAAGCTCCGGATGATGGTACAACTGTTCACTAATGCGAACTAAATCGTCTTGAATCGCATTGAATTCATTAAGCAAACCCATAGAAAAGCCCTCCAATATAAGAATAATGAATGTATATTTATGCTTATTAATTAATAATAATGCATTATCAGACGATCGTCAATAACGATTTTAACGGTTAACGAACGCTTTCAAGCACCATCAAACAAAAAAATCGCTTCAATAGGGATACATGCCCTATCGGCGATTTTTATACTTGCCTTAAAACAGGACTGTCATAGACGTGTTATTTAATGCATAAAGACTGATTAAGCCGACCATATTAGTGTATAATACTGTATCATTTTCAAAGAGGGTGCTGGGCATGACGCCACAAACGAAACAGCCATACAGCGGTAAAGCCATTACCATTTTAGTGTTAGGAATTCTCTCGCTTGTCACCCAAGAATGGATCGGTCTCATCCTTGGCATTGCTGGCATTGTTTTGTACGTAAAAGCCAAAAACGACATATCGCAGCAGGAGGTGTCTGGCAAAGGCATGGCAATAGCCGGATTGATTCTGAGTATCGTTGGGGTGCTGATGCAGTTTTTTGATGTAATTGATTAGTTTGCTGTGTTTTAAATGCAACCATACATGGGAATGTAAATATTGCAGAGCTTAATAATAAATAAGGTGAGATGTAAAAATGCTTTGGACCATATTAATTATTTTATTTATTCTGTGGCTGATTGGTTTTTCCTTCCACATTGCCGGTGGTTTGATCCACATTATTTTGGTCATTGCTGTCATTCTGCTTGTTGTTAAAATCATACGAGCAATACTTTGAATTGAGCTGTATTCTAAGTGTGAATCCGGCACAAAACAATACTGAATATATTACACGTAAAAAGAAAGGAAGATTGCATGCTAATGAAAGATTATCTTAAACAATTGGAAAACACGGCTTATGAGGAGCCGAAAAAGGTATTTACCCTATATCTCAACACGGATCCCCGTGACCCTGAGCAACAGGCTGATGAATGGAAAATAAGACTCAAAAATGCCTTGAAAGATCTGGCTAATAAAACACAGGACAGTGACTCGCATGAAGAAAAGAACCAAGCCAAAGAAATTCGGGAAAAAGTCGAAAACGAAATTTATGGTAAGGAAAATGAATTAAAGCGCAGCATCATTTTATTTGCTACATCAGATGAAGACTTATGGTTCTCAGAGGCTCTTAATATTCCGGTTACAACAGAGTATCATTGGGACAACAAGCCTCACACGGAACAATTGCAAAATCTTCTTTCGGATTATCCGCACTCGGGCGTTCTGGTTATTCAACAGGACCGGGCACAGCTGATTGAAACTGAAATCGGTATGGTGCTTAACACCGACTATTATAAACTGGATCTGAACACAGATAATTGGCGCGAGCATCAAGGCCCGCAAGGAAGTGACTGGACACAGGGCGGCGCCAAAAAAGATGAATACCAAGAGCGCGTTGAAGCTCATCAGCAGCGCTGGTTCAAAAGCCTGGCTGAAACCATACAGAAAAAGGCTAAACAACAAGGCTGGGACGAGCTTCAGCTAGTCGGTGAAAACGATGAGATTAAGCATCTGAAGGATTATTTTGATCGGAAAATCAATAAAATGGTCCCGCGTAATTTGTTAGATGAAAACCCAAGCAAAATTGTAGCTGACGTCTTTGAGGAAGAATAAGTTTTTTGAGACATAAAAGACTAACAAGACAGTCCTTGCGAAGGGCTGTCTTGTTGTATAAAGAAAGGACTGTTTGTAGTAAGACTTTACTCCCCTATTTCCCCTCTCAAACTCTCCTTGTCTCTGTTTTCGATTCAACGCGTAAGAATTCTCCGCATCCGGACAAAAAACAATGACGAACACCTTGAAATATGTTAAACTAATATTCAGTTAATTTGGTAAATCCCATGCAAGAGGAACGCAGCGTGAACAAATACCGAGAGCGCACTATTTGCATTCCATCTGCCATTTTTATTTTTTCTTAGAACGGCTTTAGGCTACGTTACACCTTCTTTTCTTCCCTCAATTAAATTACTCCATTTCATTCATTGCGGATTTAGGTGTCCATTGGCTAGATTATTGAATGAAAACTTAAAATCGAAAGGCTGTTTATCTCGATGAAATACGCGCTCAAACATAATACAGCAACCTATATTGCCGTATTATATGCAGCTGTTATCTTGGGTTGGATCGTTATGACAAGATGATGCGACGTTTATAAAATCCTTTGGAGACTGTTCTGCAGCCTTTGATAAATCTTTGAAACAGACGGTCTCGTGGTTTAGATAAATAGCTGTCGTGCTATCACAAAGGCACTAGCTACTCATTAAAAAATGGGGGTTTATAAATGACAAAACACAACAGAATGGGATTGACTGCTTCACTGTTTGCGTTAGTTGGCATCCCTGTTATTTTTCTGATTATATCCCTATACACTGGGGATTGGGGCTTTTTTCTTTTAAGCCTGCCAGCCGCTTTTGTCGCCGGTTTATCAGGATTGATCACGACAATCCAACAGATCAAAAAGGATAAATCAGACGGAACAGAGAGCTGAAGGCGGTCATACTGCGGCAGAAAGGACTGTCGATTGCCTTAATCATATCAGGTACAGCGTCATTTTTGGGTTCCCTTAACATTTGAATAGTGTGTATAATGAAAGTATAACCATAAAAAGGAGGTTCTTTAATGACATCCTGGACGCCTTGGCTTATCGCAGGCATGATAACAGCTGTTTTGATCTATGCTATTTTAAGTATTTATTTAAGGAGATCGATAGGCTTATATCTTGCCGCCGTTTTTCATGTTTTTCTGGGAATTTTATCGCTGCCATCGATCGGTTTATATGTATTGGGATTAGCCATTCTCGAGTTAATCACAGGTGTTACTATGTCCGTAAAAATGTCAGCTAAAAAAGCTTCTTAAATCAGAATTAAACGACTAATCATCCAAGAGGCGTTCTTGCAGTGAAAAGCGTTATTAGCCGATCAATTTTATCAGCCGTCATCATTGCTGTCGTTGTATGAATCGCCAGTATCCTTTTCACCTTTTCCTATAGTGAATGGAGTTTTTTTATTGGTCTGGGTTTATCAGTTATTATTTATTTTTTTAATAGCAGTGGCGGTGTTTTATCTAAAGGAGCGATTTTTGAGACAAGTGAATCTGTATGGAAAGTCCAAAAAGAAAGCAGCAAACTGAAGGCACATGTTGGTGCTGCATTCTATGGCTCTGTTCTTTATACAATTGTCAGCTTAATCGCTACGATTTTTTTATTTTTTTAAATCTTTAGCGTCCATTCGTACTAATGACGGGGAGGTATTCGAAATAATACAAACTAGGATTGTTTATCGACTTGTTATCCCTTTTGTGATACTAGGCGTTGTTTTATTAAGTGCAGGCTGTTCAGCAGACAGCTCGGAATCCGAACCAGAAGATGAAAACATAACGACTTTAGAAGCCGTTTTGGAAAACACGTTTACAGGGCCAGATAAAAAATTAAATCGATTGACTGATCCTGAGAATATCAATGTTCCTGATGATCAGGATGAAACAAATAAGGTGGTATCGCCGGCTGATACGGAACTGGATTCATATTCAGAAGACATGTACCAGTCTTATTTCACGGAAGATATGTACGAGGAATACATCGGTCGCTACGTTTATTCTTATCAGGCAAAAGAAAACGATGACATGAACGTTGCGGACATTGATATTAAGCAAAAGAGTTCAGATGAAATCATCTATGACTTTACAGCCAACGTAGCATACCAGAAGGAAGACGCAGACAAGCAGCATTTTAAAATAAAAGGTCAGGCCAATTTTTCGGAAGAGGGAGACATTAAGCGGTTTAAATTTAACGCTGACGACGGGTTAGCAAAAGCCGTTTCTGAAAGCTAACCATTTATTATAGACGACAAAGGCTGTTCATCAATTGGGTCACTCGCTACAATAGTATCTTGAGTATTTGAACTCAGATTATTCTTTTAAGGGTGTTTTTAGCTTGTCAGATTCCTCCTAAATACATATTTTTGAGAACGAAACAAAGGCTAATCTTAAAACATGCATTTAGGAGGACCCGTATGAATGAGCAACCTAAGATGAGTTCCACTGAGCTGGGTGCGCTATGGATGACATACCATAAAAAAGGTGTCATTTTGCGAATGCTGGAGTACTTTATTGAAAAAGCTGATGATCCAAAAGCTAAAGATCTTATGTCAGGTTTGTGGAAAGAAATTCACCCAAAAGCAATCGAAATAAAAACATTGCTTGAAAACGAGGGTAGTGCTGTTCCCGAAGGTTTTACCAAAAAAGATATTAACCTTGAAGCATCCAAGCTGTGGGACAATGGTTTCGACATTATGTTCAGCCGTATTTTGAAGCAAGTCAGTATGGGTATATACGTCCTTCATCTAACAATGACTTACCGGAAAGATATCATTAAGCTTTATAAAGAACTGACCGAGATAACCGAAACCTATTATGACCATTTCACACAATACCTTATTGAAGAAAGATTCCTTTCTCGCCCCAACTATGTCACAATGCCAAAATCGACTGGCTATATAACCGATAAGAATTATGCCAAAGGAACGAATATAATGGGGAATAAACGACCACTCAACACAGTTGAATTTGGTGTTTTATATCGTTATATTGAGACAAATATTACGGGCATGCAGCTGATGGATGGCTTTATACAGACAACGCAGGACGAAGATGTAAAAAAGTACTTTACGAAAGGGCGAGAGCTGGCGAAAGAGATTATAAGTGAAACATCAGATATTCTTCTCGAAAATGGTATCCAGCCCCCCGCCACACCTGGAGGCACTGTTACAAGTTCAACTATACCACCTTTTTCTGAAAAACTGATGATGTTCTGTAATTATCTGTTAGGCGGCCTTGCTATTGGCGGAGGCGGTTTCGGCGCCGGCTTTAATTTACGGAATGATTTGCAGATCAAAACCGGGATTTTTGCCAAGGACGAATTTGAATATCAACGGGAAGGCACCAAGCTCATGATGTCTAAAGGCTGGTTTGAAGAACCCCCAAAAATGAATCTTTAATCCATCACCCCGAGCGGTTTTTAAACCGTACTATGATAACAAGCACGGGAGAGTCTGTCTCAAGCTGGGCAGACTTTTAATTTCTCGCGTCACCTTATGCAATGTTTTTCCAAATTATCCGATCCTGGTTAAATGAGTGAATGAATCATGATAAAATTAAGTTAAAACCATTTTCGGTAAATTTATCATTCAACACCATTTGCCTAACAACCAAGGAGGTAGACGATGACGCAATATCACCTGAATATTATAATCATTGTGTTTAGTGTGACTGGATTCCTCGCCTTATTCACTTATGGGCTCAATCTTAACTTCGGTCTGGGCCAAATAGTCCTATTGATAGCTGGAGGGTACGGTATCTACCTCAACCTTCGGGAAATTAAAAACACCTGGGAGCATTAATCATGTTTGATAAAGAATTCTTCATCACTATATTTTTGGTTTATATCACATTAGACGTCTAAAAAAATACGCAGCTGACGCATGTCTGGATCCTTAACCAGGTGATTGAGTTATCGGTATGTCTTGCTGTTTTCGTCATATTTGCTGCTATATGGAAAAAGGTCACAAAAGAAAATTTTAGAGCCATCCGAAATGACTTATTTAATCGAATCATATGTTAAAGTTTCAGATAGATTAAGCTGCAGACTTAAGGATGCCATTGGTTAGAATGGTTGACGATGGAAAACGTTTAGTAAAACAGGTATATATTCACAGTCATCATACAAATTCAAACGAGTCTGAATTTTGCTGTTTGTGACGGGGACAGCTGTTATTTGGCTGAGAGAAGTTGATGGTGCTGGTGTTCCGCAAACACCTGAGATTAAATTAGTCAATCGGGCGTTTATCAGGAACAAGCGCCCGATTGAAGGAACATTTAGACAGAATGGCCAATCGCTCCCCTTTAAACTGACGAGAGAAAACAATAGCCTGAAACGGCTGGCCGAGCAATTGGAAAAAACGGCATCGCGCCCGGTGTCAATAATCAGTTCGCTTACGCACGAAACGTTTTTCAATCAAATGGCCTATAAATCCGGCGATAAGTCCTAGTAATATGCCGCTTATAACAGGGCTCGCAAACGGCGTGTGCATCGTCCAGGAAAAGTAAAGTGTAATGCCTATCACCATTCCAACAACAGATCCCACGAAAAAGCCGGTCAAATCCATGCCTTGTTTCCCATTTAGCACTCTGGCCTGGTTATACGCCTGCCACATAGAAAAGGCATAAACGGAAGGGTAAAATAATCCCCATTCAAAGTTAACAATGTCATGAGCCTGCTCGAAGTCTAATTGGATCGTATAATACAGGGATAAATTTATCTCGGCTTGTAAGTTCACATATAGTTCCCATGCCATGAGAACCAAGGCCCAGACATAATCACGATTATAAATTTGACCAAATCCCGGCAAGCCAACAGCCCAGGCTAAAGCTACAATGGGCGATTTTTTTTGATCCTTCATGTCGCGTCTTCCTCACCTTGTTTGGTTGATCGTGCTCGCCTTTGAATAGCCATCATCTTGTGTGTTAAGGCTTTAATACCGATACCCATCGCAATGTAAATCGGGAAGGAATAGATAAATTTCCATGTATTTAAGTGATATATACCTAACAACTCGAAGACAGGCTCTGCCACAAATGTTCCGATAGCGGCTAAAGCAATCGTTGCCCAAATATATGGTTTCCATTTCGTAAACCATTGGTATATCAGCATGTAAGCGACCGGTAAAACGGCAAGGTCAACAGGATTAAGCGGCGTTATTATTTGGACAACTTTGTATCCATAAGTCCAAAAAGACAAGGAATCACCTGTAACATCAAGAATCGTAGCCAGGATTCCTATGCACAGCCCCACGAACAGAATCTCCAGGAGCCGGCTTGTGTCTAATGCTTTTAGCCAGATAAAGATGACAACAAGCGTCAAAATAATTAAGAGCCACCAATTAAATGTGAAAAGAACATCGTTTACCCAACGTTCGTAATTTGCTTCAAACATTTGCTGTTTTACATCGTAAAGCTTTTGGATCGAGACGGAAGGTTGTTGTTTCATTAAGTAACCGCCTTTAATGGTTTTGTTTACTTAGACTTTCCCAAGAGATAAATTTTATGCCACGATTGAACCAAATTATGGCATAATGAATGCATATATTGCTTGGTATCTTATATAGCGAATCGGAGTGTATTCATGACGACATTAATTGAAGCGCAAGAGCTTACTAAGAAATACTCTGTCAGACTCTTTTCTAATCTTTCACTGTCTGTTAATCATGGTGAAGTCCTTGTGATAAGGGGCAACAACGGCTCGGGCAAAAGTACGCTCTTGAAAATACTTGCCGGCATCACAGAACCGACACATGGTACCATTAAGCGCATGAAACCAGATTTGATAATCAGCTATGTACCGGAAAAATTCCCAGACGATATTCGTTTTACTGCAAAACAATATCTCTATCATATGGGCAGGATTCAGGGACTCACAAAACCGGAATTGCAAGATCGTATATCATCGCTTCTCAGGCAATTTCGCTTGGAAAGCGAGCATGCTAATGCTATTCATACGTTTTCCAAAGGTATGAAACAAAAAGTCGGCATCATGCAGGCTCTATTGGCGAAACCGGATATTCTTTTGCTGGATGAGCCGCTTTCAGGCCTTGATACGGGTACACAGGATGACTTGGAGTCAATTTTATATCAATTGAAGTTGGATGGCATGACGATTTTAGTCGCCTGTCATGAGCAAAAACGCTTTAACAGTATCGTTGACAGGGGCATTATTTTGGGTGATCAGCCGATTCAATCGGAATATTATCCTGCCGGGGAACTGCCGCATCGTGTCATCATTCAAGCCGATACCAACGCCCAAAAACTCGACTTTCTATATGGAATAGCTGGCGTGATAGATAAGGAACCAATAGATGATGGGGATGTTATTCGGCTGGATGTTGAGCCGTTTGCCAGTGACCGCATTCTGCTTGCACTTATCCAGCACGGTTGCTCCATTCAATCCCTGCATACGGAGAGCGAAAAATGAAGGAATTAGTCAGTTATTACGTCTCAGATTATATAAAATCATACCGCTATGTTCCACCGCTTACAATTTATCTGATCGCAGTCGTCATTAATTACACTTATAAGCCAAGCCCGGTGTTAAGCAGTACAGCCATGACGGCGGTGTATTTATTTTTGCTTATGGCCTGGTTTACACTGACTTTTTTCCATACAGAAAATCCTGTCCAGCAGCATTTAACGATTCTTCATGCAAAGAGCAAGGCGAAAGTGTTTTTAGCCAAATATATAACGATGTCTTTATGCGTCATCGCTCTTTCTGCCTCCTCCGTGGCTTATCCAGTAGTTTTGGGTATGTTCGGGGCAACTATTTCGATTCCTAAATTAACCATCGGATTTCTCAGTCACATCTTTCTCGGCGTTCTATCAGTATCGATAACAGCTTTATTCACAAGACACATTGCCAAAAATTCGGGAATGGCCTGGCTTGGTATTATTTTTGTATTGCTTGCCTCCATTGCCTCTGCCGGTTTGCATGATGCATTGCCGCATGCCCTGCAGTGGATTGCATGGGCTCTGCCACCCGTACCGTATTTGATGTCTTTAATGGGAGGAACCAATGCTGCATCAATTTTTCCGGCGATCGGTTTTGTTTATGTGTGGCTAGCGATATATTCCGCCATTTTAATCTTAATGTTTTTCTGGATTCAGCATCGGGGATATCAGGGTTCCTGCTAGAAGGTTAGACTAGAGGTGCGTTCGTTGAATAAAGTAGCGAAGGCTGTCTAATTGTATACTTTTTCCGGGAAACGCTTAATAATAAATGCATACATGTTAAAATATGTATAACAGTAGACCAGCATCATATGAGGGGTGGGTGTTCTGGAGCCTTCCAAGAAGGGAGATGACGCCAGTGGACACAGCAAACGTATTAACGCTGATGATTTCTTTCGGCACGTTGATAGCGTTTATTATGTCCGACAAATCCTAATAACCCCTCATATGCTTGGCGGCCGTGAAGGGTTATTTAGCCACATGCGCCACCCCTCTTAATGGAGATGGTCTATTGTACCGTAGGCATTAAACAAATGCCTACGGTTTTCATTATATGACCATCCTCCATGATTATACCCCACATTTTTAAAAAAGAAAACTAAATTTTTTATGGATAGCGTATGCACATGATTATAAATGGATATTGAAGTATTTTTCCAATACAGTGGTTTTTTCACTGTCACTGACGGTCGTCTCCTGCTTTTCGCCGTGCCGCGTGATGATGAAGGCATTACCCGAAAGCGTCATACGGCCTTCTATAGTGGCCAATGATACGATGTCTTTTTGAGTAAAATGAGATTTTGGCGAGGTTTGATTAAAATAACATGCCTCCTCAAAATCTGCTAATTCCTTAGGCGTTGTATCAAAGCGAAATAGCGTGTCCCATTTATGTTCATTTTTCTTTCTTTGCAGGTCAAAAATATTCTCCCTCACCTTGACGGCACGGTAAACACCGCTTACATCCTCACAGGGCTCTCCTGTTAAAGGGATAGGCTTCCTTGCAGAGTCTCCAAAACCGACATCAACCAGATAAGGCTGGTCGAACTCAACAATCTGAGCTGCATGGCTGCCTTCTTTAGCCCATGAGCCATCGGGACGGCTAACGGTAGCCGATATAAAGCAACTATTGAAACCCAGCGTTTGCAATAACCAGTTGAACAAACCGTTTAATTCATAACAAAAACCGCCGCGTTTGTTCAGCACAATCTTTTTATAATACGTTTCGACGTCTAATGGAATCGGAACCTGATGCATCACATCCAAATTTTCAAAAGGAACATGGAGCATATGCTGTAACTGAAGTTCGCTTAGTGTCTCTAAATTTACCTCTTTTACACGGTCCATACCTATTCGTTGTAAATAGGAATTAACATTCATTTTAAGATGCCCTTTCTACACATTAGTGATTGATTTATTATCCTTTTCCGCAGCGAACATATAATCCAGCAGTGATTTATCAACCATAGATTTTGGTGTTAATTCTCATTTCTTAGGACGCTTTTTCTCTAACTGTTCATAAATGTCATTCACAGGATACCCATGAACATGAGCAATGTCGATCTTAACTTCTTTAAGTTTAATTTGGATCTGTTTGCCATTAAATTTAACGTCCTGAATATCGCTGTACTTTGCGGATTGCGAATGCCCTTTTTCCTCGACACGCAGTTCGCATTCAGTCAGGACAACCCGTTTGTCCCTGTCCTTCATGTAGGTAATCGGAAGAACAATTAAACCGCCTGCCAAAAGGCCGGTGAGCGCAAATAACAGCAGACTGACAATACTGGATCCCTTCCCCTGCATAAAAAGCGCGATGACAAACACTGCTAATGCAGCGGGAATTCCAAACGTCAGCATCTGCTTATAAACTGTATTCGTTCCATAAAACGTCATGCTGCTATGCCCCCTTGCTATGAAACGTTTCTTTTACAACACCGTACAATGTTCTATCTATTAATTCAACAAATGAGCGTTTAATACATATACAAGAACTTTCCTAAACGTTATAGTGCCTGTATAATAGCATCATATTACGGAGGCATCGTTAAACATGACTATCACGTTCAAGCGCCCGATGTTCATATCAGGTAAATATTTGGATATCTATCAAGGTGAAGCGAAAATCGGCAAAATGCGCTATTGGAAACAAGGTCATTCACATGACCCTAAAAATGATGTCAACATTGCAATAGAAAGCAACGAACAAACTTATGAAATTCTTCAGCAAACGTCCTCGATAATCGAAGGCAACAATTGGCATATTCTGGACAGAGGCATTCCTGTTGCAGACATGCAGAGTGGTACATTGAAAAAAATTGATCAAATCAAAACACAATTTCAAGACGGTACGACATTGTTCATTAAAGCTGAAGGGCTGTTTAAGTCCGGAATTCAGCTATTTATAAATCAAGAACTTATAGGTGAAGCATCACCAAAAGGACTGTTTTTTAATGGCTATTATGAAATTAAACTAAGCGATACCAACGTCCCCCTAGACCCTCTTTTGCTGGCTGGCATCACTTACGCATTCTTTTCAATGTCCAACCTAGGTTAATGAATAGAAGTGATAATAAATGATTCCTTCTTTGAAAGATAATAACAGCCAGCAGTAAAAGAACCGCCCTGAGCAAGGACGGTTTTTTTATACCATATATTAACTGTCAGATGATCCCTCTCCAGGTTTCACCGTTTCTTTCAGTTTAAACGAAAGGATGAACCCTACAATAGCCGCGGCGGCTGCGACGATAAAGGAAATATTCACACCATGAACAAGACCGCTTACACCCTCACTTGGTATGGAAGCTGTCGACATGATCGTGACGAGAATCGCAGTCCCGATCGATCCGGAAACCTGGCGGAATGTGTTATTCATCGCTGTTCCGTGTGGAATTAGATCGTCAGGCAGCTGGTTCAAAGCCAACGTTGTCATCGGCATCATGATCATGGCAATAGCAATCATACGAATACCATTCATGCTTGCCAAATAGGCAAAGCTTGTATCCGGAGACAAATTCGTGAACGTGAATGTTGTCAGTGACAATAGTAACAAACCACCGCGGGCGAGCCATTTCCCTCCAAATTTGTCGAACAGAAAACCGGTGATCGGGTTTGAAAATCCCATGATAATGGCACCTGGCAACAACACAAGTCCAGATTTAAGCGCCGAAAATCCAACCATGTTCTGCATGTACAATGGCAGGATCACATTCGTTCCAATCATCGCTGCGAAAGCAATCATGCCAAGACCGGTCGCTAACGCAAACGTGCCATGTTTGAATACCCTGAATTCAAGAAGCGGTTCTCTCAATTTCAGCTGTCTTGTAATGAATACAGTGAGAGAAATGGCACCGATGACAAGCGACAGGATAACCTGCAGGCTGATCCACCCAGCATCACCAGCGGTACTGAATCCGTATAAAAGGCCTCCGAAACCAACAGTCGAGAGGATAATTGATGAAATATCCACTCTTGGGTTTTTCTGTTCCGTCACATTCTTCAGCAAGAAATATGCCGCTATAATGTCCAAAATAGCAATTGGCAGTATGACATAAAAAACGCTGCGCCATGGGAACTGATCGACAAGCCAGCCGGAAAGACTCGGACCAATTGCCGGAGCAAACGCAATTACAAGTCCGAACAGTCCCATTGCCGTACCCCTTCTATTTTTGGGGAAGGTCAGGAATAAAATGGTCTGCATGAGCGGCATCATAATACCCGCACCTGAAGCTTGCAGGACACGACCAACCATTAGGAAGGCAAAACTTGGTGCTATGGCAGCAATTAAGGTACCTGTAGCAAACAAGCTCATAGCCGTCAGAAAAAGCTGACGTGTCGTAAATTTCTCGATTAAAAATGCGGTAATAGGAATCATAATACCGTTGACGAGCATAAAAACGGACTGCAGCCACTGAGCTGTCGTCTCAGCCAATCCGAGATCCCGCATAATAGGTGGCAGCGCTGTCCCCAGAAGCGTCTGGTTCAAAATGGTAATAAAAGCACCTGAGAGCAATACCACGAAAAGCGGAATATATTTTTTGAAATCAAATGACTCTTTATTCGCCATGACATACCAACCTTCTTTCAAAAATTAATTGCTGATGAAAAATATCTGCTGTTTATACCATGTCCGAAAAATAAAAAACAAAACAGATATTTATGATGATAAGAAAAACCGAAAATTAAACGGCTGTACCAGCAACAGAAAACGCACACACTCAAGGAAAGGTTGGTTGGGTGTGTGTTCTGTATATTGTTCACCAGATGCATTAGGATATAACTCCCATATTTACTGTCCCATCTTCGTATGCAATTGTCAGTATAAAGCGTGTAATCCAAGTGTGTTTTGGGGAATTTGTCTAACACTGTGATGGCTTTAATTGGCTATGTGCATAGATCGATTTCCACACAGCAGCGCTGGTAACTAAAAAACACCCGGCATACGGATGTCTTCCTTTTGACTATTTTTCAGCTGGCAGAGCACTCCTGAAAAAAATCAAATTCTCCGTTCTTCCGACTTCTTCTAACTCATCAAGATTATTTTATTGTAGCATATATCTTATTTAATAACTACCCACATGTTCATAACTCGCTAAATTATTTTGCGATCTAAATCCGCTATTCCATGAACCTCAGCTGGTTTATTAGCTTTTCAGCATGCTTTTGTGCCTGTTCTGTTTGGTTATAATTTATGGATAAGGACGCATTTCCCTGCTTATCCGTCCAGACATTAAACCAGGTATTGACATCTGCCTCATAGGGGATATCTTGCTTCGGAACAACCATCTCTTCATTAAGCGACTCAAACAGAATAACAGCTTTATCTTTTTCGAATCGCTCCAGGACTGCTTCTGTGTACCGGGGGAACGAATCGAGTAATGCCTGCATCATGGCTGTCTCCGCCTGAAAACTACCCTTGTTCCCTATTCCCGCGGATGATTGAAGGGGATGCATTCCGCACGCATTCAGATAACTAAACGTATCCCGGCAGACGTCAAATCTGTTTCCAAGCACATTCGCCGCACTGACTTCTTGCCACGTCATCATGTCATGGCATGATGCGTTTGCATTAACCTTAATCAGCTTATCCGACGACGTCGCATTCATTCCTTTTGGATCAATAATGACTAATAAAAAGCAAACGCTGACAACCAGAATAAAACGAACTGTAAATGATATTTTCAAATCCTAGCCACCCCATTTTGTTCATTATGCCAGCCGATCAGACATAACGCACATTGGCAAAAAACAAATTCGTGAGTAAAAAGCGCCTCTGAAAACAAATTTTGCCAAGGGGCCAATTGCTATTTGCCTGTCCTCTGTTCATCGAGAAAACCGTTTTAAACGAATTTGCACATAAACGGCAGACTGGCACCCTGTATTTTGCAAAAATACGTACCGACTGCACCTTGATTTTTTAATTTCGCTGGCTCTTTCCGGAAAGAAAATACAGTTTTCAGTAGCTTTCCCCATGTCAATTTGATATCTTTTAGATAGGTTACTAGATAAGATGAAAAGCGATCTCATTAAATGGTGGCGGCTCGCGGTGCGGAAAAACTTGGTATTGTTTTTTTCCTTTAATGAACCGGGCTCCCGATAAATAGAGGGAGGATATATAGTTGCTCAGACACAGTTTTACAGCTTTTATCACGGCTTTCTTTCTTGTCATGGCCGGGTGCGGAACAGATGATGCTGAGCAGTCAGCAGCGGATGCAGATACTGACGATGCAGAAACAACTGAAGCCGTTACGACTGACACAGCAGAAGATTCCGATGCAGAACCAAAAGAAGATAATGAGGACAAAGATGAAGCGGATGAAAAGGCAAATGACAGCGAAAAAGACGACTCAGAACAAACGGCAAACAGTTCTGCATTACAGGAGTTGACCGTTCAATACATCGATGCCGCTCAGGCGGACGCAACCCTTTTCCAATATGGGCATGACGGTGAACCTTATACCATCCTGTTCGATACCGGGGACTGGCAGCGTGATGATGTCGTTAACTATTTGGCAAACCAGGCTATTGCTGACATTGATCTGATCGTCATCAGTCACCCGCACTCCGATCATATCGGCCAGCTCGCAGAAATCGTGAATACATACGATGTTGGCGAGGTTTGGATGTCTGGAAATATATCCTCGTCCAAGACATTCCAGAAGGCACTCCAGGCTGTCAAGAACAGCGGTGCCGACTATCACGAACCACGAACCGGTGAGGAATTTTCCATCGGTCCCATGGCTATCGACGTGTTGTATCCCAATAGCATATCGAGCGATTTGAATGAAGAATCCGTGTCATTGCACATGGCCTATGGAGACGTTAATTTTGTGTTTACAGGCGATGCCGAGAAGGCCGCCGAGGCGTCCATGGTTCAATCTGACGCGCCGCTCGACGCCGATATCCTGCAGCTTGGTCATCATGGATCAAACACATCCAGCACATCTGCGTTTATCGAAGCTGTTGATCCTGACACAGCGATTTACAGCGCAGGTGCCGACAATCAATATGGCCATCCCCATGCCGAAGTCGTCAATAGGATTCAGGATGCGGGCATTGATTTATATGGCACGGACGTTCACGGGACGATTACCGTCACCACCGATGGCACGTCCTATGATATTTCCACGGAAAAAGAAGGCACGATACGTGCAGAGAGTACCGGAAGCGCCGAGACAAGCGCCTCCAATCAGTCTGATTCCGAACCACCAGCTAATAAAAACACCAGCGGCAATGGCGATTCAGCAAGTACGGGGGGATGTGTCGATATTAACAATGCTTCCGCTAAAGAACTGCAAAATATCAAATACATTGGAAAAAAGCGAGCACCAAACGTGTCGGACCACCGCCCTTTTGATTCCGTAGATGATTTAACAGACGTCAAGGGGATCGGTGACGCATACATTAAAAAAATTAAAGCAGAAGATGTGGCATGCGTTAAATCATAAAGGAGACATGTGTTATGAAAGGCGTATTAGACCGGTTTGAAGAGAAACAGGCGGTTATTCTAATGGAAGAAAACAATACGGAAATTATTATCGACTGGCATAGTCTCCCTGCAGGCAGCGACGTCAATACATGGTTTGATATCGAACAAAGCGGGGAGCAGTATCATTTAACGATTGATCCGGAAAAAACCGCCCAGGAAGCGCAGACGTCGGCTGATTTAGTGGCGGAGCTCAGAGCGAAAAGCCGGGGGAGTCAATTTAAGAAGAAATAGCAGCTGTGACTGGATATAACATTATGTTCTGACTATTAGTCAGGTTTTATGATCGCCTAGGAAGTCCTGAATCGGCTCACCTATTCAAGCATCTATCTTGCTAATTGTCTAGTCAATCAAACCTTTGAAGATAATTATATTGAAGTCACATTTAATGCGGAAAACCAATCGAGACATGACAAATCTCTAGCAAAAGAGGGGGCAGCTGAAGAAAAAATTAGGCGGTATTAGACCCCAGGATAACACTGGTTTCGATTATAGATATACCGCGAACGTTGGAGATCATCGAATAAAACTTGCGGATCAGGAAAGGTGGATGGAAACCTCCGTTTCGCAGGGAGAATTCAAGAAAATGCTGAGACTTTAGATTTAATATTCAATCCAAAAAGAGACGAATCATAACATGACACACTAAAATGACCAACCACCCATGCAGGTGGTTGGCAATTTTCTTAAGGGTATCCCTTATTAGAGAACCATTTTTCACTTTCCTAGTTATTATTATCATCCCGGCTTTCCCCGCCAGCTCCGGGTCTTTGATCTTCGTTCACGTTATTATTGGGAGCATTCAAGTCATCATTGTTATCAGAAGTGTCATCATGATTTGGCCCCTCGTCTTTTGGAACGTTTTCGTCTTCTGGAACATTTTCGTCTTCTGGATGGTTTTCTTCTTCTGGTGTATCGGTATCTTCTGGAGCATTAGTATCCTGCGGTGCTTCATCATTATCGTCATCCGTTGTATTGCAAGCACTCACCAGGGCGAGTGCGACAACAGGTATGACTAATTTAGTAATCCATTTTTTTGTCATTCTTTTATCTCCTTTATGTTTGATGATTAGTTTCAGCTAACCAACATCTAAATATCCATGCTGTATTGTATCCAGGGGAGCGCACTGTTTACGTGCGTTGATGTTTAGTAGTCGCTTTAGCTAATTGACCACCGCCGTTCTCCAGGTATTCAATGATCCCCTCGGATGCACGATAAGTTAATGCTCCTACTGTCAAGGTTGGGTTTGTCATGCCAAATTGCGGGAAAGACGAAGCACCAATGACAAACAGGTTATCCATATCCCATGTTTGTGAGTAATTATTTACAAAAGAGTCTTCTGGGTCATCTCCCATTACGGCGCCGCCACCGTTATGCTGGAAGATAAAACTACCATCAAAATGGTCAGGAAGTCCGTGTTTTTCAATCTTATCCGCACCCATTTCTTCCAGTACATCAACACACTTATTTTGTAAAAACTCACTCTTGGCACGGTAATCATCTGTAAAATCATACGTGCATCGAATTAACGGATCGCCTGAACTGTCTTTATATACTGGATCTAAATCCATGTACTGATCTTCAAAAGATAATGTTGCCATTTTAAAACTTATATCAAGGTATTTATTATAGTACTTTAATGATTGTTTTTTGAATTCCTCTCCCCATGTAGGTGTGCCTTCGGGAACAGGATTGTTGCTAATCGGAGCATTTCCACCCATTTGTATTTCAATTTGGCCACCATTGAGAAAATCAACATCTGAGTGGTCAAAATTATCTGCACCAAAATCTGTGAAACAAACACCAAGGCCTCCAGATCCGATATAGTTATTAAACTTTTCGTCTTCAAAAAATCCCCTGGTAACAGGCTCAAAATGGTGATCCACAAAATGTTTTCCAATTAACCCGTTTCCACTTTTGGGATTATAAGGTTCGCCGATTTCCGATAAAAGTAATAAGCGAACATTATTGAATATAAAACTTGTCAGAGAAACAACATCTGCAGGTTGTTCATATTCCTGACCTGTCCTAGTATCTACATACAAAACGCCAGTCGCTTTATTGCCATCGTATAAAATACGTTTTACTTCAGCGTGTGTACGCAAATCAAAGTTTCCAGTTTCTTTAGCTGTTGGTATAACAGTAATATTAGGATCTGCTTTAGCACCCCAGTCACAACCATAATTAACACAAAAGGCACAGAATTGACAGGCTTGAATCGTTTTCCCATCTGGGTTTTCATATTTCTCAGATGCAATGCCCGTAGGTCTAACAAACGGATGGTAGCCAAGACTTTCAGTTGCCTTCCGAAATAGTTTCATTGATGGCGGTAATTTATTTGCCGGTGTTGGATAGGCGTCAGATCGTTCATCCGCTAGAGGATCTTTTTCACCCGAAGTACCCATTGTCTTTTCCATGCGATCATAATAGGGTTCTAATTCGTCATAAGTGATTCCCCAGTCTTTTATGATCATGCCTTTTGGAATTTTATCTTTTCCATACCTTTCAATCGTCTTACTTCGAATTTCAAAATCATAACTAAAGTAACGATGTGCCTGAGCAGCCCAATGACTCCCTCCACCTCCAGTCCCTGTCCCCAATACTAAGGAGTTTTTATTTCTTACTGGTTTAGCTTTTTGATCTAAATTATTTCGATAAGTAATCGTATTATCATTTAAATTTTGCATCATTTCGCCTCTGGCAGAATATTTGAGTTCGTTCCGATCGTATCGGTAGTCATTAATGCTTCTTTCGCCGCCCTTTTCCAATCCTACTACCTTATAACCAGCTTTTGTCAGTTCAGCAGCAATAATTCCTCCCGTCCAGCCAACGCCAACTGTTACGACATCTACTTTATCCATTTTTTTAGGCATTTTAATACTCCTTGTATATTAATTTTCGATATCCATGTAATCTTTCAAGCTTTTTGGCTCCATGGCGATAAATTCCTCTTTCTCCAGATTACTTCTATGAGACATTTGAACACCTGGATATTCCTTCATCTTCCACCCTTCCATATTCTTATTACCGCCATAAATAGGGTCAGAGTAACACCCTTCCATCACAGCGCTTTTTAGACTTTCAAAAAAATCAGATGCCCTGATTAATTCCATATCGACGTCATCATTTTCAAGTAATTGCAGCACTTCAATTTGTTCGCCCTTTTCCAGATTTTTGAAATCGTCTTCAAACTTATTTTTACTCGCTTCATTAATTTTACGTACACCTTGTAAAAAAACATCTTCTCTTTTTAAAGGTATTTCATCGTCTTGGAAAGGAGACTGCATATACATTTCCGTATTTTTTCCCCAATCTCCCGCCAATTGTTTGTCAATATAATAAGGAACGCCTAATTCAATCGCCCCTGGACCACTTTCATCTTCAGGAAAAATACGCTCTGTTGCATGGTTAAGAACATCAAAGTCTTTTTTATGTTTAAAAAACATCCTTGCTTCAATATAGTCAATAGGCTGTTTGCCATTTTCCTTTTCCTTTGTTCCTGTATCGTCCAGAAATTGATCAGTAAAAAAACCACCAAGGAGAGAACCCCCAGCTACGCCTCCAACAACCATTCCGGTATTTTTAACAAATCGACGTCTGCTCGAATCAAACCTTTCTTTTTCCGAGGATTGATTATTTGGGTTATCATCATCTGCCACTTTCCCCGCCTCCTTACGACATTAAAGTTTTTAGGTGATTCAACTTTATCGCAAAGACTTATTGGTAAAATCGATTATGTGTGTAAATCATTGTCAGTCTTTGCATTTATCATTGTTAACCAATTTCTTTTTGTTATGTATGTTTTTGGTATTATTCCTCATTCATATGGTGAACAGCATGAGATTTTATCCGGTTTTGGTTCAATAAGGGGATGAGGCTGTTTTAGGGGGTTGCCATGTTGCAGTACCAGCAACAAATAAATCGTGGATCAAGATATACGAAGTGATCACCGACTCTATACAGTTCTTTCAAAACTTGATTGATATAACTGTGTTTCTGAACTAGTCTGAAGTCTTAAGTCATTCAGCTTAAGTAGGGATAACCGACATTTCTTAGCAAGGATATCTTATGTGAATCCTTGAACCCATCGAAGTACTAAAATCTTATTTTTTCATAGCTGTTCAATCAAATAATAAACAAAATAGCTGACGACCAGAACAGCTAAATAAAACATCTAATCATCTGGACGCGGATGCTTTCAATCTGTTATAACTAGACTAATTGACTTTACGATGAGTGAAAGAAGGGTGGATATGAGAAGGGGTTTAGGTTTTCGGTGGCTTTTCTTTTTTACTGGTCTCTTGGTCCTTGGCCTGGGCGTTGCCTTGACTATCAAAGGGAAGCGATTTGGCGTTGGGTCCTGGGATGTGCTGCACGTGGGTTTGTTTAAACAGCTCGGGTTATCGATTGGGCTCTGGTCCATTATTATGGGTATCCTTATTGTTGCGAGTGCTTCTATCGGCTTGCGTAAGTGGCCTCAAATCGGCACTTTTGCGAATTTGGCATCAGTTGGTTTATTTATCGACTTTTTTAATTGGCTTATTCCGGATCCGCATTCATTTGTACTGGAATTTATCACATTTATTCTTGGCGTTATGCTTCTAGCCATAGGCTGTGGCATCTATATTTCGGCGGATTTAGGCGCAGGTCCACGTGATACGTTAATGCTTCTGCTGTCAGAAAAGCTGAATTGGAGTATTACCTTTGCACGAACACTTATGGAAATTGCTGTCGCGGTTATCGGCTTTCTATTGAGTGGCCCCATCGGCGTAGGGACGGTTATCATCGCCTTCGCACTCGGGCCCATCATTCAGGTTTCTCTGCGCTACAGCCGAAAATTCCTTCATAGCAAAATAGGTAAAGAAAGCCAGGCAGCTCATTAAGGTACCAGGCACAAATGCTATATAATATTTGGAATTGTTCGTGTACCTGCCACCTATATAGACGAAAATCTAATAGTCTGTTATAACTAGACTGGTTAACGATATGACAAGCGAAAGAAGGACAAACATGAAACGAGATCTAGGTATTCGGTGGCTTTTCTTTTTTGTTGGCCTAATGATCGAAGGACTTGGTGTTGCTCTGACCGTCAAAGGACAGCGGTTTGGTGTAGGATCCTGGGATGTGCTGCACGTCGGCTTGTTTAAACAGCTGGGACTCTCCATTGGTCTATGGTCCATTATTGTCGGCGTCATTATTATTATAGCGTCATCGATTGGCTTGCGTAAGCTGCCGCAGATAGGCACATTTGCGAATTTAACATTAGTCGGTGTTTTTATCGATTTATTTAATTGGCTGATACCGGATCCGCATACACTTCTGTCGGAATCCAGCGCTTTTATTCTTGGTGTTATACTTCTGGCCATCGGCGGCGGCATCTATATTTCAGCGGATTTAGGAGCCGGCCCGCGGGACTCATTAATGCTTCTGCTGTCGGATAAGCTGAATTGGAGCATTACTTTTTCGCGAACGCTTTTGGAAATTGCCGTCGCTATCACAGGCTTTTTATTAGACGGCCCCATCGGCATAGGGACGGTTATCATTGCTTTTGCACTTGGACCCATCATTCAAGTCTCTCTCCACTGCAGCCGAAAAATCCTGCATAATAGAAGGTACCAGGTACATAAACAATTCTGAATTGTTTATGTACCTGGTACTTTAAAATACGCCGATAACATTCAGAAAGGCTATTATAATGGCGATGGGGGCGACATATTTAATGATGAACAGCCAGCCGGCAAATAGGCGCCTTCCTTTGCTCATGCCGTTGGTGAATTCTTTCCACAATGTTTCTTTCGGGATCTGGAAATGTACAAAAAGGGCGATGAACAATGCACCCAGCGGAAGCATGATATTGGAAACGAGATAATTGGCATTGTCGAATACCGTGTTGCCCCAAAGTTGTACATCGCTCATGACGCCAAATGAGAGGGCGGATGGAATACCAACGATGAACACGATCAGACCCACGAGCCATGCCATTTTTTTACGTTTGGACTGGTCATCTTTAGTCAATGCAGCTGTGACAATTTCCAGCAGCGGAAAAGCCGACGTGAGAGCCGCAAACAGGAACAGAATAAGGAAAAGCGTGAAGAACACCATTCCCAATGGCATTTGACTGAACGCAGCCGGCAATGCGATAAATAGCAAGCCTGGTCCTGCCTCCGGTTCAATACCAAATGAAAATACAGCCGGAAAAATAGCTAATCCCGCCAGCAAAGCAACGAATATATTCATGATGACAACAGTGGTACCTGAGCGCACGAGGTTTTCATCTTTGGCGACGTAGGAACTATACGTGACTTGGTTACTGAAACCGACACTCAAGAGGAAAAAGGATTGCCCTAAGGCCATGAGGATCGATTCTGCCGTCAAGCCGGAAAAATCAAATGATAAAAAGTACGATACGCCCTCGGCTGCACCGGCCAGTGTTAAGGAGTGTACGACGATGATAATAAACAACACGAGCAATGCGGGCATGAGAAATTTGCTTGCTTTTTCAATACCATTTTTAATGCCGCGTGACACAATCAAAACGGCCACCAGCAAGAAGACTATCTGAGCTGAGAAAGCGATGAAAGGATTCGCGGACATAGCCGCAAAAACATCTCCATATGTCTCGCTTCCCAGGTTACTCAAACCACCTGTTAGAGCCTTCAATAGATAGACTAAAATCCAGCCGCCGACAACACTGTAAAAAGACAGAAGGATGATACTGCCCACGATGCCCCATCGTCCAACTAAATGCCACGACTTTCCAGGCGCATAATGTTTATAAGAACGCACAGCGTCCTTTTGCGATCCCCTTCCGATGAAATACTCCGCCAGCAGAATGGGCAATCCCACCAGGAAGGTGAAAATGAGAAACATGAAAAAGAAAGCGCCACCTCCGGCATGTCCGGTCATATAAGGGAATTCCCAAATCGCTCCCAAACCGATTGCGGAACCAGCCGAAGCTAAAATAAAACCAGCTTTTGAACGAAATTTATCGCCTTGTGCCAATGTCCTTCCTCCCCCTTTAATAAACGTTTTTCTTCCAATGACGCCAAATGGCTCCCCTTTGCGTAACCTGCTTTCAGCCGCCACTCCTGCTATTCAGCAGTGTCCTTACACGAACGTCTGCCCATCACATGTATATTTCCAGGATAACGTGCTTATACCTCTGTTCGCAGTTCCCAAAGCTCGGGGAAAAAGTACTGATCCAATACTTTCTTCAAGTAGGCGACACCGCCGGATCCGCCCGTTCCCGTCTTGAAACCGATGACCCGTTCGACCGTTTTCATATGCCGGAAACGCCATTGCTGAAAGAGGTCTTCGATGTCCACCAGTTTCTCCGCTAGCTCATAAAGCTCCCAATAGTGATCCACGTTCCGGTATACCATGATCCACGCTTCTTTGACACTCGTATTGGATTGATGCGTATAACGCACGTCACGCTGCAGAACACCTTCATCGATCGGAAGTCCTGCTCGGGCAAGTGCCTGGACGGAGACATCATAAAGACTCGGAGCATTGTGTGCTTCCTGCAGAATCGCCAGCAGTTTCGGCTCATTTTCATAGATTTGCAGCACATATTCTGTTTTATAGCCAAGTGCAAATTCCAGCATCCGGTACTGATATGATTGGAATCCGGAAGCATTGCCGAGCTTATCACGAAACGCCATGTACTCTGCCGGTGTCAATGTACCCAACACATCCCAGACATGTTTCAGCTGTTTCTGAATCTCAGCCACCCGCGCTAATTTTTTGAATGACGTGGATAAATGGCCTGATTGAATATCACGAGTGGCCGAATGCAGTTCATGCAGAATTTGCTTAATCCAGATTTCGCTCACATGGTGCACGGAAATGAACATCATTTCATCATGGTGGTCACTCAATGGATGATGACTATTCAGCAATGTATCCAGTCCTAAATAATCGCTGTATGTCATCTTCTCTTTAAAATCCGTATGAATGCCAGCTTCATTTTTAAAGGTTTCATGCTTATTTTGCATGGTCATTGGCCCCCTTCATTGGCTTGATCACCGCTCTGACCAGGCTTCCATCAGCATCCTGAAGCGGCAGCGGCAGCGCTATCAGCTCATACATGCCCTCATCCACATGATCAAGCATAACATTCTCTAAAATATTGATGTCGTGCTCGAATAGAGCGTGATGGCCGACAAGCTCCTTGCTCGTGATCGGATCAACCGAAGGCGTATCGACTCCAACAACCTGAACGCCGAGTGTCTGCATATAACGGGCGCCATCAGCTGTAATCGGAGTGACATCTTCCGGGAAACGTTTCGGGTCATTCGGCAAGGAAGTCCGGATCAGCAATCGTTCGGTATAGGCGGTAACTTTACTTTTTAAGGCATTTGCATCAATACGATTAAACATCTGCAGATCAACTACCCTGCAAGGGCCGATATAGCGATCAATTTCTAAATCCAGTATCTTCTTGCCATCTTTTTGAAAATGATAAGGCGCATCTGCATGCGTCCCGACGTGCGCACTCGTCGTCACTCTCCCTATATTTACTGAACCAGTCTGGTCCTTAGTGAGCGGCGTCTGATAATTAAAGGCCTGATCTCCGGGCCAGTGCGCCAAATCATTATTGAGTGGTTGCGAAATATCGATCCATTCACCCATCAGGAAACAACATCCCTTTCGTTGGCAAATTGTTTGTAGATACCATTAGCCATAATGTCTTTTAAAGTATGTACCGTATCATACACGTCGGTAAACGTGTTGTAGAAAGCAACCGGTGCCAGGCGAATACCACTCGGTGTCCGGAAATCCGGGATCACGCCCTTCATCTTCAACGCTTTGCATATGCGGGCAGCTTCCGGATGCTCTACATAGACATGCCCGCCCCGTTGTTCGTGCTGCTTCGGATTGCAGATCGCCATGCCATATGCAGCTAGTTCATAATCGATCAGCTTCATCATATAATCCGTCAATTCGAGTGATTTTCGGCGCACGCTTGCCATCCCGGCTTCATGAAAAATGTCCAGAGCACCAATCAAAGGTGCCGCGCTCAACACATGCGGGGTTCCAATTTGGAAAGCTCCGGCATCATCTGCTGGTGTCAAGGTATGTTCCATATCAAACTGCTTATCCTTCGCAGAACTGAACCAGCCTGCAAGCCCCGGCGTTATGCCAAAATGTTTTTCATGCAGGAAGAGTCCGCCTATACTGCCTGGTCCTCCGTTCAAATGTTTATACGTACACCAAAAGGCAAAATCAACACCCCAATCATGCAAGTTATGTGGAATGGCTCCGACTGAATGGCATAAGTCAAACCCGATGGTAATATCGCGCGCATGCGCCTCTTTCGTTAGCCGCTCCATATCCAGAATCTGCCCGCTCCGGTACAATACACTGGGAAGCACAATAAGCGCAACATCATCCGTCATCGCCGCGATAATGTCTGCCTCATCCAGCATATGCCCGTCTTGGCTGGACACCTGCACCAACTGGGAAGTATCATAACCTTTCAGGCGCAACTGCGCTTTCAATGCATAAATATCACTGGGAAAATTCAGCGTGTCTGCTAGAATCTTAGTCCGATTGCCCTTAGGGTGATAAAAAGTTGCTGCCAAATGATGTAAGTTAACCGTTGTGGAACCGGTTGCAATCACTTCCTCATTTTTCGCGCCAATCAGCGGTGCCATCCGATCACCAAGGTATTCAGACACGTAATACCACGGATATGTTCCTTCTGTCCATCCATCAATTCCATAGTTCTTCCAAGCATCAAGCATCGACTGTGTATAGCTTTCTGCCCGTTTGGTCATAAGTCCCAATGAATTTCCGTCCATGTAAACAGTATTATTTGGAATATAAAATTCATCGCGATACTGACGCAATTCGTCGCGAGCATCCATATCCTCGGCATCTGTTCTTGAATACATCATGTCCGCCATGCATTGTCACCATCCTACTATATGCTTATTTGTAAATTTGTTTTTATATTCAGATTATATAGAATTATTGATACAATGTCAATGACCCTATATCAGTTAACTGACAATTAACTATTGCTTAATAGTCATTCCTCATATAACGCTGACATGTAAAATAACGTTAATTGATCGACGATTGGTTTCAATTCCTGATCTTGTGACGCCACAAAATGCCACATAAATGTTTCGTTCATCGCATACCAGCTTTTAGCCGTAATCGCGGGATCAAATGCAGAATTGGCGAGTTGTCTGGATTGAGAATACGTTATATCGGCCGTAATACCATCGATAAACTTATGCTGGATTTCCGACCACTTCGATGCAATCATATCACTTAGTCCAATCGCTTCATTGACAATTTTTAAGATGGCACGCTCATCAACCGCCAGGGCCATATAGTCAGTCACCTGGCTTCTGATTTGTTCCACAGCTTCTTCTTTCGATTGCGGATAAAATGTTTGGTGAGCCACTTTTAAAAATTTCGCCATAACATCTTCCATAACGGTAACGAATATATCATCCTTATTCTTAAAATAGACATACGCCGTACCATAACCGACGCCCGCTTCCTTAATGATTTGGGAAATGGTGGTCTTATCAAAGCCATTTTTTAAGAATATATGCCGGGCAGCTTCAATCACTCGCTTTTTCGTTTCCATTGCCTGCTTGTCACGATTTGTCTCATAGAATTCCATGTATAAACATCCCTTTACATTGAGATCACCTAATGTAATGCCATTGCACCCTGTATTAATCTCCCAAGTGATCCATACATTCCCACATTAAAATTCAGACCTATTATCTCATTAGGCATGACTTAACAAAAGCCCAGAAAATGTTATTAACGTACCAGGTACATACACTATTCAGAATTGTGTATGTACCTGGCACCTGGACATATTTTTTTAGGATGGGGTGAAAACTATCCTATAATAAATAATGCTCAACAGGATGTGATTTGACAACATTCGGATCATGACAGGCACTAAACGAAAGGAGACATCATCATATGTCCGAACAGTCAT
Source organism: Lentibacillus kimchii (assembly GCF_042666895.1). GTDB lineage: Bacteria > Bacillota > Bacilli > Bacillales > Amphibacillaceae > Lentibacillus > Lentibacillus kimchii. The sequence continues at coordinate 32,321 of NZ_JBHTGR010000016.1, forward strand.
CAAGGCAGCAGCAGTCAAATGAATCGGTTAATCTATTCAGCGAAACGTTTAATCAAAATCCCTATCCAACGTTTCGCATCCTCCGCGGCCATGATCCCGTCTATCAAACGCTCATGCCGGACGGTCATATTGCATGGATCGTAACGCGTTATGAAGATGCTGTAAGCGTTTTAAAGGATGGACGATTTATTAAGGATTACGCCAAGTTGCGGGACGAACAAGAGCAAAAAACAAGTCATGATCATTCAAGTGCTTTAGCTGAAAACATGCTATTTTCCGATCCACCTGATCACAAACGACTGCGCAGTCTGGTTCAGCAAGCCTTTACACCTAAGATGATCGAGCGCTACCGGGGGAGAATTGAAGAGATTACCAATGAATTATTGGATAATGCAGAAGCCAAAGGTCGTATGGAATTGGTCGGTGATTTTTCTTTTCCGTTGCCAATTATCGTTATTTGTGAACTGCTTGGCATTCCGAAAGAAGATCGGAACCAATTTCGTACATGGTCGAATGCGCTTGTGGAAGCTAATAACAATCCAGAACACGCCAATGAAAATATGCAGCCATACGTCGAGGCCTTTGTGACCTATCTTCAGCAGTTAACCGCCGAACGTCGTAAGGATCCTCAGGATGATTTGGTCAGCCAGCTCATCCACGCTGAGGACGAGGGCGACCGTCTGACAGAGAAGGAACTTTATGGCGTTATATCGCTCTTAATTATTGCCGGACATGAGACAACGGTGAACTTGATTACAAATGGTGTCCTTGCCTTGCTGCAGCACCCTGACCAAATGGAACAATTAAAAAATCAGCCGGACCTTATTCATGGTGCACTTAACGAATTCCTCCGCTACGAAGGCCCTGTTGAGTTCAGCACCGATCGCTGGGCAAATGAAACGGTGGAACTGCAAGGCAAAACCATCGAAAGAGGCGATCATGTGCTGGTCGCGCTGGATTCTGCGGACCATGATCCCGAGCATTTTGATGATCCCGATGTGTTTGACATCAAACGGGAAAGTAATAGCAAACACCTTGCTTTTGGCAAGGGTGTGCATTTTTGCCTTGGCGCCCCGCTGGCGGATTTAGAAGGCGAAATCGCCATAACGACTTTGTTGCGCCGGATGCCCGATCTCCAGCTGGACACCGAACCAGAAAAACTGCAATGGCGCCCAGGAATGCTAATGCGCGGCCTGAAAGAATTACCCGTAGCATTTTAAAAGCAGTGCCAGGTGCATACACAATTCTGAATAGTGTATGTACCTGGCAGCTCAATAGATAAAATGGTACAATAATACTAAGCAATATGTATGTAACATGAGCATAACGGACCGCACCCCGTCAAGCGGGGCAGCTCCGTTTTAAGTGAGAGGCCTCCCGGTAGAGCAGCTACCTTATGGGAGGTCTATTTATCGTTATGACTGGTCAGCATATAAACAAGTATCCCAAACGAAATCATCAAGGATAATACTTGGAAAACGTCGATAGGCATCACCCCCCTTTCATAGGGGATAGCCGCCCTCCCTTGGGAAATCGATCCATTATGCTTGACCACATTGTAACACAAGAAACTTAACCGAACAATTGTTCCTATATACTGTAACGTGCCCCTAGCGTTTTTCCCTTCCCAGATTACATGAATCCCGAATGAAAAAACTACTGGATAGCTAATCAATCCAGTAGTTTAAATTATTATCCAGCAGGCTGCTGTTTTTAAACGGTTCCGGCGTCTTTCGAATGCACACCATGACGATAAAAGTCCTTATATAAAGGTGGCATAGGCTCTTGGCTGCGGATAAGGTCCGCCGCTTTTTCGGCAAGCATCAATACCGGTGCATGAATGTTGCCATTGGTGGTATACGGCATAGCCGAAGCATCAACCACACGCACATTATCGAGTCCATGAACTTTCATTGAATTCGGATCAACGACAGCCATCGGGTCAGACGCATCCCCCATTTTAGCTGTGCAGGATGGATGCAGGGCTGTTTCAGCATCGTTGGCTACCCACTCCAGAATTTCCTCATCGGTTTGAACCGATGGCCCGGGTGAAATTTCACCTGAACTATACGCCTGTAAGGATGGCTGATTCAAAATGTTCCTTGAAACGCGCACCGCTTCAATCCATTCACGTCGATCCTTTTCCGTCGATAGATAGTTAAAGATGATGCTGGGATGCTCGAAAGGATTGCGTGATTTAATCTTAACGCTTCCGCGTGAGTTCGAATACATCGGGCCGACATGAACCTGAAAGCCATGTTCGGTGTCAGCTTTTTGCCCGTCATACCGTACCGCCAGCGGCAGAAAATGAAACATGAGGTTTGGATAATCGACCTCTTCATTCGAACGGACAAAACCGCCGCCCTCAAAATGATTGGATGCCGCGGGTCCCGTTCTTCCCAGGAGCCACTGCAGACCGATCCAAGGCATTTTAGCTTTATTAAGACTTGGCTGCTCGGAAACAGGTTCCGGCGTTGCGTGCTGAATATAAACTTCCAGATGATCCTCAAGATTTTCACCAACACCTGGCAAATCAACGATCGGATTAATGCCAAGCGACCGTAAATGTTCAGCTTCCCCTATACCGGACAATTGCAGTAATTGCGGCGTGTTAAAGGCACCGCCTGCCAGAATCACTTCTCCGGCAGATACATTATAGGCTTTTTTATCTTTTTGATAGGTTACACCTTCAGCCTGCGTCCCGTTAAAGTCAATGCCGGTGACAAACGCACGTGTTTCCACCTTGAGATTTTTTCGGTGCATGATCGGGCGCAAATAGGCACGTGATGCAGACATGCGGCGGCCATTATGCACATGGCTGTCAAAGGGACCAAACCCTTCCTGGCGAAAACCATTGACATCAGGGGTTCTTGAATAACCGGCCTCTACGGCTCCATCGAAAAAGGCTTGAAACAACGGATTAGTCGCAGGACCGCGTTTTAATTTCATGGGTCCGTGATGACCGCGATACGCATCAGAATCATCGGCTCCAGATGTTGTTTCCAGTCGTTTGAAATAAGGAAGACAATGGGCATAATCCCAATTCTCCATTCCTTTATCAGATGCCCACCGTTCAAAATCCAACGGGTTGCCGCGTTGATAAATCATACCATTAATGGAACTGGAGCCCCCGAGTACTTTGCCGCGGGCATGGTCGACATGCCTCCCATTCATATAAGGCTCCGAATCCGTTGCGTAGCGCCAATCATAAAACGGATTGCCTGACGGGAACATTAACGCTGCCGGCATTTGAATGAACAAATCCCACGGATAATCACTGCGACCCGCTTCCAGGAGCAGGACATTCTTATCTTCATCTGTACTAAGGCGATTGGCAAGGACAGAACCCGCACTGCCACCACCGACAATGACATAGTCATATTTTTCATGATTCATGTTAAAACCTCCCCAAATTATCGATTGCATTAAAACATCATCATATCTTTTATACGTTTAATTTAGTTTGTTAAATTTATTTTTAACAGGTTGAATAACCTTAATATAACATGGTTCTATAAACCTTGTAAACCATTAAAAAGTAATAGAAACGAACAAAAAACACGTGACACGGCATTAGTGATGTAAAATGGGCGTAAAAATCAATAACTGATTTGACAAAACTATTTATTTTAATATCATATTATGTGGAACGATTGTTTAATTAAAAATAAATACATTTATTATTTTTAACATCGTAAAGGGGGAAGGCGCCATATACAAATAAGTTATAATACTTAATGAAAAATCTTATTTTAAATTCAACAAAGAAGGGTGTTAAAAAATTCATGCGTTTTAGTAAACAAAGTCTATTAATCTTAACCACAATGCTGCTCCTTGTTCTCGCAGCTTGCAGCGAAAGTGATTCAAGTGATGATTCAGATAAAGAAAGTGAAGCGTCAGCTGAAGATAAAGACACAATCATTATCGGACAAATTAATTGGCCGGAAAACATTGCTGTAACAAGCATGTGGAAGGCTCTTTTGGAAGATGAAGGGTATGACGTCAACTTAAAACTTATGGAAATGGGCCCTCAAATGGCCTCTTTAGCTGAGGGCGATTTAGATATAGCTCCTGAAGTATGGCTTCCTGTACAGGATAAAAGTTATTATGACAAATATAAAGATGAAGCCAATTTTGAGGAGGATCCATGGTATCGGAATGGCATCGTAGGATTAGCCGTTCCTGAATATATGGAAGATATTAATAGTATTGAAGATTTAAATGCAAATAAAGATAAGTTCAACGGCGACATAACAGGTTTTGAGCCTGGCGCAGGCACAATGAAGAAAACGAAGGAAGTCATTGAGGACTATGACCTTGATTATAACCTAATCGAAAGCAGCGAGGCCGCCATGATTGCAACCATTCAAGATAAAGTGGATAATAAAGAGCCTGTCGTGGCACCATTATGGAAGCCTCATGACATTTTCTCCAAAGCTGATTTGAAGTTTCTGGACGATCCCCAAAAAACATATGGGGAAACAGAGAAAATTTATATGGCAAGCCGTGATGAATTTAAATCAGATTATGAAAATGTCTATAATTGGATGAGCAATTGGGAATTAACGGACGAGCAACTCGGTGACTTAATGGTTTCGGTCCAAGAAAATGAGGATGCACCAATTAAAGGCGCTGAAAAATGGATAGAAAACAACCAAGACGTTGTTGACGAATGGATGAACTAACATAAAAAATAAAACACACTAATACTTTTCAAAGTTCTAACGCTAGCTGCTTATCCCCGAGTTTGCATCACTCGAAAACTCAGGGATTCAGCTAGCATTTTTTATATCATTCGACAAAAATCGGGTCGTGACAGGCACTGCTTTGAGTATGGTTAGTATGCCATTTCATAATCGCCGTTTTGATACACATTATATTTTCCAACAGTTCCGGAGCCGCCCTCTTCTCTCATCGACTTAGACACTAAGCTGATGATATAATACTTGCCCTTTTTATCTGTCTTTGGAGATCTATCATCAGGGATGAATTCTGTGTCACTCATATTGACCTCATCGTTCTCATCAAGTTTCGTTTTCAGATGGTCAATCGCTTCAGCCATACGCGTTATCTTCGCATTGTCATGATCGCCCTTCGTGAACTTATCATTAGAACTTGCATTTTCACTATTATTTCCGTTAACGGTATTAGTCTGATCTGTATCGGAAGAAGGATCGTTTTGCTCACTGTCAGGCGATCCATGCACGTCTTTGCTATCAGATTCATCCTGATTTGCTGCAGCGTCAGCATTGTTATCTGCATGACGGTTATCATCTATCACGTCTTCCTGATCGTTTTCATCGGGTTGATCTGACGCACTTGAGGAATCATCGCTGCATGCAGATAGTAATAGTAGTGTAAAAGCAACAGCTAGAATCGTAACTAAATATCTTTTCTTCATTATAAATGGACCCCTTTTCAAGCATTCTTTATTGGTTAGCCAGAGAAATGATTATCATTAGAATGGTAAACTCTGGTTAATCCCCTCTCACTTTAACATCTCACGTTTAAATAAAGCTAACTTCCAGTAAAATGGCTACCCTCTCCGGCGACAGCATCCGCCAGAAAACGACAAAAACCGGGTCGTGCCAGGCACCCAGGAACAGCCCCCAGGAACAGCCGCGCCATCTACAATTCCACTGCGGTCGCGTCATGCACTTCTGTCAGTTCCTTCAGCTGGTTCAGTTCGTGCTGTTTCAGTGGTTTGTCGATCACAAGCATCATGATCGCTTCGCCGCCGATTTCTGTACGCCCCACTTGCATGGTGGCAATATTAACCTGATTGTCAGCCAGAAGCCCGCCGACGCGCCCGATGGCTCCCGGCTGATCGTTATGGCGGATGAAGACCATATGCCCCTGTGGCGAAAGATCCATGCTGTAATGGTCTATTTTGACAATGCGTGCCCCGAGTCCACGCAGCAATGTTCCTGCCACTTGACGTATACTGGATTTGGTTTTAATTTCTGCTGTTAACAGGTCGGTAAATCCGTTGGTTGCGGATGTTTTTTGCTCGTGAATGGTAATTCCCTTTTTTTCGGCTAAAAATGCTGCATTCACATCATTAACGCGATTGCCCAAATGCCGTTTCAACAGGCCCTTAACCGTATTCCTTGTTAAAGGGGTGACGTCCATTTCCGCCAATTCCCCTGCATAGTAAACATGTATTTCCTCGACAGCATCCTGTTCCAGGTACGCCAGAAATGTTCCAAGCTTTGCAGCCAGATCAAAGTACGGGGCAATCTGATTCATGATGTCTTGTGGGACAGATGGCATGTTAACGGCGTTTTGCGTGACCCCGCCGCGTAAAATCGTTACAACATCATTACTGACATCAATGGCTACATTTCGTTGTGCTTCAACCGTGCTGGCTCCCAGATGCGGGGTTGCGATAACTTCTGGCAGTTCAAGTAATTTATGGTCATAAACCGGCTCTTCCTCGAACACATCCAGCCCTGCTCCGGCGACTTTTTGATTGATAATAGCTTCATATAAAGCATCCTCATCAATAATACCGCCACGCGCACAGTTAACAATCCGCACACCATCCTTCATCTGTTCGAATGCTTCCTTATTAATAATGTGTTTTGTCTCGTTTAATAACGGGGTGTGAGCGGTAATAAAGTCTGCTGCCTGCAGCACGTCAGCCACTGATCCGCTCCTGATTCCCAGGTTATCGGCCTGTTCCGCCGTTAAAAAGGGATCATAAGCAATCACGTTCATGCGCTGCCCTTGGGCACGTGCTGCCACCTCAGCACCGACGCGGCCAAGTCCAACAATCCCCAGTGTTTTGCCTTTCATTTCCACACCAACGTAGGCTTTCCTGTCCCAGCGGTTTTGCTTCAACGCAGCATCAGCCTGTGGGATATTCCGGGCTAGAGACGCGAGCATCGCCATCGTATGCTCGGCCGCTGAATTCGTGTTGCCATCCGGCGCATTCACAACCATAATGCCGTATTCTGTTGCTGCTTCCAGATCAATATTATCGACACCGACACCCGCTCGCCCAATCACCTTTAAACGATGAGCATTCTCTATCAGTTCCCGCGTTACTTTGGTCTGACTTCGAACCAGTAATGCATCATAATCGGTCAGGCGCTCGTGGAGCTGCTCGTTTGTCAGATCGGTTTCTTGCACAACCTCCATATCGTCCGCTTCCTGCAATGGATAAATACCATCTTCGCTTAATGGATCACTGATAAATACGCGATATGTCATGCCAACTCACGCTCCCGCTGCAAATAAATTTCCTGTGCTGCTGCGACGCCACTTCCCAGCACAACTGACTTTCCCACTAGCTGCAATCCAAGTTCCAAGAGCCCTGCCATCTGTAAAATATCCTTCGGTGCACAATAGCCCATATGGCCAACACGAATAAGTTTATTCTTTAAATGCTGCTGACCTCCCGCTAACTCGAGGCCAAATTTTTGTTTAACCTGGGCACGCAGCGATTCAGCGTTGACATCTTTCGGCTGAATCGCCGTAACGGTTGGGGAGGCATCCTGATCCTTGGTTAATAAGGGAACATCTAAGGCTTTCATGGCCGCGCGCAGCATTTTTGCCATTGTTTCATGCCGCTCATAAACACGGTTCAGCCCTTCTTCCTCCATGAGGGTCAGCGACGCTTCCAATCCAAACAACAAAGACAAACCAGGCGTAAACGGGGTAGCATGACTCGCCAACTGTTCCCGGTACTGGCGCAAATCAAGGTAAAATCTTGCTTGTTTGTTTGCCTCAATCGTGTGCCATGCCCGCTGGCTTGCAGCAATAAAGGTTAAGCCTGGCGGCAGCATCAGCGCTTTTTGCGATCCTGTTACAAGGAGGTCGATTCCCCATGCATCCATTTGTGTGGTGACACCACCGATACAGGAAACACCATCCACAATCACCAACGCATCAGACTGGTCACGTACCACTTTGCTGATCGACTGAACCGGGTTTAACACACCAGTCGATGTCTCACAATAAGTGAGAAAGACAGCCTTCAGATGCGGGTGCTGCTGCAAAAAAGCTTTGATCTGATCAGGGTCTGCTGCCTGACCCCACGTAAATTCAAGCCGGTGTGTGCGTAAGTGATAGGTCTCGCAAATGGTAGCCAATCGGTCACCGAATGCGCCAGTTACGACAACCAGCACCTCATCTCCTTCTGCAGCCAAATTGACAACCGCTGCTTCCAGCCCGCTTGTGCCGCTGCCGGTCATCAGCATAACGTCTTCCTCCGTACCAAATACGGACTTTAGCTTGGGTTGAATCCGCCCCAGAAGCTCCTTTGTCTCCCCACTTCTGTGTCCGATCATCGGCTGGTTCATGGCACGCTGGATACTTGGCGGGATCGGTGTCGGTCCTGGTGTACGAAGTAATTTAGAATCTTGCAGCATCGTCTTTCTCTCCTTTCACGATAGATTTGAATCGTTTTCCAATGATATGAAATCGTTTCATAAAAAACCTTTCGCCTCTTCTCGTACGAAGGGGCGAAAGGTTAGCGTTTTCGCGGTACCACCCTGTTTTGCCGGCCAAGTGGCGGCCAGCCTTCATTGGTCCTCATGCATAACGGGCACATGCCGAACGGGCCTACATATTATCGACCCATTTATTCCGAAGTGCTGTCCATTGCCCAATCCACTGGTTCACACCACCCACCAGCTCTCTGAGGGATTAAAACAAATGCACCTGTCTTCTTCCTTATAGTTAGCTATTTTAAGTATGTTTGATTTTTCTTATAATAAACCAAATCAACGGATAATGTCAACAGCCTGCCTGTATCACGCTTACTCGCCAGCATTCGACAAAAACCGGGTCGTGACAGGCACCAAAAAAAGCCGTTTTGTTATCCGGCTGTTTCGATGCCTTCCAGCCATTTATCTTTTAAGTCTGGATGCTCAGCAATAAAGTCTTTCGCTGCTTCTTCCTCACTTACATCATTCTTAATAGCCTGCATAATATCCTGGGTATCTTTCTGAGATATTTCGAATTGACTCAGGAATTTATAAGCTGCAGGGTGATTTTCTTCAAAATCTTTGCCCGCAATTGCAAAAACATCATCTGGTTTGCCAAATTTCTCTTTCGGGTCATCTAACTTCTTCAAATCATATTCATTATACGTCCAATGAGGCTCCCATAGCGTAACAACAATAGGATCTTCGTTGTTAATGGCATCGCCTAAAGCAGCAGACATCGCGCCTCCTGAACTCTCTGTCAGGTTCCAATCGTCATCCAGACCATAGCCAGGCATAACGTCTTCATTCATTATTTTCATTTCACCTGCACCTGGACTTATGCCCGTAATCTCCCAGTCCAGTTTTTCGCCAATATCATCAGTATTATCGGCTAAATCTTTGATAGAATTAATATCTTCCATATAAGCTGGTACGGTTAAACTGAGTTCGACATTCTCTGTCACCGTGTTAATTTTTTCAAGATTATCACCGTATTCTTCCCAATAACTTTCATGTGTGGTTGGCAGCCAGCCACCAACGATAGCATCATTGCTGCCTTCATTTAAACCAGTATATTCAACACCAACATCGGTTTGATTAATATCAACGTCATACCCTATTTCTTCCAGTAATAATTTTGCGACATAGGTGTTGGAGGTATTGGAGACATAGCTATCCACGCCTAATGTGAGCTTTTTTCCGCCGAGTTCCATGCCACCTTCATCAGCTGCATCAGATGTGGAATTGCCACTGTTATCATCACTTCCACACGCTCCAAGGAACATTAAAAGCAGGATGGCTATCATCGCTGTGATATAAGATTGTTTCTTCATGTCTTTCCGTCACTCCTTCTGTTATGTTTGAGCAAGCATGATAAAAAAATAATGAATTTTGCTAATTAAACGATGTTGTTTAACACTATAACACAAAGAAACAAAAATCCATAAACGTGTATTTGAAGGTTTTTCCGAGAAAACCATAGCATTTTTATAATTATTTTACATAAAACAATAGTTATCCAGAAATTCAAGGAATATAGCAATCATTTGCATCATTTTATGGGTTTTGATTTTAGAAAAGATATGTGCCGAAACAAAACGTCGGATGTATGGTCAGATACCATCTGTACCCTTCCTGCGTGACATGACTATCACCATGTTTACATTAACTGTAAACAATTTCTCAAGTCTTACGTTTTGATAAACCAATTGTTTAGTTTATAATGATTTGGTCGCGGATTTGAAAAGGTGAAATAGCTAGAATGGCTAATCGCTCTTCTGATAATAAATACGAGGAGGCATTACAGTAATGGATAAAAAGTTCGAACCACTATTTGAAAACGTAACATTACCCAATAAAGCTGAATTAAGGAATAAATTTGTCTTAGCACCACTCACGCATACATCTTCTAACGACGATGGCACCATTTCTGATGTGGAAATTAACTATATGGAACAACGCTCGACAGATGTCGGATTAGCGATTACGGCAGCCAGTTATGTGACTGATTTAGGAAAGTCATTCCCAGGCCACCCTTCCGTTTCGCGTGATTCAGATCTGGATGGATTAAAACGATTGGCTGCTGCAATGAAGAAAAATGGCGCCAAAGCAATTGCCCAAATCCATCATGGCGGGGCTCAGGCATTGCCGCGTCTAACATCAAGCGGCGAGGCTGCAGCTCCAAGCCCTATCACCTTAAAAAGCTTCGATGAAAGTGAAGAACATTATGCCCGGCAAATCACGCAAGACGAAATTGAAGAAACGATTACGGCATTTGGCGAGGCGACGCGCAGAGCGATCGAAGCAGGATTTGATGGTGTCGAAATCCACGGAGCCAATCACTATATCATCCAGCAGTTTGTGTCACCCCACTATAATCGCCGTGATGATGAATGGGGAGAAGATCGATTAAAATTCCCTATGAGAGTGGTCGATGAGGTGGTTAATGCGGTTAAAACGCATACTGATGATTCGTTCATCATTGGCTACAGATTCTCACCAGAAGAAGCCGAAAATCCGGGTATCACGATGGAAATCACGGAAGACCTGGTCAAACATTTAGTTGAAAAACCACTGGATTATTTACATGTTTCATTAATGGACGTGCACGCTAAAACGCGTGTCGGCAAGTATCAGGGTGAAGAGCGCATTAAACTGCTTCACGAGTGGATTGATGGCCGTATGCCATTACTTGGTATCGGATCCATATTCACGCCTGAGCAGGCATTAGAGGCTGTCGAGACAGGAAATATTGAACTTTTGGCATTAGGCAGGGAGATCCTGTTAGATCATAATTTCGTTAATAAAATCGAAAATGATGCAACGGACACCATCATTTCAAAATTCGATCCGTATCGAGAAGATAAGCATGATTTACCACCTAATTTATGGGACGCATTTAATGACGGCTTCTATCCATTGCCTAGAACGGATGGTAAGTAAGTATTTAATTCAATAGCCCGGATTGAACATCAAAGCCGTTGTGTAAACGCAATGGCTTTGATGTTTTTTGATTAAATGGTACGTTTGTTTAATATAATAGGCTAAGCATGATATATTACAGTTCCTTTCGTACCGAATCTATTGCCCGCTTTAACTCGTCTGGCTTTTGAGTGCCGATGACCAGTTTACTATAATTGAAGCTTAACTCTATACCCTCTTTTCCAATCAGATTATAAGCTTTTTCATTCTCAAAATTAAATCGCAATCCCCAACCGCCAAACCGTTTGAGAGGGCTATACGTCATACGTTGATAATCACGTATATCTTTGAAAAGGTACTTCCTGTAATGAATATGAAAAGGAACAAAACGTATATAAACGCCATCATGATGGACTTCAACAACGAGTTTTAATACGCCTAGCATGATCACTGGAAAAGCAATGCCAAAAAGGACCCAAAGGATAATCGTCACCACGTCTGGAGCAGGGTTATTTCCTATTGGCACACCAAACACAATCTGCTGAATAAACCAGTACCACATTAAAACAGCTACCGCTAAAATTAATCCCCAATACCAAATTTGCCGCGGCCGCTGGACTTCCCGGTACACCATCTCATTATTTTCATCCATTTAAACACGTCCCTTTTGTTAACATTTGCTCAGAAGCAGTCACTTAATCGATGTTCTCTATTCAATTAGCAGGCTTCATCAAATCTCCATTCCTGAAGCAAGGCGTTCTTTCAATTTTGTCATTCTATCCTCGTCTGCATAGGTGTCAAAGAACGGCGTATTAATCGAGTCATGTATCGATTGTTTGATGATAGATGCATCACGCGGTACATTCGTCCCCAAATCTAAATCTTCCAGCCATTCTTGCAATAGATAAAAATAATCATCACTTCGTAACGCCAAAGGAAAAAGATCATGAATACATCCATCCACAAATTTTTCGAGATAAGTGTACATCAAATCACTATTTCCCTGTGAGGCGGCACGTTGTGCTACGCTATAATAAAATTGCAAACATGTATTGGGATGGAGCCACCGCAGGGAATACAGTTCAATAAGCCCTTCTATTCGATCTATCGTTTCATTAAAAATGGGCAGATCAGACGAGACGAGCTGTAAGTAATTTGGACTGCTTCCAACAACTTCAATAATATTCTGATACATCATCACTTGAATGACCCGCTTTGCTTGTGTCTGGTTATCAAGTTGTTCATAGGCAGTAGCCAGTAATACTTCATCCCCCATTTTTGGTTGGTTAACCGCCTCCAATAAATTCAATGCTGTTTCAGGGTTAGCCTTTATAAGAGCAATAGATGCCTGCAGATAATTGATTTGCTTCGTTATCCAGATATCGTCGCTTAATTTACGGCCGTGTTCTAACCATTCATCTGCAGCATTAAGTATGCTAGCGCTATGTTCACTCAACATATGATGATTCAACATCAGAATACTCATTTGCAGCAAGAAGTTGCTGTCATGATAAAAACGTTTGACTTGTTCTTCAACATCGGCATGCACTTGGTCAAAGGGTTCTTGACTGAATCGATAAGTGAATGCAGCATACTGACTTCGTATGTCTTCTTTTGATAACTGCCGTTCATAGCCCAATAGATCATCTACCGTGATATTAAAATAAGCAGCCAGCTTCGGCAGTAAGAAAATATCAGGCTAACCTTTATTTTTTCCATTTGGAAACAGTTGCTTTGGATACTTGGCAATGTTCAGCTAATCTATCCTGTGTCACTTGAAGACGTTTCCGCTCCCTCGAAATAATTGTTCCAATCTGCAACATTTCACTATCCCCCCTTTAACTCTTATTGTATAGTTAAATATAAGTTGACTCAATCAACCATTCAGATACTTTTAAATGATGAAATTAACTCAAAGTTGATTAAGTGATTGATTATAAAACAGGATATTATGTCATCTTATACTTCGACATTATTACCCGGGAAATAACATGAATCACAGTCGTTTTGTAGCAATCGACGCAATCAGCGCTTCGTTGAGGTTCAGCGACAATCATTTCTTGTTTAGATTTTAAATGCTTTTTCAGTCAAGAAGACTAGCGTTCAACAAAATCTGGGCCGTGCCAGGCACCTTAAAAAACGGCTGCTTCACCTCAAAACAGCCGTTAATCCGTCTACTTTACGATGACCGTTGTGATTCGCCGCAATAATAGGAATGAGATACCATAAAACAGCAACCCCATACCAAACAGCTGATAAAAGAATGTCATTTCAATATCGGCAAATAAATCAATTATAAAATCAATGAGCCAGCCCTGGGCAATGCCCAATAACATAATAACCACCAGAGCTCCCAGAACACTTCCTGCACCTGCTAAACCATATTTGTAAAACAAGAGACCCAGGACAAACATGATCACAAAAAAGAAAAACATGATCGACGTATCCATAACAATTCGTGTGTACCATGTGTTATTTAGAAAATATGCCGGATGGAGAAATGAAAACAGCTCAATCCCGGCTGTCTTCATGAATGCCATAACAAGCTCCTGCAGGATACTGGCAGCAACAGCCATCAAAAATGAGAGCGCCAGATAAAACACCCCTGTGCTAACAAACAAATTCTTGCGTGTCGCCCCCATCTTGATGGAAAAAGGCACGAATTCCTTCACGCTCACAAAACCAAAAATAGCGCAATAAACATACATCGGCCCAGTTAAGGATACCGTAAACATCCCATCGCCGTTATCAACACGAGCCAGAAAGTAAGTGATGACCAGAGATATTACTAAGATTGCCAGTAAAATCGTGTAGAAAATGGCCAGCGACCTGCGAATGTCCGTTCCAAAAAAGTAAAGCAGTCCCTTTATTTGTCGTCTCATTTATTGCGCCTCCTTTTCCTCGGTTAAATAAATCATTAATTTCTGAATAGGAATACTTTCAACAGAAAGACCTGTTGCTTTAGCCTGCTCCATACTTCCGTAAACATAGGCGGTCATCACTCCAGTAAATGCCTCGCTATGGATGATTTCTTTATCCTGGATAAATGCCTCAACATCCTCGGCAGATCCGGAAACAGCATAAGCACGATGCCGCAATTGCTCAGCCTCTTCTTTTAACACCAGTTTGCCATTCTGTAAAATCAGCACGTCCTCAAACATCAGACTGACTTCATCAATCAAATGTGTCGATAAGATGATCGTTCGCTTCTCAGACTCATATTCGTCCAGTAATTGATCGTAAAATGTCTTACGTGCAGCTGCATCAAGCCCAATATAGGGTTCATCAAAAATCGTAATAGGTGCCTTGCTTGCCAAACCGACGATAATACCAAGAGCTGAGGCCATTCCCTTAGACAATGCTTTGACCTTGGCATCCGGATCCAGCTGATATTTGCGAATCAGTTCATCAGCCAATGCCTGATCCCATGTGGGGTAAAAATAAGCGTAAATCTGCAGGACATTTTTAACTTTTAACTCAGCTTTAAAGTTATTAGTTTCCTGGATTAAACAAATCGATTCTGTCAGACGCTGATTATCAAACGGATTGGCGCCATTAATACGAATAGCCCCTTCAGACGCTAAAATATGCCCAGCTAATATTTCCATAAATGTTGTCTTACCTGCGCCATTTCGTCCCAGCAGCCCAATAATTTTTGGCTCCGTCAGGGTGAATGACAAATCGTCCAGCACCTTCTTGTTTTTATAGGTTTTCGATAGATGGTTTACATCAATTTTCATGACTCGGCATCCTCCCTCTTAATCATTTCCAGTAACTCATCCTGGCTGATGTACAATTTCCTGGCTTCACGTTTTAATGGCACTACATAATGGTCATAAAATGTCTGCTTCCGTTTCCTGACGAGAATCGTTTCTGCATCTTCCGTCACAAACATGCCGACACCCCTCCGCTTCACTAAAATACCTTCATCCACGAGCTCATTGATCCCCTTCGCCGCTGTCGCTGGATTGATTTGATAGTGTTTAGCAAATTCATTCGTAGACGGAATACGTTCACCCGGTTTGACCGTGCCATTAATGATTGAATCCTCCAGCTGTTCCTTAATCTGCAGGAAGATGGGACTGTTTTCATCCAATTGAAACGTCATGTTTAAGCTCCTTGCGTTCTTTGTTAACTACTTATGTGGTTAACTATATAACTAATTAAGTATAATGTCAAAATCGTTTGAAATTACTGATATATCTTAGAACAAAAGCACACTAAAAAACCTGCTTTTTTCAAGCAGGATCTATTTCGCCGGCTCAAAGTATTTAATCAAACTAGTTGAACCCGGTATGCTAATCTAATGGAATATTTAATCATATTAACCTTGCTGAACTCAAATGCCGTTTGATTGCTTGTTCCAGGTGGACCCATTCCAAAAACCAGTCTGTCTTCTTGCCAATAGCATTCGACAAAATCCGGGTCGTGCCAGGCACCTAAATCTGCGGATAAAATCTTAAAAGAAAACCCCGCGATATGAATCGCAGGGTTGTTTAACAAAGCATTATGTCATTTCTATTTCACACCGTTAGAGAGCTTTCCGATTTGCTCGACTTCCACAACAACAGTATCGCCCGCCTTCATAGGACGGCTTCCAGCAGGTGAACCAGTAGCCAAAACATCACCTGGTTCCAATGTCATGATCTGTGAAATCCAACTGATGAGAAAAGGAATGGAGAGTGACATCTGATTCGTATTGCCCTTTTGAACGACATCACCATTTAATGTCGTGACGATCCCTAAATTAGTGGGATCAATGCCTTTAACGATATACGTTCCTATAGGTCCAAACGTATCAAAACCCTTGCCACGCGTGAACTGAGGGTCGGTTTGTGTAAGATCCCGTGCTGTCACATCATTAAATATGGTATAGCCGAAAACATGCGTCAATGCGTCCGCTTCTGTTATATCTTTGCCTCTTTTTCCAATAACAATGGCCACCTCTCCCTCCATTTCCACCTGCGTGGTTAAATCCTTGGAAGGAAGCATGATCGTTTCCTGATCAGCAATCATAGAAGATGGCGGTTTAAAAAACAGAAAAGGCTCATCCAGATCAGCCTCTCCCCCAGTCTCTTCGGCATGTTCCGAATACGTCCACCCAAAATTAATAAGTTTTGACGGTTCGACGGGCTCCAGAATCGTCACATTTTCATACTTAACGCTGGTCCCATCGTAATTTAAGTCATCGTTTACAATATCCGTAAAATCACTCGTCAGTTGTTCAATGTCGCCATTTTCGAGAATACCATAGTACACTTGTCCGTTATGCTGCTGATAACGAACAATCCGCTGCGTTTCTTCCGTTGTTTGCATGTTAACACCAGTCCTATAACGTTAGCTTCATTTTATCTTCTGTCATTTTTGGTTTTTCATTCGGCATTTAAATACTTCTGCTGACTCATGCTTTTTCTGCCGTAAGTTATCCGATGAACTTGAAAGCGTTTCTACAGCATTATGTTATCACATTGAAAATTACACGGCTAGTCATGACGCCTGGAATTTTTTTAAATTATGACGGATTGCTTTTTCATTGTTATTGGAACTGGTTTATATGGAGGGGATGGAGAGGAAGCAAAGTGGTATGCACTGAATGGAGAAGTCTCTTTCGGCAGTGCTGCTAGCTGAATTCAGCGCAATATGGGGGTTAATTATTCTTTTTAACTTGTTCACTTATGGTGTCTAATTTCTTTTCAATTCTATCCAATTGTTTAGATCACTTTGAACGTGAGTGAAAAGCTGACACGATAAGGACAATAATCACTATAAAAGCAATTAGAAACGCTAACTGGGATATCATATCTTCCAGATGCCATCCTCCAATAGCAGCCAAAATATAAATAATAAATACCTCCTTTTCGCTCAACTAAATGACTCTGTTTGTCGCAATATAATTCTAATTAAAGCAGTTAAAAATTCTTATTGTGTCTCTTTATTTTAACATGTAAAAACTGAAAGTAACCACTATTGGTGGAGTAAAACATTTTGTTAATTGTACAAATTTTAATATTAACTATCAAAAGACACACTAATTCACACCAAAATTCACAAATGCTTTAGCATACTAATGAACAGCAAAATAACATAGCAACAATAAATAGTGTCACTACGTTAAAAATGCCGCAGCATTGTTCTATTTAATTGTCTGGATTAAAATCAACTAAATCCGCTTTGTCTGCGTTTTCATGGAATTTCTTTTGATTGGATGAGTACTCATATACCCTGAGTTTATAATGTTCCAGGTCTTTTTCCGATAAATTGTCTGCCAAATAATTTTTGACTTTGTTTTTATCTCCCTTATCAAATACAGTCACCGTCATGACAGTATGATCATCATCGAATTGTGTACTTTGAATACTATACTGGTCCCATAATGAATCAACCACATCTTCTGTACTGTATGAGTCTTTCTGTACAAAAACCAGGAGCACAAATGCAGCAACAGCCCCTGCTGAAATGAGAAGAGCTGACTTGCTTTTTAGACCCATGTTTTAATTCTCCTAACCGTAAGATTCCGTTCCCTTGTCAGTCTTATGGGAAAAGCTTCTCCCCTTTTTTCGATGAAATCTATAAGCCCTGTGCCTTATATTGAATGTCTTTTTAGATCTGGGGTACGTATGATTGACGTCCAAACCAATGGTAACGATTTCTCGATACCCACATGTACAAAGGCGACAGGATTCGATCGATGTAAGGCAAATAGAATAGCCAGCTTACAGGAAATGTTACTGGCAAGAGCGTTAATATTTTTCGTATGGTATAAAAACCCTCGTATATCCTACCTTTGGATGAAAGCATCTGAATGCGGTCATAGATATCCCGGTTTTTCAAAAAGCTATAGTCATTGTTATTTTCGGCGTCCTGAACGGGAATCCATCGAATCCGCCGAAACCAGTCCAGCTTACCAACCACCCACTTCACACTTGAGCATAAAGGACATCTGGCATCGTAAAAAACGGTATGTTTCATTTGGAAATATCTCCTTAACAGCTTTTTTCGCTCAGTTTAGTACGGACTATTTAAACAAGTTTCCCTATTCGTTTCGTGCTTAAATATGCCAGCATTCGACAAAAACCGGGCCGTGCCAGGCACCGCTCAGTCTGTTGTGTCTTTCCAGCCTTTTTCAAATAACATTTCGGCTGGCCATGTATAAGCAGTTAGGCCGCCATCGCCGGTAATGATCTCGCCTGTCACAAACGAACTGTCACTTGATGCGAGAAACAGAGCGATGCTCGCCATTTCTTCCGGTTTGCCTAACCGTCCCATTGGCGTGACCCATTTCTGGGCATCGCGGAATGTCTTGCCACCCTCATTTTCTTCCGTTCCTGCCATTTTATCGACGAGCGGTGTTTCAATGGTTCCGGGGGCGATAGCATTGGCACGAATGCCTTGACGTGCATAATCAAAGGCCGTCGCTTTCGTCAGGTTGTTCACCCCGCCTTTCGCAGCATTGTAACCGACACGTTCGAAGTCAGCTTCCGAGCCGGACATGGAGGACGTATTGATAATAGAGCCGCCCCTATCCAGCATTAGCGGAATCATATACTTGCTCATCAAAAACGTGCCGCGCAAATCAATATTTATAATAGCATCAAACGCCTCGACAGGATATTCGTGAACTTTTCCGCCATCACGGTCAATACCGGCATTATTAAACAAAACATCAATTCTTGCGTGCTTCTGCTTGACTTTTTCCGTCAATGCTTTAACACTTTCCTCTTCGGAAACATCCACATAATATGCTTCCGCCTCACCACCGGAGTCACGTATTTCCTGTGCTGTTTTTTGAACCGTCTCCTCATCTCGATCAGCACAGAGTACCATTGCCCCTTCATCAGCAAACCGCTTGGCACTCGCACGCCCGATACCTGTCGCCGCACCCGAGATAACGCATACATATTGATCAAGTCTCTTCATCGTCAGGCCCCTTTCGTAATCAGTACTCATTAGTCTTTACCACATCGCAAAAATCATCAAACAAAGGACCATTGCTGGCAAACTCATGATTTATGAGACTCTAAATGATTGGAGACTTTGTAAATGATGCTGCCAAATAGAAACATTGCAGGCGTTAACGAAAGGATAGTAGCGATTATCAGGCTGATCGTCTTGATAACGCCTGTTAAATGCAGCATATCGTTAATAATATAGTTCCCTAATTGAATTAAGCCAAACGCAACAGCCACTGATACCACTAATGCAAATAAGATTAAAGCGGCTTGCGAGAATGACAGCTTCCCTAGTTTTTTAATGCTGCCATCACTGATTGAAAAACTTATATAAGATAATGCAAGTAACAATGAATACAAGCCTGAATAGCCCATGATGATCCAGAAAACGCCTATTGCTATAAGAAACATCCAGCCGGCTGTATTAAACAGCTTTTGACTCACTTTAATGTTCACCTTTCCAGTCCTTTCTTAATCTGTTTTGAGAACGTTTGAGGCTTCAATAACCCATTTGATCTAATCCGATTGCTATAATAATCATAATCGCACCAATGCCAGCTAAGATACCTGAGACTATCCCAGCTGCAGCCCCGAACCACGGGGTAACGATAGCTGCCAGTATGGCTATAACGCCAATCATAATCAAGAGCACACCAACCCTGTTTCCCAGCCTTGTTTTATTAACCGGCTCCCACATTTGCGTGACATCTGCAAGAAAGGAAAATACCTTTTTTGCCTGGACCATATAGCCGGCCCAAATTAAAAATGCACCTATAAGTATACCAATAAATAAATTCATATTTGCTTTCACTCCCATTTTACTGCTAATCAATATGGTTATAAATACCAACTTTATTTTAACATAATTCAAACATTTTGTATTAAAAGCTAAAAAGTTCTTCAGTCATAACAAATAAAGTATAATAGACTGGCTTCGCATGAGGGATCTGGCAGCACTGCCGATCTGCCGTTAGTCTTCGATTGGGAGACTTCCCAGGGAGGGAGGCGCTTGCCGATGGACATTGTTAGTGCGCTAACGCTGATGATATCCTTCGGGATGCTGATAGCGTTTATCGTTTCTAATAATAACCATAAAAAATAACCCCTCATGCACTCTAACAGGTAAGTGAGGGATTATTGTCCTGAGCTGCCAACCCCTCTTGTGGGGTTCAGTTTATAATGACCGTTCCATGTAACCGCATGGGTGGTCTTTTTTAGTGTATGCTCTTCTATATATAGAATACGCCATTTTGGATAGCAAGTAAACATCCAAAACCGTGCCATAGCGGAGGTTAAACGTTGCCGATTTATGAATGTCATGCGTCTATTTTACTGATTGACCATAAATCATTCAGGCTTTTAACTGTTTCAAGTTAAACCAATAGATAATACAACAGCTATAAAAATAAAAGCGCAATAACCTTTTAAAATTTTTCACATAGCAAGTTCTACTAAACACGACATCTTTCGTTAAATGAATATGTTTCGACGGATACCAACAATAGCATTACCCGAACACAGCCCTCTATTTCATACCGTATCCAAAAAGTTCTGAAAGGCTGTGTCTGGATTTTCTGCATTATATTCCTTCAAGAAAGATGAATAGTCACCAGTAAATGCGATCCTTCCTTCATGCAGAAAATTCATTTGGCAAGACGTATGGGCCAGCTCATGCAAAATATGGGTAGACATCAGAACATGACTCTTTTCCTGGGCAGCCAAATGTTCGAGTGAACGCATAACCATGGATCTCATAGCGGGATCCAGATCTGTTGTGGGTTCATCAAATATGTAAAGTTTCCTATCAAGCGCGGCGATCGCTCTGATCATTATCCACCTGCGTTCACCGCCGGACATATCACCAAACTTTGTATTCCGCAACCGGACCATCATGTCAAGCTCTCTCGGAAACAATTGATCCAAAAACTTCTTTTCCAGACTTCGAAAGGGTTCGCGGGGATTATCAGATTTCAGAATAAGCCGCAGAAGATCTTTTCCTTGTACATAAGATGATAAAGAATTTCCCTGAAGTTGATAGACAATCTCGTTCTTTTGAAATGGACTTTTAAAATCTGAAACATCATGCAAACCACTAATGATATCCAGAAGCGTTGTTTTACCAGCTCCGTTTGTGCCAATAAGCACATTCAATTTGCCTGGATGTAACGTTAAAGCTGCATTATCCAACAGTGGTTCCTTCTGTTGTTTATATTGAAAGTTGATCGGCCCTAATTTCATACTTTACCTTCCTTTTTTTGAAATAATGCTCATCTCTTGACAGGATATGCTTCCCACTAAAAGATAAACCGCCAGCGGCAATACAGAAAAACCGATGAGGATACTTCCAGCACCGCTCAGCATGCTGTGGATCGATTCAGCGCTTGTGACAATAACTTGAGCAGGATTCAGGAAGTCGTTCAAATAAACAAAATAATCCATAACTGTGCCGGTATCAATCTTTAACCCTATCAAACTTACCAAAAACAGGACTATAAAAGTTAGTATCGGACCGATGCTATTGGATCTTATCGGCATTGCAGCAATAAGTACAATGAAAAAATAAATTGGAATGACTACCGGAATAAGTATTAGCAAACTAGTGACGAGCAAGCTGGCTATCGGCTGCTCTTGAAACAGACCGATGAAGACCGTAAATAATATTAGATTCACCCACAAAAAAAGACACTGGGACAGAATTCTGCCAAGTATGATAGGGAATTTGCTTCCGGTTATATACGTATACATTTTCAAAAAGTTTTGATCCCGCATAAAGAGTAAATCGATTCCGATACCTTGAATACCGGTTATGAGAATGATATAACTCCAGTAAAATAAAACGTCATAACTAAAAGCTTCATAAGTCATGTTGGTTCGTTCATTGAAATCATTTATGATAAGAAAAATAATAGGAGCGCCTAATGACCATATGTAAGAAATTTTATTATAGAAAATTTCTTTATTAAAAATTTTAAAGTACTCAAAGCTTCTAAGAATCGTTGAAATGCCACCCCATACCCAATTACTCAATAAATTCATCCCTTTTTAGTAATATTCGGAAATTATAAAATGCAATATACTTAGTTTAGTATAAAAATCAACGCAAGAAAATAACAAATAATTAATGGACGAAGCCGTGCCAGGTACATGAACAATTCAGAAAAATCATAGTAGTGTATGTACCTGGCACCCTGTGCTCATCACTCTGCAGCCCTTCCATTTCTTTTAATGTTTGCATAATAATGTATGCATAATCAGTGATGGTATTATATTCTATTAGAAATATGTTATTGTAAAGTGCGTGTCATAAGGCTTTCTTAGGGTGGCTCACCCCTTTTATAAAGGGGGGGTGATCGAATATGACAGTTTTTCAGAGCCTGATTCTCATGATTTCTTTTGGAAGTCTGATTGTGGCGATTCTGTCATTTTCAAATAAAAAATAACCACCCTATCTTAGCCTGACAAGCATCTAGGATGGTTATTTATTCCTATCAATGTGAGTCACCCTGTGAAGGGTTGTGACACACGGCCGTCCATGTATCCGCATGGGCGGTCTTTATTATATTATACTCTTCTATATATAGTATACGCCATTTTTTATAGCAAGTAAACATCCAAAACCGTGCCAGGTACATAAAATATTCATAAAAATCACAATAGTGTATGTACCTGGCACCCTTGCCAAACGCGCCTACAACATGCGCTCTAAATAGCGTATCCTGTAAGCATTTTTGGCGGTTTCACCCAGCTGGTCCAGTAAATTGTGGTTGGCATAGGCTCCGAACACGGCGCCAAAACCTGGCACTAACTGCAGCAATTTGATAATATCCATATAATCCCGGTATTCCTGCTGAAACACGTGCCAATCCATATCTAAAAGCCCATTTTTTTGGTTTTCCCAATCGATTATAATCCGGTATGTTTCTCGGCGCTTCTCATCACTCGAAAAAGCAAGCTGGAAGACGTGCAGCAGAAATAGCCGCTCTTCATAACTTTTTGTTTCTACCCCATAGATGCTGGCTGCCTCAAATAAAAATTTCATCTTAATCTGCAGAAGCATCGGAAAGTCTGCAAGGCCTAAGAAGAATCCACCTGTACCTGTCCCAGCACCTTCTGCCGTGGCCGTTCGCCGGTAAGCAGTCAACTTTTCGTCTAAAAGCCGGTCCCTTTCATACAAGGAATGCTCGCTCGGGTAATGACTTGTCGTTGTTAAGTCCGAACCGAACAAGGTGGCTTTCACCATTTGCTTAATGCTTGTTGTAATGATCGCATGTGCTTTATCAGGTATTTTGCTGTTTATTTTATTCTGTGTTTTTTTAGACAGCCGTTTGAACCAGCTGGAACGCCTGAAAATCTTCGTCTCCCATTCGTACAGTTCCTGCTGAACCAATGCTTCATAGTCCATGTTAAAACCTCCAGCATGGGAATCAAAAGACCCTCGCCATAAACCTTCATATTGAAATAAGTTCCGATTAATCTTAGCACACTATCATTAGCAGATGTAATGATCCAGGAAAACGTGACATCTTATTTTTGATTGCTGTCTTTGTTAATTGTTGCGAACTAATCCGGATCGTGCCAGACACCAGCTATCTGGGTAATCCCACTCTCCCAGTCCTTCGCTGAATATGGTAAAATGGATAGAAATTGGATGCGTTTAGAAAGGTTGGCTATTATGGCAACGAATACAAACAACAATACCAAGCGAGGCTTATGGGGATGGCTCGCAGTCATCGGGGTGTTTCTTGCGGCGAAACTGAAATGGGTGCTTGCGCTGTTTAAAATCGGCAAGTTTGCAACGCTTGCGTCGATGTTCGTTTCATTGGGCGGATATGCTCTGTTTTTTGGCTGGAAGTTCGCGTTCGCTATCGTCTATCTTATTTTTGTCCACGAAATGGGGCATCTCATTGCGGCCAAGCTGCGGAACATTCCGACCAGTCCGGCCGTTTTCATTCCGTTTTTGGGCGCCGCTATCGGCATCGATCCGAAAAAAATCAAGGATGCGGAAACGGAATTTTTTGTGGCGTATGGAGGCCCGCTGGCGGGATTCATTTCTATTATGCCAGCCGTCGCCCTGTATTTGATGACACAAGAGCCTTACTGGGGCCTGGTCATACAGCTCGGTGCGCTTATTAATCTGTTTAATCTCTTTCCTGTTTCACCGCTTGACGGCGGACGGATCGTGACCGTTCTGTCAACAAAAATATGGCTTATCGGGCTTTTGGCGATGATTCCAGTTATGTTCCTGTCGCCGGATCCGATTATCATGTTGATTTTCATTTTTGGTATTTTCACATGGTGGGAACGTTATAAAGACAATGCACGCATCGAGATCCTGCGCCATGAAGAAACTGTACGGTCCAAATGGAACGACGCCTTGAAGCGTATCGCTCCGGATGAATCGCAAGACGCGTCGCATGCAGAGCAAGATCCGCTCCAGGCGCGTGCTTTAAAAAACCAAATCGCGAGCAGGCTCGATACCATCAATGCTCACCTTTCGAATGAGTCGGGAAAGGCTATCCCGATCATTCAGGAAACTAAGCGCAATGATCTTAAAAAGCTTCGAACGGAAAAAAACATATTGCAAGGTTTGTTCAGTAACGTCAAAAACTATGAAATGGCCTTTTATGAAAACACGCCGCTTGATAAGGATTTGACTAACGTCATCCGTGAAAACGAAAAAAAGCTGGCGCCAATTCGACAAGAAATCAACCAAGCCAAAGCCTATTACAAAACGTCTACCAGCACAAAAATCCGCGCCTTGTCCCTGTATCTCGGCCTGGCCATTGTATTGGCACTGCTGCTCGTGTACGGGATGAATATATTGGAGGCAAGTAACATTAGACAGTAGATCAGGGGCCTCTCGATTAAGGTGAATCGTTTTTGAAAATTGATATTTGCCAACTTTTCATTGCAAAATAGTCCTATTTGATTTAAAATACAGAAAATAAAAACAATTAAGACGCTCAATGACAATCATTGGAGGCTTGTATCTATGACAACCAAAAACGTTATTATTATAGGTGCGGCGGGGAGAGATTTCCATAACTTTAATACCTATTACCGGGACAATGAAGCATACCGGGTTGTTGCGTTTACAGCAGCACAAATACCCGATATTGACGGGCGCCGGTATCCCCCTGAATTGGCAGGCAGCCTGTATCCGGAAGGCATTCCTATCTATTCGCAGGATCAATTGCCTGACTTGGTTCGGACCTATGAAGTGGATGAGTGCGTGTTCGCCTACAGTGACATTCGCTACGACGATGTGATGAGCATCAGTGCCATGGTGAATGCGGCAGGAGCCGACTTCAAACTGCTCGGCCCGAACAGTACGATGCTCACAAGCCAAAAGCCAGTTATTTCAGTTTGTGCGGTCAGAACCGGAACCGGTAAAAGCCAGACATCACGGAAAATCATCGAAACACTGATGGCGCATGGCTTAAACGTCGTTGCTGTGAGACACCCCATGCCATATGGTGATTTGAACGCCCAGCGTGTTCAGCGATTTGCAACAGTTGACGATTTGAACAAACATCAATGTACGATTGAAGAAATGGAAGAATATGAACCCCATGTCGCAAGAGGCAATATTGTGTATGCCGGCGTGGATTATGAAAAAATATTAAAAGCAGCCGAAAACGACCCGGATGGCTGTGATGTGATTTTATGGGACGGCGGCAATAATGACTTTTCTTTCATTGAGCCAGACCTAGCTGTAACGGTTCTCGATCCGCATCGCCCGGGGCACGAACTGGCCTATTACCCCGGCGAAGTATGTTTAAGAACAGCCGATGTAGCCATTATTAACAAAGTCGACAGTGCGCCAGAAGAATCTGTTCGTACCGTGGAAAACAATATCAAACAAACCAACCCCGGGAGCACGATCATCCAAGCCGAATCTGCCATCACCGTCGATCATCCCGAACGCATCACCGGCAAACGCGTCCTCATCGTGGAAGACGGCCCAACATTGACACACGGCGAAATGAAAATCGGTGCCGGTTCTGTAGCAGCTGAGCGTCTGGAAGCCCAGGAAATCGTCGATCCGCGTCCATTTGCAGCCGGAACTCTGCTAGAGACATTCAAGCAATACCAGCATATCGGCAACGTCCTGCCAGCGATGGGCTACGGCGAGCAACAATTGCAGGACCTTCAAGATACGATCAATAACGCTGACTGCGATGCCGTCATCATCGGCACACCCATCGATCTGACGCGCGTTATAGCGATTGATAAACCATGTACACGCGTGCACTATGATTTAAACGAAGTCAGTGGTCCGAGTTTGGATGATATTTTGGGGGATTTTATAGGATAGGTGATTGTATTTTGGTTAGGCGGAGGTGGAAAAAAGCTTTGGTGATCACCAAAGCTTTTTTCCGTTTTACGGGGTTGTCTCAGGGGTGGATCACCATAGCCGCCACCTGTTGCCATCATTAATTTCAGCACATCACCTTTTTGTAAAACATAGCGCGGATACACACCATGTGGTCCATCTATTTCACTGTTAGCTTTATGGATATTAAACTCGTTTACTGAGCCCTCTAAACTACCATTTGCTCCCCATAATCTATACTTGTTACATCCAAATGTAAGCGTGGCTTCTTGTCCGTCTGTAAGGGCACGGCACGACCTTATAACGCCTTTGCCCCCTATCTTATCACCTTTTCACAATTTTTTATCATCTGCTAGAAATATGTTATTATAAATTGAGTGTCATAAGGTTTTTCTTAGGGTGGCTCACCCCTTTTGTAAAGGGGGTGATCGAATATGACAGTTTTTCAAAGCCTCCTTCTCATGATTTCCTTTGGAAGTCTGATTGTGGCGATACTGTCTTTTTCTAATAAAAAATAACCACCCTATATTAGCCTGACAAGCATTTAGGGTGGTTTTTGCCTATTAAATGTGAGTCACCCTTTGGAGGGTTATGACACGTGACCGTCCATGTATCAGCATGGGCGGTATTTATTATTGTATGTTAATTTATATATAGTATACCTCATTTTCTGCAGAAAATAAACATGTTTGTTTTTCTCGACCTTAGCAGGCACCGAAGTTAAGGGGCTCGGACAAAACGTATTCATTCAGTTCAAAATGCGAACAATGTTGAAGCGACATGACCGCTGAGGGAAAATGCTGCGCTTTCCGGGGAGGCGGCTGGCAAGCCTCCTCGGCCTATTGGCCTGCGGGGTCTTCCCTATGCCTTTGCTCCCCTAGGCGTCTTCGCATTTTCCCTTCGCTCCATTTAGTGACTAAATTAAACCGAACTCATTCACTTTGATAAGCGATATTTGTTCGGGTTTGTTTTGTTGGGCATCGTTTTGTCCCAGCCTCTTCATATATAAACTATGATTTTTTTTAATAGACTAAAATATTTGTGAGCGTAACATAGTTTGTGTAAACGGATATGATGAAATGGTGGTCATAGAAAAAGGAAGACCCTTTCCTGTAGAATAGAGTTAGCCACAAAATACCCACAGGAGGTCTTCCCTATAATTTATAGTTGTATATTTGATCGGATACCGCTATTGTCAGAAATCTATTTCTACTCAGTAAGTACAGATTCTGATTTGTAAATAGTTTTTCCTTCCTTTATAGTTTCTTCAATTTGTATTTCATTTATTTTCATCTTATCCATTTTTAATGGATTCTTATCTAGTATAACTAAATCTGCAAACTTTCCCTCTTTTATACTACCTTTTTGGTCTTCTTCAAAGTATGAATAGGCTGCATTAATTGTAGCGGCCTTCAAACCTTCGTAAACGGTTACACATTCCTCAGAACCAATATTAGTGCCCTTCCTCGTGAGCCGATTAACGCCACACCATATGGCATCAAGCATATCCGGTTTCACTATCGGCGAGTCCTGGTGGAAATTAACCATAAGCCCTTTACGAAAGGCTGACTCGGCAGGACTGATCAAACTTCCGCGTTTTCGCCCCAGGTTTTTTAAATGAACATCACCCCAATAATATGTGTGAGACACAAATATAGATGGTATCATCGATAATTCAGCCATTTTATCTAATTGGTCATTTCGAACCGTTTGGCAGTGGATCATAACCGGACGCAAACGTTGCTTATCGGGATTGTCTGATTCCTGCAATGCCGATTCGTAATTTCTTAAAAGCTGTCCGGAAGCAGCATCACCATTACAGTGCGTAAGAAGTTGCATCCCATCATTAATGGCCCTAGACACATATTCTTTCACTTGTTCATCCTGGTATCTGGGATAGCCGCAGTAGCTTTCCTCACCTTCATATGGTTCAGTCAGCCATGCTGTTCTACCTTGTGGTGAACCATCCAAAAACATTTTGTATCCACCAATCTTAAGACTATTGTGATATTTTTTAACATATTCTTCATTGTTTTTAATGTCTTCCGGATTTTCAGCTACTAATGGATACGCTACCACATCTAATTTTAGTCTTTCTTGATCAGCTACAGCTTTTAAAAGTTCAAGTGTCTCGTGCGATGTTGCACCGTCTTGGGCTGTAGTGATTCCATTTCTTATATAAATCTCCTGGCCTTTATTAAATGCTTCTAGTTGGTCCATTCCCATATCCGATGGCAGACTGCTTTGTATGGACATAAAATTACCTTCTTCCAAGTAACCATCAGGTTTTCCTGTTTCCTCTTTTCTTCCAATATGGCCTCCTTCCATATCAGGAGTATTTTCGTCAATTCCAGCCATTTTTAAAGCAGCATCATTCACACAACCCATGTGACCAGACGCATGAAAAATAACTATCGGATTGTCCGCGGATACTTGATTTAACACATCCTTTTTTGGATGCTCCCTTTCTTTTAAGATATTGTGATCATAACCAAAACCTATAATGTAATCTTCTTTTCCTGCGCCATTATTCTGCATATACAATTTAAGTGTCTGTATTATTTCATTGAAAGTTTTACACGTGCTTAAATCAGCCATAGACGCTATCTGACCAACCATTGAAATATGACTATGGGGATCAACAAAACCTGGCATTAATGTGTTTCCTTTTAAATCAATCTTTTCAATACTTGAATCATTCATCATGTCCTGAAACTCTGTCAGACGGCCAACCTTTTTAACAATATCGTTCTCTGTCAACACTGCTTCTGCAGCATCATCTGCCTTCTCCATGGTAATAATGTCTCCACCATAATATAATTTTCTCATTTAAAATATCCCCTTTCTTTTAACATTTATTTAGAGTTACTTAGCAGCAAATGTGTCTATCTCTTCGTTTTCGTCTTCAGATTCCGGTTTTGTTTTCCAAGTATATGTTTTTTTGCCCAATGACTTTAAAAATTTCAACAATATCAAGTAGACAGGTACCGGTGCCAAAATCAATAATATCCCGATATTCCAAGAAAATGTACCGGACGATATGGCAAATATCGAAAGAACTGTCAGAAATGAGGGCATCATAGCAAGGTTCATTAAGCCTAATTCAATCGCCGCAGTCGTTTTAAATGTTGGATCAATAATCCTTATAAGCGCGAGACCACTGTGTACCTGACCAGTGGTTGCCCCAAATAAACCAAGAGTCCTTTCAAAGTCATTACGCCCTCCTATTCTTTGACCAAAAAAGATACATATTGCAAGAACAAAGATAGATACTACAATGGATGTTATAATAATTGGAATCATCCAGTTGCCCACGAGACTCAATGGGACACCCATAAATGATGAAACAACTAAATAATCAGTTGCCCAGCCGGTGATTTTAGATTGAAAAGTGTTATCAAGCATATAGTCAATTCCCAATTTTTTCAGAATAAATTTCATCAAATAACCTGAAAACATACCGTAAACAAACAGCAAACCAGAAAAGGTAGAACCTATAGCCGGAATATATGAAACAGCCTCTGATATTAACAGGGCCATTATCAGACAGAGGCCAATAATCGCGAAATGAAATGTCATCGTATCAATATTGCCACTAAACATTGTTTCCTTTCCCAGTTCCTCTCTTTTTTCCTCCTTCGTATAAAATCCTCTTTTAATAAAATCTGCAATTTTGGCCGAACCAAGGTTCTTCGCCATTCCCTTTTTGATTCCTAATCTGGCCAGTGGTACCCCTATAACAAAGCAAATGATAAACCCGATTGCAGCAAAAGTAATACCTACTGTAGCAGCATTTTCAATCCCGTATTGCTGCTCCATAACCGTACCAAAAGTCGAAGCCTGACCTGGTCCCTGCGTAAAAGCAAAAGGAATGATCAGACCATAGATTGGATTCATTCCAAAAAAACCACCAATACCCATAATGACAAGTGCTCCAACCAATGGTGTCAGCGCATACAGTATGTTCCAAATCAATCCTAATCCTATTGCTCCCTTAGCAATATTTTTTCCACCAGATTTTTCTGACTCTGATTCATTATTACTTGTCAAAGTTAGTGAAATGAACATGATCGCAAATAAGTAGTTAACTATATTGATATACATATTTGAGTCGGTCGATGTAATAAAACCAGTATTCATAACAATAAATCCCAATATACCAGCAATAATACTCGTAGGGACCAGCATATTTCTGATAAATGGGACCTTTACCCGAATGACTAAACCAATACACAGCATAATACTTGCCAGCCCAAAGGCCACTACAACACTCATAAAACCTCCCTTTCAGATTTAACCACAAGGACCCAACCATTTCCGTGGTTTAATGTTTCGTCCACGTAATGTAATCGCTTACAAAATTTTGCTGACCATAAAATTTAGAAAGAGCTGATCTTAGAATAAAGTTTGCTACATTTGAACCATTGATTTGATTTCAAGATACATACGATCTTTTGATCAAAAAGGACTAATTATTCTTTATAACAACTATTCAGATTCAAAGAATTTGTAGCCTCCTCTTTAAAATTTGATAGTATCTTCAATTATTTATCTTAATTTTCATTATATTATAAATTCGTTGATATACAACAGTGTTTAGTTAATTTATTTATTTTAAGATTTTATAAGTGAATCAATTTCATAATTGCTCTTATTAAAAACGCAAAGACCTGCAGAATTTCTAATGTGTATTTTTTTAAAATTCCTCTAAGCAGCCTGCTGCTGCTTTA
>NZ_JBHTGR010000017.1:0-67305 GCF_042666895.1 Lentibacillus kimchii
GTTAAAGCAGCAGCAGGCTGCTTAGAGGAATTTTAAAAAAATACACATTAGAAATTCTGCAGGTCTTTGCGTTTTTAATAAGAGCAATTATGAAATTGATTCACCTGTCATTAATGGTGAAAAAACATCTTGTTTTGCAATCACAGAACCAGGAGCAGGTTCTGACGCAAGGAATATAACAATGCCTGCGATAAAAGACGGTGATGATTGGCTATTAAATGGGGAAAAAGTTTTCATTACAGGTGGGAACGAAGCAGACTTTGCTATGGTGTTTGCGGTAACTGATAAAGAAAAGGGCACTGACGGTGGCGTTACTTGTTTTCTGGTAGACCGTGATATGGGTTGGTACTCCGAGTATATTCACACAATGGGCGAATGGGGACCTGCAACACTGGTCTTTGAAAATGTACGTGTTCCTGAAGAAAATATCTTAGGCGAAGTAGGCCATGGTTTTAAACTTGGTATGCAGTGGATTGGTCAGGGGCGATATATGATTCCAGCTAATGCAGTTGGAGCTGCAGAAAGATTACTTCAAATGGCCATTGATTATTCTCATACTCGAAAAACGTTTGGTAAACCGATTAGCCAGAGGCAAGCGATTCAGTGGATGATTGCTGATTCTGCTGTGGATATTGAAGCAGCAAAGTGGATTGTCCTGCGTGCAGCCTGGATGGAGGAGAATGGAATAGATGCCCGTCATCAGTCTTCCATGGCGAAATTAAAGGGAGCTGTTATGGCTAATGAAGTAGTTGATCGCGTATTACAAATCCACGGTGGTATGGGTTACACAAAAGATTTACCAATTGAGCGATGGTATCGTGAATTAAGGCTGCTTAGGATTTTTGAAGGAACGGATGAAATACAGCGCCGTACGATTGCCAGAAATTTATTAAAAGGATATGAAACCGTAGGAGAGCTGTTATAAAACGATTGAAGTGTCGCTTTTATCGTTATAACTGAAGAGAGTGGCCATTTATCAAAAAGACCTAACGAGATATCTGTAACTTAGATATAAATGGAGGGATAAAATGCTTCTTTCAAAATTATTAGAGGAAAATATAAATTCCTATGGTGAGTATCCATTGCTTTATTATGGGAACAAGTCTTATACAAACGCTGAGAGTGAGCTTATGGCAAAAAAGGTTTCCTGTTTGATTGATAAGCTTGGTATAGAAGTTGGAGATAGAGTGCTTGTTTGTATGCCAAATAGTCCTGAAGTTATATTTTCGTATCAAGGTATTTTACGTTCGGGTGCCATAGTGGTCCCTGTTATGCACCTCCTCCAAGCAGATGAAATTAATTATATATTGGAGAACTCTCAAGCAAAGGCCATTGTTACGTCTTCTTTTCTATTAGATAAAGTTATCGAAGCAACAAAAGGTTTACAGATTAAACCTAAAATAATTTGTGTAGACCTGCCAAACGACGAGACATCCTCAGATCAAACTATAGACATGATGGATTGGCAAAATTCTCTTTCTAAGATTAATACCTCAGAGGAACATTCCCCAAACCTAAAAGAAGATGATGTAGCAGTCATTTTTTATACGTCAGGAACGACAGGAAAGCCAAAAGGTGTCATGTTGACCCATAAAAATTTACATGCAAATGCTTCTAACGGGGTGTTACTCAGGGAGCATGAAGAAAGAGGCACCACTTTAGGGATTCTTCCTTTGGCTCACATTTTTGGTTTTGGCGTCATGAATGATTTATTTATAAAAGGAGAATCTGTCGTTATTATTCCTAAATTTGAAACGGAAGAAGTGTTTAAAGCGATAGAAAAATATAACGTTAAATCCTTTGCACTGGTTCCGGCAATGATTCATGCAATGGTAACAAATCCAAAAGCCGATAAATACGACTTAACATCACTTGAGACTGTCACTTCAGGATCTGCAGCATTGCCAGCCAGTTTACGAGAGACGTTTTTTGAGAAATTTCAAGCGGAAGTATGGGATGCTTATGGTCTATCGGAAGCATCTCCTGGAGTGGCAACCCAAAGACATGAGTTGCCAATAAAAGAAGGGTCTGCTGGGGTACCTATGCCTGGTGTGACCATTAAAATTGCAGATGAAGATGGGACAGAATTACCTACGGGAGAAGTCGGAGAATTATTAGTGCGAGGTGATAATGTTACCCCGGGGTATTTTAAAAATGAAGCGGCTACAAAACAAGCGCTTCGAAATGGTTGGCTGTATACAGGTGATATGGCAGTGGTCGACGAGGAAGGATATCTCTATATTGTTGATCGTAAAAAGGACTTAATCATACGCGGGGGCTTCAATATATATCCACATGATCTGGAAGAATTGCTATCAAAACATGAAGCTGTTTCGGAAGTTGCAGTAATTGGTGTCCCATCTGTGAGTATGGGTGAGGATGTGCTTGCTTG
The DNA here is from genome assembly GCF_042666895.1 of Lentibacillus kimchii. Lineage (GTDB taxonomy): Bacteria > Bacillota > Bacilli > Bacillales > Amphibacillaceae > Lentibacillus > Lentibacillus kimchii. Next base: position 2,393 of record NZ_JBHTGR010000017.1, read on the forward strand.
TGTCGTAAAAAAAGAAGACTATAACATCACTGAAAAAGCGTTGATTGAATACTGCCAGCTTCACTTGGCAAAATATAAAACACCTCGTCAAATCGTTTTTGTTAAAGATTTACCCAGAAATGGTGTAGGTAAAATATTAAAAATGCGATTAAAAGATATGTATCAAGAATTCCAGTTTTGATCATAAAGATGATTAAAGGGTGATTATGACAGGTTAATTAGTTGTAAATCCCCCACCAAATATAGCTTATGAGTTTCAATATTACTTTTTGAAAAAGGATTTGGATGAAATATGGTGCAGAAAATAGAAAAGATTACATTATCAACAAACTTTCCAATCGGACCTGTTAATGTGTATTTGTTGTATGGAAAAAAGATCACTTTAATAGATGCAGGCGTAAAAACCAAACAGGCGTGGAAGGAATTAAATGAGGGTCTCCATAAAATGGGGCTAACCATTTTTGAAATAGAACAAATCGTTATAACACATCACCATGATGATCATATAGGGTTACTTGAGTGGATCCTGGAAATAATTTCTGTACCTGTTTATGCACATAAAAATACACAAACCTACCTCCAGGATGAAGACTATATGTATTGGAGCCACATTTTCTTTAAAAATCTTCTTTATGAGTTTGGTCTTTCAAACAAGGCGGCAAGGGAATGGTCCTTTTTAAAAAGTAAGCGGGAATTGTTAACGAATCTAAGGGTAACTAAGGAATTAAAAGAAGGAGATGTGATTCCCAATCTACCGGAATGGAGAATCATTGAAACTCAAGGGCATTCACAAGATCACATTTCCTTATATTGTGCTAAAGATAGAATTCTTATTTGTGGTGATCACGTTATTGATGACATTCATGTCGGCCTTTTTCTTGATGCACCTTTTCCTGGTGAGAAACGCGCAAAGCCGCTCCTTCAATATATTAATAACTTAAAAAAATGTCTGAGTTTTCCCGTAGAGATAACTTATTCAGGGCATGGCACTGACATTTACGATTTAGAAAGTATTGTTAATGCTCAATTAAGAAGAACAGAAAAACGAGCAACACGTCTGAAAAACACTCTATCAAAAGGAGAAAAAACAGGCCTGGATATTATTAAAGACATGTATCCTGATCGGTATGAAAATTTAATTGTCACATTTGTCCTGGAAATTACAAGTCTTCTAGATCTTTTAATAGAACGTAACGAAGTGATTGCGAAAAAAAGAAACGGAATATATCTATATCGTCTTATTGAATAAAAATTATTACATTATAAATAGGTGAATCTGACAGTGTAAAAATGAGTTTCAATCCAGTATCACAGGCGTCTATTTCTGATGCGGTACGCAAACGAAATAACCAATTGCGATTCGGCAAGGATCTCCAACTGGAAATCCATCAGCAAATTAAGATGTGGCATTCTGGACTGTCAACACCATCTCCCCTCTCATATGGATGTCTCGTCGGGGCTCAATCCTTTCAACCGTCATTTACAGCCCACCCAAATTCACTGCGAGCGAGTGGCTAACTCTTACTCGGCGGGCATCCCATTCAATTTCGAGCTGCCAGCGAGAGCGGTTCGACAAAATTCGGGTCGTGACAGGCACCCCGCACGGACGGGCACCCCGCACGGAAATTAGCATTCGCTCTGTCTCCCCCCCTTCTCTTCATCAGTGTACAAGTTTGATGCCTGTGCCGATGATGAGCAGCAGGGTGATGCCGCCGGTTGCTAGTGAGAGCAGGGCTAGGGTGAATGGCAAGAGTGAGACGAGCCATAATGCTGCGGTTGCTGCGGCTGTGTATAGTATGATTTTGCCGATGAAGCGGTGGCTGCTGACGTTTAGTTTGAGTTGCCAGCGGGCGCAGATGATGAGCAGCAGCATGTTGATGATGGCGCTTATGGCGGTGCCGAGTGCGATTGCTTCTGCGCCCAGTTGCTCCCGAAATAGGATGATGACAAGTATGTTGATGCCGATGACGGACAGGACATTCAGGGCGACGGGCAGTACGGTTTTTTCTGCGGCGTAGAAAAACCGTGTGATATAGGTGTTCAGGGCGAGTCCGAGTACGGCGATGGCATAGATTTGCAGCAGCGGGTATGTCGCGCTGGTTGAATCGGTGCTGAAGGCGCCGTATTGCAGGATGAATGTCATGATGTCTTTGGCATAAATGACCAGAAAAGCGCTTGCTGGCAGCAGGAGCAGTGTCAGGAGCCGGAAGCCTTTTTGATAGGCGTTGGTGATTTTTGTCTGATCGCCTTCCCCTGCTGCTTTGGTTAGCATAGGATAAATCATAGTTGTGACGCTTGTCATGAGCACGGCTTGGGGCATCTGCGTCATTTTCGATGCGTAGTTGAGCGCGGCGATTGCCCCGTTGTCGAGTGGTGCGGCGAACATGCGCTGGATCAGCTGGTAAAATTGCATGGTCGCACCGCCAAGCATGAGCGGGAGCGCCAGTTTCAGGAATCGCTTATTCTGCGGCATGCGCACCAGTTTCGGCTTGAGCGGCATTAAATTGCGTTTGCGGATAAAATACACGAGAAATCCGAACATTGCTGCGGCGCCGAGTGCTGCTCCGAGTGAATACGAATAGGCTGAGAGCCATGGTGTGAGCCCTGCGCCGATGATGAGATAGAGCGCGTTGAACAAAAAGGTCGACGTCGTGCTGAGCCGGTAATGGCCATAGACGTTGTGCAGCCCGCTTAGTGCTATTCCGACGACGAGGAAAAATGTTGCTGGTGCGGTCAGTCGGAACAGTTTTTCAGTCAGCGCAAGTGCGTCACCGGACATGCCGCCGAAAAACAGCTCCATCCAGAATGATGGCAGGAGCATGAAGGCGATCGTGAGCGTGCCGACCACCAGGGCCAGCATCGTGAAGACGGTCCGGGCGAAATCGTGTTTGACCTGGCTCTGCTGTTTGCCGTAGACCGAGATAAATGCTGTCGTCACCGCGCCGCCGAGCACGATGTGAAAGAAATTCGGAATGGTAAACGCCGTGATGATGCTGTCCGCTTGATAGGTTGTGCCGTATTGATAGCCGATAAACAGCTCCCGCAGAAAGGCAAACACCCGCGAGAGAATATTGATGAGTGTGATCGTGCCGAGCAGTTTGAGAAAGCGTGATGGAGCGCCCAATCAGGATCCCTGCTTTCTCATCCGGCTAGCGCCGGTGATGTTTTCCTGAATAAGGGTCATGCCCCTCGGCTCCTGATATTTCATCGCTTCAGAACGCTCTCTGAAGCGGGTCCTGGTCGTCTCCCAGTCCGCTGCCATCCGGCTGCACCCATCGGCGAAAAAGTGCTGGTTAATGTGGACATTTTCGATATGAATACTTGCCTCGGCACAGTCAATCCGGTCCATCATCGCGTGCACTTTTTGATGATAAGCAACCGCCATAACCGGCTTAGCTGCGGCCAGCGCCAGAATAAGGGAATGCAGCCGTGTTCCGATAATCAGATCCTGCTTTTCAATCAGGGCAAGCAGTTCCCGATGCGTCAGAAAATCCTCCTGCGTCTCCGTGCGATCCTGATACTGCATCAAGGCCTGAATGTCACGCACGGCACCCAGATCCTGCGGGTATTTCGTGGCGAAAAAGGTGATCACCGCCTGGTCCTGCTCGGCCAGCAGGTGATCGAGATTCGCCGCCATGCCTTCAATGTAGTGATTATATTTCTGTGTATCCTCCTCCGGCCAGTAACTGCTGTGAAAATACGGCAGCGCGGTCACACCGATCGCAAGCCGGCTGTCCGCCGGGTACTCCTGCGCTGGGGCAGGCACGTAAAACGCAGGATCCGCGATCACCTGAACCGGCTGTTTAACCCCGATGGAGGCAAGGAGGTTTTTCGATGGCGCGTCCCGGACGGTTACGAGATCAGCATGGCCCGCGAGCGATTTGACGAGCCATTTGCCGGCACGCGTGTTGATCGGTCCGGCCCCCGCACCATAAATCACTGCCGGAACATGCGCGCGCCTCGCCAGCCAGCCGTACATCGCAAAAATGACCGTACTATTTATGTAAAGATCCATTAAAATCCCGCCGCCGCCAATGATAAGCATGTCCAGCCCGCGGATGACCGGCATTGTCTGACGGATCGTCGCCATAAGCGAACCCGGCGCCGTTTTCGTCCTTTCATATAGAGGATGCGTCATCACACCTAATTTGTGGCGCGTCTCCTCCGGTGTTTTCGTGAACACACATATGTCCTCGCGCTCAACCGGATACGTCTGTTCCAGCTGGATGATAATGCCTTCCAGAATCGCCTCATCACCCTGATTCTGATTGCCATAATTTCCTGTAATTCCAATTCGCATATGATTTCTGCCTTTCTTACACATTCATTTAAATTTGACTATGGTGCATGATCCCGCATTCCCGATGGCGATATTTTTCGATCGGGAGCTTGCGGGATTGCGATCGAGAGGCTCCCGAAATCGATCGGGGTGCTCTCGATATCGATCGAGGTGCTCTCGAATTCGATCGGGATGCTCCCGAAATCGATCGAGAGGCTCCCGAATTCGATCGAGATGCTCCCGAAATCGATCGAGAGGCTCTCAAATTCGATCGAGCAGCTCTCGAAATCGATCGAACATCGCCCTTTTTCGATCGAGAGCATCGGAAGCGATCAGGCGGTGGTTCGTTTGAGAGTGTTCGTTTTCGGCGTGGCCGAAAACGTTCAATTAATGTCTAACAACTGGACAACATCATTCGACAAAATTCGGGTGGTGACAGGCACCCCGCGGGGAAACTCGCACCCTGCGGGAAACAGGCACCCCGCGGGAAAGCTTCCCCGCGGCGGGCACCCCACGGGAGCAGGCACCCCGCACAAGCGCATCCTTGTGCGGGGTCGGCACTCTTTACCTTATATTAACACGGCTGTTTATGCTATACTACTAGTAAGTTATTTTTGAAGGAGTTTCGTTGTTATGTCTACGAATCTATTGGAAAGAAAACCGAAAAATATGAAAGAGTTGAAACCGTATCTGGCGCGTGTTGAAAAGATAAATGAGTTGGAACCAAAATTTCAGGCTCTGTCGGATGAGGAGCTGCAGGCGAAAACGGCGGAATTCCGCAGTCGGCTTGATGAGGGTGAGTCGATTGATGATTTGACGGCGGAGGCTTTTGCGACGGTTCGCGAGGCGGCGGTGCGCGTGCTGGGCATGCGGCATTTTGATGTGCAGCTTCTTGGTGGTCTGGTGCTGAAGAAAGGCAATGTTGGCGAGATGGCGACTGGTGAGGGGAAGACGCTTGTTGCGTCGCTGCCGGCCTATCTTTATGCGCTGGAAGGTAAAGGCACGCACATTATCACGGTGAATGATTATCTCGCTCAGCGGGATAAGGAGCTGATCGGTCAGATTCATGAGTTTCTCGGTCTGAGTGTCGGTTTGAATGTGTCCGGCTTGAGCAGTTCGCAGAAAAAGAATGCGTATTTGTGTGATATTACATATGGGGTCGGCAATGAATTTGGCTTCGATTATCTGCGCGATAATATGGTGCAGTCGCTTGATCAAAAAGTGCAGCGCCCGTATCATTTTGCCATTATTGATGAGGTCGACAGTGTGCTGATTGATGAGGCGCGCACGCCGCTGATTATTGCTGGCAAGGATCAGGCGGCTGGGCGGCTCTATCAGGTGTGTTCGCGCGTGATTGCTGGCTTTACGCAGGATGAGGAGTTCACGTTTGATCCGGAAACGAAGGTCGCTAATTTTACCGATGATGGCATCAGCAAGTGTGAGCGGATTTTTGGGATTCCGAATTTATTCGATCTGGAGCACAGCACGCTTTTCCATGCCCTGCTGCAGGCATTGCGGGCGCGGATGCTGTTTGAGCGTGATGTGGATTACATCGTTGATGACAGTCAGATCAAGCTGGTTGATATGAATACGGGCCGTGTGATGGAAGGCCGCAGCTTGAGTGACGGGCTGCATCAGGCGATTGAAGCGAAGGAAGGGCTCGCCAATTCGGATGAGAATAAAACGTATGCCTCGATCACCGTGCAGGACTATTACCGGATGTATCCGACTTTGTCCGGGATGACGGGGACGGCGAAAACTGAGGAGAAGGAGCTGTTCCAGGTTTACGGGATGGATGTTATTCAGATCCCGACGAATAAACCGAATCAGCGGACGGACCTGCCGGATCAAGTGTTCATGACCCAGCAGGCGAAAAATGACTTTTTGCTGGAGGAGATCCGCTCGCGCTATGAAAAGGGTCAGCCGATGCTGATCGGGACGACATCGATTCTGCAGTCAGAGGAAATGGCGCGCATTCTCGATGAGGGCGGTGTCCCCTATCATCTGCTGAATGCTAAAAGTGTTGAGCAGGAGGCCCACTTGATTGCGATGGCCGGCCAGGTCGGCCGTGTGACGATCGCTACCAATATGGCCGGGCGCGGTACGGACATCATTCTGGGTGAAGGTGCTGCCGAACGTGGCGGGCTGCATGTGCTCGGCACGGAGCGTAATGAAAGCAAGCGGATTGACAACCAGCTGCGCGGGCGTTCCGGGCGTCAGGGTGATCCGGGATCAACGCAATATGTGCTCTCACTCGAGGATTATTTGCTGACGCGTTTTGCACCGGATGAACTGGAGCGGATGCGACCGAAGCTAAAATCAGATGAGAATGGTCTTGTCACCTCGTCCAACGTGCATAAACTTGTGGAAACAGCCCAAAGGATCAGTGAAGGGATGCAGTATCAGGTGCGCGAATACAACCTGAAGCTGGAATGGGTCCTGAACCAGCAGCGGCAAATTGTTTATGAGCTGCGGAATAATATTCTGGAGACAGATGATATCCTGACGTTTGTTGACAAACAAACCGCGAATGTGCCGTGGGAAATGATTGATACGTATCTGCAGGTTGATGCAGCGCCAGAAGAAATTGATTTGAAACCGCTTGAAGACAATCTGAACCGTATCCTTTTGAGTGACGTGACGCTGGCGGGACAGCAGGTAGAGACTGAAGACGACGTCAAGGAACTGGTTGAGCCGGCCTGGGAGGAACACAAGGAACGTTTCTTTTCATTTGCCGAAAACGAGCAGGTCCTGGCTTCCGTTAGGGGTCTGGCGGTTGTCGTGGTTGACAACGTCTGGAAATCACACCTGGACACGATGCAGCAGCTGAAGGAAGGCATTGGCATGCGGCAGTATCAGCAGGAAGATCCGATTCAGTTGTTTGAAAAAGAAGGCTACTCACTGTTTGAGTCCTCCTTCAGTCAATTAACGTTTGAATTGGCATCGCGTACAGCAGGCCTGATGGAGCGGAAAATCGCTGATCAAAACAAGCAAGAGTCAAAAGAAAGGACGATTTGATGTTTAATTTTGCCAAAGGAACGAAAAAAAAGCAGGAGCAAGCGGCGAAAGCTGACGACTATTTACAGCCGGATCAGGAGGAAACCTCTGACGCTGATCAGCCAGCTGTGGAAACGGAGCTGTCGATCCCGGATGACTGGGGTCTGACCGAGGAAGACCGCTACGTCTATGCGTTTCATAACAGCCAGAGCCCCAAACTGCATCAAAATCAGATTTCCATTTACGGGATGGAAGTGAAGCAAACGAAAAAAGGTATGGAAGTCGCTGGCCTGATCCGCAACACAGTCACGAAAGCTATTCAGTTCGGCGAAACGCGTGTGCTGCTTCTGGGCTCGGATCAAAAACCGGTTGCCCGCAAGACGTTTGATCTCAGCCAGCTCGGCTCGATTCCGGCAAACGGCGCGCGGCCATGGACATTCGTCTTTGAGCCGGACATGATCGTCGGTGATACAGCGCAATTAGCCGGCAGCTGGTCGCTTGCATTTGAGCTGAAAAAATCGCACCAGCTGGATTTGGAGAACTCATGGGAAGAGTCGATCAATGAGCAGACGCGCGCATCGCTCGAAACCATTGTGAAGCAGGCACCGAAGCTGAAACCGGGGGAAATGAATTTCATGGGCGTCCAGGCCAGACAGCAGGACAACGGCGATATCGCAGCCACAATCCTGATCCGCAACGGCGCGGAGAAAAATATCCATCTGGAGCAGGTGCCGCTCGGGCTGAAAGACGCCAGCGGTGAGGAAGTCGCACGCGGCAGCTTTCAAATGACAGATTTCACCATACGGGCGAATACGAGCAAACCATGGACATTCATTTTTCCAGCGCGTATGATTATTCGGGAGGAAATCGATCTCAGTGAATGGTCCGCCTACCCGATTCAGCAGGATCAGAAGGCTTAATGGCGCCTGCGGATAGGGGCCGGGCGCGGAACTTAATGATGCGCGCGGCCCCGGCCGCATCAGACAGCAGCTATGACGACACTATCCCCAACTTGTGGGTGTTACAGCTGTATTTGACTTGAAATTGCATGATCTTTCCTGCATAATAGGAAGCTAGTAATCTAACAAGAGGTGCTCGATACTATGAGCAAGATTAAACGAAATGACCCGTGCCCATGTGGAAGTGGTAAAAAGTACAAAAACTGCTGCGGCTTTGAAAATGCAGCCAATACAAGCGTTGAGCGTACGAACAGTGAACTGCAGAAGCTTCACCAGCAATTCGCCGCGGCCATTATGGACGGCTACGCACAGACACTTGCAAATTTGAAGGCACGTTACCACCGTGACGATATGGACAACGACGCGGAGACAGCCGAAATCTATCAAACCGGGCTTACACTGTGGATTCTATTTCACATCCCATTTGGCACCGAAATCCGCACCATTTTCTCGGACTTTTTCAACAAGTCCATACGCGGTGTCAGCCGGCGCACACGCGAATTGTTCGCCAGCTGGGGCGAGCAGCTGCCATCAGCCTATGAGGTGGTGCAGGTAGATGCGAACAGCCATCAGCTCACGCTGGACGATTGCCGCACGCGCGAACGTTTCCGCATCCCCTATCATCCGGAAGAAGATTTTTCCGAAGGCAGTCTGCTAATCGGAACACTGGTGCCATATGCTGATCAGTACGGTTTCTTTTATACAATTATAAAACTGTACCGTCACGAGCCGGAGCACATCACGCAATTATTAAATACTTATGACCGGCAGGATGGCGGCTTGCAGGAGCACTTCCCTGACTTTCTCGCTGACGCCCTGAATCAGGGAAAAGAAACAGATGACTGGAGCAATGCCGTTCACGAAAACGTGGCACAATTGTTTGCCGATCACATGATTGAAAAAAACGTTCAGGATGACGTCTTATTTAAAGGCGTGGCCTTCTGGCAGCGCTACGCCCAAGAAGCTAAACCATCCTTACGAAAACCCGAACCCTACGCAGCAGCCCTGGAATATCTCGTGCAGAAAGACTGGCTGCAGGATACCACGATCACCCAGGACCAGCTTGCCCGCGAGTATAACTGCACACCCGGCAGCATCTCCGCCAACTACCGCAAGCTGGCTGCAGAATCGGACGAGTCTTGACATAAGGTTAACCCTTGCCGTAATGGCAAGGGTTTTTTATTGGGATGCTCTGGCTTGGGTGGTGCTCGGGTGGATTGGGGCGGTGCTCGATCGTTATGCTGTGCGACTCGCGCGGCTTGGGGCGGTGCTCGCGCTCTATTCGGTGCGGCTCGCGCGGCTTGGGGTGGTGCTCGATCGATTTTCAGTGCGGATCGATCGCCTTTGGGTGGTGCTCGATCGATATGCTGTGCAGATCGATCGACTTTGGATGGTGCTCGATCGATATTCAGTGCGGCTCGATCGATTTTGGGCGTGTTTTTTTCTTAAAGGGAAAATTTTCGGCGTGGCCGAAAATTAACATCCTCAAACGAACGACTGCTCGATTGATTCCCCAGTGCTCCCGATCGGTTTTTGGCGGTGCTCGATCGAATTTGGGCAGAGGTCGATCGACTTTGAGTCGTGCTCGATCGATGTTCAGTACAGCTCGATCGCCTCCGACCCCCTACTTTCTATTAGACACATTATGCCATTTCCTCGTTTGAGGGTAGTAGTCTAAACCGCTGTTCTTCAGAATTCTCGAGGCCACATGGCGTGAGTTTAAACCTAAGAAATTCATACATTCCTGATTCGTGATGGTTTCCTTGATCAGCAACAAGTAATCATTAAGGGCTGTGATGTGCTCATGTTTTGAATAACAATTGCATTTCTCGCAGAGCCAGCCGCTATGAACACGTTTCATACCGCACTGCCCACAGTCTGGACAGCGGACGCCTGACCTTATATCTTTTTGTTGGAGATTATGTTGCTTGAACAGATTAATATCAAAGGTACCGCACTGGCTAAGAATCGCTTTGCCTATTTGTGGTCCAGATAACTTTTTTGCTCCTTCATCACTCATTTGGCGGTCGTACGATACGATCCGTTCATGAATTTCAGCAGCATGGGCAACATAGCTACTGACTTCTTCCTGGCTCCCCTCCACTTTGACGATTGTCGCCGGATCAGCAATAGCTACAAAACCTTTTATTGGTATTTTGCTGAAATAAAGCTGATTGAGCCAATGCTCTAGATTACGTATTTGATTTTTAACTTGGGTGATGGGATATTCAAAGCCTGACTCAATCTGATTATCGGAGCGAGTAAGCTGCCTGAGGATGGTATTAAATGTAATGAGACCTTGATAATGTTTGCTATCAACAATAAAAATCGTGTGATCAGCAATAATAAGTGAATCAATCTGAAAGTTTTTGCCGTTCGTACGCAGATAGACATCATGAAGGATCGTAAACTTCGGGGCAAGGTAATCAAGAAAATAATCGACTCTTAACTCGCCGGAATAGCCTCGCTGCTGCCGTTTGGCGTCTTCCTGTATTTTAATCAGTTCTGGAAAATTAGGTGAGAGTCGCGGAAGAAGAGCATCGAGCTTTCTTAGAGGGAGGGGTTTGCTGCGACGTTTTAATATCATGGCATCGCTCCTTTTAGAGATTTTTGTAAGAGGGCAAGTCTATCATAGCACACCGCCCTATAAAATAATAGCTGCTGATTACGTATTAAAGCGGAAAGTTAATCGAACGTTTTCGGCTGAGCCGAAAACGAACATCCTCAAATAGATCGGTGCTCGATCGACTTTGGGTGCTGCTCGATCGATTTTCAGTGCGCCTCGATCGACTTTGGGTGCTGCTCGATCGACTTTGGACGGCGCTCGATCGATATTCTGTGCGCCTCGATCGACTTTGGGCGGTGCTCGATCGATATGCGGTGCGCCTCGATCGACTTTGGGTGCTGCTCGATCGATATTCAGTGCGCCTCGATCGACTTTGGGTGATGCTCGATCTATTTTCAGTGCGCCTCGATCGACTTTGGGTGCTGCTCGATCGATATTCGGTGCAGCCCGATCGACTTTGGGTGCTGCTCGATCGATTTTCAGTGCGCCTCGATCGATTCCCAGCGCTCCCCGATCGCCCCACCACTCGTGCGCAAGCGGCTGCTCATTGCTGTGATTGTGTCAGTCTGGACTCGACCGTTTGAAAGATGCGTTGGCAATTGGACGCGTCCTGGTACTTTATAATACCTGAAATATCAACATCATAGTTTGCTAGCTGATGCTGAAGTCTGTCTTCGATTAAGTTGACCAGTTCTTCTTCGGATTCGGCGATTTTGCCGATAAAGGTTTCCTCGACTGGTCTGAGTATGCCTTTTCTGAAGAATCGTTTGACGTCGAAATGATAGTAGATAACCGGTTTGTTCATGAGCGAAAAGTCAAAGCTGACGCTGCTGAAGTCTGTTATGAGCAGGGCGTGATTGATCAATAGTTCCTGAACATAGTAAGTGTCATACGGTATGAATGTTACGCGGTCGTTGTCAACACGCATTTCGCGCTGAAAGTAGTCTTGTGCGCGGTAATGCGGGTAAAAATGCAGTTGAACATCGTAAGCTTCGAGGAGCTCTAGTAGCCGCGTATTATTAATTAGGTTTGTGTAAGCTGCATAATATTTACTTTCCAGGAATTGCTGGTCTGTATTAATCCAGTCCCGCCATGTTGGCATCAGCAAAATATCCTTTGGACGGGTGTTCTGGTTCTGGATAAGGTTATCAAATCTGGCGAGTCCTGTAACAGCCACTTCATCTTCCTGATAACCCAGTTCATCCATAACAATGTCATACTTTTCGGGTTCACTGCTGACGATGACTAGATTAAAAGGCAGCTCATAGTATTTTTTGTGATACTCGACATTCTTGCGTCCGAGAACGCCATGCTGCAGAAAGACGCGGTACGTATTTTCATAATGGAAAAAGCCGCTTGCTGGTTTGTATGGCAGGATATTTTCCAGATCATGTGTGCCTAACAGGACTTTCGCTTTGAAGGCAATCGCAAAATGTTTTTCGGATCCGAAACACAAGACATTTGGGTTATCTTTCATTTTTTCATATTCGGGTGATTCCTCATCGATAACATAGTAGGCGTCGATATCGGTATGGTTTTGCAGCCAGTGAAACAGCACAATCCCGTTGTCCTGTGCCGTATTGTACCGTTCGCCCAAGAGCCATACATTGCTGTCCTTCACCGATGTATCGGCGGGAATCTGGATGGTTCGCGGGATGGTAAAGGATTCAATTTTAAGATTGCCAAACGGTGTCGTGGTTATAAGGAAATGGTGCTGATTGGACGCGTCATCTTCCTGTTGCTTATACGTATAATAGTTATCTTTTTTGTAGTCAGCGTATTTATATTTAATTTTTTCTTTGCGAATCATGTCTCCCTGCTGATTGATGATCACCACAAAAATATCAAAAATGGTTTTCTCTTTCGATTTGAGGTTTATCAGATCCAGTTCATTTAGGTCGGCTTCAAAAACGTCCTGTATGGGCATATAGACAGCATCAAATGAATGTCTGTCTTCAATATATAAATAAGGCGCGCAGTCCATAAATTTATCGAGTGCCCCGTCCCCTTCTCCAAGCTGCCCTTTCAGAATAAAATCGTCAATCTTCCATAATTGTTTGTTTAATTTTGGCTTTTGAACGTTCAGGCCGAGTGTCGCATCTTTGCGTTTATAAAAGGCGTAGGTCATGTATTGCGCATTTACAGCGTGTTCGAACGTCAGATCCCCTTTCAGCACAGAACGCTTGATCTGCAGCTGATATTTGAGGGGTTCATCACCTTCTTGTAAGACAAAAAACCGCTTTTTGGCAAAATGGTCGTTCACATCCATCAGCGGAATATGTGCCAAGTACCCTTGAGTCTCTGGATGTAAGCTGTAGATGTAGTCCCGATCATGAACGGGGTCATTCATGATTAACTGCAGATTGGCGTCAGCTTGCTGTTCGATTGCCTCAGGCGTTATATGAAGGCTGATAGATGCCGACTGATGTTCGATCCCGATGGACGCTGCCTTTAGCCGGTTTGGCGCAACATGTAAATGGAAATAGCCCTTCTTACTCAGGGGGGTCATCCGATGATGGCAGGTATTGAAAAAGGCCATTTCCTGCTCCTGAATACCAGCCGGCGTTAACGTATTGCCTGTTTTTATAAACAGCTGCCAATTGCCTTTTGATAACAGCGACAAATCATGTACCTGGACGCATCCCTCATCCACGGTCGCCTGCAGCAACATGTCTTTTTGGCCCCGAAGGAAACACAGTTCCATAGGTGTGTCATGCCAATCCGTCATTTGAAATGAGAGCGTGTTATAACCTGTCTGGACATCACGAATAGTGATTGGTTCACGATTGAAATCATATTCCGGCAGCAGACGCCGGATCGTCAGATGTTGCTGAACCTTCGTGACCAGACATTTGCCACCGGTTATAACGGCCTCTTTCATAGCACTGTTGCTTAAGGAAGTCGTCAGCCACATCACTTGATGATTAATATAGACATGCAACACGGCGCTCGACTCGATCACGTTTAGATTATCAGCGGAAACGGTAATGGTTAAATGCTTCCCTTGCCGTTCACAAGGCAGAAAATAGGCGTGATCGTCAGTTGTTAACGCTGCCGCAACATGGTTTATATCACCCCAAAAATGACTTAGCTGAAAATAATAGGTTAATGCATCAGAGTCGCCTGACCAATCATACAAAGTTACTTTTTTCACCAAACGCTGTTTCCATTTTTTTAAGATCTTATGCCACTTCAATAATCCTCGCTCCTAGCTCATACATGTTGTCATTTTCGTGTACCTTTTTGGTCAAACCTCATAATAGCTGCTGCCTTTTGTTTAATACCGTCCCTATTCTAGCAGACCATTTTTATATCCAGCCATGCATGTAAAACAATTTACATACTTTTTACACCTCCAAGCTGGGAGGCGTTTGATTCGAGTCCGTGCGGGAATCGGTCTAGTCACCTGTCACATGTTTGGCATGCACCCAGATGTGCTCACCTTCTAGTGTTCCCCGGTACCAGACATTGTTGCCGATTTTATCCGTCTGGTCGACCGGAAAGGCCGTGTCTTCATACGGGCCTAAATCAGCGATCAGCTGGTTTCTCCGGCCGCCCCAGGGAAGGCTGTAAGCTGCACCTGCGCCTGTCAGATAGCATGTTTTCGGGTCAGAATCAATGGCTATATGCACATGACTCGCCATATCCGAGGCTTTCATCCAGCCAATGACCCCTGTCTGGGCACTGGGCTCCGTACTCAGCAGGTAAAACAGCTCATCATAATAAACGGCTTCTCGTTTAATGTAGTAGACATGATTTTTATACTGATCCGAGGACATCCCCTGATCCAGCTCATCCAGCGACGGAAAAATCGAGGAAATGCCGCCTTTAATATGGCCCAGCTTGCTGACAGGTTCTTCCTTGTAATACGTTTTATACGTTTGTTTGGCTTTGACAGCCGGTTCCTCCGCCAGATCCTGCTGCGGCTGCGCACCGTTCAAGACATCTGTTTTATATTGAACGCGTTCCTGTTTGGTCATCTTTTTCCAGTCGGCCAGAAACTGTTCGTATTGCGGTATGATCTCTTCCACATCCCCGTAAGTACGGACACGGCCGTATTCCAGCCAGAGAATCTTATCGCAGAACTGCCGCATCTGACCGATCGAATGGCTGACGAAAATCATCGTCTTGCCCTGGGTTTTGAATTCTTTCATTTTGTTCAGGCTTTTTTCAGCAAACGCTTTATCCCCGACCGACAGTGCCTCATCAATAATCAGCACGTCCGGATCAATATTGATAGAAATGGCAAACCCGAGCCGGGATTTCATGCCGCTGGAATACGATTTAACCGGCTGATCGATGAATTGGTCCAGTTCGGCAAATTCGATAATGCCGGGCTCCAGTTCTTTAATCTCATCCTTGCTGAACCCGAGCATGAGGCATTTCAATTCAATATTATCGCGGCCGGTCAGATCGCCTTTGAGACCGGAATTGACTGCGATCAGCGACACCTCGCCGTTGACGCTGACAGAGCCATCTGTCTCGGGAACAACGCCGGCGATCACATTGGCAAGCGTTGATTTGCCGGAGCCGTTAATGCCGACAAAACCGACCACATCACCCTGCTCGGCCTGGAAGCTTATATCCCTTAGTGCGTAAAAGGAATCGCCGTAACTCCGGGGTGTGGCAAAGTCCAGCAGCCGCTCCTTCGAGCCGTTGTATAACTTATACATTTTTGATAGATTGCGAACATCAATTGCCCTGTCCATAGGTATCACTTGCCTTTATAAAGAGACTGTAACAAACGTTCTTCAGAATAATTGATTGACCACGCGTTCACTGGCCCGGCCGTCTTCCAGATAGCAAAACTTATCGTAAAAGGCCTGTGTTGTGGCCGATGGTTCGAAACCATGCTGATCAATTGATTTGATTTCCTGAAGCAGCGCCTCGGTCGTTTTAACCAGCGGACCAGGTGCTTTCGCCTCCAGATCAAAATAAAAACCGCGCAGATTGTCCCGGTAGTCTTCAATGTCATAAACATAGAAAAACATCGGCCGGCGCAAATTCGCATAATCAAAGAACACCGAGGAATAATCGGTGATCAGCATGTCGGACACGAGGTACAGCTCCCTGATGTCTTCATGAGCGGAAACATCAAATACAAAATGATCGTAGCCGGTAAGGTCAAGATTCTCCGCCACGAGATAATGCAGACGCAGCAGAACAATCGTATCCTCCCCGAGTTCCTCATGCAGACGGTCCAGATCCAGCTGCAGATCAAATTTATACTGACCCCGTCCGTAAAACTGATTATCCCGCCATGTCGGCGCGTACAGAATCACGCGTTTGTCCTCGGGGATATTGATTTTATGTTTTAAGTCGCTGATCGTCCCCGCGTTGTTGGCGTTGATTAAAAAGTCATTCCGCGGGTACCCGGATTCGATCATCGTCCGGTCAAACTGAAACGCCCGCCGGAAAATTTCCGTCGAATAGGCATTAGGTGAGACGAGATAATCCCATTTAGCCGTCGCCTTCAGAAAGTTTCGTTTATATTTTTCAGCATTGGTGCCCGGCATATGCACCTCGTCCATATCGGTGGCCAGCCGTTTCAGCGGCGTGCCGTGCCACGTTTGCAGATACGTCGTATGCTTCGGTTTGGGAATCCATAACGGCAGGCGGCTGTTGGAAACCCAGAAGCCTGCCCGCGCCATCAGGAACAGCCATTTAATCGAGAAACGGCGCACGTGCCTGACATGTTTATCTTCAAACAAGGGCATATGCCGCCTGTCGACACTCCAGTACATCTCATAATCAGGCTTGTGCGTCAGCATATACTCATAAATCGCCCGGGGGCTGTCGCTGTATTGCTTGCCGATAAAGCTCTCAAACATGATCGTCTTTTTCTTGGCCGGAAGCTTTCCTAAAAGCGAAAACGCCAGCTTATACCAATTCTTTAACACGTTACTGCGCCGCACTCTAACCCAGGCTGACTTGAGCTGGCGCACCATTTCTTTCCTGCGGTAAAATCTAGTAATCTGCAAGGATGCGTAATAGGATCTCTTGGTAGGTTTCAGCAGTATTTTCTTCTTTTCAGCATTAACCGACTGGATAACGCGGGTCGGCTGAATGCCGGCACTTTTATCCAGGCGAACGCGGGTGCTCCGGATTGTTTCACGCCAGCTGTTGGTGTTCAGGGTCATTTCCAGATAATATTTTAAGTATACTTTCCTGTCATTGTTCAGCATGTGCGAAAAATTGAATGAGCCGGTGAAACCACAGTACAGAAGCTCGTTATTCCCTTCTGCTTTTTGCTGGATGTCACCGCGCTGCATACGTTCAACGGGCACCACTGTTTCCTGGTCATCGCGATTATTCGTTACCACTAACCGCAGATCTTCAACGTCTGAGTCACTTGTTTTAAATAAAGGCGGGTAATTGAAGTAGCCGGAAAAGCTCAGCTGATCCTTCTTTAGGCTCACCTCATCCAGTTCAGCATATAAAAAGTAATGATTAAACCGGAATGAAAGCTTGCCATTTTTCGTGGGGTACGGATAAAACATTTTCGCCTGGTCCGGCAGATCGACAACCAGAAAGCGGTACTGGCTGCTCGTGTTTTTCGCCCGGATGCGGCGCTCATCATCCTCCGTCTGGCCATTTAAATACACGTCCCAGATGTCGCGCTTCATGAATGTTTGCGCATGCGCATCAAAAGGCAGATAGACATTGAATACGGTAACATCTTCCCGCTGTTCAGCCGTCACGGACGACAGCACCAGCCATTCCTCTGTATCACGTTCAACTAATGTGAAGAAGCAGTTGTCCCATGCTTCGAAAAACGTATTTTTAACAGCCAATTGAAGTTCGTAAGTCGTTTCCTGAAGGTTTATATCGATCACTTGGTTATTTTTCAGTGCGGACATGGTTGTGATGTGACTCCCCTCAATTGATTCCCAGTATAGTCTATATTATATCGGGGCGTGAATTGATTTTCAAACGTAATATGATTATACTTGGAATAAGTATGCTGGGCAAATGACAGCACAGAAAGGGAAGACGCCATGAAACCAACCGTGTTTTTTCTTATAAACTCTATCGACCTGCAGCGGGGCGGCCTGACCAAGGCGTCCTTAAAACAAGCGTCATTCTTCGCGGAGATGGGTTATGATACCCATATGCTGACCTTCAATTTCAATCCCGATTATCCGCGAATACGCCGGAAGCTGCATAAACTGAGAAAGGTTCATAGCAACGTCAGGATACGCAATATGTATGAAGAATTAGCGGGACACAAACAGCCCGAATACGCCCGTTCTCCTGCCAAAAAGGCTTCCCTTAAACAACTGACCAAAGGAACAGCGGCTGTTAAACGGCCTGGGTATAATGCGTACCGCTTGTATGCTAACGGGCTGTATACGTCTTATATCGCCCTCAGGAAAAATCAGTCCCTCAACTTTATCGATTATTTTAATGCGAACCGCTACCGGACCAAGCGGGAAACGTTCGACAGCTGGGGTCATCTGGCCAAAACGGCCTACATGGATTACAAACATAATGAGCCGCGCCAGACGATCTATTATGACCGGAAACAGCGCGCCTATTTAACGCAGTGGCATAAGCCTGCGGATGAGACGACAAACCGGCATGTGCTTTTTCACAAGGATGGTTCGGTTAAAAAAGAGCTGACACAGAAGGAACGCGTGCTTGAACTGGACTGGCTGCATGACGTGATTGACCGCCTCGGCGGCAAGCAGTCCATCGTTATATCCGATACGCGAAGCACGGACGATCTGCTGGTTAAGCTGCATCACCCAAGGGCCGCCAAAATTTGGCGGCTGCACAGCAGTCATTTGGAGAAGCCCTATACCACGGATGCGTCTATCGTGCCAAAAGTCCAGTACGGCATGGAGCATCTCGAGGCGTTTGATGCGATTGCCCTGTTGACAGAAGAACAAAAGCAGGACATCAGCAACCGGTTCGGCAGTCACTTAAATCTGACCGTTGTGCCGCATTATCACGAGACGAACACATCATTCCGGCAATCGCTGCGTGCTGCCGCACAGAAGACGGATCCACGGCGATGTGTCATCGTCAGCCGTCTGTCATCGTTGAAACGGCTCAGTCATGCGATCCGGGCCTTCCGGAAAGTTGTGAATGAATTTCCTGATGTCTGCCTGGACATTTGGGGAACCGGAAAACAGGAGCCCAAATTGCAAACATTGATTGACGAGCTTGATCTGGGGCAGAACGTGTTTTTGCGAGGCTATACCTATAACCCGGATGCGATTTATCAGCGCGGGCTGTTTTCAGTGACGAATTCAAAATCTGAAGGCTTTGCCCTGTCAATTCTGGAAAGCATGTATAACAAAACACCGGTCATCAGCTACAATATTAAATACGGGCCTGAGGATATGATTGTGGACGGCGAGAACGGCTATCTGATTAAGCCATCGATTGAGCAGCTTGCTGACCGGATGATCCGGCTGTTCCGCGAACCTAAACGTGCCATCGATATGGGCGAAAATGCGCGGAAGTCTATTGATGAGCATTTCAATAAAGCTGTCTACAAACAGAAATGGCAAGAGACCATCAATACCGCGCTGGCCAACAAACGTCAATCATAAGGCTGGATGCGATCGGCACGGAAGGATTGCAGCTTCTTCCAAAAGTACTGAGCTCGGACGAACGAAGGAGGTATAGTCTATGACACCTGCTGTCTATTCGGTTCAGCTTGATAAACGCGGCGTGATGACATTAAACGGCATGGCTGATGCGCCTGTAACCCAGAGCGATGCAGCCGCTCTGCTGCTCAAAAAACGCAAGTCGTCTGAAACGCACATATTCCCATTAGACTGGACGGATGAAGATAACTGGACGGCCACCGTTTGCTCACAGGATATGGCGTTAGCAAATGGCACGTGGGATGTTTATATCGTCTGGAATGAAACTGAGCGGCAACGGCTAAAAACAGAAGATGGGCTCGTTATCGATGAAAACCGGACAGCCCTGCTGAATCAGGGGCAGCATACATATGAGGTCCAGTGCTATATCACGACAAAAGGCTCGCTCTCTTTAAAAATCGCCACTCCTTCCATGACCGTCACGCAGCTGAACGGCGAGGTGATCGGCGACAGCACTATCAGGCTGACAGGCTATATGCGTGAGGACGCCTCCCGCACAGCTGACTTAAACGAAGCAGCTCTGGTTGTGAAGCAGGAACACGGTGAGGACGCACTGCAGACGTTTCCCCTGCACCGTTTTGCAGAGGATCAGGACAGGTTTTATGCCGATATCAGCTATCAGACGATGGCGCGTGATCCCGAAACAGATAAGTGGGATGTTTATATGCGCACCGGCGGCTATTTGTTCCGTGTTAAGCTGGATGATCCAGGCGAACTGGAGCGGCACACGTGTCTGGAATGGCGCGATGCGGAGCTCACCTTGCTTTATATCTATTCAACTGTCTATGACAATCTATCGATCAAGCGGACAGGGCTCAAAATTAAACGCGATGTCACATCTTATACGCTCAGTGACGACCAGTTGCAGCTGCAGGGCTATGCTTATTTCGAACGGCTCCCTTTTGACATACCTGATAAGCTGAAGCGCTCCATTATCATTCGCCAGCGGCAGACCGGTGAAGAGCTCGTCTATCCACTGGAAAACCGAGCTCTTGCCGACACCGCTGATGCCTATTATCAGTATGCTGGATTCACGGTGACGGTTCCACTGGAGACGATCCAGGCAATGCAGTCCGATATCTCACATGTCTATGATATTTCAATTCGCCTTGTCTATGGTGATCATGTCCAGGAACGGGGGCTTGGGCTTGAATTCTATGATTACCAGGTCGATAAACCGCTCGCTGCCAGTACATCCTGGCAGCGCACTAAGGGTGTCCGGAGCTTTCTCACACTGACACCGGCGGGCAATTTAAAACTGGATATGTATAGCTACGCGCGCCGAAAACTCAAGTATGTGCAAAAGCTGCAGACAGCGAACCGTCCTGCCGCAGATGACCGTCCTATTTGGCTGATTGGTGAACGGCCTGATACAGCACAGGATACCGGGTATCACTTTTTTAAATACTGCCGCGAACAGTTTCCGGATCTGCCGATTTATTACGTTATTGCCAAAGATTCACCCGACCGGGATCATGTGCGCCAGCTGGGTCATGTGATTACATACGGATCGATGGATCATTTCAGGAAAACCGCCGCCGCCAGTACATTTATCGGGTCACATGACTTAGAGTACATCCTGCCGACCCGGGCTGTGGACTGGCCCAGTTATCAGCATGGCACGCGCGTGTTTTTGCAGCACGGGGTTCTTGGCCGGAAAAAAGTCGATTACGCGAAAAGCGATTACCAGTATCCGTTCCATGTGTTCTGCGTGAGCTCCGAATCGGAACAGAATATGGTGATCAACCAAATGGGTTATCAGCCCGAAGAAGTAGCCATCACTGGCCTGTCACGGTTTGACCAGCTTATGGAGCAGCCGGACACAGAACGCTCCATCCTGCTGATGCCGACGTGGCGGGACTGGATTAAGGAAAATAACTTTCTGGAATCCGAGTATTTTCACCGCTATCAGGCACTGCTGACGGACAGCCGGCTGCACGCAATGCTTGAGAAATATGATGAGCATATGGACTTTTACCTGCATTACCGCATGCAGGCGTATGTTTCCTATTTCAGGGAGCTTGCATCAGACCGCATGACCATCATTGCCTTTGATGAGGCGGATGTGCAGAGCCTGCTGCTTAAAAATCGTCTGTTAATCACCGACTACTCTTCGGTATCATTTGATTTCAATTATATGGGAAAACCCGTGCTCTTTTATCAGTTTGATTTTGAGCGCTTTTTCAGGAAGGGCTTGCTGCGGCCAGCGGCGGAAACGTTTCTGGGTGAGATTTGCTATGATCAGGAGACGCTTATCACGGCGATTGAACAGCATATCCAAAACGGCTTTGAGGAGTCACCAGACGCAGGCAAACAGAAAGAAAACCTGTTTGACCATATTGACCAGCACAATAATGAACGTATATTAAACGCCATCATGGATGCGAAGAAAACGCAAAATAACGGAGCAGACACAACCGGACCGCATCCAGCGAGGTGATGCGATCCGGTTGTGTTTTGGCACAGCGCCTGGCCACTATCTGACCCTGGAGCTATTAACGTACAGAACGGGGTTATCGGGCATGGATCTGCTCAAGCTCTGTTGCGGGCTTAACCATTGCCCTGCCGCAGTTTCCGGGTGTGACTCACCAGCTCACGAACGCAGTTATAAGGCGACGTGACCAATGCTTTTAGCAGATGTGTGGCCGTGATCCGCATATAGCCACTCCGCTTGCCGGCAACAGCCATAACAGCATGGTGTCTGAACGTTACATAGCGCCGTTCAGCCCGGCTGAGCTGCGGGAAATAGGTTTGTTTAAAGGCGAATAGTTCCCGTTCCTTAGCTAGTTTGTTAGCGCCGACGGAAATCCGCTCACCGTCATGAATGTACTGGATGACGTTTGCTTCCGGCAAATAGCCAATGGTCAAGCCTTGCTCAATCGCCTTCAGCATCAGCATAAATTCCTGGCCCATCGCGACATTATCAAACCCGCCAATTGTATGGAGTGCCTCCTTTTTAAACATATAGGAAGCAGTCGGGGTCAGATGATGCAGCAAATGGTTCTTTAACAGCTCGTCATTCGCTAAGTTTGTCACATAGGGATGATGGCGAAAGTCGACAAGCGTGTCAGCTGTATCATGAATACGAACGTCCGTAAAGGAAAGGTCCAGCCCGTTTTCTTCCATATAATGGACCTGGCGTGTGATTTTCTCCGGTAAATAAATATCGTCATCATCGAGAAACGTTATGTAATCGCCACTTGCCCGGGCAACACCTTCATTGCGGGCCAGCGCACCCCCGAGATTTGTCTCATTGCGATTATAGGTGACGCGGGAGTCGTTCTCGTACGCCAGCATTTTCGCCTCGGTTTCCGCTCGCACATAAGAATCAGGGGCATTATCATCCACGACAACAATTTCGATAGCTTGATAGGATTGCTTAAGAACCGATTCAATGGCCCGTTCCAGATAGTCACTTCGTTTATAAGTCGGAATAATGACACTTACACAGGGTGTCATAGTTTATCAGCGCCTTACTAAAATTATTCTTAGATTATAGCCACAAGCGGGGCCGTCAGTTATGACATGACCCACGCTCTGCGCCCAGATGCTGTGAATCACGCCACCATTCCGGTCAGGAGCCTTTTGCGGCAAGCTCCGTCCGCTCAGTATGGACAATCGTCATCAGGGCTTCTTTTAATTGCGTATCGTCTTTGTCCGAAAACTGCTCGATGAGACGTGTGATCAGACGGGGATCCACTTCGAGTGTCCGGCCGACATAAATTTTCTCGTAAACTTCCCCGGGATGCACTTCATCATCACTCAGCGGTTCTTCAAACATCTTTTCACCTGGGCGAATGCCGCTGTATTCAATCCCGATTTCCGTCTCCGTGTAGCCGGAGAGTTTAATCAGGTTGCGGGCAAGGTCGACAATCCTGACAGGTTCGCCCATATCGAGGACGAAAATCTCCCCGCCCCTGGCAAGTGTTCCGGCCTGAATCACCAGACGGGAGGCTTCCGGAATCGTCATAAAATAGCGCACCATATCCGGGTCCGTCACGGTAACCGGGCCGCCCCGGGCAATTTGATCTTTAAACAGCGGAATGACACTGCCGCTGCTGCCGAGCACATTGCCAAAGCGCACCGCAGCAAATGTTGTCTGACTGGTTTGATTCAAATGCTGAATGATTATCTCCGTGATGCGTTTCGTCGCCCCCATCACGTTCGTCGGGCGGACCGCTTTATCCGTCGAAATCAGGACAAACGTGTTGACGTTAAAGGCATCCGCTGCTTCCGCCATATTTTTTGTACCGATCACGTTATTTTTCACGGCTTCGTGCGGGTTGTATTCCATAAGCGGGACATGTTTATGCGCAGCAGCATGATAGATAATCGCTGGTGCGTATTGCTGGACAATTTCATACATACGGTCTTTATCCCGTACATCACCAATCAGCGTGACAAACTCCGTGGCAGTACTGTCGTATGTGTCCTTTAATTCCATATGGATCTGATAAATGCTGAATTCATCGTGCCCGACAAGCAGCAGCCGGCCGGGCTGGAATGGCATCAGCTGGCGGCACAGTTCCGAACCAATCGAGCCGCCGGCACCTGTAACCAGAACCGTACGTCCGCTGACGTATTGCGAAATGGCATCGATGTCCAATTCTACAGGGGCCCGTCCCAAGAGTTCCTTTTCATCAACATTTTTAAGACTGCTGACCTCGACACGGCCGGTCAGGAGATCCTCAAGCTTCGGAATCAGCTGCACTTTTGCATCGGCCTGGCTGCATATATTCACGATCGTATTCAGTTCGCCATTAGCAAGCGACGGTATGGCGATTACGATAAGATCAATCTGCTGCTGGTCGACAATTGCGGGAACATCCTGGATGCGGCCAAGCACCGGGATGCCGTACATTTCCATACGCTGTTTCGTCATGTCATCATCGACAAAAGCAATCGGCCGTATCTCTTTGTGTTCATTCCGGTTATGCAGCTGACGGGCAACCATGGTGCCAGCAGCGCCAGCCCCGACAATCAGGGTGCGATTCTGGCCTTGATACCCGTCGATATAGCGGTCGTGAAACACGCGCCAAACAAAACGTGATCCGCCAATCAGTGTGACATGCAGGAGCCATGTGACAAGAAGCGCGCGTGAATAAAGGGTGAAATCAGCCGCAATCATTTGCACGAGACCAGCAACGATAATGGACAGTGTCACCGATTTAACAATCGCCAGCAGTTCACCGACACTCGCATATGCCCACACTTTATGGTACAGCTTGTACACCGCGGCAAATAAATGATGCGAAATTAATAGAGCTACAGCACTGATGACAATGGCGTCAAGCTGGAAAACATCTTTAGACCGGTAGGTGACCCAGGCAGCAATGAAAAGTGCGGTGCTGACAATGACTGAATCGAGAAACATTAACAACAGCAGGCGTGTTCGATAGGTCACATATATCCCCCCTTCCCTTTTCATGTGCAGGTCAGACGAAAACGCTCGTTCGCTGAATTCCAGTATAACAGATTTCGCCATAGCGCAACAGTTTTCTATCAGGGGGAAGCTGGATGCTGGTCAGACTGCCATAAAGCTTTTTCATCTTGATCAGCAATCTTGCATGTGGTGTACTTATACGTTAGTTCAGTCCCATGAAATTGATACTTGTAAGTGTCAGGCTGAAAAGATTATATCCCCCGTTACCTTACACGACAGGCGGACGCTTTCCGCGGGCACGGCTTGAGCCTCCTCGCTCGCAAAAAACCGCTCGCTGTGGGGTCTCAAGACTCGTGCTGTTCCCGCAGGAGTCGCCGCCTGTCGTTCCAGGTAACGCGGCTTGTCTTCAGTTTACTTTGCTGGTCTAGTTCAGTATTGCCTTTTTTCGTCCAATCGCACCTTGATAATGCCATATTTATTTCCTTCTTGACATACCACCGCAGGTCTTTCCAGCAAGGCTTTCGTTTATTCTGCTGTTTCAGCGACAGCTGTGGCAAGCATGATTTGCCTGAAACGTCTCAGTCAGCCGGCTGCAGCAGCTCGGGAAAAGAAACCAGCCGGTCTGCAACCCGCTTTAGCAGCGCTTGGTCATGACTGATGGCGAGCACGCCGAACCCCCATTCGTTGCGCATGTGTAAAACGGCCTCCCAGATCTGTGCCTGTGTGACTGCGTCAAGCATCGTGGTCATCTCATCCGCGATCAGATAATCGGCTGCCGAACCAAGGGCGCGCGCCAGGCAAAACCGCTGCAGTTCACCGCCGGACAGCTCACGCGGGTACCGCTCCAGCCACGCCCGGGAAATGCCCAGCGTCTCCAGGAAATTATGACCAGCCCCGCCCCCTTCAGCGAGGATTTTTTTCATTTTCCAGCGGGGGTTAACAGCGTGCTCGGGATGCTGCAAAACCAGCTGAACCGGGTGCACCCCGCTTGCAGGCAGCGCATGCCCATCCAGCAAAATATGGCCCGCATCCGGCTTCGCAAACCCAGCCAATAGTTTTGCGAGCGTCGTTTTGCCTGTGCCGCTCTGGCCAGACAGCCCGACAATTTCACCCGGTGCGATCGTTATGGATAGATTATGGAACAGCGGCTGATCCCGCTTATACCCGTAACGAAGTCCCCGCGCCTCAAGCATGAAAACACCTGACCATCCCGCCATGCTGCGTTTTCGATGGAGGTGATGTTTGCCAGCAGATTTCTGAGGCAAGCGGGCATCTCGGGGCAAACGCACAACCCGCCGGTTTTTCATCAGGAAGCGGCTGTGAGCCTGCGATGGGCGTAAAAGTTTGCTGTGGCAACGCGTTCCATAACGCCCGTGTATAAGGATGGCGCACGTTTTCCCCGTTTCCCTGAAAGTCCTGCACGTTGGCGATTTCCACCGTTTCGCCGGCATAAAACACTGCGATTTTGTCAGCAACCGAGAGAGCTGTCATGATATCGTGGGTGACAAACATGACCCCTTTGCCGACATCCGCGAGCTTGCGAATGTTCGCGGTAACATCCGTCAGCGCCGCCTCATCCAGCCCCGGGGTCGGCTCATCCGCAATCATCAGCGACGCATCACTCGCCAGCGCTGCCGCTATCAGCACACGGCGTGCCATGCCGCCGGATAGTTCAAACGGGTAGCATTTCCCGGCATCACGGGACAGGCCCATCGTCTGAAAAATCGCTTCCTGCTCAGCCTGTTTATGTTTTCCCTTGAGCATGTGCTGCACCTGTTTGCCCACTTTCATCAAGGGGTCAAGTGCGCTGATCGACTGGGGAATCAGCGTGATATCCCGGCCGCGCAGCCGCTCCTGCTGCCCGTCTGTAAGCGGCTCGCCAGCAAACGACAGGCGGCCGCTGACTTCTGCATTCACCGGCAGCAGGCCTAAAATGGCATCCGCCAGCAAGCTTTTCCCAGAACCGCTGGCACCCACGACTGCAACGACCTCACCTTCATGGATGGCAAGCTCGACATCACTGATAACCTGGCTCGTCATCTCCTGCCAGCCTTTATGATACTGATGAAACGTCAGGGACATGTTTTGCACTTCAAACAGCGGTTCTCCTTCATGTTCCGCGAAGGGTCGTCTCGTCTTATCTGCAGCAGGCAGCACCATGTATCAGTCCTCCTTCAACCATTCTGACTGTGAAACGGATCGGCCAGCTTCCGGACGTGGCGCCCCAGCATGTCAAAGGTGCCAACCATTAACAGCAGCATGAGCCCAGGGAAAAACGCCAGCCACCACATGCCCGTTGATAAATAACGCATGGATTCTGACAGAATTACGCCGATAGCCGGCACATCAGCAGGCAAACCGAATCCTAAAAACGTGATCGCTGCTTCGTGCAAAATCACATGCGGAAATAATAAGACAAAACCGATCAGGAGCTGCGAGGTTAAATGTGGCAAGAGATGCTGCCGGGCAATCCAGAAACGTGATCGGCCGAGCCTGCGGGAAATCGCAACATAGTCGGTGTTCAGCACCGGCAGCACCTCGGCTCGCAACAGGCGAGTGAGCGCCGGCCAGTGCGTCAGCGCAAGACCCACAATCACGCCTTTAAAACCGCCGCCCAGCGCAAAGGAAATTAAAATCAGAATCACGATATGCGGCAGACTGAGAAACAAATCAATCAGCCAGGTAACGACCGTATCAAACACCTGATGGACCGAGGCCAGCAAACTCAGCAGCAGCGCTATGATGACGCTGACCAGAGATGCCAGGACGCCCACACCAAAACTCAGGGTGAGACCCTTAAAGGTACGAGCTAGCATATCCCGTCCCATCCAATCCGTGCCAAATAAATGTCCGAGCGATGGCTGCCCGTTTCTAGCAGCTAAATTGACCGCCAATTTGTCCGGACTGATCAGCCAGCCAGCAGCAAGCATGCCGGTGAGCAGCAGAGCAGCCAGGACAATCATGAGGACTGCCTTTTTCCGAATTGACCATTTTTTCCGTTTGCCAGCAGAGACACCCACGGCTGTTTGTTCATTCATGTTGCTTCGTCCTTTCTGATCCGCGGATCAACCAGCCGGTACAGCCCATCCGCCAGCGTGTTGCCCACAAACACAAAAATGGTGCTGAACAACACGATCCCCAAGAGCAGCGGCACATCGCTCGATAGGCCGGCCTGGACGACAGCCTGCCCGAGTCCGGGATAGGCAAAAACCTGTTCTGCCAGCACCGCGCCGCCAAACAATTCACTGAATGAGGCGAAATGCAGCGATATCGCAGGAAGCGAAACGTTGCGCAAGCCGTGACGCCACAACAGGGAAAAACCCCGCTCCCCTTTCGCCCGCGCATAGCGGATGAATTCGCTATGCAGAACTTCGGTCAGTTTTTGCCGTGTATGCAGAGCGACGTTGGCCATACCGGTTATGCTTAATGTTAGAGCCGGCAGAACCAAATGCTTCAGCTGTTCGGCCAGGGTGACGTCCGCGGCCACTTCTCCGGCCGGTGAAGACAGCCCTACCGGGAACCAGCCCAGGGACGCGGAAAACAGCATAAGCAATAACAGGCCCAGCCAAAACGGCGGTGTCGAGGCCATGGTGAAACAAAAGCCTTTAATCAGGCGGTCGAGCACCGTCCCTTCACGCATACCCGCGATAAGACCGGCCAGAAAACCGATGATGCCGGATAAGAGCCAGGCAGCCCCCATCAGAACGAGGGAAGCACTGAATCGTTCCACAATCACCTCGGCAACCGGCTGCCGAAACACCAGTGATGTGCCAAGATTCCCGTGCAGAACAGCTTTTCCCCAGCTGATAAATTGCTGATACCCGGACGCATTCAGGCCCCAGTACGCAGCTATGTTTTCCTGCTGCTCCGAACTCAGGCGTGCCATATCCCCGCCGACGTAGGAACGGACCGGGTCAATCGGCGAATAACTGACAAGCATGAAGGCCAGGATGCTGACAGCGATAAGCAGGGTCGTGAGTTTTAGCGTTTTTTTCGCGATCAGCCGCAACACAGGTCGGAACCGCAATGTGTCAGCCTTCCTCCGCATCTTGCCAGTGCCAGTTTTCAATGGCGTCCGTTATAGGCCAGCCGTGCCCGTGCGGCTGGATGCGCTGCTCGCCAATCTTTAAATCATCCTTTATAAAATACGTATGCTCAATGTTCACAAGCCATACCCACGGGGCATCCCCCTTTGCCGTGAAACCTGTCTCGCCGTCCCACTGAGCCTTTTTCCAGAATGCATTGGCCGCTTCCTGCGATGTGGCCCGCATCGCCTGTTCCATATAGCGGTCAACGTCCGGATTGCTGTAATAATTGGCGTTATTCAGACTTTCAGCTTTTGTATGGCTGCTATAGGTGTGATACATCTCCAGCGGTGTTTGATTGCCATAGCCCATCATGACCGGATTCGCTGGCATGAGCCTTTCCAGTTCATCCCAGCTTTTACCTTCTGTGCTGATAGACAGCCCTAATGGTTCCATCTGACTCGCAAACGCCAGCGCTAAGGATTGCCGGATGTGATCATCAGACGGATAATACAATGTGAACGACGCCTCCACACCGTCTTTTTCACGGACGCCTGCATCATTTTCCTGCCAGCCGGCCTCAGCAAGAAGACGTTTGGCATCAGCCAGCCGGTTATCCTCAATGACCGTATCCGGATTCCACCAGGGCAAGTCATCAGCTATGGTATAAGCCGGTGTGCCGTAACCTTCCAGAACACCGTCCACCAAACCTTCGCGGTCGACTGCGATATTCATCGCTTTTCGGATAGCTCTGTCCGATGTTACAGCATTTCCGAGCGGATACCCTTCTTCTGTCTCACCGCCGGCTTCGGGATAAGGCAGCATGACACCCCGGTTATCCACACTCTGCAGATCAACGAGCCGCATGCCTTCAACCGTCTCATCCGCTAGCGATGGCGGAACAGCCGCTACATCTGCTTCACCCGCCTGCGCTGCAGCAAAGGCCGCGTCCTCTTCCAAAAACAAGAAGGTCAGCTTTTCAAAATTGGGCGGGTCTCCGTAGTAATGCGGATTGGCCTCGACAATTAATTGCTGGCCTTTACGCCATTCAACGAGCTGAAAGGGGCCTGAACCGATGGGATGCTCATTATACGCCTCATCATACGCGTGCTCCGGAACAATCCCGATCCTTGCTAATTGATCGATAAACGTGGAATCCGGCTCTTTTAAGGTGAACGTCATCGTGTGGGCGTCCGCCTTTTCAATCGATTTGACATTGCTCAAATCAATCACCGAGCCGCTCGTCTGGGCGGTTTTATATGTAAACACAACATCCCTGGCGGTCAAGTCTTCCCCATCGGAAAACTGCACGTCTTCCCGTATGGCAATTGTCCATTCCAAACCATCGTCACTGACGTGATAATCGGTTGCGAGGTCCTTCTGGATAGCAAGGTCCTCATCATACGTTAAGAGCGTACTCTGAAACAAAGGCGAGCCGTACTGGCCCCAGCCGGTGGTTGGATCAAAGCCCTCATCAGGCTCACCGCCGATTGCCAGCACCAAATCTTTGCCCTTGGAGGCATCCGCCGTTTCCGCTGAACCAGCATCCTCCTCGGCTGATGCGCAAGCACCCAGAGCAGCTGTTAGCAGCGCCATCATGATGACCATCATCGATCGTTTCAGACGCATCGGGCATTCCTCCAGTTGTTCTGTCGTCATCACATAACTATGCGTGTCTTAATGGTTTCATGCACCAGGCATTGCTGGGCCTTCTATCCATTGCTATTTATATGAAATTTTATTATAATCAAAAAATACACAATACTTAAATGGGGTTATTTATCACATGCGTCCGATAATCATAAGGAGGAATCATCATGCCATTCGAAACACTCATAACATCTGAACAAATCAAAGAAATGGAACAGAACGGATTGTGGCGGATGGAAACGGTCTTGGACCACCTCAACCAGTGTGTTGATGCCTGTCCTGACTCTGAAGCAGTTTTTGACGGCTATACCAGACTGACCTATCATGAACTAGCTGAGGAAGTGCAGTACTGTGCCGCTGGTCTTGCGGAACTGGGTGTCGAGAAGGATACGGTTATCTCGCTGCAGCTGCCGAACTGGGTGGAATTTATTATTTTCCATTATGCGGCCACTTTTTTAGGAGCCGTTACCAATCCGCTTGTCCCAATCTACCGGGAACAGGAAATCCGTTATATGGCGGACCTTGCTGAAACGGAAGTCTATATAGCACCCAAACAATTCCGGAATTTTGATTATGAAGAAATGATTCACCAGCTGAAACCTGACCTGCCCGCATTAAAATCGGTCATTATCGTAGGCGAACCGGACTATGATACGTCACTTAGCTATGATACGTGGATGAAGGATAACCGCCAGTCCGGCCAGAATGCGGAGGAAGTGGACGCTGATCCGAACGACGTTTCTGAAATTATTTTCACGTCAGGAACAACAGGGGAGCCAAAAGGGGTGCTGCATACCCACAACACGCTAACCTGCGCAACACAAGGCATGATTGATCATCTAGGTCTGACGGACAGCGATGTCGTTCATATGGCTTCAACTTTTGCCCATCAGACAGGGTTTCTGTACGGATCACGCATGCCGGTGCAGTGCGGTGCTAAAGGCGTTTATCAGGACGTGTGGAATGCAGAAGAATTCGTTGAGATGATTGAACAGGAACAGATCACCGTCACATTTGGCGCAACACCGTTTCTGCACGATTTACTGAACGCCAGCAATCTGGAGGACCGGGATATCTCATCACTGCGCATTTTCGTTTGTGCAGGAGCGCCGATTCCCAAGCCTCTGCTGGAAGAGGCCCTGGAAAAATTGCCAAACTGTAAGGTGCTGGGCGCCTGGGGCCAAACAGAAGATGCGATCGTGACCGTGAGCAGCCTCGATGATCCGGCTGATGTGATTATCTCATCCGACGGCATTCCCATTAGCGAGGGAACAGAAATACGCGTTACCGACGATCAGGGCACAGAGCTCCCCTATGGGACTGAGGGGAACCTCGAGGTGCGCGGTTCATTCGTGTTTGCCGGCTATGCCAAACGTCTGGCGAAAACCCAGGAGGAATTCAATCAGGACTGGTTTATCACCGGGGATCTGGCCATAATGGATGAAAGCGGGCATATGAGCATTTCCGGCCGGTCTAAAGATCTGATTATCCGGGGCGGTGAAAATATTCCGGTAGCCTACGTGGAAGACGTGCTGTATAAGCATCCATCGATTGCAAGTGCCTCAGTCGTAGCCGTGCCTGATCCGCGCATGCAGGAACGTGCGTGTGCCTGCGTCATACCGAACGACGAAACATCGCTGACCATGGACGAATTACAAACATTCTTACATGAGCAAGGTCTTGCCAAACAATACTGGCCGGAATACTTGCAGGTGTATGAGGATTTGCCGCGCACGCCAAGCGGAAAAATCCAGAAGTTTAAACTGCGTGAAGAAGTCAAACAGAACGTGACCTGATTACGGACTCACAGCAGGAGCTCTTCCCCACTGCCGCAGCAAACGGGAAGAGCTCCTGCTTGTCATTTTATTGAGCATCTGCTGAATCACTGAATAAACGCTTCGATCGTTTAATAAATCTGAGCGAGGCAAGCGCAACGATTAACAAAAAGATTTCGGCTATTAGGCCGTTTAACTGAAAGGCTTGCGTCAGCATAATCGAGATAAAATTGACAGCCGTATGAATCAGGATCGCATAGAACAGAAAACGGATCCTGCTTCTGCTGACACTGTAGAGCACCATTAATGATAAGGCCAGCTGCAGCGCAAAGGTCAGGAGCCGCTCCACACCAACCAGGAAAAACATATAGGCCGGCGCCTGGGTCAGCTGATCCTGCATAACCTGTAACTGCAGTGATGCGTCGCCCATACTCTGCAGCATGTCCGCAAACTGCCCCGTATTAATCATGACAGCGACGATAATGGACTGAACACTTGCTATGGCACCCACGAGAATCGCCTCAATTCCGCCGTGCCCAATACCGTAAGCGATACCGTCCTTCCAGTCCCGAAATGGTGTTAAGATCAAGCGAAATCCGACATACCGTCCGACTTCTTCAAACACACCAGCGGCCAGTGCGCCGTACAGTGCGTACAGATACGGATTTGTCAGCCATTCACTGGTGACATCATTTCCCTGCAAAACATAGCCATTCAATATGGACTCCAATAATTGCGAGAAAACGATGAATATAGCCACACCGACCAGGACTGGCTTCCAGTCAATGCGATAGGACCGTTTCATATAAATCCAGCCAGCAATCGGTATGATCAGCGATAGCAAAAGCGACATAACCATAAACACAATCGACCATGAACTTACCAAATAAATACCCTCCATCCTTGCCACTTTGAAAAAAAAGGCAGCTTGTCTTATGATATCATACATTCAATCGTTTGAATCAGGTGCCAGGTACATACACAATTCTGAATAATCTGAGTTGTGTATGTACCTGGCACCCAGCAAAACAGGATGTTATAATGAGAGACATCTAAAAAATGATAGTGGTATTCACTCATATAATTGCAAGGATATGGCTTGCGCGTTTCTACCAGTTTACCGTAAATAAACTGACTATGAGCAGCAATGGGATAATCATAGATGTTTTAAGTCTATTCTTTTTCGGCGCGTAACCCGAAGACCTTTTGCTCACTCATAGGATGATTGAGTGTGCACTGGTTCTTCGGTTTTTTTATAGGATGCGGCAATGAAGGCTATAAACCCTTTGCTGAGCGGTCCAACCATTGGAGGGATAATGTTGAATAGAAATGAATTAAAACAATTGATAGACGTAAGTGCAGGTCGTGAACCCGCGGATCTGGTTTTGAAAAACGGCAAAATTGTGGATGTCTATCAAGGCGCTATTCTCACAGGTGATGTGGCGATCGTCGCAGGAAAAATTGCCGGTGTTGGCGAAACGTACGACGGTAAGGAAACGGTCGACTTACAAGGAAACTATATAGCGCCTGGCTTCATCGATCCGCATATTCATGTCGAATCCTCCTATGTAACACCGGAAGAATTTGGCCGGCTGCTTGTCCCCCACGGAACAACAACCGTGATGGCCGATCCTCACGAGATCGTGAATGCAGCGGGACTTACCGGGCTTGATTATATGATCGAAGCAGCGAGCCACACCGCTTTAGATATCCACTATATGCTGCCTTCCTGCGTGCCGGCTACCAATATGGAGAATTCTGGATCGGTGTTGAATGCCTCCGATATGGCCGAAGCTTTGCAAGAAGGAAAAGCCCAAGGTCTCGCCGAGTTCATGAATTTCCCAGGTGTCATTCAAGCCGAGACAGACACGCTGGATAAACTGTTAGCTGCGAAAAATCTGCATAAACGCATCGATGGCCACAGTCCGATGGTGAGCGGCAAAGACCTTAACGCCTACATTGCCGCTGGGGTGGAGAACGACCATGAGTGCTCCACCGCTGAGGAATTGCAATCGCGGATTTCAAAGGGAATGTATGTCTTTTTAAGGGAAGGTTCTGTAACACAGAATCTGCGCACCCTTCTAAAAGGCGTCACACCGCACAATGCGCGTCGCTGCGCTTTATGCGGCGATGATGTGCAAGCCAAAACCATCCTGGAAAAGGGTCATTTGGACAACGCCATCCGCATCTGTATAGAGGAAGGTGTTGATCCGATCCAGGCGATCCAAATGGCGACGATTAATGCTGCCGAAAGCTGTGGATTTAACGACCGGGGAGCCGTCGCCCCGGGGCTGAAAGCTGATTTAGTTATCTTCAGTGATCTTGCTAATCCCGTGGTGGAACAAACCTATATTGACGGCAAACGTGCTGCCGATCAGGGAAAGTACGTCATGCCAGTTAGCCGGGCAGACATATCGCCTATCGAGTCCAGTATGCATATCAACGATTTTTCAGAAGACAAACTCGCTCTGCCGCTGGCTACAGCTCAAGCGCGGGCAATTGAAGTTAATCAGACAGAGGCTTTGACCAATGAGGCCATCGTTGACGTTGACCAGGACGAGAAGGGCGCGTTTGTTTATAATCCTGAAAAACCGGTTGCGAAAATTGCTGTTGTTGAAAGGCATCACCATACCGGGAACGTGTTTGTGGGACTATTGAAGGATTATGGCATTAGCCGGGGTGCTATCGGAATCTCGATCGCCCATGACTCGCATAACGTGATTGTAACCGGAACGAACGACGCGGATATGGCAGTGGCTGTTGAAAACTTACAACACCAAGACGGCGGTGTGGTCCTGGTTGATAATGGAAAGGTTATCGGCAGCATGGCACTTCCAGCAGGCGGTTTGATGAGCCATCTTTCGGGAGAAGAAGTCGCCTCCCAGCAAACCACCATTAATCAAACAGCACGCGACGTCCTTGGAATCGCGGAAGACGTTGATCCCATCATGACACTGGGCTTCATGTCACTAGCCGTCATCCCCACCCTCAAAATCACAGACCTGGGCCTCGTCGACGTAACAAAATTTACATTCGTGCCCGTATCTGTATAAGGTAGGTGCCAGGTACATACACAATTGGGAACTATCTGAATTATGTATGTACCTGGTACCCGGGCAGCATGCGTGACTAAACCGCTCTGGAAATAGACGTCGCTTTCCGCGGGCGGCTGGTGAGCCTCCTCGCGCGCCGGCGCGCTCCGGGGTCTCACCTATCCTTTGCTCCCGCAGGAGTCTCCGTCTTTTCCTCCGCTGTTTAAGGTGAGCTGCCAGGCACCCCGAACCAACCCTTTACCCGAGTTCATCCAGCGCTGCCAGTACTTCTTTCATGTTATCTTGTGTTCCAATTGTTATGCGGAGGTAGTCTTTTATCTGCGGCTTGTTGAAGTGTCTGACCATAATTCCCCGCTGTTTCAGCTGCTCGTACAGTGCTCCGGCCTCATAAGCCGGATGCCGGACAAAAACAAAATTGGTCTGCGACGGCAGGACGGAAAACCCGCGCGACTTGAGCTCTCCGGCAAACCACTCCCGCGTCGCGATGATCTGCCGGGTTGTCTCAGCGAAATAATCCCTATCCTCGAGCGCAGCCGCCGCTCCCGCAATAGCCAGACGATCAACGGTATAAGAATTAAAGGAATCCTTCAGCCGCAGCAAGCCTTCGATAAGCTCAGGCTGGCCCAGCGCAAAACCCACGCGCAAACCAGCAAGCGAACGTGATTTAGACATCGTCTGGACGATAAGCAGATTAGCGTACGTATTAATCAGCGGGACAGCTGAAGCCTCCGCAAAATCAATATAAGCCTCGTCTATAATAACGACCTGATCCGGATTATGTTGCAAGATCGCTTCAATACGCTCCAGCGGCAAATACACACTCGTCGGCGCATTCGGATTGGGGAAAATCACGCCGCCTTCTGCCTGAAAAAAGGCTTCCGCCGGCAAACGGAAATCAGTCGTGAGCGGCACTTCCTGATAGGGTATATTAAATAACTGCGCATAAACCGGATAAAAGCTGTAGGACACCTCCGGAAACAGAATCGGCCGCCCAGGGTCAAAAAACGCCATAAACGAAAAGGCAAGCACCTCATCTGATCCATTGCCCACAAAAACATTTTCCTTGTGAAGCTGCTGATCGGCCGCGATTGTCTCGCGCAGATAATCAAGGCTGGGCGGCGGGTAGCGCTGCAGCTGTTGCTGCGCTGCCGCCTGTATCGCCTCCACCACATGAGGCGATGGCGGATAGGGATTTTCGTTCGTGTTTAATTTTAAAATATCCGACTGGCTGGGCTGCTCACCCGGAACATAGGGCTCGGTGCGCTTGAGCGCCTCACTCCAGAATTTAGACACGTTCGTCACCTTCCTTTTCCAGCTGCCGGCGGTAGAGTTCACGTTTAATATCAGCGACGGAGATACCGAGCACTTCCATTAAAACAAGCGTGTGGTAAGTCAGATCAGCGATTTCCCACGTCGTTTCCGCCGTATCCTGATTTTTCGCGCCAATAATCACTTCACTTGTCTCTTCGCCGACCTTTTTCAGGATTTTATCGATCCCTTCCTGGAAAAGATAGTTCGTGTATGTTCCCTCTGCGGGCTTTTCATGCCGGTTATGAATGCGCTGGACCAGCTGTGTCACAACGTCCGGCTCCGGCGTCTCTTCTGCATAAAGCGACTGATGAAAGCACGTCATCTCGCCGGTGTGACAGGCCGGGCCGAGCGGTTCCACCTGAACAAGCAGCGCGTCCTGATCACAGTCATACGCGATGTGTTTTACCGTCTGCGTATTGCCGGATGTTTCGCCTTTATGCCACAAGGTCTGTCGCGTTCGACTGAAGAGCCATGTTTCCCCCGTTTCCAGCGTTTTATCGAGCGCTGTCCGGTTCATATAAGCAAGGGTCAGCACACGCCCGTCCCGCGCGTCCTGAATAATCGCTGGAAGCAGGCCGTTCTCGTCAAATTGCAATGTATCCGGCATCATCCCCGCGTCCTGATGACCGTCTATTTCCGCTTTTAAGTCACGAATCGTCAGCACGCCATAATGAAACACCGAAGCACCAAGCGCAGCATCTGCCCTGTTCGGCTTAAGCGCGTCCAGGATATGCGCAACACTTCCGGCGCCGCCGCTCGCAATAATTGGAATTTGCACACGACGGGCAACCGCCTCGATCAGCTCAAGATCATAGCCATTTTGTTCTCCGTCCGTATGAATCGCATTCAGAACCAATTCGCCCGCTCCGAGCTGTTCGCCTCTCACGGCCCAGTCCACAGCATCAAGCCCGGTATCGGTCTGGCCGCCGTTTTGATACACGTGCCAGCTGCCATCACGGGAAGCTGCAGCATCAATCGAGAGCACCACCCGTTCCGGTCCAAATTGGTCAGCTGCCGCGGCGATCAAATCGGGATCGCTGACAGCAGCAGTGTTGATCGATAATTTAGCAGCCCCGGCATCGCGCAGCTGCTGCATCTGTCCGAGTGTCTTGATGCCGCCGCCTGCTGTCAAAGGAGCCTTAACACCCGCGGCGAGCTGCCGGACGACATCAAGGTAGCCGGACCACCCATCCGGATCAGCAGCAATGTTATAACAAACCAGCTCATCCGCGCCGTCCTGATCATACTGTTTGGCTAATGTCACCGGGTCAGCGACATCTTTTATATTTTGAAACTTTTGCCCCTTCACAACGCGCCCGTCCGCAACATCGAGGCAGGGAATAATCCGTTTAGCCGTCATGTTTAACACACCTCCAAAAGTTGTTTCAGTGTCGTGGTGCCATCGTATAAAGCTTTTCCGACAATGGCGCCGTACATATTCATGTCACGCAATCGTCTCACGTCTTCTTCGCTCGTAATGCCACCTGAGGCAATCACGTTAATCGCTGACGCATGCTGAATGGCCTCAAGCTCCGCTATATTCGGTCCCTGCAGCATCCCATCTTTGGAAATATCTGTATAAATCACGGTCTTAACACCGCTTGCCGCCAATTCCTGGATAAAGTCAAGCGCCCGCACACGACTTGTCGCCGTCCAGCCGTCTGTTGCAATCAATCCATCCTTAGCATCGACCGAGACAGCAATGCGATCACCATAGACGTGCAAAGCCTTAGCCAGAAATTGGCGATCTGCAAGAGCAGCCGTCCCGAGAATCACGCGATCCACCCCGGCGTTTAGATAAGCTTCCAGCTGCTCGAATGACCGGATGCCGCCGCCGACCTGCAGCGGGATCGAGACCTTCGCGGCAATTTGCGCGATCAGCTCCTTATTTACGGCTTGGCCAGCTTTGGCGCCGTCCAGATCCACAATGTGCAGATACGGCGCCTGAGCGCTCTCCCATTTTTCTGCCATCGCTGCCGGTGAGTCACTGTAAACATGCTCCCGGGCATAATCACCCTGAATCAGACGGACACACTTGCCATCCCGGATATCAATCGCTGGCAATAGAATCATAGACTCACCCCTTTTTATCTGCTACAGCATGCCTTTCGTGCTGGGAATACCTGTCATACGCCCACTGATGCGGCTTGCTTCATCAAGCGCCCGGCCGAATCCTTTGAAAATGGCTTCAATCATATGGTGGGTGTTCTCACCATAGGCAAGATTAATGTGCAGTGTCACCCCAGCATGGCGGGCAAAGGCGAGGAAAAATTCCTTCACTAGTTCGGTATCAAACTGCCCCGCTTTATCCTTTAATCCCTCCACATGATACACGAGATAACTCCGGCCACTGATATCCAGCGACACGGTTGCAAGCGCCTCATCCATCGGTGTTGTCACCGTCGCATACCGGGTGATGCCGGCTTTATCGCCCAGAGCCTCACGAAAAGCCTGCCCCAGCAAAATTGCGCTATCTTCGACCGTATGATGCTGATCCACCTCTAAGTCACCAGCACAGGTGAGCGACAGATCAAATAAACCATGTTTCGCCGCCAGCGTCAGCATATGATCCAAAAACCCGACACCGGACTGGATTGACGCGTTGCCTTCACCGTCCAGATGCCAGTCCAGACGAATCGCTGTTTCGGACGTTTCACGACTGAGAACGCTTTGCCGCATGATTAGCCTCCTTTCTTATCTGCACTGAATTCGCATGTGCTGTCAGCTGCTCCGACCGGGCCAATCGGTCAATCTGGTCAGCCGCCTGTTCGAGCGCGCTGGCACTGTATTCGATAATGCTGGTTCTTTTTATAAAATCATACACGCCGAGCGGTGAGGCAAATTTGGCTGTTCCTGATGTCGGAAGTGTATGATTGGGCCCGGCAAAATAATCACCCAGCGGTTCCGGTGAATAATGACCGAGAAAAATAGCTCCCGCGTTCTGCACGCGATCGACATACGCCCCGGCATCAGCCAGCATCAGCTGCAAATGCTCCGGCGCCAGATCATTTACGATGTCAAAAGCCTCATCGAGACGGTTCACAACAACAATCGCCCCGTGTTGATCAAACGCTTGATCAATAATGGCTTTGCGCTCCAATTGGTCTATCTGTTTTTCAATTTCTGCTTGAATGGCCTTCGCTTCCGAGGAAGAGTTTGTGATACAAATCGCTGCTGCATCCGTATCATGTTCTGCCTGTGACAAAAGGTCAGCCGCTGCAAACGACGGTGGTGCTGTGTCATCCGCCACGATACAAATCTCACTGGGACCGGCGATCATATCAATCGCCACATCACCGTACACCCACTTCTTGGCACGCGCCACATAGGCATTTCCAGGGCCGGTAATCTTAGAGACGCGGTCAATGCTTTCTGTTCCATAAGCAAGCGCCGCGATTGCCTGCGCTCCTCCCAGCTTATAAATGGCTGTCACCCCCGCCAGATCAGCTGCTGCAAGGACTTCATCGGAAATCCGGCCATCCGGACCGGGTGGTGTGGTCATGATGATCTGCTTCACGCCGGCAATCCGGGCAGGAATCGCATTCATCAAGACGGTCGACGGATACGCAGCTGTTCCCCCTGGGATATACAAGCCGACTTTTTCAATCGGCGTTACTTTCTGGCCGAGCTGTTTCGCATTCGTCTGTTCCAGAAACCAGGAGGCCTCTTGCTGGGCCTCATGAAACGCTGTGATATTATCACGGGCTTCTGCAAGAGCATCCATAAAAGCATCCGTCACATTTTCCCGTGCCGCATTTATTTCAGGACGCGAAACAGCAAGATCCGCCAGCTGCACACCGTCAAACTGCGCCGTCAGGTCAAATAGCGCCCTGTCGCCATCCTGTTGCACCTGACGGATGATTGCCTGCACCGCTTCATCCAGCTGCTGGTGCCCGCCGGATGGTTGCCGGCGCCCCTGCCGTTCAGCAAATTGCTCCTGTGTCATGATTTCCATGATGATCACTCCATTCCTGTTTTGAGCTGATTAATGAACGTATGGATGTCGCGTGACTTCGTGGTAAAGCTCGCTTTGTTCACAATCAGCCGCGTACTGATGTCGCCCAGTTTATCGAGTACCAGCAAACCATTCTCCTGCAATGTGGTGCCTGTTTCCATAATATCGACAATCACATCAGCGAGACCGATTAACGGCGCCAGCTCGACCGAACCGTTCAGCTTAATCACCTCAGCAGGTATACCGCGCCTGTCAAAGTAAGTCCGCGCAACGACCGGGTATTTCGACGCCACCATGATTTTTTGTGCTGGATCAGATGGCAGATGCTGCTTGCCTGCCAGGATAAATTGACACTGGCCAAGCGCTAGATCAAGAAGATCATAAACATCGGCCGCGCGCTCCATAATATTGTCTTTGCCAGTGACTCCGGCATCAGCCGCTCCCTTTTCCACATACGCGGGCACATCGAGCGGTTTTACCAATATCAGCCGGAGCTGACGCTGGTCGTCGCTGAAAATAAGCTTCCGGCTTTGCGGATGAAAATCCGGGAAACGATAACCCGCCTGCTCCAGCAGTTCAAGGACACTGTCTGCCGTCCGCCCTTTTGCCAGGGCAAGTGTAATGACCGCCATTCACGCACCTCCTATCGCTTCATGCAGCAGCGATTGCAATTCCTGTCCGTCGGTAAACGCCTGTTCTGTCTGTTGGTCATCAAACCAGTTGCCGTCGGGTGAGAAACAAGCCGTGCAGCTGCTGTCTTCGGCGGTGTGTCCGGAATCCCCCCGCGGATAGGTCACCACGGCATAACCAGCTTCACGCAAATCATTAGCCGTTCTTAAAGCATTGATCTGTTCCTGAGGTTCATAAAACAGCGTTATATCAACAGATGGCGCTGTGCTGACAAGGCGGTTTTCCTGTCGCAGCGCATCTGCTAGATAGCTGGTCTCATAGGCAAAGCCAATCGCCGGAAGCACCGCTCCAAACTGATCAGCCAGCCGGTCA
Organism: Lentibacillus kimchii; assembly: GCF_042666895.1. Classification (GTDB taxonomy): domain Bacteria; phylum Bacillota; class Bacilli; order Bacillales; family Amphibacillaceae; genus Lentibacillus; species Lentibacillus kimchii. The sequence continues at coordinate 43,966 of NZ_JBHTGR010000017.1, forward strand.
TAACGGCCGCCCATCACCACCGGTTTGCCGTAATCCGCTACAACTCCCTGAAAAATCACGCCCGAATAATAGTCCATGTTGTTGATCAGCCCGAGGTCAAATACAACCGCATCCGCCGCGTCATAGGCCTGCAACAGCTTGTTCAGCGCATGCAAATCAGCCAGTTCCGCCTTCATATCAGGCGTTAGGGCAAGCTCCTCGGCACGTTTAAGCACATCCTCCGGGTCGCCGTATAATAATGGAATGGTCTGCAGAATAGCTGCCAGATCATCCGGAACATTGACGTCCGCGAGAAACCGTTTAATATCAGCGAGATTTTTCGATTGCACCAGCATCTGCAGCTGCTCCCGTTCAGCAGGAGCTAAATCGAGCTGACGCATCACAGCTTTAAAGAACCCAGCATGCCCCATTTCAATTTTAAAACGTTCAAATCCGAGATCCTGCAGGCCATGAGCTGCCAGCGTGATCACCTCGGCATCTGTCTCCGGCCGGTCGCTGCCAAAACGCTCCACGCCTGCCTGCAGACGTTCTTCCAGCTCAGAGGCCTCCGGGTACTGCCGGAAAATATGCGACACATAAAATAAACGCGCTTCCCGTGTCGTCGACGAAGCCATCATACGGGTGATGGGGATGGTCACATCAGGCCGCATCACCATCACTTTGCCTGACTGATCAATCGCTTTAATCATATTTTCCCGCTTGACGGTTCCACTGACCAAATCATATAAATCGTACTGTTCAAATGTGGACGTCCGCACCTGACGAAACCCATATGTCTGAAAGCGATGTTTCAGCGTCTTGATTAACGCCTGGCCGGATTGAAATTCAGCCGATCCCGTATCCTGTGAACGATCAAACAAATACGACTCCACACCAGCACCCCCCCTTTAGTTGTATCCAATTCGACTTTATTACTTTATCACTTTATTTAATTAAAGTTTTGTAAAGTATATATGATGAAAAACGCTATGTCAATAGGGTGCGGGTGGGGTGCCAGGTACATACACAATTCTGAATTGTGTATGTACCTGGCATGTATGAAGTGGAACAGCAGATAAGAACGTAAAATCCGCATGAAATCAGATGTGAAACCTTGATTTCATGCGGATTGTTTAATTCAGGACTGAGCCTTTTTAATTATCATGGTGTAATGGCGGTGAAACTAACCATCCTTTGTCTTTGGTCAGTTTTAAATACTTTTCGCCCAGTGTTGCCTTTTGGGTATGAAACTGGCCAAACATCCTGGCAATATCTTCCCGGGTGGACGTGCCCATCATTTCACTGCACGAAACAAGACCTGCTGCAATTTGCCCAGCGACAGATGCGGCAATCTCCTGGTCCATAAAGCGTGCGCCTGCTGGTATATCTTCCACGTGCGCCTTGGGCCGTTCCGGTGGCGTCGGCGGCAGACCCACGCCATTCTTTTTGAGAAGTTCTTCCATTTCTTTAACTTCCTGCTGACCTTGCTGAATGGTATCCTCAAGTAATTTAGTCAGGTCCTCGTCACCTGCATGGTTGACCAGCGTCTGATACTCGGCAATCAGCCCTTTTCCGCCCATTACCGCTGTCCAGACACCAAACACCTCACCATAATGCATCGGCTCATCTGCGGGATTTCCATCTAAAATACCCATTGGCATCCTCCTAATCCATTTCATTGTATAGGTGACACTTTTTAAAGCACACGCCTATTGTGCCTCTGGCGTGGACATCTATTCAGGTGCCAGGTACATACACAATTCATAATGGTTAAATGATTAATCAGCAGTATGATGTTCAAACTCACGTTAAAAAACACAGAAATTAATCCTGTGTTTTTAGTTGCTATTTATTTTGTGAAATCAGGAATTAAAAGGTCCATTAAGGATGTTTTTCATTGAATCCACAATTTGAAAACTGCACATATTTTCACAGAAAGTATTATTGGTCGGCAGCATGAACGTTAAATTTACTCCGTTTAATGAGATAAATTCCAGATACTGCTTGTAAAACAGCCGGTATCAGCGTAAAAAATGATGCCACGGCGGCACAAATTAAAAAGATACCCGATAAATGCTTTTGGGATCTTAACAAGGCTAGACTTATTCCATTCAACACGACTGAAAACCCGATAAGAATTAATGGATAGTGCGCATATTGGTTAAGATAAGACAATATATCAGCAGCCAACGGAGCTGTATCAACATTATCTCGTTGTGCCTTTGGATCTTTAGACAATATGTCAGTCACTACTGTATTTGCCGTTTTATTTTGCTCCAACGGTCCTATCGAGCTTAAAAATATAAACGCAGCTATTAAAAGAACTATGGAACAAACAGATAAAATAACAATAATGGTATGTACAGAAGTCTTCATTGACTTTATCACCCTTTTAGCGCGCTCAGTCTGTTTCAACAACTTGAATAGTTTTAATGAGATTCTTAAACAAACGTTTGATTAACTTTGGCGATCCAGTCTAAAGAGGTGGGGACTATTAAAAGCAAGAGGCTGGGACAAAAGACAAGAATCATAAGCCTGCTTCGGAAAAAGACGCCGCTTTCCGCTCGCGGCTGGTGAGCCTCCTCGTGCTCGTCGCGTTACAAGGCGTGCGTTACCAGTTGCACTCGTGTGATGACCTCCTTTTACTGCTGGCAGATCGAGCACTTTTTCGAGCGCACCCGTTCACTGCCACGCCTGCCGCACAAAAATGCCAGGGTGGGTGTGGCGCCTCCCTGGCATTTGCTGTCTTAATCGTCTGTATCGGAAAGCTGTTCGTTCCAGTAGTAGCTGTCGGGGTATTCGCGGTCACCGAAGATGGCAGTTCCGACGCGAATCATGGTTGCCCCTTCTTCAATCGCTGCCTCCAGATCACCGGACATGCCCATTGAGAGGACGCCCATATCAACGCCCGGATAATCCTGGGCTTTGACCTGTTCCTGAAGTGACTTCAGCAGGCGAAAACTTTCGCGCGTCTCCTCGGAATTGGCCGACAGCTTGCCGATCGTCATCAGCCCTTTAATATGGAGTGTACTGAATTCAGACAGCTGTTCAATTAACGTGAGCACATGCTCCGGCGCGGCACCGAATTTGCTTTCTTCATAAGACGTGTTTACCTGTACAAGAATATCCAGTGTGCGATTATCTTTAAGAAGCCGATTGTGCAGCTTTTGAGCCAGTTTCAGACGGTCAACGGACTGAATACATGTGACATATGGCAGGACATTATTGATTTTATTCGTCTGCAGATGCCCAATAAAATGCCACTGGGCTCGATTATCTTCAATAAGAGGATATTTTTCCTGCAGCTCCTGGGCTTTATTTTCGCCAAGCAGTGTCTCACCGGCATCAAGCGCAGGCTTAATAGTTTCAGCACTGACGGTTTTCGTTGCCAATAAAAGCGTGATGTCGTCAGGATTTCTGTTCGCAGACCGGCAAGATGCATCAATTCTTTTTTTAATCTGATTCAGCTGTTCTTGAACTTTATTGGCGTTCATAACATTTCCTCTTCTTTAACACGAATTTTTGAAAAGGGGGTATCTGGATTCGAACCAGAATATAAGGTCTTGCACAACCTTGGCCTATCCATTTGGCTATACCCCCATAACATTAATTTTTAATTTTTTAGTAACTTTACAAAAACATGTAAACACAGTATAATAGCTAGCAATGAATCTTGTCAAGGACCTCACATGCACTCCCTTGTACCTCATAACGTGCACTGAGACCACCATCTTCTGCGTTAGTACTGCGAATCATGCGCCGCCTTCCGCACCGGCTTAATGAAACGATCGTGTTCCGGAAGATATGTATAAAGAAAAATGCTGAAAAACAGCCACGCTCCTCCGGCCAGTAATCCGCCCAGAACATCAGATAAGTAATGAACGCCCAGATAGACGCGGCTAAAGCCAATCAATCCGATTAAACCAACAGCGCTCATCCAGACCCATCCAGACGGCTTCGACATGCTTTTCATAGCACGGAACAGCAAAAAGGCTAGAAAACCAAAAAAAGCGATTGAATTCATGGCATGTCCACTCGGAAAACTGTCTGAACTCACCTGAACAAGATGCGTTATCTCCGGACGCGGCCGTTCAAAGACAGCTTTCAGCAACCAGTTGCAGAGCCGCACACCCAAAAGATTCAAAACGAACAAAAGCGTCAGCCAATAACGTTTCTGAACGAGCAGCACACATGCGAGAATCACCAGCATCGGATAGCTGACATAAGCCGAGCCCATATAAGTTATAACAACGAAAATAGCTTCTCCTGATGAACCAAGAAAATTGTATAAATAAGACTGCATCTGCTCATCGAAAGCCAGCAGCCAAGGCTGTTTATACGATAAACCAATCACAAGAAATAGTACAGCTGCCACAACCATACAGAATCCTAAAAAAATCCGCTTCTGGAAAACCGGCATGATGCGCATTCCCCTTTCAACGTTGTTTCATCCATCTGAAATACCATCTGCCAGCATACCATATCGCGCATAAAAGGGGCATCGATCGACTGCACCACAATTTCGATCGAGACTCACACAAAATCGATCGGCGACACTACAATTTCGATCGAGACTCACACTACAAGCAGCCAGGAATAGGACGTTATTGTAAAAGTGCCATCCTTCCACAAAAACATCCTTTCGATAGATACCTGGTCCGGCAAACGGCTGGCCGTACCATGTTTGCGGACAATCACCATAGGGGGTTGAAGTACCACAGTGAATATTTTGCCGGTTGGCGCCGCCAATACTTCAGATTTTTTCTCGCTAATCGTCTCTCAGCATCCCGTAGGTTCTCCGACGGCTTCCGCACGCATCATTCTGGCCATTAAGTCAACGTCTTTATCCTGGTATTTAATGAAAGCTATAAATTCACCTCCATAACATTTAATGAAGGTGTTTGCGCAAATAGATATGACTCCTTGGCCTATTCCTTCTGTCCTTCTGCTTGATCACGCAAGTTCTGTTTAAGCTCTTCAAATTCTTCCTCACTTAATTTATCTAAGGGATCCGGCCGGTACCAATGCAAAACTCCATTGAAAATCATGCCTCTGAATATTTCGCCTCCAATATTTAGTTTAAAATAATGGGAAACATGTGCTGGGCCTTTCATAACAGATTCAATTTCCACATCATCTGCATGCTGCAGTTTTTTGTCGCCCTCCAGCAATTGGTGAAGCTCCTTTTCAAGCCAATCCACCTGATCTTGATCAACATCCTGAATGGGGTGCGGATGCATCCATTGAATCTCGTTGTCCGTGTAATGGCCCCTATATTCTTTGCCATCCAGTAATATACTGAATTGCTGCCGTTCATGCGGCCGACCTTTAAAAATGGTCTTAACATCAAAATCTTTATTGTCTTTAACCAATATGAACACCTCACAATGTTGTTGTATGCTCAGCATTTATTGTGCACGGGATCTTACCTTCCATTCAAAACTGGCTTTACAAATGTTATTTTAAAATTATTAAAAATACGTTATAGTGGTAATAATTGCCTATACAAATGCTTTGGGGGTTATGAAGTGCTTTTAGCTCATATTCGAAACAGTGACTTTGCGGAGCAATCTGTGCAATCTCCCCAAGATCGCCACTCCCCTAATAAATGCGTCCGTTGATCACACTAAAATATGGTTCCGATCCTCATATTCTGAAGAAGATCGAAACCATTTTGCCAGGTACAGTCAGTCTTAGCCCTGTTTGCTCGTTTAATACCTTTACACGTTTCCCTCGTCGACCATGAATGATTTCATATCACTGTTTTTAACGTCTCCGTCAGATACAGGCAGAAATATACTTACCTGTTCTGTGGGTTCCGTATCAGCGTTGAAAACGGAATGCACAACGCCTTCAGGAACAATGAACGTATCACCATCCTGATAAGTCAGCCATTCGCCATTCTGCAGGCGTTTCACCTTGCCTTTAATAATATGAATAACTTCCGCTACATCATGATAATGCGGCAGGACGGCTCCACCTGTCTCGAGGTATTCCCGCATGACAGTACTGACATTAACGCCTAAGGCATCCGCGTCTTTGGAGCTCAGGATATTACGATGGTAGACATTGCGGTGTTCCTTGAATAAATGCCATGTTAATTGTTCTCCCACATTCACTGTCGTCCTTGTCAGTCATGAGGATCACTCCTTTTCTGAAGTTTTTACAATCGTTGTTCCGGTTTCACCCTGGATAGCATCCTTAGCCTTTTCCAGCGATGTAATAATTGATCTTCGTCCTTCTTTAGCGCTGACAAATTGTATAGCGGCCTGAACTTTAGGAAGCATGCTGCCCGGGGCAAACTGGTCTTCTTGAATTAGTTGTTCTGCCTCTGCACCAGTCAATTCGTCCAGATCCTGCTGGTCAGGTTCTCCATAATTGATCGCGATTTTTTCGACTGCGGTCAGAATGAATAAAAAGTCTGCATCGAGTTCATCAGCCAGGCACCTGCTGGCGGAATCCTTATCAATCACCGCATCAACGCCTGTCAGGGTATGACTCTCTTCTTCGACGACGGGGATGCCGCCACCGCCGGCTGCGATCACAATACGGCCCGTGTTGACCAGGTCGTTAATAATATCTTTTTCAACCACTTTTATCGGCGAAGGGGACGGAATGACCCGGCGATACCCTCGGCCGGCATCTTCTATATACGTGTCACCTGTTTCTTCCATTAACCTTTTCGCTTCATCTTTTGAATAAAATGATCCGATTGGCTTGGTTGGATTCTCAAATGCCTGATCATCCTTATCAACCGCCACTTGGCTCACAATGGTTGCCACCGATTTATCAATTCCGCGATTCAGCAGTTCTTCACGGATGGCATTCTGCAGGTGATAGCCTATATAGCCCTGACTCATGGCGCCGCATTCAGCAAAGGGCATGCTCGGCACCCCTGAATATTCCTGAGAGCCGTTTTCAAAGGCTAAATTAATAGCGCCAACTTGCGGGCCATTGCCATGGGAAATAATAACGTCGTGCCCTTCTTCAATTAAATCCACAATTGGTTTAGCGGATTCCTGTACTAATTGCATTTGCTCCTCGGGGGTATCGCCAAGAGCGTTTCCCCCAAGAGCAATGAGTATTTTACTCATGAACGCCATCCTTTCCATAAACGTTGTAGAAACGCTGCAGTCCTTTTTCAAAGCATGCCTTAGGCGCATGCTAATTGCTAGCGCTGCTCCCCCCCTTAAATGTTTCCGCTTGTGACTAAGAACAGACCCAGACAAAACGCGGAGAAAGCAATGGTTAAAGTGCATAGACCTCATGTACTTATAGAAGAAAGGATCTATTAACATCATCATATATGTGAATACTCTGATAAATATGAAATAAAAAAAGGGCCGCCATGATGGCAGCCCAGGATTGCCTTACCTATTATGCAGGCAATGCGTTATCGCTTACCTGCCTTCTCTTTTCGTACCAGTTTCGCCACAGCTTCGACATGATAGGTTTGCGGGAACATATCGACAGGCTGAATCGCTTCAACTGCATAGCCGTGCTTCGTTAAATACTTTAAGTCGCGCGCCTGCGTTTCAGGATTACAGGATACATATACCACCCGCTTGGGCTTCAGTTTGGCGATGCTGGACAGGAATGCTTCGTCACTCCCGCTCCGGGGCGGATCCATCAGCACAACATCAGCCTTTTCACCGCGCGAAGCCATTTGCACCATGAATTCGCCGGCGTCGCCCTGATAGAACCGGGCATTTTTCACACCATTGCGTTTGGAATTGCGAATAGCGTCACGCACCGCATCTTGATTTAATTCCACACCCATCACGCTGCCAGCTTTCTGACTGGCAATCAGACTGATGGTGCCAATGCCGGAGTACGCATCCACCACCGTTTCCTTGCCCGTCAGATTGGCCATTTCAATCGCCTTCGTATACAATTTTTCCGTCTGGGCCGGATTAATCTGATAGAACGACTTCGCGGATATTTCGAACGTCATGCCGCCAAGCGTATCGGTAATCGTCCCCTTGCCGAAAAGCACTTTTTCCTGATCACCCAAAACCGCGCTGGTGTTCCGCTTATTGATATTCAGCAGGAGCGTCGTGATTTCAGGATGGGCTTTGCGCAAGGCTGTTATAAAGTTATTCTTGCCTTTGAAGATAGGTGAGGCCGCTACCAGAACGACCATGATCTCACCGCTCGTCTGGCCGACCTTTATCAGCACATGCCTTAAAAAGCCCTGACCGGTATCTTCGTTGTACGGCTGCATTTTAAACGACTTCATCATGCCTTTAATGGTCTGCACGATTTCGTCTGCCTTCGGATCATGAATCAGGCACCGATCCATAGGGATGATCTGATGCGTATTCTGCGCATACAGCCCGCCAATCACCTGCCGATCTTTATTCCGGCCAATAGCCATTTGACTTTTGTTCCGGTAGTCATACGGATGGTCCATCGTCAAAATAGGTTCCGGCTTGCCGAACGGTTTCATGAGCGCATCGACCGTATTTTGCTTAAACTGCCCTTGCGCCTGGTTGCTCATATGCTGCAGCTGACATCCCCCGCATTGCTCATAATACGGACAGGGCGGCTCGACACGGTCTTCAGACTGATGGAGCACCCGCTTCAGCTCCGCATCACCAAACCTTCCCTTTTTGGAGACACGAACCTCAGCTGTCTCACCAGGCAGCAGGTGCGCGACCTCCAGCTGCTTGCCTTCCCATTCGACAAGTCCTTTCCCTTCATTGGTCAGACGCGAGCACGTTACTTTCGCCGTTGTGGCTTTCGGGCCGCCCTGGCGTGCATTTGGGGAGCTGTTTTTTGGATTGCCGCCTTTGGGTTTTCCTTTTGCCGGGCCCTGCTTTTTATTTGGTTTGCCAGATTGATGGTTTGATTGAGCGGGCTTTTTATCGTTACGGTTTTTTTGCTTGGACATAAGCATCTTCCTATCTCTGTTTCTTCTTGAACAACCTATTATAGACTACTTGGAGCGAACCGTAAAATGGAGATATGCAGTATGTAATAACTCTATATTTGGCACTTAATCGTTGCGTCATTTTTACAGATCCCGCGAATCACAAAAAAGGGACAAAGCCACTACGGCCTTGTCCCTCATTTAAGTATCATTTTCGTTAGTCCACTTTTTCTGTCTCCAGCGTCACGTCAATATTGCCTCTGGTTGCTTTGGAATACGGGCACGCCTGGTGCGCATCTTTGACCAGCTGCTGTGCTTCTTCTTCAGAATCAGCGCCTTTCATTTTGACATGAATAGTCGCTGCAATTTTAAAGCCGTCATCACTCGGATCTTTGCAAAAGCTTACGTCTGCAGTCGTTTCAGATTCAATCTTTTTCTTTTGCTGTGACGCGACAAGATTTAAGGCACCATCAAAGCAGGCAGAGTAGGCTGCTGCAAATAATTGCTCAGGATTAGAGCCCTTATCTTCCTTATTAGTGGCCGGATTGACTAAATCCAGATCGATCAGACCATCACTTGACTTAACGTGACCATCCCGGCCGTTTTGGGCTGTAGCGCTTGACGTAAAAATAACTTCACTCATAATAACGTCTCCTCCCTGACATGGGTTGTTTAATCTTCCTATACATTAATCTTCCCTATCACCGTGCAAGATAAACCGGAAACTTAGACTGTTCACCAGCAATTATAAAAGTTCACCGTCTGTGATCAGCTGTCCTGGCCGTATCTGCTTAAAACATGTATCCTATCATGATTTTTTCGCACCGCCATTATCATAACAGTCTATCAACCTATATATACTTATACTAAAGGGGGCTTTTTTAAATGGCGATCAACATGGCTGGCAAGGCTGGTTTAGTAACCGCAGCGGGGTCTGGTATTGGGCGAGAGAGCGCCCTGGCTTTTGCAAACGCAGGCGCTAAAGTCATGGTTTCCGATTTAAGTAAAGATACCGGTCAGGAAACTGTCAGATTAATTAAGGAAAATGGCGGAGAAGCAGTTTTCTTCAAATGTGATGTGACCGATGAAGATCAGGTGAAAGCACTGGTTGATGAGACTGTTTCAGCATTTGGTACCTTGGATTTCGCTCATAACAACGCTGGATTCAGTTTCTCGCAGAATAAAATTGGTGATACCGATTCAGATAACTGGGAGAAAACGGTTAAGGTTACCTTATATGGCGCCTTTTATGGCATGAAACATGAAGTGAACGCGATGGTGAAGACGGGCGGTGGCGCTATTGTTAATACGGCATCGAGCGCCGGAGTCGAGGGCGTTATGAATATGACACCCTATTCCGCAGCGAAATTTGGTGTGGTCGGCCTGACAAAATCTGTCGCCCTGGAATATGGTAGGCAAGGTGTTCGCGTGAATGCCTTTGCACCGGGATCAACGCTGACACCTGCCTTGAAAGGCTGGGCTGATAGTGCGCCGGAGCAATATGAAGCGATCCTGGAATCGATCCCTTCAGGTGACATGGCAGATCCTCAAGATCAAGCGAACGCCGCACTGTTCTTATGTTCGGATATAGCACCACAAGTTAATGGCGTCGTATTGCCAGTTGACGGAGGCTTTACAGCCGGTAAAATCTAATCATACGAAATGCTTCAAGGCTGCCGGTAAATCTCGACAGCCTTTTAATTTTATGACACTTTTAGGTCCTGGTTCCAGCGTCCTTACTCATGCTGCTTAGCGTATGACCAGATCAACGCGCTAAAATCACCTTAATACGTGCGCGGTTATAACGCTGGATCAGAATAAATGGGACATTTGCGAGAAGAGCGTAGCCGATCATCACCCAGCCGGCCCAGACAGGATTCCAGAGGAAAAAGACAGGCGCAGGCACAATCAGCAGCCAGTGTGTCAGCTCGGCACGCTTGGTTTCCGCAGCAAACCGCGTCAGTGCATCCCTGGTTGTGCCATGCAAGTACCGTTTATTATAACTTTGTTTCACAATGGAAGACCCTTCAATCAGCAAGTCCTTCCACCTTTTGACTGAAACTAATTGATTCCAGAGCGCCCCATCCCTTTCCCATGACGCAATGCGAAACCAGCGCCCATCCTTCTCAAAAAAAGAAACGGGCATCTTCAGGCAGAGATACGATATGGCATAGTGACAAATGCCCCAGGCTATAATATCCGAAACCACTATCCAGAGAGCAGTCGCGACTGTCATATCAGATGCCGCTCCTTTCTCACAGTTTGATTCTGCGTCCTTTCCACGTGACAGTCCGTAAAACATGCGTACGATAAAATGAATAAACAAACAGAACAGTGAAAAATAAAAACAAAGCGGGAAAGAACAAACATATCCACCAGTTAAAATCGCCCGCACGCCTTGCTAAACATAAGACATGAGCTGCGTACAACAGGTAACATACAGCGCTTATGCCGGCCCATACCGGGGCTCCAGCGGCCAAAGCAACGATAGGAAAAGCAGTGGCCAAAAAGGCGCCGCTCATCCACAGGCTAATCAGCACCATGACGATCCAATGCGTTGATTGCGAAGCGACAGCAAGATTTTTGGTCCATCCTTCGACGAGCTGTTTCATACCCTCCGGATACATGCGAAAGGCAATCATCCCTTTACCGGCATAATTGCGCACCGGCAGCTGATGATACCTAAAGACATCACTCAAAGCATAGTCATCCATAATCGATTCGGCCGCAGCTTCGTGCCCGCCTGTTAATTGATAGCTGGTCTTATCACATAAAATACAGGGACCAAACGAACCGGCCGTTTTAAATCTGTCCTGCCAGAATGTAAAGACATTAACCCCTGTCAGAACGATAATATTAAAAACAGCCGATAGATTCTCATACAGCTTAGTGATATGATGATAGGGCTGGATCGATAACAGCCCCTGCTCATTCTGTTTCTGATATGCCGTCACTATATGAAGCAGACTATGCTGACCGAGCAATTGAACATCCGCATCCAAAAACATCAGCCAGTCTCCCTGGGCGCAGTCTGCACCATAAGCACAAGCAGCCGATTTCCCTGGAGCCATGTGACTGACGCCTTTATTTTGAATGACTTTTGCCCCATAGGCTTCAGCAACAGCTGCCGTATCATCATCTGATGCATCATCAATAACCAGTATTTCGTAAGCCTGGAGTGATTGGTTTGTCAGGGATTGGAGCAAATCAGGCAATCGCTTGGCTTCATTTCGCGCCGGAACAATAATTGACAGATAAGGCAGCTGCCCCGTTTGGCTGCCAGGCTGAGGTGTCCGGAACGACCACAACATCAGTGTCCCGCCCGTCAAACCTGCCAGCACAAACAAAAGTGCCGTTAAAAACAACATGTTCATCAAACCCGCCCCCTCTTCAAACCATTAAAACAGCCATTTCCTGAATCGCTTAATCAAACCTAAGTTTTGCGTCGGCGCTCCGGGGTATTTTTGTGACAGATGCTTATAATGATAGGCCCGGTAATAGGTCTGTTCAAAGCTGCACTCAGCGAATCCCGCTTTACCGTGAGAGACACCGAACCCGCTCCTGCCGATGCCTCCAAATGGAACATGCGGATTAGCGGCGTGATGAATCACTTGATTAACCGATACGGTCGACTTCATTTCCTGCTGGGCTAATTGAATTGTCCGGTCATCTGTGCTGAATACATACGCCACAAGCCCGTCTTTCTGGAGTTCCGTTCCTTTTACCAGCGATTCTAAATCTGTATAAGGTATAACAGGTAAAATTGGGCCAAAAATCTCCTCACTTCTCACAGCGGCATCACGCGGCAAGTCCGTTAAAATCGTTGGTGTCAGCAGTAACTGATCACGATCGACTTCTCCGCCATAATAGATCGTTCCTTCCGTTAAGCAGTCACGTAACCGGTCCAAATGACGCGTATGAATAAGGCGGCCATAGTCGGGACTGGACCCAGCCTGATGTCCGTAAAAATCAATTATCACTTTTTTCAGCAGCGCAAGCGTTTGATCATACAGTGATTCAGGAACAAATAGTGTATCCGGGGCAATACATGTCTGCCCCGCGTTCAGGAATTTCCCCCAGACAATCTCCTGAATCGCTTGCTCCGAGAAACCTGTCTCATCCATCACACACGGGTTCTTCCCGCCCAGTTCCAACACAACAGGGGTCAACTGCTCAGCCGCCTGGCGATACACCTTTTGGCCAGTCGTCTGACCGCCGGTGAAAAAAATTAAATCAAACTGGAGCGCGATTAATGCCTGAGCCATACTAGCATCACCGGTCACAGCCAGCACCTGACTGGGGGAAAAATAATCAGCAATGGCCTCTGTCAAGGCAGCACTTGTCTGCGGCGCCAGTTCTGACGGCTTAATCACACACGCATTGCCCGCAGCTAAGGCACTGACAACAGGCATTAAGGCCAGCTGCAATGGGTAATTCCATGGACTTAAAACTAACACTGTGCCATAGGGCTGTCTAACTGATTCAATTTTTTCAATAAACCCTAGTTTGACATGGTAAGAACGATCGGGCTTTAACCATCGTTTTAAATGGGCCAGCACATAATCGATTTCATTTAATACAACGGCCAGCTCTGATGTATAGGCTTCAACCGCTGACTTATGCAGATCAGCCTGCAAGCTTTGCAGAAAGACATCTTCTTGTTCTATAAGCATTTGCTTCAGCCGTTTAAGAAGCTGCTCACGTTTGGCCAGACTGAGGTGGCGGTCTTCGGCCAAGCGGTCATCCAGCAATGCCTGCACACGGCTGATGTCAGGACGCGTCATGATTCTGGTCCCGTTTCACAATCATATCCTTCACTTGCTGACCGCTTAACGTCACCATAGGCATCCCGCCACCGGGATTAACCGTTCCGCCAACAAAATACAAGTTATCATAACGCTCACTTTGCTTAGGATGTTTAAAACCACTATTTTGCTTGCGGTCTGACAGAGTCCCATAAATCGAACCCCGATCTGAAAGATACACCCGTTCAATGTCCTCAGGTGTCCACATGTCCTGTGTCACAATGTTTTGCCGCAAATCCGTCAAACCCATCTTTTCCAGCTTGATCAGCACGCGGTTGGCAAAGGCTGCATAGTCCTGTTCTGAGAATGGTTTAGTCTGTTTATATGGGATATGCGGCAGAATCTTTAAGTTTTCATAGCCTTCGGGGGCCTGAGCCGGATCCGTTTTAGTCACATTCACTAGATAAATAACAGGATCATCCGGCAATTCATGGCGATGAAAGATACTATTCATCTGTTTTTTCATATTTTTTGAAAAGAAAAAGTTATGATGATGCAACTGCGGATAGCGTTTGCTCACACCTAAATGCAGGACAAGACCTGAACTGGATGGTTCAAATGTCTTCTTCAGCTTTTTCGCAGGCTTCTTTTCCTGCAGTAATTGTTCGTAAGCCGGGATCACTTCCATATTCGAGACATAATAATCCGCTGTCAGGCGTGTCCCGTCTTCTAACAAGGCTCCGGTTATCGTGCCTTTTTTCTTTTCCAGCTGGCAAACTCGCTGACCTGTATGACACTCAACACCAAGTTCTTCCGCCAGATTCACAAGGCCTTCTGCCAAATGATGCATACCGCCCAGCACATACCAGACGCCCTGGGCATGCTGCATATAAATCAGCATGTTCAGAATAGCCGGCGCATCATAGGGCGATGAGCCCACATACTTCACAAAATAGCTGAGCATATCACGAAATTGCGGATTGCTGATGCGTTTATCAATCCCCTGAAACATAGTCGACGTCAAATCAAAATTCTTAATCGAACGCAGCACACCATGAAATTGCAGCACATCTTTGGTACGATCAAACCCCTGCTTAAAATAACCCTGTTCCGTTGTTTCATAGAGTTTTTTCGAGTAATTTAACAGTTTTTGATACTGTCTGATATCACGCTTCTTAAGCGATGGATTATGCTCTTTCATTTTCTGTAAATGCTGATAGAGATCAATCACATGACCATCAGGGAAAAACGACCGCCATTGATGCTCCAAACGGACAAGCGGCACGTAATCGCTCATCCTTCTGCCGCTCTCTGTAAACAGCCGCTCAAAGATGTGTGGCATCGTCAGGATGGACGGGCCTAAATCAAATCCAAATCCATCCTGCTCCAACCGGTTTAACTTCCCGCCAAGGTGACTGTTTTTTTCATATAACGCGACTTTATAACCCTGCTGGGCCAACGATATAGCCGCTGATAAACCGCCAAGTCCGCCGCCGATTACTACTACGTTTTTGTCCGATCTCATGGTTAAAACACCTTTCGTTTTAAGAACAATTATTCATACCCGCTGTCATCTGCGCTATTTGTTGCGTATCCACATAATTTCGCCGTGATAAACAGTTGTGACCATTTTCCCTGACCACATCTAATATCCCGCGATACATTTGAGCCGACAGGTAGACAGGAAACTGGCTATCGGCATCAAACTGATTAATCTGCTGCAAAAAACGGTCATATAACTGTTCGGCACGCGCCGCGAGACGTTCCCACAATTGAACAAACGCTTGATTAATCAGACCTGTTTCCAACTGATACGGCGTATACGCAAAACGCTGCATTTCCCGCTGCGGCAAATAAATACGATCCTTTTCATAAAAATCTTCCCCAACGTCACGTAAAATATTGGTCAGCTGCATCGCAACACCCAGATCGATCGCCGGCTGCCTCACCCCATCACCCGATCCTGAAGCAAGGACAGGCAGCAGCATTAAGCCAACCGAACCCGCAACATAATAACTGTAATGCTCCAGTTCAGGTAATGTTTGCGGCGGTGTAAAACCAATATCCATCGCCTGGCCGGTCAACTGATCATAGAAGGGCTGGACCTGCATATCATAATGGTCAAAAACATACCTGAGAGCACGCCAAAGCGGATGATCAATCTCCTCATGAGCAGCGAATAAATCCAGCTCATACCTCAAACGCTGCAAAGCCAAACGCCTGTCATGCTCGGTGTCATTATCATCCACACAGTCATCCGCTTTACGGCAAAAAGCATAAATCGCATAGACTGCATTTGCCTTAGCCTCGGGCAGTTCAAGAAAAGCATTATAAAAACTTTTCGACTGCCGTTTAATCACCGCTTCACAGTATAAAAAGTCCGATTCCACTTGTTTCGTATTCATCGCCAATCCCCCTAGGATCCATAATCAAACATAAGACCTTGATCGTCATACAGTAATTCCTGTACAGCAATCCGCGCTGACAATAAGACAATCGGAACCCCAGCTCCCGGGTGGGTGCTGCTGCCTGTAAAATACAGATTCTCGCAATGCGTCGCTTTACTTTGCGGACGCAGATGATTACTCTGCGACAGCGTCGGCTGCAGGCCAAAAGCAGCACCATTGTACGCATTGAATTTGGATTCAAAATCCTTTGGCGTCATATAAGTCTCCGTCACAATCTCCTCGTCGACATTTTCAAAGCCCTTAATGGTCTTTAACGACTCCAGAATATAACGGCGGTAATCCTGAATGGTCTCCTCATCCCACGCATACTTAGCGGTCGATAAGTCTGACACAGGCATTAAAATATAGAGACCATCTTTTCCTTCCGGGGCCATCGAAGCATCTGCCTTCGATCCGATATAAACATAGAATGAAGCAGATTCCAGCTTGTTCCCCTCGAAAATATCATGTAAATTTTTATCCAGATCGTCGTTAAAAACAAAATGGTGCACCTGATCCACCTCATCGTATTTCCGGTCCATACCGAGATACAGCAAAAAACAGGAGCAGGAATACTTCATGCGGTCGATTTTTTTATCCGTATATTTTCCTTTAGCCTTGCTGTCCTGAACAAGATGCTTCATCGCAAAAGGAAAATCAGCGTTACACATCACAAAGTCGGCGCTTTCCTTGCGGCCATCGACATAAATGCCATCTGCTCTGCCATTCTCAATCGAAATTTCCTCAACTTGCGCGTTGTAATGAATCTCACCGCCGAGTTCACGAAACAGTCGTTCCATCGCCGTGGCCATCGTGTGCATACCGCCCTTAATAAACCAAACCCCGTAGAGAAATTCGATCATCGGAATCATCGAATAGAGCGAGGGACCGTTATACGGCGACACCCCTATGTAGAGGGTTTGAAAACTAATCATCTGCTTCAGCCGTTCATCCTGAATATAGCGACTGAGAAAGTGATCCGCGTTGTCCAGCGTTTTCAGCTTCATGGCTTGCTTCAGCATAAACGGATTAAAAAAATCTCTCGAACGGCGAAATGGCCGCTGTATAAAATAGTTTTTGGCAACCGTGAAGCGTTTATAGATTTCCTGCAAGTATGCAAGAAAGCCTTCCGCGTCTTCTTCACTGATAGATTCAATCGTTGCCATCAAATCTGTTAAATCAGATGAAATAGCCATAGACGGCGTACCATCCTGAAAATGAACCCTGTACATTGGATCGAGTTTTTCCATCGGAATATAGTCATCCGGGTCACGACCGCACAATTTAAAAATTTTCCTGTACAACTCAGGCATCATCACAATCGTCGGCCCCAAATCAAATTGATAGCCATCCTGTTCGATCCGATGCATTTTCCCGCCAGGCATGCTTTCTTTTTCATAGACGTCGACCTGATAACCCGCGTGCTGCAGGCGAATAGCACTGGCCAGGCCAGCCACACCCGCTCCAATAACATTAACTTGTTTACGCATTTATAGAACCCCTCTGTCAGCATATGGTGTCTCTTGCTTTACTTAACATTATACAGTATAATTATAAATTGTATAGTGTTTGACCTTAATTTTTGCTGAAAAGTTGTTTTATCTATGTCATTTGTATAATGTTATGGTAATATAGTTGTACATACTTAAAAGGGTGACAATCAATTATGGAGGATTTTCAGGACCAGTCTTATTATATTAAGGATATCGCAGACATCACTGGCCTTTCTGAACAGCTTATACGTAAATGGGAAAATCGCTATGCCATTATCCACCCGAAAAGATTAGACAATGGCTACCGGGTATACACCGAAGCGGATCTGCGGGTTTTACAATATGTTAAAGCTCTGCGGGATCAAGGCAAATCAATGAAGGATGCCCTAAAAATCATGGCTGTCGATCACAAAACAGCTAGGCAGCAGGATGAAACGCCTCAAGCCGAAAAAAGCCCCTGCGTCAGCAAATTAATTAGACGCGGAGCGATTTATGACGAAGAAGGCTTAATGACATTACTGACACGCGCCAATCATCAATACGGTCTTGATTTATTTTTGCAAAACACTGTACAGCCTTTTTTAAAAGAAGTTGGCGAATTATGGCAAAAAGGCATCTGGGACGAGAGCCAGGAGACCGTTTCCAGTCTGGTGGTGAAAGATTTCTTAACACAGATCAGCCGCAACTTTGCTAACAGTTCTCAGAGCCCTCATGTCCTTGGATTTTGCCTGCCGAATGAAACGCATGAAATCCCTTTGCAAATGTTATTATTGCAGCTTGAAATACGAGGGTGGCGGACAACACGGATTGGCGCATCACCAAAATTCTCAGCCATCGAGCAGCTGATCAGGCACATCCAGCCAAAGATCGTGTTACTGTCAGCCGCAACAACGATACCATTTAAAAGCGATCAGCATCTCTTCGAAAACTTAGATCACATAGCAAGGAGATACCCGCATATATCATTCTATATAGGCGGTCATGGCGTCTGGGATTATACAGAAATCGTCAAACCCCGCTATATGCAGGTAGCTTATTCTATAGACGATATCCGATAAACAACAGAAGCATCCGATCATACTCACCTGATGACCCGGTCTCCCTGCCAAAGCAGCTCTGACGTTTCGTAAACTTCGCCCTGAAAAATGTAAATACACTGGCTAAGCAGCTTCTATTTGCAAACGTTCTTTAATCTTTTCATAAACATCGTCTGATCCGATACCAGTCAGAAGTGGCACGCCATCAATAACTTCTGATTGGATATGTTTCGGAACAATCGTTGTGGCAATTAGCGCATCATACTGGTCCCAATTTTGATTGACATCACTCACTTTTCCCTGGTGAAGCTCAACGTCATCTGCAAAGTCTTTTCCACTGAGCCAGTCTTTTAGTTTTTCCATAACAACAGTTGATGTTGCGACACCAGTACCACAAATAATAAGCATCTTTTTCATAATCACCCTCCCCTATTTTTTTATTTTATTCACATACAGTAAACCGCCAAAAGCAAACAGTCCAATGAGGCCAATGCCGTACCAGTTCAAGAGTTTCCCTAACCCTGCAAAAATACCTGTCGTCCAGACAGCACCATCTACCAGGGACGAAATACGTGTATAGCCTTCCATATCAAAATCAGCCGCCATAGCCATATCAGTCAATAATGGCGTGATCCAAGTTGCGATATATAAACCCACGCCTATATAGATCGTCGCTGCCAGAAGTGTTCTGATGATGTTCCCTCTGAAAACCGGTACCATCAGACAGATGAGAAATGGCAGTGTTGCCAAATCGCCAAATGGGAGAACTGTATTGCCAGGCAGGACGACAGCTAATAGCAGTGTGATCGGAACCATAAGCAGTGAAGCTGATAAAACAGCCGGGTGCCCGACAGTCAGGGCGCTATCCATACCAATGTATAAATCACGGCCCGGAAAACGCCGCTTAATCATATCGCTTGCGGCTTGGGAAATCGGATTGAGTCCTTCCATTAACAGCGAAACCATTTTCGGCATCAGCACTAATACCGCTCCTGTTTTGACGGCCAGCTGCATCGTATCCGTTACGTTATAGCCAGCCAGCAGCCCGATAATCAAACCAAGTACTGTGCCGAGCACCATCGAGTCGCCTAAAAATCCGAAACGTTTCTGGATCGCTTCCGGACTGGCTTCAAGCTTATTTAAACCTGGGATTCTGTCAAACACAGCATCAAGAGGCTTTGCCAGGAAATACGAAGGAGCTGAGGCCGCATGGGGGAACGTGATCTGCTTATAGCCAAAATAATTTTCAATCTCCGGAGCCAGCAAATCGGCCAGCAGGAAAATAACCAGCACATGCACCGCAATCGTAAACAAACCTAGAGCAAAATCATTCGTCATGGCGTAAACAAGTGAGCCGGTGAACGCCACATGCCAATAGTTCCATACATCAATATTCAGCGTTTTCGTCAAACCAAACAGCAGCAGGATAAAATTAATCCCAAGAGCTATCGGAATAGCAAGACTTCCCAACGCTGTTCCATAGGAAATCGCTGAGGTAGCCGGCCAGCCTATATCAATGGTGTGCAAATCAAAATTAAAACGATTAACCATCGCTTCAGCTGCCGGTCCCAAACTGGACGTCAATAAATCAATGACCAGATTCAAGCCAACAAATCCGATGCCGACTGTCATCCCTGCGTAGAACGCATTTTTCAGTTTGGTTCCTAATAAAAGAGCAAATAAAAATATAATAATGGGTAGCATGACACTGGCTCCCAGATCAACAAACCACTGTAAGGCTTGCAAAGACACCCCCCTTTTCAGCGAAGCCGCTCCCTTTCAAATACTGATCAGGCAAAATATTGATGATAAAGCGACCTCGCCTCTGTTGCATCGTTTGTTCCATGCACGAGCACGCGTCCATCTTTGAACATAATCATCCGGTTCTGATCGGTACGAAACTGCAATAAAAACGAATTTTGGTTAACGTCACCGAGATTGGACAGATGCTTAGCGATGTCTTCCAGATTGCGTGTTTCTTTCGATGCCGGCCGAATTTGAACAGTGTCCCGGCCGCAAAGCACTTCCGTCTTCGTCTGGCTTTGACTCAGAAATGGATAGATGGGTTCTGTGCTACATGAGGGACAATCAACGAATTTAAGTTTATCGACATTGACCGATGAATGATCATTGGACCAAATATCAAATGAAATAAGTTCACGGCGCAAGTCAGACCAATTCTCTGTCAAAATCTTAAGAGCTTCAGCCGTTTGATAAGCAACAACCATTTGGACGACTGGACTGATCACACCCCCTGTGTCACAAGTCAATCCGCCTACTGGCATGCCCTGCAGCAAGCAATTTAAACAAGGCGAGCTCTGCGGCAGAATGGTATAACTAATCCCGTAACTGGCTACAATGGATCCATAAATCCAGGGAACGCTATATTTCTGCGCAGCATCATTGATAATCATGCGGATTTCAAAATTATCTGTTGCATCCATAATCAGGTCAGTATCTGGTGCGAATTGCTCCATCTCAGTCGGCGTTACATCCGCGATATGCGCTTCGATCGTTACGTCACGATTAATCGCCTGCAACCGTCTCTGAGCTGAAATGGCTTTAGGCATCTGCTGTTCGGCATCCTGTTCCGTGTACAGCTGCTGGCGCTGCAGATTGCTCCATTCAACATAATCACGGTCCACAATGGTAATCTTGCCAACGCCGGAACGGACTAATATTTCCGAATTGCCCGTTCCGAGTGCGCCGGCGCCTATCACAAGAACGTGTTTATTCTGCAGCATTTGCTGGCCATCTTCGCCAATTCCCCGAAATAGAATCTGCCGAGAATAACGTTCATTCATCAGACACTCATCCCCTCTGCCGGACTGCTGGCAGCAGCGTAGCGTTTTTTCGGGATGCGTCCAGCTTCATAGCCCAATTGGCCTGCTTGGACAGCAAGTTTCATCGCCTCAGCCATTTTCACGGGTTTTGACGCTTTCGCTACAGCAGAATTTAACAGAACGCCATCTGCCCCAAGTTCCATCGCTGTGACGACATCTTTAGGAGAACCGATTCCCGCATCTACAATGACCGGCACCGTTAAAAGTTCCGTTATCAAACTCAGATTAAGTTCATTCAGAATCCCTTGCCCGGATCCAATCGGCGAAGCACCAGGCATAACAGCATGAGCTCCTATTTCTTCAAGCCGCTGTGCCAGCACAACATCGTCAGACGTGTACGGCAGGACCGTGTAGCCTTCTTGAACCAGTTCCTCTGTTGCCTTTAACGTTTCCGTCGGATCAGGGAGCAATGTCTTGTCATCACCGATTACTTCCACTTTAATCATGTCACACAACCCTGAGGCGTTAGCCAGTTTAGCCGTGCGGACGGCTTCTTCAGCCGTCTTAGCACCTGCTGTATTGGGCAGCAAGCTATACTTCTCTACATCTAGTTTCTCCAGAAAATTCGGCTGTGACGGTTCGAATATATTCATCCGCCTGACCGAAAAAGTCAGGATATCCGCTTCTGATACATCAACAGCCTGTTTTTGTGTGTCAAAGTCGGGATATTTACCCGTCCCGAGAAATAACCGGGAATTAAATGTTTTATTACCTATCGTTAACATTTAGCCACCTCCTACAAATTGGACCAGTTCAATTTTGTCACCACTGCGAACTTCTTGCTTTTCATGCCTATCCTTATTCAAAATATCACCATTGTACTCCACAATAACGACGGTACTGCTAATATGAAAATACTGTTTCACATCCGAGACTGTCTTCACTGTCTCAGGCATATCAGTCATGTTGCCATTAATATTAAGCTGCATGTTATCACCCCCCTTTAAATGATTAAGCAAGCTTAAGGGTATCAGCCAGCTGTTAAAGCCTTTTTATAGCGCTGGACAGCATCGACGGGATTATCCGCCAGCAAAATACCGGACAGAACAGCAACGCCCGAAGCACCCGTGTCAAGAACATCGTGTACATTTTCCGGTGCTATCCCGCCAATTGCTATAACTGGAACTGACGCGCTCCGGACTGCATGCCGCAGATTTTCAAGTCCTCGTGGTTCCATACCCGGTTTTGACCCGCTCGCAAAAACATGACCATACAGTACATAATCAGCACCGTTAGCCTCGGCTTTCACAGCTTCCTGAACCGAATGAACGGAACACCCGATACGCCAATGTATATTAAGATGTCGGGCATTGGCAGCGTCCATACTCTCGTAAGTCAGCTGCACACCCCCTGTCATTTTCTCGTAAGCAGTGTCTGCATCTGTATTAACGATCACTTTGCTGCGCGGAATACCGGCTTCAGCAAGGTCATCAATCGCCTGCTTCAACTGTTCAGATGTCCATGTTTTTTCGCGTAAATGAAGCCAGTCAATATAGGTGTGAATGTCCCTGATAATCGACGTCAATTCTTCTAGTGATTGTTTGCCTGTGGAAATAACATGAAGCTCTGACATAAATGCCCCCTCTCACACACCAGCCGAACGCAAAAAACCACTTCCCAGCATGGAAAGTGGTTTCGTTTATATCGCAAATCATTAAGAGACTTGCAATGTTCACCTTGCCACTTCCCTACGCCGGCGTTAACCGTCTCAAGTTCAAAGGGTCTCAGAGTCAGTACTCTGATCTCAGCTTTTTAAAAAGCTCCCCTAGTGGGATTATTAAGATATTTTGATTTATTATTAGACTACCATAAAAATTTAGATATGAGCGAATTTCATAATTCATAGCCCTTGCGGCGCAAGGACTTAAAAACGTAAAAAAGGAAGTACCTCCCCAAATCTTGTATAATGGTAGTTGAACTAAAA
>NZ_JBHTGR010000018.1:0-12987 GCF_042666895.1 Lentibacillus kimchii
CAGCTGGTTGCGGGCATCTATTAATCTATAATCTAGCATGTGCTGATCGAGCATTTCCGTCAAAATGTCCTGAACAATATAGGGGTCTAGCATCTCGCTTTTCAGATGTTCGAATAACGATTTAAGATGCGGATTGGTGTCAGTCAGTTGGGTGAGTTCTTCACGAATGCTTACGCGCGTTTTTTTATTCTCATCATCATCACTATCACTAAATTCAGTTTCGTTAAGGTCAGTATCATTCTCGTTCATTTTTTGAACTTCTTGAAGTTCATTTTCTGAACTTCTGGGAGTTCGATTTTTGAACTTCCGGGAGTTCAGATTTTGAACCTCCTTGTCACGACTGGATTCAGAGGTCTTTTCTTGTTCATTTATGTAGTAAACATCATCCTTAGTAACTTCTGGTTTATTTAAATAAAGCAGATTAGTTTTATTTAAGCCACGCTGTATTTGTTCTAATAATCCTGCATCGACTAATTCATTTTTAACTTTTACAACCGTTGTTTTGCCTAAATTTATTAGTTCACCTAGTCTTTTATTGGAGAAAATAAAGTAGTAATCGCCAACATCATCAATCCAGCCATTCTTTCTTGATAGCTCTAGCCTATCTTGGAGAATGGCCCAGGCCATTTTGGCATCATTTGATAGGTTGCTGTATGTATCGTTGGTGAAAAACACTTTAGGCAGACGATAGAATTTGTCTCTATATTCATCATAAATATTAAATCTATTAGACATTAAAAAAACCTCCCATATCCCTGTCACAGCTCGTCCGAACTTAACAGAGAAATCGAAGGCTTCAATCTTTACAAGATATGTCTTCTCGTGTACAATAAGAATACAATTAAACATATTGAAGCTTATCGGATTTCCCTGTCTTACAAAAATTGTCTTGCCGGACTTTCTGTGACAGGGATTTTTGATTTGTTAACTTAAATACTATCATCAGGCGGAAATTTTGACAACATTTGCTAAACACTTGATAGAGGAAACGGCAGCTCATAGAGTTGCTGTTTTTTTATGGCGGAGCAAGATTATCTATCATGAATATCATCACAATGATTACTAGACTAACTTATCCAGCAGTTCCAGAATACTAAAATAATCAAAAATACGCCCTATTAGTTGGATTGCAAGTGGTATCGATCCTGAAAACATAAAAAGCAAATTGATAAGCATTTGTATACTTATATGGGAGTATCCTTATTTTTGTAAATTAACAAGGGGGGGACCGTTTTCCTTAAAAAAATGGGAGCATATTCACGGTTAAATTATTTAGCTATGATGAATCTTGAAGATTCTCTTTCGTTTCTTAAGAAACATCATGACCAGAAGGGAGTGGCCTATCTACACGCAATGGTTTTAAAACGAAAACTGCATTTAAAAGGTTTCCTGCAGGGGGGTAATATATATTTACGTTTTATCGCTATATCGCTAGAATGAATTGAGAAGGCGGTGAGCGTATGAAGGTGTATAGCCCGGCAGATATGGCAGTAATGCTACAGTTAAAGCCGGCAACATTGCGCAAATATAGCGCATTATTAGAGCAGTATGGTTATAAGATTGGGCGCAATAGTCAAGGGCATCGCTATTACCGTGATGAGGATATAATAACGCTACGTAATATAATATCGGGTAATAATAGCGGTGTATCGCTGGAACA
Organism: Lentibacillus kimchii; assembly: GCF_042666895.1. Lineage (GTDB taxonomy): Bacteria > Bacillota > Bacilli > Bacillales > Amphibacillaceae > Lentibacillus > Lentibacillus kimchii. The sequence continues at coordinate 1,661 of NZ_JBHTGR010000018.1, forward strand.
ATCCGTACAAAACGTGGTTTCTATGGATCAGGATAGCAGCATGACGAATGATATAAATAGCGACGAATCATTGAATGATAGCGACATAGAGGAACTGAAAAGTATGGTTCAAGAGCAAAGCGACATGATAAGTAAACAGAATGAATTGATTAGTCAGCTATCCGATAGGCTGGACAAGCAGTCAGAACAGTTAAGCCAGCAGCAGGAATACATAAATACACGGTTAGAAGAACGTGACCAGGCTTTGCTTCAGTCCATGGAGGATAAGTTGGAAACTAAAAAACAGATTGCCGCAGCTGAGGAATCCCAAGAGGAAAAACCAAAAAGAGGATTCTTTTCTCGTTTATTCAAAAAAGATGATGACTGATCACATCTGGTGCAAAAAGTCACTAATAATGATAAGAAGGGGGGACTCTAATTGACGGCTAGAACAATAACAAGCGATGATGTCATTTTCTTCATGGATATGGTGAATTCCCCTAGAAGTCCTAATCATATCCCTGGCTTTCACCAACCTAAACCGTATTATAAAATATTGGATGATCCAGAATCCGAGGAATTTAGGCGTTTTATTAAAGTTTATAATGCTGAAAAGCACGTTCTAAAAGAAAGAGAACAAAAGATTTTGGCTGATTTATACGGGGTAACTCATCCGAAAGTTAATTTAAAAGAAGCCAGTGCCATATATAACGTCACACCAGAACGTATCAGACAAATACGCCAAAAAGCTGAACGAAAAATCACAACTTCATTGCTGAAACGATTTAAACAGGAATTGCATGACGATATGCCCGCTGTTTTTCGATTATAGAGATGCTTACCATTAGCGTCGTTAAAACGTACATATATATAAATGAGCAAAAGTATATACAAAAGTGTATACTTTTGCTATACTTTATATGAGGTGATGATGATGGCTAATAAAGAAGCCAAGGTATTCAAGCATGGGAACAGTCAAGCCATTACGTTAAATCAAGAAGCGCTATACAAGGCTGGTTTTGCAGTTGGGGATATTTTAGATTATCATATCGAAGATGGGAAATTGGTTTTCGAGAAAAAGGAAGCGGAGTCCTTTAAGGAGCAAATACAAAACTTTTATAGATATGGTGGTTCTTACACTGAATCCGAAATTTTTGATGATGAACCCAGGGGAAGAGAATTATGGTAAATCAATTCGATATTGTCATCGTTAATTTAGACCCAACTAAGGGCCGGGAAAAAGGTAAAAATAGACCATGCGTCATTATTAGCAATAACCTGGTGAATGCCAATAGCTCATTTGTTTGGGCACTGCCTATTACCTCCAGAGAATCAAAGTATGTAACCGATATTCCATTAAAAACGAAATATCATCATGTGCAGGGAATCATCGATAGTGTTCAAATAAGAGCTTTAGATATTAACGCCAGAGGCTATAAAGTAGTCGATCAACTACAGCCAGGTATACAATCTCTTATTATGGAATCGATAGAGGCACATACAGAGATCATAAAAAGTTAAGCTTATTTTATCTGATGCTGCATCGTCGAAAAAAAGCAACCAATATGAGCTATTTAGTATCAAGGAGTTGATAACTTTATCAGCTCTTTTTTAATAACTTAAGGAGCTGGCCCGATCGCCTTAAGGCTAAACCGTTATTTTAATACAACATTTGTTGTATTAAAAATGTAATAAAAGGGTTAGTTTCATACATTTTATAGACCGGAACAACAGGGTTATGTTACTTTCTCTTGCCGCAAATGTTCCAGTACCGCAAATAAGATCTGTTCCTCTTTAGCTTCATAGGCTGTATCCAGCTTTATACGATGACCATCGAACAAAGCAGCCTCCAAAAGATAGGGAATGCGCGGTGTGGCATAGCCTCGTTTGTTCTGCTGTAAATAGCCCCAGGCATAGGTTTCAAATGCTTTGGAAAAGCCCATATGTTCCACACATGCACGTACTGAAGATTTCTTAACTTCCAAAGCATCCTCAAATAGGTTTTTCCGGACGAGCTCCCACCACATTTCCGCACGAATGGCATCCCGAGTATCCTCTTTTGCATTATTTGTTGTATTAGATGGATCAAGTGTTATATTCTCCGGCATACGGGCACGGATGAAGTCCAGCAGATTCTCTTCCTGAATCAGCCATCCTTCTTTGCGGGATTCAGGTGGAATCCCTTTAATATAGCCCTGACGCAGCCATCGGCGCACACTTTCTTCATGACTCGTTATTTTATAGGTTTGCAGCAGTTTCAAAGCATCCCGCACGTTATAGAGCGCCATCAATTATCTATCCTTTGCAATAATGGTTGTATTAAATAAGGTGTACACGAGATCCTTACTTTAATGCAACAAATATTGCATTATATGAGTCATCAATGTACACAAGACACCAAAAACCATGCTGATTTTATTGCCAGTACCGTTTCAGGTGTTTATAAAAATTTTCATGTGTGCCTGCAAGCAGAAACGTGATGGTTTGACCGTCAACCGTATAAGCTACCTTGTGTTCAGTCCCCTGATAGGAAAAGTCATAAACAAAGATCCCTGCAATATCGCCCTTTTTGAGATTACCAGCTGTATATGGATTAGCTTTAATATCCTCAAAGGCGTTTTGATACAGCGATCGCAATTGCTTGTTTTGAAGCTTTTTTATATATTTTTTCGCAGGTGTTTTAATGACAAGGTGGTACATACTTTTAATCCTCCGCGTCATCTGTAAAAAGACGATCGATGGTCATGCTTTCTTCACTGTCTGTATCGGCAATAAGACGATCCAGAGCCGGCTGCATCTTCTGTTTGCGCTCTTTCAGTTTGTCTACCAACTCGTCCTTAGGATAACCTTCTGCAATTAAATCGTGAAGGATTTCTTCGGTGAAATCCTCATAGTTATCATAATCGGCTGGCTTGATGACAAGATTATCATTGATCTTTTCCATAATGATTTCGTTTTTGATATTGAGATCGTCGTAAAACTCTTTGGGAATGCTGATTTGGCGTTTAGATGATACGGTAACACGCTTTTTTTGATGATCCATATGGGTCACACTCCTGTTTTCCTTGCTTGCCTCTGTCGCCATAGTATGCCTCCTGTTTTGGTTTTGTTATACATTTTCCTTGTGTTATTACTTTCTTTAATTCTTACTATAACATATATAACGACTATGAGCCTAATCGGGGGCAATTCCAAACTTGTCCGTTTTTTGATGTAATGTTTGTGAAATCCAAATATATACGAAAAAAGACAGGGCGTTTATGCTCTGTCTTTTAAGACAAATATGTACTAACACGATCTATACAGTCTTCTATAACTTCATCTGGCATATGACCTACAGCTTTTAATCGTCTAGAACGTGCATCTAAGTTTTTTAATTGATGAGTCAAGATGACACCTGATAAATAGAAGGTTTTATCTTTCCCTTGAATGGCCACTTCAGCTTCAGGAATATCTACTTCGTAACCAAATCCTCGCTTGGTATTAGTTATAGGACATAATGAGACGAATCCCGTATTAGCATTAAAAAGATTCGGGGAAAGAACAACCGCATACCTGTTACCGGTTATTTCTTTCCCCGATTGAGGATCAAAATTGATTAAAACAATGTCCCCTCTATCGACTTTCTCAAATGCTTGTTTCTTTGTTTGTTCATCAAATGACATATTAAATAAGTTCCCTTCCAACCGGTCCGCCAAAGTCAATTTCTTCATGGCTGCTCTCCGGTGTACACTTAGCTACAAGTTCTTCTAATGTCGGCTTATCTTCCACAGGATTTAAAACGACTTTTTCGCCATCATCAGATACTTGAACTTTAGTTCCAGGAGCGATACCATACTTCTTTGCTAGATGCTGAGGAATCCGAACGCCGGTGCTTCCTCCCCATTTTTGGGCGGTTGTCGTCATATGAAATCCTCCCATACCATTTTCATTCATTATATCATCTCCATATAACATTGTATATATTTTATATATATTATGTCTGATATATTGAAAGATGATACACAAAATCGTGGTTTAAGGCTTTCCCTCAGTCTCATGTTGGAATAACAACATACATGTGGAGGCACACGCGTTTTTAAGAAGATTCTCTCTGCTAATCTAATCGCGCAGCAAACTCCCAGAATCCCGGTGTCCTTTCCAAAAGGTCATCATGGGTGCACTTAATGATTTTAAGGTTTAATTCCTGTTCTAAGTCCTCCCGGTCCTGAGGTTTGGCATAATAAAGTGACTTTTGGACTTTAGGCTGTAATTGCTTGAGGGCTGTTTCAGTTGTCATCATAACGATCAGGCTCCTTTTTAAGTTGGCTTTTTAAATGTTGCAATGCCTTGTGATGAAGCATGGATACATTTTGCGGTGAATCCCCGAACTGATCAGCAATTTCCTTATTCGACAGTTGGCGAACATACTTGTATGTTAAGATTTGTTGCTGTTTGGGCGTCAGGCTTTGAATGGCTTGATATAAGGGTGGATCTTTAACATAGTCGTCCATTGTTTCGCAAGCTATTATGCCAGTCATGTCAGATGACGGCTGATAAAGCATGTCCTTGTGCGTAGCACCTTCCCCATATTCCTCCGCCCTTAGGGGCTGATCCAGTGTCAGCATTTCACGACTAGCATGCTTCTGGGCGACCTTATCAAAATCAATCGCCTGCGAATGAACGGCTTTAGCTAAATATGATATCGCTCTCACATTGCTGTAAAAGGCTTGAAACGCCTCATCTACCAGCCGCATATTTTGTCTTGTTGGAAAACAAATGGCTTGTCTCACAAGTTCCCGGTGCTTTTCGTTCCGCAGAAAGGACTGAACGACTGGCTGCTGAAAAAACCTGGGATGCCTTTGCTGGAATGTCTCAAGGCTTTCATGACATTGATTTTTGCTCCTCTCCATACGTATCACCTCACTTATTAAAGGGACATGAAATATCCAAAAATCAACCACTTTGTTAAATTTATAGGAACACATGTTCCGTTCATTCCAGCTTATCATGATTTTTTCAGTAAAAATAGACAAATTTAGAAAATAGGTTGATAAATACGGTACTTGTATCCCTTTTAGATATACGAGCATCAAAATTCTCTAGCGAAAGAAGGGATTATGTTGAGTCAGGACTTGTCTGTTTGGGTGACGCTGCTGCGGGATGTTGGTTTTCCTATCGTGCTCGTTGCCTACTTCTTACTGCATTTTGAGAAAAAGCTTAGCAAACTGATCAACACCATCGAAGAACTGAAACGAATGCTCCAGCAAAATGAAGATTAGGGAGGAATGAAACATGAAGCCATCATACAGTGAACGGGCCATTCAACGGTATTACCGGGTGTTAACGACTTACGTTCATATGGCCAGCCAAATTGAATGCTGCGCCAGTGAGGATAAAGCCTTTTATCAGGATGTTTGTGTTTTATTGGCGAGGAAACTCAAAGCTATGCAGGCTGAGCTGACGGATCAGGGATTCGTTCTCTGTCAGGGAAAAGGGCAATCCTTCCCTTGTGAAAAAGAAAAAATGTCTTGAATGGTTGATAATTGGCTTTCTCATTCCCCTTTAGGAAGAGAAGGGAGACGATTTCATACAATCACTGGATTTCAGATCTAACAAGAATCCTTATGGAACTCCGGACCAGATTGGCAGAAAAAATTTAGTTTTTCATAAAAAAGTTTTAAAAGTGGTTGTTTTTGAAGAAAGTCATGCCCCTTTATACAGTACAAGGCATTTGGTGGCATAGCCAAACGGTTAAGGCCAAGGTCTGCAAAACCTTGATTCTCGGTTCAATTCCGAGTGCCACCTCCATTGATTGCAATCAAATATTAAACTATAAGGAGATGAGGAGATCATGTCTTTTACAGCAGAAGATTTAGCTGTTGCTTTAAGGGAATCTATGTTAGAGGTTTCTGAAGATGAAATTAAACAAGCGACACAGGAGTCCAAATTGTTGATTGAAGATGGAAGTGTCGAACCTAAGGGAGATATCAAATTTGACTCTGTTACAATATCTAAATTAAATATTTCAGGTAAAATAAAGTTCGTTGCTAACTTCCCAATTAATAATTCGAAAGAAAATGCCCATGGAAAGTATGTTATCCAGTTTGATAGAAATCTGAATCAAGAGGCAACAAGAGAAATTCACATTTATTTACAATCTAATAATAATGTTCGCTATATTTACTACGAAAATGGGGCTTTAGTTAAGGATGACTTAGTGACCCAAGATGGTATTGAGGTTCAAGGGTTTTCATGTATTCTTGATTGTCTAAAAGAGCACAAAGTAGCTAATTGGATCTATGCTGCGGTTGCAGCAGCGTGCGCTCCAGCATGTGCAACAGTTGTAGGCTGTGCCCCTTGTTTAACATTTGCAGCAAGTGGACAGGCTAGCGTAATGATTAGTTGCGTTAACAAGTGCTTCTAATAGGAAATACTCCCTTTTCTTAAAATAGAAGGGGGAGTATTTTTCATTTCTCTGCCTTAGTAATTTATCACTTTCTTTTTATAAAATAAGGACCTATGAAGAAAGCAATAAACAACGTGCATAAAAGATATAAAATTAAAAATAACGGTTCGATAGCTACCCCCTGTTTTACTACATATTTGCCCATGAGTAAGTAAATGATAAGCAGTGTATAAGATAGGCTGAATATAAAGATCATGAATTGCTTAATATTATTATTAACTCTTTCGTCAGTTTCAATTTCTTCTGTACCTTCTTTCTCCCTATAATATTCAGATATATACACGCCTAGTATGATCCCTACTAAGGGACCCCATTGTATTTCCTTTAAAATAATACTTAAAATAGTAGCGGCAATAACACCACTAATTAGCATCCATATAACTCTTTTTGGCATTTAAACACCTCCGTCAGATGAATCATCTATCCAAAAAAGTTCGTCCAGGGAAGTCCTTAAATATTCACTTATAAGCAAACAGACACGGATAGTTGGGTTATATTTTTGTGTTTCAATTAAATTCATTGTTTGACGGGTTACTCCCACTAATTTCGCTAATTTTCCTTGTGTTAAATCCTCTCTTTTTTCAATACGAGTAATCTTAACTCTGTTTTTTATAAAGGTTTGCTTCAAATGAATCACCCCTTAGAATTCAATTTAATTGTAACTTATATTTTTATTTTGTCAATTATATGTTACCTAAAATGTATAATTAACCTACATTTGAGTTTGTAGTTGTTAAACATTATTTTTACTAAAGGGAAAAATAAAGATATAAGTAGAGCGGTTATCACATGTAATGTTTTGCTAAAACCTTACATGTCAAATCCCCATTTGCCAGGCTTTTCTTTTAGACCTTTTAGGACATGTATGGTAACCTTAACTAGTTAAGGTTACCATACACTAAAAAAGAGGGATTTTCATGGGCGATCAGGTCGTGGAAAACGTCGAGCCACTACGTTCGACAGCCGAGATTCAAAACATGCGTGAAGCACTCAACCAGACGACGTATCCGAAACGCAATAACTTATTATTTAGTTTAGGCATTAATACAGGTCTAAGGATTGGCGATTTATTACAGCTGCGGATTGAAGATGTGAAGGGCCGAAGCAGTGTTAAGATCCAGGAAGGTAAGACAAGCAAATCACGGCTTGTCCATTTAGATGCGGTCATGGCTGATATTGCCGAGTATCTGGGGGATCAACCAAATGAAGGTTATCTGTTTGCCAGTCAGCGTACAGGAAAACCGATGTCGACCGTTCAGGCTTATCGCATCTTAAAAGCTGCTGGGGAAAAGTGCGGTTATGATTACGTGGGCACCCACACCATGCGAAAAACCTTCGGATATCACTATTTCCAGCAAACGAAGGATATTGTAACTCTTATGGTGATCTTCAATCACTCCTCGCAGAACATCACCAAGCGTTATATTGGCATTGAGGAGGATGACATCAAAAACAGCTTGAAAGATTTTCGATTATAATAAGCCATCAAGTGTGACTGAAAACAACTATTTTTCGTATCTTCATACGTATCTTGATGTTTATCATAAACCTCGTAGGTGTTGATTTTGGACTGATTATGTACAGTCCAATTTTCCCTGTTTCCTATTCGGATTTATTAGGATCTTTCCATCTATAATTCACGTCCATCTGATGCTTTCCGTCTAAAGGCCTTCGTTCGGTCTCTTTTCGAAAAGTCCTGATCATTATCTCTTTCCTGTGACAGAGACTCCAAGACATCAAATAAACCATCTGATATATCTTTGGATTTGGCAGCTTCCTTATGATTAAGCTGTTCTCGTTCTTCGTTTTGTTCATCCTGACCTCGACCTTGTTGTTTAAGGTACTGAGATTCTTGCTCATATTTCTGCTGCAATTCTTCAGCAAAGGATTTGAAATGAAAATTAGCTTTTTCAGATGCTTCTAATTGATCATAGGCTTCCAAAGCAGCTACCTTAACCTGCATATCAGCACGATTCATTTCAGGATCATCAGTTAAATGCTCAATTTGATTATCTATGATAGGGGCTATCTCTTCTAAATAAGCCTCATAATCCTGTTTTAATGCTTGATAGGCCTTAAGTTTAATCTGTGTATCTTTATAATCTTCAGGAGACATATCTTTCGTTTGTTTATTCTCTAATTTCGTAATGGTCCGGCTATATATTTCAAGAGACGTTGCCATATCTTTAGCTTGCTTCCAAACCGGCGTATAGTGCTGATGATAGGCCTGCTCTTTGTCCTGGAACTGAAATTCAGTTTTGATCTTATCTTCAGGTAACAGGATGTTATGATCTTTGATTAATTGCATCGCAAAATACTTTTCATCATAACGATAGTCATCAAGTGATGCTTCATCATATATGGCGGCAAACTCCCGATCTAATAACTCTTTTTGATAATCCAAACCGGTCACCGTTGCCTGACGTAATTCTTCAAATTTATCTTTTTCTTCTTCTAACTTTTGTTCCTCTTGTTTGGTATTTTGGAGTTCTTGTTTCATGTCTTTTTTGAAATGATTAGAAGAAAAACCGTAACTTTCAACGGCTTCTGGATGCTTTTTATGTTTCGCCATTAAATCAGCATAGAGATTCTTTTTAGCTTTGATTAATGTTTCGTTTCGTTCAAGTTTCAGCTTCCATTTATTATGATTATCATGAAATTCTTGATGAAGCTGTTTCGCTATTTGAAAATCAACATAACCCTTAGCACGTTGAACTAATAAATTCGTTGCTTGTATCTTATTTTCATCGTGATGGGATTTCTGGCGCAGCTCTTTTAATTGTTTATCTAAATCTGCTTTTTGCTTATAATCTTCAAGACGAATAACGTCTTGATGTTGGTCATTATAGCGTTTAATTTCTTCGTTTCTTTGAGCATAATAAGTAACGGGCTGATACCTTTCACCGTTCTGTTCAGATTCCTGTTTCTTACGTTTTTCTAATTGATATTCGTTTCTTGTCAAACGTATCTGGGGTTTTTTACTGAGACCTTGTTCTTCATAAGATTTAGCACTGTATGTTTGTTCTAAATCGTATTTCCTGGCCTTCTCATTTAATTTTTCCGCCCAATTTTCTCGCCATTGAAGCAGCTTCTTTTTACTATCCCAGTCATTCAATTTGATGGACTTGGTTTGTTTCCAACCCTTTTCGTTATACATCTGATTACCATGTTCATCTAGCTTAGGTACTCGTTTAGATTTTCGTTCTTCCCACTCACCATTTTCTTTCAATGCTCGAGCCGTTAATAGCATATGAACATGAGGATTATTAACATCATCACGATGGATGGAAACATCAGCAACCATGCCATCATCTGTGAAATTTTCTCTAACATAGTCCTCGGTTGCTTCACGTTGTTGTTCTTCGGTCATGTTATTGGGTAAAGACATAACAATATTTCTAGCTATTTGAGCATTTTCTTGCGTTTCAAAACGTTCAACCTCGTTCCATAATTTCTCACGTTCAAGCGTCCAATCGGGAGCATGATTTGGTTTCATAATAAAAGATTCAGGTTCAACAAAACGATCTTTATAATTTTTTGTTTCGCCATCTCGCATCGAATATAATTGTTCGCCTGAACGATACGAAGCCATAGCGACAGCTGATTGATTTGACTTATTTACAGTTTGGCAATCGAACATATAATAACCGCTAGACAAATCAATCACCTGCCTTAAAATTAGTGTTTAAATAAATAAAGTCGTTCCATCGACTTTACCATTATCCAAAGCCCCCGCAGGAAACCCATCGTCAATACGCAGTGATTTATGAAGCGAAGCGTTATAAATCACTGCGTATAGATGGGCACTCTCATCTGATCGTGATTATTATTGTACCGCAAATTGGTGAAAATCTCTAGGGGATAGTCTCCTAAGATATGCGACTGATCATTTTGATCATATATCTTTACATGGTGAAGTCGTGGCATTTAATGAGAGCTTCTCAAATGGCCAGAACACCCACTTAATCGAGTAGGATCAATTGGAAGCTGGATCAATTACCGTTGCATCATGCGCCCGTATATTCCGAGCAGGAATGAAAACATCATATCACCCCCCTATTATCCAACGGCCGCATAATTTTTTTGGAGATATATTCATATTCAGCAAGCTTTGTTATAATTTTCAAGCAATATATAAAGTATTGGGAGGGATAGTATGAAAAAAGTAATAATGTCTGTTGGTGTTATATCGGTGGCCACCATAGCTTTATTTATTTTCTCGACAGATCAGACAAACAGCAAGGTTCAAACGGACAATAATACAGAAACAAACGATGATTCGTACATGAGTGATCCTGTCCATTTAACTTCACTTGTGGCTGATGGCGAAAATGATCCAGAGAGATATCCATCAAATCATTATTTGTATGAAGCACATCAAAGTATCGCAAAGGCGATGTTGAAACAATCATTTGAAACTGACAAACCCTATAATCCTGATATGGTTGAAAGATTAGTCAAAAAGACCGAAGAAGAATTACAAAAAATCGATTATGATAAAGACGATGATAAAAAAGAAAAATTAGAAAAGGCTATTGAACTAACCCACAAAGATATTGAACAAGGTTATCCGAAAGAGAATGATGACAAGGTTTATATAGAAAAAATACATCATATCGCTCATGGCCTGCTGGAACATTTCAACAGTAAAGCTAACGACATAAACGTAAACAAATGGGGCGATCCTGTTGCTGATGAAACCTAAGCATGATATATGCTTAGGTTTTTAATGGCTTTTAAACATTAAAGGGGGCGGTTGGTATGGTGTAAAACAGAGTTAAATCATTCTTCTCATATATATGAATCAATTTCATAATTGCTCTTATTAAAAACGCAAAGACCTGCAGAATTTCTAATGTGTATTTTTTTAAAATTCCTCTAAGCAGCCTGCTGCTGCTTT
>NZ_JBHTGR010000019.1:0-10353 GCF_042666895.1 Lentibacillus kimchii
AAAAAAAAAGGGAAGTATCAGGCGAGACTATTTGTAGAAAAGGACGTTACAGCATTAAGATATTTGAAAGAAATAAGATCAAAAGGCAATACAACTGTTGATCAGGCTACAAGTATTGTCATAGAGCGATTTGGTAAGGGGGCGATACAAGCTGTAAGGGGTGGCGATACAGAACAATCACAACAATATGAGGGGCAATATACCAATGAAGATGTCGTGAATTTAATAAAGCAGCAGAACGAACTTATAAAAGATTTATCAGAACGGCTGGATGAGCAACAGGAATACATAAATACGCGGTTAAAAGAGCGAGATCAGGCCTTGTTACAGACTCTGGATGATAAACTGGAAACGCGTAAACAATTGGCCTCAACACAGGAATCTGAGGAGGCAAATGAGTCGTCAAAGCCCGGATTTTTTGCGAGACTCTTCGGGAAGGGTAAGACGAATGATTGACCCGCGTATATGACAATTGATGTTATGATTGAGAGAACACCATCAAGACGCTTTCATAATACAATCATTGTTGCATTATGAAGACATTTCTATTCTAAAGAGGCTTTTGTAAATTAGAATAGTAGCATGATGATACACCTATATTGAAACTGTCAATATAATAGATTAATAGGAAAAGGAAAGAACGATCATGACGACTAATAAGGTTAATCAACCGGGGAGTTATGCCAGTAGTCAATTGGGCATGGACATGGATGATACCGTGCGAATGTATTTAAGGGAAATAAGCCAGGCTTATTTATTATCAGCTGACGATGAAGTCCAGCTTGCCCGCCGGATTGAGGCAGGGGACGAGGAAGCCAAAAGGCAGCTGACAGAGGCCAATCTGCGCCTTGTGGTCGATGTGGCCAAACGCTATACCGGCAATGGCTTGCCGCTTTTAGATTTAATTCAGGAAGGGAATACCGGGCTTATGACGGCCGTGGCGAAATATGACTATCAGAGAGGGTTTCGATTCAGCACGTATGCCACCTGGTGGATAACTCAAGCCATAAAACGGGCTATCATGAATCAAACAAAAACGATTCGTAAACCTACTCATATCGTAGAAGCCACTAACAAATTGATGCGCATTCATCGCCAGCTATTACAGGATTTTGACCGTGAACCTACTGTCGAGGAAATGGCTAAAAAAGCCGATCTAGCTCCTGATAGAGCACGTGAGATACTGCGTCTTATGCAGGATACGGTTTCACTCGATACGCCAGTCAGTGATGAGGGGGATACCCATTTTGGCGATTTTATTGAGGATCCGTCTATACCGTCGCCATCGGGTCAGGCTTTTGATCAGGCATTAAAAGAACAGCTGAATCTTGTTTTGGCTGCATTAACGGACAAAGAAGCAAGTGCGTTGCGGCTTCGTTTCGGGCTTGACGATGGTTACATGCATACTCTCGCGGACGTTGGCACCAGATTTGGTGTCACGCGGCAAAGAGTCCGTCAATTGGAAGCGACAGCGTTACGCAAACTCCGTGATTCAGATTATGATCAGCAGCTAGAAGATTTTTTACCACAATGATCTTAAGAGGAACAACAGAATCAGGTTACTTTCTCCTGCCGCAGGTGTTCCAGTACCGCAAATAAGATCTGTTCCTCTTTGGTTTCATAGGCGGTATCTAGCTTAATGCGATGGCCATCGAACAAAGCAGCTTCCAAAAGATAGGGAATGCGCGGTGTCGCATAGCCTCGTTTGTGCTGCTGTAAATAGCCCCATGCATAGGTTTCGAATGCTTTGGAAAGGCCCATATGCTCCACACATGCGCGTACTGAAGATTTCTTAACTTCCAGCGCGTCCTCAAAGAGGTTTTTCCTGGCCAGTTCCCACCACATTTCCGCGCGAATGGCTTCTCGTGTGTCTTCTTTTACATCATTTGTTGTATTAGATGGATAAGTATCCATATGTTCCGGCATACGGGCACGGATGAAAGCTAGCAGATTCGCTTCCTGAATCAGCCATCCTTCTTTTCGGGATTTAGGTGGAATCCCTTTAATATACCCCTGACGCAACCATCGGCGTACACTTTCTTCATGACTCGTTATTTTATAGGCCTGCAGCAGTTTCAAAGCATCCCGCACGTTATAGAGCGCCATAAATTATCTATCCTTTGCAATAATAGTTGTATTAAATAAAGTGTACATGAAATCCTTATTTTAATGCAACAATTGTTGAAATGAAACCTTAAGGTAGTGATGTTGTCTTAAGACAACCATTACGCATTTGATTTTCCTAGAATATTTTAATTAAGAATTTTTATACCAGGTTGTTTTTTGGGCCTAGTTAACCCTTTTTATGAGAGTGGCATTTTTTATTTTTTATCAAGAAGGACATATACCATGACAAAAGGCTTCCAGCTCTATATAAGAGAACGAAGCCTTTTGTCATGGTTGGAAGTTCTGATGTTATTGTTTAATAAGGTTATCCTTGTCAAAGTCGATATCAATACGAACACGACCGCCAAGTTTCTGGGCAATTTCGCCAAATCTTCCAAGGGTCATATCAATTTCGCCATTTTCAAGACGGGAGAGATAGGACTGCTTTAAACCAATACGCTGTGAAAATTCTTGTTGTGTCATATTTAGCTGCTTGCGTATTTCAACGAGTTTGCAGCTCAATTCAAATTGTTGTTGGCGTTCCGGATCTTCCCATACCTGTTTAAATTCGGAATCATTTTCTCCCAAGCTTTTTGCTAATCGGTCTGTCAGGCTCATAACACGTTACTCCTTTCCTGTTCCAAAGCGTTGGAGCCAGTCTTTCCGGTACGCCTCGCCTCTGCGTATTTCCCGTTCATCAGCTTTGTTTTGCTTTTTTTGATAACCATGCGTTAAAACAGCAGTACGCCCGTACCAATGAAACCAAAAGGTTCGGAAGACATCGCTTCCTTGTTTCGTTCGAATATAAGAAAGGTTCTTCGTTATTTTTTCACAGAATCCTGGTTTATGCCGAGGACCATAACGTTCGAATCTCTCGATATCTTCTAAAACTTTTGCTGCTTTTTTAGCTGGCAATGTTTTTAACCACTCAAGCAGGGGATACTCATTATTTATGGTTTTGTATTCTAATGTTTCCCATTCTTCCATATTCATACGTTTATTATAATATATATGTTATAAAAATGAAATTGATCTCCAAAAATAAAATATGAGGTATTCTCACACTCTTTATTCTTTTCCGTGCAATGTTTTCCTAGAACATCCCATGTGAAAGTTTAATTGTGCTAAAATTGAACCAATATAAATTTAAATAAGGATTGCTAAACTATCGGGGCAATTTGTGGCATAGTAAATTTAAAATGGTGAGGTGTAGTCTTGGGATATAAAAGTAATGAGAAAAAAACCTTTTTCACAAAAAAATTCATCATTTTTATTATAATAACTCTTATTGTTGCAATTATATTGGGTATCGTAGCCGTGAATATCGATAATAATCTCCTTCGCGCTATACTTGTCGTATCAGTTGTTTTTGTGCTTAGTTTATTTGGAAGAGGTATGCGGAATTGAACAATCTTTAGGTCTGTCTGAAAATGACAGGCTTTTTTGTTTTAATTAAGCCATTTCGATGTAATGTTTTCCTAAAACCTTACATGTGAAAATCGTGTTGTGATAGGATTAAAGCAACCAAAATTTAAGTGGAATTTGCTCAACAATCGGGGCCATTTTGTTAAATTAATGTCATCATCATATTAATAAAAAGGATTCTGCTTTTAAAAAGTAGAATCCTTTTTATTGTATAATATTTAATTATTTATGAAATAAATATTAAATATTATTAAATAAACATTTTATTTTATTAAATTTTATGCTAATCTAAAGTTAAGGAGCGATGAAGCTATATGGATATTAAAGATGTACCAGATTGGATATTATCTTTGGATGAGGAAGATGTGGAATTCATTAAGAAATTTGTGGTGAATTCGGGATCTTTAAAGGAAATTGCAAAAGTTTATGAAGTTTCTTACCCAACAGTGAGAGTAAGGTTGGATAGGTTGATTGAAAAAATAAAATTGAATGATGCTGTAGATAATGAAGGATTTATAAAGTTCATTAAACAACTCTCAATTGATGATCGAATCAATTTGGAAGAAGCAAAATTGATTATAAGTAAGTATAAAAAGGAGAGGGATGATAAGTTATGACAGCTTGGTTAATAGCAATAACAATAACCATATTACTATTTATTGTTCAACACTTTGCATCGATAAGTAGGATACCTTGGTTAGGAACGATTATTCCGACTGCTTTAGCTATTGTTATAGTGAGTATGTTGGTTCTTGGTAAACTGGAAATAAACTCTTCCAGGGATTTATTCTTTATGATAGCTGGGCCATTAGTATTCTTGAGTCTGTGGGGAGAAGGAAGAAACTCATTAAAGAGAAAGAGAAAAAAAGAATTAAATAAAATGAAGACTTGGGACTTGAGAGATTAAACAAAGTAGTGCACCAAATGGGTACGTTTGTTTAACAAGAGCTCTGTCTCAATAGACAATTTTTTATTATTTAAGGAAGATTAGATGTAATGTTTTGCTAAAACCTTACATGTGAAATCCCCATTTGACAGGCTTTTCTTTTAGACCTTTCACGACATGTATGGTAACCTTAACTAGTTAAGGAAACCATACACCAAAAAGAGGGCCTCTTATAATTAGTAGTATCCTACACCTAGCTAAAATAAGGCCGTGACATAATAATTCTGTCACGGCCTTTGTATTCATGTAAATCACGACTTTTTAGTAAAAAACTATAGCTATTTAATATTCTATCTTTTCTTTTTGACTGGGTCTTGAAATAAATTTAATCACTAAGGGTGATAAAATTGCTATGGTCAAACCCAAGACAAAACTATCAGAGATAAAATGTATGAACGCGCTGTTTATGGTTTGAATAGCTATTAATATTAGATAAGCACCTACATATGAATAATCATATACTTTTTTCTTAAATATAGGTATATCTATATAAATTATGATAAATACGCCTGCTATCAATAGTAAGTCAATCATAATTCTCCAATCGTTAAGATCATTGTGGGAAGACTCCTGTAGGAACAGCAGCATAACCTAAACCTGTAAATCTAATTCTAACTCCATTGCCCTGGTTTTCATCCTGTATCATATTACCGAATCCTACTAATCCTCCACCAATCGCACCTGATATTGCACTAACTAACTGTGTAGGAGGTACTGGTATAAACCTACTTATTACCGCAGCTCCATCCATTGCTCCGCCACTTGTTTTGAAAGATTGGTAAACAGTCCGTGTCTCAGTGCTATTCAAAAATATATTGTATCCCCACCAATGGACATCAACACCACTTCTTCCTGAGGCAAATAATGATATGTCTCCATTTGAAGTATTAAGTCCTTGAACATCTTGATCAACAGAAACTTCTAAATCCTCATTTATATCTGCCTTTCCATCTCTAACGAGTTGATTAAGATAATTCATCCAATCCTCGATACCTTCTGTTACTTTTTTCGGTATTTCTAAATCTTCTTTATACGATGAATCAAGACTAATCGTGCCATCATTATCAATTTTAACATATGTCTCTAATTGGTTAATATAGTTATCCATGTTTTGTTCAGGTACACCATCTTCTGCTTTATTCAGAGATGAAGCACCTACACTTATTGGCAATGTGAAAATGAGCAATGAAACTAACGCTACAAGAGACTTTGATTTCATTTGGAATCACCTTTCTTACATTTAGTATAGTAAAATAACTCTCTATTATACTGTAGTAGATTTCCGAAACAATTTCCATATTATGGAAGTAAAAATAAATATTTGTTTTATATTTTTTTGTAAAGGACTAGGATGTTTGGGGATACGGGGAACAGTTAACAACATCCTCATGTTTAATAATGCTCATCTGAAAAAAATAAATAGACTGAATATTTTAAACAATAATTGTTGTTTAAAAGAGGCAAAAGACAGATATTATGCGGGACTTTTAAAATCAAATACCCAGAAGAGAAGCATCATTCAATTTTTCTTTCAAAGATCAGTTCAAAATACCCCGCCATCCCCATCGTGTAGGTTGAAGGCGAAAAGATCTGTATAAAGCGCCATCCTTTTTCTGCATAATCACGTATGACCTGGTGATAATCTTCTTTTGGTTCACTGCCTGTTGCCTCCCCCTCAATTCAATTCTTTCAAACTTATACTCGTACATAAATGATTTATCGCCAGTTATACAATCTAACTTTATTAAATTTTAACATAACGTCATATCACAAATTAGAGCGATTCTGGTATTAGAATATGGGTTCATCTTGATCACGTAGGATGTATCATTTTTACAACTTAAGGGAATATATATAAATATATACAAAATGAGAAGAAAGCGTGATAGAATGGATATAGATCCTAAACAAGAGGTGGTAGCGATGACGACAGCTCAAAAATGGGGCGGCAGCATTGGTGTCCGCATCCCTCAAAAAATAGCTAAAAAATATGGCGTTGTAAGTGGATCACCCATTCAGGTATCTGACGATGGCGAAAAAATCATTATTCAGCCTGTCGAAAATGAATTCACACTGGAGGAATTATTGGAACAGTGCGAAGGAGACAATCCGCATGAGGAGCTATTCAGCGATTCTTCTGGAAAGGAAGAACTCTAAATGACGCAAACACCCGACAGAGGCGACATCATTTATTTAGATTTCAATCCGCAAACCGGACGGGAACAAGCAGGGCGGCGGCCTGCGCTTGTCCTATCGCCTGCCAAATTTAATCAAACGACAGGCTATGCCTCGGTGTGTCCTATCAGTCATACCACCAGACAGTGGGGTTTCCACGTTCATCTGCCTGATGGTTTACCCGTTGATGGTGTGGTGATTACGGACCAGCTCAAAAATCTGGACTTCCAGGCAAGAAACGCCACCATCAAAACACAAGCGCCTGATGACGTGATTGATACCTGTTTAAAAAAGATCCATACATTTTTATAGCAACAAACATTTGAGGCTGATTTTCTAAACTGAGAATCAGCTTTTAAAAAATACATCACGAACCGTCCAGTATTCCAGCAACTTAATCAGCCCACCTCAGAATGCTAAAATACCAACAAACAATATAAAAAACGATCCCAAAACGTCATAACATCACTCAACCGAATAACAGTTTTTCTCCTATACAACTCTTTTGACCTTGAACCAACACCCCTTACTTGAACTAACAAACAAACCTAAACCACACCAACAACAACTAACACACCACACATCTAGCCATAACAACTCACCAGCCCATCAGAATTTCCATTTTCCCATGACCACACGATCTCATAAGTCAAAACTGACGTTGTGAGCGTGTGGTCATGGGTACGAATCTTTGGGAATTCTGATGGGGCGCTGCTAGAGCAAATTTAACATGAAATACCAAATTCACCTCTTTTACCAGGTCTTTTGCCATATCTTTTACCACTTGTTCTAGCAAAACTATCAAACCAACACCAAACTAGGGAAAGAGGCCATCCCAGATACTAGATTCTTAACCCAACCTAAAAAGTCACGGATACTCTAGATATGTAATGGCAGACTGGCTCATTCTTGAAACTCATTTGTATCGGGCACTTCAGCAACATGATCAAGCGTCCTTTTCAGGGCATTAAAACTATTATGCAACTTTATTGGTTAAATGAAAACCCATTTAAGACGATGATGAATCCTGGTTTTGGCTGGAGCTTTCGGGTGCCCTCTCAACGATTTTCTTCACCTGCTTGTATTTTTTCTTGTCCCCGGTATTGTCCTCCCGAAGGACATCCATCACTAACACCTTTCTACGGCCTCTGGCTGTCATAACGATAACAATATCCCCTTTTTGAATGGGTGTTTTATCATCCAGCCGAAAACGCTTATGAATATGCCAATAATACAGCTTTTTCATATTTAAATTCATAACGCCGTTTTCATAGCTTATAATGTGATAGCCTGCGATAACATTACGCTCGTCCATGTCGCTTCCATCCCCTTCTATCAAATTCGTTTCATGCCCGAATACCAGCAGCGCGTGGCGCATAGGTATCAAAGGTCATCACCCAGCTGAGCTGGCCCCTCAAATGACGGGTGCGCCTCACAAGAATCCTCAGCAAGATGTCACATCACCAGAGGGGTAACCCAGTGGCACTCTGAGCGACTGGTAACACGGGTGGTGACATTTCCCTCTTTTACATCCAGGTGGCGGTTGATGAACCAGCCATCCAGAAAACATACAGGACCTTCTCAAATCGTTTTTAACGTTAACACGGCCATTAACCCTTTTAGTTTAAAACAGAAGCACACAGGTCATCTGTGAAGCTTTAAATAATAGATTAGCTTAGGATTGACTATCAAACTTCCGGGTCCAGCCCATCATTTAGCCAATCAAAATACATACTTGTATCGCGCTGGGCTTGTTTCTGCTGAGCCACTTCATTTTCACGTTCAACGTCCAGAGCCGTTTTGGAACGCTTTTTCAGACCATTTACGAAGAAACGTCCAAAGTATGTATAGGATTCACCTTGGCTGATCTGGTCTTTCATATAATCCAGCTGATTGCGGGCATCTATTAATCTATAATCTATCACATGCTGATCGAGCATTTCCGTCATAATGTCCTGAACAATATAGGGATCCAACATCTCACGTTTCAGATGATCGAATAACGATTTGAGGTGCGGGTTGTTTTCAGTCAGTTGGGTGAGTTCTTCACGAATGCTTGCGCGCATTTCTTTATTCTCATCATCGTTAGTAATTCTATTTCTATTAATTCTATTTCTATTAGTAGTCCAATTATCGGTAGTCGGATTATCCGACGTCGAAAAATTGGACTTTGGATAATCCGTAGTCCAATTTTTGGGATATGGATCTTTTTTGGCTTTTTGATCATTCTTTTCAGGGGGATTAGGGACGGCTATGACTTTATAAATATTCCGTTCAAATTTTCCTTTATCGTCTTTTTCATGTTCTATTTTCAAATAACCTTTATCCTTAAGCTGGTTCATGTACTTATAAAAGGTGTCCTGCGATTTTATTCCCAGTTCATACTTCATGAGAGAAATGCTGGGGAATGCTTTTCGACCATCAATGTCTGTAGGATTACCAGCCAGGCTGCATATGTAAGAATAAATAGCTTTAGCTTGAATACTGATTTTGCTATCACGCATAACTTTTTGAGCTACCCAGCCATAACCATTTTCATAAATTGTGCCTTCAAACATAACGACTGCATCTTGTGCCATTAAAAAAACCTCCTATATCCCTGTCACGAAATGTCCAAACCTAACAGAGAAATCGAAGGCTTCAATCTTTACAATCAGTACATTCATGTGTAAAATAGATTCTGAATTAACGATTGAATCATTTGTGATTCCCCTGTGCCCAAAAATTGTCTGTGGCTGGACACTTGGACAGGGAATTTAATTTTTAACTCTATTAAATATTATCATCAGGCAGGAATTTTGACAACATTTGCTAGGTGTCTGATGGAAAGAACAGCAACCCAAAGAAGAGGTTGCTGTTCTTTTTTTATGTTCAAGTAAAATCGGCCAGTGAACGTTATCATCGTTATTTAAAAGATGGCATTTGAAATAGAGTTCAATAATTAAAAACAGGACCTATTTGTTAAAGTATGAGGGGTATTGGTCCTGAAAGCATCAGACGAGCTGTGAAAGATTCTGTGTGTTTATATAGGGTGCTCTTGTTTTAAAGATTCGTTCTTTGAAACGCATGATTGTTTTGTTTATGAATTGACGACTTTAAGCTTTCGTGGATCTTGAAGATGCACTTTCGTTTGTTAAAGAAACATCACGACCAAATGGAAGTGCCCAACTATATGCAGTGGTTTTTAAAACTAAAAAACTGCATTTAAGTTGGGTTTCCTGCGGGGGCTCTTTTAAGACAAAAAACCTATAATGGCATAACGGTTTTGCTTTATTTTCATTAGTCATTTCAACTTCGATGATTTTTTACTATTACATTTTCAACACCACTTTCGAAAAGGAAGCTATGGCGGACCATATCGTATTGAAATTCAAAAGTTATCGGCGACATTAATATTTTTTTCTGTTACTCTTATTAAAATAGAGGTGAGGTGATGATATGACAGACGATACAAAGGGCAATACAGAAGACAATATGGAATATACCGAAAAGGCTTATGCGACAGGTGAAGTTGCGACTATGCTGGATATATCAGTACCTGCTGTTAGAAAGTACGCGCAAATATTGGAAAGCAAAGGATATACGTTTATACGGTCTAAAAAAAAAGGGAAGTATCAGGCGAGACTATTTGTAGAAAAGGACGTTACAGCATTAAGATATTTGAAAGAAATAAGATCAAAAGGCAATACAACTGTTGATCA
>NZ_JBHTGR010000020.1:0-3895 GCF_042666895.1 Lentibacillus kimchii
TTGCGCGCGTTTCTTTATTCTCATCATCATCAGTTCTTAATTCAGTATTATTAATTCTAGTATTATTAGTTGTCCAATTTGGGCATTCCAGTTTGTCCATTTCGGACATTCCAGTTTGTCCGTTTTGGGCAAACTGATCATGGCGGGATTCAACCGGATTTTCTTCTTTTGGAATCCCGTCATTGTCAGTTTGTCCATTTTGGACATCCTTGGTTGGACTGTCTGAAAACAAGCTGTATATATTATTGGTTATCGCGAAATAACGTTTGGCCGGGAGCCCCATTTTTTTAACCTCAATTAAACCCAACCTTTGCAGGCTGGCTATGGATCTATCTTGTGGTTTCCGTTTGAGTGCTGTGTTTTTCTCCAAATTTTCAGAGGTACAGAAAAACCACTTATCTTCTATAAGCTGATCACGACTCGTCCAATATTTAAAGAGACTGACTAATTCACTATAAATAACAGCTTCATTCAGTCCAATTTCATGCGCCAGTTTCTTATTAACGACGATTGATCCATCTGATCTTAAAAAATCCAAAATATCCATATAAAAAACCTCCCATATCCCTGTCACGAAATGTCCAAACTTAACAGAGAAATCGAAGGCTTCAATATTTACAATAAGCACATTCTATAATATACTTGTAATTGGAAAATATATTGAAGCATTTTCTGATTTCCCTGTTTCACAAAACATGTCTTGGGTGGACCGTTTGTGACAGGGTTCTTTGTTTATTTGTTAATTTAAATACTATCATCAGGCGGAAATTTTGAC
This sequence comes from Lentibacillus kimchii, assembly GCF_042666895.1. Lineage (GTDB taxonomy): Bacteria > Bacillota > Bacilli > Bacillales > Amphibacillaceae > Lentibacillus > Lentibacillus kimchii. The sequence goes on from NZ_JBHTGR010000020.1 coordinate 776, forward strand.
AACATTTGCTATTTGTCTGGTGGAAAGAGCAGCAACCCAAAGAAGAGGTTGCTGTTCTTTTTTTATGTTCAGATAAAATTGGCGAGTGAACGTCATCATTGCTATTAAAAAGATGGCATTTGAAATAGACTTCAATAATTACAAACAGGACCTATTTGTTAAAGTGTGAGGGGTATTGGTCCTGAAAACATCGGATGAGCTGTGAAAGGTTTTGTGTGTTTATATAGGGAATGCTTGTTTTAAAATTTCGTTCTTTAAAACGCATGATTGTTATCTTTATGAGCTGACAGCTTTAAGCTTTCGTGGATCTTGAAGATGCACTTTTGTTTGTTAAAGAGACATCACGACCAAATAGGAGTGGTATATGCAGTGATTTTAAAAACCAAAAAACTGCAATTAAATTGGGTTTCCTGCGGGGGCTGTAGAATATCAGATCTAATACAGATAAGAGATTTATCAATATTTATATTCCAATTACTTTTGTGCACATATGGACCGTATAGTTTGATTCCAAAAGTAAGACTATCTTTTCTTGCTTTTTTTCAATTCTATTTGTTTAATAAAGATAAGGACGAATTGAAAACGAATATGAAATACCGTAGTTATAGGGCTGAAATAAAAACGGACGGATGGTCATTGGACGGACATATAGGAAAGGAGGCAAAAAAGTGGATCTGCTGCGCAAGAAAGATTTGCATCCAGAAGTGGGTGTGGCCAAAAGTACGGTTGCAGATTGGATTGAAGATTTTAATATCTATATCCCGAAAACAAAACAAAAGAACGTAACATATTATCGCCCAGAAGCGATTGAAGTATTAAATTTTATAAAGCAATGTAGAGAGAGAAACTATCAAAAACAACAGATCATGGAATTACTGGCGGATCAAGGATTCCCAGTGATGGCAGAGGCACAGGAAGATGCCGAGGAATCCATAAGTAAACGTACTAATCAAGATAATGGCGATTTACGAGATGTCATTCAGACTATGGGACAAGCAGTTCAAAAGTTATCCGACCAGGACGAATCAATAAAATCCCTACAAGACAGGGAAGAATCGCGTGAAGAACGGATGGACGACATGGAAAAACGGACAGAGCAGACCAGTGAAACAGTCGAAGATTTAAAACAAGAAATACAAGATTTAAAAACGGAATTGGCTGAAACCCGAGAAAAGGTAGATAAGCGAGGATTTTGGGCAAGGTTATTTAAAAGAAACAGTAACAAATAGGCATGTCGTATATGTTACTACGTTGGAAAAATAGAAAAGCTGCACCTATTTTAGTTTTGTATTGATATACCAAAATTCATAATTTAAAATTAAAACAATGATATATATTAGATTAGAAAGGGGGGGTAGCATAAATGGGGGATATTATTTATCATTCCGGCACATTGATTACAAGTATTATTTTATTCATTAGCGCAATAAACTTAGAAATATGGTGGATAGTAATTGCCACCGTATTAATTTTTGCTAAAGCATTTTATGATCTTTATAGAGATTATCATATATATCTTAATAATAAGAAATAACTAAAAAAACCCTTGCCAAATCACAGGCAAAGGCTTTTTTAGTTAATAGACCGTAATTGACTGACTCACTATATGATAACCAGTATGTTCAACCCAAGTGAATCCATCAAATACTTCAGTCGTTCCATGTTGAAATGTTACTTTCAACTCATAACCGCTATTCCCGGACAAATGATTTAAACCCCCAGCTATGCCGCTAACCATTCCAGAAGCCCCAAAATAACCTAATAAACGTGGAGCATACTTTTTAAATAATCCTGATATACCTGTACTCGTTGTACCATAGTGCATAAGCGTTGAATTCGATACGTGAAAAGACCTTGTGCAAGTAGGACCAGAAAGCCCGTCTGCATTTAGATCGTCAGTGGCATCGCTCCAATATTCTTCTGAACTACCTGTATCACCTAAATACACTGACGCAGTACTCATGGGCATTATCCCCAAAATTAATCCCATAGACAATAAAGTAAAAAACATCTTGTGAATAGTAAAATAGCTTCAGGCCATTGGTACTATCTTAAAGATAGATTTGTATTCCTACTGCTGTTTAATTTGAGTTAAAAAAGGGAGAAAATCGTTAGACAGGATAAGGGGAAAATGTCCCCACTCAAGCTGGGGAACCAGGCAGATCCTGTTTTTTCCGTAGGGACATTTTTATGTTTGGCACACTGGGTCGGTTTATATTGATGATCATTGGCTTTTGATGAAAAACTTGTCATCCTGCATCTTATACAGGATGGTTCAGAGCAAAAATAAAAAACGAAGAATAATTTAAGCCATTTGATGTAATGCTTTGGTAGAAAATCACATCTGAAAGTCTTATAGTGATAGGATTAAATTTTACTCAACAAACAGACCATTTAACTGTAGAGGAGAAATGTTTTCGTGAAAGAAATAAGGCTGTTGGAAGATAGAAATTTGAAAAGTAAAATTAACAGATACTCAGCCGTTTCAATAATTCTTTTCGCAATAGTATTCTTTGGTATCGCACGTACCGCCAGTACACCTGATATGAACGATTCAACAGTATTTAATATTATTTTTGCTATCCTAATACTCTTTGGAACACTTATAATTCATGAACTTATTCACGGTTTATTTTTTAAAGCTTTCTCACATAAAAACAAAGTTTATTTTGGCTTTAAAAATGGCATGCCTTATGCAGCTTCGCCAAGTAGTATTTTCACACGTTTCACATTTGCAATTAGTTGTATTGCCCCTTTTATTATTATTACAGCTTTATACATAGGATCTTTATATTTAGGGCTATTACCCAAATTGATTTTTGTAATGGTAAGTACCATACACGCTGCTATATGCTCAGGTGATTTTTATTGGGTATATGAAATGGGGCGAGCACCTAAAGATGCCGAAGTCAAAGCAACAAACGTTGGAATTAAAATACTAAGATCATAATAATATAAAACTTTCAGTGATAGAATATATTTACTGATATGATGTAATGTTTTGATAAAACATTACGGGGGCGTCAATAATTTTGTGTAAATGACCCTATCCCTTTTGAATTTAGTTAGCCAGTGTTTTAGTCGTTTAAACTTGTTCCTCCAGCGATTCAAACATCTGCA
>NZ_JBHTGR010000021.1:0-9547 GCF_042666895.1 Lentibacillus kimchii
GTGAAGGTTACATTGTCAGCGGACGAAAAACAGATGAATTCAAAGCAAATATGAGTAAACAAGAGAATTTCGCCTTACATGTCTAAAATATAGGGGCTAATCCGCTCTTAATTGAAAATGAATAATCTCCTGCCCAAAGAAACACCTTTGAACAGGAGGTGATTTCAATGAATTATCAAGAAAAGCATGACAGAATAGCGGCAATGTGTAGAGAAATATTAGATACTGAAGAACCATTTTATTGAAATTATAATTTGTCACATAGAGACAAAGATATTGCAATTGACTTTCTTCTAAGAGCAGTTTTAGGTTATGCAGAAAGCAATGGATCCGATTTAAATTATATTCAAACGAAATTCTATGGTGCATATAACTTCATTACAAATAAAAGTTTAACCCCTCCTTAAAACAATTTTTTATAATCGTAACAGGATTTCCCCCGAAACGTGTCGAATAACTATATGAAGTAATAAAGTTTTGAAAGATATATTAGTTGTTTAAATTTGGGGGATTTATAATGCAAATGGAAAAAGCTGAAGAAATTCGAAAGGAATGGGGAAATAAACCTTGCGAACACCCCACCATCACTAAAGAATATTACTTAGGGGCGCAAACTGGCGACTATGTATGTACGCAATGTGGGCAAACACGCTCTAACGAATCAGATTTTAAAAAACAATGAATTAAAGAGGGCCGTTAAGCCCTCTTTTTATTAAAGTAATACGCTAATAGGTGATAATGTAATAAATAAGACTATATTAGTAATTATAATATAAATCAAACTTGCTTGCCATATTGTCCAGTAATATAGCCAAGTTGTCCTTTATACTTAACTTCATAATAACCTGTGTCGCTTCCAGTACCACGCACAGAGCCATTAAGCGGTAGTGTATCGCCTTTAGAAACCGTGCCCAGATTACTGCTGTTGTTGCGATTAGGCTTGTCCATAACAATAGCAGCATTGTTGACACCAACAATTTTAAGTTGACCAGCTTTGCCACTATCTCCGCCGGAATTATCTGATTGATTGCTACTTCCATTCGAGATCGTGGCGCCAGTATCAGGAGCCACATATATATTTCCCTTGCCAAAGTTATCTGTATTTATAGTTACAACATTTTTCTGCGGATGCCCTAATACATCATATTGTAGACCGCCAAACTTGGAAGGCCTTAAGAACCCTTTTTCATTTCCTTTAGTAGACGCGGCATCTACTGGATAACTGCGCCATGAGTTAGACGATGCAGGTAATGTGACGATTTCTTGTCCGCCAGAACCAGATGAGACCGTCTGTGCTTCTTCTTCTCTGTCTGGAGCAGATTCCACTTTCTTGTCATCAACCATTTGCAGAAATTCATCCCACTCACCATTTTCGCGTATTTTTCCGGGACAGTTTTCACCCGACCAATGATGATGCTGTTTGATGTGAGACTTAGGTATATTTTCATCATTCATAATTTGCTTGACCAATTCAGCAGCATTTGCCAGTGCCTTATTAAAATTGCCGTCCGAATTGACGCAAATTTCCACAGCGATAGAATTTAAATTCCCATCACCTTTACCATCGCCTGCATGGTACAATTGAAAATCATGTTCAAATGATTGGATCGCCTCATGGTCGTCTCAATTAGCGGCGCGGCTGTTACCACCAGATTGCAAATCAGCATGCATTTGTGCGTCTGCACCCTCATTTGTATTAGCAGTTGTGTGGATTGTAATGTAGGTACGTCCATTATTTCTGCCAAATTTGTTAGGCGTGTCACTGACTAATTGTTGTTTGATTTCAACCATTATTTATCATCCTTTCTTTATTAAAAAGACTCCCAAACTGGATGTCTTACGCAGACTTATGTTCTTGTTTCATGGCTTCCATATAATTGGTTGCATGTTTAGCTTCGGGCGTGTAATCGTTGTTTTTGTAGTGATTCCACACTTCACTGACGATCATTGCGACAAAGGATGCACCGTTTACAATCTCCTGATTATCAAAAGGGAGAAGATCATATCCTAACAACATCGCTCCTGTATTAATGCCGACAATAATAAAGACAGCGAACCTTACCCAGCCATTATTGATTTTATCGAGCGCTTTTCTAAGTGATTTTTTAAGCATTTTTTGCCTCCTAGCCCAATATAAGTTTTAATATGGTGAGACCAATGGCAATTAGTCCGATCATAGATGATATAGCTATGCCCCATGCCCATCTATTTGTAACTTTAATGCCGTGTACGTCTTTTCCCTGAGCTTCAAAACGTTCGTCAATCTCGTTTCTTGGCACATAGTCCTGCTTGTCTATTTTTTTATCGATTCTTGTAAGCATATCTGTGTGGTTTTTGAATTCGTTTTCGAGTGCTGCCAACCTTTCGCCATAATCATTTCGATCTACCATACTTCCCTCCTTATAAAGAAAAGCACCCCTGTAACGGAGTGCTTCGACATAAAAAATACGCCCAGCGTTTGAGCGTATTAGTTATTTAAAATTATTAATCAGCAATCCTGACTTCAATTTTTCCATCATTTAGTCTAAAATTAAACGATCTGAACGATGGGCTTTGATGTTGATTTCCAACCCATTTTATAGCTAGTGGAGATTCAAGACTACCTTCATTTTCTAATTGATTTATTATAGATGTTTTATATTGCCTCAAATCTTCCCATAAAGTTTTGAGTTGTTCTTCACTTAATTTATCCTCTACATCAATTAATTCATATTTTAAATTGTCATTCATTGAATCCCTCCTTTATCCATATAATACGACAAGAAGGAATTTTTAACCATAAAAAATACGCCTTCGTGGGCGTTTTGATTTACTGCGTATATCCGTTCTTATGCATTGTTTTCCTTGTCTAGCTCATATTGAATTTGCTTTTTAACATCTTCATTCTTAATATCCTCAACCTCGATCATGTTAAATTTAACCATTCTCAAAAAATCATTAATCATTTTATAGCATCCCTTTCGATTTATAATATAATAAATTGACCTTGTCCTCTAGTGACGGTTCATCATCTTCTTCTGTATCATCCTCTACCTTTTCATCTGACCACCTCCCATCTTTGTATTTTCGTCCGATTAAGTCATCATCCATTTCATCAATTTCGACATGATAACCGTCATCAATAAAATCTTTTGTTTGTTTTACGCCTTCGCAAACATTTTCGTCACTTAAAACAGCTAAAAACATTTTATCACTCCTTTATTCAAACTCGATTACTTGCCAATGAAAAGTCATTGTGGAAGATGTATTCTTAGGTCTTGATAATTTTATAGAAATGCTATCTTTGATATATCCAGATGCTTCTCTATATTCACCTGATGACGTACTGTCTGATTCGTGGCTTAAAATTAAAAAAGACTTAGAAGTGTTAATGTTTGATATATTCTCAATTACTGATCCTTTTTTACTAAAAGATATAGTACCTCTTTGAACGCTCTTAATACCTTTAGTGTCTATATTAAGAGGGAATTTGCCATATATATAATCAACGTTGCTCTTTATAGTTCAAATATCACTCTTTAATCGTGAAATATCATCAGTATTATCTTTGATTTGTTCTTGTGTTTTTTTTGTTGGAAACTCGATTTCTTTTTTTGCCATTATTATACCTCCTCATAAACAAAAGCCAGCCTAAATGGCTGACTGATTATGTTCTATATAGGTTCTTCTTCAAGATTTAATTCTTTTCTTGCTAAATCGTTAATCCAAGCAAATGTTGCTAATCCAATGATATTAATGTTAAGCAAAGTATCCTCTGAATTTAACTCCTTAATCTCATCTCGTACATAGTCCAGATTATAATCCCTGTAATTTAAATCATTAAAACGATAATTCAAATTATGAGCACATTTGTTTCTTAACTTATTGAGCTTAACAAGATTTTGATATAACTTTTCTGGAATCAAATCCATGTTAAATATTAGCTCCAACTTATTTAAATAATTCCACCTCAATATTTTTGAAGATGTCTTAGTTTTATTCTTAATAATCAAATCAACCCAATACTCTGTATAAAGATGAATAGTAACGACTGCTGCGATTGGATCTTCAATCGAATTTAATTTCGTCGCAAAACCTTCTGCCAACTCATGAGACATACCCAATTTTATCACATCCCTTTTTGACAAGATTATCAGTTAAGGGATTCATAAACAAATGTCAGCCCATCTTTATTACTATTGACTTTCCATCCACCTTGATATTTAATGCCATCAATCTCAAACCTATTATGTTGCATATCGTCCGCCTTATGCGCATCAAAATCCTGCTTGCTTGCCTGTTCAATGTTTTCTACTTTCGGCAGACCAACATCATCTTTAGACACACCGCCGCGAACTTCAGAAATGTTTTTACCGTCCAGTTTACTGCTATCACTAGCTTGTTCATTTTTACCTAATTGCTCCTGGTTTTTGACCTTACCTAAACCAATTTGTTCAGCGTTTGTGCCGTGAGGATTATCCTTATCACCCGCGTGACTACCCTCCGCGACCGTTCCTTTTTCGGTTCCAAAATCCTTGTTGAATGCATCGTTTTTATTAAAGGATGGTTCCGCTCCTATATCAGACGGAGACACAGGATCAGATCCATCACTCGCGTGTGTGCTCGCATGTGACTCAGGCGTATATTCGCTGGGTTTCCCCGGTAAGTTCTCCCAAGTCATGTCAGGTATTTCTTTTATTTGCTGGTCCGTATATTGATTCGCATTTGATTCAGCCGGGCCAGCTTTAGATTGTGCACCGCTAGGCGTTTCCGCATCGATATCACTTGGCTTAATTTCATCATCGCCACCGCTGGAATGACTGGAAGCATGATGTTCTGGTGGGAAAACAGAAGGTTTTTCTTGAATTTCAGGCCAACTCAGCTTTAATTGTTCAAGGTATTCGCGCAATTCTTTTAGTGCTTCGTACGTGGTATGTTGAAACCGATTGTGCCATTGAGCGGGTGGCTTATCTCCTTCTTGCCAACCTTGATTACGTTTGCTTTCTGGTGGTTCGGTTCCCGGCGCATTCCACTCCGGCAACCGCTTTTCGAATTTAGCCATCATGTCACCCCTTTAAACAGGTAATTTTTCTTCATTTTCGGGCTTATAAACGGCACCGTAGTAGCCGCCTGTTGTCATATCTAGATCGGAAAAACCTTTATCTTTGTCCTGGACTAACTCTGTTCCACCATATTCAAATGTTCCTTGTAATTCAATTTGTTTAACAAGTACGCCTGCAGCTACTGTACGCTGCACAATTTGCACAAACTGACCACTGGACATCCCTACCTCATTTAATCGTTCAATCGGAATCTCAATAACTTTGATAGCAGCAGGTTCTGGGTTGTATTCATCCATCCATTTGTCAGTTATATTAACCTCTTGTTTTGGTACATCTAGCGACATAGCCAGAACATCAATAATCGTATTCGTATCAGCCGTGGAGAAATCACGTGCTACTTTTGATTTCAGCATAATGCGATAAATATCATCATTAGCTCCGCCGCGATATTGGTCAATATCGCGTCCTATGTCATTTAGAACTTCACCCTCGGCATTATCAATGGAACGCCATGATTCGATTTGCTCAAATGTTTCCCGTAATTCTTCAAACGGCTTGATCATAATGCCAATAATTTTAGCAATATTGGAGTCCTGAGCCTTTTTGTAAGCATCTGTGAGCCGATGAATAGTTTTATCTTTTAAACTCATGATATATCGACCTTTTCATAATCTGTTATAGCAACCTCTGTTGGGCTTATTTCTATGGTATTCATTTCTTCCGTGTTGTTAATGTCTTTACCAATTTTTAGCCTCGGTACATTTTCAATACCCGGAACGCTCTGGAATATAATATTGACAAGCGGCATGAAGTAAACATCTTCACCTGTTTGCAGACCCACATACTCGTTGCCATCATAATCCGTACCGCCTATATGTCTCACAATTTCTGTTATAATCCTTTTTTTGCCGTCGTCCGGGAACTCATTATTTGTTTTGAGCACCATTTCAACATGTATATTTACTTTTTTGGCACGCGTTAGACCTACTGGGACAATGTTTCCTGCGTCGTCTTCTATATCCACCATCGTTTCACCATAGGCTTGTACACCCGCTGCGCGTCGTTTAAAAATAGCTCTCGCGACATCTTCATCATCACCACCTAACACATACGTTTCAAAACTTCGCCCTGGCCGTCCGTTTTGTTTATCAAGTGATAGGTTTTCGATAACTGTAGCGGTAAGTACGCCCTCGACACCTAATACTTCGGAACGGATGCCGTTCATGGTTGGAGAACCACTTGCGGAGAGTGACAATTCGTAGCGATTTTTTAGTTCATCGTCTGTTTCAGCTATCCGTCCGCCCGAAATAGGCTCTTTATTTGTCACGCCATCAACGCCGACAATAGGTGTATCAATTGTGTCTACCTCACCAGGCTGTGCATTGCCGTGAGCGCCTGTGCCCGATCCTCGTCTGACCTTTGAAGGAATGCGCCTACTTGAACGTTAGATTCAGGATTTTTGAATTTGCGAATATGAGGTTCGCGAATTGTTTGGCATCCTGCTAGTTTCTTTGCATGGTCAAAGACCATATCCATTTCTTCAAGGCGCATATTATGATCAGCCAAAGTTTGCAAAATGTTGTAAGCCATTCGGCTCAGATCATCATACGTGATCGTTCTGATTGTGCTTTTCTTTTGTGATCCGTCGTTGCCGCGGCGGGTCACATATGGATTTTCGTTCATTAAATAACCTCCTTAGCGAATTCGGTGTCACATCTTTTACTTGCATTTTTTTGCAACATATCCATTAAAAAAATATTCAACTGGTACTTCAAAGTATTCCGCAATAGTATGCAATTCATCAGCTGTAAAATTTTGCGAACCTACTTCTTTACGATGATAAGGATAAAGACTATTCAAGCTCAATATTTGAGCCATTTCTCGCTGGGAAAGATTGTGTTCATTTCTGAGAGATCTAATTCTCTCAAGGTTTACTTTTTTCATTTTTTCACCTCTTTTATCTTGCGTTTTTTGCAAGATTTGACCCCAGTATAAATTGCATTAAATGCAATGTAAATAATTTAATGCATTTAATGCAATAAAATTTTTGCTAAATCTGCAATAATGGTATATTAAAAAGGAGGTAAATAGGTTGGAGGTTGTGACCATGGAAAATAACACATTAGGTAAACGCATGAAATGGCTTAGAGAAAAGAAAGATTTAAAACAAAACAAAGTTGCTGAAACACTAGGAATTACTGCTTATCAATTGTCCAGATATGAAAGCGGAAAGTCTAAGCCTGATCCAAAATTAATAGCTTCAATCGCCAATTACTATGACGTAACAACCGATTATCTTCTAGGTCACAACAGCCAGGAAACAGCCGTAGATCCTGAAGAAGATGAAAAAACGGCCATCATCAACAAAATAGCCAAGGACTTCCCTAACGCTGACCTGATGTTTCACGATATGGCTAATATGGATGCGGACCAGCTGCAGGAAGTGTACGAGTTCATTAAGTTTAAGATGAGTCAGAAGGATAAATGAATATGTTATTTATATAATGGAGGATTATTGACTATGCCTACAATGGATGATGGAGGAGCTAACGCAATTCGGGGCTTTAATTATCAAAAAGCATCTATCATCTTAGTTATGATTAAAAACTTTCAAAAACAAGATTTTGCTATTATTCCTGAAGCTGATGAAGATTTTGATGTAAAATGCGAAAATAATGATTTTTATATACAAGTAAAAGGTACCAATAAAATTTCTCCGAAAAAACTTATGAAATCAAGTAATAGTAAAAATTCAGGGGATTCAATTTTAGAAAAGAATATGGAGCCAGGTTCAAACTCAGATATTAGAAAAATATTTATATGTAATTACACTGAATCTTTAAATAATCAATTAATTGAAGAATACGGTGATCACATTGTAACTCCGGTATATAGCCTTTCTGATCAACAAAAGAAAGTTTTTATCAATAAATTAAATCTTACCCCTGATCAAACTACTCGTCTAAACAATCTATATATTTTTATTACCCCTTTTATTAACAATTCAACTGATGCGACAACATATTTAAAGGGAGAAATGGTTAATGAAGATTTAATTACTAGTAATGAACGAGCTCAATTAATTCTTGGAGAATTATCAACGTTAGTAGATCAAAAAAGTGAGATAACGATAACTAATGAAGAGGATTATAATAAGAAAAAAATAAGTGGTGAAAGTCTTAAAGAGTTTTTAATCACTGTTGAAAACATGGATAATTTTAATAGTATACTTGAATCTTTGGATTTTAACTTCCTTAAAAAGCAAAAAATTAGAATGGAAAAAAATAAAATTCCGTTGCTATTCCAAGATTTAAAAAGTAATATTAAAGAAGAAATAACTTTAGACTCTGTTATTAATCTTACGGATCAAGGTGCTCTTGACTTAATTATAAATACAATAAAAAGCAAAATTTCTGATATTAATGAACACCAATTATGGGCTATAGCTATAGATTGCTTTAAGGATTTAGGAGAATAAATATATGTGGATTGAGTCATTTTCCATACTGGATTATAAAAACGAGGAAGCTAATCACTATAAATTTTCAGAAGGTATCAATTTAATATCCAGTGAAAATAATAGTCTGGGGAAATCTAGTGTCTTAAAATCACTTTATTTTAACTTAGGATTCGATATTAAACATTTTCCCAGCAATTGGGACTCAAGAAATATGGTTTTTCAGTTAAAATGTGTAATCAACGATGAGGAGTATGTTATAACTCGTAAAAATAATATTTTTAAAATAGATAACGACGATACCCCCTTAAATGTAAAGGAATATTCAAACTGGCTTCAAGACAAACTAAATATAAATATGCAATTACCTAACGTAAGGACAAACGAATTATATGAAGCGTATTCTTCAGCGATTATTTTACCTTTTTATATTGACCAAGATGATTCATGGAATGGTGCTCTATACAAAAATGTAACTGACACTGTAAAGCAATACTCTTCTATGCCTTCAGAAATTTTTAAATATTTATTTAATATTTCTGATATCGAAATACAAGATTTAAACAACCTCATAAAAAGTTATCAAAAAGAAAAAAACGATACCCAAACAAAAATAAATAGTCTGAATCTTGTTATTGAAGACTATCAAACTGAGGTTTCATCTGTTCCATCAATCGACAAAAATGCTCTAGAACAAGAAATAAATTCATATTTGAAGATTTTGAATGATCATAATGAAAAAGCAACTAAATACAAAATGAATTTAATAAATAAACAAGAACTTTTGGATCAACAAAAACAAGACTTATCTGAAATAGAAAAATTACTCCAAATGAACAAAAAAAGATATGATTCGATACAATCAATATGCACTTATTGTAATTCATATTTAACTCAAGAACAGTCTTTAACAAGATTAAATTTATCAAATAATAAATTTGAAATGGGGGCGTCAATAATTTTGTGTAAATGACCCTATCCCTTTTGAATTTAGTTAGCCAGTGTTTTAGTCGTTTAAACTTGTTCCTCCAGCGATTCAAACATCTGC
>NZ_JBHTGR010000022.1:0-75337 GCF_042666895.1 Lentibacillus kimchii
GGCAGCCTGAATCACAAGCAAACAATCGAATAAACATGATCATTTATGATCAATGTGTCGAATATTTTCTTGTCCGAAAAATGGGGTATTGACCACAGGCACCAGTCCAATCCCTCCCATTTTAATTTCTGATAATTTGTAATATAATTAATGTTAGCCTGGAGAGGAAGGGAGATTATTAAATTTATGGCTAATTTCGGCAACCAAGTGCAGTTCCAAAAATACAGGACGATGCAAAATCCGGATCCGCACAGGCTTCCGGTCGTATATGAGGAATGGGAAAGGAAGGCTCGAGACGTTCTGGAAGATGGGCCCTATTATTATGTTGCTGGCGGTGCTGGCGGCGGCAAAACCATGAATTCGAATCTGAATGCTTTTAATCAGTGGCATCTTGTGCCACGCATGCTCCGGGATGTAGAGGAACGGGATTTGACTGTGAACCTGTTTGGCGAAACATACAATTATCCGGTGTTACATGCCCCAATTGGTGTTCAATCGATTATTCATGAGGAAGGCGATCTTGGTTCAGCGAGAGCCTGTGCGGAAATGGGCATTCCGTTTATTGCCAGTTCTGCATCAACTGAACCGATGGAGACAATCGCTGATGAAATGGGCGAGGCGCCGAAGTGGTTTCAGCTCTACTGGAACAAGAACCCTGACGTTACGGCAAGTTTCCTTGAACGGGCAGAATCGTCCGGTTATTCAGCTATTGTTGTGACACTGGATACGCATACACTTGCCTGGCGGGAGTATGATTTAAAAAATGTTTATTTGCCGTTTTTAATGGGAGAGGGAGTGGGCAACTATATGTCTGATCCTGCCTTCCGTGCAAAGCTTGAAAAATCTCCTGAGGAAGATCCTTTGTCTGCTACTATGCAATGGACGGAACTGTTTGGCAATCCCGGTCTGACATGGGATGATTTATCATTTTTGCGGGAGCATACGTCGTTGCCGATTTTATTGAAAGGAATATTGCATCCGGATGATGCGAAGCTTGCCATGGAACATGGGGTTGACGGGATCATTGTTTCCAATCACGGAGGACGTCAGGTGGATGGCGCCATAAGTGCTCTTGATGCGCTTCCGCAAGTTATGGACGTGGTTCAGGATAAACTTCCTGTTTTAATGGATAGCGGCATACGACGCGGTTCGGATATTTTGAAGGCCATGGCTCTTGGCGCAAAGGCTGTACTGGTCGGGCGGCCTTGTATGTATGGATTGGCCGCTGCTGGGGAGGAAGGTGTGCACGAAGTTCTGCAGAATATGCTGGCCGACATGGATTTGACGATGGGTTTGGCTGGTGTAAAATCAGTCCATGAATTAACGCCATCTCATCTGGAGGAGTACCAATAGACAATAGGGTCTGCATCTGAGATGACCAGCCTCCTTCCGTTAAAGTGAATGCTGTACTCGAATGATCATGCAGCTTTAGTTCTTGCCAATCTTTGATATAATGGCATTTATAACCACCGTAACGGGAGGATTTTTAGTGAAAAAAACGGCTCCAGATAAAGACATTGAAAAACCTGCCGCAGATGGATCGGCTGTTGTCGTCGGTGCGTCGCTCTCCGGATTAATGGCTGGTATTGCTCTGGCTCGGGAAGGATTGCATGTAACCATTTTAGAAAAAGCCGATGAGGACAGGCCTGGCGGCGCGGGTTTGCAAGTGGACGGTGGTCTGTTTGATCGGTCGAAAACAGCACGTTATTTGCGAAAAATCGTAACCGATGGAAAGAAATCAATCAAGCTTTGGTCAACGCTCGAAAATCGTTTGCGGACAGAAGTTCAATCTTATTCGACCATTGATTTATGCTTCAATGTACGTGTGCAAACGGTAGACCAGGATAATGCAGCCGCGTGGGCTGAGACGGATGAGGGCGAGGTGTTTCGCGCTGATATCCTGATTGGTGCTGACGGCCATCGCAGTCAGGTGCGTCGCCATGTGGCGCCGCATAAACCAGATGCAACGTATGCTGGCTACTTGGTATGGTTTGCCTCTATCAAAGAAGAATCTATGCCTGAAGGTGAACGTCCAGGCGATGGAGGTCCGAGTGTGAATATGCTGGGCGGCATTAATGGCGGTTTCTTTTTCGGTTCAGTGATTGGACGGGAGGACGGTTCACCCGGATCAGAGAACAGGCGCATTGGCTGTACGTTTTATGATAACACGCGCAATGATCAGTTGCGCCGTCTCGGTTGTGTCCAAGGCAATGTTGTGCATCATTCCCTTGCAGGCCCGGATATTCCGGACGATACACTGGATAAATTAGCTGACCAGGCTTATGAAAGGTGGCCCGAGCCGTGGCTGTCCGCGACGCTCAAGGCTCTGGAGACAAGGAATCTTACGGGAATCCCCATCAAGGAGTATGTGCCGGACAATCTTGTCAAAGGACGTATCGGTCTGATTGGCGATGCCGGGCATGTCCCCGCTCCGATCACGGCCAGCGGTTTTAACGAGTCATTGCAGGATGCAGCGGCCCTGAGCAAATGTGTATCCGCAGGTGTGCAGGGAGATGCGGGCACTAAGGCGCTGGATAAATATGAATCACTCCGTTTAAATAAAGTACGTCAAATGGTGGAATCCGGCCGGGGTTTTGGAATGTCGTATGGCCGTCCGTAGTGGAATGGGTCATACGTGCAACAGCTGGCCAGGTATGCTGGAGGCAGGTTAGAAATGAGACTCGCAATTATTGGCGGCGGCATTGGCGGGCTTGCTTTAGCGGCTGGCCTTCATAAAAAAGGTATCAAAGCGCATGTATTCGAAAAGACGCAAGCGTTTAAACCGCTCGGTGCCGGTCTTGGACTGGGAGCTAATGCGGTGCTTGCCCTGGACCGCATGGGCATTGCGGACGCGATTGAACAAGCTGGTATGCCGCTCCAGGAGCAGCGGTTATTAAACGATGAACTTACGGTGATGAATCGGATTGACTTTTCCCGGTTGAAGAAGCGGTACGGCAAAGAGACGCTGACCATTCATCGGGCCGATTTGCATGAAGCCTTGTACAATGCCGTTGATCCGGATTATTTCCATTTTAATAAGCAGGTGATAGATTTTAACCAGTACGAGGATCAAGTCACGCTGACATTCCAGGATAATGTCACGGAAACGTTTGATTATGTTATAGCGGCAGAGGGCATTCACTCGGTATTCCGGCGCGCGCTTGTGCCGGGAAGTGAACCGCGTTTTGCGGGTTATACGTGCTGGCGGGGCATTGCTTGGAATAAAGGTGATGTGCCATATTATACATCATCGGAAGCTTGGTCTGGACGAGGCCGTTTTGGCTGGGCACCGCTTTATGACGGGCGTGTGTACTGGTTTGCCTGTGTCAATACGCAGGCAAACAATGAATATTATGCTAATCTGACGAAAGAAGGCACGGCGCGCTTGTTTGGGCATTTTTCGCCGACAGCAGAAAGATTGATCCGCGAAACGGAAAGCGGCTCTTTCCTGCATCACGATATTCACGATATCAAGCCGCTCGATTCCTTTGTATACGGACGCATTGCGCTGGTGGGTGATGCAGCGCACGCGACCACGCCGAATATGGGGCAGGGTGCGGGCCAATCAATTGAAGATGCTTATGAATTAATGAACGCCATCAGTCAGGAGTCTTCTATGCCGGCTGCTTTATCGCGCTATGAGGCAAAACGTCTGAAAAAGGCCAATAAAGTCATCAAGCTTTCCCGGCAGATTGGCTGGGCGGCTCAGTGGCAGCACCCGTTAGCCACCGGTTTTCGCAATACAGTGCTTCCGCTGGTCCCCGAATCGTTACTGTTTCGCAGGCTGATGTTTCTGTTTAAATAACAATGGTCAGCCTTTGACGGTATGGTATGAGCGTCTAATCGTCTGCTGCGTCAGCCTGCGATGGTTTACGCCTGTCACCAGTTTCTGCAGATTCATCTGATAATTCGTCTGCTACATCATAATAATTGAGCGCACCTAATCCACCCTCATTGATCATTCGGGAAATCCCCTCTGTCCGCATTTCCTCGTCTCTTTCTGGTCGATTCTTCATGATCAATCCTCCTTTTTAATGTTTGACTATTATCTTTCAAACCCGTCTCATTTATGTCACACCTTTATAATTAGCGGCACGTTTATACGCCACTTTCCTAGAATTCTATGTGCTGAAAACGTATCATGGTATGATGAATGATGAGGAGGGTGTCGTGTGAAAAGAACAGGCCTGTTTTTATTAATCATTTCGTTTATAATGCTTTTAAGCGCATGCAGCGGTGATGGGGAAACGCCTGCCATAACAGACAAAGCGATTCAAGAGGCGAACAATACGATTCATGACGAAGCAGAGGTGCGCGATTCGTCGATTGATGTGTCCGAAAAAGATGAGGAAATCATCTTTATCCTTCAAGTGGATGCATCGACAAGCAAGCAGCGTGCTCAGGAATTAAGTGAAGCCTACATTAAAAAACTTGCCGCAGGTGTGGCAGAGACACCGGACAACGTTAGTGATCCGCCGGAGAAAGACAGTCTCGGCGGGCTTTATGATCATTATGATATACGGGCAGGGGTCAAAAATCCGTCTGATGAATGGCTCCTTGAAGGGGGTAAAATTGGATCAGCTTCTGGTATTATATGGGAATGAGCGGGGTGTTAACTGTATAGCAGCAGCCGACGAATGATTCTGACAACTGCAGTGCATACCCGACACGTGCTATACTGGAGGCCAGGCATTGGGATGGACGGTGAGACGGATGACAAATCGTCAGAAAGAATTGATGCACCGATTACTGACGCAGTCAAATGAATTTGTGCAGGTGCAGGAACTGGCTGATGAGCTTGATTGCTCGGAGAAGACCATTCGGAATGATTTGAATCAGCTGGAGCGTGCGTTTGAAACCGATTCCTCTTTACGGTTTGCGCGAAAACCTGGCATGGGTGTATCCCTTGTCATCAGCAATGAGGCTAAATCCCGGCTGTTTCGCCAGCTGTATCAGTCACAGACGACGCAGGAACATGAACAAATCGCTGAGATAACGTATCAGCTTTTAGTCAGCAACAAGCCTATGACATTAACATTTCTTGCTGATAAGTATTATACCAATAAAATGACCATCAAGCGCTACCTTGAAAAAATTGCTGAATGGCTGGAAGACTACAATTTAACGCTTGTCTCTAAACAGCGTCTCGGCAGTCAGGTGCAGGGAACTGAGCTTAACAAACGCAATGCCCTCGCCCATTTGTCGGAACTCGTGACCTCAAAGATGCAGGAAAAAGCTTATGTGCTGCAGCTGTTTCCGGAACAGGAGATTAACACCGTCAGAAAAGCGCTGCGTGATCTGCAGACACAGTTCTCGTTTTCCTTGAATACTGGTGAGTTTGAGAGCTTGCTGATTCATGGCTTAATCATGATTAAACGAACGCGGCAGCGCTCACTTGTAGCTGTGGAAAATGACACTGAAAAGGGACGCGGTGTGACACTGGAAAACTATCACATGGCCGCTTGGTTCTTAAATCAACTGGAGACAATGCTCGGGCTTAGATTTCCGGAAAATGAGCATATCTATTATACGTGGCATCTGGAAAGCTGCAGGGAAGCACGGCTAGTAACGGATCAGGCGGCTAATCATCTAATCAAGAAAGTTGTTCCAAAAATCACAGAACAGCTGGAGCGGATGACCATGAACCATTTTCAGGCGGATCAGGTATTGCTTGATGGTCTGCAGACGCATCTGGAGTCAGCCATTGACCGGCTGCAAAATGGATTGACAATCCGCAATCCGATGCTTGAAGATATCAAACAGAAATACCCGTATATGTTTAGTATGGTTGTGTTTGCGGTTGAAGATGTGAATGAGACGTATGACCTGACCATTCCAGAACATGAAGCAGCTTATCTGGTTCTTCATTTCCAGGCTTCTGTTGAACGAATGGCTCAGGAACAATCTTATCGTAAACGTGTTGTGATTGTTTGTGAGCTTGGTGTCGGTATGTCGCATTTGCTGCAAGCGAAACTGGAGCAGACATATCAGCAGCTTGACATCATTGGTGTCACCAGCAAGGCAGAGGCTGAGTCGTTTGCGAAACAGCATGCAGCTGATGTCATCATTTCAACAACGGCGATGCCAGATGCTGCTTTGCCTGTCATTGTGGTGTCGCCCCTTTTAGAAGCAGATGATAAAGAGCGGCTCAATCAATGGTTTCGTTCCTCGGATGCCGATGACCCGGTTAGTCAGGAAAAAATCGGTGCACTCCAGCAGCTGTTGCGTGATGATGTGCTCTTTTTGGATATGCAGCAGACGCATCGGCTGGAAGTGGTGGAGATTATGGCTGAGAAGCTTGTTGCGCAAGGTTATACTGACCGGTCGTTTGTTCATAGTGCCATGCTGCGGGAACGATCGTCCGCTACCTCGATCGGAGGAGGGATCGCGATTCCGCATGCCCGGCCGGATCTTGTGACGGAATCGGTTGTCGCAGCAGCCATCCTGCCAGAGCCGCTGCTGTGGGGACATGAACAGGTTTCTGTGGTCTTTCTTCTGGCTATTGCCAGACAGGATGCTCATATGATTAAACCACTGATGCAAACCATCGCATCGATAAGCCGGCAGCCTGCTTTGGTTAAACAGCTGCAGGGAGCAACAAGCGTCGCTGCTATCGTGAATGCGCTTTATCAATAATTCATTTTTTGCCACTTCTCCGGTAAAAGTGAATTATTTTTTATGGGGAAAACCATTATATAATGTAAGCGGATTATCAAAGGGAGGGATTCACTGATGAAGCTCTTAGCTGTAACGGCCTGTCCGGTCGGGATCGCTCATACGTACATGGCGGCTGAGAATCTGCAAAACGCAGCGGATGACTTGGGTGTCGCTATCAAGGTTGAGACGCAGGGCTCGATTGGCGCAGAAAACGAACTGACGGCTGATGATATTAAACAAGCTGACGCCATTATTATTGCGAGCGATAAAGAAGTGGATAAAGAACGTTTTGCCGGCAAACAATTGCTTGTTGTTGGTGTTCAGGAAGGGATCAATAACCCCGAAGAACTGATTAAACGTGCTCAAAGCGGCGATATACCCGTGTATGGAAACGGCGGAAACGATAAGCAGCCAGCTCAGGCTAAGCAGGACAAAAAAGACGGGCAAAACCCGATCTATCGTCACTTGATGAATGGTGTCTCGTATATGATTCCGTTCATTGTTGTCGGTGGTCTTTTGATTGCGATTTCATTAGCACTCGGCGGTGAACAGACAGACGGTGGCCTGAAAATACCGGATGATTCGTTCTGGAAACAAATTGAAAATATCGGTAACGCATCATTCAGTTTTATGGTCCCTATTTTAGCTGCTTTTATTGCTTACAGTATTGCTGACCGCCCGGGACTGGTACCTGGCATGGTCGGTGGTTATATAGCTGTTACGGGAAGCTTTTATGGCAGTGAAGCTGATGCTGGTTTCCTGGGTGGTATTATTGCAGGTTTTCTGGCAGGTTATGTTGCCCTTGGGATCAAAAAGATTAAGGTGCCACAAGCGGTACAGCCTGTCATGCCCATTATATTCATACCAATTATTGCGACATTAATTGTCGGTGCCGTGTTTATTTTCGTTGTTGGCGCACCGGTCGCCAGCGTATTTGAATCGCTGACAACATGGCTGCAGGGAATGCAGGGTGCCAGCTCGATTATCCTTGCCTTAATTCTTGGCGCTATGATTGCAGTTGACATGGGCGGACCCTTTAATAAAGTCGCCTTTCTGTTTGGTTCAGCGATGATTGCTGAAGGGAACTTTGAAATTATGGGAGCAATTGCGGTTGCGATTTGTGTGCCGCCACTTGGCATGGGACTCGCAACATTCATGAACAAACGCAAGTATGAGTCTACGGAAAAAGAAACGGGTAAGGCATCCTTTACGATGGGCTTATTCGGTATTTCCGAAGGTGCTATTCCCTTTGCAGCGCAGGACCCGCTGCGAGTGATTCCAAGTATTATGGTCGGATCAATGGCTGGATCCGTGATTGCGATGATGGGCAGTGTTGGTGACCACGTCGCTCACGGCGGGCCGATTGTAGCCGTGCTTGGTGCCATTGACAACATCGTGATGTTCTTTATCGCAGCTATTGTCGGTACGGTGGTAACGGCTCTCTTGGTCAACGTATTGAAAAAAGATGTGACACCGAAAGCTGTAACCCCTGAAGGTGTGGCTGTCGGCGGCACTGATAATACAGATAACAATTCTGATCAATCAGAGACAAATGCCAGCCAATCCACAGACGCGGCTGAATCGGAGACCAATACGGAAACGGAAGGACAGACCGATCAGGAATCCATTACGATTAATAAATTAACGGATATTCTGACAAAGGATCTAATCACAACAAACGTTGAAGGGACAACTCAGGAAGCAGTCGTTGATGAATTTATCGGCATGCTGAATGCCGAGAATCTGATTTCCTCAACGGAAACGATGAAGCAAGCGATTTTCGAACGGGAACAGGAAAGCACAACCGGAATGGGAATGAACATTGCGATTCCTCATGCGAAGTCAGCTGCGGTTAAGCAGCCTGCAGTTGTCTTTGGTCACAGTCAACAGGGCGTCGACTGGAAGAGCATGGATGGAACGGATGCTCATTTGATCTTCATGATAGCAGTTCCGGAAGAGCGCGCTGGAGACGATCATTTGCGAATCCTGCAAATGCTTTCGCGCAAGCTCATGGATGAATCATTCCGCAACGACTTATTGCAGGCGGATTCTAAAGAAAAAGCCTACGAGCTGCTGGATACGATTCAATAATTATTTAAGAGAGGATCAGCTGTTGTGATCCTCTCTTTTTACGTGTCAGAGAGTTTGGCGTATACATGATTCCAGGTTTGTTTACTGGCTTCATCGATCAGGAGCGGCTGGAAACCGAAGTGCAAGTAATTATGTATGGCGGCCAGATTGTGCGGCTGCGTTTTTAAATAAGCCTGGTTGTGGTGTTGAGCGAGCACATTCATGGCTTTAGCAATTAACGGCTTGGCCAGTTTTTGCCCTTGATATGCCGGATGAATAGCGGTCCAGTGCAGCCGCCCGATTGTTTGGTGGTTGTACGCATTAAACCAGGCCATTGTGGTACCAGCATAATTACCGTTCGGATTCAACAGGAAGATGAGACGTTTTCGTACTTCATCCAAGTGTGGCTCGCACTCATTCTGGAACCGTCGCAATGCGCTTGCTTCAATTTGGAATTCATTGGCGGCGGTTTCGATTTCCGCCCAATGATTTCTGTCATCGAAATCGCTGAAAAATTGAAATTGATAACCCTCCGGGAGAGTGTGATCCGGAATAAAAGATAAATCGTGTGTCATGTATAACGTATTTTTCATTAAAGCTCACCACAAATCATTTAGTACTATAACTGTATTATAGCATAAAATAGTTGCTATAATGAGATTAAAGCTGATCGAATTTAACGTAATGGAGGGAGTTCCATGTCTAACGAACCGATTTTTTTACAGCCCGTATTCAAAGAAAAAATATGGGGCGGCCAGAAATTAAAAACGGAATTTAAGTATGATATCCCGTCTGAGCAGACAGGGGAGGCTTGGGTCATTGCAGCCCATTCTCATGGCGCAAACGTTATCGAAAACGGACCGCTAAAAGGCTGGACGCTCGCTGACGCCTGGGAGAAACATGGCGATCTATTCAATCGTGCGCCAGATGCTGATGATGCTTATCCGCTTCTGGTTAAAATACTGGATGCTCATGATGACTTGTCGGTCCAGGTTCATCCGAATGATGCGCTCGCCCGCGAAATGGAAAATGAGCCATATGGCAAGACAGAATGCTGGTATGTATTGGATGCTGAGCCGGATGCTGAACTGGTTCTTGGCCATCATGCTGAGACGCAGGATGAGCTGAGTCAAATGATGGATGATGGTAAATGGGACAAGCTATTGCGGCGTGTGAAAGTGCAGCCTGGTGATTTCGTGTATGTTCCCAGCGGCACGATTCATGCGATCGGCGCAGGTGTAGTTATTCTCGAGACCCAGCAGAGTTCGGATATTACGTATCGTGTCTATGATTACGACCGGCAGGACAGTCAGGGCAATCAACGCGAATTGCATCTTGATAAGGCTAGACAGGTGACAAATGTTCCTCATCAGACTCCGGAATTGGATCAGAGCACGTCGCATGTTGGTGACATGAAGGTGACGAAACTGGTGGAAAATAACTATTTTGCAGTCAGTCACTGGACACTTAACGGTACAGTTGAAAAGACGCTATCGACAGACTTTCTGCAAGTCAGTGTAATTTCAGGTGAGGCTGTGCTGAAGGTTGATGGCGACGAATATTCTCTTTATAAAGGCACGAACTTCATTTTGCCACATGACATAACGGAGTATGAGCTCTCTGGTGAAGCTGATTTTGTGGTGTCATGGGTTTCGTGAAAAACATATTAACCGCGTGAAGACTTTAGTCTTTTTCTCTGCTAAATCTGAGCTTCGTTTGATTTAGAGTCGATCACTTTCGTTTTATCCCCCCTCCTTTTTATGTTGTTGTTTACAGGGATGCTTTAAACAATGGTCTGAATTCTTATTCTCATTTCAGGGGTAGTTTCAGTATATGGCTTGCGGGTATACTGTAAGGGGCATGAATTAGAAATAAGACAGGAAAGGAGGAAAATTATGGCGTCAATGACAGTTGGGCTGATTCCTTCTCCGGATTTGCCTGCAAATGTTGCTGAAAAAGTTATTAGCCGATTGGCTGAAGACTTGGAGAAGCGCGTCGATGCAACCGTTGATTGGCATGTTGAAAGAGAAGTTAATCCGATTACAGGAGCTGCGGAATATGTCAGTGACATTATTGAAAAGGCGGCCCGTATTAAACAAGAGCACGCTTGGGATTATGTGATCTGTCTTACCGATCTGCCGAGTTTTTCCGATTACAAGGCCGTTACGACAGACGCCAGCGTTCAGCGCGGAGCAGCTCTGGTATCTTTACCGTCGTTCGGTGCTTTCCCGCTTAAACACCGAATCCGGAAAGCGTTCGTTTTTATTGTTGAACTGCTTTATACCAATGGTTACACAGATCAAACGGAAAAAAAGACGTCACCTATTCGCGAGCGGTTTTTATTAGCCAGGGTTAACCGAGTCATTCCACAGGAAAGCGGCAGTACAGATGTACGCTTTATTCTGCAATCAAGCGTTTTTGGCTGGCTGCGGGTATTGTCCGGCATGACATTCGCTAACCGGCCGTGGCTGGCGCTGAAGTCTTTTAAAAAAATTCTGGCTCTGGCCTTTGCGACAGGGACTTATATATCGATTTTTTCAACACCGTGGCAGTTAAGTGTCTCCTATACACCGCTCCGGTTTATACTGCTGATGCTTTTGTCTATTGGCGGCATGGTGACATGGATTATTTTTGCTCATAATTTATGGGAAAGGCCTTCATCTAAAGGGCAGAATCAATACCGGATGTTATATAATACCACGACTGTTATGACATTAATCTGTATTGCTGTTCTTAATTATGTTCTGCTGTATGCGATGTTTATGTTCAGTATTTCACTCTTTGTTCCAGCTGGTCTGTTTGAGGAATGGACCGATTCTGGTACTGATCAGCCTTTGCAAAATTTCATGCGGCTGGCGTGGCTGGCAACGTCACTTGGAACACTCGCCGGAGCCATTGGTGCTACCGTTGAAAAAGAAGACGAAATCCGGCATATTGCGTATTCTTACCGGCAGCTGACACGCTACTATCAAATGGAGCAGGGCACAGTCGAATCAGATAATCGTGGTATCGCAAAAGATGAATCGTCCTCTTATGAGGGAACAGAGCAAAGACACAGAGAGGAGGAGGGTGCGCCATGACACAAACGATTAAAATTGGTCTGATTGCAGCGCCTGAGCTTGCGGAAAGACTGGCTCATGACTTGGCCAGGACGTTGCCTGACACACTGACAAGCGCGCTCTCCCGTGAAGCAGAATGGGAGGTAGAGACTGTCGTTGATTCACTGACCGGTGCCGCTGAAACAGCTGGCGAGATTATTAGTGAAGCCGCCGGTTACCGTCAAACAAAAGATTGGGATTATATTATCAGTCTGACAGATTTGCCTGTGTTTCATAATAAATATATCGTTGCCGTTGATATCGATGAGGATCGTGACGTCAGTCTCATTTCTATTCCAGCATACGGCTGGATGCCTGTTTTGAAACAAATCCAGAAAACGGTGCTGCATAATGTCCAGCATATGCTGAGCGCTGATGAGAGGGAGCGTGCGGTTCCGGGCTCTCGGGTGCTGCAGAGACAATTTCCCATTTCGCCCGTACGAAAAATGCGGGCAAGGCTTGAGGAGACGGGGAATCGCCACACGCGCTATATCTTCACACCGCAAGTGAATGGCACGATTCGTTTATTATCGGGCATGACATTTGCTAATAATCCGTTTAGCATGATGACAAGTCTGACAAAGGTTATTGCGATTGCGTTTACCACTGGTTCGTTTGGGATGATTTTTACAACGATGTGGCAGTTGAGTCATTTATTTTCAAGCTGGCGTCTGGTAATCGTGACATTTGCAGCTATTTTCGGTATGGTTCTCTGGATAATCATGGCCAACGATCTCTGGGAACGTCCGTCAACGCGAAGTCAAAAACGTATTCGCAGGCTTTATAACTTAACAACAGTGCTGACCCTGGTGATTGCTGTTAGCATTTATTATGCGGTCTTATTTTTGTTGTTTTTAGTTACCTCACTTGTATTTATCCCGCCAGATTTTCTGGGCGAAACGTTATCGCTTAAGACGTCTGCCGGTATGGTGCAATACTTGAGAATCGCCTGGTTTGCATCCTCGATTTCGACTGTGGCTGGTGCCATTGGCGCCGGACTGGAAAATGAGGCACTGGTGCGCAACACGACCTATGGCTACAGGCAAAAACACCGCTGGCAGCAGACACATTAAACAGATGAATGGAGGCATCTGCCCGCTTTAATCACGACTCTTCAGGGGTTGTGCTTACTCGCTGATTGATGTAATATCGTGAAGGATGTAATATGTGCATCAGTGTGTCTGCGGTTGCTGCGATGGCATCATGTTTGTGAGTGTTTAAGGAAAAGGGGGCAGGCAATATGGCTTCGGTGGATTTATCACGTTCTTATAGACGCTTGATTGTGGCGATTACCTTATCGGCATCTTTTTTATCTGTTTTGACACAATTTCTGCTTATCACAGCCTTCCCGAAAATCATGGAGGAATTCTCCGTTAACTCGACGGAAGTTCAATGGCTGACAACTGGTTATATGCTGACGATAGCCGTCTTGATTCCAATAACGGGCTATTTGATCGATAAATTTAAAACACGGACATTAATGCTGAGTGCGATGTCGATGTTTTTTATTGGAACATTGATTGGTCTGGCGGCACCTTCCTTCCCTGTCTTGCTGGCAGGACGGATCTTTCAGGGTGTCGGTTCTGGTATTATGATACCGCTGATGCAGACGATTCTGTTTTTGGTGTTTCCTAAGGAAAAACGCGGATTCGCGATGGGACTGGCCGGTCTTGTGATTAATGTGGCACCTGCTATCGGGCCGCCGATATCGGGCGTTATGGTACGCTATTTTGAATGGCGTTCATTATTCTGGGTAACGCTTCCGATTGCTGCATTAATTCTTGTTTTGGTATTTATATTTATGCGCAATATTACGGAACAGCGAAAAACAGATATTGATTTTTCCTCAATTATACTGTCAACGGTCGGTTTTGGCGGCATGCTGTACGGATTTAATCGCGTAGAGGATGCAGGCATAGGAGATCCGATTGCGATTGTGAGCATGCTTGTGGGTGCTGTCGCGCTGGCGCTATTTGCTGTCCAGCAGCTGCGGTTGCAGACGCCGATTTTAGAACTGCGCGTGCTCAAAGTGCCTACGCTGGCATTAGTTGCATTTGTTTCGATTCTCGCATTCAGTCTGCTTATTTCGTCTGAGACGATGCTGCCGATGTATGTACAGAACGCGCAGCAGTTTTCGGCATTTTATGGTGGTCTGATTGTGATGCCTGGTGCTTTAACGCTTGCGCTGATGTCGCTTTTCGCAGGCAATTTGTTCGATAAATATGGCGGAAGAATCATTGCGATTATAGGGTTTGTTTTGTTAGTTGTGAGCACACTCGGCTTCCATTTCATTCTGACGCTTGACACACCATTTATTGTGACGATGATACTCTTCATGCTGGCCATGGCGGGTGTCGGTTTGATTAATATGCCGATCATGACCGCCGGCATCAATGCGCTGCCAGATGAGCTGATTCCGCACGGGACTGCGGTTGTCAATACAGCACGGCAGTTTGGTGGATCACTCGGACTGACGTTTATCATTTCCTTTATCAGTCAGGCTGAAACTGGCTCGGAAGCGGTGGATCCTTTGAATTATTTAAGCGGTGTGAAAACAGCCTTTTTCGTTGCCTTTCTATTCGCGGTGATTGGATTGATATCCGCCTTCTTTATCGACCGGAAGCGAAAGTCAGCTAGAGGCTAAGTGACGTTAATAGCAGTAAATCACAGGAAAAAAATAAGCTTGCCGTCCCCGGGGGGAATTCGCAAACCCCGGGGCTGTTTAATGATTCAGCTGTTCAGGGCCTAACTAAATGAAAATTACGAAAAGCCTCTCTTTTTTCTATTATATTGACGATTGTGACGTTATAGCAGTATAGTAGTCAATACTATAAAACAAATATAATTTTGTTTAAATTTTAACGATTGAAAGGGGTTTAGTACATTGTCCTCTGCACAGCAACGAAAAACACCTAAAGGTTTCTTTGGACATCCCCCTGCGATGTTCACATTATTCAATATGGAATTATGGGAGCGTTTTTCCTACTATGGCATGAAGGCGCTCGTCATCTATTATATGTACTATGAAGTATCACAGGGCGGCCTCGGTTTATCGAAAGACTTAGCTTCCTCTATTATGTCGGTTTATGGGTCGCTTGTCTTTATCTCCGGTATTATTGGCGGCTGGGTTGCGGACAGAGTTTTAGGCAACCGCAATACGCTGATCTGGGGCGCTCTCATTATTATGCTCGGGCATATTACACTATCATTTCCGGGTGGAGTTGGGCCATTATTTATCGGAATGCTGTTTATCATTCTGGGCTCCGGCTTAATGAAGCCAAATATTTCGAATATTGTTGGAGATTTGTATAGTCCGACAAGCCCTAAGCGTGACGCAGCTTTCAGTCTGTTCTATATGGCTGTCAACATTGGCGCTCTTGTCTCGCCGCTGATTGTCGGTCCTGTCGGGCGGAATGTCAATTTCCACTTAGGTTTCAGCCTGGCTGCGATTGGCATGGCGCTCGGCTTGATTATTTATATCTTTACAGCGCGTAAAAATCTTGGTGAGATCGGTAAAAGCGTTAAAAACCCGCTTGAATCAGGTGAACGCAAAACCATGTCAAAACGCATTATGCTGGGAGGCATTGCTTTTCTGTTTCTCCTTCTGATCGCGTTTATGACTGATAATCTGACTGTACAGATGTTCATTAACTTTATTAGTTTCATAGGTATTGCGATTCCAACGGCATACTTTATTGTCATGATTAAAAGCAAGAAAACAACAGATTTAGAACGTTCACGTATCTACGCCTATATTCCACTGTTTGTTGGGGCGATGATGTTCTGGTCCATCCAGGAGCAAGGGGCTGTTATTATGGCCCGGTTCGCTGACCAGCGAACAAATCTGGATTTGTTCGGTTTTAGTATTGATCCGTCATGGTACCAATCTGTGAACCCGTTATTTATTGTGCTATTTGCGCCGATGTTTGCCGCTATGTGGCAAAAGCTGGGAAATAAACAACCGTCAACGCCGCATAAGTTTACAATGGGCTTATTCCTAGCCGGTTTATCGTTCTTACTGATGACATTGCCGGGCTTGCTTCAAGGTACAGATTCACTTGTCAGTCCGCTGTGGCTTGTCGGTTTCTTCTTCCTGGTGACAATGGGTGAATTGTTCATCTCGCCAGTTGGCCTATCAGCGACCACGAAAATGGCGCCGAAAGCCTTTGCCGCACAGACCATGAGTGTCTGGGGTCTGGCTAACGCTGCAGGCCAGGGCATTAACGCGCAAATCACGCCTCTGTACGGACCTGAGACGGAAGTCACTTACTTTGGGATTATTGGCGTTATCAGTATAGTACTTGGTATTATTCTGTTATTACTGTCACCGAAGATCAGTTCCTACATGCGCGGATTGAAATAATAACGCCAAACTGACAATTGACTATGCCGCTCACAAGCCCGTTTGCCGAGAAACCTTCTTGGCAGACGGGCTTTTTAGGTGCGGGCGCGGGCGCCCGTGCCTGTCACCACCCGATTTTCCTCGAATTTTGTCGAATATCTACTGCCGTTTGATCACATCTATTTATTAGGAGCACGCCACTCAGTCTGATACAGTAGAGATAAGATACGTGGAGCGGTAAGGCAAAGGCAGGCTTCATTTAGCTAACAGGTATCAAAACTGTTGTCGTGAGAACATGAGCAAAAGATTGCTGCAAATGAGTGAAGCGGGGGAAGTCAGCATGTTTTATCGAATAACATGGTTTATGGTTGCTATTTTTCTGATTGTGCCAGTAATCGGAATGAGCTTAATGTGGCTGCGCAAGTCTTGGTCAAAGGCCGTTCGAATCACTTTAACGGTTTTATTCAGCATTTATGTTATTGTTATCGTGATTTTCCTGCTGCCATCTGGCGGCACTGGTCCAGATGAGCAATCCCAACCCGACCAGGGGCAAGATGAGCAGACGGAGCAAGACACCGACCAAGAGCAACCGGGGGAAGCAGATGAGGAAAAAGATGAACAGCATGAGCGTGATCCGGCTGAAGAAAAAGGTGATCCCAAAAAACAGATTAAGCAGGGTCTGGCAGATATGTCTGCTGCAAACGTGTTAGCTATTAAAGGGTCATTTGATCAAGAGCCTTATGATATAGAGCTCGTATTACGCGGTGTTCAGGGATCAACTGAGAGTGAGTCGGTGAAAAACATGAAAAAGGGCATCTTAAAAGCCGTTTATGTGGTGAAGGACTCTGGTTATGATATTGAGGATTTAGATATTAATGTTAAGTATCCTGTCACTAATCAAAATGGCCTTGACGAAGAACAGTTCGCTATCAAGTCAAATTTCAGCGGGGAAACCATAGACGAACTGGCAGGAGATCAAGCAGATACTGATGTGACTGAGCTTGATACGATAGCGGACAGCTGGTGGAAGCATCCGGTATTAAATGGATAATATTTTGTTCTGTGACCGTTTTGGCGACACCAATGAGCGGCAAACTCATATGAATACACCTATGGCCATTCGCCTCAAACGTTCACGATCCCCAGTCAAAATAAAATCTTAAAGGTAACCATATGAACTGCTGGTTTATAAAAACTGGCAGCTTTTTTTATGTCCTAACGAATGCTTTTTAAAATGTCTGAAAAGAATATCAATAAAGCATTGACAATGCATTTTCCATGTTTTATTATATAGTTAAATAACGGAATGTGTTTCCGATAAACGGAAAAAGGTATTCTGTTAAACTTATTTACGGTTATCACTTATTAATGTAACGCTCGTTTGTAAGCGTTTACGTAAACACGGGTGCAATACCTTAACTTGAGAGCTGGCGTTCGCAAACAGCGGATTTATTAGATACATGAGTCTAATAGATTCCTGTTTATAGATCATTAAATGAACTGCTAGTACCGGAGCATTTATTGGAGGTGAGAGGCTTGCTGGCAGCGGAGAATATGAAGCATCCATTGCGTCATGCTTCTGAAGTGATGAAACTGGAACGAATTGGTTCACTTCGGCTAACCAGCTTAAGTTTTTTGCGGATCATGATGCGGCATGTGATGCGGGAGAATTGGACGATTGCGTGCAGCACATTTGATTTGGATGATGAAGGGCATGGGCATGTGATTTACGACATTTACACAGCCAAGCATTATTTTTCGTTTGTGGTGATTTCCTCAGATATTAGCGATGACGAGCGAAGTGACCGCGTTATTGCTGAACAATGGGATGTCACTTTCGCACTTAGCGAAGGGGGTATATCCGATGAAAAGTTAGAACGATTAAAGATAAACTTGCCCAAACAAGAAGCCGGACGGGGAGAAGCCTCCGATCTTGTCTGGTCACGAGCCAATAAAAGTAATCGTGTATTTGACTACGTTATCGATTGTCTGACATCGGGGGAGCAGCCGGATCCGAAAGTGCTGAATGAAGTCGGCTATCTGCTGCGGACAACAGCTGTTTACGGAAACGGGAAATTCGGGATTTCTCCCTATGACAAGATCAGGGGTGATCACCCTTTCAATGGTCCGTTTCAAGCGCAAATGTTTGCTGTGTATATGCTGCGACATTTTAGTTTTGACCTGGTGGAACACATCGCTAAACGGCAGGATCCAGAGGCTATCCCGCTTGATCCTGAGGTAAAACGTTTTATCGGCACGGGCAATGCAACCGGCCTTGGCATGGCACCATTTCTGATATCACATCCGCGATTGATTCACCAGTGGATCTATATCCGTGAAGTGGCTATTGCCAGAGTGAAAGACATCAAGCCGTCACAGGATGATTTGATGCTTCTGGTCCAGTGGCTGAACCGCGTTGCGAACTACTTTGATGAATCTAGGCTGATCGACAGACAGATTTACGCCAAGCCGGAAAAATTGGCTGAACAAAGCCGTTTCCTAACGGAGCGTGTTCTGGAGTATTTGGAACTTGGTACATTTGCTGGAATTCCTGCGAATGATGTTTGGGAAGCGTTGTCAGAGATGGCTGTCCGTACCGTTTCAATTGAGATGCAGGAATTACTGCATACCTTGCTCTTGGAGATATATGCCGATCACGTTATGGACCTGGAGCAATATATGAATGTCGAGGAGACGTATCAAATTTCTCCGCGTATGAGTATTCAGGAGCTGAAAAACCTCATTAATCGGCAGTATCAATGGGCTTTTCAGTACGATTTTAATGATCCGGATGAAAAATACTATTTTTGGTATCGCTCGGAGGAAAAAGAGGAACCGCGTTTAGGTGTGCGTCATGAAGAGGCAGGAGCTGAGCTGGCTATGTCTATGAATATTGCCGAGCAGGTGCAGGATTTATATGCCATGTTAAAACAGGCATCACCGGAAGAAATGGTTGCAGCCTTTATTTTAAGATATCCGCGCTATAAGGGCATTATTCAGCGCATTCAATCACTTGACGGCTATGAATACGGCGAAATTCAAGCGAATCTATTAAACAAAGATTTTATGCCGCTCCATCTGCTGCGGTGCAAACTAGCATTCTTTGGGGCCGAACGTTTTAACCCGAAATCCAATCGCTGGCTCCGCATCACCCTATTTCAGGGGGCGCCGCTTGTTGAGGAGATTGGCGAAACATTCCCGGACAATTGGGTTTTCCCACATTTACCAACGATGGAGGAAGATAAACATGCGTAATCAGCAAGACACAATCGTTATCGATGCACTGGAATTAAGTAATTGGGACCGCGATTTTCTGACGATGCTGCAGCAAGGTGGTGTTACGTGTGTTCATGCGTGCTGCGGCATATGGGAAAATGCTCGGGAAACCCTCAGCAAAGTGGGCGAATGGCATCGTTTCTTTAAAGAAAATGCTGATCTGGTACTGCCGGTGCAACAGGGTGATGATATTCGCAGAGCGAAAGAAGAAGGGAAAATTGGTGTTGTGCTCGGCACCCAAAACACGTCACCTCTGGAAGATGAACTGTCACTTGTCTCAGTGTTTAATAAGCTTGGCATTAAAGTGATGCAGCTGACGTATAACAATCAAAATCTGGTTGGGAGCAGCTGTTATGAAGCACGGGATGTTGGTCTCTCACGGTACGGAAAACTCGTTGTCCAGGAAATGAATCGGGTGGGCATGGTCGTTGATCTTTCCCATGTCGGGGAGCAGACATCCCTGGACGCGATTCATACCTCATCACGACCCGTAGCGATTACGCATGCGAATCCGGATTGGATTTATCCGAACAAGCGCAATAAACCATCCGAGGTATTGACGGCCCTGCGTGATAACGGCGGCGTACTTGGATTATGTGCTTATCCGCACCTGGTAAATGGCAAGGAAACAACGTTGGATGAATTTTGCGATATGATTGTCCAGACTATTGATTTCATGGGCATTGATCAGGTCGGCTTGGGGACCGATTTAACATTGAATAAGTCAACTGAGTTCCTGCACTGGATGCGTATGGGCCGCTGGACACATGAAATGGATTATGGTGCTGGATCCAAAGAAAATCCGTCCTGGCCGGAATGGCCGTCCTGGTTTAAAACACCAGCCGATTTCCCCAATATTGCACAAGGATTGTCAGACAAAGGCTTGTCTGCTGAGGCCATTAATAAAGTGATGGGAGGCAATTGGCTGCGTTTCTTTACGGATGGTTTTAAACCCGAAAAGGGGGCGTAGGATATGCGCGTATCTTTCGTAGAGATGTTTAACCATTGTAAAAAAGTGTTCCTTGCATGTGATATTCCTTATGGCTGTGCAGATGACGGAGCAGGTGTGGTCACATGGAGTGAATTTGTTGGCCTTCCCGGGATGCACGTGCTGCAGCGGGAAATTCCGAATATGCATCCGCCTGGCATGGAGAGTGTTAATCTGCTTCAGGAAAGTGAAGGATTGCTTCATTTTGACGGAGGCAAGCAGAGCGCCATCATTCTAGGAAAGCTGATGGCCGACTATGCCTTGTCACAGGCTGAGACAAGGGAAACAGTCCGTGTCCACATGGAAAATACAACCCGTTCACATTTACTGGCACAGCCTGCTAATTATATCGCATCACGCAACAGGGGGTGTTTGATAAATTACAAAACAAGAGACGGGCTGCCGATGTGGATTTTGTCCACGCCGGAGATCGCCTATCCCGTTTTTGCAGAAGGTACTAAAGCTGAGGAAATGGTGCAGCATAGCCTGACCGCAGAACTGGGACAGTATGAAACAACCAGCTTAATGTCTGATGATTTTTGGCTCGTTTGCACAACTAAAACGAACTTAATCACATCTTGTATCCGGAATCTCAGACAAGAAGCAAAATATGGCACCTTTCAATTGACCGAATCAGCGAAGTTGAAAGCGATATTTGAAAGGAACTTCAACAACGGTCTGGAAGTAAATGATCAGCTCTGGCAGGAACTGGACGACATTGGAAGACAGACGCTGGTCAGCGCAACTGAAGAATCAAGACAGCGCGGTGCCGGTGAAATGGGCCCATAGTAAAACTAGATTGATAAAATCATTTGAAGGAGGATTATCATGACAACACGTACAGCTATTACATTGAAAAATTTCGTAAACGGTGAATGGGTAACTCCATCCGGTGAGGCAAAAGAAGGACGGAATCCAGCTGACACGCGAGAAGTTGTTTCATCTTTTCGCCAGTCAACTTCTGAGGACGTGAAAGCTGCGATTGACACAGCAGCGGAAACGTTTCCGTCCTGGCGCAATACACCTGCTCCACAACGCGGCGATTATTTATTCAAAATAGCCGCTTTAATGGAAGAGGAAAAAGATGATCTTGCGAAAACAGTGGTACAGGAAGAAGGCAAAACGTATAACGACGCTGCCAAAGAAGTGGGTTATGCTGCAGGTATCGTCAAGTACTACGCTGGCGAGTGCCGCCGCATGAAAGGCACTATTCAGGAAGCAGACATGCCGAATATTCAAATTGAGACAAAACCTGATCCGCTCGGTGTCGTTCTGGTTGTAACACCATGGAATTTCCCTATGTCCATACCAGCCTGGAAATCGGCACCAGCGATTGCAAGCGGCAATACGGTCGTCCTGAAGCCATCATCTGAAACGCCATTAACCGTTATGAAATTTATGGACATTATCCGGCGCGCAGGCGTGCCAGCAGGTGTCGTTAACCAAGTGGTCGCACCCGGCAAACTCGTTCCGGAAATGATCCATCATCCAGCCGTTAAAGCTGTGACATTCACAGGCTCTAATCCGGTCGGGAAAAAGATCTATGCTGAAGCAGCGAAAGATATGAAACGCTGCCTGCTGGAGATGGGAGGCAAAAACCCTCTGATTGTTATGGATGATGCCGATGTGGATGAAGCTGTGCAGCTGGCGGCCGCAGGTGCATATGGCCAGACTGGGCAGGCTTGTACTGCAACAGGCAGAGTCATTGTCCATGAAAAGGTCGCCAAAGAATTCACGGACAAACTGGTTGAAAAAACGAAAAACTTCCAAGTAGGTAATGGCATGCAAGAAGGGATTGACATCGGACCGCAAGTCAATGAGGATGAACGGCAATCCACCCTTGATTTAATTCAAAGTGCCCGCGACGAAGGGGCTACTGTGCTGACCGGCGGCAAGGTGCCTGAAGGAGCCGAGACGGAAAACGGCTATTTTGTTGAGCCGACAGTCATCAGCGGCGTCAAACCATCCATGACGATTGCTCAAGAGGAAGTATTTGGCCCCGTCAATAATATTATCGAAGTCAGAGATATTGACGAAGCCATTGAAGTTGCCAACAACGTGGATTATGGTCTGTCATCATCGATTTGCACGAAAAACCTGGAATATATGAATCAAGCACTCAGTGAAATCGAAGCAGGCATTGTGAAAGTCAATATGACAACAACCGGAACCTTCTTCCAGGCACCATTCGGCGGCTATAAACAATCCAGCACAGGCACGTTCAAAGAACTCGGCAGTGAAGCTCTGGATTTCTATAGCCAGTACAAAACACACTATATTAAAAGTAACTAATACGATCGTGATGTGAATACCTGTGCGTAAGCAGCGCAGAAGGCTTTAAGGGTCTTGTGTGCTGCTTACATTTATTTAATTAAGTACTATGGTATAATAGTCAAAACAAACAACGGAAAAACGGAGGACGTTATGGCAACCAAAGCAGATGTTTCTGCAACTGTATTGCGAGCGATTCGCATCTTACATTATTTAAAAGAAACACCAGGTCCGCAAAGTGTCAGCTATATCAGTAAAGCCCTGGATTTGTCCCCAGCCATCGTGCATCGCCTATTGGCAACCTTAAAAACGGAAGGATTTGTTTTCCAGGATCTGCAATCTAAACAGTACTCCCTTGGTGCTGCCTTTTTGGAATATGCAAACAAATTATTAACCGATCTGCCATTCGCCCCCATCGTCGAGCCGTGGCTCCTTCATTTACGCAGCATGACTGAGGAAACAGCCGGATTTTATATCCCGAGCGGCAACG
Organism: Lentibacillus kimchii; assembly: GCF_042666895.1. GTDB lineage: Bacteria > Bacillota > Bacilli > Bacillales > Amphibacillaceae > Lentibacillus > Lentibacillus kimchii. The sequence continues at coordinate 23,193 of NZ_JBHTGR010000022.1, forward strand.
CACGTTTATGTGTCATGGAATATGAAAGCAACCAGGAAATACGGCGTTCTGTTGGCGTGGGCACCCAGCATCCGATTCATGCAGGCGCAACAGGCCGTGCGATCCTCGCCTTTCAGCCTGAAGAGATCCAGGAGCGCATTCTGCAGCAGCTGCCGCTGGAAGAACGAGATGCCTTAACGCAAAAACTGCAAACCACAAGGGATTATGGTTACGCCATCAGTTTTGAGGAAATCAACTCTAATGTAGCAGCGCTGTCGGCACCGGTTTTTGAACAGCAGCAAGTTGTTGGCGCCGTGTCGATATCAGGCCCGACATTTCGCTTTAACGAGGAACTGGTTAATAAACATATCCCCACGTTAACTGAGGCGACAGCCAGGATTTCCAACTCATTTGCCTAGCTTCACGAGGAAGATGTTTCATATTAATGGCCAATGGCTTTTTCAGATAAACAGAGTTATAATAGACTCATATAGTCAGCCAAAAGAGAGGAGGGTGCTATTAATGGCGGACAGCCAAAACGAGAAGATTCTGCAGGCGGTCAGAGAATTGCATGAGCAAATGAATGACGGATTCCGCAAAATCGATCAGCGTTTTGAAGAGATGGATAAACGATTCGAAGGAATTGATGAGAAATTCAGGCAAATGGATAAACGGTTCGATGACATGGAGGAAAGGTTCAGCAAATTGCAGGACAGCATGGATCTCCTGGCGAAGAAACAGTTCGATAATGAAACAGATATTTATCGACTTTAAAAAGCTACAGGTCAACACTGAAGCGCAGCAACAGTGCTGCGCAAAAGACACCATCCTGCAGAAGCAAGAGGCATGATACCCGCACCTGTTTTACTGGCGTCTTCTTAAGCGTCGCGCTCGGCGCTGGTAGGTCGCAAACAAGACACCGCCCACAATCAGCAACGATCCCGTAATTTCGTAAATCGTAATAGGCTTCTGCAAAAGAATAACACCCATGAGCATGGCCGCGAAAGGTTCCAGATTGGATAAAATCCCCGCCTTGGATGCATCAGCATAACGAATGTTTTGATTCCATAGTAACGTAGCGAGACCGTGGACGATGATCGCTGTCACAATTAGAAAGGACCAGCCTTGCCAATCACTGCTAACGCTCACTGGATCATCCATAATAAATATGACCGGAATGGATACAATCAAACCTGTCAAATTGGAATAAAAGGTGGTCGTCATCGGACTGACGCGCTGTGACAAGACACGCGTAATGATAATTAAAATGGCAAACGTCACCATGGTGGCAACAATCCACCATAAACCCGGTTCAAAATGAATGGCCGCGCCGCCCTTCGTTACCACAAAGTAAATGCCAGTGATCGCAATAACTGCTCCCAGAACCATACGCACAGTGATGGATTCTTTTAAAAACACTGCAGCCAGAAAGCCCGTAACGATCGGCGACATAGCCAAAATAAGAGCAGACGTTGTGGAATCCGCTGTCACAAGTCCCTCAAAGAAGGTAAGCTGGTTAAAAAACACCCCGACAATACCCAAAAGGACGATCAATCCCATATCACGAAGCGCTATTTTATGGAGACCTTGTTTGGTCAACACGATGATACTTAGGAATAAGACAATAAATAATAGCCTGAGTGATGTTAAAACGGCCGGTGAGAACTCATCCACAAGTATTTTTCCAAATACAAAATTACTTCCCCACGCAGCCACACACAATGTTAACCACATATATATTTTTAACATAAAATACCCTGTCCTTCTGTATAATCATAGCTGCTATAGAGACGACTATGGACACCCGTGACATATTTGTTATAGCAGAATAAAGTGCTGGAAGCAATTAAAAATCATGATTCGAAAGTAGATCTGGTGTTAGCATATAGCTTATTGACATTTTTCATAACTTTATCGTTAACTCAGCTGCCTGCTGCAATTTATCATACGATTGCAGCGGGCAGTTTTTTATGTTCAGCACTGTATAATATTTTAATGCTTAATAATTGATTTGTTTAATATTTCATTCACGTTTGCGGGAAGCGCCGTGTCAGCAACGATGGTTGGCGTTTTCACTGGTTCACTGGGATTTGGTTATCTGACGGACCGTATCGGTGCTAAATATACAGCACTGCTGGCTATGGTGTCAGGTTTATTATCGATGATTTTGTTGCACGTCTTTCCTGTAATGATCGAGACTGGGACATAGCGAAAGCGAATAACTCAAACTTCGAACAATGGCTCGGTTCAGCGGAGGAAAAGACGGAAACTCCTGCGGGAGCAAAGGTAGGTGAGACCCCGGAGCGCGACAAGTGCTTCGAAGGCTCACCAGCCGCCCGCGGAAAGTGACGTCTTTTTCCGGAGCGGTTCAGTCACACAAGTGGTTCGCGCTGTTGTCTCAGCCCCTTTTCCTGTCTCTAATTATGCGTTAATTATTTGAGCTTGTTTAATCTTCTTTAGAAGCAAGCGCTTTGGTTAAAGGTGTGATTCCCAGGCTCTGCACAATGAGTGAAATCAGAACAGCCGCAAAAGCGAGCGAAAGGATCAAGTTGTATTCACCGGCACTCCGGGATTGAAGCTCGAGAATCAGGAACACGGACATCGAGCCTTTTAAGCCTGACCATGTCAAGACAATGGGTTCACGCCAGGTGACGTGGTGACGCCATGATGGAAACAGTTGGAGGGTGCCAGAAATAATGGCAAAACGAATGATTAGTGAAACAGCAAATATGGCAAACGCAAACCCCCACGCGTTAAAGGCCAGATATTCGGAAGACTGAATGCCAATTAATAAAAACAATAAAGCCAGTATTGTCAGTTCAGCGATGCTCCAGAAGCCATTCAATTTTTCCTTTAGATGATTTTCCTGGATTGTGCGGCCGTATTCAAATGACAGCATAATGCCGGCAAATACGGTCGCCAAAACACCAGAGACCCCAATTTTCTCAGCCAGATTGAAAACGCCATAAGCAAGGATGATGCTCAGCATGACCTGATATTCACGGTTATGCGTGATGTGCACTGCTTTACTCATCAGCCAGCCGAAAATGATACCAATCAAAACCCCGCCGATAGATACAACTAAAAAGTCACGCAAAAAGTTCATGACAGTAAGTGACTGATCACCAAGCAGCATGCCTGACAGAAATGTGAATATAACAATGCTTGTCCCGTCATTAATCAGCGATTCGCCTTCAACGACATTTGCGATCTTAGGACTGCCGCCTGATTTTTTAAGGATCGTCACAACTGAAATCGGATCAGTTGGTGTTAAGATCGCAGCGACAACAAGTGCTCCCGCGAAGGAGATGGACACAAACGCACCGCTCATTACATAAATAACGGAACCAAGTATCGCAACGGTTGCTATGATGCCGAATGTCGCCAGAAACGTAATCATACCAGCGTTTTCCCGGAATAACTTTGAGGAAAAGCGGTAAGCGGATGTAAATAATAGCCCCGGGAGAAGTATGTAGTAGATTAAATCACTGGTGACCTGAATGGAGTCAAAATAGGGGATGAATGACAAAATAATGCCCGTCAGCACTAATACGACGGGCGCCGGTATATAACTTTCCTTTCTGTCGAGTGTATAAATCAGGTAGCCGATTAATAATAGTAAGATGATCTGTGCGGATGTCATGACGATTCTCCTTGCCAAGATGTCTTGTTAGTATCTGCTTTTAGACAAATTGCAATACGCCATTATCTCAGATTGATTGCCCCATTCGGATAAGATAATGAGATTATCCTGTATCCTATTTTTAGCGCCAGCGCAGAGCGATGTTAAGTTTACAGCAGTCCTTATGGTTAACTTGTGATTTAAACAGTAAATGAAGACCGTCAGGATTGAATTGAACATCTACATCAGATGCAATACCCGTCGACTTCATAAATTGTTTTACTTTGTCGTGTTCGGACATTTGTGCTGCATTCATGACTTTCGCGCTGAAATCATCTGATTCGGCAAGCTTGTCGATAATCACGCTTGCATCATCCATCAGTTTTTTCGTTTCGCTGGCTGATTGATTAAAAAGGGATGTATCAATTGCAGGATACTGCGGACGACTCCATCCGTATGGGACATAAGGATAATACCCATTATAAAACGCTTGACCATTGGCATAATACATGAATAAATCACCCCTGATTAATGCTTTCACCCCATTGTATGCATGCAGTCTTGTCTTAGGGCCTTATTCATTGGTGATTCTATATATGATACGGTCAGAAACGATGTATTAAAAGTATGATTGGCCGCTGGAGCTAAAACACTCCTTTCGAATTATACTTTAACCAGTTCGAAGGGAGTACTGGTTAAAGTATAGTTATCTCAACCGGCCACGCAAACCGATCTTCAGCCATGTCCCAGAACATATATTCAAAATAGCTCGTTATCACAACAATGTCTTTCAGTTGCTGTAATTCGTGTTCTGATGTTCTAAATAAGCGTTCCATAAAGGTTCCACCCGTTTAAAAATATATTGGTAACACTAGCAAATAATATTATCGGGCCGCGGGTTTACTCAGCTATCTCTCTTAACTGTACCTTCTGAATTTTACCGCTGGCGGTTTTAGGCAGTTCATCTAAGAAAGTGACGCTCTTAGGACATTTGAAATGGGCCAGTCTGTCGCGAACAAAGGTGATTAATTCTTCTTCACTCGCTATATGCCCTTCCTGGAGGACGACCATGGCATGCGGTGTTTCGCCCCACTTTTCATCCGGTTTCGAGACAATGGCCGCTTCCTGCACGGCAGGGTGTTCATGGAAGATACCTTCAACTTCAATGGATGAAATATTCTCGCCGCCGCTGATGATGACATCTTTTTTGCGGTCTACCATATTAATCCGGTTTCGTTCATCAATCGTCCCCATGTCACCTGTATGGAGCCAGCCATTTACAAGCGTCGCATTCGTTTCTTCTTCATTATTCCAGTAACCCTTCATAACGCCATTGCCTTTGACGATGATTTCACCCACCTCTTGTCCGTCATGGGCAACTTCCTGCTGAAATTCATCGACAACACGCACTTTGGTGCCAATCATTTCATAACCGGTTTTGGCTTTCATGGTGTAATAAGCATCTCCGGTTAAATCGCTGTCCTCGGATGACTGGTAGGAGGCAAGCGTTAAAGGCGAGGATTCAGTCATACCGTAGACGTGGTTGAACTCCCATCCCATTTCTTCTTCCACCTGTTTAATAAAAGCCTGCGGTGGTGCAGCTCCGGCAATGACCACACGCACATTTTGGCTGATGGCTGGTTTTGTTTCCATAAATTTATGAATAATACCGTTAAGAACTGTTGGTGCCATATGCATGACACTCACTTGATACGTCTGTACCTTGTCAAGGATGGCGGCGGGATCAATGGATTTCTGCATAACCTGTGTAGCGCCGTTGGCTGTGTAATAAAATGGTGCTCCCCAGCCATTCACATGAAACATGGGCAGAATGTGCATCAAGGTATCCTGGTCACTGACACGAATATGGTGCATGCTCGATAAAGCATGCAAGTAATTATTCCGGTGGGTGAGCATAACCCCTTTTGGCTTGCCAGTCGTCCCGCTTGTGTACAGAAGGGTCGCGGTATCATTTTCATCGAGATCAGCACGCGGGAAGTCTGCTTCCGGCTGGGACTGCAGCCAGACTGGATAAGCAATGTAGCCGTTGTTCGCATTCTCTGCACCATGGATAACAATTTGCTGAACCGTTTTCATTTCATTGATGACAGGTTCAATTAAAGGGAAAAGGTCATAATCGACGAATAGAACTTTGCTTCCGCTGTCATTTAAAATATACAGATATTCTCGCGGATTCAGTCTTGTGTTGAGCGATACCATGATAGCGCCCGTTTGAAAAATGCCATAAAAACCTTCATACATCTCCAGTGTATTAGGTGCCAGGTAAGCGACACGATCGCCTTGTTCCACGCCAAGTGAGGCCAGACCGTGTGATAATTGGTTCACGCGTCTATTGATATCGCTGTAAGTATAAGAATTCTCATCCTGATCAATGATAGCGGGCTTATTGCCATATAGACGGACAGCACGATCGAGAAAATCAGTCAGAAGCAGCGGCGTTTGCATATGGTATCTCTCCTTCAATTAGATAATTATCTAAATAGTAACATATTTAATATAGCAAGTATATTTTTAAGTCAGGATGAGGACCACTGGCTGATTTAGACCGCATTGTTTATGTCGGTTTGTCTAATTAACTGAGCATGGTTCAGTGAAATGGGGTTCACCGGTTAGCCCCGCGTTTGTAGCCTTTCGATCGAGGATGTTATCCGTGACACGACAGTGTAAGGACCTGTTTCTGAGCTTGCAGAAGAAGTTCACGAGCTTCATCGCCAGTATCATATGTAAAATGCCATAAAACGAGCTCCCTGTAATTTAAGGGAGCTCTTGTTTATTCAATAATGATGACTTCGCCGTCTTTCAGTGTCTTAAAGGGGATGTTATGATTCGTCATATAGGTAACCGTCTGATCCGGGACATTTGATTGGTAGTGTGGAATAATGGTATAGTCTAGTATATTTAAGCCGTCCCAAACCGTTGCATAGTCTTCGCCATATGGTTTTTGGTTTGGATCATCAACTAAATGGAGGCCTTCCAATGTCGGTCCAAGCATGCAGATGCCAGCACTGTAGCCGCCATATAAGATGTTTTTATTATCTTTATAAAACGTTCTAACAACATCATCGAAGCCGCTTAATGCTATGGCCTGTGCCAGAATAAACGTATTACCGCCTCTCACCCAGATGACATCGTACTGAGCGAGTGTATTTTCTAAAGCCTCTCTGTTATTGAAGTATTGTTTCAGATCGACGTTGTCTACAGTGAAACCCAGACGCTCTAGTTCCGATGCCTCACTTGCGTCAATGTGACTCTTCTCGTCCATGTCAGTCATAAAATCCATGGCATTGTTGATAAGAGCAACTTGTTTACTGCTATTTTTTGTCATGTTTTTGAGTTTTTGTTCTTCATTTCCCACGCCTTGGGAAGACAGGTAAAAGTTCATATGACCTCCCTATTTCTGTTAAATAGATTCCGTATGTTTCTACGTTAACAGAGAAATCAACGTACATCATATGAAAAACCTCAAATAGTTAGACAAAATTAACGTTAAAATCACGCTTCCGTCAGTTGTTTAGCTGTTTCATATAAGACATTAACCCCACGAGCTAAATCCAGCTCATGTGTATATTCCTCCGGACAATGACTGAGTCCGTCTTGACTTGGTACAAAAATCAGACCGACATCTGTTACATCGGAAAAAACCATAGCATCGTGTCCGGCGCCGCTGTTCATCTTGGTAGAAGCGATATTTAAATCCGTGCAAGTATCTGACAGTAACGATTGAATATGGTCATTTAATGTTTTGGGTCTTATATACAGAGACTGCTGTATGTTAGTTTTAATACGATCATTGTGATAAGAATGAATAAGTTCCTTCGCTTGATTAAGGATATTTAAAACATGCTCTTCTTGTGCTGATCGAATATCAATGGTGAAGTTTACACTATCTGGAATGACGTTTGCAGCATTGGGTGAAACTTGCAACTGTCCTACTGTAAGAACTGAGCCATTACCTTCATCGGCTGCTAGCCGCGGCAAGTCTGAAATCATTTCGGCTGCTGCTATTAGGGCGTCTGATCGTTTATCCATTGGTGTTGTCCCTGCATGACCAGCCTGTCCAATGACAGTCACATTCAGCTGTGTTAATCCTACAATCGATTGAACGACGCCAATTGGTATCTGGCTTTCTTCTAAAGTGGGACCTTGTTCAATATGCATTTCCAAAAAGGCCCTCATGGTACTCGGGTCTCGGTATATTGGCTGTGATATATCAAGCCCTGCGTTTGCCATCGCATCAGTGACGGAAATTCCGTCGGCATCTGTTATTTCACTAAAAGTGTTTTCTTTAATTGAACCTGTGATCCCACTGGATCCCATGAGACCACGAAAACGTGAACCTTCTTCCTCAATCATTGCAATAACTTCCAGCGGATAATGGGGTGTTAATTGATTATCCTGAAACAAGGCGGCAACTTCCAATCCAGCAACAACACCTGCTGCGCCATCATAGGCACCCCCATTTGGCACGCTGTCAAAATGGGATCCCACAATGACACTTGGCGCTTCCCTCAGTTTGCCTTCCAGCTTGCCATAAATGTTTCCCATTCCATCTTCTTGGACACGTAATCCATAGGACTGCATGGTTTGTTTAATATAGTCACGCGCCTGAAGATCTTCTTTGCTATAAGTAAGTCTTGTGACACCATTTCCAGGTGTTTTGGTAAAAGCACTTAAGTCCGTTATAAGTTGTTGAATACGTTTAGGTTTTGCCTGCATAGTGATCCCTCCATGTATTTTTTACAGAAACTTCACAAGCGTACCAGCTAAAATAACTGACACAATTGTAACGGTAACAAACCCGCCAACAAGCATCGGCGGCAGCATATAATTTGTTAAAACTTCCTTTTCCTCCTCATCATTTGTCAAAGAATCAATAACTTCACTTGTGATAATATAATCTGCTGGGAAACCATATAAAGCAGTTAAGGCCACCGCAAAAGACATTTCCTTACTATACTTAAGGAATTTTCCGGCTATTAATGAAAACAAGTACATACCCGCTATTCCTAAAATGATGCTGCCTATAAGAATAAAAACGATATTCATCATCATATCTGGTGTGGCATTTTTTAAACCGTCAAGTATATAGAATATTAGCCCCATCATAGCAAATCCAAATCCATTGGCTTTTTGTAAAGAATGTTTCTCCAGAAAGCCAACATGAGTCGCTAAGACACCGAAGATTAAACAAAGAACAAAAGGACTTATGGAAACGATTGGGTCTAAGGCGGTTGAGATAAGATAGGCTAAATAACCAACAAAAGCGAGCTTGAATAATTTGAAATAGTTGGTATTATATAAAAGTATCGTCTAAAAAAGGCAAAGCAGTAAATGATACTGCTTCGCCTAATTGAAAAATGATTACATAATGTTTAGGAAACGTCCGGTTTCACTACTTCGCCATGTTCTACGATCGCGCTGGAAGCAGCCAAATCAGGCAATCCACTGACAAGATCCATAGGGTCATATTTTCCTTGTGGGTTCCCCTCTGATGTGGCGTTTAGCGGATCAAACAGATTAACCTGGATGCCATTTTCCTTTTCTTCTTCGGCGACAGTCTTCATAAGGCCTTCAACAGCTGCTTTGCTTGCTGAATAGGCGCCCATACCTTTCATGAAGAAATTCACCATACCGGATGTTACAGAAATAAGTTTACCATTGTTACTTTGCCGCAGCATTGGGAGAAAAGCCTTTGTTGTCAGAAACTGACTCGTGAGATTCAAGTCAAACATGCTGTGCCATTGGTCGAGCGTCATGTCTTCAATTGAGCCCATAGCATTGACACCGCCTGCATTATTGACGAGAATATCGAGTTTCCCATCTGTTGTTTTCTCAATTTGATTGACAAGGTCTTGAATCTGCGCTGCATCTGTTACATCCGCCGGGGCTACGATTGTTTTGTCATTTCCGATCTCATCGGCCACTTCCTGCAGTTTTTGTTCGCGCCGGCCGTTTAGAATAACGGTTGCATCTTCTCTTGCAAATGTGATGGCTATCGCACGGCCTAGTCCTGATCCGGCACCTGTTACCAATGCTGTTTTTCCGGTTAATTTGGCCATTGTCTATCCACCCCTCATGATTAATTAGTCTGTTACATATCATATCATTTTATCTGAAAAATACAATAAATAAGCTTTTAAACCTGATCCGTTTAGTACCCGAATAATGCGTCAAGACTGATTATTAAATGATTTTGGAAAGGGGTATTGCAATGCAGATGGTTAAACGCTGGAGTCTGTTCATCGTTTTATTAAGCATCATGACTGTACTGGCAGCATGCGGTGGCAACGGTGATGATAATAACGCAGATAATCAGGACAATGCTGATCAAGAGGACGCTGCAGAACAGGACAACAATGCGGATCAGGAACAGAACGATGGAGCAGCTGACAATGAGAATGCTGATATGGATAACACTGAAAATGCAGACACACAAACAATCGAGGCAGACTTGGAGAATGGTGATCAAGAATCTGTCGGCACGGCAAAACTGGAGGAAAAAGCAGATGGTGTAAATGTCACGCTAAAGGGTGAAAATCTCCCGAAAGGCACGCATGCTTTTCACATTCATGCAAAAGGTGCATGCGAAGCACCAGATTTTAAGTCAGCTAAGGGCCACTATAATCCTGATGATACCGATCACGGCTTTGATACCCCAAATGGCCCGCACGCCGGTGATATGCCGAACATTGAAGTTGGCGAAAATGGCACGGTAACGCAATCATTCCTTGTCCGGGATGTGACACTGGATAAAGATGACGATCATTCCCTCACAGCAGACGGCGGTACAGCGCTGGTTATTCATGAAGGTGCTGATGACGGTGAGTCACAGCCATCCGGAGATGCCGGTAACCGTTTGGCGTGTGGAGTTATTCGTCAATAATTTAGCTGAGCTTTTCTGCACCTCCCCCAAAGTGACGGCTTTGGGGTTTTTACTATTATGTTTCTTTGGCTGACGTGTGAAATAGTTTAGTCATTTCGAATGATTTTAATTAAAACATCTTTATTTCTTATCTGTACTTATGAAAAAATCAAATCGAACATTTACAAATTGTTATAACGATGATAATTCCTCCGCTAACGACCGAGAATTTTTCATCTTGAGAAGGGCATATTAAAGCCTGCAATCATTACAACCGGCTTTAATAGGCTGAACATCACTCAGAAAAGGAGCGGGCGTTAATATGGAAACACTATATTATGGCGGCAGCATTATTACGATGAATCATAATTCTGAAAATGTTGAAGCTGTTCTTATTGACGATTGGAAGATTAAAGAAGTTGGAACGCTGGAAGTATGTAAAGCTTCGGTTCAGCATGATGATGCTAAAATGATTGATCTGCAAGGGAAAACGCTGATGCCAAGTTTTATTGACCCTCATAGTCATATGTCATTAGTAGGCCCTGTCGCTGAGATGTGTGATTTACATGCCTGTAATAACTTCGATGATATTGTCTCGACGCTTAAGTCTTGTGAAAATGCAAAAGGGGCAGATGCGCCGGATGTTATTCTTGGCTTTGGCTACGATCACAACTTTCTGGATGAAGGTGAGCACCCAACAAAGCATGTGCTGAACCAAGTGTCTGTGGAAAAACCAGTTCTTATAATGCATGCATCAGGCCATGTGGGAAGTTCGAATGATGCAACCTTAACCAAGGCGGGCATTGACCGGAATACCCCTGATGCAGAAGGCGGACATATTGGCAGAGAAGATGACTCAATGGAACCTAATGGCTACTTGGAAGAGGCGAATTTAATGGAATTACGTCACACGGTTCTCTCGGGTCAGTCATTTGACTTTTATAAGCTGGCAGTTAAAGGACAGGATGTTTATACAAGCAACGGGATTACGACTGTTCAGGACGGTGCAACAGGCGCTGATTCGCTTGAGCTGTTAAAGGCATTATCCGAAAATGAACAGCTGAAAGTGGATGTTGTGGCCTATCCGACTATTGCTGATAATCAAGAAGGTTTAAGCAAGAATCAGGCCTATGTCAAAAATTACTATAAGCGGCTCAAGATCAATGGTTATAAAATGTTTTTGGATGGCTCGCCACAAGGGAAGACAGCCTGGATGACTGAGCCTTATGCAGGTGAAGATACCTATCGGGGCTATCCGTCGCATTCAGATGAGCAAGTGAAGGATTACGCCAGACAAGCTATCTATGATAACGTACAGCTTTTAACACACTGTAATGGTGATGCCGCCTCTGACCAGCTGTTACAGAATTATGAGGCCGCTCTCGAGGAAACCGGTGATCCACATAAAAATTATCTGCGTCCTGTGATGATCCATGCTCAGACTGTCCGGAACGATCAGCTGGATAAAATGGCTGAATTAGCTATGATTCCATCTATTTTTAACGCGCATACGTACTACTGGGGTGACATTCATCTGAAAAACCTCGGCGATAAACGCGGAAGGCGGATCAGTCCTGCTAAATCAGCGTTCGATCGTGGTCTGGTCGTGAACTTCCACCAGGATTCGCCTGTTATTAAGCCTGATATGCTTCATACCATCTGGAGTGCTGTCAATCGTACCACGCGGCAGGGGCAATCAATCGGACCAGAAGAACGTGTCGATGTCTATGACGCTTTAAAAGCAGTGACGATCAATGCCGCTTATGCCTATTTTGAGGAAGATCAGAAAGGCAGTATTACAAAAGGGAAACTGGCCGATCTTGTCATTCTGGATCAAAATCCTTTAGCCATTGATAAAGACAAGCTGAAAGATATACAGATCGTTGAGACAATTAAAGAGGGCGAAACCATTTATCAAGCAAATGAATAACTAGCGTCAAATCACTTGCTGTATGTTTGTTATGTTTCCTGGATTAGATAGGGAGATGATTAAACTAATATGCTGCAAGTGATTTTTTTAGGTATATTTTATGAATGATGTATTTATTATGAAAATTCTGCTATAATTAAATCAGCTATTTAGTATAGGCGCTTTTGCAGACCCTGCAAGAATAAATGAAGGGACGGATCAATGTGCGTTATTCCGCTGAACAGCCAATCCAGGTTTACCGGGGAAATTATCTGGAAAGTATACATGATGTGCATATTGCTATTGTCAATGCCAGTGGCGACCTGCTGGCTTATTATGGGGATGCCAGCAGGCTAACGTTTGCCCGTTCCTCGGTGAAACCGTTTCAGGCTGTGCCGCTTGTGCAGTCCGGAGCGATGGAAACATTCCATTTGACCGAACGGGAATTGGCCTTATTTTGTGCCAGTCACAGCGGTGAGTCGTTTCACCGGGAAGCGGTCGCCGAGGTACTTGCAAAACTCGATCTGCAGGAGGATGACTTGCAGTGCGGCACCCATATGCCGCACGATACAGCAAGTGCCAGGCAGCTGATGCGTGAAGGAGAGGAGCCAACCCCTGTTTACAGCAATTGTTCCGGTAAGCACACCGGAATGCTTGCCGCCTGTGTTAAACAGGATCTGGATCTGGCGACATACCGCGATGTGTCTCATCCTTATCAGCAGCAGATTATGAATGCAATTGCTGATATTAGCTGTTTTAAGCGGGATGCTATTGCCACATCAGTGGATGGATGCGGTGTGCCTGTTCATCGACTGCCTTTGTACAATGTGGCGCGTGCGTTTGCCAATCTTGCAGCGCCGAAAGATGATGACAGTCAGGGACAAGCATTGAAGCGGATAAATGAGGCGATGACCGCTTACCCTGAGATGGTAGCGGGAACGAAACGATTTGATACGGATTTAATGGGTGCTTTTGAAGGCAGACTTGTTGCCAAAGGCGGGGCAGAAGGTGTGCATTGTTTCGGTGATAAAGAGCGCGGCGTTGGCGCAGCGATCAAAATTGAGGATGGCGATGTCCGGGGAACCAGTGTTGCGGCCCTGGAGGTTCTGCAGCAGCTTGGTATTGGCGATGAAACGACTTATGAGTTATTGGCCGATTATCACGTAGCACCCGTCTTGAACGCCCGAAAAGACAAAATAGGCCGGATTGAAGCTGACTTCCAGCTGAATGTGCTGCGCTAATGTGTTTAAATGCCTTTTGGAGTGTGCGATGTTTTGAGGGTGTGGTGTGTCGCCAAACATTTGGGGCCATCGTTAATCTTTTCGATGTGACGATGACCCCTCGTTAGTGTGCTGACGGCATAGTGAACGATCCGCTTCTACCAGGTGTCCCACTTTTTATTAAGGATTCCGATGTCCTTTAATAGGCTGATCAGCAGCGTATCTTCCTTGCTGTTTAGTGCCTCTTTTGTACATGATCCATTGGCTTCGTAGTTTTGTTCTTTGGCTTCATCTAAAGTGGCATCTTCCAGATTGTTGCTGGGATCGGCTTGCTCAAAGCAAGGCGGTGCAATATAGGTTTGTTTCGAATGTTCAAGAACAATCCGCGTGTCAGATGACGGTGCTGTCTGTCGGGGAATGACCAGCATCAGTGCAATGGCGATGACAATCAGACCCGCAATTAATAAAATCGTTCGCTGTTTCATTAAGGCTTACCCTCCGGCTGAATAGCAGTTAGAGAAATCTATTACATTTTATTATAACAATTTTAAACACGTTAGCAACTGCTTTCATGTGAGCGCCTTAACAAAATGGAATGAGACATAACAAAAGCAAATAACCCAAATTTCGAACATGGCTCGGTTCAGCGGAGGAAAGACGGAGACGCCCGCGGAGAAGACCTCTTTTTCCGCAGCGGTTCAGTCACGCAAGTGGTTCACACTTATGTCCCATCCCCATTGACGATAAACCTATTTAGCGGACGACCAGAACCGGCCGGTCTGTACGGTGACTGGGAGCCATCTGTTGCAAATACAATCGTATTCATCTGGCAAACCTCCTTTTAAACGGTAAAGTAGAAGACAACTGACAGTAGAATGGATGTGACAGTCATGGCAGCTAAAGGACGCAGAGCACGTGAGCGCAAGTCGCTTAAGCTGACATTCAGACCAAGACCAGTCATGGCTGCTGTTAGTACCCAGGTTGTCAAGGAATCAACGAAATCAAGCACATTGCTGGATACCGGGATAACCGGGCCAATGACATAAGTTCCTAAAATACTCACAATGATAAATCCGACAAGGAACCATGGAAATTCGATTTTTGAACCATCTGCTTCATTTGAATTGCTTTTGCGTTTCATAATCGCAATAAGAATAAAGCATAGTGGCACAAGCAGGAAGACGCGTCCCAATTTTGCCAGTAATGCAATGGCTAATGCGCTGTCACCAGCCGGTGCGCCAGCAAGAGCGACGTGTGCGACTTCATGCAGCGTGCTGCCAGCCCACACCCCATAATCCATGGAATCAAGCGGAAGAATTGGCCGCAGGATGGTGTAGACAATGGCGAAAACAGTTCCCATCAGGGCTATAATGCCGACACCAATGGCTGTATCTTTTTCTTTTGACTTTAAAATGGGCGAAACGGAAGCGATAGCGGCTGCACCGCATACACCTGTGCCGATGCCGAGCAGCAGTGATATGCTTCTGTCAGCTTTAAACAGTTTTGCCAGCCATATGGTTACAAAGATAGCAAAAACAATGACAATAGCATCACGAGCAAGCAATCCCAGACCGTCACTCAATACTGTATCGATATTGAGTTTCAATCCGTAGAGAATAATAGCTGCTCGCAGCAAACGTTTTTGTGAAAAAGCAATGCCTGGCCGGATGACTTCCGGGTAACCGAAAAACTGCCGGTATAAAACAGCGAGGACGATAGCACATGCCATTTGTCCGACACGACTAAAGCCGGGTACCATAGCAAGTAAATAGCCTAATAAAGCAATTAAAAACGTAAATGCTATTCCGCCCAGCCATTTAATCAAAGGAGATGGCTGTTTCTGCGGCCCTGGATTCGATTGTACGTTCTGCATATATGTAACACCTCCTGCATTAAGGATAGGGGATTGATTGCTATAAGAAAAATAAATATTTATAATGATAACCATAAGTATTATGTTATAATGAGAAAATAGGCTAGGTGTTAATCATGGATCAGCATTTACACGTTTTTATGACAGTAGCAGAGAAACATAACTTCTCCCGTGCAGCAGAAGAACTGCATATGACACAGCCCGCCGTCAGTCAGTATATACGTATTCTGGAAGAAAACCTCGATGTCAGGCTGCTGGAGCGGAATAACCAATATGTGCATTTGAACAAGGCCGGTGAAATCGTGTATGATCATGCTAAAGAAATTATCGGCTTGTATACCCGCATGCAAAACCTTTTGGATGATTTAACCCATAAAGCGAATGGGCCGCTTTCCATTGGAGCCAGTTACACGTTTGGCGAATATGTTCTCCCCCATATTATTGCAAACATGAAAACGCGTTATCCGGAAATTCAGCCGACGGTAACCATTGGCAATACAGCTGAAATAGCTGATTTTGTGATGCACCATCAGCTGGATATCGGAATTGTTGAAGGCCATTTTAAAAAAGAAAAACATCTAAAGACCGAGGTATTTGCTGAGGATGATATGGTTGTGGTCGCAAGTACCGGCCATCCCCTGGCTAAACGGCCTGGAAAGGTAACCGTCGGCGATCTAGCAGCACAGACGTGGATTTTGCGGGAACTGGGATCAGGAACCCGTGAAGCAGCTGACAACGTATTTGAACAGCTTAAAATAGAACCGGAAACAATCATTAATTTTGGCAGTACGCAAGCAATTAAAGAAGCTATTGAATCAGGACTGGGCGTCAGTTTATTGTCGAAATGGGCAATTCAAAAAGAACTGCGGCATGGCGACTTGCAGATCATTGAGGTCGACGGACTACCAGTTGCCAGACAATTTTCCCTTGTCACCGCAACACCTTACCAGACCAAGGCATTGCAAGTGTTTATTGAGCTATTGCGCCAGAAAGAATGGCTGGATTGACCATTGAACTGGGATGTTCCTTAATTCTCTTGAGCCGGTGCACCGCATCTATGGGCCGATGCAGCACAGACATAAGTCCCACCGCGGCATGCATGTGTCTTCCTCTCCAGGATCGGTGATATCAAATAACCGCCTGGATCATGTCGACAAATTGCTTGGCGCGGACTCGGTTGGTATGATGGCGATGAACGAGTTTGTAGCCTTCCTGAGCGATTGCCTTCCGTTCTTCGTCGTGCTTTAAATAGTAGAGGGCTTTGTCATAGAAATTGGTTTGATTCGCGGCAATATAATGAACGCCATCCTGAAAGCCCAGCGCTTTTAAATCTGAATTGGGCTCTGCGATTAAAAGCGTATTGCAGCCAGCCACTTCAAAATATTTCATAACTGGATACTGATAAGTTGAACCACACGTGAAGAATATTTTGGCGCGGTTAATCTCTTGTCCGAAAGCATCGTCAATAATCAGCTTCGACCGGTCTTTTTCAAGGTGGCCGGGATGCTTGTGATAGACAAATCCTTGTGTTCCTGCCAATTTATCCCAAACGGCCCGGCGAAATGGATAATTATCTGCCATATGGCCCATCAATAGAAAGTCGATATCTTTTGTGCGCTGCCAGTCTTTTATATGATCGGGATTGATGGAAAAAGGCAGGAACCGAAACTGGGAAGCATACGCGGGAAACCGCTCCAGAAAAGGGTGTTTGCTGACTGAAAAGATCAGAGAAATACGATTGTCACGAAAGTATTTGCGCCGCAGTTCATTTTGCCAGTGAGCATCGATTACATAGGTGCCGACTGGTATAGTGATTTTATCAAGATTGTTAATGCGTGGCGATAAACGGTGTTTGGCCGTTATATCGTAATGAAAAATGAAGTCCGGACGCGTTGGCTGCTTGTTCAATATATTTAATATATCGCCATCGTCATGATGGTAGGTGACATTGGCAAATGCCTCAATTGCCTGTAAGAATTCATATTTTACTTTATGCTTGGGAAATAGTTGATCAAATCGGCGAACGAGTATGAGGATGTTAATTTTTTTAGAGTCAGTTGCTTTTTCTGTTTCTGGCAAATCACCTTCATTATAGGATTGTTTCATCGCTTTTATATCGCGTGTATCCATAGGTTTTGTATATTTTTGGATGGTCTGTTTGATCTGGTTACGATATTTTGGCGCGAGAAGTGCTTGTGCCTTAGGATGCCATCGCTCCATCCAGTCGAATTGCAGATGATCGCCCCGGGTTTTTTTCTTGAGTGCCAGCATGTCTGGATGATTCCCATTATAGTGGGCCGTCACATAGGTTAAGACATTTTCATAATAGATAGGTGATTGTTTAATAATTTTTTGAACTTCGTCAATCTGAAATAAACGATCCAGATACGACTTTTCGAGTGTGCTGTCTGTTGTCGTCTTATCCAGAAGGCCTTTTCGGAAGCATTTATAACAGTTCATACAAGGCTCATGAACCTGGCCTCTGCTGCAGGCGTGAGCAAATGTATAATATGGCGTCTGTCTTGCAATTTGTGTTGTCATAACTTCGCTCAAACCGATTGTTGGCAGCGTAAATGGCATATCAACCGCTTCCAGCAGATGAGACCATGGTTTTCCTATCTCTGTATCCTGACACTCCTGATAAGGTCCGTGCCCGATTTGATAGCCGATTTCCAATGTTTGTCCGTGTCCTGTTGTATCAAGTCCGTAGTAATCCGCTAATAAGAGCGCAGGCACACTATCGGTCAGATACGTGTTAAAGCCGACCGGTTTTCGTATATAGGGCATGTCAGTTTTAATTTTGTGGACGTTTTTTCCCATGTCAGCCATGGCATCACAGGCATAGTGGGCTGCTTCCTGATTTAAAAGCGTGTGACCCATCCCTTCTTGCGTTAGGCGATCAATATAAAACAGATGGGTATCCTCGGGCAGCAATGCAACTGCCGCAGTTGAATCAATTCCGCCGCTGTATGAAAGAGCAGGGACCGCATGTGATGGTGCTTGTCTGGGTTTGATGGTTCCCTGAACGGGTGAGACGCGTATATTCGTGGTTTGCCTGAGGCGTTCGTGGAATGATTTGCTGACACCTCGAGGCACTCGGATGCGCGAACCGCAAAAGGGATAAATAATGGCTATGGTGGCAAGTGCGAGCAGATCAGGATGAACCGAATCGAGCGTCCAGTCAGCCGGCAGATGGAACTCACAACGTTTGGATCCCATACGAGTCGTTTGGTTTGTCTTGAAAACGCTATTAAATACGGTGTTTGTTTTGGGATCGTCGTTTTCTGGCGTGAATCCCAATTCCAGTTTGCCGTTGTCAGCTTGAGCGTTAATGATCACATTTAGTCACACCTTTACAGAAGTTTTGGTCTTTCTAGTATATGTAAAGGTTAATTCGAATGTATGGGTTGCTCTCGCGGTATATCAGTGTCATGATGCTAACGCTTTGACAAGCATTCAAGGTGCTTGGTACTATGACTGTATCCGATTACAAAAATCGACAGAAATCTATTAGGGGAGGCTCGCACTTTAACTATATTTCAATCAGTTACAAACTGTGCGATATTTCAGAAGATACTTAATTAGAAGTCTGAAGTCTAACATTAGAGAATCCGAAACAATACTTTCGATAGGGATGTGGACAAAGAATGAATATTTTATGGGGAATAGCGGGTATTGTAATACTTCTTGCAATCGCCTTCCTATTTTCAAACAATAAGAAGAGAATTAATTTTCGAACTGTATTTGTCGCTCTGGCAATTCAAATCGTTTTCGCACTTATCGTGTTAAAGTGGCCGCTTGGGCATAAGGCACTTGAATGGGTCTCCGGTATTGTGGAGAAGATTATCGGCTCTGCTAATGCTGGAATAAGTTTTCTTTTTGATCCCCTTATCCCTAAGGACGATAGCATCTTTGCTTTTCAGGTACTGCCTGTCATCATCTTTTTCTCGTCACTTATTTCAGTCTTATATTATCTTGGTGTCATGCAGTGGATCATTCGGATGCTCGGCGGTGCGCTCTCTAAACTGCTGAAAACAAGCAAAGTCGAATCCATGAACGCCGCAGGGAGTATCTTTCTTGGACAAACGGAATCACCGCTCGTAATCAGACCGTATGTTAAGAACATGACGCTTTCTGAATTGTTTGCTGTGATGACTGGAGGCCTGGCTACTGTTGCCGGATCAGTCCTGGCTGGCTATGCTTTGCTTGGTGTTCCTATGAGATTTTTAATTGCAGCAAGTTTCATGGCTGCGCCGGCTGGTTTATTAATGGCAAAAATTATTATCCCTGAAGTTAATAAGGAACAAACCACAGATGAAGTTACACTGGAAAAGGATACAGAGACGACCAATGTGATCGATGCAGCTGCCGGGGGTGCCAGTGATGGTCTGAAATTAGCCCTGACGGTTGGCGCAATGCTTATCAGTTTTCTTTCACTTATTGCTCTCGCCAATCTGTTTTTAGGCTGGGCCGGCGGTTTATTCGGTGTGGATGATTTAACCTTGCAGCAAATTCTTGGCTATATCTTTTCACCAATTGCGTTTATGATTGGTATTCCATGGGATGAAGCTATGCGTGCCGGATCGCTTATTGGTCAAAAGATTATTACGAATGAATTTGTTGCTTTTTCCAATTTCGGTCCTGTTATTGATACTTTTTCTGATAAAGCTCAAACTATTATTACATTCGCTTTGTGCGGATTTGCCAACTTTGGCTCGATGGCCATCCTGATCGGCGGACTTAGTCCAATGGCGCCAAATAAAAGGGGTGACATTGCAAGAATCGGGCTGAAGGCTGTGCTGGCCGGGACACTCGCCAATCTATTAAGTGCCGCAATAGCAGGTATGCTTGTTTAAAGCTAGATTGGCAGTCTGACGTACAGCGAAAAGGTCCGTACTTGTTTGACGAAGCCTTCTTGATAAGTTATGCTAAAATTAAATTAATAAGAAATCCACTAGGGGTGCCTGCGCGGCTGAGATAAGATGACTGTCTTAATCCCTTTGAACCTGATCTAGTTTGCACTAGCGGAGGGAAGTGGAGCTGGTACAATAGTTGAGATTGCTAGAAAACCACTCCATTTCCGGGGTGGTTTTTTATTAGTTTCTTGAAAACCAGCAGGGCATCAAATTTATTGTATATCGTCAATACTGTGGTGGAAGTTGGCTGCTAGATGCGGATAATTGGTTGATCATGCATTTTGAGGAGGATTTAGTGATGCGTTTTTCGGAATCTTTGAAAGAGGCGACCGGACAGAGCTGGACATACAGCCTGAACCATCCTTTTGTCCAGGGGATTGTGAGAGGCGATTTGCCGCTGGAAACATTCAAAAATTATATCATGCAGGACATCTATTATTTAAAACACTACGGGAAAGTCCATGCCTTTGCGGCTGCTCAGGCAGATGACTTCAGTCAGGCAGCATCTCTGGCGGAAAAAGCCAAAACAACAGCTGAAGCAGAGCTTACCGTTCATAAGGAACATGCCAGAATTTTAAATATTACCGATGAAGACGTGCAGCAATTCAAACCTGCGCCAACAGCTTATGCCTATACATCCCATTTATATCGCGCCGCGTTATCCGGCAGTCTGGCGCAAATGATCGCTGCGATGCTCCCGTGCTACTGGTTATATGCCGATATCGGTCTGGAAAACAAGGGCACGAAGACCGGCGTCGAAATTTATGATAATTGGATTCAGATGTATGCAAGTGATGAATTTCAGGAATCAACGCGCGACATGATCAACTTGCTGGATGACCTCGCAGCCGAGGCAAGCGCAGCAGAGAAGGCGAAAATTAAAGATCAGTTTGTGATAGCTAAAGAATATGAACTTGCTTTCTGGGAAATGGCTTATAGATTTGAAACGTGGCTTTCGGAGCAGAAACAGACGAAGGTCTCCGGTTAATTATCACAACAGGGTGTCCCGCACTAGAGCGGGGCACCCTGTTTTTTATGGCAATATGAAACAAAGCAATATGAATTTTTCGGGAAATTGTTTATAATGACTAATAGACGTTACGCCAACCGCGCGAGAAAACAGTTCATGTACTAAAACCATTAAGGGAGCATACGTATGTTTAATTTAACGCATGACATGCTGGAAGCTAACAGCGCGATGCAAACAGCTGAAGAAATAGCCCAGCAGCCAAACGTATGGGTAAAAATGACGGACATGGTGTTTAAACAAAAGAGTGCCTGGAAGGAATTTGTTGAATCGATTTATGCCAAGCACGAACGTGTCCGGGTCATTATGACGGGAGCCGGTTCATCCGCTTTTGCCGGGGAAACACTCGTGCCGGAATTGCGCAGGCAAACCGGTACTCATGTAACATTTGAAGCGGTTGCGACAACAGATATTGTTGCCACACCGAAAAATTATTTGTTTCAGAATATACCGACCATCATGGTATCGTTTGCCCGCTCAGGCAACAGTCCCGAAAGCCTTGCTGCTGTTTCCCTGGGGAAACAGATGGTTGATCATTTTTATCAGGTGGTCATTACATGCAATGCGGAAGGTCAATTGGCTGTAAACAGCAAACAGGACGACAATTCCCTGACCATTTTGATGCCGGATGAGGTAAATGACCAGGGATTTGCGATGACGAGCAGTTTCACCTCCATGATGATGACAGCTTATGGCGTGTTTACGGAAAAGCCTTTCACCGGTAATGAGGCGAAACTCCTAATATCAACGGCCGAGGATTTTCTGGCAACTATTCCTGATAAGATTGATGAGCTGCTTGCGTTTGATTTTTCCCGGGTTGTTTATTTAGGCTCCGGTCTGATGAGCCCGCTTTCCCACGAGGCAGCGTTAAAGATGCTGGAACTGACGGCCGGTAACGCTGTTGCCATTCATGAATCGTCATTAGGTTTTCGTCATGGTCCGAAGTCCATTTTGAATGACCAATCCGTTGTCGTTCTATTTGTATCCAGCCATGCGTATACACGGAAGTATGATATGGATTTATTGCGGGAACTGGCAGCTGATAATTCCGGTTCAAAGGTTATCGCTCTCACAGAGAAGCCAGACGAGGAAGCAGACGAGCTGGCTGATTGGGCTATTTATGCGCATGATAGTGAAGAATCGTTTTCAGGTGATTTCCAATTAGCGTTTACCTACATTTTGTTTGCGCAGCTGCTGGCCTTCAGAAAATCATTGCAACTTGGGTTGACACCTGACAATCCGAGTCCGGACGGGCGTGTTAACAGGGTCGTGCAAGGTGTAACTATTTATGATTATGAACAATAGGAAAATGCGAATTTAATCGATCGGGGTGGACGACCCTTCGATCGCAAAGTAACCCATTATAGAAACGGGCTGACCAATTGTTTTGAGGTCGGCCTTCTTTTTTATGGTTGAAATAGGGGTTTTTGTGTTGCTTATATACATTGCAATTGATGTATAACTTTATTTGTATGGGTATATTATCCAATTATTTTGGTATTGGCGGTGTATGGCTTCTTGTACCAATTCTGATTTATATATTTAAGTTCCCTGCCCATTTAGCAATAGCAACTTCCATTTTCTCATTATGCCTTTACTCTTCCTATGGCGTTGTATCCCAGTTTTTTTATGATAAAATCGACTGGATGGCTATTTTATGGGGGGCAATTGGTATCATTATTGGCTCTAAGCTTGGCATGAAACTGGCCCAGCGTATGGGGGATTATTATGCAAAATGCTGTCCATTCTATTAATTTTATTGGCTTTCGCATGTATTTTGGATAGAATAGCCATCGTCAGTAACACACCGAGAGCTTTGTTCCAGTCATAGCCTGTTTTTATCGCGTATAGTCTTTAAAGTTGTTAGCAACCAATGATACGCGTCTTGCTTTAGTGACAGAAAGCCATTACAATATTCGTGTTAATTTTTATAATACGTATTTAAAAGCGGGGGAGAAAGTTGCGGTTAAGAGGGGATTTATTAGTTGTTGTTATGTGTTTCATATTTGTATTAGGGGGCTGTGGTCAGACAAGTAATAATGCTAAAGATGATACATGGGACCAAATAAAAGAAGAAGGGAAACTGGTTGTCGGAACTCCCGGAACGCTGTATCCTTCTTCCTATTACCCGGAAAACTCCGATGAGTTAACTGGTTATGATGTAGAAATAATGAAAGAAGTTGGCAATCGGTTGGATCTAAATGTTCAGTTTGAGGAACTTGGCTTTGACGAAATGTTTGCTGCCTTGCAGTCAGGCCGAATTGATGTTGCACCGGCCGGGTTAAGGGGCAATACTAAGAAAAAGTTTTCGTATAGTAAACCGTACAAATATTCATATGCAACCATGGTTGTACGTGAAGATGAGGTAGATGATTTTACATCGCTTGAAGACTTGGATGGAAAAATTGCAGGTGGTGCTGCGACAACAGTATACAGCGATATTGCCCGTAAATTCGGTGCGGAAGTGAAAACATATGGAAACGTTACGAATGATGTTTATTTAAGAGATGTTGAGAATGGCAGAACGGATGTTGTGATTAATGATTATTACTTACAAATGCTGGCTCTAAAAGCACTTCCCGATTTGGATGTCACGATTCAGCCAGATTTAAAATTTTACCGGTCTAATCAGCATGCTGTTATTGAAAAGAATGCTGATAGACTAAAAGAAAAAATCAATGGTTCTCTAACAGATATGAAACAAGACGGGACCCTTACTAAACTGTCTGAAGAATTTTTTGCTGGAGAAGATGTATCAGAGAAGCCGGAGGAAAATATACGAACAATTGAGGATATTGATTAATGTTTGACTTAGAAATGGATCAAGTTCAGTTGGATAAATTGTTTGATTGGCATTTAGCATGGGATAGTCTGCCATTTCTTTTAGAAGGTGTACCAGCTACATTAATCGTATCATTTATTGGAATGGCAATTGGTTTAGTTCTGGGTTTCTTTTTGGCTTTGGGTCGCGGCTCGAATCGGACTGTCTTAAGGTGGCCGTCGCGACTCTATATATCGTTTATGCGCGGGACGCCTATACTTGTATTTTTGTTTATACTGTATGCAGGACTGCCGGTTATCGGTATTGAACTTTCCGCATTTTTAGCTGCTTCGTTGGCGTTTGGCTTAAATAGTGCTGGTTATATCGCGGAAATTAACCGTTCATCACTAAGCAGTGTCGATAAAGGACAATGGGAATCGGCTAAGGCCCTTAATCTTGGGTATTGGCAGACAATGCGAAAGATTATTTTGCCGCAAGCGACCCGAATCGCTATTCCGCCTCTGACCAATGTTTATTTGGATCTGGTGAAGGCAACGTCACTGGCAGCCGTTATTACAGTTCCAGAACTGTTTCAGAAGGCGCAAATTGTTGCAGGGCGCACATATGATTCGATGACCATGTATATTCTTGTTGCTCTTATTTACTGGCCTATTTGTATTATTATATCTGCTTTGCAGGAACGACTGGAAAAGCGATTCAACCGGTATTTGGAGCCCTGATGATGATTGCAACTATGTTACCTGTTTATATTGCACAGACTTAATCTCCCTGTAAACTAGTGCAGTGGAACCGGGAGTCATTGCGGCATACCTCTATATTATGTTAGTATATTGTATTAATTCAATTCAGAAAAATTAGATACACTAACAGAACGAGAAACTGGACTATACTGCATATTAAAGGAGTTTTCACTGTGCAGCTTGATTATAAGAGTCCGATGCCGTTACATAGCCAATTGAAGGAGGTTATTGAGAAACAGATTGAAACTGGGGAGCTGGCAGGACAAATCCCGAGTGAACGTGAATTCATGGAAACTTATCATGTAAGCCGAAGTACAGTGCGTGAAGCGATTCACTGGCTTGTCCGTGAGGGTGTTCTGGAAAAACGCCATGGAACCGGGACTTTTGTTTCTCTTAAGTCAATCAACGAGTGGCTGGGCAACCTCGTGAGCACGACTGACACCATCAGACAAATGGGGATGGAGCCTGGAGCAAAACTGGTAACCTATTATAAGGTGACGCCGTCTTTAACGATTCAGGAGCGGACAGGTTTTGCAGAGGCTTATTTTATTAAGCGGGTCCGTTATGCCGATAGTATTCCGATAGGTGTTGAATGCCACTACTTTCCGCTGTCCATTGGTGAGGCGCTCGTGCAGTATGATTTAGATGACATATCTCTGTATGAATTTGAGGAGAATGAGCTGGGTATCTGGTTTGCGGAAGCGAGTCAGACGATTGGCGGTGGGCTAATTCCTGAAGAAAACGCGAAACATTTACATATTCCTGCCGGTTCTTCTGGTTTAATTGCTGAACGGCTTATTAAGGATCATGATGATCAGATTATTGAACTGGAGAAGGCCTATTACCGGAGTGATATGTATCAGTTTACGATTAATTTATCACGAAAATTTGGCTGAATCCGGGCGTCTGTTCTTAATCCCACTTCATTTGTTCCTCCGTATGCCGCTTAGTCGTTAAAAGATCCGTCATATACACTTCAATTAATAAAGAAAGATTATAATTGTTATTCAAATCCTTAATGACGGAAATTTCACAAAACTTATTGCGTTCATTGTCTTTTGAGAATATACTGAAGATAAATCAACTAACTGGTCCGGACGTCACAACGTTCACTGGTCTAGCTGGTTTAGGGGCTTATTTAAAGGCGATTGAAAGTGTTTCTGTGCTCAGTGGTGCTATGCGGAAAGTTAATTAACACCGCTTGGCGTACCGCTGTTGCAAAGGGGTGACTGTGATTTAAACACAGAATAGCAGCTGAAATGAAAGCGGTTACTAAAGCGTTGCGATTGCGCAGACAGAACCTGCTGATAAAGTAAGTATTCAATCCATTTCGGCCATTATTCAGTGATAAAGGGGGATGGAATCATGAAAACGGAAAAAGAGGTTAATCGTGTTTCTGCAGCAGAGGACTCACATCTCTGGAATGCCATGCACAAATATGATCCGGAAGCTAAGGCAATGGTTGCTGAATCGGGTAAGGGGTCCTGGTTTAAGGATGAAAATGGTGATCAGTATTTAGATGGCGTTTCTGGATTATGGTGTCTGAATGTGGGCTATGGGCGTGAAGATATCGCTGATGCAGCGGCTAATCAGCTGAAAAAACTAGCTTATTTTCCGCTGACGATGAACCATAAGCCGGCCATCCAGCTGGCTAATAAGCTTAGCGAACTCCTCGGAGCCCAATACCAAACGTTTTTCTCCAACAGTGGCTCAGAGGCGAATGAAACGGCATTTAAAATCGCACGGCAGTATCATATTCAGACAGGAAATCCGACTAAATATAAATTTATTGGCAGATACCGGGCCTATCATGGTTCAACGATGGGTGCTATGAGTGCGACCGCTCAGGCAAATCGCCGGGTTAAATACGATCCAGGTGCGCCAGGTTTCATGCATGTGGCACCTCCTTACAGCTACCGGTCACTTTACAGCGGAACAGCGGAAGAGAAAGATCTTGCCGCAGCTGAAGAACTGAAAGAGAAAATTATCTGGGAAGGGGAAGAAACGGTTGCTGCTGTCATCATGGAACCAATCATTTCAGGCGGTGGTGTTATTATCCCATCCATGAAATATGTTGAGCGGGTGGCAGAGATATGCAAGGAACATCAGGTTCTTCTCATTATGGATGAAGTGGTTTCCGGCCTGGGACGTACAGGTGAAATGTTCGGGTTTAAACATGCAAATGGCGTCACTCCGGATATTGTGACGATGGCTAAAGGACTGACAAGCGGCTACATGCCACTGGCAGCGACTTCAGTCAAAGAGGACGTTTTTTATGCATTTAAACAAGAAGGCAAAGACAGTCACTTCCGGCACGTATCAACTTATGGCGGTCATCCTGCAGCCTGTGTCGTTGCGCTGGAAAATATCCGCATTATTGAAGAAGAGGATATTATTAATCGGGTCAGACAGCTTAGTCAGACAAAACTTGAGGCACTGCATGATTTGACTGAGCATAAAAACGTCGGCGAAGTCCGGCAAAAAGGCTTCTTTATCGGTCTGGAAATGGTTGAAGACAAAGACACGAAAGAGCCGCTGTCAGAAGCGAAAATAGGTGAGATTGTTGCTGGCTGTAAAGCAAAAGGCTTAATTATCGGCAAAAATGGTGATACGGTCCCAGGCGGCAATAATATTATCATGATTGCACCGCCACTGACCAGCACAGAAGACGATTTAGATTTTATTGTCGACACAGTCAATTCAGTTATCCACAGCATGTAGCGCTATGCCGGATGCTGACACTAATATGCTGGATTGGCGGTGTTGAGGCGTGAATTATGAACGATTAAAAACGTTTATCACAGTAGCGGAAAAAAGCAGTTTTTCCGAAGCGGCCAAGCGGTTGTTTGTCACGCAGCCGACAATCACGTCACAGGTAAAAGCTCTTGAAGATGAGCTGGATACCAGATTGTTTGAGCGTACAACCAAAAAAGTCGAAATGACACAGGCCGCCAAGGTATTACTGGATTATGCCAGGGATATTGTACAGATGAATGATGCCGCACACAAAGAAATTTCGCAAATGGAAGATCATGCTTGCGGTGATCTAAAGATGGGATGCAGTCTGACAATTGGTGAGTATTTTT
The DNA here is from genome assembly GCF_042666895.1 of Lentibacillus kimchii. GTDB lineage: Bacteria > Bacillota > Bacilli > Bacillales > Amphibacillaceae > Lentibacillus > Lentibacillus kimchii. Next base: position 51,230 of record NZ_JBHTGR010000022.1, read on the forward strand.
TACCGGAATTTTTGAAGCGCTTTAACGAAGCTTATCCTTTAATCCAGATTCAGGTCAGCATCGCTAATTCCACACAGACTGTTGAGCGGATCAAGGATCAGGTGATTGATGTCGGTTTAATTGAAACGCCGATTGAGGATGAGAGCATCCAGATGGAGTCGTTTTTAGAGGATGAACTGGTGTTGATTGCGCCTCCTGATTTTATAACAGACGAGGATACGATCACGCTGGAGCAGATAGAGGAGACACCTATTATCCTTCGAGAGGGGGGATCAGGAACGCGGGAAGTGCTGAAGTACTATTTACAGCAGGCGGGATTGTCTGAAGATGATTTGGATATTGTTATGGAACTCGGCAGTACCGAAGCTGTTAAACGCGTTGTGGAGTCCGGATTAGGTGTTTCCTTTATATCAAAAAAAGCTATTCAAAAAGAGCGTGAATTAGCGCTTTTAGAAGCTTACAGGATTAATGGTCTTAAATTGAACCGGCATTTTTATATTGCTTGCAGGCAGAAACAGGTTTTAAAAACAGTATCTGAACGTTTTCTTGAATCGCTGAGAGGAATGGCTTGGGAGACAATGCCGGTTCACTGACATACACTGTCACATTTTAAGTTAATTATTATGCCGAGGAGGTATAGACTCATGGTCAAACAAAAAGAAGAAGTGCAGCAGGCAGTTCAGCAGCAGAAGCAGAAGATGACGCCGAGTGAGGCAATTGTGGAAACGCTCGTTCAGGAAGATATAAAAGAAGTTTACGGCATTGTTGGTTCGGCATTCATGGATATGCTTGATTTATTCCCAACTGCCGGCATCCGTTTCCTGCCTGTACGTCATGAGCAGTCGGCCGGACATATGGCTGATGCACAGGAGCGTGTCTCAGGCAAGGCTGGTGTCATTGTCGGTCAGAATGGCCCGGGAATATCGAACATGGTCACGTCAGTTGCTGCCGCTTATCAGGCACACAGTCCGCTGGTTGTGATCTCACCATCTGCTGGTAATCCTGCTAAGGGACTCGACGGATTCCAGGAAGCCGATCAGGTATCGATCTTTGAGGATATCACATTAGAAACAGTTACCGTCACCCATGCAAGCCGTGCTGCTGAACGTCTGCGGACAGCTTTCCGAATTGCTTATGCAGAGCGCGGACCGGTCTTGTTTGATATTCCGCGGGATATGTTCTACGGGGAAATGGAAGACTATATTCTGGAACCGCATCAGTACCGTGCCGAAAAACGGGGGAGCGGTGATGCTAAGGCCATTGAACGTGCTGTGGACTTGCTGAAAAACGCTAAAAACCCTACCATTATCTCCGGCCGCGGCACTGTTGATGCTGGAGGTAATGACACCGTTGTGAAACTTGCTGAATATCTGTCGGCTCCGGCGGCAAATGCCTATATGCATAATGATTCCTTCCCGGCCGATCATCCGCTCGCAGTTGGTCCAATCGGTTATATGGGGTCAAAAGCTGCTATGTATACGCTGGAAGAAGCCGATGTTGTGCTGGCAATCGGTACACGTTTATCCCAGTTCGGTACATTGCCTTGTTACGATATTGATTATTTCCCGAAAAACGCGAAAATCATTCAAATCGATATTAATCCGCGCCAAATCGGACGGACACATCCGGTTGAAGTAGGTATTGTCGGCGATGCGAAGGCTGCCAGTGAAGAAATTTATCAGCAGCTGCAGACGGCTCTTCCTTCACCGCAAAAAGACGACGAGCGGATGAAGGCAGTAGCTAAACGCAAAGAGGACTGGGATCAAGAGCTGGTTGATATGGCGATGGAAGATGGTATTCCCATTAACCCGCGTCGTGCGCTTCTGGAAATGACGAAGGCACTGCCTGAAAATGCCATTGTCTCATCTGATATTGGTAACGTCTCATCAACTGCAAATGGCTACTTGAAATTTACACAGCCGCGTCGTCACATTGCAGCATTGACATATGGCAATACCGGATTTGCCTATCCTGCAGCATTGGGCGCTCAAAGAGCTGAACCGGATGCCCCCGTATTTGCCGTTGTCGGTGATGGTGCTTGGGGTATGAGTCTGCATGAAGTCAGTACAGCTGTCGAACAGGACATTCCGGTTGTTGCCTGCGTATTCAACAATCAGGCATGGGCAGCTGAGAAGAAAAACCAGGTCGATTTCTTTGATGACCGTTATGTTGGTTCGAATATCAAGGGCCCGGAATTTGCTGATGTTGCAAAGGCTATGGGGGCACTCGCCTACAGCATTGACAAACCAGAAGATATTGTCCCTGCGATTGAAGAGGCTCTGAAGCAGCGGAGACCAGCTGTCTTGAACATCTATGTTGATGGGACGCAACTTGCTCCGCCATTCCGTAAAGATGCCTTGAATATGCCGACACGTATACTTGATAAGTATAAACATCTCGACTACAGTCAGTGGGGCAATAAGTAATTTTTGGCGGAAAATCTCTCTGTCGGTCTGTGCTGACAGAGAGATTTTTTAAAAATAAGTTATTGTAATCGTTACCAAGCGAAAGGGAAACAGTCTTTTGGCCACGAAGGTATAGTTCAAGCCAGTCAGAGTCATAATGAGAACCCGTACTTAATTCTGACTTATATAGGAGTCTTGTGTTAAACAGAAAGCTCAGAGGAGGAACATTTTGTAATGGAACAAAGGGGACAACTCTCAAGAACGCTAAAACCCCAGTGGGTCTGGGCGATTGCATTAGGATCGGCGATTGGCTGGGGTGCGTTTGTGCAGCCGTCTGTATGGATGGAAGACTCCGGACCGCTGGGAGCTATGATTGGTTTTGGCATCGGTGCGGTTTTAATGATGATTATAGCAGTCAGTTACGGTTTTTTGATAAAACATTTCCCTGTGTCCGGCGGTGAATTTGCCTATGCTTTTTTAGGCTTTAATCGTAATCATGCTTATGTGGCTGGGTGGTTTTTAGCGTTAGGGTATATCTGCATTGTTGCTTTAAATGCAACGGCATTATCACTTGCTGTGCGCTACATCTTTCCGTTTATTGCGGAACAGGGGTATCTCTACAGTGTAGCTGGTTATGATGTATACCTGATGGAAATCCTTATCACAAGTGCAGCCCTGATTCTGTTTGCTTATACGAATATACGCGGAACAGGCGTGTCGGGACGTGTCCAGTTTGTATTTGTTATCTGTATGCTTCTGGGTATTGCTATTCTAAGTATTGGTGCTATTTTTCATCCGTCCACATCTTTCAGTGGTATGGAGCCCTTGTTTAAACCTGATACATCGATCTGGTCCAGCATCGTTGTGATAGTAGCGATTGCGCCGTGGGCTTTTGTCGGTTTTGACAGTATTCCCCAAGCGGCAGAGGAATTTAATTTTCCGGCTAAAAAAGGCTTCACCCTGATTATTTTAGCACTTTTTTTCGCTGGGATTGTCTATATGGCGATGATTATGGCAACATCCCTGGCAGATCCGTGGCAGAGTATGACAGGCTTGCAGTGGGGGACAGGCGATGCCATGGTTGACTTATTTGGAGATTTCGGCCTGATCATTTTAGCCGTTGCCTTAGTCATGGGTGTCTGCACTGGTTTGAATGGCTTTTACTTGTCAAGCAGTCGTCTGCTGTTCGCTATGGGTCGTGCCAAAATTATACCTGGGATCTTCGCGAAATTGCATCCGAAGTACGGAACACCGTATGCAGGTATTATGTTTACATCTATTGTATGTTTGATATCACCGTGGTTTGGCCGGGAAGTTTTAAATTGGATTGTTGATATGTCATCAGTCGGCGTTACCATTGCGTATATCTACACATGTGTTACGGCCTTTAAAATGTTTAAATGGTCTAATGAGACATCGCTCAGTGATCAGTTTAGAACGCTTCCCTCCGTGGCTGCCCCGTTTAAGAAAGTGTTTAGTTTAGCGGGTGCGCTGATCGGCTTTGCTTTTCTTCTGCTACTGCTTATCCCGGCGTCACCAGCGTTTATGGGGATACCATCATTGATTGCGCTAGTTATTTGGCTTGCTCTCGGAACGGTCTTTTATTTGTATAAGGCTCCTGAGTTCAATAAAATTGAGTACCAGGAAATGGAGCATCTGATTTTAGGTCATCATTCAGAAAATACCAGTCCGAATGATACAGAAGAAGTCAGTGCCACTGATGAGGATCCATCTGCTGACAACATGAAGGGTAAATATGAATGAATGATGACTTGACAATGGCAGGGATACGGCTATCAGCGCCCTGAGTCCCTGTTTTTTGTGGTGGCAGCGGCAGTCGATTATAAGAAATGTGTTTGTTTTTAGCTCATCAAGCCATAATATAAAATGTAAGTGGTTTGACAATGTCAATAAATATTTTTAAATAAAATGTGAAAAATGTGTGACAAATGTGAGTCAATTTGTTATACTAATTGTAGAAATCGCTTACATCACATTAATTGGAGATGGTTAAAATGGATGTTTCTTTTATGCTGTTAGCATCGGTTACACCATTTATGTTTCTGTATCTTAAAAAATATCTGCTCGTGGGTGTGCAATCGATGCTTCTAATTGGAATGTGGTTTTACGTTATAGAGGCAATGTTTTTCGCAGCTCCGAGTGCTTTTTCCATCACGTGGCTGACGTTTTACGGAAGTTTAATTTTAGCAGAAGTAGCCTGGGTACAGTTTATCATCCGCATTGTCGAAGATTCGAAGCAATACACCACTAATTATCGATCCAAAGAAGTTTTTGACTAAATAAACATCTCCTAATATATAAAGAACCTCTTTCCTGAAGAATTCTGGAAAGAGGTTCTTTATGGTTCTGTTTTCGATTTCCACTTTAGAAACCAAATGACATCGTAAGCAGCGAACCGCCGATCAGGACAACAGCTATGACGGCCGCGTGGAACATCATATTCCATGGGGTGTTCCCATTGCTCTGTTCTGTTATGTGCATGAACATAAACAGCTGTATGATTGCCTGTAAAATGGCCATGACAAAAATGGCGATGATAATCCATTTAACCGGTAAGCTGGACCCTAGTGCTGTCCAAGCTGCAAGTACTGTCAGCACGAGCGACAGAACAAAGCCTATAATTTGCTGATACGGTATTTTTTTGGATTTGTTTTCCATATTATACCACCATCCCAATCAGATAAACGCCTGTGAAAATGAAAATCCATACGACGTCTAAAAAGTGCCAGTACAAACTGAAAATAAAGACCTTTCTGCTGGTCGTGGCTGTAACACCCTGCAGAGCTGACTGAATCAAAAGCAGAATGCCCCAGCCGGCGCCAAATGTTACGTGAATGCCGTGTGTTCCTGTCAGGACAAAGAAGGCCGACCAAAAGGCAGCTGACTGCAATGTTACGCCTTCCTGGGTGTAGTGTATAAATTCGTTAACTTCCAAACCCAGAAAACTGAGACCCAGAACCAGCGTGATAGCGAGCCATATGATCAGTCCTTTAGATGACCCGCGGCGCATCTCATGAATGGCAAGCCCAGATGTAAAACTGCTCAAAAGCAGAATGAAGGTCATCACCAGGACACTGCCCGGCTCGAACATGTCAGCGGGTGATGCTGCATCTGCTGTCCGGCCGAACAGGACTGTGTATGTGGCAAACAGTGTCCCGAATAACGCAATTTCCGCTGCCAAGAAGATCCAGAAACCGACAATGCTTAGCTCACCTTTTTCGGTCTGGTGCTCCAGCGGTTTAGCATTGGTTTTTTCTGTACTCATATTATAACCCCCTTGACGAGCGTTCCGTCTCGATGATCTCGTCCCTGCTGATGTGATAACCTTCATCTTTATCAAAGGAACGGATAATCATCACGACAATGCCGCCGATCAAACCGATAATGGCTGGCCATATCCATTCAAAGATAAGGCAGAAGCTGGCGATAGCTAATATACCCATCATTATAAATGGTTTTGCGCTTTTATCTGGCATATGAAGCGATTCAACCTTGGATTCATCATAGACAGATTCGCCTCTTTGTTTCATAACCCAGTAGGCATCCAGTGAATCGACTTCTGGCACAATAGCAAAGTTGTATGCAGGGACCGGATTTGGCGTAGCCCATTCAAGCGTTCTGCCATCCCAAGGGTCGCCGGTTGTCTCACGTTCACTGTACCGATAGCTGTAATAGACATTGTAGACAAATACTGCAAAACCAATGCCCATGCCAAAGGCGCCGATCGTTGAGACCACATTCAAGTCAAACCATTCTGGAATGATGTGGAATACCCTGCGTGGCATTCCGTTGAGTCCCAGGAAGTACTGTGGCAGGAAACAGATGTGAAAGCCAATGACAAAGAACCAAAAAGCAACCTTTCCAAGAGCTTCGTTCATCCTGTGGCCGAACATTTTAGGATACCAGTAAACCAGTCCGGCAAAGCAGGCGAATACAGTACCTGCAATCAGCACATAGTGGAAGTGAGCGATCAGGAAATACGAGTTATGGAATTGTTTATCAGCTGCTGCCATGCCAAGCATAACGCCTGTAACACCGCCCATGACAAAGCTTGGGATAAACGCCAGTGACCACATCATAGGAACCGTCATGCGTATTTTTGATTTATACAGGGTTGCCAGCCAGTTGAATATCTTCACGCCGGTTGGTATTGCAATCGCCATGGTTGATACCGAAAAGATCGAGTTGACGAATGCGCCTGCACCCATCGTAAAGAAGTGGTGCGCCCAGACTAAAAAGCTCAGACCGGCAATCAGGATGATCGACCAGACCATAACACTGTAGCCGAATAATTGTTTCCGGGCAAACGTCGCGATTACTTCGGAAAAGATACCGAATGCTGGGAGAACAACGATATAAACCTCGGGGTGTCCCCACATCCAGAATAAGTTCACCCACATCATCGGCATTCCTTCACCGGCCAATGTGAAGAACTGTGACCCGAAAATACGGTCAATCGTTAACAGCGCCAGTGCGACTGTTAAGATCGGAAAAGCAAATACAATAATAAACGAAGTGATCAAAGTTGACCACGTAAATATTGGCATTTTAAACATTTTCATGCCTGGTGCCCGCATCTTCAGAATCGTTACCATCAGATTGATACCTGTTGCAAGTGTTCCGATACCGGATAACTGCAGGCCAAGCAAGTAGAAGTTTTCACCAGGTCCTGGACTCATAGCAGCGCCTGCAAGCGGTGTATAACTTGTCCAGCCAGCATCAGGCGAACCTCCGATAACAAATGAAATGTTAAATAGCATGGCACCGAAGAAGAATGCCCAGAAACTCAGCGCGTTTACAAATGGAAGTGCAAAGTCACGCGCCCCAATCTGCTGCGGCACGACAATATTCATAAGGCCAATCAGAAAGGGCATGGCCATGAAAAAGATCATAACAGTGCCGTGCGTTGTGAATATTTCATCATAGTGCTCGGCATCCAGAAAATTCATACCTGGAAAGGCAAGCTGTATCCGCATCATTAAAGCATCAACGCCACCGCGGAACAGCATGGCCAATGCACTTAGAATATACATAATTCCGATTTTCTTATGATCAACGGTGGTTAACCACTCGCGCCATAACCATCCCCATTTTTTAAAATAGGTCAGCAGGAAAATGACAGCAATCGTTACGAGCGCGATGGAAACCATAGCCCCATAGACGAGGGGTTCACCGGTCACAAAGAAATCATCAAGCTGCATAAATGTCCACCTTCTTTTCTTAATTAATCGTGATGATGATTCTTGCTATTTTCAAGACCGAGGTCATCCTTGTATTCATCTCTATGCCGTTCAATCGAATAGTCACTGCCTTTCATGGTTCCATGATCAACCCACTGCAGATGTGTTGATGAAAATTCCCTCGTATTATCCAAAACACTTGGTTCTAATAAGTTGTCATACTCATTTTGTGTCAGCTCAGGCGCTGAATCCTGAACGTTTTTCACCCATTCATTAAAGTTATCCTGTGATTCAGCATGAACTTTAAATGTCTGTTCAGTAAAGCCTTCTCCGTTAAAGTTGGAGTTGCGGCCCTGGTAAACGCCAGTTTCATCAGCCTGCAGAAAAAGTGTTGTCTCCATGCCCGCCATGTTGTATTTCTGACCACCTAATGCTGGGATCCATAATGCTGACATGGAGCCCGCTGATGACAAGCGGAATTCAATAGCCCGATCCTTCGGTATGTGCAGATAGTCAACGGTTTCTATCCCTTGTTCCGGATAACTGAAGAACCACTTCCAATCAGCAGCCGAGGCATAAATGACGAGTGGATTTTCTGCCTTAGCTTCAGTTGGCGCCCCAGTGGCCGTTGATCCTGGCGATTTTTCCAAATCGTACAGCGTAGTGACCGTCGGAATGGCCAGCGATACGATAATAATAACCGGGATAATGGTCCAAATTGTCTCGATCAAGGTATTCCCATGCATCTCCGGCTTGTAGTCTTTCGGGTCCCGACCTGGTTTGTCACGATATTTAATCACTATATAGGCAAATAGCACAAATACCACAACGACAATCCCCAACATAAAGTAGAGGGAATAAACGATCAGATCCTTCTGCTGCTCACCGACCGGTCCCTTTGGATTCATAACGGTCAGATCACTGCACCCGCTAAGCATCAGGAGAAGCGGAATGAAGAGAAGCAGGATCCATTTGATTGAATATTTTCCGCTGTTTCTCATGAGGCAATCCCTCCATAATAAACTGGCATTGAACAGCCAGCTATTTATTAATCCGTTCGTCAATAAAAATTATAACAGACCAATGGCTTTTTACCAGCAGCTTCATTAAATTACAATAAAATGTTTCGCTTTTTGTAACGTTTTACTCAAAAAATGTTCACTTTTAAGGAAAAAACTGGCCATATGCTTAAATAGTGAATAAATTTGCGACAAACAAAATTAAGAACGTATAAGTGGTTTATGCAGATTAATTCTATTTTGGTCAGAATGGGGAGCGATTATGCCAGGTGAAGGCGGATCACGTATTGATGGCGGCAGGTCATTGTTTGGTGTTATGCTTAGGATAAACGCGTCTGACGATAAAATAAGGAGTTAATTAACAATGTCTGGAACCAATCGGGCCCATGTGAAAATCGGCCAAACAGTAAAGGTAGTCCAAAAACAGGACCAGCGTACCGGAAAATTAACAAGGGGCGTCGTCGACAAGCTGCTGACAAATTCAGCCACTCATCCTCATGGGATCAAGGTTAAGCTGGAGGATGGCGTGGTCGGACGCGTGAAGGAAATCGTGAGCTAAGTCAAAGGAAGCCCTTTAAATGCGGCACCGGATTCAAATGATGAATCCGGTGCCGCATTTTATTAGCTGTCCATGCCAGGATCAGGTCTTATCATTCCTTATTGTCTGGTGCTTGCTGGAATAAAGCTTCGGGGATCATTTCAAAGCCTTCAATTACTGTATTTTCTTCGACTTCCATCATGAGATACCGTTTATTATCGAAGTGGACCTGGCGTACATAGCGCAAGTCCTCTGGTTTAATAGCAATATCCGCCAGTTTCGTTTCAATTTTAATGGACTTGGAAGAATATTTCGGTATGACGTTCGGTGCTTTAAACTCATAGGACGTATCATCTATGACCGTTTTAAAAGCGGATTCAACCTTTTCAGTATTGATATCTTCAAGGCCGCTGTGCTGCAAAACCTGTTCCACGTCTTTATAATCCAGCTTGGGTGTCTCGTCTTCGTCGTTTTCTTCGGTTACCCGGTGGATTTCATCGTAAACATTGGAGAGCGTGGATGTTGTGATCGCTTGCTCACCGGCTGCATTTTTTACAATCTCCTCAAATACGAGCTTGTCCTGTGCGGCGGTCATGATTTCCTCAGCATTTAAGACGTTCTCAATAAAGTGATAATCCGGCTCGTTCTTTTTGCCTGAGGCGTAAAGAACATGGTTAACATCGACGGCGTTATCCGTAATTGAAGGGAAAAGAAAGCCGGATAGTGGTGATTTCAAATTAATCACGGGATCGACGACAATATTATATTTAAATGCTTTTTCGACATAATCAAATAGTAATTCTTTCTTCGGCTCCTCTGTTTTATTCATACTGCACAATATAAATGGATTAGCGTATACGGTATCCCACTGACTTTCTTCTGATTCCTCGCTCGCACGCTTCGTTGGTTTCATGTATTCACCGCGAATGAACGTGATAACAATATCCATGTCATATTGTCTGTCCTTCAGCATTTTTTCCACGAGTTTGAGCATTTGCTCCTTCCATGCTTCAGTATCATCGGTCAGCAGTCCCTGGTGCAGGATGAGCTGGCTGCTGTTTTCGGCTTGCTGCTGGAATTTTAATTCGAACAATTTTTCGTCGAGCTGACCGGTCAGAACCTTTTTAAAGTTCTCCATAAACAGCATTTTCTGCTCTTCTTCCAGCAGGTCAAAAGGGGTGCTTTGATAATGGTAAATCTCGCTTGATTCCTTCAGGATGTAAACGTTAAAAATGTCACGTATTTTTAATTGGTCATTATTAATCTTAAATTGTTTGCGAATAGTTGCTATATCTTGTTTATCCATTTTGACGATTCTCCTAAGTCACTGATATAGCCTTTATTTTATCATAGGTGGCATCTATTTTCCTGGCTTTATCCTGATTTAATTTAAGACATCCGTACGTACGCTATTTAAAAGGGGCTGATTCCTGTACGTGTTCAGGATTTTTTCGCTGGCCAGGAGAAACTGCCGCCGAACACATCACGCACGTCATGAATCACCACAAATGCCCGATCATCAACCGAATTAATGAGCCGTTTGAGTCTCATAATCTGATACTTGCTGATAATAATGTAAGCCATGTCAGAATGCTCTTTTAAATAACCGCCATACCCTTCAAATACGGTAGCGCTGGTATCCATGTGCTGCACGACTTCATCTGTTATAGCTGGAGCACGGCTGGAAATGACACTGACAGCTTTGCGGGTATCAAGCCCTTCAATAATAAGATCCGTCGCTTTTTTACCAACGAATAGCGATATAATGGTATACATCGTGTTAAGCGGCCCAATGATAAATAAGCCTGCTGCGACAACGATGATATCCAGGACAAAATTCGTCCGTGTCAGATCCCAGTCCAGGTTATGGTGAAGCATTCTGGCGATGACGCTTGTCCCGCCCATGGAGCTGCCGGTCCGGAATATCAGCCCGGTGCCGATGCCAATAAATAAACCGGCGAAAATGGCTGATACAAGCGGGTCGCCCAATGACTCACCCAAGCCCTCTGTCAAATAAAGAAAAAGCGAGATGAGGGGCGATGTGATCACCGTTAGCATCACGGATCGTCTCGGTAAAACGCGATAACCAATCAGAATAATAATAGCTGCTAAAATGAAGTTAACGATACCCGGTGACCAGCCGAATGCATAGTGCACAATGACGGAAATTCCGGTCAAACCGCCATCAGCCAGATTGTTGGGAATAGCCAGAAGTGTAAGTGCCAGGGCATACATGAGCGTCCCAGCGATAATGAACACCAGATCTTTGACGAGCCGCATTCTCATTCCTCCCTTAGATGGTTTCAGTAAAACGGTTTATTGATTGATGCCAAACCGATCATACATTTGTTTTAAATAAATCAAACAAATGCATGATTAAATCCATAAAGAGTCTACATTTTCTTGTTGGCTGATGCAAGATTTTAACGTGAATGAGCTTGAAATCAGGGAACTGACGGCAACTGTATAACAAAAACCCCTTGACTGCCGAAGCAGAAAGGGGTATAAACCGCATCTAATAGGTCTTAAGTGCATTAATCATTAAGGTCCAAAAGCCATCCACGTCCAGTTCGGTGCCAAATTTGGCATTGGTTTCCCGGCCGGTCACACCTTGGAGGTCGACTGCTGTTGTACCAGCCGTGAATTCACCTTTTGTTTCCACGGCGATGTTGACATCTTGCATGGTAAACAGTTCAGGCGCCACACAGTAGGCAGCAGTCAGCACATCGTGCACGGGAGCACTTTTGAAATTGAACGTTTCCTGATAGGTCGACGTGAAAAAGTCTAATAATTCTCCAACAACTTGAGCCACATTGTTGTCAATGCTGTTGATCTGCTTAATAACCTCAGGGGTCGCAAGTGCCTGATGCGTGATATCCAATCCCATGACAGTGATAGGGATGCCGCTTTCGAATACGCTTCTGGCTGCCTCAGGATCTGCCCAGATATTGAATTCAGCTGTCGGTGTCCAGTTTCCGCTGGTACCACCGCCCATGAGTACAATCTCATTAATATTTGCTTGAATGCCTGGCGTTTTCGCTAAAGCGAGCGCGACATTGGTCAAAGGCCCTGTCGCCAGAAGTGTGACAGGCTCTGCTGCTTCCCGCGCCAACCGGCTGATTGTATCGGCACCATGCTCATGTGACCATGAACGGCTTGGTTCGGGAAGATCAGGACCGTCCAAACCGGAATCGCCGTGAATAGAAGGCGCTGTTTCGCGTAAACGAACGAGTGGCTTGCTTGCACCCTGGGATACGATCACATCGTTCAGTCCGACAAGGTCACAAATTTTCAGGGCATTCCGTGTTGTATTGTCAATGTCCGCGTTTCCGGAAACGGTTGTTATGCCAATAATATCCAATTCCGGCCGGGCTGCAGCTAAAATAATGGCGATCGCATCATCGTGACCCGGGTCACCGTCCATAATTATTTTTTTCGTTGTCATCATGTTTCCTCCTTTACATAACGAGTCCCATCATCGTTCCTGAAATGATAGAAGCCAAGGTAGCTCCCAGTAATAACTTCATTGAAAGAAAGGAACGCGTTCTTGATCATCCGTTTGCACAAGGTCCTCTTCGTCTGACAGATCATAAGGGTTAATAATATTAGCGACAATGAGTGCACTGAATATATTCAAAGCAACGGCTGTTACGACATATTTCGGTTCCAGCATTGTCATATAAGATCCAACCATGGCCATACTGACGGCACTCATTGCTGACGTGCAAATGGTGTATAAACGTTTCTGACCCAGCTTAGGAATCTGGTTCTTAACTGTCAAGAATACCTCCGGCTGTCCGAGTGCGGCAGTGGATACAGCGAAATAGCTTTCCAATTTCCCCATACCTGTTAGTTTGCTTATAATAAGCCCTACATATTTAATAATGACAGGGAGTATTTTGAAATGATTAAGGATACCGATTAAGACCGAAATAAACACGAGCGGGAGAAGAGCTGAGAAGATGAATGGATCCTCGCCTTCATTGACAATACCGCCAAGGACAAAATTGATACCGGCATCGGCAATCGACATCAGCCCTTCGAAAAATTTCCCGATATTTTTGACAATCGTTAATCCGGCCGTTGTGTTCATCAGCGTGAAAACCAGAATCAGCTGTATGACCAGCATGAGGCCTATGCGTTTATATTTGATATGCTTTCTGTCATTACTGAACAAATAGCCAAGGCCAAACACTAATAATAATCCGGTTATAAGGAATACAACATTCATTTTTTGTCCTCCTTGAATGTTAACGCTTTCATCTTAGATGGCGAAATATCGATAAAATAGAAATACGGTATTCCATTCTATTTTATCGATATTAGGGACAAGGTTCAGGTGATCATTTTAGGATTGATTAACTTGCCTGTTATAGCTCACGGCAATTTGACTGCCGATTTTCGCGTTGTGTTTAACCAGTGCTATATTGACATCAAGGCTTTTGCCTTCAGTCATCTCTGTTACTTTTGCAAGCAGAAATGGGGTTGTGTCTTTACCGGAAATATGCTTTTCTTCTGCCTCTTTAAGGGCATCATTAATAATCTTATTAATGTAATCGGCATCCATGGCATCTTTTTGAGGAACCGGGTTAGCAATGACAATCCCGCCATCCAGCTGCAAGTCCCATTTGGTTTTCATCGTTTCAGCCACGCCATCTGTTGAATCTGTTGAGGATGGCAGCAACTGATCGCTCTCTCTTGTGAAAAAGGCAGGTAAATAATCGGTTTCATAGCCGATGACAGGGACGCCTTTTGTTTCCAGGTATTCCATTGTGAGCCCTAAATCAAGAATCGATTTCGCACCGGCACAGACAACTGCAACGTTTGTACGGGCTAATTCCTCCAGATCGGCCGATATGTCCATGGTTGTTTCGGCACCTCTGTGCACACCGCCAATGCCGCCTGTCACAAATGTTTCGATGCCGGCTAATTCAGCACAAATCATCGTGGTCGCGACAGTCGTTGCACCCAGCTTGCCAGAGGCAACGACCTGAGCTATATCCCGTCTTGAAACTTTGGCGACATCATCACTGCTGCCAAACATTTCAAGTTCCTGATCAGATAGACCGATTTTGATCTGGCCGTTCATAATGGCAATGGTGGCTGGCACGGCTCCGTTATCACGGACAATCGTTTCAACATCCCGGGCCATCTGGACATTTTGCGGATAAGGCATACCGTGTGAAATGATGGTCGATTCCAATGCAACAATGGCTTGTCCATTGTCTTTAGCCTGCTGCACCTCTTGCGAAAATTCGAGATATTGTTTCATATTTTTGTTCCTCCTTATGGTCATAAACATGTATTAATGGTTAGGAGCATTAATGGCTCGCTTGACATCTGCAGCCAGCTGAGCAGATGATAAATCGGTTCTTACCGTTTGGTTTGACATGATGGTTTTATGTGCATTAACCATACCCGATTGAATGTTGGTATCTAGTGACTGATCTTGCAGCCAGGCATGTATGACAGCTGAACAAAAAGAGTCACCAGCGCCGGTTACATCCGTAATGACAGGGGTGTCAATGGACGGATAATAACATACGCCGTCATGCTCATTTCCAGCCATGGCCCCCTCAGCACCATTTGTTATAACAACATTTTGGATACCACAGTCTAACCAGTTTTGGACAGCGTGCTCCCAGTCCTTGTGGTTTTGTATCATCATATTCATAAATGTCTCTGTTTCATCTTTATTGATAATGAGCCAATTGACAGCATCAAGTGCTGCCGGCAGATTCGCCATTTTTGGGGCAGAAACCGGAATAATTGCTAAAGGAATCTGCTCTTTCACCGCAAACCGGCAAAGAAAATCGATCGTATCCTGTGAGCAATTTAAATCAACGACAATGCATTTTGCTGTTTTTAAAGTGGCTTGCTTTTCCTGTAATAAATCGGGCGTGATTGCGTCAAATACTTCCATATCGGCAAAGGCTATTGCCAGATCACCGTTTTTATCGAGTACAGCAGTGTAAGAGCCGGTAGCCTGTTCTTCAAATTGAGCAGCAGCACTTAAATCCATAAATGAGTAAGACCCATTGGCTATTTCCTGCCACGCAGCATCATAGCCACTTGCTGTGATCAATTTGACATGTTCACCCAGCCTGCCTAAGTTTTCGGCTATATTTCTGGCCACACCTCCTGCTGAACTGCTGGATTGAACTGGATTGGATGTTTCACTGACCATATTCGATTTTAAATAGAATTTGCGATCGACGTTTGCCCCGCCAATACAGATTATAGGCGATTCTTGGTACGGATCCTTCTTCATATTGTCACCTCACTACTAAACAAAAGTTTAGTAATTAAACATAAGTTTATTGTATTCGCTTTCCTGCTAGATTGTCAATAATTTTATAGTTTTCTTACGAGAGGAAAGATAGAATTTTTGACTGTATGTATCCGAATGATTTACAAATGTGTGTCATTAACCTAAACTAAATTTGTAAAGAGAGGTCGTGCCAATGAGTAAAGAAAACGAAATCTTATATCAAATCCGGATGAATCCATTTATCTCTCAGCAGGAGTTATCAAATAGAATAGGCCTGTCACGTCCAGCGGTCGCCAATTACATAACCAAATTAATAAAAAGCGGCGACATTAGGGGGCGTGCCTATGTGTTAAACGACATGTCTATGATCACTTGTCTGGGGGGCATGAATGTTGACCGTAAAGCAAGGGCAGAGCAGGACGTTCGTCTGAATACGTCGAATCCTGTCAGAACGAAAGAAACGTGTGGCGGCGTGGCACGCAATTATGCTGAAAATCTGCGGTACTTAGGCTATAATACACAACTGATGGCCTGTGTCGGAGATGATAAGGAAGGCCATTGGCTGTTAAATGAAACGAAAAGTGCTGGTGTTGATGTGAGTCAGGTTTGGAAATTTGCGGCAAGCGGTACCGGTACTTTCACAACGTTATTGGATGCGAATGGGAAAAGTGTTGTCTCAATGGCAGACATGAACATTTATGAGCATCTGACAATTGCGATGCTGGAGGAAAAGTGGTCAGCAATTACGTCAGCAGGCATCTTTTTAGATACAAATCTGCCTGCTGCTTGTGTTCATTATATAATTGATCGAAGTTTTCAGGAAAACATCCCATTGTATATCGATCCCGTTTCGTCAACTAAAGCTCTTAAACTGCCAGAACGTCTGGATGGTACAGAATTGCTGATCCTCAGTAAAGATGAGGCGGAAGCACTGTACGGCAAACCGATTCATTCAGTCAGCACGTGTGAAGCAGTTTGTGAAACGTTGAGCCAGCGCGGTGTGAAACGGGTGGTTATTAATCTGGACGATGGAGGTGTCTATTATTATGCTGCAGGTGAAGCAGGCCTTCTGACGCCTTTTGAAACGGAAGTGACTGATGATACGGGCATTAGTGACGCCCTGGGAGCAAGTGTTGTGTATGGTATTTTGCATGGCGAATCGTTGCGCGATGCCTGTCAGCTGGGTCTTGCGGGAATGGAACTGACGCTGCAGACCGAGGCATCGATATCCAGCCAGCTTAAACCGGAAAAACTGCACAGGATGATAAGGCCCGATTGATGCGGGAAAAATTCTATTGGAAGACAATCTAATTCTGTTACGCGTATATAGCTAAATGTCAGAAAGAGGGAGATAGCGATGAAGCTGGAAGTTATTGTACAAAATGGGGACGAGGCCAAACAGGCGGAGGAACTGGGTGCCGATCGGCTTGAACTTGTCTCCGCAATCTCAGAAGGAGGGCTTACACCTAGCTGCGGGACGATCAAACAAGTGCTGCAGAGCGTATCGATTCCAGTTCAAGTCATGATACGTCCGCATAGTTTTCATTACCATTATACGACCAGTGATAAGGCGATTATTTTCGAGGACATTCAGGCGTTGACTGATATGGGCGGCCACAGAATCGTTTTTGGCGTATTAAATAAAGATGGCACGATTAATGAGACTGTTCTGAGGGAACTGACGGAACGTTTTCCCGAATTGGACATAACGTTTCATAAGGCGTTTGATGAGGTTCCTTCACAGCGAGACGCTTATATGACGCTGGCTAAGTACCAAACACATGTGAAGCGCATCCTGACTTCCGGCGGGAAAATGCTGAGCGCCGATAATCTTCAGGATCTGCTGCAAATGAAACATGAGACAGGCGGACCGGCTATTATGCCCGGAGGCGGGCTGAATACAGATAACATTGCGGCTATTCATCGTAATGTCTTGGCTGATCAGTATCATTTTGGTAAAGCTGTCAGGGTGCATGACTCGTTTGCTAATTCATTTGACAGTGAACGCATGGCCAGGGTGAAAAAGGCAATAAGCACTTGAACGCCTTCATTAATAAATCTGCTAAATTTCCATTTTAATAACCTGATGAAAAATTTGATCTAATTCTTGTGACGTTTTGTTGATTTTATTTTCACGAGCCCATTTTAAAATAGCATCAAGGTTTGCCCTGTAAATATATATAATTAAGCTTTCTGGCACATTAGAATCAATGCGAAAACGTTTTATATTGGCCTGGATATCATTTTCTAATACACCAACAAAATAATTAGTTAATATCTCGTGAAATTCGGGCTCTTTTTTTTGTTTTTGCTGAATCCCTTTAATTTTTGAAGTGATAATATAATTTATAGACTCTATGGGCGAATTAATCCGTGTTTTAATGTCTAATTCAAAATAGTTTTTCGAGTATCCCTTGAATAGATAAACTAACAGGTCATATTTGTCCTGAAAGTGTTTGTAAAAAGTGGTGCGATGGACTAAAGCATTATCACAAATCATCTTGATTGTGATGGAAGACAATCCATTTTCCTCCAGCAGATGGAATAAAGACGTAGAAAGTAAGTTTTTTGTTTTAATGACACGTAAATCGTTCTGATTCAATCTACATTATCCCCTTTATCTGTAGTTTAACTATATAGATTAATAAAATTAACTCTATGATTTATATGTTATTAATTATAACCTGTTATCGTATGATATGTATATTATTTACTTAGATTATACGATTTTTTTGTAGGAGGTCATACCTTGGCTAATTTCTTATATAAAGTAGGCTCATTTTTTGCAAAACACAAATGGTGGAGTGTGCTTATTTGGCTAGTATTGTTAATAGCCATCATTACGCCGCTCACCACGAATGCCCCTAAGTTTGACAGCGATATTAAAATGAACGGTCTAAAATCTATCGATACAAATGAAAAAATCGGGGACGAATTTAATCAAGACAGTGAAAAAGCTAAAATACGTATTGTCTTTAAGTCGAACACAGATAATGGTATTACAGAAGAGGATACCAAAAATGATATTCAGGATACCTTAACTGATATCAAGAGAAATGACGATTACGTAGCAAGTGTTACAGACCCGTATGAAGCTAAGCGAATTAATGATGACGGGACAACAGCATTTGCTGATGTGAACTACGTTACCGCTCAAACGTCTTTGAAAGAAGCATCTAAAACGAATGTAGAGCATGAATTAGATGACTTAAAAGAAGATCATATGCTTCAAACAGAGTTAACGGGGAGCGGCATGGAAGATTTAGAATTTGGCGGACTTCCTGAAGTCGTAGGGATTGTCATTGCGTTCATAGTATTATTAGTCACATTTGGTTCGCTGATTGTCGCAGGTATGCCAATACTAAGTGCATTGCTCGGGTTAGGGTCAAGTGTCGGTATTATCGCATTATTAACCTTCGCGTTTGATATTCCCAATGTGACATTGACGCTTGCGATTATGATAGGCCTTGCGGTTGGTATTGATTATGCGTTGTTTATTTTATTCAGATATAGACAAATTGCTAAAACAGAAAGAGACCATGTGAAGGCGATTGGCCTCGCCGTAGGGACAGCAGGAAGCGCTGTTATATTTGCTGGTATCACTGTGATTATTGCCGTTTGCGGTTTATCCCTTGTTGGTATTGATTTCTTAGCAGTGATGGGCTTCTCCTCTGCGATTAGTGTGTTTATTGCTGTCTTAAGTGCTCTCACGTTATTACCGGCTTTCATTAGCATTTTCCATAAACGTGTGCAGCCAAAGGCCAACAAAACGGAGACAAAAGATCATGTAGAAACGCCTTGGTCAAAATTTGTCGTTGGAAAACCAGCTCTAGCGGTGTTTCTCGTTTTGGTTGTTCTTGGATTGGCCATTATTCCTATGTCACATATGAGATTAGGCCTGCCTGATGATGGCATGAAGCCAAATGATTCAACACAGCATAAAGCATATGAAATTATTTCAGAAGACTTTGGCGAAGGATATAACGGGCAAATTGCCATGTTGGTTAATACGAAAGATAAACAAGACGGAGATGCGCTGAACCAGGACTTACAAAATATGACTGATGATATTGCGGATATGGACAACGTTGATACGGTTGCGCCAGCACAATTAACGCCAGCCAATGATTATGCATTAGTAGGAATCATTCCCGATGATGGTCCGAATTCGGAATCAACGAATAATCTTGTCCATGATTTGCGGGATTACAGTGATCAGGCAAAAGACTTATATAACTTTGATACCGAAATTTCAGGACAAAGTGTGATTAACATTGATATGTCTGAAAAGCTGAACGATGCGATACCAGTTTTCGCTGGTGTCATTGTTGCGCTGGCTTTTGTGCTGTTGATGCTTGTGTTTAGGTCGATTATTGTTCCATTGAAAGCAGTATTAGGGTTTGTCCTTTCATTAGCAGCAACCTTAGGATTCACCACGCTTGTTATGCAAGATGGCTTTATAAGCGGATTGTTTGGAGTCGATACACCGGGGCCATTACTTGCCTTTTTACCAGTGATTGTAATTGGCTTGTTATTCGGACTCGCTATTGATTATGAACTTTTCTTAATGACACGAATTCATGAGGAATATAGTAAGACACACGATAACGAGCATTCTATTAAAGTAGGCATTAAAGAAAGTGGACCGGTGATTGTGGCGGCAGCTTTGATTATGTTTAGTGTGTTTATTGCTTTCGTATTCCAAGATGATGTCATCATTAAATCACTTGGTATTGCACTTGCATTTGGCGTGTTATTTGATGCCTTTATCGTTCGCCTGACATTGATACCTGCCCTTACGAAATTATTTGGGAATGCTTCGTGGTATCTTCCAAAATGGCTCAATCGCGTCTTGCCTAAGATTGATATTGAAGGGTATGCGCTGGAGGAGAAAATGCATTCTGACCAAACGTTATCAGCGGGTTATCAGTCATCAGCTGATTCAGAAGATGAACAAATGGCACCTTTATCCGATATAGAAATGGATAATCAAACAGAACATCTGTACCATGATTTACTGGAAGTATCACCAGATCGCAGCACATTGTTTAACGGTGTATTATTTAATGCGTTAATGGAATACGCAAGAGAAAATCACCGGGAAATCTATGATAAGTATACTTCAAAAATGACAGATGAGGAGATTAGTAATCAACAAGAGCTAATGAAAAACGTTCACTCAAGCGAGCCAGCCAAAGAGTTAGAAGGAAAATTAAGCGATGATGAGATATTGAAGTTATTGAATCAGCAAAACCAAAATGTTGAAAAAATAAATGATATCATTTCCAAACTTGTTGATAAAGGTAACGAAAACAACGAAGACAACAAAAATAACGACTAAAGTTAGACTGCATTTTGTCAGCTTGTTTCCTAAAAGCAGCAAACTATATTCAAAAGTACCTGACGAAAGGTCACTATAGTTTGCTTGCTTTAAGGTTTTGATTCATAAAGGAGGATTTGTTTCATGCATAAAAGCAACTTTAAAATCGCGGGGTTAATTATAGCTCTTTCTTTATCTGGCCTATTAGCTGCATGCAGTGGCGGGACCTCCTCCACTGATGGCAATGTTGAAATAGGAGGAGAAGATATCGAAATTCCTTATATTGGGGCTGGATCAACGGCGCGTTCACTTGTATTAGCTCAAGTACTCGAAGATGTTGGCTATAACGTTACCTCTACTCAAGTTGGAGCGACGGGACCAATGTTTGCAAGTACAGCAGAAAATAAGGATACCTTAAACACGTCAGGCTGGTTTCCCGCCACTGACAAAGCATATCTTGATAAATATGGAGATGACTTAGACATTTATGACAGTGATAATGTCATTGATAATGCTTCCCTCTCTCTGGCAGTACCAGAGTATATGGATGATG
The DNA here is from genome assembly GCF_042666895.1 of Lentibacillus kimchii. Lineage (GTDB taxonomy): Bacteria > Bacillota > Bacilli > Bacillales > Amphibacillaceae > Lentibacillus > Lentibacillus kimchii. The sequence goes on from NZ_JBHTGR010000022.1 coordinate 72,537, forward strand.
TCGAGTCGATTAATGATCTGAAAGACAATAAAGATTTGGGCAAGTCGGTCGATTGGACCATTGTAGGTATCGATCCAAGAACGGGTATTATGAAAAATACCGAAAAAGGACTTGACGACAATGATTTGGATAAGTGGGATCTAAAGAAAGGAACCGAATTATCCATGTTATCTGAGCTTCAGGAAGCCTATAAAAACCAAGATCCCATTATTATAACGGGCTGGCAGCCCCATTGGATCTTTAACGAATTGGATTTAAAAATGCTAAAAGATCCAGACAAAATTTATGGTGGAAATGATGATCATATTAATTTAGTCTTTAATAAAGATTTTCAGGCCGCACATCCTGCCGCTTATAAAATTGCAACAAGAATGGCCGATGACTGGAACAAAGAGGATGAAAATAAGCTTATGAAACGCATTTTCGTCAAAGAAGAGAATGCTGAAAAAGTAGCGGAAGACTTTGTAGACGATCATACTCACAGAATTGATAAGTGGAAGCAAGACGTTGAAAAGAAATAAGTTCAAACGTTCTTTATCATTCACGACGATAAGAGATGATGATGTCTAAACAGTTCCGGCCGCGTTAAGACATTTGAAACGAAACGGAAGAATATATGGACCGGGCGCTGACTGATAGCGCCCGGCTGCGCTATTGGCTCAGCTTTTTCACAATGTCTTTATCCTTCTCAATTGGCTCGATCGCGAAATCATTGGCAGTCGTTAAATTAATATGACAATAACCATTCGGATTTTTCTCTAAATAGTCCTGGTGCATCTCTTCAGCTTTGTAAAAGTTATCCAGCTGTTTAGCTTCCGTCTCAATAGCATCATCATAATAGGCCTGTTCATCCGCAACCGCGCTTTTTACGGTTTCCTCATCTGCTTTATCTGCATAATAAATCCCCGTCCGGTATGCTTCACCGACATCATTACCCTGCTGATTTTTGCTCGTCGGGTCAATCACTTTAAATAGCCGATTGATTAACGTGTCCAATGAAACACGTTCAGGATCATAGGTCACTTTGACGGTCTCAGCAAAGTGTTCATCGCCTTTTACGACGTCTGCGTAACTGGGATCACTGCCTTCACCATTCGCGTATCCGGAAACAACATCAGCCACACCATAAATACGGCTCATATAGGCTTCCACACCCCAGAAACAGCCACCCGCCATATAGATGGTATCTGTCTTGCGGTCTTCGTAATCAAGATGATCATTAATATTGTCCACATCCTCTTTGATCATGTAGCCTTCTTCTTGTTTAGAGGATGCCTGATCCGGGTGGTTATTGTCAGCTGAACCCTGCAACTGTCCGCCGCATCCAGCGAGCAGCAGGAAGAACAGTATAACAGCACCAGATTTATACAGGAATTGCATCCGTTAGCACCTCTTTCCGGAAAGGAGTCTTGGCTGGCTTATTTTCTCAAAAGTTATTTTCAGTTTAACATGGATCATGCTTAAAAAAGAGAAAAACGCCTGACGCAAGCGGAGGTGTGAACGAAAAAAAGCACCAGTCAAACGTGACAGGTGCCTCATTAAATAGTCATCCCTGGAAAAATATGTTTCCCAAGCGTCTTTTTAACGTTCAGCCTCTTTCTTTAGCTTACCCTGTTGTTTATTCAATCGTACTGACAAAAGATAGACGTCTTCATAGTCGGTCGCTTGTTTAATAGCTTCGTCTGTGTCCAAATCGGTCCGCTGTGAAACGCTATGCTGATTGGTGTGAATAATCGTTGATGCGTATTGCCGCTCGCCTATGGTAAAGGATGTTTGGGAACTGATCCCGCCTGAGGAGACACTGGCGTAATCATCAGAAGGCGCCTCCACAGTGTTTTCAACGCTGGAAGAGCCATTAGCTCTTATAACCGAGCCAACCCATTTTTCCTGTCCCTCACCGGCCTTTTGCCGTAAAAATACGACCTTCAGGTTATCAGACGGTTTCACATTTTTTAAACCGGATGCCATATTGAGAATTTCATTCACTTTTTCGCCGTTCTGATAGTGTTCCACCGTAACTTGCAGCTCTTTCGCCTCCTGATTATGAAGCTGGATGTCATAGGCGAAAGACATATCAGTGGCTAGATTCATTAACTTTTTGTCAAAGTCGGTCAAATCTGCTTCGGCAATCGTCGCATCGCCTTTCTTATCAGGACCAACCGGTTTCGTATCATCAGAACACGCGGTTAAAACCAATGCCAATAAAAAAAGAATGACTGTTAAAGCACGCAAACGCACGTTACTTCCTCCTTAAATGGCGAACACTTATTTTGTCAGGATAATGGATGATTCTGTAAAAATGCAATATCCTCCTTGGACAAGGGGTGATCGTTCAGCAGCAGACCGCCGCCCAGAAGCACTTTGCCATCAGCCAGATGATCTTCCGGTACAATCAGTGGGATGGTCTGTGTCACGCGTTTTCCGTCCGGATCATAAAAAAGATAACCGTCTCTTTTATCATAGATAACGGAATGGATGCTAATATTTGGTTTGATGAACAGTGTAAGTTTTTCCTGATTGTTCCAGATAACTTTCATAAGCGTCTTACTGTCGATTTTTGTTTCCACTAATGCTTTTAATGCCTGTATTGAAACACTTTCCATTGTCATGCCTCCAGATTTCAGATTACTATAATAATACCAGCTGAGGGGAATATTGTTATTCTTATTTTGACATATTTGGTGTGGGATGATCCAGTGGGGGCGTCAATAATTTTGTGTAAATGACCCTATCCCTTTTGAATTTAGTTAGCCAGTGTTTTAGTCGTTTAAACTTGTTCCTCCAGCGATTCAAACATCTGC
>NZ_JBHTGR010000023.1:0-14050 GCF_042666895.1 Lentibacillus kimchii
GTTAAAGCAGCAGCAGGCTGCTTAGAGGAATTTTAAAAAAATACACATTAGAAATTCTGCAGGTCTTTGCGTTTTTAATAAGAGCAATTATGAAATTGATTCAAATACTTTCTGCTCGCTTTTCAGCTTTATGACAACTAGCAACAAGGAACACCAGCATAACTGAGGAACATATCACCATAACCCGCTTAATCACTATCATTCTCTCCTTCTCATGGGCAATCAGTTAATGGGATGGCAGCGTCCTGCGCATCTAAATGTTAATGCAGCCTTTTCGTTTGTTATGTTTTTGGTTTTATAGCCTTCACGCTGCAAATAGTTTAATAGTTTTGGTAAATGTTTAATCGTCGCTGGTTTATCATGCAGGAGCACGACTGGTGTCTCATTAGCCTTCTCAAGCCTTTCTATTTCCTGAATTGTTCTCTCCACAAAACGTTTATCCTTTAGTTTCCAGTCCTTGCTATCCACATTCCAGTCCCATATGTTAAAGCCATTCTGATGCAGTGAATCCCGCATTCCTTCCGTCAAATAGGGAATACTGCCATAAGGAAGACGAACAAAGTTAGACGTTACGCCAGTTACCTTTTGTAAAATGCGCTGACTTTTAGTCATTTCGTTTAATGGTGCTGCTGTCGAGCTATATACTTGCTGAACGCTATGTGTCATTCCGTGCAAGCCCACGCCAAATCCTTCATCCACCATTCGGTTCACAACTTCAGGATGTTTTTTTATGTTTGGTCCTAACATAAAAAAGGTCGCTTTGACTTGATATTGATTTAGTACGTTCAGCAATTGGCTGGTCTCAGGTGATGGCCCGTCATCGAATGTTAAATAAATCGCCTTCTCCTGTTGATCCTTTTCATGTTGTTTTTCTTCTTTTTTGGCCTGTGCCTTTTTCCGTTCTTGTTCTCTCTTGTATTTTATGGATTGATGAAGCTCAGAATTGGAGAAGTCCTGTTTCTCACCAGACGATACTGATAATTGTTCTGCTGGTAATGATGAGATGGACTTTTGATCAGAAGCCTCTTTTTTATTTATGCCCATAAACCCGACAAGCAAGAGTAATAGGGTGATAAAAAGAAGTGATACCATTGTTTTGCCTCTCCGGTTTAAATGTCTGCGTTTGTTCAATTGATATCTCGCCACCTAACTTTATTATCTTGCTATCATAAGGGGTGACAACTTTTTTATATCATTCGAGTACCACTTATGATTGTTTTTTGTGAAAATCCAATAATAGCATCCGCCTCTAGTTAAAAGGTGGAGGATAAACGATTATTTAATGTACGCGTTTCCGACCAGCTCTTTCTCTATTTTCTCCGTTGGAATAATAAACTCAGCAGTTCCCATATAGCCAGGAGCCACTTCATAGTCATTAAACGTGATGACTAATTTTTGATCGTTATTTATATAAAAGCTTTGCTTCTTATCAATATGATCAAATACACCATCCGGTGGCAGATCTTTCACGCCTGCATCACGTACCCAATATATTTTATTCGGGTCTTCTTCCATTCGTTCCCGCATTTGATTCTTAATGACGGCACTAATCGTGTCTATATAGTCATCATTTTTGAACAGAATTGGCAGTGTCAGCATAATTTCCTTTTGTTTATCAATCGTGTCGTATTTCGTTACTTCATAAGAAGATGCTTGTGTTTTCTCAATGGACCTCTTGATTGACAGAATTTTATCGTTATCTGTCACTACTTCATAATTAGATTGTAGTTGTAAGTGACCGCCATCTTTTTCGTCAAGCTGATCTCTTTTTTCCAGGAATGATTCATATAGCTGTTGACTTTCATCTATATACTTCTGATTCAGACTATTTTCAAGGTCTTTATTATCAAAGTTTCTTACCTTGGGAATCTTTAAATCTGCGCTATAATGACGTTCATTCACATGAATCTCTTGTATCGTTAATACTTGTATGATAGATCCAACAACAGGTATTTTCGATAAACTTCCGGCAAACGCAGGGCTTGTATTAATGCTCACCATAAACATGAGAATCGCTGCGGCTAATCCAATGATCCATTTCGGATTCGGACGGCGTGGTTTTTTTATTTTACGGTTGATCGTATTGTGAACCACCTCATCCAGCTCCTTGGGAATGGGTGTGTCCATATAATCCTTTCTTAATCGTTTCAACTTCCAATTCATAAGTTATCCTCCAACATAGTCTTAGTCAGTGAAATCATCCATTTGTATATGTAATAGATCCAAAGCTTTATATAAACGCGTTTTGATCGTGTTTTTATTTTCATTAAGAATGTCTGCTACGTCATCTATTTTCAGATCTTCAAAAAATTTCAATACAATAACACTTCTAAACTTTATTGGCAATTCATCTAACCGTTTCCTTAGATCTATATCTGAATAGACGTCATATTTACCAGGGAAAAGATTCTCTATAGTTTCGTCATCAATCAATGTTACACGCTTGTTCTTCCGCAAAAAATCCAATGCTGAGTTGACAACTATTTTATAGAACCAGCTATTTACCGACTGATTTTCTTTTAAGGAGTTTTTTTTGCGGATTGCTTTCTCAATTGAGTCTTGAACGATATCCAGAGCATCATCAACATTTTTTACATAACTAAATGCTAATCGATAGAACTTTTCCTTGTTGTCTATAATAAATGTTATAACTGTATCCGCTGACTTGTTTTTCTTCATGAAGAAAGAGCTCCTTACACACACCTATGCGTATCTTCTAAGTGTTGTATAACGTTACACTATCTAGACGCATGGGAGAGAGAAAAAGTTTTATTTTTTATGGTCAAAGTTTATACTTTATTTAACTTACCTTGAGGAAGTGTTGATTTGGTGACATGCTATTAGCACGCTCCCATGATTGAATTTTTCATGTATCATGGATAAGCTTGGCCATTCAATTAATCAAATCACCAAAAATGTGCACCTCCACGTCACGCAAGAAATAAAAAAGAAGCCTCTCACAAGTTTGCAGAACTCATGAAAGACTTCATGTGATCAATCCCTGACCACTCCAGTTATTTTGTCAGACTGAATGCTGGCATGACGGGGGCGTAGGGCGTCGTTTACATCATGCCGCCCAAACTTGATAAAGTTATTCAGGGTTTTATAAACACCTGGTTTTTTATCTTATTTTCCGCCATAAATTTCGTAAGCAATATCATCATCAGTTATTTTTTCATTACCCTATGGATTTTTGTATTATGATGACTTCTGGCTCGTCTAGTTAATTTTAAGTTTATATCTAATTGATAATACATATGATCATTTGTAACCGTCAAGTAGTTTTGAACACTTTTTGCTCATTAATTTTTGGTGTATTCATGTAGAAGGTTAATAGAATTTGGGGTGACTGGCAAGGCTCTTTTTTATAATCGACTTCTACGGGAACGTCCTTCATCATTAACTTTTGTGACATTTTCAATCTTGCTCAACTGTTGTTACAAGCTCATCAATACTATGACAGTCTATTAATGTTTTCTATTACAATTGTTCAACCCCCAATCCCGACATCCACTGTGGTCCTTAATCTCCTGATATGTTCCCTGGCATTTGCCAAATTGATATCAATGAGGACCTTTTTGCCTGTTATTCAATTGGGCTTTCAAGGACGTTTCATTTTAATATCTATCCTTAGACGCTGAGAACTTTAAGCATCTTTTATAACGCTAAGGAGACGATTCCAATTTAGGATCCGCCTCCTCATTTCACAGTATCACTCTTTCAGTTATTCTTTTAATTCTGTATAAACAACGAGACGATCAACATGGCCGCCCTTTGACCTGTCGAAGGCACCCGTGCATGTAACTAGGTTCAACATTCTCCTTGAGGTATAACCGAAAATATCTTTCACCGGTGCATCATCCATTGGAAAAACCTGCTTATCGACGACTTCAAATACCAATTTATCCCCTTCGTCATTGAGGATTTCCACTTCGTCACCTTCTTGCATATCTTCCAGGTCAAAGAATACACCAGGACCTGTTTTATCATCGACATGACCGGCAATAACAGCGCTTCCCCGTTCACCTGGTTTTATTCCACGATCATACCAGCCAGTAATCCGGAAATTATCGGGAACGGCCATTTCGCCGTTTTCCATCATACCAACTTCTTCAACAGCCGAATCAACACCAATACTATCAATTTGAATGGTCTCCGGGACAACCCCGTACTCAGGATCTGTTATGACCGGTGATGACTCTGTTTCTATATAGTCATTATCCTGAGGTTCGGCTGAATCATTTACTTCCCGGGCTGCCTCACCCTGACCATTTACCCGATCATTATTAGATTGATCGGAGGAGTCCGTGCCTTGCGTCTGTCCGCAGCTGACTAATACCATCAGCAGCAATATACTTATGACCTTCCACATCACACACGCCTCCTCCCAGGTAGAACATTATTTATCATGGTTTGATGTGGTATATTTCCGTATTGCTACAAGTGCCGCCAATGCAAATACACTTGCACCCAGAATCCATGCCCACATCATATTACTGTTTTGTTCAGCCATCGTACCCATTCCGGTATTAGGCATTTCAGACGGCATATCACTTGCAAACTTATCAGGATTCTGTGCTACGATTCCCGATGACAATAGCTTAGCTGCTCCATACATATGTCCGTATGCATCGCGTGTCTGGTTGAATGCTTCATCGTAGGAACCATTAGCATAGCTATCAAATGCCCCGATCAGCTGATTGACGTGTGTTTGAAGTCCTTCAGCCATGGCAGATGCTTCTACATTGCCGCCGGTCGCCTTTTCAATGAACGCTGAAAAGTCCTCCTTATACATTTGAAGGTTATCCAATGCCTCTTGTTTAGCTTCTTCATCTTCTTCAGCAGTTGCGTTTACATAATCGACAAAATAACCGATATGCTCTGACCACATGTCGTTAAACGCCTGACCGGCTTCATCACCGTACACAGAAGCAATGGCTGCACTCAAATCCTCCGTGTTGCCGCTTAATGCATTGGTTGATGCTTCAAAATCCGGCGCACCTTCAATCCCATTTTGCATGGCAATGGCTGCGATGCCGGCATGCTCTGATAAAAGTTTACCTAAATTTGACCGTAGATCTCCTGCAGGTGTCACGGCCATGGTGTTATTAAACTGATCCGGCATTTGATCAACGACAGCTGATGACAATCCCTTTGCTACCATATGCATATGTCCGATTGCTTCACGTTCATGATTATACGCTTGCTCATAATCCTCGGCCACATAGCTGTCGAAAGCTCCAATTAATTGATCCACATGCATTTGCAGACTGTCCGCCAGTGATCCTGCTTCAAGGCGTTCATCTGTAGCCTTTTCAAGAAATTGGGAAAAGTCCTCACGGTATTGTGATAACTCATCCAATGCTGCCTGCTTTGCTTCTTCATCCCCTTCTGCGGTTGCATTCACATAATCAACGAAATAACCGATATGTGCACTCCACATGTCGTTAAAAGATTGACCTGCTTCCTCACCGTAAACTGATGCGATGGCATCCGATAAATCCTCAGTATTTGATTCCAAAGCGTCTACCGATTCTTGAAAACCCTCTGATCCATCTGCTCCGTTACGCATCACTTCAATGGCCAGGAATGCATGTTCACTCAACAAATGGCCCAAGTCGGCTCTCAAATCCAGTGCTGCGTTATCAACAGAAGGACTATTGTCAGATGTTTCTGCGCTCACCGGCATTCCAGCTGCCGAGAATATAAGCGCCGCACTTAATGGGGCTGCAACCAAAGTTCTTTTCCAATTCATCATGAATCCTCTCCCTTAAAAGATGTTGTTATTCTGTTTTGTGTTAAGCTAACGGGGTAAATTCATAATTGGATCACTATTTTTTTGAAAAAGTGAAGAAAAATCCGGAATGCACTGTCATGGGCGCATTCCGGATTTTTCTTTTTTCTATAGTGATGAACTCAGAAGTATATCTCCCTGGGGTGTTTGACTGTTTGCATCGGGTTCTTTAGTAATGGCTATCGTGTCAAAGTTTGTTTCTCCCTCATAATCCATAACGTAGGAGACACCGCCGTCACCGTCTTCATTTGGTACAAAGGTGCCGGCACGGTATGGCTGTTTATCCTTAAGAACCCACACTTGATAGGTTTCCTCATCTTCGAGCTCCTCTAATCCGCTCGCCTGGACAACCAGACTCGTCTGATTATTTTGGCCTATCATCATGGCAGTTGCCTGCGCTTTAACACCTTTAGATGGCTGCAAAGTCTTCACTGTTTCGAGCGTATCCCGTGAAACATCTTCTCCTGGTTCAGGGGCCTGTTCGGTCGCCTGCTCATCATTATTCGTTAGATAAATTACTGCCGCTCCGTTCCCAACTAAAGAAAGCGTCAATACTGCCGCGATTAATGGTCGATACCATCCTCTCCGCTTTTTAAATGGCTCATTCTGACCTTCCGAAACAGGAACTATATTATCCTTTTCATGCCCATCATCCGCGGTTTGCTTAATGACATTTGATAATACACGTCTTTTCATGCCGCTTGGAGGGTCAACAGGTTCACTGCTGTATGGGAGATCCTCGGTCAATTGCTCAAGTTCCACCAATTCTTTCCGACAATCGTCACATTCCAGTAAATGTGCTTCGAATGCTGCTTTCTGTTCTCCAGTCAACTGGTTATTAAAATAGTCAAGCAGACGATCACAATGGTTAGCCGTCATCCTGAACCCCCCTTTCATTCTTTGATGCCAGTATTTCTTTTAAATGCTTTAAAGCCAGCCGCACTCTTCCTTTAACGGTCCCTAGCGGTATATTAAATGTTTTAGATATGCTGGCCTGCGACATACTTTTAAAGTAAAATAGCTCAATCATTTTCTGCTGCTCTTTCGTTAATTGCTTGATTGCTTTCCGGACCTGTTCACCACACTCCTGCCATTCCACGGTTTCTTCGGGAGTCGGTTCTTGTGCTTGAAGAGAATCCCGTTCTTCCAGTTCATAGGCCGGATCTTTCTTTTTACGCAATAAATCAATACACGCATTCCTTGTTACCGTTAATAACCAGGAAGAGAACTTGCCTTTTTCTTTATCAAAACTTTGCTGCCTTGACCAAATCTTGGTGAATACATCCTGAACAGCTTCTTCTGCAAGAAATTTGTTATTGGTCATGCGATATGCAAAAGAAAATAGCAATTTTTCATATCGATCGTATAACTGTTCCAACGCGTCTTCTTCTTTATTCTGGATACGATAGAACAGTTCTGCATCTTGTTCTCCCATAACATTCTCCTTCTTCAACTCAATGACATATTTATTACGATACCATAATGGTTCTTGGAAGGAAAAAGGTATATACAGTAAACGGTTAAAAAAACATTTTGGATCACTATCTCAACTTTCGCAAACTAAAAACACGCTTTAAATGAGCTGCGGCACCCAGCACCATCTATTGGAATCTGGGTTATGTTCCTTGACAACATATCACAAGTGAATTTCATAATTCGGCTGAATTCCTTTTTGGCACAAGTCTTATAGCAAACGTTTCGGATGACAGTACTTGTTTCAACGTTCCTTGTTTCCAAGTCCTTACACCCTAGCTATCCATACTGAACTTAGATGTCCCCTGGAAGCTGGAATGCCAACACTAAGCTGAACAGATTTTTAAAGGGGCATCGACTTATATACAGTGGTGTTAAATAATTTAATGACCCATGAATCCTAATATTGTTGAACCAATTCACATAATCAAACAATTCTAGGTCAAGGGCTTGTTGGGTAGGGAAAATGGTTCCATTAACGAACTCCGTTTTAATAGTTTTAAACATGGCTTCAGCGACAACGCTATTGTGTGGACCGGCACTGTGACCAATAGTCTCACTATATAAGTCTACCAGAACGCAGATATAATGCCATTTCTGTTCAGCACATGCCGCGTTAGTTCTTCTTCCTGATTATCACGTGCTGGGACGAAGTATATGTGATCCGCCATAACGTTCACAAAAATGAACCCATTTATCAAAGGAGGAGACGTCAACTCGATTTCATTTCTGGGCTTCCTGAGATATGCAACTGGACAATTTGAGCTTTGAATTCTTTAGAAAAAGTTCTTCTTTCTCTTTTGGTCATTCTCCGACTTATATTGAATTAAGTCTATATGACCTTAATGAACTTGTCCAACTAAGTGTAACTTGTCCAATTGAAATCCAGTGCGCTGTTAGCTTGGCTGGACTTCAATTGAAAGGTAAATTATTGGAATTAAATGGATAGTATCGGAAGGTTAAGTCACTCGTGCCCCTCGTTCTTTATCTTAGGGATTTGTCTCGATGCAAATGCAATCCGATAAATTTTCCTCTCTTCATTTCTCATAAAATAAACAGGGAATTCCATTTCTCTCATAGGATATAAAAATTGATCATCCCCACTTGGCTTAAGCCTATTATCCGGCAATCCAGCACCTGCCAAACGGAGACTGCCATTACTCACATAAAATTCAAGGCTCATACCATCATCAGATATGAAGGTTCCTTCAAATTCTTTTAAACTTTCAAGTGTTAAATCTACATTTTCAGTGTTTAAGTATGATGTTTCAATAGACTTGCCCAAGTAACTGGTAAATGCACCAAAAAGCAGTTTTGTAGACGGTGCGCCTGCTAAGTTTGCAAGGGATATTCCTGTTAGATGGCATTCAGGCAAAATATTCATCTGAGCTGTTACGCCTTTCATATCTCCGCCATGATGAATGAGCTTGTATCCAAAGAAATCTGGAATGATCATTAAACCGTATCCATAATAGGTACCCTGTTCGCATTGGATGTGAGGTGTTGTCATTGACCTTACACTTTCAGTGGACAGAATACGCTCATCGCCAATCATTCCGTCATTCTGAATCACTTCCGTGAATTTGAGCATATCATTTACTGTTGACTTTAAAAATCCAGCTGCACGCATGGCTGGCGCATCCCAGGGGTTATTGGACCGGACTATTATCTCGTCACCGTCCTGGTTCCCCACGTCATATAAGACGGCTGCATCTTTATAACCTGGCAAGTCTTCAAGTTGAAAACCACTGTTATGCATACCGGCGGGCTGTAAAATGTTTTCCTGCACATATTGCTCATACGGTTTACCGCTAACCCGTTCGATAATCAAACCTAAAAGACCAAATGCATCATTTGAATAACTGAATTCAGCTCCCGGTGGTCCCAGCAGTGTAAAATCTGATTTTGCAATGGTATCCATTAATTCTGCATAAGTATCAATTGCCTGTATGGCATCAATTGATTCCTTTTGTTCTGCCGTGAATACTGGATCCTTCTCCATACTTTTTTTCACGGCCCCCATTAAAGTAGGCATTGGCGGAAGGCCTGATGAGTGTGTTAAGAAATGATGAATGGTCATTTGTTTTGTGTACGCGTCATTTGGTGTTCTGAATTCCGGTAAGTATTTAGTGACACATTCATTGACAGAAAGTTTTCTTTTCTCTTGTAACTGAAGAATAGCAATGGCCGTAAAAGCTTTCGTTATGGAACCTATTCCAAAGATGGTATCTGGCGATAACGCTAATCCAGCCTCCATATCGCGAAATCCAAAATGTTTTTCGTAAAACAATTCACCCTCTTTGGCTAATCCAAGCGAAAAACCAGGCACCTTGTATTTTTTTAAAAGTTCATCGCAGTATTGTTCGAAGTCATGGTTCAATGTATCCTGTTTCATCAAGCAAACCCTTCCCTTTATTTATTATTTATCACACTATTATACTATCATACATAACGCACGGCAATTCTCAATAATTGAACAATATAATTAATTTTTTCTCCAACTCTTTCACTCATATGTTAAAATTTTATAAATGATGTGAATGGAAAATAACACTGCAGCCTAAGTATAAAATGACTATTCGCGGAAGGAGGAACTACTATGATCAAGCGCATTACCATTATTAGTATCATTGCTGTTATCGCTCTTGGGGCAGCTCTCTTTTTCACCCGTTCATTGGGGGATAATACAAATGATAAACAAGCAAACCAACAACCAAAGAATTCATCATCGGCTCATGAAAAAGAAGAGGTTCAAGAGCCGGAAGCAGCTTTGGACAATATATTCGAATTAGCCAAACAAGGAAAAATTCCGGAAAGCAATATCACTGTCGGTGAAACGACTGTCGATAACGTTAAAGAGGTTTGGGGAGAACCGGATGAGACGACTAATACGGATGTTGGTCTTTTTTTGAACTATCCGTCACATGATATCGATGTCGGTATTACAAACGATGTTGTAACTGATATGCGTTCGTCGCAGGAAACAGTCACATCATTCGACCTGGACACGATTAAAACATATAAACAACCCGATAATACGCGTTACTATCAAGACGAAAATGTTAACCAAATTATTCTTGTTTATGACCTTTCCGATGATTATGTTTTGAAGTGGGTGTTTCCGAAGCCTGCGAACGATTCAGACAATCCTGATGTGGATCATATTTCATTATCGAAGGAAATAAACGAGGATGGTGTGAACGGCGAGAAAAGTGAGGATGCTGAAGAGAGTGATGACAGTTCCGGCGATGTGGGTGACAATGATATGAGTCTTGATGAAAAAATCGGACAAATGATCTTCAGCGGGGTCAATGGAACGGAAGTGACCTCCAAAACAAAAAATATCATCAAGAAATATCATGTTGGCGGTATTATTTTATACGACAAAAACATCCAAAGTGTCGCCCAAACTGTCAACTTTTTAAATGATATGAAGGCTGTGAATGCTGATAACCCTCACCCGTTATTGCTGGGAGTCGATGAAGAAGGCGGGAGTGTGACGCGAATGCCCGATAGGGTGAAAAGCCTGCCGACAAGCCGTTCGATCGGGGAACTGAACGACCCGGATGTGTCCTTCAATGTGGGCACGATTCTTGGCAAGCAACTACAAGCACTTGGCTTTAATTTAGACTTCGCGCCTATCCTCGATGTTAACAGTAATCCGAATAATCCTGTCATCGGTGACCGTTCGTTTGGAAACAATGCGAATATTGTCTCCAGGCTGGGCATTCAGACGATGAAGGGAATCCAGAGCGAAGGAATCATTTCAGTCATGAAACACTTTCCTGGGCACGGTGATACCGCAACGGATTCTCATCTGAAACTCCCGAAAGTTAATAAAAACTATAAGGAACTGTCCAAACTTGAACTGAAACCATTTAAGAAAGCCATTTCGAATGGTGCTGATACTGGCATGATCGCCCATATATTATTGCCAGCAATAGACGAAACTTATCCGGCATCCATGTCGGAAAAGGTGATCACAGGTATTTTGCGAGAAGACTATAATTTTGATGGTGTCGCTATCACAGACGACCTAACAATGGATGCAATTACGAATCAATATAATGTTGCGGATGCAGCAGTCCAGTCAGTCAAGGCGGGAGGCGATTTATTGCTCGTTGGACACAATCCCGATTTAATTGCCACCGTTTTCAATGAATTAAAAGCAGCTGTTAAGAATGGCGAAATCAGTGAAGACAGAATTGACGAAAGTGTCGAACGCATCACGCACTTAAAAGCAAAATACCACCTGTCGAATGAACAGACCCAGGTACCTGATTTTCAATCGATCAATGAGAGAGTAGAAACTATTTCACAGAAGACATCCTGATCAGCGTAAAGGGAACATGCCGGATTTGTTATATAAGAAGGCATTTAAACCTTGGTGAAGGCCTTGAACACTATCAAATGCTTATTCAGAAAACGGACGTTTAAATTGAATAATTGTGTGCTGGGATACCATTTAATTGAATAGGAAAAGGTATGACTTTCAAGCTAATAGCGTGTATTTTATTTTTAAAAGATGACACATTATAACTATCCAAAGGCTTGTGAAGGTTCTGGTCAGGAATCCTGAATACCTTTCAATATATGTCTTGTGAACCTTGAAACTTATGTTTCAGGGTTCCTTTTTTCTGTCTTAAAAAAGATATATGAATACTTTCTTATAGAGCATCAAAAAATATCTATAAACGATTCAGGAGGCTTTTAAGATAAAATGGAACATCAACCAAAATTAACGGCATCGGAAATCTCGAATCTTTGGACATCTTATCAAAATGATTCTATGGCCATTTGTGGGATTAAATACTTTCTAGCCAACATTGAAGATCCCGACATTCGCTCTGTTTTAGAATATGCTCTGGCCATTTCTGAGCAGCATGTTCAACGTGTCAAGGCTATTTTTCAATCGGAAAATTATCCGATTCCGGTGGGATTTACGGAACATGATGTTAATCTCAATGCCCCGCGCCTTTTTTCGGATATTTTGTATTTGAATTATATCCTTAATATGGGGAAATTTGGCCTTAGCTCATACAGTTTAGCTTTATCGCTGTCCTCACGCGATGACATCATGGCATATTATGAAGATTGTTTGTCCGAAACGGTGAAGTTACACAATTGGGCTAAAAGCGTGGCCAAGCAAAAGGGGATATATGTTCGCGCACCTCATATTCCGGTCCCTGAACAAGTCGATTTTGTTCAGAATCAAAGCTTTTTATCTGGAGGTTTGTTCGGTGACCCCCGGCCACTATTAGGTGTTGAAATCGGCAGTCTTGTTTACAATAGCGAACGAAATACACTTGGCCAGGCTCTTATTACCGGATTTAGTCAGGTTGCAAAGCATAGTGACGTTCGTCAATATCTTGAAAGAGGACGTGAAATCTCCGGAAAACATTTTGAAATATTTAATTCACTCCTTCATAAAAATTATCTTTCTGGCGCATCCCCTCTAACATCCGAAGTCACGGACTCCACCGTTTCTCCTTTTTCGGATAAGCTTATGATGTTTCATGTTTCAGCATTAGTTGCTTCCGGGATTGGCCAATACGGTATATCTATGTCGACCAGTCCACGTCGGGATTTAGGCGTCAACTATGCGCGTTTGATGGCCGAAATTGCCAAGTTTTCTAATGATGGGGCGAAAATACTGATTGATCATGGTTGGATGGAACAACCACCCGAGGCTGCGGATCGTCAAGAATTAGCTAAAAAGAAGTAGTCGATGTAGGCATGGAAAAATTGTTTTGGTCTATCGCGCTACCCGTTAAGAATAAGAAAGGACGTTTCCGCAGAAGTCAATAACTTTTACGAAAACGTCCTTGTATATAATTATTGTGAGGTTCTCACTTTTGCACAAGAGTAATCCCCTGTCATGACAAGGGATGGGGGCATAATTTACATCATGCCGCCCATTCTCCATCAAGATTTTCTAGCATTGACTTATATTCGTCCACCTTCAATAACTGGTGTTATTTTTTCAATAACAGAACAACCGTTTGTTTATGTTTGTTGCAATCTAATAAGAATGTGGTCAATTAAGTGGTCAAATTATATTACGTTATTCTAAAACACATACTACAGATTATTAATCAATTAATAGATTAATATCGGAACGAATAGCTTTCACTAAGTTTTCTCTATAATGCGCAAACGTAAAAATGTTTAATTCCAAAAGTGCTTTATAATCATCGACACCAGATATATAACATGGAAACAATATATTCTTAAGTATTGTCAAGGTCTTCTTTAGTTATATTCATAAATGCTGCTGGCATTTCATTCTCGAATACGGAATCGGAAACATCTATAGCAATTGTTTTCAACATTGTATAACCTCTCTTATAGTAGGTTAAAATTAAGACAATCATTTAAGCTTTTACTCGTTGAGGGCTATTGAATAACGTTAAACCAACCCTAATGTTGTCATTACCCGTTATTTTTCTCCTCTAAAAATAACGGATATGTTGAATACTCATTAAATACTTTAATTAACTTTTCTATAAAATTAGGATTTTTATTATAAAATGATGATAGTTCATATCGTTTACCACCTTTAGCTTCTTCTTTAACCGTTTCTTCCTTGCCATCTTTAATTATTTCGCAGTCAGAAACATATTCTAATCCTAAATCTCGCATTACCTCGTTGTTAATCGATTCAATCCAATGAGTAGTTATAAATGAATCAATTTCATAATTGCTCTTATTAAAAACGCAAAGACCTGCAGAATTTCTAATGTGTATTTTTTTAAAATTCCTCTAAGCAGCCTGCTGCTGCTT
>NZ_JBHTGR010000024.1:0-41269 GCF_042666895.1 Lentibacillus kimchii
TAGTTCAACTACCATTATACAAGATTTGGGGAGGTACTTCCTTTTTTACGTTTTTAAGTCCTTGCGCCGCAAGGGCTATGAATTATGAAATTCGCTCAAATAATCCCCCAAAAGATTCTTTGTTTTTTCGGCATCATTAGGAATCATCATCTTTTCTTTCCCTTAAGGAAAAAAGAAAAAGGAATGGAAAACAACCACATATTATAAATATGACTCCTGTCAAAATGCCATCTGTTGTAGAAAACCCTTCACTAAACGAGGTGAGAGTGCCAACGATAATACTAATTAACGCTAAAGTGATAAATGAAATCACTAATCCCTTTTTAGCAGATTTTTTATTACTTTCGTGATCTACACTAACATTCATTGATAAAAATGCCAGTACGATCGTTGAAACTATAAATACAATCCAAAGGGGATCATCTTTCATCCCGTCCATACCTTCTGCAACAAAATCATATCCTAAAATGCCTATGATACCAATTGTTTGAACAGCATATGCTATCCTTATTTTTTGCAAGTTTTTTGATATGAGTCGTTCATCAGTGGTCAATGACAAAAATGCTAATATAACTGTTGATGCTATAAATACAATCCACAAGGGATTTTCTTTTACCCCAATCATTCCATTGGTTATAAAGTTATACCCTAATATAGCCACCATACCAAGTGTTTGAAGGGCATAGATAATACGTATGTTCTTCAAATTTTGCATTATTAAACGCTCATCATTTATTCTTTGTATCTTCACTTTCTTATTCCTCCCTATCTATCCAAAAAACATCATCTAAGGTTTTATTTACCGCATAGCAAATATTAAGACACAGTTTTAAAGTTGGATTATATTTCTCTTTTTCAATCAAACTAATTGTTTGCCGAGTAACACCTGTTTTCTCAGCTAATTGTTGTTGAGTTAAGTCAACCTGGACACGAGCAACTTTCAAATTATTCTTCAATGTTTTGGCGCACCTCCTATTTATATAGTAACATATATTTTACATTATTCAATATATAAATTACTTAAATCAATGTATACATTACATCTGAACATAAAAATAAGCCATCTCTGTAAGATACCTTTGAAATATTAGTGTGATTTAATTGTTATGGACAATCTGGCCCGATTATGGCACATCGCTATGCCACAAACGTGCCCGTTTCTTGAGCAATAATATCATTCAAAAAGGCGCTCGTCTTTATCGCTTAATTTAATACTAAAAGTAAGAAATGGAACGAAAATTAGACTTAGATATCCTAGTGTAAATAACTTTTGTGTTTTTATAGAAATATATTGTTTTTCCCCGCAGTTGGGGCAACTTTTACCGTTCTTTGAGAATCCGGGCGATAAGATTTCTTTGGTTTTCCATTTATAATTACAGTAGGTGCACCGTGGCATTAAATCACCATAACGCTAGCTTCCATTACCTTTTAGCTGTAGTAATTTTATAGGGCTGATGCCAATATAAATAATGATGCTAGGTATTTGGGGGTGGAAGACTAGTGAATTCAAAAAAGTTAAAAGGCATCATGCCGTTGCTGTTGTTATGTTTGGTTTTGACTGCTTGCGATGAGCTGAAGCTGGGCGATACGTTCACACTAGATAGGACGGCTCAGGGTGGTATGACGATCAGCTCCAAGGAAAGAATAGCTGAAAAGACGCAGGCCCTTCAGGAAAAGGGTGGCGCCGATGCTGTAGAGGAATATCTCGATCTTAGCGAAATGGCCAGTTTTAGTAGCGGGACTGTCGTAAGAGTAACAGACTTCAGTGATGATATGGTTCAGATCCAAAACACGAAGCCGAAAGCGAATGGGATGAAAATATGGCTGGCTAAAGAAAAATTGAAAAAAGTGATGTAATCCGAACGGTGAACGGGTCTATCGGACATTTTTATTGACATTGATAATCATTTTCAATTATCATTAAACTCGAACAGTTAGTCGACAGAGAAGGATAGAAGGAGACGACCGCTATGATAAAAAAGATTTTTCCGTTCCTTTTATTGCTTGTCCTTGTGCTTAGCGCCTGCGGGAGCGGCGATTCCAGTGATGAAGCCAGTGATCAGGCAAAAGAGCAGGGAAATGAGAATCAGGATGAACAGGCAACCAGAACGTACGAGTCGCAGAACGGTCCAGTTGAGGTGCCGAAACACCCGGAACGCGTTGTCGTGCTTTCAACCTATGCCGGTGATCTAGCGTCTCTCGGTGTTAATGTCGTCGGAGTTGATAAATGGACGAAACAAAGCTCCGTGCTGAAAGATGAATTAGGCGATGCTGAGGTGGTGTCCAGTGACAATCTGGAGGGCATCATTGATTTGAATCCCGATTTGATTGTTGGCCGGGAAGGGGCAAATACGAAAAACTTGGATAAGCTTAAGGAAATCGCGCCAACCGTTACCTATGAATACGGCAAGTTAGACTATTTAGAGCAGCATATCGCTATCGGGAAGTTAGTGAATAAAGAAGACAAAGCGAAAGAATGGGTGGAAGATTTCAAACAGCGAGCCGAGAAAATCGGCAATAAAATCAAAGATAAAATTGGCAAAGACGCGACCGTTTCGGTTATGGAAAACTTTAATAAGCAGTTCTATATAGCCGGTCAAAACTGGGGACGCGGCTCGGAAATAGTGTATCATGCCATGGATTTGACCATGCCTGATAAAGTGAAAAAGGCAACTGAGGAGAATGGCTATCAGGAAATTTCCACAGAAGCTGTGCCTGAGTATGCCGGGGATTACATCGTGCTGAGCCGGGCGCCGGGTACGGACAGTGCATTCCAGAACACCGAAACTTAAGAAAATATCCCAGCCGTGAAAAATGATCATGTGATTAAAGTCAATCATAATATCTTTCAATTCAATGATGCAATCAGCCTTGATTACGAGCTGAACGTATTTAAAAAAGCATTTCTTGGCGAATCCTGATATCTAATGGAGCAGCTTTTCCTTGTGAAAGAAGGGAAAGCTGCTTTTTTTGTGCTGCAGCTCTTGTTATGACTTTTAACCAACTGCACCAGGAAAATTGTTCAAAAAACTGTCATTGCTATTTGTTAAAAATGGAATTATTATAAAAATGTAACCATTAAATGAATCGGGGAGGGACGACAATGAAAAAAGGTTTATTGGCCATGCTGGCGCTGGGACTGGTACTGTTTTTGGCAGCTTGTGGCGGCAGTGACGACAGCGAAAGCAGTGACAGCAGCGACAGCAACGGGTCTGAGGAAACAGAAACTGACAGTGGTGATTCAACCGAAGCATCCGGCAGTTCATTAGATATAACAGCTACCGACTTTGAATTTAATCAAGACGAATACACGGTATCTGCAGGTGAGCCTGTAGACATCTCGCTGACAAGTAAGGAAGGAACGCACGGCTTAGCTATTGATGAATTCGACGTCAACATTGAAGGTGAAGGTGAAGCATCATTTACACCTGAAGAATCAGGCGAATATACCATTTACTGCAGTGTCCCTTGTGGAGAAGGACACTCCGACATGAAATCAACATTAGTAGTTGAATAACATCTTAAAATCAAGAAGCTGTTCTGAACGAATGGCTTCTTAATTTTTTACATAAAGGCGTCCGGAAAAGTCATCATACTTCCGGATGCCTTTTTTCATGAGCCGGCCGTTTTTCGGCCATAATGGACATAAACGGTAGTTCAATGTACTACACAAAAACGTTAGATTGACATATATACATTAGGGGGGTATAGTATGAAGTAAGGAAACAAAAAGAAGGTGACCTAGTTGGATGAGGAAATGAACGGCATGCAGTCGGATAAACAGCCTGTTATGCCGCGCACAGATAAGGAAAAAGATCAAATGACCAATCGGCTGAATCGGATCGAGGGTCAGGTGCGCGGTCTTCAGAAAATGATTGAAGAAGACCGTTATTGCATCGATATTTTAGTACAAATCTCTGCGGTCCAGGCAGCTTTAAATAAAGTGGGTTACACCGTCATGGAGCGTCACGCAAAAACATGCGTCTCTGATGCGATACAGTCTGGAAATGGTGACGAATCCATTGAAGAACTCATGAAGGTGATTAAACAGTTTGCTAAATAGGAACGGAGGTGACTTATATGGAACAGAAAGAATTATCGGTAGATGTCACGGGTATGACCTGTGCCTCATGTTCAGCACGCATCGAAAAAGTCCTAAATAAGATGGATGGCGTCGATGCGCAGGTTAACTTGGCGACGGAACATGCTAAAATCCAGTATGATACGGCGAATGTCGAGCCGCAAGAGCTTGTCGGCAAAATTGAAAAGCTTGGTTATGGCGTCGCTGCGGAAAAGGTAGAACTTGATGTTCAGGGGATGACGTGTGCTTCCTGCTCGAGCCGGATTGAAAAAGTTCTGAACCGGACGGAGGGCATCGACGCCGCCAGCATTAATCTGGCGACCGAATCAGGAACGGTCTCCTATGAACCCGGCGCCGTGTCGCTTGATGATATCATCGGCAAGGTGCAGAAACTGGGCTACGATGCTGTCGTCAAACAAGGTCGCGGCGGACAGGAAGAACGCAAGGAAAAAGAGATTAAATCCAAAGAGATTCATCTTGCTATTTCGGTTCTGTTAACGCTGCCGCTTTTTTATACCATGCTGGGGCATATTGGCCTCCCGGTACCTGCATTGTTTGAAAATATGTGGTTCCAGTTCGCGCTTGCAACCATCGTCCAGTTTTATATTGGCTGGCCATTTTACAAAGGGGCCTACACAGCCCTTCGCAGTAAAAGCGCCAATATGGATGTCCTGGTCGCACTTGGGACATCGGCTGCGTATTTTTACAGTGTTGCTGGCATGATTGCATCTCTCGTGACCGGCAGTACGCCCGAGCTCTACTTTGAAACGAGTGCCATGCTGATCACGCTGATATTGGTCGGCAAGTTGTTCGAGACATTGGCCAAAGGACGTACAACGACGGCCATTAAGTCTCTCCTGAATCTTCAGGCAAACGAGGCCACTGTCCTCCGAAACGGGGAAGAAGAAAGCATTCCCGTTGAAAATGTGCAAGTTGGCGATGCGCTTATCGTTAAGCCGGGTGACAAGATTCCGGTTGACGGACGTATCGATGAGGGGCAAACATCCGTTGATGAGTCGATGATTACCGGCGAATCGCTGCCCGTTGAAAAAGATCAGGGAGACCAGGTGATTGGCTCCACGATTAATAGAAACGGCCGGCTGCAGATGACAGCCGAAAACGTCGGGGAAGATACCGCATTGGCTTCGATTGTTAAAACGGTTGAAGATGCGCAAGGGTCAAAAGCACCGATCCAGCGTATGGCCGATAGAATATCGGGTATTTTTGTTCCCATTATTGTCGGCATTGCTGTTGTGACTTTCTTGGTCTGGTATCTTTTAGTTGATCCGATGCAGTTAACGCCGGCGCTTGTTGCCTCCATCGCGGTGCTGGTTATCGCCTGTCCATGTTCACTTGGCCTTGCGACACCAACATCGATTATGGTCGGCACAGGCAAAGGAGCTGAACAGGGCATCCTCTTTAAAGGGGGTGAATACCTGGAAAGAACACAAGCTGTCGATGCTGTATTACTGGATAAGACAGGAACGGTCACCAAAGGCAAACCGGAAGTAACGGATTTCTTATCGTTCACACCGGATGAGCAAGGACTCTTGGAAACACTCGTTGCAGCGGAAAAAGGTTCTGAGCACGCGCTGGCCGGGGCCATTGTCGCTTACGGTACTGAAAATGGCCTGGAAGCAGGTACAGCTGATGATTTTGAAGCGATACCCGGTCATGGTATTAAAGCAACAGTAGGCAATAAACCAGTCGCTATCGGTACCCGCCGATTGATGGAACGCGAGGATATTGATGTTGCGGCACACGATGATGACATGACCAGATTGGAAGCAGAAGGCAAAACTGCCATGTTTATCGCTGTATATGGTGCTGTGCAAGGTATTGTGGCTGTCGCAGATACGGTTAAGGATACGTCCAAGCAAGCCATTACAGACCTTCACAACCTGGGTATCGACACCTATATGATAACCGGCGATAATCAGCGAACCGCCGAAGCCATTGCGCAGGAAGTCGGTATTGACGGGGTATTTGCTGAAGTCCTGCCTGAAGGAAAAGCAGACAAAGTTACCGAACTGCAAAAACAAGGCAGAACTGTTGCCATGGTTGGGGATGGCATCAATGATGCGCCTGCCCTTGCGACTGCTGATATCGGCATCGCGATTGGCACAGGCACCGATGTCGCTATCGAATCAGCTGATATTACGCTGATTGGCGGTGACCTTGAAAACCTAAGCAAAGCTGTCAGCCTCAGCCGCAAAACGATGCGCAATATCCGTCAGAATCTGTTCTGGGCTCTGGCTTACAACTCAGCTGGTGTGCCGATTGCAGCACTCGGATTACTCGCACCATGGGTGGCCGGTGCAGCGATGGCATTCAGTTCCGTATCTGTTGTGACGAACTCACTGCGCCTCAAGCGCGTACAAGTATAAGTTATCGGGACTGGGACAAAAGACAAGAGTCATAAGCCCGCTCCGGAAATAGACGCCGCTTTCCGCGGGCGGCTGGTGAGCCTCCTCGTGCTTCGCACTCCGGGGTCTCACCTATCCTTTGCTCCCGCAGGAGTCGGCGTCTTTTCCTCCGCTGAGCCGTAGTTTTGTTCATCTTGGGGGCTGGTCACTTAAATTCTGTCCCGGCCCCGACAAATATCAAAAAGGAGTGTGTACTAATGGCACAAATACAATTGAACGTAAAAGGCATGGATTGTGGTCATTGCAAGACAGCGGTTACGAATGCATTGGAAGAACTGGACGGTGTGACATCCGCCAATGTATCCGTTGAAAACGGGACAGCGGACGCCGAGTATGATGATTCCAAAGTAACCTTTGATCAAATGAAAGAGGCTATTGAAGATCAAGGCTATGATGTTGTAGCTTAAGTCCATGACAAGGCTCTTGATCGGCTGCCCTGATCAAGGGCCTGTTTCCTTAATGGGAATGCCGGTGATGGAAAAGAATAATGTACCGGAATAAAAGATGTTATCCAACTGTGAATGTCATCATCTTTGTTGTCATTCACTTTTTTATAAAATACTACATACGGTACGGTGGTATCATAAACATTGTCTAAAGAGGTGAAAAACATGTCAAATCATGATAACCACAGCCAACATCATCATGATCATCAGGATCACACCCAAGAGACACATAACCAGCATCATGATCACGAAGGTCATGGTGGCCATGATCATCACGATCACGGAGATCACCACGCTCACATGGTAGAGGATTTCAAAAAACGCTTCTGGATTTCTATTGTTGTAACCATTCCAATTCTTCTGCTGTCTCCGATGCTTCAGAGCTTTGCTGGGGTGGATTGGAGCTTCCCATTTGATCAGTATATTGTATTTGTGCTGGCGACATTCCTATTCTTTTATGGCGGCTGGCCGTTTATTACTGGCGGGATCAGCGAACTGAAAGAGAAGAATCCAGGCATGATGACCTTGATTGGTCTTGCCATTCTCGTGGCCTATGTTTACAGTTCGATGACTGTTTTCGGCTGGGAAGGCAGTGATTTCTTCTGGGAGCTGGCTACATTAATTGATATTATGCTGCTCGGCCACTGGATTGAGATGAAATCAGTTATGGGTGCATCAAATGCTCTGGAAGAACTGGTTAAACTCATGCCGAATGAAGCGCATAAACTTGATGAAGATGGCAACACGACCGATGTTCCGACATCAGAATTACAGCAGGGGGATCACGTACTGATCAAGCCGGGTGAAAAGATACCGGTTGACGGTACGATTGATGAAGGTCAATCGGCTATTGATGAATCCATGCTCACCGGGGAATCCGTGCCTGTTGAAAAGAAACAGGATGATGAAGTCATAGGCGGATCCATTAATAAAGAGGGGTCGATCAAAGCTACGGTCGAGAAAACGGGGGAAGATTCCTATCTGTCGCAGGTCGTAACGATGGTCAAAGAGGCGCAGGAATCCCAATCCAGAACGCAGGATCTGACCAACCGTGCGGCCAAATGGCTGTTTTATCTTGCGCTTGCTTCCGGCTTTATAACATTGTTTATCTGGATCGGACTGGGTTATCCATTTGACACGGCTTTGGAGCGGATGGTGACAGTGATGGTCATTACGTGTCCGCACGCACTTGGACTCGCAGCCCCATTGGTGGTAGCTGTGTCAACGTCTATATCAGCCAAACGTGGTCTGTTAATCCGCAACCGGGCTAATTTTGAAGGCGCGCGTCAATTGAATGCCGTTGTTTTTGATAAAACAGGCACTCTGACACAAGGCGAATTTGGCGTGACGGAAGTGATTGCGAACAACGGCTATGAAAAAGATGATGTTTTGACATGGGCTGCCAGTCTGGAGCAAAACTCCGAACACCCGCTTGCGACCGGTATGGTCAGCTCAGCGATGCAGCAAAATCTCGAACTTAAAACAATCGAAACCTTTGAATCCATTACCGGTAAAGGCATCGAAGGGACGATTGAGGACCGCAAAGTTAATGTTGTCAGTCCCGGCTTTGTCCAAAACAGTCATATGACGTATGACCAGGAAACATTTGAACAGCTGTCCGGTGAAGGGAAAACGGTCGTTTTTGTCCTGCTGGATGATGAATTGATCGGCATGGTTGCCCTGGCCGATATGGTGCGGGAAACAGCGAAAGAAGCTGTTTCATCACTCAAACGTAAAGGTATTGAGACCATCATGCTTACTGGTGATAATCAAAAGGTTGCCGATTGGGTTGCCGGTCAGCTCGGCATTGATGAGGTTTACGCCGAAGTGTTGCCTGATGATAAAGCTAATCAAGTGAAGACGATCAAAGAGAAAGGCTGGAAGGTGGCCATGACAGGCGATGGTGTTAATGACGCACCTGCACTTGCGACAGCGGATCTAGGCATTGCGATTGGCGCCGGAACGGATGTCGCCATGGAATCGGCTGACGTTGTCTTAGTCAAAAGCAATCCGAATGATGTGGTATCACTGATGGAGCTGTCCCGAAAAACATACCGCAAAATGATTCAGAACCTGTGGTGGGCAGCCGGCTATAATATTGTTGCGATCCCACTTGCCGCTGGTGTATTAGCGCCGATTGGCATTATCCTCAGCCCCGCCGTTGGAGCTGTATTAATGAGCCTGAGCACCATTGTTGTTGCGATTAACGCTAAATTGCTGAAAGCCTAATGAAAAGATGCCCTGAAGCCTATATAGCTTCAGGGCATGTTTTGTGCGATGTTTTTTAAGGCGGCGCATAACTGCATAAAATAAATGTTTTTTTAGCAGCGTGGTTATGCAAAAAAAGAAGCTATTCTTTTAGAACAGCTTCTTGAATTCAATGAGTTATTCAACAACCAATGTTGATTTCATATCTGAGTGTCCTTTACCACACGGGACACTGCAGTACATGGTATACTCGCCTGGTTCTTCAGGTGTGAAGCTTGCCTTACCCTCACCTTTTATGTTCACGTCAAATTTATCAATGGCTAGGCCGTGATTGCCTTCCTTGCTTGTCAGCGAGATGTCGACCGGCTCACCCGCAGATACCGTGTATTCGTCTTGATCAAATTTCCAGTTGGTTGCTGCTATATCCAATGAGTTGCCGGATGCTTCACTTGAATCACCACTATTTTCTTGTGTTTTTTCGGATCCATTACTGTCACTGCTGCCACTATCGTCATTGCCGCTGTCGCCACCGCCGCAAGCTGCAAGAAACAGAGCGATTCCCAGCACCAGCATGACCAATAAACCTTTTTTCATTATAGTACCTCCTTAACGTTTAAATACTTTAACAGTTATAATATCTGCAATAATGTCGTTTTTATGAGAAAACCATTCAATCTTTTTAACATCTGATCATAAAAAACGCCTTTATGCTTTGATCGGCATAAAGGCGTTTTTTATTTATAGTTTCACATGTTTTTATTCGGGCATGCCCATGATAGCCTTAGGTTCAAGGTATTCTTCAATGCCGAAATCGCCCCATTCGCGGCCGATACCGGATTGTTTGAAGCCGCCGAATGGCGCTGAATAGTCCGATGGTGCCGCATTGACCGTGATTTGGCCGGCGCGGATACCGGTGGCTGCTTTTCTTAGAGCCTCTGGATCCTTGCCTGCGACATAACCAGCCAGGCCATAAACCGTGTCGTTCGCGATCTCAATAGCATCATCAAGCGACTCATAGGTGATGATGGTGGTAACCGGGCCAAAGATTTCTTCCTGCGCAATGGTCATATCATTGCTTACATCGGTGAAGACGGTCGGTTTGGCGAAATAGCCCTTGCTCACGCCTTCAGGGTTGCCGGTTCCGCCTGCGAGGACTGTGGCGCCTTCATCGATGCCTTTCTGAATATAGCTTTGGACGCGGTCCTGTTGTTTTTTCGCAACGAGCGGTCCGATCTGGTTATCCTGTTGTGGATCGCCAACGGCCAGTTGAGCCACTTGTTCTTTCATTTCTGCTTCAAATGATGCTTTCATGTTTTTCGGCACAAGCACGCGGGTAGCGGCTGTGCAGACTTGTCCGGTGTTCATCGTGATATTGGATACCGCGATGCCGGCTGCTTCTTTAATATCCGCATCATCCAGCACAATCAGCGGTGACTTGCCGCCCAATTCGAGTGCGACTTTCTTGATATCTTTTGCTGCGTTCTCCATCACTTTGCTGCCGGCGATACCTGAGCCTGTATACGAGACGAAATCGATATCGGGATGTGAACTGATGGCATTGCCAACTTCTTGACCCGTGCCATTGACCAGGTTGAAGACGCCTTTTGGCAGGCCTGCCGCTTCAAAGATCTCAGCCAGAATCATCGCAGCATATGGCGTGATTTCTGCTGGTTTTAAGACGACAGTGCTTCCGGCCGCAAACGCACTTGCGATTTTAGTCGACGTCTGGTTGGTCGGGAAGTTCCAAGGGGTGATCAGTCCGCTGACACCGATAGGCTCTTTCATGATGGTTGATTTCTCACGTTTCTCACTAAAGGAGAAGTTCCGCAGTTCCTCAGCTGCCTGTTTAAAGTGGGAATAGCCCATCATAAAATGAACGTTTTCCGATACTTTAAGCGGCGCGCCAAGCTCTTCGGTCATGACTTCGATCAGCTCATCCTTGCGCTTGGTATACTCATCAGCAATTTTCTCTAACAACTCAATGCGATACTCACGGGATGTCTGGGCAAATGAAGGGAAGGCGCTGCGTGCTGCTTTAACAGCCTTATCCAAGTCTTCTTTTGTACCAGCGCTGATATGGCCCATAACTTCTTCCGTCGCTGGGTTCATAACCTCCATCGTCTGTGAACCAGTCGATTCAACCCATTCCCCGTTTATATAATGCTTCAGATTATCGCGCATAATCATGATAGCTCCTTTTGTGTAAAAATCTATTTTCACGGCAATACCGTACCAATCCGCAGCACAGGTTGGTACAGTATTGTCTTTAAAATGTGTTTCACAGGGTATATACCCAACTTACTCACTGTGGTAAACATTTGTTTATCGACTCAGTGAGTGGCATGCGTGTGGTATGATGGAGGGAAAAGGAGGAAATAATTTATGAATTCAAAAAACCTTGTAACAACATTTGAAAATGCAAGACAGTATTTTCCGGCGTTGTCCGATGACGTGGATCAAAACAAACTGTCTTATTTCGATAATTCAGCTGGTACACAAGTTTCTAATTATGTAATCGATAACATCACGAATTTCCTCATAAACCATAATGCTCAGAAAGGAACCATTTTTAAGCGGGAAGAATGGATGTCGCAGAAAATTGTGGAGGCGCGTCAGTTGGCTGCTGACTTTATAGGAGCTAAGGATCATACGGAGATAGCTATCGGCTTAAATGCCTCAACCTTTTTTCAAATGCTAGGCTATGAACTGGGTCAGGATCTTGATGCGGGCGACCATGTCATCGTAACGGATACGGGACACTGGAGTAATATTGACCCGTGGCAGGCACTGACTGATAAGGGTGTTCATGTTCATGTCTGGCAGCCGGACAGTCATGGCAATCTGGATTATGAACAATTCGGAGAGTTATTGACATTAGCGCCGAAAATCGTTGCGGCAGGCTGGGTATCGAATGCGACAGGCACCATTTTTGATATGAAGAAAATAACGAAAATGGCGCATGAAGCGGGTGCTCTTGTCATTGCAGATGCTGTGCAGCAAGTACCTCATCTTCCGACAGCAATTAAGGATGCGGATGTTGATTTCGCTGCTTTCTCCAGTTACAAAATATTCGGCCCCCACTTAGGATTCTGCTACTTTAACAGGGATCATCTGGACCGGCTTGATGGCTATAGAATGCGAGATAGCTTAACGCATGATGCGACAGCATTTGAAATTGGCACTCAGAATCATGAGGGGATTTTAGGTTTTAAAGGTGCTATGGATTATCTGTCTCAGCTCTACAATGATGCCCTGAGAAATGGCCTTTCGGAGCAGGAAATCCCGTTATCTCCAGATGTGAGTCCGAAGCGGCAGGCGTTATACAGTGCTATGTATTGGGTGAAGGAATATGAACAAATGCTGTCGGATTACTTTTTAGAGCAATTGGAAAAACTGCCTCATGTTGAGTTGTATGGCGAATGGTCCAGAGATAAATTGGCGTCCAGAGTGCCGGTTTTTTCGTTTAATTTAGAAGGCTGGCGGCCAGAAGAAATCGGCGAAAAATTAGATGGCTTTGGTATCGAAGCACGCACAGGCAATTTTCATAACGCCGTCGTTAAGCATTTAGCAAAACGATTTAACGGGTCGGCTGTCCGTATCAGTATGATTCATTATAATTCATTTGCAGAGATTGACTATTTATTTCAATGTCTAGAGCAAATGGTGACTGATCACGTTGAGAGTGGATCTTGAGTCAATCATCCTGTTAATTATTTAAATCGAGTCGATAATACCTCCTGTACAAGTTGACAAAATTTTAAGATAAGAACTATAATTAGACTATTACTTTAAAAATGTCAGTTATTTTAAACTATTTTGATATATCTTAAAAAGTAATGAATACTTACAGGAGGAGGCGTTTTTATGAATGCGATATGGCTGGCAGCATTTGGATTTATTGCATTTTTTGTAGGTTATCGCTATTATTCTAAATTCATTGCGACGAAAATTTATAAACTGGATCCTAAGTTTAAAACACCAGCGCATGAATTCGAAGACGGGGCCGATCATGTCCCCACGAACAAATTTGTCTTGTGGGGTCATCATTTCACCTCGATTGCGGGGGCTGCCCCGATCGTTGGTCCTGCCGTTGCAGTGTTCTGGGGCTGGCTCCCGGCACTGCTGTGGGTAGTTGTCGGAACGATTTTTGCGGCCGGCGTGCACGATATGGGTGGAATCGTTCTATCAGCGCGGCACAAAGGTCAATCGGTGGGAACAATTGCTCAGCGTTTGATCGGACAACGGGCTAAGGTGCTGTTTTTATTTATTATCTTAATTCTATTGATTATGGTCATTGCGGTTTTTTCCTGGGTGATCGCCAATCTTTTCGTCGGCTTTCCATCCAGCGTGCTCGCGATTTTCATTCAAATGCCTATAGCGGTCTGGATCGGCGTCTCCGTTTACAAGAAAAAAGGCAGCATGCTCGTGCCGTCGCTGATCGCGCTTTTGGTGATGTACGGGGCCGCCATAGTGGCGAACTATGTGCCTGCACTCCAAATTGACTTAATCAGCTATTTCGGTGGTGCGGATAACGACGTGGCCTTTGGGTTGACCGGGCATTCAATGGCATTCTTAATCTGGATTGTGGTCTTGATGGTCTATGTCTATATTGCTTCGACCATGCCGGTTTGGAAATTATTGCAGCCGAGGGATTTGATTAATTCCTATCAGCTGGTGGTCGGTTTGGCGATTTTATATTTAGGCTTGTTTTTCTCACAGCCAAACATCCAGGCGCCCGCAATGAATGGCGATGTGAGCACCCCTTGGTTTCCGCTGCTCTTTGTCACGATTGCCTGCGGTGCGATTTCCGGCTTTCACAGCCTGGTCGGATCAGGCACGACAGCCAAACAATTAAATAAAGAGCCAGACGCCCGCTTTGTGGGTTATTTAGGCGCTATTGGTGAAGGAGCCTTAGCCTTAGTTACCATTATTGCGGTCATTACAGGATTCGGTTCCGAAGGTGAATTCCTCTCTGCTTATACGGATTTTAATACAGCCAATGGTATTGGGCTGGATAACTTCGTCAGCGGTGCTGGTGCATTGGCAACGGGTGTTGGCATTCCGCCGGGATTGGCCGAGACGATTGTATCGATTATGGTTGTCAGCTTTGCCGCGACAAGCCTTGATACTGCCGTCAGACTAACACGCTATATCATTGCAGAACTCGGTTATGACTATAAGATTCCGTCCTTAACGAATGCGCATGTTGCGACCTCTATCGCGGTTGTATTAGGTGCGGCACTGGCCTTGATTCCACAGGGACCCAAGGGATTTGGCTCAGGTGGCTATCTGCTCTGGCCGCTGTTCGGGACGGTGAACCAGCTTTTGGCCGGAATTACGCTCATGCTCGTTTCCATCTGGTTAATCAATAAAGGACGAAATGCCTTGCCCGCCCTGATTCCGATGGGATTCATGCTGATTATGACGATCTATGCCATGACGCGGCAGCTCCTCTTTGACTGGATGGGCATTGGCGGCAGTGAAAGCCTCGATCCGTTATTGGCTGGTTTGGGAGCCCTTATTCTAATCTTTACGATTTGGGTGATTATCGAAGCCATTCGGATTTTCTTTACAAACAGACCCAAAAACAATGATTTGCAATATTACAATGAAAAGTAATTGAACTATAGTGACATACAATGAGGTTTAGAATCGAAAACATCAGAATTCCCATTTTCTTGTGCTATCTGCGCTGGAAATGGGAATTTGTCCAGGCTTCCCTTCTAAATTAAACGAATATTTCCTTCATAAGTGTAAAAAATAGCTTTAACGAATCATTCTGGAGGGAATTTATCATGGAAACAAACCACAATACGAAATTGACATCTGCCGAACATTCCCAGCTTTGGATAGGCTATATGCAGGATAGTATGTCTATCCGTACTTTGAGCTACTTTTTGCAAACCGTTGAGGATCCAGATATCCGCCCCGTCATCCAGCAAGCTTTAGATCTTTCTCAGGCGCACATTCCCAAGGTCGCCGCTTTATTCCAATCCGATAACCGCCCAGTTCCCATTGGGTTTTCCGACCAGGATGTCGATTTAAATGCGCCTCGTTTATTTTCCGATGAATTTATGCTAAATAATGTGAAGCAAACAGCGCAAATGGGAATGCAAATGTATGCGCAAGCCATCGCCCATAGTGCACGTCAGGATGTTCGGAATTATCTCTCTGAAGCCCTGAATGAATCCTCTCGGCTCTACGATCAATCGCTTGATGTTTTATTAGCCAAGGGTATTTATGTTCGTGCGCCTTATATCGATACGCCGGATCAAGCTAGTTTTGTTAACCAGGAAAGCTTTATGGCCGGGTGGTTTGGGGAACAAAGGCCATTGACCGCATTAGAAATCGGAAACCTGTATGCCAATATACAGCGAAATTCACTGGGGTCTCATTTATTAACGGGATATGCGCAAACAGCCCATTCGAAAAAAGTGCAGGATTATCTAAAGCGTGGCCGTGATATAGCCTCCAAGCATGTACAAACCTTTACCCAAACGTTACAAGAAAATGATCTCCCTGCGTCTGCACCATGGAACGATCCTGTAACGGACTCGACTGTCGCCCCTTTCTCAGAAAAATTAATGATGTTCCAAACGTTAGTGACAAATTCAATTGGGTTTGCCTATTATGGAACCAGTGCATCCACCTCGCTGAGACGTGATCTCCCCGCTCTTTACAGCCGATTAATGGCAGAGATCGGGAAGTATGTTAATGATGGAGGCGAGTTAATGATCGACCATGGATGGCTGGAAGAGCCTCCGCGAATGATTGACCATGATGAACTCATGAAAAACAAACATTAATTATAAAATCAGCTGGATTATATATGAAATAGGCAAGGGACGTTAGCTTCATATCAAAAATAATCCAGCTGCTGTAACGTATGGTCAATTGAAATCACGTTCATGTGCCTAGCATCTAGTCAATAAATTGTTTGTTGACGAGGTCACTGAAGTCTGGTTGTTCTTTGAGGAATTGCAGGTCATAGGATGAATCGCCGAATGCCTGGATGGTATTAGCATTAATGTCGGATTCAAAGTCTATGCGTTCCCATGCGCTTTCCATAACATCGCGCTCGAGTTTTTGGCCGGTGATATCATCTATAGCATTAATCGTCATATCAATTGCCTCATCGGTATGGTCATTTGTATAATCAATTGATTCCTGATGTGCATCAATCAGACTTTGCACCAGTTCTGGATCATTGTCTGACAGCTCGGAACTTGTTACAAAGACTGCAGCCGGAAGCGTCTCTCCGAAAGAGATGTCATCAGAATCAATCACGACATTCGCATTTTTTTTGGATTCTAAAACAGATCCCCATGGCTCCGGTGCTGTCGCAACATCGACATCATTATTTTCAAACATCGTCGTATATTGAGCCGGCTTTCCCGTGACATGATTCATCGTGCCACCTGTTCGTTCTGATGTCACGCCTAAATCTTTCATATACGTCTCAAACTGAACATCGTGCGTGCAGCCGACACGCGGCGAGATGAACGTATCTGAGTCAATATCCTGCGCCGTCTGAATGTTACTGCCATCACGGGAAACAATGACCGTCCCTCCGGTTGATGATGCCGCGATCATTTCAACATCCACACCGGAAATATAATTGTTCATAGCCGGACCTGGTCCGACAAGGCCGCCTTCGATTTCACCAGCTGCAAGAGCTGTCATGAATTCGGAACCATCCGGAAATGTCTGATAGTCCACATTGACATCATCACCTAAGTGGTCTTCATAAATGTTCTTTTCTTTGGCAATCATAGCAGGCGCATGATTGAGATTCGGAAAATAGCCAATTGTCACTGTTTGTTCAGCCTCTTCTGAACCTGAGGCTGTTGAATCATCGCCGCAGGCTGCCAAAACCAGAGTCAAACCGATCACAGCGACTCCCAGTAGTTGTTTTTTCACGTTTAAAAACTCCCCTCTTTTTAAGATACTTCGCTCATCATTCCCCAGCGTGTCAGGATCTTTTCTTCAACCCGGTGAAAGACTAATTGATCAACAACTGACCCAATCACCCCTATGATGATAATAATCCCGATAACGAGACTCATATTATTAAAATCCGACGCGTAAGAAAGGGTGTAGCCAAGACCCGGACCGGAACTCATCAGTTCAGCTGCCATTAAGGCACGCCAGCTGAACGCCCAAGCAAGGCGCACACCGGTAACCGCATGCGGGATCGCTGCCGGAAAGATCACGCGCCGGAACAGATCTGCCCCGTTAGATCCCATGGTGCGGGCAGCCTCTAAATACATCGGATCAACATTTTTGACCCCTGTGCGCATATTCATCGTCATCACAAACGTTCCCCCGATGACCACGACGAAAATAATGGAGGTCTCACCAAATCCGAACCAAATAATCGCAAGCGGTACCCACACAATACTCGGCACACTTTGTAAAGCGAGTATCATGGTGCCCAATGTTTCATCGACTGTTTTCACGGTTGCTAGTAACAACCCTAAACCCGTTCCTATCGCAATCGATATCACAAGGCCGATCAATAAATGACGGAAGCTCGCCAACAGATCATAAACAAGCGTCATATCCGCAAAACCTGAATAAAGCGACTGATAGACTGCATAAGGGCTTGGAATCATGGATTCAGGCCAAATACCGATCAGCACAATCACTTCCCATAACACGAGCAGCATCAGAAAGAACACGAGACGTTTAATGATGACTCGCATCGGACAACGCCTCTTTCATAACGGTATTGATTTCACTTTTTAATAAACTCGAAATCTCTGTTTCTAATGCTGCCATATCTTCTTGGTTTCTTGGACGGGTCAGTTCAACCCGCTTATCTGCCATAACGGTGCCTGGCCGTGCACCCAACATAATGATCCGGTCAGATAATTTAACCGCCTCACGAATGCTGTGCGTTATAAATAAAACCGTCTTGCCTGTTTTTTGCCAAATCCATTCAACCCAGTCCTGCAGAACAATCCTTGTTTGTTCATCTAACGCACCAAATGGTTCATCCATGAGCATTATTTGCGGGTCCATAGCAAGCACCCGGGCGATGGCTACGCGCTGCTGCATACCACCGGACAATTCATGCGGAAAATGATCCAGAAAACCACTCAGCTGCACCATTTGTAAATATTCCTGCACACGTTCGAGCTGTTCTTGTTTCGGCATCGTTTTTCTCAGCGGAAATCGGACATTATCCCGGACATTCAACCAAGGAAACAGGGCTGGTTCCTGAAAAACGACACCCCGATTTGGGTGTGGTCCGGTAATGGGATTGCTATCTAAGGCTATCGTTCCGGATGATGGATGCTTGAGACCGGCGACCAGGGATAATAGCGTTGATTTTCCACATCCCGATGGTCCAAGAATCGAAACAAAAGACCCTTCTTCAATCGTCAGGTTAATATCATCAAGCACGGTCAGCGGCGGTTTCTTTTTCTGTTCAAACTGCTTCGTAAGCCTATCAATCTGCAGATCCATCGATGACCTTCACTCCTTTAACCTCATAATTCCTATAAATTTAGTAAGATTTAAACTGTATTGTAGCACGTTACCCATCCTTTGCCAACTGTTTTTTATATAATTCTGACTAACGGTGTATTTTTAAAATATGTCTGATCTGGAAGGATAGAAACAAGGATCCTATACCCAAAATAGCCATTACTCGGGTTTCTGACAGGAACAACTTATGAAGGAATCTTGTCTTTACAGGAAGCGAGAAGTAAGCTAAAATCAGGCCAAAATCATAGTAAAATGATAGGGAAAAAGGGTTATAGTGAAAAAAAGGGGGAGAAGGTGATGAAAAAACGAACAAGTTTCTTCCAAAAAATTCTGGATGCGATCGAACGGGTTGGCAACAAACTTCCGGATCCGTTTATCATATTTGTCATACTAGCTGTATTAATGCTGTTTGTTTCCTTTGTCTTCAATTTATTCGATGCGTCCGTCGTTCATCCCGGTACGGGCGAGGAAGAACCGGTCAAAAGCCTTCTTTCCGGAGAAGGTCTGCAATTTATTCTCACCTCCATGATTGATAACTTTACCGGTTTTGCGCCGCTTGGCATTGTTATCGTCATGATGTTGGGGATTGGACTCGCGGAAAAGGTTGGCATGCTTGATTACGCCATCCGCAAGACCATCATGAAAGCACCGGGCGCCTTGCTGACGTATTTGCTTGTCTTTGTTGGCATTATGGGTAATCTTGCTGCAGATGCCGCCAATGTGCTGATACCGCCCCTGGGTGCGCTTGTCTTCTATAAGGTCGGACGTCATCCGCTCGCGGGACTGGCAGCTGGTTTTGCCGGTGCCGGTGCGGGATTTACGGCCAATTTGGCGATAGCAGGGACCGACGCGGTATTGTCTGGTCTAACAACGGAAGCAGCTTCAATTGTGAACGAGTCTTTTGTCGTGACACCGGCAGACAATTGGTTTTTTAACATCTTTTCGACTCTTGTATTGACGGTTGTCGGCGGATTAGTGACGTCGCGCGTTATTGAGCCGAGACTGGGAACGTATGACGGTGACGCAGCTGAAGAGGAAGAGGAGGAAGAATTGCCTCATGCCAAAAGAGGGATCGTCCTCGCGCTGATAGCGGCTTTAGTTTATGCGGCGATCATTTTTGTTTCGCTTATTCCGCATGACAGTCCGCTCCGCGGGGAGAATGGAAGTATTACCAACTCGCCGTTTCTCGACGGGATTGTTCCGCTGATCTTTTTCCTTTTCGTGATCATGGGGGTCACGTTTGGCATGACAGTCGGGAAGATCCAGAAAAGCAAAGACGTGAGTCACTACATGGGCGAGGCGATGAAGGATATGACGAATTTTATCGTGCTCGCATTTGCCATTGCGCAGTTTGTTGAATTCTTTTCCTGGTCGAACATGGGCGTTTGGGTGGCTGTTCATGGTGCCAATTTCCTGGAATCCATCAACTTCACCGGTTTTGGACTTGTGGTCGGCTATATTATTTTCACCGCTATCATGAACTTATTCATTACCTCCGGATCAGCTAAATGGTCGATTGAAGGACCCATATTTGTGCCGATGTTTATGCAGCTGGGCTATCACCCTGCATTTACGCAAATCGCCTATCGTGTGGCCGACTCGTCCATGAACATCGTGACACCGCTGTATCCTTATATGATTATTGTGCTGTCGTTTATGCAGCGATATGATAACAAGGCGAACATTGGAACATATATTTCCTTGATGCTGCCTTATTCGATCGCATTTCTCATCAGCTGGATTATATTACTGGCCATCTTCTATTTCACAGGCATGCCTTATGGCCCTGGGGTGCATACGTTTATGTAATGAGGACATAGATCATTCATTTTTGATAAGGCCTCCATTGAAAAAATGGTGGATGATCGGGCTACTAGCAAACATCAAATAATCCCTCATGCACCTGCTAAGGTGCATGAGGGATTATTTTTATGGTTATTATCAGAAATGTCTTTACAAGGGGCAAGGCGTAAGCTATAATCAAGTCATCGTTTAATTCCAAGTAAAATGATCGGAAAAGAAGGGATGGTGGATCGAAGGTTTTTGTGCTTGTATTAACTGTTGATTTTTCGCTGAATCATTTAGCAGGTACAGACAAAAGATTTGGAATCTGAGAGTGAATGATTGTTCATGAGGGGGACTTAATAGTGGCGGTATTTCACGTTTTGATCATTCTTGCCGTATTCTTGCTCATTTGTTACGGCTTGTTCAAAATGCAAAGGAAGCATGTTTCATTTGGAAAACGCGTTTTACTCGCGTTAGTCGTTGGTATCGTTTTCGGGCTTATTGTCCAGCTTTTGTATGGACCGACTTCAGACATCGTTACCAGTGCCATGGATTGGGTTAATATCGCTGGTAATGGCTTCGTATCCTTATTGCAAATGTTAGTCATGCCTATTGTTTTCTTTTCGCTTTTGCGAGCCTTTACGAGTTCTAAATTCACAAAAGGCTTTGGAAAAATTAGTGGCATATCCGTAGGTGTCTTAGTTGGAACAGTTATCATAGCAGGGGCAATAGGTGTTGCGTCTGCTGGTATTTTTGAACTAAAAGGTCTTGAATTTACAAAAGGTGATGAAGAAGCAGAAGCTATCGCAGGCATTGAAGATAGGGCAGGCGATATAGAGGATAGATCACTGCCGGAAATGATTGTGGATATGGTTCCCAATAATATATTTTACGATTTTGCTGGGGAAAGAAGTACGTCAGTCATTGCCGTTGTTATATTTTCAATTATAGTTGGCATAGCGTATATGGGTATTAGAAGAAAGCAGCCCGATCAAGCAGAAAAATTCGGGGCAGGGATTGAATCCATTTTTCATATTGTGATGAGAGTTGTAACGATCGTATTGCGTCTGACGCCATATGGCATTCTTGGATTAATAGCCAATAAGGCTGCGACAAGTGATATATCGACATTTGTGAATCTGGGGTTATTTATTATCGCGTCGTATTTGGCCATCATTCTTATGTTCCTCGTTCATATGCTGATCATTCGTTTTGCGGGCTTAAATCCAATGACGTACATTCGAAAAGGAATGCCAGCACTCATAATGGGATTCTCGTCTCGTTCCAGTGCGGGGACCTTACCTCTTAATATCGAAACACAAAAGAAAAATTTCGGCGTTTCAAATGGTGTTGCCGATATAGCCGGAGCTTTTAGTGTCACGATTGGACAAAACGGATGTGCTGGCATATATCCTGCCATGTTAGCGGTTATGGTTGCACCTGAAGCAGGTATTGATCCTTTCACGCCTGGATTTATTGCGATGTTACTGATTGTTGTGGCTATAGGATCATTTGGTGTTGCAGGAGTTGGCGGTGGAGCAACCTTTGCTTCGATTATCGTCTTATCAACGCTGAATCTGCCTATCGCTATTGTCGGGCTGCTTATTTCGATAGAACCGCTTATTGATATGGCGCGTACAGCATTAAATGTTAGCGGCGGTATGTTATCAGGTGTGTTGACAGGGAAAATAACAAATAACCTTGATAAAACGATTTATAATGAAAAAGAAAACCAAGTAGGTCAGGAACAGCGTCTATCAAGCTAAGATAATTGATGGAATTTGACTATTATTTGATGAGGCGTTCGAACATCTATAATAGATACAATCAAAGCCTATCACAGAAATACCTATACGGATTGAAACGATTGACTGATTGACTAGGGATCAGTCAGGGGAGGCGTTATAGGATTTGCAAAAAGGAAAGCCAATTGAGGTCGAGAATCTTCATGGCGGTGCACTGAATATGGCGAAAGAAAAAGGTTTGACGCTTCCGTTCATGCGATCCATCTATGCATTGTTAAAGCCGTATGAAAATGGATCAAGCTTCGATAGCACGGTTTAATTAGTCACCGCATATTTTAACATCAGTAATATAAAAGTATCATTAAATACTACCATTTAGACTGTGGTTACCAGAGAAATAATCCCTCACATATTTGCTAAAGTGCATGAGGGGTTATTTTTATGGTTATTGTCAGAAATGATAAACGTCCATATTATCCGGGCGTGACAGGCACCTGCTGGATATAATGTACCGGCACAGTATTGGCTATTTGCAAGGCATGGATACTGGCACGGATCATTCTCTGGAACAATTATATGCTATGTTATAATAATATGAGGTGAACAAAATTCTTCCGAGGTGATATAAATGAGTGTCAGATTTCCAATTGGGGAATTGCAAGTTCCTGAAACAGTGTCATTAGAACATATTGAGGAATGGCTGAATGAAATCAAAACGTACACGAGCAGACTAAGAGAGACTGCTGGCTCCTTAAGTGACGAGGAATTAGCGAAAACATACCGTGAGGGTAGCTGGAACGTTCGTCAGCTTGTCCATCACATTGCCGATTCGCAGCTGAACATGTATCAGCGTTTGAAAATGGCGCTGACCGATGACAATCCAACCGTCCCTGATTTTGACCAGGAAAAGTGGGCTGTTCAGCCGGATACGGAGCTGCCTGTCGACAGTTCGCTTAACATGCTGGAAGGTATCAACGAACGCATCGTCGCGTTAGGATCCCGTTTAACAGAAGACCAGCTTGACCGGGCTTTTACACTCCGGGGAAAGGGCGAGACAACCGTTGCCACCAAAGTCGCGAAACTGGCCTGGCACGAAGAACACCACCTAGCCCATATCAAGATTGCTCTATCCCATTGAGTTTCGACAAACTTCGGGTCGTGCCAGGCACGCAGTTCCTGTGTTTACAGAAAAAGAAACACAGGAACTGTCCTATGTTTTTCAGAGTGGGACAGTTTTTAGTCTGAGCGCATTTAAAACAACGGACACCGAACTTAAAGCCATGGCTGCTCCGGCGAGCCAAGGAGCTAGCACACCAATCATGGCAAAGGGTATCATGATAATATTGTATAGAAACGCCCAAAACAGGTTTTGCTTTATATTCCGCATTGTTTTTTTACTGATCAGGATAGCATCAACCAGTCGATTCAAATCACCTTTGATAATCGTGACATCTCCGGATTCAATTGCAATATCTGATCCCGTCCCAATGACTGCTCCGACATCAGAAACAGCAAGGGAAGGAGCATCATTAATGCCATCACCTGCCATTAGAACAGTACTGCCGTTTTGCTGTAATTGCGTGATACTAGCCGCTTTATCTTGTGGAGATACCTCTGCTTGATAGTTATCTATACCCGCTTTTTTCGCAATGACCTTGCTTGCACTTGTATTATCACCTGTCAGCATGCTTATATCGAATCCCAGTTGTTTTAAACGGGAAATGGCAGTCGCGGAAGAAGTCTTCATGTCATCTGCAACAGCTACTATTCCGGCAAAACGGGAATTGATAAATGCTATCATGACTGTTTTTCCTTCTGCCTCCATCTGTGTCATCAGCTGGTATGCTTTTTGCGGGAGGGGATGATCGTTTTTTATAAAGTACCTGGCGTTAGCAATTTTTACTTTTTTTCCGTGTACATAAGCCTGTACACCATAACCCGGGAGAGTGACCACTTGAGATGCTTTAGGAATCGCATGCATTTTCGCTTTTGCCTTATTGACAATGGCTTTTGCTACAGGATGCTCGATATCATTTTCGACCGCAGCGATTGTTTCCAAAAATGCATTTTCGCTGAAATGGTCAACGTAAATGTCTGTTATGTGAGGGAATCCCTTGGTAAGAGTCCCTGTTTTATCTAGAATTAAGGTTTTGCAGTTACCTAATAATTCTAAATGCTTCCCCTCCTTAAATAGGATTCCTAACTGCGCAGCCCGTCCGCTTCCAATCATAATGGATGTTGGTGTGGCCAGACCGAGGGCACATGGACACGCTACGATTAAAACAGCAATGACTTTTTCCAGAGCTTCGTTAAACGGCATCTCCAGAAAATCTGTATACCATGCTACTAATGGCATACATGCGATGACGATAACAATTGGTACGAAAACGCCTGTGACTCTATCGGCTATTTGCTGTATAGGTGCTTTGGAAGCTTGTGCCTCCTCTACAACATCAATGATTTGCGATAAAACCGTCTCTGAATTTCGCTTTGTAATCTCTATGGTTAGCAGACCATTTTGATTGACAGTTCCTGCATACACTGATTTATCAGCGTTTTTTTCTACTGGTATACTTTCACCGGTTAAAAGAGACTCATCAATCGTGGAATTCCCTTTGATGACTCGTCCATCGATTGGAACCTTTTCACCGGGCCTAACGATAAGGATATTACCTGGTGATAGTTGATCAACAGGCGCTTTAAATTCCTGTCCATCTTTATATAATGTTGCTGTTTTGGTTTGTAATTGGTAAAGTTTTTTGACAGCCTCAGTCGTCCGCAATTTCGTTTTTGCTTCCAATAACTTACCCAATAGAATAAATGTAATAATAAAAGCACTTGTTTCGAAATATAATGTCGGATGTCCTGGGGACGGCACAGAAAAAGACACAAACGTTATATAGTGACTATAGAAGAAAGCTGCTGATGTACTTAATACAACTAAAACATCCATGTTGGCGCTGCCGCCTTTTATGGCTTTCCAGGCCCTTTCATAAAATGGAAATCCTATTATAAACTGGATGGGAATCGTGATGGCAAGCTGAAAAAACGGGTTGGTCAATAACGTTGGCACATACATAGAAGAAGCCCAGTTAAAATGTGCAAACATGGCCCAGGCTAATGGAAAAGTGAGTAATGCCGAAACTATAAACTTCCATTGAAGAATTTTGATTTCCTTTTGTTTTTGATGATTCGATTGGTTGTCCCTTTTATCGATTTCCTTAGCTTCAAAACCAATTTTATTAATTTTACTGATGATAGCTGCCATGCTTGTCTGATTTGTGTTAAGTGTGACACGGCCCTTTTCAGTTGTTAAATTAACGTTTATTTCGGCTACCCCATCTATCTTAGAAACGACTTTCTCAATTCTTGCAGAACAAGCAGCACAATGCATTCCTGAGATTACCAGGTAATTGGTTTCTTCCATCTTAGTACCACCTTTTTAAACACTGTACTGTATTGTATTTTAAATAAAATACATTTAGAACATATAAAAAAGCAGTCTAGCTGAGCAGACTGCAAAAATGTGGATCGCTTCTGTTATGAGCTTGGGGCGGAAGGTCTGAATTTGTCCCCTAACTTAAATGTCACCATCAATCCTGTTTTGTGCAACCCTAACATAACGATTCCTGCCATCAATTGATCAAATTTTGTGTTAAAGGGGAAAGGTAGCAAGCTGAATGAATCGGCTTGTGAAGGGGAGCAGTATGGAGCAGTGGTTTGACTAATAGAAGAACTGTTTCCCATATCAATAACGGCCAATAGGATCAGCCATAAGCATGCCGGCATTAGAATAATCCCGCTTAAAAAGGCATAACGTTTCATTTCGCTTCTGCAAAGCCGCTGATTAGAATCTGGGGCTGCGATAGGCCACCACATCCCCAAAGATAACAGGAATAAAACGA
The DNA here is from genome assembly GCF_042666895.1 of Lentibacillus kimchii. Lineage (GTDB taxonomy): Bacteria > Bacillota > Bacilli > Bacillales > Amphibacillaceae > Lentibacillus > Lentibacillus kimchii. The sequence goes on from NZ_JBHTGR010000024.1 coordinate 26,089, forward strand.
ATATATAGCCACTGTGTATTGGTGCACTTTTTGAAAGAATCGTTATTACAAATGGAAGGTGGTACATAAAGAATAATGCAGCAAAAACATAAAGCGCTATCTTAGGGGCAAAGAAAAGCTTGCTGATTCTATTCGATTTAAGAACTTGAGACACATGGTTAAACAGTTGATCGGGGATACCTAAGAAAAGAATAGGTGGGATTAGAAAATAAAGGACGCTCATTTGTGTCATGTGTAAACTTAATGATAGTTGACTAATATCTGCCAAAGGGCTGCCGGCTGTGATGTATAATAATCCTAAACCAACAAGAAAAAGAAGGGGCTTCATGTTCCTCAATTTCAGTTGCGTATAGCGTTTTACCAGAAAAACATATGAAATGGCTATACAACAAAGGAACCCCAACAGAGGATATCCCCATTCCAATTGATCGCCCAGCAATAATTGAAAGTATTCAATCAAATACAAATCTCCTCCTTTAATCTTTTTCTGAAATTATAAAGTATGTTAAAGAATCCCTTTTTATAATATTTATATAAAAATTTAAAATATTATAAAATGTTTAATCATATCATAGTATAACACTAGTGGTAACAGGAAGCAATAACCTGCTTATTACTTGTTATAACAGGAAATGTCATAGAGTTTTCACATAAATGTTATTGAATAATTATTCAATAAACTATATTATCGATGTTAGTTTATGATGTAATGTGTTATACAATAACAAACAAGTTATGCGGTTGAGAATATACAGGTGATTCTGCTTACTGTGTGCGATTGTGACAAATATGTCAGAGAGATTCATATTAAAAAAGGCGAGTTAAGGAGGCGGGTAAGATTGAAACGAATACTATTATTTACAACTTATCTGTTACTAATCATAATAGGCTCGGCATGCAGCAGTGAAAAGACAATCTCCGACAAGCTGGACTGGGATGTCCAAAAGTTTGAAGCGACGGATCAGGGTGGAGATACCGTTTCATTAGCTGATCTTAAGGGGAAAGTTTGGATTGCTGACTTTATCTTCACAGGCTGTACGACAGTGTGTCCGCCAATGACAGCCAACATGGCGAAACTCCAGGAAAAATTGAATGAAGCTAATGCTTCGGTTGAAGTGGTTTCATTTAGTGTTGACCCGGAGCGTGATACACAAGACATACGGAAAAAATATATTTCATCACGTGGAGGGGATTTATCAAATTGGTCTTTTTTGGGTGATTACGGTTTTGATTATGTGAAGGATCTTTCCGAATCATCATTTAAATCTGCCGTTGGAAAGCCACCGAAAGGATCAGATCAAGTCTCACATGGAACAAGGTTTTTTCTGGTTAATCAGCAGGGCACCATTGTTAAACAGTATGACGGCTATTCGGATGTGCCTTATGACAAAATAGTTGACCATGTGAAAATATTAAATTCGAAAGGTGACTAACCAATGAAAAGATTACTCGTATTAATCACTGCATGTTCACTTATGTTTCTGGCAGCTTGCAGTAGTACCAATGATGATAACGCAAACAATTCTAAAAATGATGAGGAAGCAGAAGAGTCTTTAAAGCCATTAGAAGTAGAATTTTTAACAAAAGCAGATGCCTTCCACACTGGAAAAGAAGGAACCATTAAAACAAAAGTAACAAAAGGTGACGAAAACGTTGCTGACGCAGATGAGGTCCAATTTGAAATTTGGAAGGGCGAAAATCAGGATACATCGGAAAAGTTTGAACCTGAAAATAAAGGGAAAGGCATTTATGCACTGAAACATACTTTTAATGACAAGGGTACTTATAAGGTTATTGCACACACAACAGCCCGGGACAGTCACGCCATGCCGAAACAGGAGTTTTAGGTAGGGAACGCTGAAAAGACCCATGCTAAAGGTGATCATCAGGATGCAGACGTGATGGCTAAGTTAATGAAACCAGATTCGATTCAAGCAAAAAAGGAAATTACGCTGATGCAGCATTTGCAAGACATCGGACAGTTTAAATAGTTATGAAATTGTGCTGTCCACTCAAAAAGTGCGGTGGGAATCATGAGTACTATTTCATACGCCGGTTGCAGTGACCTTCATTTGCAGTATATAGAGAGAGACAACCTCCTAGCAAAAGCACATTGCTCTATGTACTGGCAGGCCTTATTCCCGACTTCATTCAAGCCATGATGAAAGGAGGAATTTGGGATCCTCCTGAACGGAAAGGGATTCTGTTTCAAGACCCAGAAAGTCAGTTCTGCATGCTTACCGTTTACGCCATTGACATCGGGTCTTGTTATTCTTTTGTTTGCAGTTGCGACCATTTTGACATATGTCAATATACAGTCAGGAATCCAACAGTAAAGTGCAAGCAGCCAGCAAGCTGAAATTATGACGTCGCTCCATTTGAGACCCGCTAACAGCCAAATGCACGAAACGGACGGTTATGCGTATGTTGTGCAGCACAACAACACTAAAAAGCTGATAGTTCAAGTCGATGGATTGCCTAAGCTGGAAGGTACAGAAACTTATCAAGTGTGGTTGTTAAAAGATGGCAAACGTTTGAATGCAGGTATATTTAATACAGATGAATCTGGGTCAGGAGCGTTGACACATATGCTATCTCAAGATGAAGATTTTGACCAAACCGGCATTACAAAGGATCCAAAACTGGATGATACCCAGCCGGAAGGAAAAAAGCGGTGGGATCATAAGACTGACATACAAAAGCAAGGAATAGCAGAATTCTCGGATAATGAAAAAGGTGAATACCGAGCAAAAATTCTATTAATATGCTGGCGTGCATCAACGAGCGCATCGTCGCTTTGGGCGATCGTTTAACAGATGAGCAGTTTTTAAATAAAAAGTAACTGTTTTCCTTTAAAGATAGGTAGCAGTTACTTTTTTCTTCCGCGTTAATATAAACGATGTGACAATGGTTAGCTAACTTTTTGGCTTGTTAGGATGTAAGGGTATTTTTTCAAGTAAATCATGACTTTCTGCATGATACGCATTCATTTCAACAGGAGCGTAAACGAAGTTCGACAAACTTCGGGTCGTGACAGGCACCCCTCCAATGTTAAATCATGTTATATATAATAAATTTTAACATTTATGTCACACATATTGGTATTTTGACGTGTTATATTGGCTATAGTGATCCTAAAGCAAGGCAAACGAAGGAGGCGACGAGGTGTTTCCGATTGAGAGGCAGGAACAGATTAAACAACTGATTCAGATGAACAAGACACTAAGGATTAGTGAGCTGAGTGAGCGATTTAACGTTTCTGAAATGACTATTCATCGTGATCTTAATCCTTTGGTTGAGGAAGGCCTGATCAGCAAATTTTCGGGCGGCATGTCACTTATCGAAAAGAATTATCAAACATTAAGTGATCCGAACAATTGTGTCTATTGTTACAAACCGAATCGTTCGAACATGGTCTATCATTTAATTCTGCCCGGCGGCGAGATTGAATCGGCTTGCTGCGCGCATTGCGGCTTGCTGAGGCATCGTCAGTTGGGTCAAGAGGTATCCCATGCGATTTGCTATGATTTTTTCCTGAATACAACCATCAGTGCTTCGCTAACCTGGTTTGTCATGGATACGACGTTGAACGTTGCCTGTTGTCAGCCACAAGTTCTCACATTCGCTAACGGAGCGGATGCCAGGAAATTTGTTAACGGATTTGGTGGAACCGTTTATGGTTTCCGCGAAGCCATGGACACGGTCTATCAGCAAATGTTTGAGCATTCCGAGTGCTGTGATGATGACTAAAATGAAGTTATTAATGGGAGGGTTAAACTATGAACAATAAACTTTCGCTCGTTCTATTGCTAATACCTTTGGCACTGTTGGCATCGTGCGGCGACGACGATGATAATGAATCAGTCGATATGGATGACGTCAAAATGCTGAAGGTCGATTTTGAGCCGCCTAAGACAGTAGATGTCGATAAAACCTTTGAATTAAAAGCCAACGTTACCTATGGCGATAGCAAAGTAACGGATGCCGAGGAGATGAGATTTGAATACTGGAAGAAGGGTGACAAAGATAACAGCACATTCGTAAAAGGCGACAATAATGAAGACGGGACCTATACAACAGACGTATCTTTCGACGATGACGGTGTCTACGAAGTATATGCTCATACATCAGCGCGCGATCTGCACACCATGCCGAAACGCTATATCGCTGTCGGGGATGCGACTGAAGAAGATGTCGACAAAGCTAAAGAGGACAAGAAGCATGAAAACGAAGATGGAAGCGATAACGATGAGTAACATCAAGAGTACAACAAAGGAGCGGTGGATATGACAGATCGCGTCGACTTGAGGAGGCTGTACGCCAAAAAGTCTCATTTAGCCAACCTGATCGTCCTGTTCATGGCATTTTTCATACTATTGTCCTACACGCCCGCCGCCGAGGCGCATGCCACTTTGGTGGAAATGGAGCCTGCGGAGGACGTGGTGGCAGACAAACCGCCATCGGAGCTGATGCTGCGCTTTAACGAACCGGTCGAGCACGATCTGGCTATGGTCAACGTTTATGATGTTAACGCCCAGCCCGTTTTCACAGGCAATCCTGATAATGAGGAGGAAAAATCACCTAAACTGACATTTTCGCTCCCGGAACTGGACAACGGGACATACACGGTTAACTGGGACGCTGTCTCGGCCGACGGGCATCCCGTTAGTGGTACATATGCCTTTTCGGTTGGTGAGGCAACCGAAAGCGGCGTCAATACGGTTGATGAAAGCAATGGGACGGAAGGGACGCTCATCGCCTCACGAATCATCCCCGAAGTGCTCATTCTGCTCGGTGCTGGTCTGTTCTGGTTTGCGTGGCTGGCGGAACGAAAAGGTTTTCCCGGAATTGATGTGCTCTGGAGCAAACGGCGCTATATCGGAGCCACTCTCCTGTTCCTCGGGACGATGGCGGAACTCGTCACCTATAGTCTGTCACTTCCGCCGGGCATCATCCAAGTGATCCTGAACGGCAGATGGGAACTGTTAGGGCAATTTCCGTTTATCCTGATGCTCTTCGCGCAGCTGCTTTTCCTGATTCTGCTGGTTATTCCAGGCATGGAGCGCGGCTGGTATTTGGCACTCTGGCTCCTGCTGGCGGTGACACTCGCGTTTGGCGGCCATGTATGGGGCATGAAGGATCCGATTATAGCTCTCATTCCGCGTATCTTTCATCTATTGGCCATGGCTTTATGGCTGGGTGCCTTAGCTTATGTGATGTTGCTGGTTATTTCAGAAAAGCGGCAGAAAACGTCGGTTGACTGGCAAGCGTTCAGACCATTCTTTGTTTACAAGATGATCGCGGCTTCTGCACTGGTTGTTATATCAGGTGTGGTTATGGTCTATCTCCAGACCGGTATCACAGCTGTGTTCACCGACTGGAAAACATGGAGCGGCGTCGTCATCGCGAAAGTTTTATTAACTATGGTTATGGGAGGCTTGGCCTTATACCAAACTTTGAAATGGCGAAAAAGACAAACGTTCACAACCAGACGTTTGGTCCGGACAGAATGGCTGGTCGGTCTGGCTGTTATGATACTAGGCGTATGGCTGAGCCAGATTGCTTATCCGATTTCGGTCGAAACGTATGATGAAACCTTAGTGACCGATAATCAAGAAGCTGAGATCCATATTGATGAGCTGCAGACAGGCGACCGGACCATGACCGCGTCGATTCCCGAATTGGACGGCGAACAGCCCGAAAGCGTCGAGGCAAAAGTCACCATGCCGCAGCATGACATGGGTTCGGATGACATAAAGGCTGAAGAAAATGATGAAGGAAACTACACGGCCGAGCTGCCATTTTCGATGTCCGGCACATGGCATTTGGAAATGACAGCGACATACTCGGATCATGAGAAAGTCAAATGGGAAGATGACGTCTATATGGCTGGTCAAGGAGATTAAAACAAATACACTTATGGAGGTAATGATATGACACATAAAAAATGGATCGCACCACTCGTGGTATTACTGGCACTGTTTCTGACAGCACCCGCTGCAAGTGCCCACGTGACACTCCACCCGGAAAAGAGCTCAACCGACGCTTGGGCGAAATACACTGTGCGTGTTCCAGTCGAAAAGGATATGAATACAACCAAATTAGAACTGGACGTTCCGGAAGAGGCTGATCTGGTTAGTGTCATGCCGAAAGAAGGCTGGGATTATGAACTGGAAAAAGACGACGATGACGTTATTACATCCGTTACCTGGGAAGCAACGGATGGTGGTGTTGGCCCCAATGAATTTACCGAATTCAATATGGTCGTGACCAACCCCAGCGAGCCGACTGACGTGAGCTGGAACGCCTACCAAACGTATGAAGACGGCTCCGTCGTGGAATGGGACGGCGGCCCTGATTCAGACGAGCCAGCTCCCGTCACCAAGGTTGTGTCAGGTGACGCGACCGCTCAGCATAGTGATGACAATGATTCGAGTGACGCGACCCAAGCTGACGACAATACCGATGAAGCGAGTACAACGTCAGGCGGCAGCAACTGGCTGCCGATCACCCTTAGCGCTGTCGCCATTTTGTTGGCAGTCATTAGCTTGTTCCGTAAACGTTCCTGAAATCCGGATAGTTTCATGAGGGATGCCAATCACGTATGGTTTAGCATCCCTTTTTTGTTGTGATGGATGGCAGGATTTGAGTCATTTTATATAGAAAAATTGTTTTGTTTATGTACCTGTCACCTAACAGGAGAGTAGTTATAAATTCGGGTCGTGACAGGCCTCTAGGTGTTCGCGCGTTTTTCAGCGTCCTCGCGTGCTTTTTCTGTCACCGGGACTCTCGGCCGTTCGAACGGCATGCGATTTCACCCATACGCATGACGAACGCAGGAAGAACGACACAGATCATTCCGTGCTTATTGCTAAATCAAACATAATAAACGAGAACGACGACTGATGCATACAACCTCAAAATAATCCCCTTGAATGCCTGAACCAGGGCATGACGGAATTTTAGTACTTTGATCAAACGTTTGATCAAGGTTTATGGTTGTACTTGCCACTTATTTTGTAACGGGTGGTCTGATATATGCCAATATCTTAAAACTTTTCGGTATTCAATTAGGCCCTTGCTGGCTGTGGTTGATAAAAACAGTGATCTCTATTGCATTGAGTGAATCGCCTGTCTTAGAGTAGACAGGCTTTTTTAATTTAGAGACAGCGCATGCTGTTAATGGATGTGACTCGTATCATAGCAAACAAAAAAACCGGCGAATTGTTTAAGACAAGAGCCAGCTCATTAAAGCTGCTCATGAATATAGTAACGTATATTGAAAATAAAGGAGGGAAAATATATGTGGAAGAAAAAGTTTGATCAGGACGGGAACCAGAAGTTTGCTTTTTCGCAATCAAACGCTGATTGTGACTGTGATAATAACCATCATGTCGATAACGACAGTGACTTAAAGAGCAGAAATCGCAAGTTTAATAGTGCCAGGATCACGAGAAGTGGTAATTCTTATGTTGATGTTAATACAGATGATAATAAACGTAAAAACCATCAAAACCATCATCAAGACAAATGTAAAAACCATCATCACCGCAAACGTAAAAATCATCGCTACAAACGCAACGACTGCCATTAATCGGTAGTAGTGGGGTTATTTATTACCTCACTACTGCTTCTCATAAGGGGGGAGTATATTGGAACATGCTCAAGACAATGTAAGACCAATAGATGTCACAAATGACCAGCAATCCTCAATTGACTATAGTGGTAATTCAAATGTCGATGTCGACGTTAATGTTGATACAACGCCGATTGCGTATGCCATGCTATGCTCACTTTTAGCTACAAACCAAATGTCTAACAGCGAATTTGAGTCTGCTGTAAGCGAATTAGATGACTTAACCATGAAAGATGGAAAACACCACCCTATAAGAAGCCGTAATGATCTATCCCAGGTAAAAGTAAAAAAACAGCTAAGAAGGTGAAACAGCCTTCTTGCTGTACATAATTTATAGCCTGCTCATTAAGCCGTGCACGCATCATCCCTAAATGGTGTTATATATTTTTAATGTTTTTGTAACGGTACATGCTGTATTTTCATGATAGAATGCCGGTCGTTAAATATTATTCGATTAAAGCCCTATAGCGAAGCAAAAGCTAACAAAGGACTCAAGATAATACAGATGACTCATCCGATATACATTAGAGGGAGAAACAATGGAACGTAACAACATGATTGACTATGTGAAGGGCTTTGCCATTCTTTTTGTGGTGGCCATCCACACGAAAGCAGTTCAGGGTGCTCATCTTGGCATAATAGATGGTGATGATGCTAACTTTATCATTAACACATTGGCACGATTTGCGGTGCCTTTTTTCTTTGCAGCATCAGGCTATTTATTTGTACAGAAGCTGAACACAATTCAGCGAGACAATAAAAATGCGGAACAGGTTCAGTATGCTAAAAAATATATTCGTAAACTGATCAAGCTGTATCTAGCATGGTTTATCTTTTATTTTCTGTTTGAGCTAGCTGTCAATTTTATTGAGACAGAAAAAAACAGTGCTGCATTATGGAATATGTTTACAAATTATATCGACCATTTCAGCCTATGGAGCTTTATATACCTTGGCGACGGCTGGCCAGTCTATCATTTATGGTTTTTGCCAGCACTTATATGGGCGATACTTATTTTATTCCTGTTCATTCAAATGCGATTAATACGGGTATTATTCGTTGTGAGTATCGGACTGCATCTAATCGGTTTATTTGGTCAGTCCTATTCGTTTCTTTTCGATATACCCTTTAACACGCGAGACGGTATCTTTTTTGCGTTATTTTATGTAACGCTTGGCGGCATGATGGCCAAGTATCCAGTCTTCGCCAGCTTTGCGCGAAAGATGCCGACCCGTTCTGCTGTTATTTGGCTTGGCATTCTTTCATGCGTGCAAATACTGGAGGGATTTATCACATTACAAGTGTACGACGGCAAAGCAGAAAATTATTTTATCTCAACTATTCCATTGGTGATCGTACTATTTTTGCTGGTTATCAAACATAATCAGATGGGAAAGGGTTCCGTTATGGCTAAAATCGGTGCGAAGGCAGTGGGTATTTATGTGTCACATGTGTTTATTATGGCGTCTATTCACATTCTGATGCACCGAATGGGATTGACCATGGTGGAAGATTGGCTTCTATGGAAAGTGATAATCACACCAATCGTACTTTTACTGGCTTTTATCTTTTATAACCTATTACAGAACGGCAAGAAACTAGCTTCTTAGGTGCCAGGTACATACACTGTTCCGAATATTTACAATTGTGTATGTACCTGGCACTTGTTACTTGTTAGCAGCATCTCTCCAGATTTCTTTCGCGGTATCGGCGACAAAGGCCAGTTTAGCCCATTGTTGTTCTTCGGTCAGTTTGTTTCCGTGATGGGTAGAGGCGAATCCGCACTGCGGGCTTAATCCCAGTTGCTCGAGCGGCACGTAGCGGGCTGCCTCATGCACTTGAGCGATCACGTCTTGGCGGTTTTCCAGCTCGCCCGATTTAGAGGTGACCAGCCCAAGGATGACGCGCGGGCCGCCTTCCGGAATGTAGGCCAGCGGTTCAAAACCACCGGAGCGCTCATCATCGTATTCCAGGAAGAATCCATCGACGTTGGCTTCGGCAAAAACGTTGGGTGCGATCCGGTCGTAGCTGCCGCCTTCATAGGCCCATGATGAGCGGTAGTTGCCGCGGCACATATGAACGGTCACGGTTAAGTCGTCCGGCTTATAGGCGAGACTCTCATTCAGCACTCGAACAGCCAGATCAATCAACGCGCCACGCTGCTCGCCTGGATCCGCATTCCATGGGACATAGTCTGCCGCCAGTCCCGATATATAGACATCGTCAAGCTGCAGATAGCGGAGCCCGGCATCATAAAATGTCTGAATCGCCTTCTGATACGTCTTGATCAGATCATCTGCATAGCTCTCCAGATCCGGATATATGGCAGGATTCCGCGTACCGTCATTAAAGAACAGATTCGGACTCGGGAGGGTGAATTTAACTTCAGCACGCCCGTCGACAATGGCTATCAGATCTTTTAAATCTTGTACAAAAGGATGATCCGGATTAAACGAAATCTCACCGGTGTTCCGGATACCGTGTTTTTCCACCTTTTCACCATTAAAATCAGCGCCTTGCTCCGGAATATAGGCCTCAAACCCGTTCAAGTTTTCCATGAAATCAAAATTGAAAAATCGGCGGCGAAATTCCCCGTCCGTAACAGCTGGCAAACCTGTCTCCAGCTGTTTATCAACCGCCCGTTCAATCTCCTCATTCTCAACGCTGCGCAGCTTCTCAGCGGAAATGGTGCCTTGCTCAAAATTATCTCTTGCCTCGTGCAGGCGGTCGGGCCGCAGCAGGCTTCCCACCTGATCAGCTGAAAATGGTGCTTTCGTTGTGACGTTCGTCATAGTTAAGCCTCCTCATAAAGATACTTCTCTAAGGCAAAATGGCAAATGACCGTACCGGAAAACCGGACGCTCCTTTGGTTTTGGGTACGATATTAAAGATGACGGCGCCTTTTGCCGGAACCTGATCAAGATTGGTCATCACTTCCACTTGAAACGTATCCTGATTCAGCACGTAGTATTCGGCGACAAGTGCGCCATTCTTCCGGAAATCTGCAGCCGAATCGGTATCAAATGTCTCGTGACCGATGGCTTTAATATGGCGCTGTTCGAATAAAAACTGCAGCGCCTCAACGGACCAGCCCGGCATATGGCTATTGCCCGCGTCATCTTTGTTCTCAAAGGCATCCTGCTCTGGCCAGCGCTTGCTCCAGTCAGTTCGGAGCGCGACAAACGAACCAGGCTCAATCTCACCGTGTTCTTGTTCAAATGCCCGGATATCGTCGATGCTCAATGTAAAGTCAGGGTTGCGCGCGGCCGCCGCTGACTGATCAATCACAATGAGCGGCAGCACCAGTTCCTGGAGCTCCAGCTCATGCACATAACGCTGATCCCCCGGTACAAAATGGATTGGCGCGTCGATATGTGTTCCGTACTGTCCCGGAACGGTGAACGCTTGCGCAAAAAAGCCATCATCATGATCGAACAGCGTCTCAAATTCAGCCGCGTTAAATGCGGAAAAATGCGGTGAATCCGGCCCAAATGCATGTGTCAGATCAATCCATTTTTTCTGCTTTAAAACATTGAACGCCTCAATTAGCGAATTAACCATCGTGATCATCACCCCTTAAATGAAAGCGGAAAGCAAAACAAATAGGATACTAAAAAAGTCTCTTCAATTAAGAAGAGACTTGAATACGATCATTTGCTCTTCTTATCTTAAGCGCCGCACGCCTTCTGGAATTAGCACAGTCACAGACCGATGCTGAGGCTTCCAAGGGCCAGTCCCTCCACCTCTCTGGATAAGAATATATTGCTTCCGTTTTGTTATTAACTACCACAATACATCTGTTATAATAAAAAGTCAACAAAGAATTTTGAAATTTTTTGGTGCCAGGTACATAAATAATGCGAATTGTTTATGTACCTGGCACCACGCACCGCAGGATGTGATAGAATGATAGATATACACAGCCATATATTACCGGGGATTGACGACGGCCACAGACGATCGCCGGCTATGTCCGCGATTTTAATGAGATGCTGGCCCAGGAAGGGATACCGCTCACGGTTTTGCCGGGGCAGGAGTCGCGGATACACGGTGAAATGGCGGACAGGCTCCTGACCGGTGACATTATGCCGCTGAATCAGACGACGAGCTATGTCTTTGTCGAATTACCGTCCGGTCATGTGCCGCGCTATAGCAAGCAATTGTTTTTCGATTTACAAGTGCAGGGCTACATCCCTGTGATCGTGCATCCCGAGCGTAATCGCGAACTTATGGAGCGTCCAGACGAACTGCAGGATTTGGTTAAACACGGCGCGCTCTCACAGGTGACAGCTGCCTGCCTGTCCGGACATTTTGGTAAAAAACGGCAAAAATACGCCAATCAGCTGATCAACGCCAATCTGTCGCATTTCATTGCCTCAGATGCGCATAACACGACATCGCGCGGATTTTGCCTGCAGGAAGCGTATGCGGTGCTGGACAAGGAGCACGGCGCGGACGTCGCGGCGGCCTTCTCGGAAATTGCGAGCTGCTGGTGGCCGGCCAAACGGTTAACCGCCTGCCGCCTGAGTCCATCAAGAAAAAGTCATTTCTCGGTTTGTTTAAATAAAATGAGCGGGAGCATGCCACAGCATGACCAACCTGGTACGATTACTCCAATGCAGGGGAGATCGTTTGCTCAACGTCATGCTTGCTGATGCTCTCGTACTATTAATCTTGCACGTTTAACAAAAAACCTGCCAGCGAATTGCTTGCGATTGTGAAAGCTGTTACCCTATTTGTGACTAGCAGCATTGGGCAAAACGCATTCGCCGATAAATAGTCTGCAGCCACTATATAGGGGAATGCCCAATGACGATGAAATGCATTCCGACGACGTTTATGAGAAAATTTATGCCGGACGCGTTAACGAACGCGCTCATGCAGCGGATCAACACAAAAATACTAGGAAGACTATACAAGAATTGTAGACTTAGAGGAGGTTATCGTTTGGCTACTGTTAAGAAAGCTATTATCCCTGCAGCCGGTCTGGGCACACGTTTTTTGCCGGCAACAAAAGCCATGCCGAAAGAAATGCTTCCGATCGTGGATAAACCGACGATCCAATACATCGTCGAGGAAGCGATTGAATCAGGCATCGAGGATATTATTATCGTCACCGGCAAACATAAACGCGCGATTGAAGACCATTTCGACCGCAACTTTGAACTTGAATACACACTAAAGCAAAAAGAAAAGTATGATTTGCTCGAAAAAGTTAATGACATATCAGACGTGGATATCCATTACATCAGGCAAAAAGAACCAAAAGGACTGGGACATGCCGTCTGGTCCGCACGGAAATTTATCGGCAACGACCCATTCGCTGTCCTGCTGGGTGATAATATCGTCGAATCCGAAACACCTGGCCTGAGGCAGCTGATCGAACAGTATGAGCAAACGGCAAGCTCTGTCATCGGCGTCCAGCAAGTCCCCGATGAGGAAACGAATCGCTATGGCATCGTGGATCCGGATATAAAGGAAGACCGGCGCTACAAAGTCAATTACTTCGTCGAAAAACCCGCCCAGGATGAGGCCCCATCTAATTTGGCGATCATGGGCCGCTACGTCTTGACGCCTAAGATTTTCGAGCATCTTGATAAACATGAAATCGGTGCCGGCGGCGAAATCCAGCTCACTGATGCCATCCAGATGCTGAATCAGGAACAGGACGTCTACGCCTATGACTTTGCAGGCAAACGCTATGACGTTGGTGAAAAATTTGGCTTTATTCAAACAACGTTGGAGTTTGCGATGAAGGATCCGGATATAGGCGATGATGTCACGGCGCTGATCAAGCGTTTGGCCGCTGAACATGACTAATCACGGTGGCTTGGCTTCTATCTGTCTAAAAACTGCTGGATGAAGGCTGCCGCGTCATTGGGATTGATAATCTCAATGACTATTACGACGTGAATTTAAAACATGCCCGGCTGGATCAGCTTGTGCCGTTTGAACGGTTCACTTTTTACGAAGAAGATATCTCCAACAAGGATAAGCTGATGGCCATTTTCGCGGAGCACCAGCCGGATGTTGTCGCTAATATGGCGGCTCAGGCAGGGGTGCGCTATTCGATTGAGCATCCGGATGTTTATATCCAGAGCAATCTCATTGGCTTTTACAATCTGCTGGAGGCTTGCCGCTATTATCCGGTGGAGCATCTCGTGTATGCCTCGTCCAGTTCGGTCTATGGGGCGAACAAAAAGGTGCCGTTTGAGGAGACGGATTTCGTGGACAACCCGGCGTCACTGTATGCTGCCACAAAGAAGTCGAATGAGTTGATGGCCCATACATACAGTCATTTATATGATATTCCGGCCACAGGACTGCGCTTCTTCACGGTATACGGGCCGCTTGGGCGTCCGGACATGGCGTATTTCGGCTTCACGGACAAGTATTTCGCCGGCGAGCCGATCAAGATCTTCAACAACGGCGACTTCGAGAACGATCTGTATCGTGATTTCACCTACATTGACGATATCATCATGGGCGTGGAGCGTTTGCTGAGCCATCCGCCCGAGAGAGATGAGGATGGCAGTGATCCGCACCGTGTCTTTAACATCGGCAACAACAGTCCAGAACGACTGATGACATTTATCAGTACCCTGGAAAAAGCGCTGAGCAAAGCATTAGGGCGTGAGGCTGAATTTAATAAGGAATATGAATCGATTAAGCCAGGTGATGTTCCTGCGACTTATGCGGCGACGGATAAGCTTGATCAGGCGATTAGATTTAAGCCGGAGACGTCGATAGAGGACGGGCTGGAGACATTTGCGGAGTGGTATGTGGGGTATTATGGGAAGAAATGAGAAAACGGCCGACATGGCCGTTTTTACTGAAAGAATAATAATATTAAAAATGAGCTGTCATAGACAGCCCATTTAGCCCTTCCTTTTCACATATGAAAAGAACGGTTAATTTACTGAAGCTTGTTATCGGCTGAACTTCACGGATAAATATTACGCCGGCAAGACCATCAAGATCTTCAACAATGGCGATTTTGAGAACGACCTTCACCGTGATTTCACCTACATCGACGATATCATCATGGGCGTGGAGCGCCTCCTGAGTCATCCGGCCGAGAGAGAACCGAAGATGGCGATCCGAGCCGTGTCTTCGACATCGGCAATAATAGTCCAGAACGGCTCATGATATTTATTGGTGCGCTGGAGAAAGCGCTGAGCAAAGCATTGGGGCGAGAGGTTAAGTTTAATAAAGAGTATGAACCTATTAAGGCAGGTGACGTGCCGGATACATATGCATTGACGGACAAGCTGTATCAGGCGATTGGATTTAAGCCGGAGACATCGATAGAGGACGGATTGGAGAAGTTTACGTATTATGGGAAGGCGTAGGAAACGACCGTATGGCTGTTTTTTATGTAAGTATGCATTCTAGGGGATGTACTTATAAGGCTACGGTCATTGAATTATTATAATCATCTAGAGAGCGTAAAATAGTTTGTGTAAATCGCAATGACTCAATAATGGTCATAGAAAAAGGAAGACCCTTTCCTGTAGAATAGAGTTAGCCAAAACACACCCACAG
>NZ_JBHTGR010000025.1:0-955 GCF_042666895.1 Lentibacillus kimchii
TCACCGGCAGTCACCTTAGAGTGCCCAACTTAATGCTGGCAACTAAGCTTAAGGGTTGCGCTCGTTACGGGACTTAACCCAACATCTCACGACACGAGCTGACGACAACCATGCACCACCTGTCACTCTGTCCCCGAAGGGAACACGGTATCTCTACCGCCATCAGAGGATGTCAAGACCTGGTAAGGTTCTCCGCGTTGCTTCGAATTAAACCACATGCTCCACCGCTTGTGCGGGCCCCCGTCAATTCTTTTGAGTTTCAGCCTTGCGGCCGTAATCCCCAGGCGGAGTGCTTAATGCGTTAACTTCAGCACTAAGGGGCGGAAACCCCCTAACACCTAGCACTCAACGTTTACGGCGTGGACTACCAGGGTATCTAATCCTGTTCGCTATCCACGCTTTCGCGCCTCAGCGTCAGTTACAGCCCAGAGAGTCGCCTTCGCCACTGGTGTTCCTCCACATCTCTACGCATTTCACCGCTACACGTGGAATTCCACTCTCCTCTTCTGTACTCAAGTCCTCCAGTTTCCAATGACCTGCCGCGGTTAAGCCGCGGGCTTTCACATCAGACTTAAAAGACCGCCTGCGCGCCCTTTACGCCCAATAATTCCGGACAACGCTTGCCCCCTACGTATTACCGCGGCTGCTGGCACGTAGTTAGCCGGGGCTTTCTGGTCAGGTACCGTCAAAATACTGCCCTGTTTGAACAGTATCTGTTCTTCCCTGACAACAGAGTTTTACGATCCAAGGACCTTCTTCACTCACGCGGCGTTGCACCGTCAGACTTTCGTCCATTGCGGATGATTCCCTACTGCTGCCTCCCGTAGGAGTCTGGACCGTGTCTCAGTTCCAGTGTGGCCGATCACCCTCTCAGGTCGGCTACGCATCGTGGCCTTGGTAGGCTTTGATCCCACCAACTAACTAATGCGCCGCGGGCCCATCTGTAAGTGGCAGC
>NZ_JBHTGR010000026.1:0-8825 GCF_042666895.1 Lentibacillus kimchii
AGACATTCTAAAACCTCCCCTCATACTCGCAGCGTAAATGTCGAATCATTTATGTGTCCAGTATAAGGGGTACGGACTACTGTCACTTCCCGGTTTTTGTCGAATAGGACTGTCCTGTTTCAATTACGGTAGAGTCCCTTTAAATTCGGATGCATTTTCAAATACTGGTCATAGCTTTGTCTATACACGTTCAGGGAAGGTGAAAGGAAACAAATTCCAGATTATGACTGGTGGATAAGATCTTAAATTCATGATCCATTTGAAAATTGGAGGGGGGTGCCTAAGCAAGAGAAGCGATATATATACAGTCGTCGTCTCCTTTATTCTGGGAAACTTTCCATGCCGTAACATGATGAAAAACGCGCTTAAGTAATTGATAAAAGTCAGGCGAGGAAGAAGCACTCCAAAACGAAACAGCACCACCTGGTCGCATCAAACTGGCCAATTGCCTTAGACTGTCCGGCTGATACATATCATGATTATGCTCAGTCACGGTCCAGTCCGGGCCATTATCGATATCCAGGCAAATCACGTCAAACTGGCCCGTCTCCTTCTTCATCCACTCCAGCATATCATCATGGATAACACGCGTACGCGGATCCTCCAATGACGCCTCCGAAAAGGCGGAAAGATAGGTCCGGTTCCATTCTATGATTTTATTTTCTATCTCGATAACAACCACCTCGGTAACGGATGAATCACGCAGAGCTTCTGCCAGTGAAAAACCGACACCCAGCCCGCCAATCACAACGCGTTTCGGACTGGCTACAGACGCCAGCGCTTGCCGAACCAAATATTTTTCAGATTCGCCATTATACGTTGCCATCAGAAAGATACCATTATTAATTATTTCATAATGACTGCCGCGGCGCTGCAGCTGCAATTCGCCTCTGGGCGTTTGCACTCGGTCTAAAACATGAACAGACGTTTCCATACGAACACCCTTTCTGACATAAATGTACAAATGACCGATTCTCTTAATATAACCCATGTCGATCGAAACTAAACGAAGCAGCTTTAAAATCCTATGCGGAAAGCATCACCACACACATGATGGTGACAGCTGCGGAAGATCTTCGACAAAAACCGGGTCGGTCAAGTAGGAGTGAACCTTTCTGCCTCACGGCAGATTGTGTATCACTCCCCTCACAGAACCGTGCGAGCGATTTTCCCGCACACGGCTCCACCTATCATTCTTCACAGAATATAATTGATATGATCTCTGAGCTGATATATGCTAACTTTAACAGTTGGTCTTGGAAGCGGAAATTTCTTTAGAAACAAGACGAATTTCTCCCATGTGAAGGATTTCTTCTGACTTCTTCGATTCAGCCACTTAAAGAGTAATGTTCTTATATTGTCACGAAACAAATCAACTGCTGGTGAGTTGTCTGTAATACCATAATAATTATAATATCCTATAAGTGACCTGCGAATTTTATCCATAATAAATTCAGCACCTTTGGTTCTGTTTTCTTTTAACCAAATTTTAGTTTGACGTAACTTCGCTCTCATCTTCTTGTTGTCAGTTTTCCGTTTAACTCTAAATTTGCCTTTTCGACTTTGACCACAATAATGTGTAAAGCCTAGGAAATTAAACGTTGAAGGCTTTCTATTCCCATTTTGTCTGCACTTCTTTTCCGCAAACCTACCAAAAGAGATAATATTCGTTTTATCCTCTGCAACTTCAAGATTGAATTTCGCCAGCCTCTGTTTGAGGCCTTCAAAGAACTTGTACGCATCCTGTTGGTATTGAAAACAGCACACAAAGTCATCCGCGTAGCGTACTAAGTACGCTTGTCCTTTACATTCTTTACGCACCTTACGCTCAAACCATAAATCCAACACATAATGGAGATAGATATTTGCTAAAATAGGCGATACAACACCACCCTGTGGCGTGCCAGACGATTCTTTGTATAGCTTAGTCTCCTCCATATAACCAGCTTTTAAGAATCTGGCTATAAGCCTTAATATACTGGGATCTTTAATTCGATGTTCTAGAAATGCCATCATCCATTTATGATCTACATTATCAAAGAATCCTTTTATATCGACATCTACGATGTAGTTCGTACGCCTTCGTTCAATGTAGACATTCAGAATCTTTAAAGCATCATGACAATTTCTTTTGGGTCTAAAGCCAAAAGAACAGTCGAGGAAGTCACTTTCATAGATTGAAGTAAGAATTTTAGCTAATCCACGCTGCACAATTTTATCCTCATGCTCTGGTATCCCTAGCGGGCGTTTCTTCTTTGAGCCAGCTTTATCAATATAGGTTCGTCTAGCCGGCTGGGGGCGGTAGCTTTTCTTCTTCATCCTACGCACAAGATTTTCAACATTGTTATTCAATTCCTCACCGTACTCTTCCTTCGTAACCCCCATGATGCCTGTAGCTTTATTATCAGGCAGTTCTTGATGACATTGCTTTAGAGACGCTTCATCCAACAAATGTGCCAGTGATGTAAATTGCATCTCAGGATAAGATCTCGCTAATTCTGCGATTCTTAACAGTTTTGTTTCCATTATTATTCCCTACCTCTGTGTGTAGATAATGTTTCCCTGATTAAGATAATGATAAGGGGCTTGCCTTTCCTCCACCGGAATTACCCGGCTTCACTGGTACTATGCAGCCCTCCGACTTCCTATCAGGCATTTGGTTTCCTCACTTTGTATCGCTTGTACACCATACTCCCTACTTCCGCAGGAAGACCCGATAGGATCTCCCGAGTTGCCGTAACATATCCATGTCTAGCGTGCCGTGGTCACCGACCCCGGAAAGGTCTTAATAAGCTCGCCCTATGTCGCTTATCAAGATGTTGCATTCTGGACTGTCAAAACCATCTGCCCTTTCATTGGGTATTTCGGGGCTCAATCCCTTCAACCGTAGTTTACGGCCCACTAGCTAACTGTTTACGCTTAATGGTAGAAGTCACCTTCTATCATCCAAAACTCGCTACGAGTGAGTGGCTAACTCTTACTCGACGGGCATCCCACCCGCTATATGTTACGACCTACGCTCGGTCGCTCTGACAGGCACCCGAACGACTATGTCATGTCTTTAAACTGTTTTGATTTCCTGCTATGATAGTTTTAAGATCGATAGTCAGCAAAAGGAGAGCCGGATTATGTTTCAGCAAAATGCCTTTGTAACCTTTTTACATAAAAACAGATGGGCCTTATGGCTGTTAATTCTCCTGGTGATCTTACTGTGGGGATACGCCTGGGTATTCATGAAGCTTTCCCTCAACTACATGGGGCCTTTCACGTTTTCCGCATTCCGGTTTGGTGTTGGCGCAGTAACAATGCTTCTCGTCATCTGGCTCTCCAGAACTGGATTGCCCCCAAGACATCAGTGGAAGCATTTCATCGTTGTAGGTATCCTGCAGACGACCATTGTGTATCTTCTTATTATGTACGGTCTCAGATTCGTTGATGCCGGAAAGTCTTCAGTGCTCTTATACTCGATGCCCATGTGGTCGAGCTTGTTCGCCGCTAGATTTCTCGGCGAAAAATTAACGCCCGCCAAATTAACGGGGCTTCTCACCGGCCTAGTGGGACTGCTGACCATTCTTGGCTGGGATATTTGGACTAATCAGTCAATGGATATCTTGACAGGTGAACTGCTGATTATTGTGGGGGCTATTTCCTGGGGAATTGCCAACGTCTATTACCGGCGCAACCTGCGGGACGCCTCCCAGCTGCAAGTCAACACGTGGCAAATGACATTCGGCGCAATCGGCATCATAATTGCTGCATTCGTTACTGAGTCGGGCGAACCTCTTGTGCTCAATGTCACCAGCATATCCTATATTCTATTTACTGGCGTGCTCGCCTCAGCTTTGTGCTTTACAGCTTGGTTTGTCGTTCTGAGCCTCATCGATATGGTCACGGCCACCATCTCAACCTTACTTGTACCCGTTTTCGGCCTTTTCTTTTCTAGCATCATTCTCGGCGAACATCTATCAACTGGAATCCTAATCGGATCTGGCCTGATTATCATCGGCATTATCATAGCGCAGACTTCAAAAAGCCGGAGAACGTAGGTGCCTGTCACGGCCCGGTTTTTGTCGAAATAAGCAGACAAGCAAAATGCGACAGACTAAATAAAACGCCCGACCAACATTATTGCTGAGAGGGCGTTTATTTTAAAATTTGAGGACCTTTTTGTTGCTAAAGGAATAACAACCCAATGGCGATCGGAAAGAAACTGTAGATAAGAATGATGGCACAAAAGCCCATTATATCACGCACTTTCAATCCAGCGATCGCCAAAAGCGGCAATGCCCAGAATGGCTGAATCATATTCGTCCATGCATCTCCCCATGCAACGGCCATCGTTGTTTTAGCAGTGCTTACACCGATTTCTAATGAGGCCGGCACCATGATTGGCCCCTGTACTGCCCATTGGCCACCACCAGATGGAACAAAGAAATTGACAATCCCTGAACTAATAAAGGTGAACAGTGGAAACGTGAACTCATTGGAAATGTCAATAAAAAATGCCGACATTTGCTCAGATAGTCCAGATCCAACCATCATTCCCATAATTCCTGCGTAAAATGGGAATTGAATGACGATACCACCGATATTCTTAACGGCTTCCGTAACACTATTTAAATATCGCTTAGGTGTTCGATGTAGCAAAATACCTAAAAACAGGAATATAAAAATCACAATATTTAAATTCAAATCAAAACCATTTTGTACAAAATGATACACAATATAGGAAAATCCCATTAGCCCAATCAGTAGAGAAATAATTTGGCTATTTTCCAGACGGGTTGCCGGTGTCACCTCTTTCGCTTGCTCTTTCTCTTCTTCTTGTTGTTCATTATTACTGTTTTGCCATAGTGTGGGGTTAGGCTGGCTGAGCGGGTCTCGGCTCCGCATCAACAGCCAATTCACAAGTGGCAGAGTAAGCAGCAAAACAATTACGATGAACAGGTTGAAACTACTGAACAATGTGTCTAAAACTGGTATGGTGCCGACTGTATCCTCGAGAAAGTGTCCCTCCGTCGCAACTAATAGAGGAGCGGATGCAGAAAGTCCTCCGTGCCACAATAAAAATCCACTGTAAGCACTGGCCACCAGCAAACGAAAGTCCACAGAAGGAACCCGCCTCGCCACGTATATTGCGAGAAGCCCTCCGGCGACTAATCCAAATCCATAATTGAACCATGATGCGATTGAGGCGACAAACGTTACTAATATGATTGCTTGAGCAGGGGTGTTGGCCATAGTACTTAATTTCGTCAGCCCTTTTTGTAAAACAGGAGTATTAGCCAATATATAGCCAGTTGCTACAATAAGAGACATCTGCATCGCGAAATCAAGCAGATCCCAGAATCCATCTCCCCAATTTCCAATCATCCCTATAGGCCCACTTCCGGTAAACAAAACGCCCATGAGAAATACAATAAATGTAAGAATGATAGCGAATAAAAACGCATCAGGCAAATACCGCTGGACAATGCGGTCGAAAAAATTTGTGAGAGCTTTCATATCAAATCTCCCTTTCATTTATGGTAAACGCTTACATTAACAGTACCATAAAACATGATCTAATTAAATATTACTAAATAAATAATATTGCGTTAATTTTGGTGCCTGTCACTCCCCGGTTTACTCCCCCGGTTTTTGTCGAAAAAAGCAGACAAGCGTCAAAATTCTATTAACACTTGTCTGCTTATTCTTATTTATGAAACTATCAATCCTATCTACTCAAAACCTAAACCGCTCTGATCAACCCACCAGAACTTCTCAAACTCACAGGTTATTTCACTGTCAGACGTTTGACAGGCCGGAATCCTTTTGTCTTCAAATGATTCATATGATGATCAAAATTTTCCATAGCATCAGATGGATCAAGATGCTCGAAATTCAACTGATTTAACATTTGCTCGTCAATCCGCACTGAAAGCAATACTTTTCTTTGCCGATTGCCTGTTGCGGTGTTCAGCGCATTTGCCGTGACATGGATAACGCACGACTCAATAGGAAGACTCGCAAACAACGCTCGCGACACCCAGAGCGCATAGCCGCAGACAAAATCCTTTACAATCTTATAATAGTCTTTTTTACCCATTTTCTGTTTGGATACTTTTCTTGTTTTTGTCAGGGTCACCTTTTTATTTGGAGCAACATCATTGGGCTTGACCCGGAGCTCTGCTTCAACTTCACGAGCGTTCGGCACGCCCAGGGAAACGCCGCGCTCAATAACGTCAGCAAACGCAGGATTCTCCTTGACCGCTTGGATATAGGCATCTGCTTCGCCTTTCAAAACCCTTTGCGCTAAATCATGCCATTTTTCCCATTTCTCATAAGCTGCTGTATCTTGTTTTTTTGCCTGTTTGATCGCTTGCTTCAATTCTTTCTTTTGCTTCGTCGCCAGTGGTTTAATGAGACGAGCCAGGAAATTCGGCTGGTAAGCCTGATAATCCGCTTGAGCATCGGCTTCTCCGGGGCCTGTTTCTCCCGGTTGAAACGGCGGTGATTCAGCACGCAGCGCTTGCCAGTCAGTCGTTTCCGGCGTATTTGTATGCAGATGCGTGATCGCGTGAACATAGTTGTTATATTCTGCTACCGCCGCTTCATTCTGTGACACGTTCTGACTTATTTGCGAAATGCTATTATTTGAAGAACGCTTACCGGAGAGATTCTTCGTCTTAACATACGATAGGCCTGTTCCCGGGATGCCAATCGTTTGCGTCCCCCGGCCTGTTGAATGAAATGACTGCCGCAGCCCTGTGGTGCCAAGACTCATGCCAACACCACCCTTGCTGACATTAAGCTTAATACCTTTGCCTAACTTCACACTGCGTCTAAAACGTAGAGCCAATCCTATCCCCCCTCGTTTTTGTTTTGGTGCCTGTCACGGCCCGGTTTTTGTCGAACATCAGTTTTCAGTCTCTGATTTGTCCTTAGATGCCTCGTCATGATGACAAAGGAGACAGAGCCCGTCTGAAAAAAACTCCTAAAATTCCTCATATACATCCGGGTTCTGATCGTTCAGCCGGCCATCTGGCGTGGTTAACATGGCGATCTTCTCTATGTCTTGTTCGTCCAACGCAAAATCAAAAATGGCGAGATTCTCCCGCTGGCGTGTCACAGAAGCCGACTTAGGAATCGGAATATTCCCGAGCTCATAGTGCCAGCGTAAAATAACCTGTGAGACAGTTTTTTGATGACGCTCAGCTATCCCACGCAGCGTTTTATTTGTCAAAATATCATTCGCCTTAGCAAGCGGACTCCAGGACTGGGTTTGAATATCTCGTTCCGCATGATACTCGCGCCCGGTTGTCTGGTTGAAAAAAGGATGCAATTCAATCTGGTTGATGCTCGGTTTAACACCTGTTTCAGTCTCCAGCCGATCAAGGTGTTCAGGCAGAAAGTTGCATACACCTATTGATCTGATAAGTCCCCACTTCCTGGCTTCAATTAATGTCTGCCAGGCTTCAACGTAATGGTCCTGCTGAGGATTCGGCCAGTGAATAAGATACAAATCATAATAATCCAGATTGGCACGATACAACGATTCCTGAATCGCTTCAACTGCCAGATCATAGGTATGATAGCGACCAGGCAGTTTGGACGTAATAAATAAATCCTGGCGCGGAACCGGCGATCTTTTAACAGCCTCTCCGACAGCACCCTCATTTTCATAGTTATAAGCCGTATCAATCAGTCGGTAGCCATTGTCAATGGCACTTTTTATAGCGTTGGCTCCTGCATCGCCACGCAGTTTGTATGTACCAAAACCAATAGCCGGAATCGTAACCCCATCATTCAAAATAATTTCTGGAATAGACGTGTTCATCAACAATCAAACCCCTTTACTTCCTTTCCTATTAGATTACCATTTTGTTGCGGTGCCTGTCACTTCCCGGTTTTTGTCGAACAATCACATCGTCTCTTCCCTTATTAGAACCTCTTTCTTGGTTAGATCCATAAAATCCTGATACTTTCGCCGCTTTTCCGCAGGATCACCTGCAAAACAATCAAGCACCTCATCCACATTTAACAAACGATGGCCAGTCGTATATAAGTAATAGCGATAACTGCTCCAGGGATAGTGCGCCGGCATAGCCACCATTCCAGCCTCTACTGGATTCAGATGAATATACCGGCTTGTCTCCAGCATCCCAAGTTTCGAATCAATCAGTTTATCATAATAACGCTTTTCAAACACATGCCCGGTCAACTTATACTTTGTATTGTAATAATCGGCATAGCGCTTATTAATAAGAGACATGACTTTAGAAACGGTATGCTGCCCTGAACGAAGCTGCAGATGAAAATGATTGGTCATGAGGCAGTACGAGGCGAGGACAAACGGGGTTTTCTTATTCACTTGAATCATAATCTGAAAAAATACCTTGATATCTTCATCGTCCAAGAAAAGATTATCCCGCCGATTTCCACGGCAAACAATGTGATAAAAAGCATCTGGCATCCAAATACGCTTATTTCTTCCCAACTCTGTCACCAGCCCTTTCTGTCCCTCTTAGTACGAGTGGAATTTATATTGGTTTCTCTGATCTAAGATGGACTAAAAAGGCTGCAGCATCAAATCAGTAAAATATCCATAAACCGCATAAAATAGCATTGTCATGATGACGAATGTCATAAAAGAAAAAACCGCATACAAAAATGAGTATTTTCATTCGCAGACCGAAACAATTAATATTTATGCTTCTATCGTTCGACAAAATTCGGGCGGTGACAGTAGTCCGTACCCCTTATACTGGACACATAAATGATTCGACATTTACGCTGCGAGTATGAGGGGAGGTTTTAGAATGTCTGAATCACAAAAGAAACAG
>NZ_JBHTGR010000027.1:0-16619 GCF_042666895.1 Lentibacillus kimchii
GTTAAAGCAGCAGCAGGCTGCTTAGAGGAATTTTAAAAAAATACACATTAGAAATTCTGCAGGTCTTTGCGTTTTTAATAAGAGCAATTATGAAATTGATTCATGTAAATTTGTTGTAAATTATTAAATTAATATATTTCAAGTCATCACTGTTATGCGTGAATTCAAGTGATCATGAGCCAAGATTATACAGAAATTGTAAGCTCAGATATTACATGTAGTTTACTTAGTTGACGTTAGCCATTAAATAATGGAAAATCAGATTACGTTCGCCTGATCACGTGATCGCCTTGCCAGAGCAGCTCAGACGCTTCATAAACCTGTCCTTGGTACGTTAAACGCACAGGCACATGGTTAAACGGCTTTTCCCGCTGGCTCGGCCACAGACGCGAGGACAATAAGTAGTCAACGTGGTAATTAGTCGTTTCCCGCTCCAATTCCGCTAATGCTGCAGCAGGCTGATCCCGGATCAAGGCATTAATAGCCTGGCGTCGCTCATTGGACAGCAGCTGTTTAAAATAGCCAGCCGCATGATAGAGCGCGTTGGCTAGTTCAGGCAATGCCTCACTCGCTGTAGACTGATACGTCGCATCAATCCGTTGCAGCAGCGTATAGGCTTCATTCAAGCGTTGGGTGTCCGGGCGCAATAATTGTCTCACGTCGCGGTAAGCCGTCTGATCACACGCTAACACAAAATACTTATTCGCAGCCCAGACCGACTGGGCAGCTTTCAAAACCAATTTTTTATCGTCAATTTGATCGAGCTTCATCGCTATCACCCCTGATTCAGTCGTTATTACTCACATTTCAAAAGGAGTTATTTAAATGAAAATTTATCAAATGCGCCGTCAGCAGCAGCTCCCCATTTCTCTGGAAGAAGCTTGGACACTCTTTTCAGATCCTGGCAAATTACCTGATATAACGCCGTCATGGATGCAATTTACAGTGACGAGCCAGCCGAAAGGAAACATCTATCCAGGTATGATTACCACCTATCATTTGCGGCCACTTTTAGGTATCAGGTTAACCTGGGTCACGGAAATCACGCAGGTCCAGGATCAGGTCTATTTTGTGGATGAACAGCGCTTCGGTCCTTACCGCTTCTGGCATCACGAACATCACTTTAAAGCCATTGAAGGCGGGGTTGAAATCATCGATATCGTGAACTATGCCATGCCCGTGGGCGTCATCGGTCAAGCTGTTCATCAGGTTAATGTCGGAAGGAAACTGCATGACGTGTTTGATTACCGCTACCAAACGCTGAAACA
Organism: Lentibacillus kimchii; assembly: GCF_042666895.1. GTDB lineage: Bacteria > Bacillota > Bacilli > Bacillales > Amphibacillaceae > Lentibacillus > Lentibacillus kimchii. Next base: position 1,269 of record NZ_JBHTGR010000027.1, read on the forward strand.
AAAATTTGGCGTGATGCGGCATGTCTGATTAATCGAATATGCTGATATCAAACAACTCCCGCCGTGCTGAGCAGAGCGGATTGTTCTATATCCCATTAGCGTCTTCCCAGCTTTAATGCTCCGACAATCAGTGGAAGCTGCAGCGGTAAACGCAGCCATAACAGCCAGGGATTCGCTTGTTCTCCCGGGCGGACGGCAATTCTTTTTACAGCCATGTACACATTCGCAGGAAAAACGGCCACCATAAACAATGCTAAGAGTTTCCCAGTGATCTGCTGTCCTTTTTTCACCCAGAGCAAAACAGAAAATATGATTTCAAACACACCTGAGATGAGCACGATAGCCCTGCGAAAAGGCAGTGCTTTCGGAACAATTTTACGGAAACCCCGTTCATGGACAAAATGCAGGACACCGGCTGCGGCTAAAAGAAGCGAATACAGCGTTCGAAAAACACGTTTCATACGGGTTCCACCTTTCATAATTTTTCTTATCCTTTGTTCGCATTATCCACGATTTACCGCTGTAGATCAATTCATTACCATCCAAAGCAGCCGATCTTGTGTTAACATTTGCCTTAAACAGCCAAGCATACGCTCAAACAGCTTTAATGGAGGTCTCTCTATGCGCTTATGGCATGAAAAACTTTTACCTGAACTGCCCCGCCAGCAATTGCTCGGTCAGCACCGAGAGTGCTGCGCATTGCGAGGAAATGGCTGGGGAAAAAATCACAGCACCGTTAATTACGTGTTCCGCCATTCGCCATATAAATTGTACCAGTATCATATGAAGGTCATGAATGAAATGAAACGAAGAGGCTATCATATTGATTCATTATGGGAGGACCCGCTCTACCGCGGAAAAAAATGCTCACCCTTTGAGGATGAGCAATTAACGAAAACAGGCACTCAAGAAGGCGAGACAATTTATCCAGAACACGATCAGGACTATTTGCAAGCGTGCATTGATAATCTTCGGGAAAAAGGAATCTATGTATGAATTGATCAGAACCAATAAATATAGTGTTTAAATTATGGATCAACACCAACATCTATGTCCGCTGCGGAAAAACACGTCGCTTTCCTAATTACAGGAAAAAGTCCAGCCATATTTTAACGGCCGTTGCCAGAATAAGAACAGCAAGGATGCCCTGCAATACCTTTGTATTGATCCGCTTGCCGGCATAAGCTCCCAATGGCGATGCAAGTAAGCTGGCAATCATCACTATGACAGCAGGAATGAGGACAACCTGCCCTGTCATGATCTTACCGGCAGTCGAGCCTATGGACGAGATAAAGGTAATCGCAAGCGAAGATGCAATCGTCATCCGGACAGGGAGTTTCAAGACGCGCAGCATGATGGGCACCAGAATAAATGATCCGCCAGCTCCCACAATACCAGCGCCAATTCCGACAAGGAGCGCTAAGGCAGACGCAAGCCACCGCTTAAAATTTTCCGGATTAAAACTGGTTTTATTATCAGCTGAGCCTTTATTCGGAATAAACATCATAATGGCAGCGAGCAATGCCAGTACACCATATATAAAATTAACGCCGCCTTCAGACATGAAAGAGGATAGATAACCGCCAGCAAGACTGCCGATTATAATACTGGTGCCCATATAGCCAATGATGGTTTTATTTAAAAAGCCGCCTTTCCGATAGGCCCAGACACCCCCGATGGTAGCAAACAACACCTGCACAGCCGTAATGCCCGAGACTTCATACGAGCTGAAATCAGCTACACCTAATGCAGCAGGTATATATAACAGCATCGGGAAATTAATAATAGCTCCGCCGATACCGACCATCCCGGAAATAAAAGACCCGACAAAGCCGATCAAAAAAATGGTGAGAATAACAACTAAACTATACGTCATTTATATGCCTCCGTCACATAAGAGAGTCCCTTATTATAGGGACCCCATCAATAGTCACTTATACCGTATGGGGTATATAAATTATTTGAAGATAAGGGTCCATTTTGCTGAACCCTTTACAGGAAAGATGATACATATCACTGTATACCCCCTAAGGTATTTTGTCAACGCTCATTAACCACCTTTTTGTTGAGATGCGTTCATTTTTCCCCTATTTATACCTGCATAATTCAGACGTTAATAACAATAATAAGAAAGAGGAAAATAGCGTTTTGATGTTTAAAATGATAGCAAACTCATGAATATAATAAGTGGCTATACCATACGAAAGGAGAGATATCGTGACCTGGCTGGAGATTATTTCGTGGATTTCGATTACACTAAGCGCCCTGCAGGCCTTGATTATAACGATTGATGTCATCCGGTATCCGCAAAAGATGATGCCCATTATGAATATCGTCTGGCCGCTGACAGGCCTCTATTTTCCCATTGCGGGCATTTGGGCTTATTACGGGCTTGGGAGAGCCAAGGGAGAAATGAACCATGAGGAAATGGAGCACCATGACCACGGTGAGCATAATCATGGAAGTGACCACCATGATATGCATCATCATGGACACGGCGACAAACCGTTCTGGCAAAGTGTCTTTGTTTCCACGACGCACTGCAGCAGCGGCTGTTCGCTCGGTGACATGATTGGCGCCCCTCTTGTGTTTTATACGGGGTTTTTGATCGCAGGCTCGGAGCTGCTGACCGATTATGTGGTCGAGTTTATCCTCGCCTTTATTTTTGGCATTGCCTTTCAATACTATGGCATGGGTTTTCAAAAACACGATCAACCCGGACAAGCTATTAAAGACGCGATCAAAGCCGATACATGGTCCCTCATTTGCTTTGAAATCGGTATGTTCGGATGGATGGCGCTCGCCTATTATGGATTCTTTGTTAACATGCCAGAACCCAACACCGCTGTATTCTGGTTCATGATGCAGCTGGCCATGATGCTCGGTTTTTTAACAAGTTATCCGGCGAACTGGCTGCTCGTGAAAAAAGGTATCAAACATGCCATGTAAGGCGTGTTAGGTGTAATTTCACACCACAAAATTCGTAAACCATAGACCAAACGACAATCGAGTATAATAGGGTTAATAACATGGCCAATTCCAACAATGAGCAAAAACTATCCGGATCATCTAACCCGGGTAGTTTTTATAATCATTTATTTAGTTGGTAATTCTTCGATGCTATCAATGTCCATGTATTCCGGAACAACAAATCCTTGTTTTGCTCCCTCTAGATTAGGACCTAAGTCTACAATTTCATCTTTATATTCCTCGAAATAATTAGCCGAACCTGAAGGGAGCCAAGCCATTAACATGCCATCAATACCACCATCAGCAAGAGATTGCCATGCAACTCCCATATCAACCATATTCAATTCAACGTCGTAACCTAATTCTTCAAGAGCGATCTTAACAACATTTATTGAAGCGGCTGCTGACGACCAATTAACATAGGCCAACTCCACAGTCTCATCTTCTACTGGTTCGATACCCTCTTCCCAGTCGTCAACTTTATCGCGATTGTTTTTAACCCACTCGTTAGCTACATCACTCGCTTCGACATCATCATCTTTCGTTTTTGATAAAATTTTATTCATATCTTCTGGTGCCCATTTAAAGTTGTCCAAGAATTCATAAGCAGAAGTTTTTTCTTCCTCAAGACCTTCTCTCACAAATGTATGGATTTTTTCGGATTCACCTAAAAAGCCTTCGGGATCATCCAAGAACTTCAAGTCATATTTTTCAAATGCCCAGTGTGGCTGCCAAAGTGTCACAACGATCGATTCTTTATTTTCAATGGCTTCATCTAAAGTTGCCAACATAGGTCCTTCAGAACTTGGTGTTAAATCAAGTTCCAAGTCATAACCCTCAACGGCTTTTTTAGCTATATCCATTGTTCCTGACCCGGGATCAATGCCTACGATTTTTTCAAGGTCAGCTGCGTCGTTGTTTGCTTCATTTGTATCATTACCTTCTGCTTCACCAGATTCTTTTTGACATCCAGCTAGCATCAATATCGCACTAATACTTATTAGAATAAACCATCTTTTTGAAAATAATTTCATTGTCTTTCTATCATCCTTTCTATAGATAGTATGGTGAATCGTCCTATCCTTTGTTTCATTGTCTTTTCAAAGTAATACGCTTAACATCTGAAAAAGACTTGATTCCAGACATATATTTATGCTAAGGACCGTTGAACTTTTTTCAATGATATACTGTCATCTGCTAAATCTTCTGGGTCTATAGGTCTTTGTTGCTTAATCATTCTTCTAACAGGCAAAGCATTTTTTGCCTGGTTAGAAATGAAAGCTGCCTGAATAATATTTTGATCATCTAAATAAAAATAAGTGAACGCGTTTGCTTCCATCGATCCGCGCTGAATAATTTGAGACCATGTCTTGGCATGTCCAAAATATTGAAAACGACTTCCATATTGATCTGACCAAAAGTACGGTGTATACGTATAAGGTGACGACTGCGGAGAAATCATGTTCTTCGTCACTGTCTTAGCATGATTGACGGCATGGTCCCAATGTTCAACATGGATGGGACCTGAATGGTATGGCCACGACGTACAATCCCCCGCCGCATAAATATCAGGGATGGATGTTTCACCAAATTCGTTAACAATATAACCGTTTTCCATTTCCAATTGCGGGTGAGTCAGCTCCATATTGGGCGTTACGCCTACACTCAACATGACCGCTTGGCATGGAATTCGTCTTCCACCAGCTGTCATGGCTTCCTGAACTTCTGAATCCCCGTTAAACTGAACAACAGAGTCTTCTGTCATGACTTCGACACCATTACGTCGATGTAGATTCAAAAAGTATTCTGATACCTGCCTGCCCACAATATTTTCCATCGGATAAGCGGATCTTTCTACAATGGTCACTTCTATTCCTAATTGTTTCAAAGAAGAAGCCATTTCAGCTCCAATAAAACCCGCACCTATAATAACGGCTTCTTTCACATGTTGCATATGCTGCTTAATAGCTAGGGCATCTGCCATCCTGCGTAAATAAAAAATGCCTTTAAGATAATCGCCTTCTATGGATAATGTCCGTAACTTTGATCCTGTCGCGATCATAAGCTTATCCCACTCATAATCAAAACCATCTTTTGTCGTGATGGTTTTACGAACCGGATTTATGTTTGTTATTTCTTCACCAAGCTTTAAGTCTATATCCCGGTCTTCATAGAAGTCAGGATGACGTAGTAAAACACCTGAATCATCAGTTTCCCCTGTCATCCATTGCTTGGACAAAGGGGGGCGATCGTAAGGCACCTGATTGTCGCGATCCACCAAAACAATCGAGCCTTGATGGCCCTCTTTTCGCAAATTTTCGGCGGCATGAACACCTGCAATGCCCGCTCCTAGAATCATGATGGTATCGGAGTCAGACACTTACTCACCTCCTTCATAGTTAATCCATACAGATCCATCAACCTCGAGAGTTTGATAAACCTGCAACGGATCTTCAGCCGGACCTTCCAGCACAGAACCATCACCAACATCAAAGCAGGCAAAATGAAGCGGACACGTTAAACAAGTCCCATCCAATTCACCATCGACTAACTCAGAATGTTCGTGCGTACATATGCCATCAAACGCATATACTGTGCCCTCACCCCGGCCGACAACAATTGTCTTCGTATTTGTTTCACATTCGATCAGGTCACCCTCTTCAAGCTCTGAACTTGAGCAAGCATAAATATAACTCTTGTCAGAAACGAAGTCTGATCCCTCGTTATGTGTCATTGCGATCACCTTCAAGTCTCATTTTATATGTCATGTATTCATATCTGCCATAGAGTGATAGTCTATATTTTAAAACCAACTGACAGGAGAAGGATGTAAATTACGATAAACATGCTTTGTCTCCTGGTATTCCTCAAGTCCTTTTTTGCCAAGCTCACGGCCAATTCCTGACTGTTTATAACCGCCCCATGGTGCTTGCGGGAAGTACAGGTTCACATCGTTGATCCAAACAGTTCCCATGCGCATTTTTGCAACACAGCGTTCAGCTTTGGCAATATCGTTTGTGAAAACACCACCGGCTAGACCATAAATCGAATCGTTGGCAAGGCGGACCGATTCTTCCTCAGTCGAGAATTTCTCCACTGTAATAACTGGGCCAAAGCCTTCGTTCTGCACAACGCTCATATCAGTCGTACAATCCGTCAGTACTGTTGGCAAATAGAAAAACCCATCCTGCAGCTGCGAGTCATCAGGTTTTTGGCCGCCAACTGCAATCGTGGCACCTTCATTTTTACCGTTTTCAACATAACTGATCACCTTAGCTAAATGTTCCTTAGAAATTAGCGGCCCCATTTGGGTTGATTCCTCAAAGGCATTGCCAAGCTTAATATTCCTAACCCGGTCAACGAGTGCATTAACAAACTCATCATGAATATTTTCTTCTACTATCAGGCGGGTTCCTGCTGAGCAGATTTGTCCAGCATGGAAAAATACCGCATTCATCGCCTGATCAACTGCTGTTTCAAAATCAGAATCTGCGAAAATAATATTTGGATTTTTGCCGCCCAGTTCCAATGCTAAATTTTTAACATTGGAACTCGCAGCCTGCATAATTCGTTTACCCGTTTCAATGCCGCCCGTGAACGAAATAAGATCAACGTTATCATTAACAGAAAGCTCATCACCAACGGAATATCCAGGACCAAGAACCAAATTGACAACACCCACCGGGATTCCAGATTCCTCCATAAGTTCAAATACTTTAATCGAAGTAAGTGGTGTCATTTCGCTTGGTTTCATGACAAGTGTATTGCCAGCCGCCAGTGCTGGTGCCAATTTCCATGAGGCCTGAAGCAACGGATAGTTCCACGGTGTTATTTGTCCGCAAACCCCAACAGGTTCGTGAATGACTCTGCTTGTTGAATCGGGAATAGGTGAATCGATAACGTCGCCGCCATCCTTATCTGCTATCTCAGCAAAGTAACGAAAAACACTAGCAATATCATCCATGTCCTCACGGCTTTCTATTACTGTTTTACCCGTGTCAAGTGATTCAATTTCTGCTAATTCCTCATGATCACGTTCAATCAATTCCGCAATTTTATGGACCTTTTTTCCACGATCACGAGCCGTCCAATGGGGCCATTCACCATGGTCAAAGGCCCCTTGAGCGGCTTCGATAGCCAATTTTGCATCTCCCCTGCTGCCTTCTGATACAGTTGCAATGGGTTCTTGATTGTAAGGATTGATAATGGCTCGTGTTTCACTAGAATTAGCTTCAACCCACTTACCATTAATGAACATCTTTTTCATATGTCACCTCATGAATCATCAAAAGCTTATTTATAAACAACAACATTGTTCTCCTCGATGGTTACTTCAAAGTTGCGCAGTTTCTGTTCAGGATCGGCCAGCATGCAGCCGCCATTTTTGACATCATATTCAAGCCCATGCCACGGGCAGCGAAGAATTTCGCCTTCTTTGATATACTCATAATTGCCATGAACCGTGGTACGTTTATTATCACCGCGCAGGGCACCTTCCGATAGTGGTGCACCTTGGTGCAGACAACGATTGGCGAATGCATAAAATTCACCGTCCTTTGTGCGACACACAACGATCGGAATGATACCTAATGAATCACTTTTCATATCGCCGGGGTCTATATCTTCTTTTTCACAGACAACTTTCCTCATGTTGTAACACTCCCTTGCATTTGCGGTAATTTAGGATAAGCAGCCCTTGCATTTTCAGAGTAAATCTTTTCTTCCAATTCCTTATCCAGCTTAGGAAGTGCCTGAAATGGTGAATCATAATCCCAATGCGGATAATCCGTTGAAAAGCAGATCATGTTTTCAGATCCCATTTGGTCCACATATTGCATAAATTCTTTATGGCTCATTTCCTCAACAGGTTGCGTTGTAAAGCGGATGTGATCCCGCATGATATCACTTGGCATCCGATTCACCCAAGGTACCTCTTGACGAAGTTCCTTGTACTGCTGATCCATCTTTTTCATTAAATGCGGGACGTGCGTGAATCCTCCCTCAATCATGATAAGATGCAGATTAGGGAATTTCTCGAACACACCGTTGAACACCATGTTTGAAACCTCAATCATATGTGATGTTGGCACCATCGTATGCCACTCGATAAAATAACGCGGCCATCCTCCGAAATGCGTTGGCGGCTCATTATGATGCATCCCAATTGACAAATTATGACGCTCAGCTGCTTCATAAATCGGGTGATAATACGGGTCTCCCCATGATGTTTTATCGATTGGCAGCAATATTTGCACCATCTTTGGATGAGAACCGACTCGTTCAATTTCGCGAACGGCTTGTTGTGGATCTTGAGCTGCTATATGTACAGAACCATATAGACGATCATCTTTTTCCAGCCAATTATCAATTTGCCAGTCATTATAAGCGCTTGCTAAAGCAGTCGCCATTTCATACCAACCGTGCATGGACGATGGAGATGGATCCAGAGCTCCGGTTAAGATACCGTATTCGTGCCCATTTTCATTAAGCAGTTGTTGCTGCATAAAACCTAAATCACTTCCTGCGGCTCCCCCATCAGGCGTTACAGCATCTGCACGATCAACGCCAGCCACTGTTGGCTGAGTATAAGGCATATGTTTTTCCTGCATCCAGTGATTATTCTCTATATAGCCCCTCCACGGCTCATCTAAATAAGGGAGGAGATCCGAATAGCTAACGCGCTCATGAATATCTGTGTCAATAATACGACGCTGAGTGGACATTTAAACAACTCCTTTGTAATGAAAACTAGTAAATATTCATCAGAATTAACAGTTTATCATTTATAGACTGTTTGTAGTTTATAATAGGGTGTTAACTTCTGACAAATCCAATATCTTTAATTGAGTGAACTCAGTGAGCTTCAGTGCGCTTCAGTGAAACTCAGTGAGCTGTTTTCGCCAAAATCGTCTGAATAATAAAATCAACTATTAATACTATTCTGAATAAAAGGGTAAAGGTTTAACAAAAGTAGTAAGGATGGAAAACCACTTCTGAAACATCATCCACGATGGCAACATCAATCGTTTTTAAGATGCTGAGATCACGTTTAAAATGAAATGATTTTTCCTTTGCCAGCGGACTGAATACTGCAAAACCAAGCCCGCTATACGATCACTTCATTACTGAACCTCTGCCTGCAAAGGCACTTAATGCATTGAGCAAAACAATGAAAATAGGATAAATGAGTAAAAGAACCAACACAATCATTCCATCCCCAGGACCACCCTGATCGGCAGGATTGATTATAGGAGGGAATAGAGAAATATATATAAAGACCAATAAAACAAAATAGGGTAACCATAGAAGAACTGACCAAAATGATGACTTCCGATGTTTCAGCCACTTTTTGGTTAACACTATTATAAGAGCGGAAATCAGAACCACGAGAGTCAATGCAGTTATACCAATCACTACACCCGTTACAGTTAACTCCCATTCCATAAGCCTTTGAATTCGTAACGCATTCAAAAACAACTCAATTGGTATAAAAATAACCAATGCGTATAGAACACTGATACCATTTATCTTCCAAAAGGTATTCATTGACTCCCTCTCTTCCACCTAATTTAAACAGACGTTACACAGGAATGTTGCCACCCATTAACAATTATCTTAACACTTTTTCAAGTACCAGGTACACAAACAATTCTGAATTGTTTATGTACCTGGTACTTCACCCACACCATTATGACAAATTCCTCATATCTTATGAGTAACGATATATGAAGAGAGGGAGAATGATGAATTCTAAACTTACAAAATTTGTGGACGCACTGCCAATACCGCAAACCTTGAAGCCAACTCGACCTCGACATGGGAAGCAAGGGGACTTCTACAGAGTACAGATGGAAGAATTCACACAGAAGATGCATAAGGATTTGCAGCCAACCAAACTGTGGGGGTATGATGGACAATTCCCTGGACCACTTTTTGACGTTAACCATGGAGAGCCGATCCAGGTGGAATGGGTGAACAATTTACCAAGCAAACACTTTTTGCCTGTAGATAAAACGGTGCATAACTTGACAGAATTACCAGAAGTCCGGACGGTTACACATTTGCATGGAAGTGAAACAAAATCAGCAAGTGATGGCTATCCCGATGCTTGGTTCACAAAAAATTACCAGGAAGTTGGACCGCATTTCAAGCAAAAAATCTATGAATACCCAAATAAACAGCGAGCAACCACATTATGGTACCACGACCATGCAATGGGGATCACCAGACTGAATGTTTATGCAGGACTTGTTGGAATGTATATCATACGAGACAGACACGAAAAACGATTAAACCTTCCATCCGGCCCATATGAAATTCCACTCGCTATCACCGACCGTTCATTTAATGACGATGGTTCCCTCTATTATCCGCCGCAGCCTGATGATCCAGCAGATAATATACCCAACCCGTCTATCCGGCCATTCTTCCTTGGAGAAACAAACGTGGTTAATGGCAAAGTTTGGCCGTATTTGGATGTAGAGCCGCGAAAATATCGTTTCAGGTTATTAAATGCGGCAAACACACGAGCGTATCAGCTCTATCTTGATTCCGGACAGGATTTTTACCAAATTGGCTCAGATGGCGGCCTTTTGCGAAGAACACTTAAAATGACTAAATTGGCCATGGAGTCTGCTGAACGAATCGATGTGATTATTGACTTTTCTAATTTGGAAGGGCAAACCATTACACTGAAAAATGATCTTGGAGCAAACCCCGATCCCGAGGACGAGACCGATGATGTTATGCAATTCCGAGTTCGCTCACCGCTGAAAGACGACGATACGAAAGCCATCCCTCAGCATTTATCTTCCATTCCATCACTCAAACAAAACAATATTACAAAACAAAGATTTTTAAAGCTGGTTGGTTCAACTGATGAGCTCGGCCGGCCATTGCTTTTGCTGGATAACAAGCTGTGGATGGACCCTGTCACCGAAACCCCTGCCCTGGGTTCAACGGAAATCTGGTCATTCATCAATGTAACAGCGTTTACACACCCCATTCATATTCATCTCATTCAATTTCAAGTAGTAAACCGGCAGCCATTTGATCTTGATTTATATAATCAGGACGGAAGCATTGTGTTCACTGGCCCAGCCACTCCTCCAGAACCCAATGAACGTGTATGGAAAGATACAGTTGCTGCCCATTCAGGAGAAATAACACGGGTGATAGCTGAATTCGGCCCATTTACCGACGATTACGTGTGGCACTGCCATATTTTGGAGCATGAAGACCATGATATGATGCGACCTATGAGAGTTATTGACCCAAAAAAGAACGATAACTAATTCTGCAAGTGCCAGGTACATAAACAATTCAGAATTGTTTATGTACCTGGCACTTATTTATGAACTATCTACTGCTTTTACAGCACGTAAACCACCAGTTTGTTATAATCGGGATTAATGTATTAGATTTTGATAGAGGAAGCACCTCGTCTCTTGTCTTCAGCTTAGATGCTTACCTTCACTATAATAACCAGCGATCTATGCTATAATTTGGAACTAAACAGAAGGAGACGCTATCTGATGGATAATCAATTATGGTACCGGCTTGATCATGCAGCGAAAATGTATTCATCAATTGTTTCGTCACGTGCAACAACGTTATTCAGAGTTTCCGCGACCCTTACGTCACAGATAGATGCCACACATTTGCAATCCGCTCTTGAGGCGACATTGAGGCGCTTTCCTTTCTATAAAGTTCAATTAAAACAAGGGGTTTTCTGGTACTACCTTGAAGCAACCAGCCAAATTCCACTTGTTGAGGAAGAAAATTATTACCCATGTATGAGTTTAGGGATAAAAAGAAGCGGGTCCTTTCTTTTTCGGGTATTATATTATAATAAGCGAATTTCTGTAGAACTATCACATAGCCTAACGGACGGTACAGGTGGACTTAAATTCCTTCAAGAAATGATTATTCAATATCTCCATTTGAAAGAATCAATCGCTGTGAATAATCCAGAACCAGACCAAAAGCAGCTCCAATCAGAGATAGAGAATTCATTTCTAAAGTATTATGAGAAGGAAATTCCAATTTTAAAATCACGTATTGGAAAATCGTTTAAATTGCCAATTGCTCTCGACAAAAAGGGGCGATACTATATAACAACAGGTATTATTGATGTAACAGAACTAAAGCAAAAAGCCCACTATTATGAAACGACGGTTACGATTTTATTAACAGCTATCTATATCGAGAGCTTGCTGAAAATACAGGATGACGTTGCTCGTCGCCATTATCCGATTGTTATTAATGTTCCGGTAGACATGCGTTCTTTCTTTAAAAGTGAGACAATGAGAAACTTCTTTGTAAGTATCTCACCTTCCATTGACAGCAGGCTCGGCAACTATGAGTTCACAGAGATTATCGACGAATTGAAAATTGAATTCCGCCGTTTACTGAGTCCTAAAAGGTTAAAACAATCTATTAAACGCAGTGTTATTGGTGAGAAATCCTTTTGGCTGCGAATAGTGCCATCACCGCTGAAAGATATTATAACCCCCTCCATTTATTCGCTTTTTGGTGAAAGCCAGTATACAAGTGGTTTATCAAATATGGGTGTTGTTCAGATGCCGAGTGAAATTGAACAGTTTATTGAACGATTCGAATGTTACCCTCCGCCAAGCATTGGAAATAAGGTTAAGGCGTTCATGATCAGTTATCAGAAACACCTTTATTTCTCATTTGGAAACTTATCAAAAGACCGCATGCTGGAGCGTGAGTTTTTCCGTAATATTCGAAAAAAAGGAATCGATGTAGCAATTGAAACGAATGATGAGGAGAATTAATATGGCTTATTGCCCAAAATGCGGGATTCAAGTTGAAAGAGACAATCGGCCCTGCCCATTATGTGACTTTCCCATTCCCAAAGTGGATGATACGCAGGCAGATATACCTAATAAATTTCCTAAAGCCGAAAATCCATATCCTGTTCATTTGCGAAGGATATTGAATCGTATTTTTATATTTATCTCCTTATTAATATTCGTCGCGATCAGTCTTATGTTTTATGTGAACTACGAACTGGACGAGGCATTTACCTGGTCTAGATACAGTAATTTAAGTGTACTGGCAGGCTGGGTTTTTTTGTACTTTTCATTTGGTTATGTTCATAGCTATTATAAAATAATTATTGGAATGGCTCTCATTTCGTTAGTCTTGTTAGGTGGCTTGGACATTTTCGATGGCAGCCTTGATTGGTTTATCCCACTCGCATTTCCAATCGTTGTTGGTACGGCTGTTATTGGCTTATGCTACTGCACGCTGATCCGATTTTTATCTGTCAGACGGTTTAATGTTATTGGATTTTTCTTTATTGCAATTGTGATCCTATCCATGTGGATTAACTTTTTTGTCAGCAGTCATGAGGGAGAAGTGAATCTGCTGCAGTGGTTAATCGGTACTGGGTTGCAACTATTACCAATAACATTAGTGATGCTTTACGTGAAATATGGACTACCTGAACGAATCAAACAGAAGGCCGCTCGAAAATTTCATTTGTGATTGTTCTATATTTAAAGGAAAAACAAACAAATGACGAAACAGGACTGCTATTAAAAACCTGGATTGTAAAGTAAAACGTGTGGGGTTACGAATAACCAGATTTCAATCCGCATTCGTTGTAAAATGATCAACTGGATCTAACCCCAGTACTTGGCGTAATTGTTGACTGACTTCTTCTAAATCTGTCTTTTCCGGGATAAAATAGGAGCCATTATTCACCGTCTTTTCCGTTCCTTTTATTTCAATTGTTTTCATAGAGAGATCATTCTTAGCCGCAAGTTGTTTCTCAAGGGCGAAAATTTCTTTGGCTGCTAGATCCGTTTTTACACTTTTCCCTAATATATCAGTGATGTCGCTTACTTTAAAAATAGTTCCTGCTGATATAGCCTGATCGATTGTTGCTTTTAGAAATTGCCGCTGCCGCGTGTCTCTGCCGTATGATGCATTGACTGACCGCTTTCGCATACGAACAAAAGCAAGTGACTCCTCTCCATTCAAATGCGTATCCCCTTGTTCGAAGTAAATCCGTTCGTCATTTTGATAAATGTTTTTCTCCCAAAATCCTTCTTTTATATCAATGTCAACACCACCAAGTGCATCAACAATATCACGAAATCCATCAAAACCGACCGTAACAAAATGATCTATTGGGATATTTAGCAAGTTTTCAACCGTTTCCATTTGCAGCTTCTCCGCGCCATATCCTGTAATAGACCCATAGGTATAAGCTGCATTTATTTTATGCGTACCTGTATATTCTTTTGCATTTTCTATAGTGACTCTTGTGTCCCGCGGAATAGTTACCATATTCATGTCATGTGTTTCAGGATCAATCGTCATTACAATTTGTGTGTCTGCTCGCCCATGCTTCCCATCAGAAGAATAGTCTTCCACACCCATCAGCAAAATAGAAATGGGGTCTTTGTCTATCGTAACGGATTTGTTTCTGAAATCTGATTTATCATTTTCACGGTTCAAGTCGACTTGCGATTGATCAAAGGCATTCATAGCTTGAACACCTGCAAATAGGCTAAATCCGACCAAAATTAATAATAGCATTAGCACTACATAGAGCAATCGTCGCGGCCACTTTTTCTTTCTTTTATTTATTCTTGAGTCATCCAACAAAAAAACCTCACTTTTAATTATGTAATATTAAGCCAATACGTCTTTATCTCTATCTTCTTCCATTTGATTGATACGTTTCTGGGTTAAACTGCTTTTATTATAGTATTGGCTCTTCACTTGGTTATATTGTTTTGTGATGTGATTGAATTCTTGTTCTTGTTCCTTCATCGTTTTATAGTTTTGGTTAATTTTTTTAATTTGCTTATCCAGATTCGACGCCTTTAACGCTTTACTTTGTAATTGTTCATACAGATGGTTGTTTAATTTAAGCACATCCAGGTATTGATGGTAATATGACTCAAATACATTTTGGCGTTTCTCCATCAATTGAACAACGGCAGTCGCTTTCTTTTTCTCTTTGGTGTCGTCAATATCCTGTACAGCCGTTTTGATCTGTGAAGAAACCTTGTTTGCCTTATTAAAGCTATCTTTTGCTTCCTGTAAATAGTGCTTCTGTTTTTCGTTGAGTTGTTGGGCATCTTTCATGTCCTCTTTTATCTGCTGTTTCTGATCGATTTCAAGGGAAATGATTTCATTATAAAGTGCCTTTTCATTTTGAGCTGCTTTTGTTGATGCTTGTTGTTTTTCAGCAAAGTTTTTTTCAATAGCAGCGGATTCTTCTAATTTTTGATAAATGAGCGAATTTCATAATTCATAGCCCTTGCGGCGCAAGGACTTAAAAACGTAAAAAAGGAAGTACCTCCCCAAATCTTGTATAATGGTAGTTGAACTAAAACA
>NZ_JBHTGR010000028.1:0-1329 GCF_042666895.1 Lentibacillus kimchii
GTGACAGTAGTCCGTACCCCTTATACTGGACACATAAATGATTCGACATTTACGCTGCGAGTATGAGGGGAGGTTTTAGAATGTCTGAATCACAAAAGAAACAGCGCTACAGTAAGCAAACAAAATTAGAAGCGATTCGGCGTGTCCTGGAAAATAATGAAGCTGTCCAGTCTGTCGTGGATGATCTTAATATTCGCCATCGGGATAACATCTATGAATGGATTAAGAAATATCAAAGAAATGGTGAAGCCGCCTTTGACCGGTCTTTAGGACGTCCCAAAAAGGGCGAGACTTCTTCCACCACAGAGGAAAAGGTCGATCGCCTCCAAATAGAAGTTGATGCCTTAAAAAAGTATTTAGAACTATCACGCCAAAAGGAGGAGAAACAAAATTTCAAGTAATCGATCAGCTTCGAAGCGAAGCTTATCCTATCAATGCTTTATGTGAGGCATTGGGCGTTTCCCGAAGTGGTTATTATGCCTATCTTAAACGTTCCAACAAAGATGCCAATGAAGAAGAACTTATTTCTTATATTTATCATCAATACAAAGGTGTTCTGGGCGTACGGGGTATCGAATCAAGGATTCGCCAGGATTATTGTTGGGACATGAATCATAAAAAGGTATACCGAATCATGAAAAGGCTTGGCTTAAAGGCGGTTATCCGACAGAAAAGCCATAAGAGGAAATACCAGCAATCATCTGCAGGAAGAGTTTACGACAATCTATTGAAACGGGATTTTGATGCAGATAAACCATTTAGGAAATGGGTGACAGATGTCACGGAGTTTAAGGCAGGCAATCAAACGATTTACCTTTCGGTCATCATGGATCTGTTTAATAACGAGATTGTTGCCTATCAGGCAAGTCGGGATCACGACATTAATCTGGTCGAAAATACGATCAAGAAGGCGGTTAAAAAGAAAGGAACGCATACTGATACCATCTTACACAGTGATCGGGGTATGCAGTACCGTTCCAATAGATATCATCAATTAATGAAAGCATATAACCTGACACCAAGCATGTCAAGAAAAGGCACATGCCTTGATAACGCATGTGCAGAGGGGTTTTTCTCGCATTTTAAATCCGAAGCTTTTATTCTATTTCCGTGCCAATCCGTTCAAGGCGCTTATAGAACCATTTCCAAGTACATTGCTTATTATAATAAGCAGCGCTGTCAAAAAGGTTTGAACAGGCTGTCTCCGAGTCAATATTTTCAATGGATGGCAGCCTGAATCACAAGCAAACAATCGAATAAACATGATCATTTATGATCAATGTGTCGAATATTTTCTTGTCCGAAAAATGGGGTATTGACCACAGGCAC
>NZ_JBHTGR010000029.1:0-2651 GCF_042666895.1 Lentibacillus kimchii
GTCAGCAATAGGTAAGCGTTTGAAGTTATCTCCGGCTTTTCCCCTGCTCCACACGGAACGTGCAAGTTTCCCCGCATTCCGCGTTCCATCTAACGTAATTTACTCGATTATAAGTTCCTCGTTACTTCGTGTTTGGAATTTCTAGATAGGTTCAAGCTTACATTTATCACGGAAGCGATTGACTTTTTCAATCATCGTCCCTGTAAGCTGAAATCTTTCTATGAGTTCATAAATCATCTTTTTTTCCTTCGTATGAATCAATCGGTGTACATCTTCGTGAAGAATGCGAAGATTGTTAAACTGGTCGTTTCCGCCAAGGCTTAACGGTACATAGTGATGGCAATGGACCTCTGATGCTGGCACTTCCGTGCCAGTAATTTCGCATTTCCCCATCTTCATACTATATCGACTGATACGGTTATCTATATATTCAACACTCCGATTCGGTAGCGTTGATTTCATTAATGCACCAATTTCTGATTGAATATCCGGCTGTAGTTTATTGTATATCATTTTCCTACCTTCTTTGGTGAAAGGCGTCATTGCCGGAGTAAATCCTATGGTGTTCTGCGTTTTCACATCCGCCAACGGAAATAAATAGACACCAGCTACTCGAAACGTTTTAAAGCTGCGACGGTATATCTTTTTATAGGTCGGCGGCGCGTTAGCTGGATGACCATATTTACCTACTGGTCTGAGATGATTGTATATGAACGCACCTAAATCATAGGCAAGACGTGAGAACTCGAGATTGACCTTAGTGGCTTTTCTGAAGTACTGATGAATCCCCAGTACAAAGCTGTTAAAGCGTAACGCATTAAGCGCCGAAGGCGAAGACCTCATTCTTCGAATCAGTTTTCGAGCTTCTTCTTTAATTTGACGCTTTTTGTCGGTTTTAATACCGGTACGCGCAACTCTTTTCTTACGCTTTTTATCGGCACGAATAGTGAAGCCTAAAAATTCGGATTCACGTTTCCGCAGGTTTACAACTTGTGATTTTTCGGGCGAAATATCCAATTTTAGGCGGTCTTTAAGGTAGAGCCTTACGGCATGATACCACCTATGTGCCGTTTTACCGTCTTTACAAAGAATTTTAAAGTCGTCCGCGTAGCGGACGAGGTAGCCTTCTTTAAGATTAGTGCGCTTTTTGGCTTGTCTTTCACCTACTTTGGATTGATAAGGTTTGGATAGCGGGAAGAATTCCCATTGTCCCGCAACCCATTGGTCAAGGTCGTTAAGAACGATATTCGCCAATAAAGTTGATAACAGACCGCCCTGGGGCACACCTTGTGTAGGTATGCCTTCTCCGTCTATTTCAGCTTTCAGCATTCTGCCGATACAGGCTAATACTTTTCGGTCTTGAATCCCCATGTTCCATAGCTGCTTTATAAGCAGGGTATGGCTTATATGGTCAAAGAAACTTCTAATATCAACATCAACCACAAAATGAAAGTGGGATAAATTGATAAGTTGTTGGACCCTTGCCATAGCATGGTGTGCCGAGCGTAGTGGTCTAAATCCGTAACTATGGTTATAGAATTTAGCTTCCGCAATCGGTTCAAGTACCTGTTTAAAGCTTTGTTGGATAATGCGGTCCAAGATGCAAGGAATGCCTAGCGGTCTAAACTTTCCGTTTCCTTTATCAATCCATTTTCGTCTGACTTTCTTGGGACGGTAATTGTCAAGTTGTCTTCGGACTTCCAGTAATAATTTTTCTTCAGACCACGTTTTAATATCGTTAATGGTACGCTTATCGGTTCCGGGTGTTCCGGAGCCTTTATTTGATTTTATAGTACGATAGGCTAATAAAATGTTTTCTCTAGATGTGATGACATCATAAAGATGAGAAAAGGATTGGTGCTTCAAGCTTTTGTCGTACAAATCTGTGAAAGTCTCGGTCATTTCATAGTAATCCCAATATCGTAAAGCTTGCACTGTGGCATCCCACCTTTCGGAGCGATGTTCCCACGTTCCTACCCGATCGGTGCAATACACGTTTGGAAAATAATCTTTCATTTCGTTAGACTTGGGGCTATTCCTCCACTCTCATTACAAGAGATTCATCAGTCATACCCCTACCCTCGCAAGGATAAATGTCTTTTGGCAAAAAGCCTTATGACAAACGTTTTGGATGACAGTCCTTGTTTCAACGTTCCTTGTTTTCCAAGTCCCTTACAATCTAGCTATCGATACTGAACTTAGGTGTTCCCTGGAAGCCTGTGAGCTGGATACCGCCTTAGTCCGGTATAGCGTGTTTCAGAGGGCGCATTTTTACTCCACACCACTCACCCCATCGTCGGATGGGACATAAGTTTCCTTATGTTCAATCTTTAGACCTGTATATTCGGTTGTTCGTCAGTTTCATTGCGCTGAAACCATTCTCACCATATTCAGTTTTTCAGCCGTGCGGCATATCCGTTGACGTACCTTCTCCGAAGGAGTGGCTTTAGCCTTCGTTCTGCCGAATCTACCTGTACTTCAAACCCCTTGACCTGTCAGTCATGACGCATGCAGGAGTATTGACGGGATGGTTTTGGGAAACATGGTTCCCTCATTCCCATCCTTGATTGTAAAGTTGGGATTGTCCGATAGCTAATCCCCTGCATTTCACGCTTCAAAACGCTTATAGCAGAACTTGTCGAGCGGCGCCC
>NZ_JBHTGR010000030.1:0-10764 GCF_042666895.1 Lentibacillus kimchii
AGACATTCTAAAACCTCCCCTCATACTCGCAGCGTAAATGTCGAATCATTTATGTGTCCAGTATAAGGGGTACGGACTACTGTCACTTCCCGGTTTTTGTCGAACGATAGGAAGTGATCACTAAGTGTAAGTGTCAGCCCTGTTGCTGCACTTCACGGTAATCGGACTTTTTATGATCATCTTTTGAAGAGAAGACGATTCTTGGTGACGGGATATCGATACCTTGCTCGAACAAGTTTTCTTTGACTTCTTTTCGAATGAGCCTTCCACCTGCCCACTGCATGACGGGGAGGGTTTCCGCACGAATACGCATGACATAATTAGATAACTCAAGTGCCTGCAGACCATTGATTTCGGGTTCTCCGACAAATATCTCGTATTTGTACGGCAAGGTTGTTAATACGTTGCTAATGATTTTTTCAATGTTCATGATATCTGTTTCATATGGCACATTGACTTCAACCATTGCAAAGCCATTGCTTGCAGAATAGTTGGTTACAATATCGATTTTACCATTGGGAATAACATATGTCTGACCGTAGTAGCTTCTTAATTTCGTGGTGCGCAGCCCGATGATTTCGACATCTCCTTCGATTTCGCCCGTTTCAATATAATCGCCAACTGAGAATTGATCCTCAAAGATGATAAAGAAACCTGCAATAATATCACTGACCAGACTCTGAGCCCCAAAACCGATAGCAAGGCCGGCAATCCCAGCTCCCGCAAGCATTGTTTTAATGGGTATATTAAATGCATCCAGGATCATCATGGTGGCTAAAAACATGATGAGATAAGACAGAATGTTTTTGGATAAATTTTTTAATGTCTGTTCCCGTCTGTTTGTTGTCAGCTTTATCCGCGACTTTTTCTTGTCTCTAAAGACAGTATTAATGACTTTGTTTCCCAGGTGTTTTAAAACAAATGCAACGAGTATGATAGCGACCATTTTTAGTATTGTTTTGCCTACTGTCATCCATAAAGTTTCGCTGGTGATATAATCATATATCGAGTGAAAAACGTCTGCAAAAAAATCCATTTGATATCTCCTTTCATCGGATGAACGGAAAAACCTGCGTTTCTATATGTTACTGATACCACGAAATATATCTATGATTCTATTATTTTAAATATTATCATTTAAAGGTCATTAGTCAAGTAGCGGGGGCAGTAACAATGACATAACAAGAATTTTCACAGCGTATAAGCTTAAAGCGGTTCTATCTTTCCTATCGCCGCCGTCACCATTGTTATTATGTTTTTAATAACTTGAATGGTTAATAAGATCTGCCGATATTAAGCATAACAGCTGGATTTGATGATGCAGCACTTTGGCCATTGAAAAGATTACAATCAAATGGATGTTCAATCACCTCAATGACTATGTCTTTCCTTTGAGTCTAATATAGCAGAATGATAAAATAACCCAATCAATTATTTAATAATAATTATTATTTTTTAAGTTTGTATAAAATGTATAAGGGTATAGTGTCGCAGTGCAGCTAATAGCTTTATAAACAAACTAATCGGGAGAGATACATAGTGATAACCATTCTACTAGCGGCTACTAATCACGTATATTCCGAGCAGATGATAAACTTATTAAACCAGGAATCCGACATGCATGCAGCAGGATATGCTGAGACGGTGACAGATATCAATGCAGCAGAGGCAGAGCCGGATATTATTTTGCTGGATACTGAAGCAGATAACGTTCCATTACAAGATCGTTTACACCGGCGCTTTCCAGCAAATAAATTTCTGTATCTCCTGCCTTCTGCGGATATAGGATGGATTGTCCGGGCAGTTGAGCTGGGCGTGACTGGTCTTGTCCTGAAAGATACAGAACCTGAGCGATTGCCTGCAATCATCCGGCAGTTTTATGATGGGCGGTATGTGATCGCTGGTGAGATAGCCAAAGCTCTCATAAGCAGTGTGCATGAGAAGCCGTATGATGAGAAGGAGCGGATGCAACAGCTGTTACAGGCAAAAGGTATTGAGGTAACAAATCGTGATTTAACGATCCTGCAGCTGTTATATCATCAGAAAACCAATAAGGAGATCACAGCTGAGCTTGGACTGGCTGAGAAGTCCGTCCGGGATTATGTCAGCACCGTGTATAAGCACCTGAACATTCACAGACGAAAAGACGTGTATCAGTTTTTAACGGAACTTATGCAGAAGCTATGAACAAGCCAGAAACAGGAGTCATACCTGCCCCGTCTCCTTATGAGCGATCGATCAAACGGACAAACGATAATGCCGGCGATTGCGTCATATCTGTCGCATGGATATAAAGCGAGGCAAAACTCATATCAGGTGTGAATCTGAAGTGTAGTTCATCCCGCAAGTCCCGGTATGGATCTTCTGGTTTATGGTTAATATCCAATGTGCATTTGACATGTATATTGTGTAAATCCTGATAAATATCATGCGACAAAACGCTGTATTCCTGAAAATTGGTATTAAGCAGGTTATAGGCGGTCGAAAGGGCTGTCTGATGCGAACGGAATATCATAGTGAATTCAGCGACAATATTGAACAAAGTCATCACCTGTTTAAAAATAATCGTTATCAAGATGGCGTTCCATATTATATTATAATATGGTCTGCTTTTTAAACAAGGAAGAGTTAAGCACTTGTGATCGTTTTATGCGCTATCACAGGTGTTTTTTTTTGAAGCGTCGAAAAAGGGGCTGGTGTTTTGAAAGAATTAACATTGTAATCCAAGGAATTTAAAAGAGTTTTGCAAAATCTGAATTTAGAAAACCTTAACCTAACCCTTGAAAAGCAAAAAAGTGTTATAAATATTGTTAATTCAAGAACTGAAATTACTCCTGACCTTATTAAGGATTTAATGGAACATGGCAAAGTATAATGAATAGGATAATGACGATTATCTTTTAGAAAATAACTTGCTGGATGCTCAATCACATGAAGAATTAGAGGAAGGGGAATCGTTGGCTTTCTCTCTTCGTGCATCAGAATTGGAGCAAGAAGGATATGCAAGTATCCCTCTTACAATGAATGGATTCCAGAAGCTTCATTTTCATTTCTTTCAAGATGTTTATCCTTTTGCGGGTCAATTTCGAAATGTTCAATTAAAGAAAATGGATACGCTCTTTTGCCAATTTGAGTATGTGAACGACTATGCAACGAATCTGTTTCGTCAGCTAGATGAAGAACCACCCTGGGACTCGTTGAAGAAAGCAGCTGAACGTTTGGCTTATTTTAAATCAGAACTGAATATGCTTCATCCTTTTCGAGAAGGGAATGGCCGAACAATCCGCACTTTTATTTATCTGTATGCCTTAGAAAAAGGCATCATTTGGCAATATGAAAAGATGGATAAAGAAAGATATATAACAGCAATGATCAAAGCTGTCACAGACACGAGTATATTACATGAAGTATTTTTGGAGACCATTGACTTTTCCGAAGTGTGATTAAAATACAGCGATCCAACCCTTGAAGCGGTTGGATCTTTTCACAGGAAGTGATCCTTCTTGTTTAATTTTAGTATAATAATGCCACGCTTGGTACCAAACCAAGCGTGGTTTAATCGTTGAATGTCTGTTAAGCATGATTCGGTTGAAACGTTTAATGCTGAAAACCTGTCGTTGTTCTATTTGGTGAGAAAATGTTGAATGTTTAAGAAAAGCGATTATAAATTCCGCGCTTTTTTAGAAGCTTCATTTGCTTCTTTCTGTTTTGCGTCTGCTCTATGGTATCGTTTATCAAAATGATGGGTGTTCACATTATAGCGAGCCTGTTTATCTGCATGTTTCCAAGCAACATCCGCCTCTTTTTGTTTTTGTCTGGCTTGGAACTCCGCTTGTTTTTTAACTTCTTTTCGGTTATCACCCGAGTGGCGAGGTCCTCCGCTTAGCCCACCAGTATGTTTTCCGCCGCCTCGGGTAGAACTGGGACTGATCGCCTTAACGAACGTCCCTATTAAAGTGAAGACAACCCTCCAGACTGCAAGCAGTGCTTTTCCTGCAAAATGGGCACCTTTGCCCAGAATCTTAAACAGTTTTTCAAAAAACGGAACAGATAGGAACCATAGCTGATCTGACGTTTCTGATGAAGAAAATTTGTTTTGTAATTTAAGCAATCCTTTTACGATCAATGTACCTAATAATGCGGAAGGAATTACAAAGAATATGCCAAAGAAGCCCAGTGAGTAGTTGTAAGTATAAATCGATTCATTATTCAAATTAAATAGATACGTTAGGCCTTTATCAGCATAGGTATTCATAACGGTTGTAAAAATAGCTGTGATTAAAGCAAGTGGCAGCAAGTTTCGTTTTAAGAATTCTTTATTGATCCCGGTGAGAAATTTGTTCTTCATATTTCCAACCACCCCTTTTATCAATATGTAATAGAAAATTCAGCTCGAAAATGAGATCTGAATTCATACTATCTTAACAATTTATGGTTGTAAATACGCCCAGCACGCCGAATTAATTTGTAATATTTAATTAAATTACTTTTAACATGTACGTCAAGCTGGCTGGATGACATGACAGGATCTAAACTCATAGACATATGTATGAGATTGACTTAGGAGGTTTTGCAAAGTGTGATAACTCATGAAGGGCCTATAAAAAATGATAGTTTATGTTATAATATGTCTGAAGTGATGGAAATTGCAGGAAAGAAAGGCAGGGTTTATATGAAAGTAGGCATTGATTTAGGTACAACGAATTCGGCTGTGTCATATATCAATGAGCATGGCTCACCCGAGATCGTTAAAAACAGTGATGGTGAAAGAACAACACCCTCTGTTATTTTAATAGAAGATCAAAAAGCAATTATTGGCATGACGGCAAAAGAAGCCGCAGCGTTTCAATCGGAAGATACCATTCAGTTTGTCAAAAGACAAATGGGCAATAACAGTTTTGAATTTCCACTTCCCGGTACCGATCAGCTCATTGGAGCCGTCGAAGCATCAGCATTTATTCTTAAAAGAATTGTACAGGATGCAGAACAGGAATTGGGTGAAACCATAACTGATGTGGTGATCACCGTGCCAGCATATTTTGATGATGCCAAGCGTAATGCTACAAAAGAAGCTGCAGAAATGATTGGTGTCAATGTTCTCAAGATTATCAATGAACCAACAGCTGCTGCCCTGGCTTATTACAACTTAGAAGAGAAGACAACAGATCAGAATGTAGCCATTTATGACCTCGGTGGGGGCACATTTGATATCAGTATTGTTAATATACAAGACAACGAGGTTAAAGTATTGGCGACCGACGGCGATGCCAATTTAGGCGGCTTCGACTTTGATAATGCCATTTTTAATTATGTAGCAGATGCATTTGAAGAAGAAACTGGTTTGGACTTGTATGATGATGATATGGCCATGCAGGATTTAAGAGACAGCACGGAAAAATGTAAAAAGTCACTTACTAAAAGAGATAAGTCACTCGTTGCTGTATCCTCACAGGGACAAACAATCCGCAAAGAAATCACTAAAACATTATTCAACGATTTAATAGAATCATATCTTGCTAGGACGAGCCAAATCATGGAAGAAACAATCGGGGAATCTAATTTAACTTGGAACGATATCACAAAGGTTTTATTGGTCGGGGGGTCCACACGAACACCTGCCATTTCGGATATGATTGAACGGCTCACAGGTATTGAACCTTCAAAAGATTTGAACCCTGATGAAGTTGTGGCACTTGGCGCTGCTGTACAGGCATCCTCAATCGAACCTTCTGATCAGGACAGCCGTCATCATATTGTTGTTCGTGATGTAAACTCACATAGCTTGGGTATTATTACCGGTGATGGGCAAAATCCCGATGAGAATTCTATTATATTAGAAAGAAATACAGAAATTCCTTGTGAAAGATCGAAGAGTTTTGTCACTGTTCAAGACAATCAGGAATCAGTTATGGTGCAGGTTACCGAAGGAGAAGATGAGGATCCGGACTATGTCACTATCATTGGGACTTCTGAGGTTGCTTTACCTGATAACCTGCCGATGGGTTCTCCGTTAGAAATCAACATTGCCTATGATAAAAATGGCATTGTTCACGTTGGTGCGAAAGATTTATCGAATCAAGTGGATCTGGGTGAATTTGTGATTGAAAGACAGTCCAATCTGACCCAGGAAGAATACGAGGAGAGACAAGAAACAATGTTAGCCATGGAGGTAGAGTGAAATGGAGGACTATTATGACCTATTAGGTCTGAATGGCGATGCGAGCGACGAAGCCATCGACGAAGCCATTAATTCTGGCTTAAAAAAATGGCGAAAACGTGTTAACGCTCCTGATCCTCAAAAGCAGCGTGAAGCTTCTGAAAAAATGGAAGCATTACAAGAGGCACGGGAGATATTGCTCGATCCCGTAAAACGGGAGGAGTATGATCATCAACTAAGAGAGGCTTATGAACAGCAAGGTGATGATACCATCCCAAACGAAGTGGACCCACATGATGAGAGCACGTCTATGGACCCGGCTGATGAATTAATACAAGAAGCAACTGCACTGATCAATCAAGATAATTATGCCGATGCGATTGTAGTAGCGACTAAAGCAACCGAAGTAAATGGTAATCATCCCTATGCATGGGAGGCACTCGCCAAAGCTCATTTCTTTTGGAAGGAATACGGCGATGCCTTGTATGAAATTAAGCGGGCTATTAATTTGTTGCCAAATGAGGATTTCTTTTATTATATAGCATTTCTTTGTCAATATAACCGACAGGATCTGAAAAAGTCTGAAAAATTGAATTTAGCGGAAGAATTTCTGGAAAAGGCCTTACATATTAAACCAGATAACCCGACTTATATGGAAGAATCTGCCTCAATTGCCCAAGAAAGAGGCAAAATTAATAAGGCTATTAATATTTTAAAGAAAGTTGAAAAAAACCATGGTCTAAGCGATAGTGCGCGAGGAGACTTAGGCACCTTGTATTACAATAGAGGTCTGTCCCAGGCACAAAAAGTTAATTTTGGCAGGGGTAGATCAGATTATTATTTCACTGATAGAGACAGTACATTAAAAGGGAAAGATGACTTTTCTGAAGCATCCAAATATGTACAGAATAATTCGTTCAAAGATGCTGTGAACCATCGGATATCGCAAGCGAATGATGCTCTTTCTTTTAAAAATAGATATAAAATATTAGCACTGTTTATTCTTATTGTGCCTTTATTTTTCAATGCATTGGTTAGTTTCAACTTTATCATGATTGTCTTTATGGCAGCGGCAGGTTATTTTACTTGGAAGTATGGACGCGTGCCAAAATATGAACTGAACCGTAAATATATTAACTCATTAAGGTGATAGACAGCAGTGATTTTTTAGTAAAAAGGGTGATACAATGAGTTTCCTACAAGCCTATCAAAATCAAGGTGCTCAAGGGCTCAAGCAGCACTCAGTGATACCAGAGGATCAGACGAAACAGGATGAAATGGTGAACGATCTAACCTCTTTGACAAAAGAAAAAGTGATTAAACATGATATCGAGGCACAGAAAGTCATTGTATCCCGATTGTGTGAATTAGGAGCCTATGAACAAGCAGAGAAATTATGTAAAAAGCTTTATATACGAAAACCAAATGATCCGGAGATACAAAGTCTGTACTCAGACATAAAATCCAAAAGCACAACAACCAAAAGTCCTTTTTACAAAAATAAACAAATTCTCCGCGGGGTTGAACAAGATGTCTACAAAATGATTTACGGTCAGGAAGATTTGATCGATTCTCTTTCACAGCTATTACAAAAGTCTCTATTAACATCTGAATTTATCTATCAATATAAAGAAGCAGCTCTTATTTCAAGCCCTAAAAGTCGAGGCGTGCAAACAACGCTTTCTGTTTTTTTTGATACTCTTTATCAATACGATTTAATTGATAGTAATGCGCTGCAGGTGATTGATTTAGCACAATATAATGCGGATGAGAATATCGTGGAAATGTTTTTTGTCGATATTTATAACGCGTTTATGGGCAAAAGTAAGGTTACGCTTTTTAAAAATGTTGATCAGTGTCCGATTGATTTAATAGCTCATTTAAATAGTATTGTAAGCGAAGGACGTATTTATCTGGACGGCAGGTATATCTATCAGAACGGTGTGTTGGTAAAAGTAAATCAAATGCTGGCTGCTGACAGTTTTGATTCAATAGAGGCAACGGAGCAATATCTGTTTTTTTATACGTATAACAAGTTGGAAAAGGCATTGGACATCTTTACAGAATCCAGTCGGTCCAAACTCACTTATACGTTAACATTACCTGCTTTGGAAGATAAGGATGTGCAAAGCTTATTCCGATCCATGATGGATGACTGTATCGAGACAATCAAGACAAATCTTGGAATCACGATCCAGTATGACCCCGATCAATTTACAGGCATGATAAATCATTATTTTGACGAAGGGGGTGCAGCAAGCTTAAAAGCTGCTGTCAACCAAATATACCAAGCATTAAATCAATTCTTTATCTCTGCCGTTAATCAGGTG
This sequence comes from Lentibacillus kimchii, assembly GCF_042666895.1. Classification (GTDB taxonomy): domain Bacteria; phylum Bacillota; class Bacilli; order Bacillales; family Amphibacillaceae; genus Lentibacillus; species Lentibacillus kimchii. Next base: position 8,488 of record NZ_JBHTGR010000030.1, read on the forward strand.
GAAGATCGCACGTTTGAGCTCCGATATGACAATCACCAGGTAATGTTAAAAGATGAAGAAGAAACACATATATTACTTGCCGTTAAACAAACGGGAGAAAATCTGCAAGCTATCCAAGAAAGAATCGAGCAATTAATAGGCTTGCAAGAGGTGAAAACGTCTTTAAAAGATTTACAAGATTATGTTGTCAATCGTAAGAAACGTGAAGCCAAAGGGGATCAGTCGGAAAAACTTCCCCTGCATTTTCTGTTCAAGGGCAATCCGGGCACAGGCAAGACGATGGTAGCCCGATTGATTGCAGATTACTTAAAAGCCATTGACTTTTTGAGCGAGGATCGTTTGATCGAAGTGGATCGTTCGGATTTGGTTGGTCAGTATGTTGGACACACCGCTGTAAAAACCAAGCAAAAGATTAATAGCGCTATGGGCGGGGTCTTATTCATAGATGAGGCATATTCCCTCGCTAACGGTGATGAAAATGATTTTGGCCGGGAAGCGATTGCCACGCTTGTAAAGGCTATGGAAGACTATAAGGATAATCTGGTTGTTATTTTTGCCGGTTATCCAAACGAAATGGATGAATTGCTCAAAGTAAATCCAGGTCTACAATCCAGAATTACACAAACATTTTATTTTAGTGACTATACCAACGATGAGCTTGTGCAGATTGCACTTAATCATGCCTTGTCGCAGGGATATTTGATTGATACTGAGGCCAGGGAACAACTGCTTAGCTTTTTTGAACAACATCAAATCAAAGGTAAAACAGATGGCGGCAACGGGAGATTGGCACGGCAAACTGTGGAATATGCCATTAAAAAACAAGCAGCCAGACTGGCCAATACCGATGTATCCGAGAAAGAAATGGACACCCTGCATTTAGAGGACTTTGGCTTTGAAAAAGAAAAGCCCTTTGATCTAGAAAAACAGTTAAACAACATCGTCGGACTGGATCACATAAAAGATATGGTCAGAACACTATATAAACAAGAGATCATTAATCAAAAAAGGAAACAATTAAATCCTGATTATAAAAGTGATCAAGCGTTGAACTTCATTTTTACAGGTAATCCCGGTACGGGGAAAACATCAATTGCCAGAGTGCTGGCTGATCTTTTTAAGAGTATTAACATTCTTAAAAAAGGACATCTGGTCGAAGTGTCTCGATCTGATTTAGTGGCCGGCCACCTCGGTCAAACCGCATTAAAAACGGAAGACGTATTTATGGATGCGCTTGGCGGTGTACTATTTATCGATGAAGCCTATGCGCTTGCCGATGATCATTTTGGAAAAGAAGCGATTAATACGCTCATAAAACTCATCGAAGATCATCAGGGGGATATCGTTGTTATCTTAGCAGGTTATCAGCAGCATATGAATGAGTTGCTAAAAGTCAATCCCGGGATATCATCACGTTTTACCAATACGTTTCACTTTCCGGATTATAATGCTAACGAGTTATTTTTAATTGCTCGGCAACTGTTTAAGTCCAAGGGATTTGCTCTAACAGATATGGGTAGCCAAACACTGAAAAAATATATCGATGGTTTGAGTGCGAACATGGAAGGTAATGGGCGCGATATAAGGACAATGGTTGAGAAGATTATTCGTTTGCAATCCAACCGCTTATTCGAGCAGTCTTCCATCGAAGAAGATGGCTTATTAGACGTTTTACCCGAAGATATCATAGCCTATTTTGCAAGTAATGATACATGAATGCGGCACAATATCGGTCCTCGCAAAAATGTCATTTCATTCTTGTATAATCTAAATTTAGATGCAGATGAAAATTCTTTAGGTTTAAAGGCAGCGACCATAACAATTCACTACATCCACATGCCCGCGTTCTGATGCAGGTATAAGCGCTGTGCATCCAAAGCGATTAGTAATCGATGTATCTGCGCCGGCCGCAACTGCACGTTTTACGATGTCAAGCAGTCCATTTGCTCCTGCATACAAAAGCACATTAGCCAAGTTGTTATCACGAATATCTATATTCGCACCGTTTTCGATCAGTGCGTTTATCGTATTTGTTTGTGCCAGGGTTAGCGGAATAGATATCGATATTCTGTTCATTACTGATAGATTTAGATTGAGTATATCATGACATATTCTTTTTTGTGTCTCGCTTAATTTTACAATCTAGGAATCTTGAAAAATAAAATTGAATTAGTTGAATCAATTTCATAATTGCTCTTATTAAAAACGCAAAGACCTGCAGAATTTCTAATGTGTATTTTTTTAAAATTCCTCTAAGCAGCCTGCTGCTGCTTTAAC
>NZ_JBHTGR010000031.1:0-16862 GCF_042666895.1 Lentibacillus kimchii
GTTTTAGTTCAACTACCATTATACAAGATTTGGGGAGGTACTTCCTTTTTTACGTTTTTAAGTCCTTGCGCCGCAAGGGCTATGAATTATGAAATTCGCTCAGTACTATCTATATTTTATATAAGTTAACCCATAACCAGATACCGATAGTATGGGAAGTCGTATTTTCGCTTTCCCACATATATCCGTAATGGTCAGCAACTGCCGGCCAAGCACACAATACCTCATATCCGCTTGTCCAATTGGGTATATGTCATTTCCTTGTCCAAAGACAGTCCAAACGATTGGGATATTTTCTTTATACATTAGGAAAGCCTATCTATCCGTCTGAAACGGGCAAAAACTGGTCCTAGCGTGAATTGGACCCACCGAACATGGTGCATGCTTGATACATTGCTAACCTGTGAAACTATTACAGAGGCTCGGGAAGTATCAATATCGAGGTAGTCTTGGTGAACGAGGAATATGCCAGAAACGTTGTGTATTCCCCGCTTATATGGAGTCGCCAGCCAAGTCCGAAATACGCAATATACGCTGATTCTCAGAATATATTTACTACAATAAGACTTACAAATCAATAAAAAAGCATGAGGTCGAAATCCCCATGCTTCATCAAGACTTTCTATTAGAATATATTATATTGCCAAGCTTAGCGATATTCCATGTCTCACTTAATTGTTAAGCCTGCAGCTTATCATTTTCACTGAAAGACCTGGCCAAATTTGGCGAGTCGTTCTCTGCAGAGAATGACATGTCAATTCTCATCAGAAACATTATGATTTTAATTTGACAATACTTGTTTTATCTTATCAATGCCCCAATCAAGTTCTTCTTTCGTAATAACGAGCGGAGGCGCGAACCGAATCGTATTTTCATGTGTTTCCTTACATAACACACCAGCTTCTATGATTTCCTCACATAAAGGACGAACGGGTTTATTGAATTCCACCCCGATGAAAAGACCGCGGGCGCGAATCTCTTTTATTTCTGGATTATTGATTTCTTTTAGTGCATTTGCGAAGTATTCTCCAAGCTCAAGTGACTTTTGAGCAAGATTTTCTTCTTCAATCACATCAATGGCGGCCATGGATGCGGCACAAGCTAATGGGTTGCCTCCGAAGGTTGATCCATGTGACCCTGGTATGAAAACATTCATAATATCATCATTAGCAGCAATAGCAGACACCGGCATGACACCGCCGCCTAATGCCTTGCCCATAGCATAGATATCCGGAACGACATTTTCCCAATCACAAGCAAACATTTTACCAGTACGTCCTAATCCTGTTTGTATTTCATCAGCAATGAACAGGACATTGTTTTCTGTACAGATGTCACGAACCTCTTTCAGGTAACCTTCGGGCGGAATAATGATACCGGCCTCTCCTTGAATGGGTTCCACAATCACGGCGGCAGTGTTTGCTGTAATAGCTTCTCGAATAGCCTCTGCGTCACCATACGCTGCCTGGTATATTCCTGGCATAAAAGGGCCATAATTTTTCGTTGCCTCAGGGTCATCGGACATGGATATAGCATTTAACGTACGGCCGTGAAAGTTCCCTGTCGCTGCGATAATTTCAGCCTTGTTATCTTCTACACCTTTGACTTCATAAGCCCAGCGGCGAGCTGCCTTGATCGCCGTTTCAGTTGCCTCAACACCTGTATTCATAGGCAAAACTTTATCCTTGTTCGTCAACTCAGCGACACGCTTAGCCCATGGTCCAAGCACGTCATTGTGAAATGCTCGGGACGTTAATGTTAGAGTATCAAGCTGATCCTTCACTGCTTGAATGATCTTCGGATGGCGGTGCCCATGATTAAGTGCCGAATAAGAACTCAGCATGTCCACATAATTATTTCCTTCAGGGTCTTTTGCCCAGACGCCTTCTGCTTCAGAAATAACAACCGGTAATGGGTGATAGTTATGTGCATTATATTGGAAGGTTTGTTCCATAATATTCGCAGAGTTTGTTTCTGTAGACATACTCAATTCCTCCTCAGATTTTTAAATTAGCGTTTATATAATAGAAAGCTTAAACTTCTTCTTTCTCATTACACTACTACCCATATAGAATATTACAGTATTACTTGATAACGCAAACAATGTGATTTTTTTGTGTTTTATATTATTTATTTGGATGACCTAACACCTAGAGTAAGAAGCATTTACCGAACAATGAATATCGAATTAAACCTCATTTCATAAAAGAACGAATAGAGCGCCAGCCAATCGATTCTTGATTTATATAATCAGGATGGAAGTACTGTGTTCACTGGCCCAATAATAGTACTTCTTCAGTAATCTGGCGCATAATTTTTATGCCAGAATTGCACCCATTGCTTAACATTGATTTTATACCGTGTCATCACGATATTGAACGCTGAGGTAATCGCCATTTAAATTGCACCGACAACATCCTCAACGTAACAATTGCAGCAAAAAGGGCACCTGTCATCCAAGGGCCCTGGATGACGCCGAGACCAACCATTAACCCGCCAAGTGCCGCCCAGAGAGCATAAATCTCAGCGCGAAAAATCATTGGTTTCCTTCCAGCAAAAACATCCCGGATCATACCCCCGCCTGAACCTGTCAAAGTTGCTGCAACAAGCACTGCACTTAAAGGTGCGCCAATTTCAACAGCACTGACAGCCCCTTGAATCGCAAATGATGCTAACCCGATGGCATCAAAAAGAATGCCCCATTTAAACCAATATTCAAACCACTGTCTCGGCAGTATAAAGATAATGATATTCGTTAGGAAAACGGCGATGAATAAATCACCCTGCGTCCAAATGTTTTCAATTGGTATGCCAATTAGCAAATTTCGGATCGTACTGCCTCCGAATGCTGTCGTAAACCCTAAAACTTGGACACCTAATATGTCATAATGCTCTTTTAGTGCAATAATGGCACCACTAATGGCAAAAGCAAGCGTGCCTATGATATTAAGAACGTCCCACGTCATTTTGCATCGCTTCCCCTTTTAGGTTTCGTGTTATTTCATAATGTGACAAGTGTAGCGTAAATAACGGCATTCGAACAGTCCCGTTACAGGGATTCTTTTGTCAGGCTGGGTTCAAGACGCCTGGTGATGCATCCGTCGCTCATCAGCCAGATGTGTATGTTGAGTTGGATAAATACGAATGGCATTCTGCTCTATGAGGAGATTGCTAAGAGACTTTTAACTTAATTCTTAATAGTCACCAGCAATTGGTATTCCTTTGGATATGATCGTCCGAGGGAGTAACATTCCAGAATGCAGCCTGTTCTTACTGTAAAGGTTATAGAGCACAAGCAAATGATGTGAAACCCTTGTTCAGGGAAGGCTCAACTGAGTCATTCTGCCGCCATCAACAGTATATACCTGCCCTCTCAAAGGGCTCCATCCACGCACCCAGTGTACTACGACCGATCTCTTCTACGCTCTCGCTGGCCGGGTCCCTGAACACAACACAGCGAATCACGAAGAAGAGGCGCAGGGTCAAGGACAAGCAGCTGCCGCTGTGGCTTCGAGCAATCATCTAATCTTGAAGCTATGAAAAACAATGGCTAAACTTCTACAGGGATAAGGTCATTTACACAAAATTATTGACGCCCCATAAATAACATCCCCCCTTGCCATGATCAACCTTCCCACAAAACAATCACCCTGATCCAAGCGGACAGGGTGATTGTTTAATGAAGAAACTGCTTCATCTGCGTGACCTTTCAAAATAGATTATTCAAACTCGCCAGCATTAACGTCTTTGAGAAATTGAATTAAGTGACTAAAATAAGCTTCCGGGTCGTCCCACATGGATAAATGACTGCCCTGCTCACAGATGCCAACCCTTGAGTGAGGAATCCGGCGCCCCATTTCTTCAATATCGCTGACAGACATCGTATCATGCCGCCCGACGATCATTAGTGTTGGTGTCGTAATATTTTTCAGAGAGTCCCAGCGATCCCAGTCCTTCAATGTGCCGGTGAACACAAATTCATTGGCTCCCTGCATGGTGTTATAAATGTCTTCATTCGTTCGGCCGAAGCCACGTTCAACAGCACTCGGCCACGGATCCAGGCGGCAAACATGCTGCTTGTCCAGATGCTCATGTATAATTTCCTCGTATTCTGGTGCACTATAGTCACCGGCAGCTTCATATTTATTAAGTGTATCGATCAGATGCTGAGGAAGCTGATTTCTAAGCACGTTGAGATATTCAACATAGGATGGAATGCTTGCTGTCATATTGGAAATAACCAATCCTGCTAGATGATCCCCATATTTCAGAGCATATTCCATACCTAAAATACCGCCCCATGACGAACCAAGGATGTAAAATTGCTCAAGCCCCAAATATTGCCGCACTTCTTCTACTTCTTCGCGAAACCGCTCAATATTCCATAGACTAGTGTCATCAGGCTGGTCTGAAAAATAAGATCCCAGTTGATCATAGAAATAAACTTCAATGCCTTCAGGCGGCAAATAATCCGCAAAGTTTTCAAAGTACTCGTGTGTCGCGCCAGGACCGCCGTGCAGCAGCAGAACCTTTATCGGGCCTTCACCCACCCGTCTCGTCCATACATGATAACCACCACTGATTGGTACGATCGTTGTTTTGCCTGACATAAGTGCATCTCCTCTCCGATGTTTGGATTGTCAGACTATTGTAGCATTTGTCTAAATATTTGTCATTTAATGAAAACAATTTAAAATGTTTATTCTCACGCCTCTCGCTTTCCCGGCACCACACCATAAGCCTGCCTGTCCACCCACGAGCATTCGACAAAATGCGGGCCGTGCCAGGCACCGTAAATACACGCATAAAAATTTTTTTAAGATCAAAACTAGTTCATAAACATCAGTTGATTAGCAACAACAAAATGAATGGAGTGATTTTATGTCTGATTATTCATCTTCCAATGGAAATAGCAAGAATGAACAATTAGATGAATTTCGTGTTAGTGATGCAGGACAGCCAATGACAACGAATCAGGGAAGACAAGTCTCGAATGACGAGAGAATCTTAACGGCTGGGGAGCGAGGACCGGGCGTATTAGAGAATGTCCATTTTTTTGAAAAGATGACATCCTTTGGACATGAAACGGTACCTCCAAGAAGGCTTCACGCCAGAGGATACGGGGCGCATGGCGAGTTTGAATGCTACCAATCGATGAAGCAGTTTACAAAAGCTGGCTTTTTACAGGAAGCTGGAAAAAAGACGCCCTTATTTGTTCGCTTTTCAACGGTGCAAGGAAACAAAGGCTCAAAAGACACAGCGAGAGATTTACGCTGCTTAGGTGTGAAAATGTACACGGAGGAAGGCAATATCGATCTGACGACGATTGATTTCCCTGTATTAATCAATCAGGACCCGATGAAGTTTCCTGACTTGATTCATGCCTACCAGCCTGAACCACGCACTGGCATGCCGCAAGCCGCAGGTGCCCATGATAATTTCTGGGATTACGTGGCAAATAACCCTGAATCACTGCACATGACGCTGTGGGTTATGTCAGACCGAGGCGTGCTCAGAAGTTACCGGATGATGGAATCATGGTCAGTGAATACATACCTCTTTGTGAATGAGGAAGGTGTGAAGACGTTTGTCCGGTACGTTTGGAAACCTGTCCTGGGATCCCATTCCCTGCTAATGGATGAAGCACAGAAGATTGGCGGCATCGATCCGGATTTTCACCGCCGGGATCTGAGAGACGCGATTGATCAAGGCGCGTATGCTGAATATGAACTAGGCGTGCAGCTCATTTCAGAGGAAGATCAATTCAACTATGACTTTGATATCCTTGATTCTACGAAGTTCTGGCCTGAAGAACTTATCCCTGTTCAGATGATTGGTAAAATGACGTTGAATCGAAATGTGGAAAATGATTTTGCTGAGAATGAGCAGGTCGCATTTAATCCTGCGAATGTCGTCCCAGGCATTGGATTTTCGAATGACCCGGTCTTGCAGGGCTGGTTAATTGCCTATCAGCCTACCCAATACCATCGCTTAGGCGGGAAAAACTTTCAGCACTTGCCAATTAATCGACCTATTTGTCCGTTTCATAATAACCAGCAAGAAGGGTATATGAACTATGAAATCGATGCGGATCAGACGAATTATCATCAAAACTCACTTTTAAACAATACGCCGTACACAACGCCGCCCGAGCAAGGCGGATACGAACATTACCCGTCACAAGTATCGGGCCACCTCACACGCGAGCGACCTGAAAAATTTGATGATCACTTTACACAGCCGAGAATTTTTTGGAACAGTTTAACGGCTATTGAAAGGCAGCATATGATTGAAGCTCTGAATTTTCAAATTGGCAGTGTCAAAAGTGAATCAGTGCGCCAGCAAGCCGTCGATTTATTAGTCAATGTTGATAAAAATATGGCTGCCACTGTCGCCGATAACGTTGGGGTCAGTCGTCCAAGCGGTACACATGTCTCCGTATCAACAAGTTACCCATCCCTGAGCCAAACAGGTACACCTAAATATGCTTTCTCTTTAAAAGTGGGTGTCTTGATTGGCGACGGATTTAATGCCAATGAGGTAACACGTACACTCCAAACATTAAAAGAATACGGCGTGTTTGTGGTCATTGTAAGTGATACCCTGGGAACGGTTACCGGGGATGATGGCACAACACTCAAAGTTGACAAGACGTTTCTGACAACAAACCCTTATTTATTAGATTCTCTCTATATCATCGGAGGTCAATCGAAGGTACAAGATAAATTTAATGATGAAGTTAATGAGTATGTAAACGTAGCGTATAAACATTATAAACCCATTGGTGTAGCATCAACCGGGCAGTCCTATCTAGCAGCATCAGGGACGAATAATTCAGCCGGGGTCGTTTACACTGGCAATAACGCTGACTTCGGTCTGGATTTTGTCCGTGCTATTAAACAACAGCGATTTTGGGACAGAACATAATAGTATGGTTTTTAGTTGGATCGTGATGTTCCCCCGGACGAATGGGTCGGGGGCTTTTTTTACCTGCGGGGTCTTACGTTAATCCGGGGGTAACAGAGATTGAAACACCTATTTCACTTTGCAAAAAGCTAACTCCCCGCGCATATCGACGCGGGGAGATTAAGTCACCCTTCATGATACCTGCGCTGCAGCTCGCGAACCTGTTCGGCTAGTTCAGGCACAGGGCCTTCAACATTCGCATCACGGATAATGTCTTCGATTGGGTAAGAATAAATGGGACCTTCTTTAGAAATGTTCATGTCTTTGTGCCACTCTGACAGCTGACGTGATGAGCTGACATAAACAATCCGGTCCAAGCCGGCAATTCCGTGCGCCGTTGAACACATGGAACAATGCTCGCCTGATGTATAAACAGTGGCCTGCTTCCGGTCCTCCGGCGTCATATTCTGTGCAGCCCAGCGCGCCAATTCAAATTCGGGATGATGCGTTTTGTCGACTGTTGCGTCACGATTGCGATCTTCCTTTAGCACGTCGCCGTCTGCTGAGACAAGGACTGATCCAAATGGCGCATCACCAGCATCCAGTGCTTCCTCAGCAAGTTCCACACACCGCTTGAGATGCTTCATATCCATATTACTTACCATCTATGCATCCTCCTCTATATGATCATCAAGCCATACCTATACTTTAGCATATCAGATGGCATTGTCGCATAAAGCCGATCTACTATAAAGCCTGGTCCTTAGGAAATAGCCTATCACCTACCGCAAAATGCAGGCGTATCCTCATCAATCGCGACAAGAATGTTATTAAACATGTTTGCCCATCCTTTCATTATCCTGACAAATTAATACATTTCCGCTTCCGCAATCTCTTGGTCACTTTGTTTTGCGGTCCGATCTGATATGGTCCTTTCTTTACCAGACACAATACCCGCTATCAGAACGATCACGGATATGAGAATTAAGAACAGCAGCGGCATTGTCCACCCACCGCCTATGTCGTGCAAGGTACCGACAAGCACAGGACCTAAGGCAGCTAAAAGGTATCCAAATGATTGAGCCATGCCTGACAATTCAGCTGCTTCTTTTCCATTGTGGGTTCTGATTGTAAAGAACATCATGGAGAGACTAAATCCACTTCCTCCGGCAATTCCAAGCAGAATAGCCCATAATGGCACAAACATCATACTCTCAAACAGTAATCCGGTAAATCCAATCATAAACAATACAGCCGTTCCGACAGCCAGACTAATCTGATTCTTCATTTTTTCAGCGATAACCGGAATAACAAAAGTAGTGGGAATCAATGCAGCTTGCATCAGAAAGACCATCCATCCGGCAGTGCCTGCATTATAGCCGATAGAATTCAATATATCCGGCATCCAGGCAATTAACGTATAAAAGCCCAGGGATTGTCCTCCCATAAACAGGGTTATCCCCCAGGCGATCGGGGAACGCCATAAATTGCTTTTTTGCTTGGCTTCTGCATTTGCTTCAGGTGATGTATCACGCTGTTTGCGCAGCTGTGGGAGCCATACTAGCAGAGAAATAAGTGTCAGTAGTCCCCAGATACCAAGGGCACCTTGCCATCCCATGTTTCCAGCAGACGAAATAGGCACGCTTAACCCAGACCCCAAAGCACCGAATATATTCATGAATACAGCGTACATACCAGTCATAATGCCTATTTTTAAAGGAAAATTCATCTTGATAATTCCTGGGATTAACACATTACCAACGGCGATAGCCAGTCCAATAAGAAGTGTTCCGGTAAATAAAAGCCCAATTCCTGTTATTGAGCGTATGATGATACCAATGATAAGCAGTACCAATGACAGTGCTATTGTCCATTCCATGCCTATACGATTGGCTATTTTCGGTGCAAATGGAGATAGAACAGCGAATGCAAGCAAAGGCAATGTCGTTATTAAGCCTGCAACCGTATTGCTGATGCCAAGGTCATCACGGATAAAAGAAACGAGTGATCCGACAGACGTTATGGGGACCCTTAAATTAGACCCGACTAAGATAACACCGATAAGTAATAACCAGCTGGCTTTGGTCGTGTTGTTTGTTAATGCTCCTGTTTGTTTACTCATGACTACTCTATTCCTCCATCATTTTAGTTATACTTTCCCTTAATAACGCCATATCCTTATCAACATACGCTACTGCAGACGCTTTATCCTGATTCTCAATGGCTTGAAATAGACCAAGATGAAACGCTTGTCCAAATGGAAAAGAAGGTTCCATAACCATGAAATCATAAGCGAAGGAATATATGATATCTGTCATATGTTCATATAAATCAATCAATAACTGATTATCGGAAGCCTGCACAATCGTTTTGTGAAACTGAATATCGGACGTAATAAACTGATCAAGATTTTTGAGTTCAAAAGCCTGTTTACCATTGTTTAGGTGTGATTCCATTTTCTTTAAATCAGCATCTGTTCTATGTTGGGAAGCCATCTGGGCTGCTTGTTTTTCCAAACCTAATCGTACTTCAAGTGTTTCTAGCATGGTAGCTTTTTTAGCATAGGGTTTTAACGCTGCTCCAAGAGCACTTTTTGATCGCACAGTCGTTCCACTGCCTTGTTTGGTCTCCAATAATCCGGCGTGTACTAAAGCCCGGATCGCTTCTCTTAATGTATTACGGCTGACGTCAAAATCCTCCATTAATTCCATTTCAGGTGGCAGTTTTTCGCCTATCTTCCATTCCCCTTGTTCAATTAATTGCTCGATCTGTTCGGCAACCTGCTCCACCAGTGACATGCGATTGGGTTTTTGTATCATGAGGCCCCTCCGTAAGTTGTAGGATGATTGGTTCATAGGATATATTAATGTAATAAAATCAACTTGTAAAGACTTATGCTTTGCACGCGGTAAACAAGACAGCACTTATGCAAATTGTGGAGGCAGCCACCCACCCCAAGCACACGCCTTACCCGCTCCGATACTTCGCCAGCAACCGAGTCACGCACCTCTTTCGCTGCTTCTTCCTGTTCGCGCTTCCGCTCCTCCTTGCCTCGCGTCCCCAGCTTTTCACAGCCTCAGCCGAAACACCTTCCTGACGCGCTATCTCCGGCAAACGCATGTCCTCAATGATGTGATACTGCACCCATTTCCACTGATTGGCCGTCAGCTTCGACTTCACGCGATCCCAGAACGCATCATCAGCTATCGCCACACCCGATGGAACAACCAGCTCGATAAATATAAGCTGAAAATCCGCGATCGCCAAAAGTTAGGGACGAATTTTAACAACCCTGCCTCTTTTCCCCTAAAACAAAAAAAGCGAGAGCTAGATCCATATAGCCAGCACTCGCTTTCAGCATTCGACAAAACCCGGGTTGACAGGCACCGAAAGAACGAGATTAACGTTATTCGAATAAAAACGGACTATGTGTTTGTATTTCACCGATTTTCTTGCCTATTAATACTATTTTTCGACATAAGCCTTTAAAATCCCAAAATATTATCTTAAATACAATTTGTGGTAATAGGCATTTTTTTATATACTTATAACGTATTAAGGAAATATTACAATTATTAAAATAGCTTCATTGTCCGGGATAAATATCGTTTTGAAAGAAGTCACCTGATGCATGTTCTCTTGTTTTTCCTTATGGAACATTTCAATATCTCATCCTTCATCCAGCTTTAAGGGTAATAAATACAATAGAAAGGAAACGAATATGAAAAATAGATGGACTTACACATGGATTGGCATGCTTGGGTTATTTATTATAATTATAATATCCAGCATGACAACCGAGACGGCGACCGAAGAAGCAAAAGGAACAATCAGTTTTGCCGACCCCCAATGGGACAGCATTCGAGTACATAATCATATTGCCCAATTCATTCTTGAAAATGGATATGACTATGACACAGAAACAAAGAGCGGTTCAACGGCGGCTACGTTCACCGATTTTACGCAAGGTAATATAGACGTAACGATGGAAGTGTGGCCGAATAATTACCGGGATGCTTTTGAGGAAGCAAAAAAAGCCGGAGACATCGACGTATTAAAAACAAATTTTACCGGTCAACAGGGTTTTTTTGTCCCGACATATGTCATTGAAGGCGATAAAGAAAGAGGTATCGAACCTATAGCTCCTGATCTGGAAAGTGTCGACGATTTACCCGATTACCAAGATATTTTCGAGGATCCAGAAGACCCTGAAAAAGGCAGGATCATCGGAGGATATAGTGAGGCAGAAGCGTCTGAAATCACCATGAAAAAGGTGAAAGTGTATGGGTTGGACGAGACATATAACCATTTCACACCTGGTACAGAAGGGGCATTATCCGCATCATTCGTCAGAGCCTATGAAAATAAAGAACCGTGGGTTGGATACTACTGGACGCCAACTGCATTGGCGACCAAATATGATATGACCATGCTGGAAGAACCTGATTACGATGAGGAAACCTGGAACGATAACTTTGGTACCAAGTTTCCACCAGATGACGTTTATGTAAGTGTCTATAAAGACTTTGAGGAGAAATATCCCGATGCGATGAAATTTCTGGAGCAATATAAAACCTCCACTGATCTAACAGGGGAAGCACTTGTTTATATGGATGACAATGACGCATCAGCTGAGGAAGCAGCAAAATGGTGGGTGGAAGAGCACGAAGATGTCTGGGCCGAGTGGGTTCCGGATGATGTGGCTCAAAAAGTGCAGGATGCTTACTGATGCTAATGTCCTTCCAATGGAACAACATCATTTTCCATGCAAAAACGACTTTCTATCATTCAACGACTCTAACATCTTTTACAGAAAGTGAGGTGGCGGTTGCGGCGAAGCAACCCACACAATGTTTAATTTCCCGGAATCTTTAACTCTTCACTTAGGTGATTACGTCGATCTCATTGTTAAATGGCTCACAACGCACTGGGGCACCTTTTTCGATGGAATCAACACAGGCGTGCTCTGGATGCTGAACAATTTCAACGATTTTCTGATCTGGCTGCCCTGGTGGTATTTCATCTTGATCATTTTACTTTTGGCATGGCAGTTCAAATCCCTGTCCAACGGCATTGTATTTTCTCTGTTTTTGGTGCTGATCGGTATGTTCGGATATTGGGATGATATGATGTTCACACTGAGCATTGTTCTGGCATCTGTTATCATTTCCGTTATCATCGGTATTCCGTTCGGTGTCCTGATGGCTTATTCCAAACGATTTGAAATAATCGTAAAGCCTATTCTGGATGGCATGCAGACGATGCCCACGTTCGTCTATCTGATCCCGGCGATCTTTTTCTTCGGACTTGGTCTGACAGCGGGGCTGCTTTCCACGGTCATTTATGCCATCCCGCCAATCATGCGATTGACAAGCCTATCTATCCGGCAAGTACCTAATGAAGTAGTCGAGGCGGGGTTATCATTTGGCTCTTCACGGATGCAAATGCTCCGGAAGGTCGAGATCCCTCAAGCACTCCCAGCCATCATGACCGGTGTCAACCAAACGACGATGATGGCACTCGCGATGGTCGTCGTTGCATCCATGGTTGGTGTAAAAGGACTTGGCCTGGAAGTATTACACGCACTCGGGCAAGTGGACATTGCCAAGGGATTCGAAGCAGGCATCAGTATCGTATTTTTGGCGATCATCATTGACCGGCTCACCCTTTCTCTATCAGACAATATCCAAAAACAACATTAAAACATGCAGCATGTAAATGGAGGCGTATGTGCATATGACGGTTAAAATGGAAGTGAAAGAATTATCGAAGGTTTTTGGCACAAACCCCAAAAGAGCCTTAAAATATGCAAAACAAGGCAAATCAAAAGAAGAAATTTATGAAGAAACAGGGCATACAGTTGGCGTTAACAACGTTTCTTTCGATGTGAAAGAAGGCGAAATGTTCGTCATTATGGGCCTTTCCGGGAGCGGCAAATCAACCCTGATTCGCTGTTTGAATCTCCTGAATAAACCGACCGACGGCCATATTCTAGTTGATGGTGAAGACATCACACACTATAACCATAAACAACTCAAACAATTCCGGCGGCATCAACTGGCGATGGTGTTCCAGCATTTCGGGCTGTTCGACCACCGTACCATCCTGATGAACGTCGTCTATGGATTGGAAGTGCGGGGCATCGATAAGCAGGAATGTTTGGATAAAGCACGATCAAACCTGGAAACGGTAGGATTAAAAGGATGGGAGGATACATTCCCGGATGAATTGAGCGGTGGTATGCAACAACGCGTGGGACTCGCCCGCGCTCTCGCCAATGAACCAGAGATCCTCCTGATGGATGAGCCATTCAGCGCCTTGGACCCACTCATCCGCCGTGACATGCAGCTGGAATTACTTGATCTGCAGAAGAACAAACTGCAAAAAACCGTCATCTTCATTACCCACGATGTCAATGAAGCGTTCAAGCTCGGAGACCGTGTTGCCGTTATGAAAGACGGAGAAATTGAGCAGATTGACACGCCGGAAAATATCTTAGAGAACCCTGCAAACGACTATATCGCTGATTTTGTCCAGGATATCGACCGTTCCAAAATCCTGAAGGCTGAAGATATTATGATCAGGCCCAATTCCCTCATTAATATCAGGGACAGCGTCAAAGTAGCGATTCGGGAAATGAGAAGCAATGGTTTGTCCAGTGTATATGCAATTGACACAAACAGACAGCTCAAAGGCATTGTAACCATTGATGACGCCCTGGAAGCATCAAAGTCCGGCCAAACGCTGCAAGACGTCCTGACAGACAACAACGAAACAGCCGCCCCTGACGATTATGTTCAGGACTTAATCAACAAAGCAACCAGATCCAAGTATCCTATTGCCATCATCAAAGACGGAAAACTTCTTGGCATCGTACCAAGAGTAGCCGTTCTCTCCAGTCTCTCCAGCGAAAATCATGAGGAATAAGCGCTCGTCTTAAAACAGCTCTCCATATAGGATGGAGTGGCTGTTTTTTTGTGTATTGTCATGGGCGTTCTCCACAAATGCTCTCTATCTCTTGTATTAATAGATTAGCCGATTGTTTAATTAAAGTCAAGGTCGTATGTTCCCCTCAAAGATAAGAGAATTTCAGTATTGTATATGCCTGAAGATCAAAAACCAGATTTCTCCCTGCTCATCTGCTAATATTAACCCCCGTCAAAGCAGAGAAAAGCATATTTAACAAACTTTCGAATATATCAAATGAACATTAACGCCATTCGACATATATCGACAAAACCCGGGCCGTGCCAAGCACTCAATCGGTACGCATATACGTACCACATACTAATGTATACTTTGTTATCTTTCCAATATAGTCAAAAATATCTTAGTAAAATAGTGGAATATATCATCTCGAAAATAAACCGGACCGTGCCAGGCACCATAAGCCAACTATGTTCCCCTAGACCAACAATTACCGCGCATACGCGGTGTCGCTTTTAATCCCGTCCAAGGATAATTGACCTTGAAAAGAGGGATATGTGTGGCTAACGGTGCATCTGAAATATGTATCGGGAACAACAGCAAAAATCGATTGAACAGCTTGCTTGGAAAGCTAAGATGAATGACAAATATCTAGATGCTGTTCAGGGGAGAATACAGCGTTACAGCCAAATATTTACTGAAACTGCATAACGCGCTTGGCCGTCCCCTTTATTTCTTTGATGAAATCCAGAAATGTATTGATAACAACTCGTAATCACAACTAAGCATCTCGCCTTTATAGAGATACTCGCCACCCTCTTTTTCAAAGACATCCTTCACACATATCCTACCTTTATTACATTCACAAAGGAGACTCACATGACTAACAACAAAATAACCTTCGACGAAATCTTCGAGCAGAACAAGCGGCGGATTCATTACCAGCTCCACAAAATGAACATCCGCGATCCGCATCAGGAATTCTTCCAGGAAGGCCTCATCGCCATGTGGAATGCCTACGAAAAGTACAAGCCCGATAAAGGCCCCATGGCCACTTATTTCAACTACATGATCCGCAACCGCCTTATCGACCGTATGCGCAAGGAAAACCGCTACACCGAAGTAAGGGAACAAGCCACACAGGAATTCAGCACACAACTGACAGATGGCAATCACCGACGCCGTGAAGGCGAAATGGCTCAGCCTCTCACAGCCAATTCCCACCCGCAGCTGAACGATCCCACACCCTGGCAGCATCTCAAATCCCACATGACGGACAAGCAATGGAAATGGGTACAATTTCACATTATCGATAATCTAACCTTGCCGGAAATCGCCCAGCAAGAGAATGTCTCCCTTGAAGCCGTAAAAAGCTGGGGTAAACAAGCCAGGAAAAAACTGCGCACCCTTAACGAGCAAAACATCATCAATCAAGACGATTTCTTCTGATCCGTCCGTACCAGGTACCCTATGCTGTCACCACCATTCTGCACCACACTACAATCCACGCTAAGGAGCATCCTCATGAATTATATTAAAGAACTTAACGCCTTCTACGACCAAATGGTTTTCAACCCTCTGTCCGGTTCGGCTCAAGCCGTCTGGCACGCGCTGATGCACTTCAACAATAAATCAGGCTGGCAGGCCTCGTTCACCGTTCCTGCCACTATGCTTGAGTTCATATCCGGCGTCAAAGGCACCACCTTCAAGCGCGCTCGCACCGAACTCATCGAAAAAGACTATATCGACGTGACACCCGGCAGCGGCAACCAAGCAGCGACGTATCGCATGATCTCGCAAATCAAAATCTTCACCGCATATACCGATGCCGCCTGCCAGGATCCATACGACCCAACCAGCACGCCGAAACATGCATCGCACAACGCACCACAAACGCCACCAGACCATCTGGATTCGATTCCAGCAACACAGCCTGTCGCCACAGAGTCCGTCACCGGGCAAACTGAAAACCGAGATGCCGATCATCCACATAACGATAAGCCAGACAACCCAGCAGCTGCACACCCGGACACGATCCGTCCATCCGAGGGCTACCCGTCAGACCAAACGCCGGGCCACACCTATGATCACAATCCGGTCCGCAATCCGGACCACTATGTGGCCCACAGGACGGACCACAACACGGCCCCATTAGTTAAACAATACCTATACAAAACCCAGACCAAACAAAACCCAACCATAACAACAGCTACTGACTTCTACCAGCAGCATTTTGGCATCGCCACCCCGTATATCGCCCAGGACATCGAGCGCTGGATTAGCGACATGGGCGATCCACTGGTGTTAGATGCGATGAGACGCGCCCTGGAGCAGAACAAGCTCTCATGGGGCTACGTCAAAGGCATTCTCAAATCCTGGCAGACAAAAGGCATCCGAACCGTTGAAGAAGCCACAGCCGATGACCACCAGTTTCGCAACCGGCACAGCCAGTTATCCAGCAGCCATCGTCCCGGAAAAGCCGAAGTCATACCGGAATGGTTTCAAGAGCGAAAACAAAAACAAGCTATGCAACAGCAGCAAGCAGCCAATCATACCAATTCTCATTATAGCCAAGCCGAGTGGGAAGAGTGTGAGCGGTTGTTGGCTAAGTATTCGCATAAAAAACGAACTGCGGATGTGTGAGGGGATTTAGCTGCATGATGACCCATGCGACTTTTTCAACCAACCCAGGCATGATTGGTCACGGACAAATGAGTATCAGATTTCGGACCAATAACCACGGCTCTAACAGTAGCTAATCAGTTGGAGTTGCCTAGAAAATGGCCTTATTTGGAAATGTTATTAGAGATACAGGACATGATGTCTTCCTGTTTAATGAACCTTTCTGGTATGGTTAATCAATCAATTATTTCCAATAAATAGTATAATAATCATAAATCATATAGAAAATTTTATATATTAAAGAAGTGAATCAATTTCATAATTGCTCTTATTAAAAACGCAAAGACCTGCAGAATTTCTAATGTGTATTTTTTTAAAATTCCTCTAAGCAGCCTGCTGCTGCTTTA
>NZ_JBHTGR010000033.1:0-1611 GCF_042666895.1 Lentibacillus kimchii
ACCAGATGGCTCAGCAGCAACAAGCGCAGCGTGATACGAGTATGTATTATGACTGGCTAAATGATGGCCTGGACCCGGAAGTTTGATGATAATCCTAAGCTAATTTACCATTTATAGTTTCACAGACTGTCTGTGTGCTTTCATTTTAAACTGACAGGGTAAATGGTCATTTAGCATTTAAAACGATTTGAGCAGGATCTGTGCGCTTTCGGATGGTTGGTTCATTAATCGCCACCCGGATAAAGCAAGCAAGTGTCACCACCAGCCTTACTAGTTGCTCAGAGTGCCAATGGGTGGCTACGCTTTGATGGAAGGTCATGCTGTCAGTCCGTGAGCGCACCCGTCATTTGAGGAACTAAACGGGCCAAGTGATGACTTTTGATACTTATGCGGCACGCACTGCTTGTATTCAGGCATGAAACTGGCAACCAATCTAATAGAAGGGGATGGAATCGACATGGACGAGCGTAATGTTATCGCAGGTTATCACATTATGGGAAGTGAAAACGGGGCTTTAATCTTAAATACAGACAAACTATTTTATTGGCATATTCATAAGCGTTTTCGGCGGGATGAAGAAACACCGATCCAGAAAGGGGATATTGTTCAGGTTGCCACAGCTAAAGGCCCCAAACCCGTTTTGGTTATGGATGTCTTCCGGGAGGAAACGTCAAACAACAAGAAACACTATAAACAGGTGATGAATATCATTGAGAGGGCACCTGAAGGTACCAGTCAAAGTCAGGCTTCATCATCGGAACGCTCATAAGGTATAAGCAGTGGTCTGATCGTTATTTTAATAGCTTTTAAAACCAAAATTTTAAGATGCAATCAATAAATGATTAATATAACAATTAATGTAAAAGACTTGAAAACATCTTGGGTGTTTTTGTCCGTTTTTCTTCAAACGGTGAGGTTAAGTAGCTTGAACTTTTTCAAAAAGTGTACTTTTTGAAAGGTGCCCCAAAATGAATTATGTTTCAAAAAAACAACATAATTCATTTTGGGGCATTGCAAAAGAGACGAAACCATTTTGACATGGATTATTTTTTAAATACTCTTAATTATACCTTTTCAGGGCGTTGGGCATAGACAGACTATGTGGGATATCAATGTATACCACATAGTCTGTCTATGCCGATTACGGTCTATAGAATTCCACGATATTATCAATATCATCTTCATAATAAAGAAGGTAAATTCTCATATCATCGGATCCTGATTTAACATTTGTGAATGTACGATAACTAGGACTTGTTACACTGACATAGCCTTCCCGTGTTCCGATTGTTTCATAAATGCCAGTGCTCTGTTTACGTTGTAACTGCATACGCCAGTTACTTCTACTTCCATCAGATAATCCGCTATATTCCGTAGGTTCAATACTCACATCAACTTGTGTTCCGTTATTGCTCACACATAGTTGAAAATACATGTTTACATAATAATTGGCGTCTTTATAAGGTGCGCAAGGCATAATAATGATATTCCTTTCAAATTAATTAATATATGAGCGAATTTCATAATTCATAGCCCTTGCGGCGCAAGGACTTAAAAACGTAAAAAAGGAAGTACCTCCCCAAATCTTGTATAATGGTAGTTGAACTAAAA
>NZ_JBHTGR010000034.1:0-1364 GCF_042666895.1 Lentibacillus kimchii
TAAGGTGGACCCCATTGTCAAGACACATATTTTATAAAAATAAGGTGGGGGGTGAGTTATCATTGTTTTCCCTTTCCCATCTTACTAACTAGCTCTTTCTTGTGTCAGGTTCTGTCAAGGGCGTATTTTCCCTTGACAGGTTCTGGCACAGGAAAGATAATTGCCCAAGATGGAAAGGATAACGGTACGGGCTACCCGAAATAAATAGATGCCGGTGTTTGATAATCTAATGATTGATGAGGCCGTTCATGATTATAAAGGTTCATATAATCCCTTATATTGCTTCTTGCCGCTCTTGGTGACCCATAGTCCTTTAAATAGACTTCTTCGTACTTAAGGCTTCTCCAAAAGCGTTCAATCATGATATTATCCAATGCCCGCCCCCTTGAGTCCATACTAATTTGTACGGATGGATGCTCTTTTAAAAGATTAATGTATTTTGGGCTGGTAAAATGACTGCCTTGATCACTGTTAAATATTTCAGGTGTACCGTGCGTGAATGCGTGTTGTACGGCATCCAGGACAAAGTCAATTGCCAACGTCTGATCCAGTTCCCAACTGATAATGTAACGGGAATACCAGTCGATAATGGCCGTTAGATACATCCAGCTATTATGCAAGCGAATGTATGTAATATCAATGCTCCAAACCTGGTTGGGCCGAGTAATATTCACTCCTTTCAGCAGATATGGATAAATACGGTGCTGTAGATTGCGTTTACTCAAATTAGGACCCGGATAAATGGCTTGTATACCCATTTCACGCATGTGACGCCGCACTCTTTTACGGTTGATATTCACTCCTTTTTTCTTTAGTATTTCAGCAATCCTGCGTGAACCAAAATACGGATATTTGGTATAAATCTCATCAATCCAATGTTTCATGGCAACCTCTTCCGGTGACGGTTGAACAGGCTTATAGTAAAGGCTTGAACGATTGATTCCGAGTAGTTTAGCCTGCTGGGAGATAGGCAGTTCCGGATCTACCCAGTCCACCATCTCCATCCGTTCCCGTCTAGTCGTGGTATATGCCAGATTTTTTTTTGATCCACGACAATTGCGTGGTTAACTTTCCGACTTCTGCATAGAGATTTTCAAGCTTTTCTTCATAGTCGGCTTTCATTTTTTCCTGGTCCTCATTCTGCTTGTTAAAGAGCTTCGGCATTTCTTGCAGGAATTGTGTTTTCCACTTATGAAGTTGGTTCACATGGATTCCGTTTTCCGAAGCAATTTGGCTCATTGGTTTTTCTTCCTTCAAGATTTCCAACACGATTTGTGATTTGAATTCTGGTGTATATCTTTTGCGTTTCATATACCTACCTTAACATCTCCTTTTTTCGTGTCTAAAATCTTGGGTCCATTATA
>NZ_JBHTGR010000035.1:0-6434 GCF_042666895.1 Lentibacillus kimchii
TTAAAGCAGCAGCAGGCTGCTTAGAGGAATTTTAAAAAAATACACATTAGAAATTCTGCAGGTCTTTGCGTTTTTAATAAGAGCAATTATGAAATTGATTCAAGTATAAAAATTTTTAATAGAATGGAATAAGATAATTAAGAAGCTAAAAAATCCTTAATCTCTTTAGAACGGAAATCCGGGTCATTATCGAGAATGAGATACTTGGGAGCCAGTCATACGATTGTATCTTCGATGACGCTGACTCCACCGATGAGTTTTAGAAAGTGTTCATTTTTATCGAGCAAAAACTGTCCATTTTAGTTTAGCAGTCACAAATGCCCAAACAGCTTTTTACTTACTCATTTCTAAAGGCTGCAAGTTATTTTATTCAATTTCGTGAAATTTAATCGTTGTTTTAAAATATAAGAGGGTATAGATCAGAGATGGATGAGATGAATTTTAAGTTTAACTTATTTCGTCCTTCATCTGTGATATAATGGAAATTAGTAGATTAAAATTAAAATAAGATATATGATTGAAACCCAGTTGTCCGTTAGAGAAAGGTGGTGTTCTGATGGATATTGCATCAATGTCAACGGCGTTGAGTCAAAGCCAAGTGCAGCAACAGGCTTCTATTTCAGTTACGAAGATGGCAATGGGAAATGCCGAGCGACAGGGAGAAGCTGTTCAAAAGTTGATGAGTACAAATAATATGGCTGCCATCGAACGTGCAGCTCAACCACATTTAGGAGGAAACATTGACATGAAAGGTTAAATGAATATCGGGGACAATCCCCCCCCTGCTTGATGGGGCATGACGTGTTAACTGGGGAGACAAATATATATTATAATCCCGAATCATGATTTTTTAGAAGGCCTTACTGTCCAGCGCGGATGGTAGGGTCTATTTTTATTTGGAGGGATTATACAAGGAGAAGGATGGCCAGGGAGATGTAACATCACAGATCTAGGAGGAAAAGAAGAATCAGGCCGCAAAGCGCGGGGAGATATCGGGGACAGTCCCCAACCGCCTTTGAAAACAGTCTTACGTGCAGACCTCTGCCCGCCAACCATCCGGCGCCCATAGTCCGGAAATGCGTATCAGGTTATTGCGTTGCCCGCCACAACAATGCATTTATATAAGGCGGGTTTTTCTGTTGCCTGCCAACTGCAAGGCGCCCGAAGTCCGGGAATGAGTCTTGCTAACCGAACGGTCCATTTTTATATAATTGTTGTTAAAATGAATAACATTTTCCCTTTTAATTCATACTATGTGTTAGTATAATTAACTCAGGAGCAAAGGGAGGAATCACACATGGCAACATTGCATTTTAACCGCGAGTTATTTGCTGAAAAACTCAAAGCGTATCGAGATGATAAGTCGCAGACTGATATTGCGTCTGAATTGAATGTAGGACGCTCGACGATTTCTTTATTGGAAAATGGGAAGCAAGACCCAACGTTAGAAACGTTAAACCAGGTTTGCCAAAAGATAAACCAGGACTTAAATACCTTCTTTAAGGAAGAACAGGAAGACCCAGTATTGTTGCTAATGGGCCAACTTAAATCTTCTGATAAAGACAATCTGGTCGAAGTTATGGAGCGTATTAAAATTAGAGAGCATTATATTGCGATAGACCGCAGAGGAGGTCACTAAATTAATGATGGAAGCGCACGATTTGAATAATTTACTGGATGCGTATTCACAATCCCGTTATGATTTTGACCCGAAAAAATTAACTAAAACTGAAATAAATTCAATAAAAAAACTGGCACGCGAAAAACGAGCAGACTATGGCATAGCTCCGATTGGAACCAATATATTTGATTATATTAACCTACAGGAGAAGAATATTTATTTTGAAAAGCAGTCCTTTCATAATCCGGATTTGGACGGCATGATAATAGTGCTCCCCAAATCAAGGGACATTGCATTTATTATTTTAAATTCCAGCCAACCCCTATTGAATCAAATATTTGCTACAGCCCACGAATATTACCATTATCTTGTCGATTTGGAAGGGCTCAAGAAGACACCTCATGTTTGTTCTTTATCCCAACTAAATGAAAAATCAGAACAGAAGGCATCTCGTTTTGCAGCAGAATTTTTATTACCCGATGAGGCGCTTAATGTTATGGTTGATGATTGGCTGTCCCGTATTAATAAAAATCGGATTAGTGATACCAATATAACTGATTTAACATTATTATCTCACCGACTGACAATTAAATACGGTTTACCATTAAAAGCTGTTCTGTATCGTCTTTTTGAGGAAGAGCATATTACCGAAGATAAATTTCAGCTGCTCATATCCAATTATGATTTTATAAAAGGTGCGTTTAAAGAATCCCAACGGGTTTATAAACGTGAAGTTAATCAGCTGATAGCAAATGAGAATCCGTATATCGATGAAATTATGTACGAAAAGATGCCTAAAGCATTTGACCAGGGCTATGTTTCATTAGATAAACTAAAATGGGATGCCGACCAACTTTCGCTGGATAAAGAACGTTTAGATGTAGACACTGACATAACTGAGGATAGTGATGACGAGGATGATGAATATTTAATGGACTTAAAAAAATATTTAAATTCCCAGTTAGAGGATGACAGTTAAAGTCATATGGTAATTAACCAACTGAAAAATCAGCCTATTCTCTTTGATGCAAGCGTGTTACTAGTCGGTGTCGATAAACAAGATGAAACGTATAACTTTGAAAATATGAAATCACTATATATCCATGCCATATTGAATCATTTTGAGAACATTTTAATTCACGAAACTGTTATGGACGAACTCGATGAGCAAAGAAGAAAGTATGTTGAACAACATAAAGGGCATTCCATTACCATCGTATCAGAAGGAGAATTATATGGACGGGATGCGCAGTATACTACCCTGTTTAATACCATAGCCAATTTTGACTTATTTAAATATGTACGCTTAGACAAAAGAGATAAAGGTGATGTCTTTTCTTTGGCGTACGCAGCTTATTACAATATACCTTTTATATCAGCGCGTGATGGGTCAATTATTAAAGCTGTCAAAGAATTAATTGAATTAGAACATGTTGATGTTTGTGGATTTGAACATCTTTTGTTACTGGGTTTCCTTAAGAATCATGAACAAGGTGACAAACCGGATAAACGATACAAATCGATTTATAAAACCTATTGTACACCTGCTATCAAAGCAGGCGAAATACCACCTACGTTTAATCAATTTGTTCAAAGTCAATTCAATCAAATATGATACTATAAAATGATTGAAACTCAGAACAAAGAAATCATATGAAGGTAATTGGCAAAGTGGCATCCGAGAGTGATGAAAAGCTGCTAGCGAAGAAACAGTTAAATGCGGAGGTCAAACAGACATTCAATTGTTAATCGAAAAAGGACCTGAGAGGGTCTTTTCTTTTTTGTTGGGCAAATCAAATATAGGTGCCAGGTACATAAACAATTCGCACATTAAAATTTTTTTAGATTCAGTTCACTCTTCTTTCATGTGGCCCGTTTATGATGAGCATGTATCATCAAAAACGAGGAGGCTTACCAATGAAAAAAGGAATTTTAACAACAGGCATCGCAGCGACACTAATTGGAGGCAGTATTGCAGGGACGTCTGCATTTGCTTCATCTGGCAGTCAGGATGATGCTAAGGAGGCAGCCATTACAGAAGAAGAAGCGATCAACACCGCTCTGGAAGAAGTGCCGGGTAAAGCCATTGAAACAGATCTGGACGATGAAGACGGTGAAACGGTTTATGAAGTCGATGTCAAAGGCGAAGATGGCAAGATGTGGGACCTTGACATCAATGCCCAAAACGGTGACGTGCTGCAAAAGCATGCAGATGACGACGAAGGTCGCGACGAGGACGAGGACGATGGAGACGACGAGCTCTCTGATAAGGAAGAACAAAAACAGCTGAAAAAAGAAGCGGCTATAACGGCAGAAAAGAGTCAGTCCATTGCCTTAAAAGAAGTCAAAGGTGACGTCATTGATAATGAACTGGATAAAGAAGACGGGACGGTTGTGTATTCCCTGGAGATTAGAGATGATCAGGGCACTGAACATGACGTCGACGTCGATGCCAAAACAGGTGACGTTTTAAAAATGGAGAAAGATGATGACAGCGATGACGACGAAGAAGATGATGACTAACCATCTCGAATGATTTGTTCAATGGGTCCTGCGCATATGGCATGCAGGGCCCATTTATGTGAAGAAAGTATTTTTTTACTTTATAATGGCATTAAACGGACCGGGAGGCTTTCCATGAATATTCTGGTTATTGAGGATGAAGAAGCTTTATCCGAATTCATTGTACTGGAACTGCAATATGAAGGGTATGAGGTTTTGGCTGCTTTTGACGGCAGGAAAGGGCTTGAGCTGGCAGTGGCGGATGACTGGGATGTGATCCTTCTTGATTTGATGCTGCCAAACCTGAATGGCATGGAAGTTTGCCGGCGGTTAAAAAAAGAAAAAGACATTCCCATCATCATGATTACGGCAAAAGATAGTGTCATGGACCGAGTGCAGGGTCTTGATAATGGTGCTGATGATTATATCACAAAGCCTTTTGCGATCGAGGAATTGCTGGCAAGGATCAGAGTCATTGTCAGACGTGAAGAAAAAAACCTCGCATCATCCAGCCGGCTCACCTTTAAAGATCTGGCACTGGATGTGGAAACGCGATTATTGACAAAAGGCGATCAGATCATTGAGCTGACGACAACAGAATATGAACTCTTATATATGTTCATGAAAAACATCGACCGTGTATTGACAAGAGAGGTTCTGCTTGAAAATATCTGGGGATACGAAGCAGAAGCTGAAACAAATGTTGTGGATGTCTATGTCAGACATCTCCGAATTAAATTGGACGCCTCCGACAAAGACAGTTATATTCAAACGCTGCGTGGAGCAGGGTATGTGATGCGCAAATGAAACATATCAGAAACATTTTCCGGGGAAGCATGCGTATCAAGTGGAAATTGACATTATGGGCGACGTTTTTAATATTATTTTTATTTTTAGCTTACAGTCTGTCACAATATGTCGTCATTCAAAACTGGGCAGCGAATCAAGAAACGAAAACCGTTCAAAAAACAATGAAAGAAGTAACCGCCTATATTGACGAAATGCCTTCTGAACAAGCGATCTCTGAGAGTGCAAGTTATCTGGAGGTCCTTAACGAAGACGATCAGACGATACGGCTTATCAATGACAATGATAAAACGGTCGTGACAATTGCCGATGATGCTGATGAATTACGCCCTCCCAAACATGTGACAGAGAAAAACCTGGTGAAAGCAAACCAGGAGGATGACCCATTACTCATTTACAAGACACCTGTTGAAACCGGCGAATTCAGCGGGACTGTTGAAATAACAAGGGATATAGAAGACTATGAGAGTCTCTTCGAACAAATCGGCATGGTGGTGATAATAGCCGGACTTGCAGCGGTTGTGTTGAGTTTTATCGGCGGCAGGTTCATCTCGTCGCAACTCCTCAAACCCATTAATTCGATGATCAGCACGATGAAAAAAGTGAAGGAAAACGGACTGAAGGAAAGAATGCCGATCAAACAAAAGCAGGACGAAATGGCTGAGCTGGGTATGATGTTCAATGAGCTAATGGATAATCTGGAAACATCTTTTCAGCAGCAGCAGCAATTTGTTGAAGATGCCTCTCATGAGCTGAAGACACCACTGACCATTATCCATGGGCATCTGTCCTTGATTCAGCGCTGGGGGAAGGACAATCCTGAAGTTTTGGAAAGATCGATTCAACTTAGCGTGAATGAAACCGACCGGCTCACCCATCTCGTTTCAGAATTATTGACCCTGACAAAAGGACAGAACGATTCGTCAGACGTCAGCCATATGGAAAGCAGCCAGGTAAAGCAGAAGCTGGAGATGTTAATCGAGAATTATCAATTGATTCACAGAGAATTTGAGATCAGACCCCATCTGGATTTTGATACCGGCGTTACCCTGAAAATGAGCCAAAACCATTTTGAACGGATGATGATCATCCTATTGGATAACGCTATCACCTATTCAGAAGATGACAAGGTGATTGACGTCAGAGCAAGACAGACAGCGGAGCAATTAACCATTGACGTGACGGATTTTGGGACGGGCATCCCTGAAGCAGAAATACCATTTGTATTCCGCCGCTTTTACCGAGTGGATAAATCCAGAAGCAGAAAACATGGCGGGAACGGTTTGGGACTAGCGATCGTGATGGACCTGGTGGCTATGTATAACGGAACGATAGACATCGACAGCAGGTACGGCGAATGGACAACAGTGACTGTTACTTTTCCTGGGTAAGGTGGCTAAGTGCCTGTGGTCAATACCCCATTTTTCGGACAAGAAAATATTCGACACATTGATCATAAATGATCATGTTTATTCGATTGTTTGCTTGTGATTCAGGCTGCCAT
>NZ_JBHTGR010000036.1:0-4029 GCF_042666895.1 Lentibacillus kimchii
AGATGTTTGAATCGCTGGAGGAACAAGTTTAAACGACTAAAACACTGGCTAACTAAATTCAAAAGGGATAGGGTCATTTACACAAAATTATTGACGCCCCCTTTGGTCAAGCATATTATCTAATTCACTTCTTGAATAATATTTGTTATTCTTAACTCTTCTAATCTTTTCTTCTAATTCTGTGAAACTATTTATATTAGTGACTAATTTTTCTTTTTGAGCTTTTGTATAATCCGAACTAACAATAAGTTCCAGCAGTTGTTGTTTAGTCTGTTTCACTTTAAAAGCTATTGTATCCAGTTTATCTGGCGTCATTTGCTCGGTATCAGTTAGCCAATTTTGTTCAAAGATAGGCAAAATAAATCGGGTATTATCGACGGTTTCATTACTTGTTGCCAACTCTGGAAATTTTTCTTCATAAGAACTTTTAAATTCGTCAACCTCTTCTTCATAGGTTTTACCGTTATGCTTTTCCTGCTCGGGCGTGTATGAGTAACTCTTACCGATGCTAAAAGGCGAGAATGGATAGTACCAAGTCATTATAGAAATAAAAATTATAATGAGGGCAACAAATCCACCAATTCCTGTCCCCCAAATAACTTTTTTACGCTTTGTGCTCATATAAATTTCCCCACTTTCAGGACATAAATTTATGTCCCTTGCTATTGTACATCATTTTAATTGTTAAAACACTTATGATTTTCACCATTATTCTGTATATTAATTTTTGAATAATTAAAATTAATCAGGGAATTATTTCGAAGATGCCGAGATATTTATGCTAAAATATACGCAGTAAGCGGGACAGTTATTCTACAACTTATATATGTGGAAGACAAAAGAAAAGTAATTCATTAAAAAATTTTTAAGTGTCTGGAGTGTGGTTTTGTGGGTAAGAGCTATAATTTATGGTCATTTTATTTAATCCTTATTTGTGCAGGAGTAGCAGTTTACTCATTATATTCTAATATTAACTCCAACATCAGTTGGTTAATTGCACCACCGAATTATGTTTTACTTCTAATAAGTTTGGCTGCCTTTATTTTAGGAATTATTGGTTTTAAAGATAAAAGAAACTGGCGCACTAAAACGCGCAGCTGGTTAACCGTAATCCTGTCACCATTGACAGCTTTGGCACTTTTTCTAGTGATGTCATTTACAGCCTTTTTTTCATCATTAGCAGTGAATGAAGATATAAAGTCAGTAAGTTCCCCTGATGATAGTTATATGATTGACTTTTATTATTTTGATGCAGGTGCAACAGGTTCATTTGGCGTAAGGGGCGAAATAAATGGACCACTTTGGTTTAAGAAAAGAATTTATTTCCAGGAAGGCATAGAAAATGTTGACGTTAACTGGGAGAATGATTATAAAGTTTCTATTAACAATCATTCCTTGAACTTAGATAAGGGAGAAACGTATGGTTATTATAAGTAGTTCACTTACTGTGGAGAAAATCTAAATTAACAATAAACGATCAATTGGTGTGCTTATTTTTGTTGTCATATTAGTGTTTTAGATGTAATAGCAGTCATTTTAGCATATAAATTAACGGCGTTTTTAACGTAATGACAATATTTATTGTCATTATGTTATTTTGCTATCCATTAGTTATGCTAAAATTTCGGTTTGAATCAGTGTGTTTCTTATAGTTAATATTAAAATTCTAACAACTGAAGGAATGTTTCACTCCCTCAATTGTGGGTATTTTCACTTTTTATATGTTAAAATAAAAAACAATAAAAATTTTAAATAACTTAATTGTGTTATTTATAGAGTTATAATTGTTGTACGCATTTTTTAAATTGATAAAAAACTTATAAAAGGAATTTCAAGAAAACATCAAGTTATTGAGGGAGGAGGAGAGCATGCCATGATGAAAGAACCACAACAAAGAATTTCGATAAATGCTGTGAAAATGTGGCGATTGAGCAATATAATTATGTACTTTGTAAGTCTTTTGTTACTAGGTGTTTTTTTGTTTTTGCAACATTATTACGGTTGGCCAAATTGGATAAAGCTTGCTATTTACGCTGTTATTATTATATCGACTATTTCCTCTGCATTTGAAATATTTTGTATTCCTATTTATAAACAGCGAACATGGCGTTATGAAATCGAAAGACACTATATTCAATTAAAACATGGTGGATTTATATTTAAAAATCATTTAATTATTCCAATAGTGAAAGTGCAGTATGTAAATACGAGTCAGGGACCACTTTTAAAAAAATATGGTTTATCTACAGTGAAGATCGGTACGATGGCTTATGTACATGAGATACCTGCTGTTTCTAAAGAAAAAGCAACGGAATTACGAGAGTATATTGCCTTTTTATCAGGTATTAACGAGCGAACAAATAATGAGAGGACTTGAATGCGTTGAACCAATCATTTAAGCGAATGCATCCGTTATGGATGCTGTTTTCTTTTATCAGTTCCATAAAAGAATTAATTCTTATTGTTGTTTTCTTTATTGTGATTATAGGTATTAATTTTGATTCCATTTATGCCAAACTTGGAATAGCAGTGATGATTTTCTATTTAGTTTATAAACCAATATCAATTATTCTTGATTGGAGACACTTTGAGTACTTTTTCACTGATAATGAAATATGTATTAATGAAGGTCGCTTTATCAAAAAGAAACGTTTTATACCGTTAGATTATATTCAAGGCATTAACAGAAAAACAACTGTTTTTTATCGGGTTTTTGGTCTTACAACACTTTTGATAAACGCCGGTTCTAGTATAAATGATTCTTCCATCAAACTCAAAGCAATATCTAATGAAGAAGCTACACGAATACAGGCATTTTTAGATCAATTTGACTCTCTTAAGAATAAAAGTGAACAGAATGAACAAATACCCGCAGACCCTACATCAAAGCATTCTTTTAAAGAAAATCATTATAAGATAACATCGAAAGAAATGTTTATTGCTTCAATTATATCACTAAGATTTATAATTTTTATCGCGGTAATTTATTCTGTTTATGCTGAGATAGCAAATTATATTTCAGTAGACAATTACATTAATGCCGTTATTTCCTTTTTCCAGCAGTCATGGCCGTTAACTTTACTCGGGATTGTTGCCCTTTTGGCATTATCGCTAGTTTATGGAATCTCAAAAACCTATTTACAATATCGGAATTTTACAGTCTCCTCCGATTTAAATCGGATTTTTATTCAAAAAGGTTTATTCAATACAACTGAGTTTTCAATTCCAAAAGAAAAAGTACAAGCAATAAATTTACATGCAACTTTTATTCAGAGGGCTTTTCGCTTTGTGAGAGTTAAAATGGTTAGTGTAAGTGATATGGATGAAGAGGAAATGAAAACTTCAAATACCCTGTTTCCATTTATAAAGAAAGATAGGGCAACGTTATTAATTTCAGAGATATTGCCGGAATTTACTGTTGAATTAGAAATGATAAGTATTCCTCGAAAAGCTATTTTCATGAAACTAGTACGTTCTAGTTATTTGTGGATAGCAGGACCGGCAGTAATTATCAGTTTTTGGCCAGAACTCTGGTATATAGCATTATCTTTGTTTGTTATTGTTATCACTTCACAATTAATAAGTAGCTTCCAAAGTAAATATAAACTCAATCCTCCTTTCATTCAATTTCAAAGGGGAGGTTTTTTAACAAGATTATTTGTAACCAAACGAACAAAGATCGAAGAACTTAAAATTACGGAGTCCTTGCTACAACAAAAATTGGGTCTTGCCTCTGTTCAAATTTCAACACGTGCTAGTCCAATCAAATTAGCTAAAATATCTGATATTCCAAAAGATGTGGCTCTACAATATTATCAGTGGTATGCAAATCAAGATATCGATTTTAAACAAAGAGAATACTATTGTTGAATTATCGAATAAAGCAGAACCGATTGTTTGATGATTCATACCACAATTCTTACCGCAATCGGGCGCCGCTCGACAAGTTCTGCTATAAGCGTTTTGAAGCGTGAAATGCAGGGGATTAGCTATCGGACAATCCCAACTTTACAATCAAGGATGGGAATG
>NZ_JBHTGR010000037.1:0-10927 GCF_042666895.1 Lentibacillus kimchii
ATCATTCCCATCCTTCGTTGTAACGTTAGAATTTAATAAAATTCCCCGCATGTTCACGCCTCAAAGCGTTTATAGCGGAACTTGTCGCGCGCGCCCGTTAATGGAATTATCCACTTCTACTATTAGCTGGTATTGCAGAATATCGTCAATATTCTTCTTAAAGAAGAGTTCAATATCACTTCGCTAATTTATCTACCTGGACCTAGCTGACAGTCATAACAAAACCCCAAGTAACAGCTGCTACTCAGGGTTAAATAATACATTTTATTTCTCACCACTTAATTCCACTAATATTTTTGCTTGTGATTTATCGTTTGTCAATGCTTCGAATCCATTTTCAACAATATCATCCAATTGAATTTGGTCTGTAATAATTCCCTGTGGTTTTAATTGTCCTGTTCCCATTAAATCTACAGTTTGTTGGAATGTAGTAGGTGTATATGCGATTGTTGATGTAACTTTTACACCTGTATTTGTAAGCTGTATTGGATTCCATTCAATCTCCCTAGCAAATATAGAAACAATAACCATTGTTCCACGTGCCCTTGTTGCATCAATTGCTTGTTTAAATGTTGGTGCTACTCCGGCAACTTCAAAGGAAACATCTACTCCATCTGGAACAATTTCCTTGATTGCTGTAACAGCATCTTGTTCGCTAGAGTTAACGACATGGGTTGCTCCTAATTCTTTTGCTTTTTCAATTCTAGTTTCCGACAAATCTAAAGCAATAATCTTGCTGGCACCAGCAGCTTTAGCTGCAATAATTGTCACTAAACCAATTGGACCTGCACCAAATACAGCTACCGTATCACCAAACTGCAGTTTCCCTTCTTTTACAGCTTGTACGGCAACCGCAGTTGGTTCTACTAAAGCTCCATCCTGTAGTGTTAAAGATTCTGGAAGTAGATAAACGTTATCTTCTGGTACATTTGCATATTTAGTAAAACCACCGTCACCGTGAAGGCCGATAAAGCTGAAACCATAATAAGGATCAAGGTCTTCCGACTTATTTCCATAAGTGATTGTTGGATTAATTACTACTCTATCGCCAACTTTATATTTTGTCACCTTTGGACCTACTTCTTCAATAACACCCGCAAATTCATGCCCCATGGTTAGCGGAGCGATTTCTCCAGTTAACGGATCCTCTTTTTCATTTGGTACAAACACCGGTCCCTCTTCATACTCATGTAAATCACTGCCACAAATACCTGCCCAAGCTACCCTTACTTTAACATCGGTATCTTTCGTTTGTTTTAGTTCTATTTCCTCTACCCGTAAGTCTTTTTTTCCATACCAGACTGCAGCTTTCATTGGATATTACCTCCTGCTTAATTAGTAGAAAATAGTTATAAGAATACTATATTGAAGGAATAATCAATATTAATTCCTATGATTTTATTATACTATTGATTTTTCCAACCTTCTATTAAATAGACTTTAATTTCTAACCAAATACACATATCTCATTAACAGTTTTGCGATTGTTTATTTTAATTCGGTTGCATGGTTTATTCTCGGGTCTTTGTTCATATAATTTTACCATTCCTCGATATTTACCTTTTTACTTATCCAGTTTATTCAGTGAACTTTTATTTAACCGTACAAATATTCATAAGAAGAATTCCCCCCTCATCTGAATCTCTTTTTATTTTCATCGTATATGGATTATTTTATTCAATAAAATGACCCTTATATATGATGCTCACGCTAATCCTTATTCAAGAATGGCGCCCGTTTGAGGAAGATCATGGCAGATGGGCATGAGCGCTTTATCTATTATCAAATAAAAAATAAAGAGAGGCTGCATGATTAACAGCCCCCCCTATACGATCGACGAATTATTTTTCTAAAAGCTTTAGAGATTCGCGATTGAATGCAGGAAGATCATCAGGTGTTCTGCTTGTTACAAGGTTTCCATCTACGATTACTTCTTCATCTTTTACAGTTGCTCCTGCATTTTCCAAGTCTTTTCTTACGGAAACAAAGCTTGTTAGCTCTCTACCTTTTAGTTGGTCTGTATTAACGAGAAACTGTGGACCATGGCAAATTGAAAATATGGGTTTATTATCTTGGAAAAATGTTTTCGCAAACTCACTATTCTTCGGATTAATACGTAGTAAGTCAGGAGAAAACCCGCCAGGTACGAGTAATGCATCATAATCGTTTGCATTTACTTCATCTATACCTCTATCTGCTTGTATTTCGTCCCCATTTTTGCCATTGATGGTTTTTTTTGCTTCATTACTGATAATATCTACCGTATGCCCAGCTTCTTTGTAAGCTTTCACAGGATCAGTTAATTCAATTTCTTCTACCATGTCTGTTACAAGGACTGCAATGTGTCGACTCATATAGCACTTCCTCCCTTTATCATTCTCGAATATATTCTAGCAGACTGCCCATAACTTTATTAAGCAGTATGCTCATGAACCGTATTATACACGAACCAAATAACGATGCTCTAACTGACAGGCACTTGTTCCCTTCTACCTTATCGTGTTACATAAACGTGCACTACAATGGCATTTGGGAGCTGGTCTTTATTCCCCAACTGCGCCCGATTAAAGAATAACCATTATTTATTTCAAATAGGCGCAGATTAATTGAACTTCCCAGAATTGTCTCCGTCCATTAGGCTTTTCATGTCTGGAACGTCTTTATAAATTTTTGATATCTTATCTAAAGTTTCCAACTTCACATTATCTCCACCGTTCCCGGTCATTGCAGTGTTAACAAAGCCATAAATAATTTTTAACAATGATCTAGCATTTTTGCAGGCAAGGTTATCAACTTTATTTAAAATATTTTCAAATTCCTTTGTATCAGTTACATCTGTCAATCTAACACCCCTCAATATATGCGAATAATTTTTAATAAGATCTATTTAATTAAATGGTCCTTTAAACCAATAGAAGGCGCAGCAGGTTTTGTTCCGGAATGGCGCCCGTTTGCGGTAGTTTAGTTAGCCTTCTAGTAAACCTATATATGGAATTTCTTTACCATTTAATTTTACAATGTAAATTGGACCATTCTTTTCCTCAGATTTATATATTTCGGTTCCAGCAGGTAATTTTGAAGCAGTAAAGTTATCAAATCCTCCATTATCGTCGGTTTGATTTTTAATTTCGCCGACTTTTTCGCCCGTATTGAGCTCTTCTTCATTTACCCATTCGATATCCTCTGCATTTGTATAGACCGTACCATCCATTAAAAATATATCTACATCTTTATCATCTGATAAAATATCCTCTGGTGTTGGGTTACCAATAACTATAATGGACCCAAGATTTCAGACAGTAAGAAAGGTTGTGTTAAGGTAGGTTTATGAAACGAAAACGATATTCATCAGATTTTAAAGCACAAGTTGTCTTGGAAATCTTAAAAGAAGAGAAAACATTGAATGAAATTTCTTCTGAACAGGGGGTCCATGTCAATCAATTGCGCCAGTGGCGAAAACAGTTTCTAGATCAAAT
Organism: Lentibacillus kimchii; assembly: GCF_042666895.1. GTDB lineage: Bacteria > Bacillota > Bacilli > Bacillales > Amphibacillaceae > Lentibacillus > Lentibacillus kimchii. Next base: position 3,477 of record NZ_JBHTGR010000037.1, read on the forward strand.
GCCACAGATGTTTCAGAAACAGAACAAAAATCATGAAAAAGAAAAAGCTGCCTACGAAGAAAAGATGGAAAATCTATATGCAGAAGTAGGCCGATTAACCACGGAATTGTCGTGGATCAAAAAAAAATCTGGCATCTACTACGACTAGACAAACGCGCATAGAGATGATGGAATGGCAGGATTCGAACCTGTCCATTACCAAACAAGCCGAATTATTAAGCTTGAATCGAACCAGTCTGTACGATCAGCCGGTATTACCATCGCCTGAAGATGTAGCTGTGAAACACCGAATTGATGAAATATATACGAGGTTCCCCTTCTATGGTTCTCGTAGGATAACGGCCCATCTTCAACTGGAAGGAGTGAATATTAACCGAAAACGCGTTCAACGTCATATGCGTGAGATGGGCATTCAAGCCATCTATCCCGGACCTAACCTAAGCAAGCGAAATCTACAACATCGAATCTATCCTTATTTACTGAAAGGAGTGAAGGTAAGGCACCCCAATCAGGTATGGGGAATCGATATAACGTATATTCGATTACAGAAAAGTTGGATGTATTTAACCGCCATCATCGATTGGTATTCACGCTTTATCATTAGTTGGGCGCTGGATCAAACACTTGAAATGGACTTTGTGTTACAAGCCGTGGATCAAGCATTTTCACAAGCAAAGCCGGTTATTTTCAACAGCGATCAGGGCAGTCATTTTACAAGTTCCCAATACATCCAGAGGCTGAAAGATCAAACGGTTCAAATAAGTATGGATGGAAAAGGCCGAGCTTTAGATAACATCATCACTGAGCGTTTTTGGCGTAACCTCAAGTATGAGGAAGTCTATCTCAAAGCCTATGAGACACCGAGAGAAGCCCGCTTTAACATTCGAGAGTATATCAACTTTTACAACCATGAACGCCCACATCAATCCTTATCCTATGAAACACCAGCTACGATGTACTATGAATAGGTCATTCTTCCTTTCCATCTTTGAGTATTGTCTTTCCCATGGAAGGTTAGGCTGAATAAGATGGACAAGGAACAAGAATGACCCACCTTAAATTTTTAATAATATTGTCTTGACAATGGGGTCCACTTTAAACTTATTTATATTTAACACTTTAAATCCAAAATCCAAAAAGCTATTGGCTGCTTCTGTGCAATAACTGCTCCCCCAATATTTCACTCCAAACCAATATCCTATTCCCGCTTTATTTCCTTCACTGTCTACTCTGAAGGTTAAAGCTCCCGTAAGTTCATCAGTTGATTTTCAGATCACAGCGAACGTATAGTTACCTATATCTTTAGCCTTTTTTGGTGCTTACTTATCCATGTATCTGCAAGTCCATTTGGATAGAGGGGGTGGTATTGCCACAGTAGTTTCTGCCACTTCTTTGTCAGCAGCTAACTCCTCTACACTTCCTGCATCATTTAGATTATAAGGACGTATTAACAATCTTTCAGTTTCAAGTGTCGGTATGATAGTACTATTACATGAATTATCCGGTATGCATATCACGATAAACACTGAAAAAACAACACTATCTTACTAAATTATTTTAGCATACCATCATACAAATCAGTTAATTCTTCTTCAATTCTATTATTATCAATTCTTTCAAATAAAGGCTTTACATCATTTAAGACTATACCTGATACTAGCAACTCTTCCCAACCTGAGCTGTTTAAATTTAGCATTTCTTGGACTTTCTTACTTGAAAATGGAAGGAAAGGGCTGAGAAGCTTAGAAAGATTAGCAATAATGTAGACACAAGAAGCCATCGTATCATTACACGAGGGAATGTCCTCCTTTATTTGAATCCAAGGCTGTTCTTCATCAAAATATTTGTTTGCGTACCGAATAAAATCAAATATCTCTTCAAGAGCTTTTTTAAACTTACCATCAGAAATGAGATGCCCTATTCTCTCGTAAAGTGATTGAACCATTTTTCGAATCTCAACATCAAGTTCTCCTTTAGGTGTAATTCCCTCATATGATTTATTAATAAATTTTAAGGCTCTATTTACAAAATTTCCGTATGCCCCGAGTAGTTCACTATTGTGGCTGTATATAAATTCTCTAAAAGAAAAATTAGCATCTCTACTTTCAGGCGCATTCACTGTTAAGAAATACCGAATAGAATCTGGATGATACTTGCTTAATAAATCTTCTGCCCAAACAGCCCAATTTTTACTAGTTGAGAGTTTTCTTTGTTCAAGAGTTAAGTATTCATTGGATATGATATAGTCAGGAAGAGATTTATTATTTATACCGGACAATATGGAGGGCCATATAATCGTGTGGAAAGGTATGTTATCTTTCCCGTGTACATAATACGATACAGTATCTTCATTCCAGAATTGATTAATATCTTTATTGTTAAGTTTAGCCCATTCTTTACTGGCAGAATAATAACCAGAGACAGCCTCTATCCAAACATAAATCTTTTTATTTTCATAGCCATTTACAGGCACACTAACACCGTTGGGTAAATCTCTAGAAACAGCTCGATCATGCAATCCTTCCTCCAAATATCTTTCAGTTAATTGGATAGCATTATCTCTCCATCTATTTTGATCTTTTGCTGATTTGACAAATTGTTCGAGTTCCTTCTGAAAAGTACTTAATTTAAGGTAGAAGTGTTCAGTCTTTTTAGAAACTGGACTTCCATGACACACTTTACACCTCTGATTAAATAAATCAGAAGGATCTAATATTTTTGAGCAATTGTCACATTGATCTCCCCTTGCGTCGTGGTTACAATACGGACATTCACCTTCTACAAACCTATCAGGCAAGAATTGCTCACAAAAATCACAATAGCATTGTTCAACTTCTTTCAAGTAAAGCTGTTCTTCTTCTAACAATCTCAGGAATACTTCTTTCACTACCTCATGGTGCTCTTCTCCATCAGTCCTACTGTACATATCATACGAAAATCCTAAGTTTTCAAAACTTCTCTTGAACTCACGATGATATTTATCTGAAAGTTCTTGCGTAGAAAGTCCTTCTTTTTTAGCTTGTATAGCAATTGGTGTTCCATTACAATCACTACCAGATACAAATAATACCTCTTCCCCTTTTGAACGAAAATACCTAGCCAGTATGTCCCCCGGTAAAAGACTCGAGATATGCCCTAAGTGCAAGGAACCGTTAGCGTATGGCCAAGCTCCACCTATAAAAACATTCATCTTTATAATCCTCCTTATAAAAAAAGACCTCTCAACCTCAGACATAAGTTCATTTTGTCAAAAGGACGAGAGATCTCGTGTTACCACCTTAATTCACTAATAATTCACACTATTAGCCTCTAGAAGTACATGGTACAATTTCATTTATACTTCGTCATTTGTAACAAGTGACTAATCTCGTCAAAGTCTAATTCAAAAAATGAATATCGACTATGCAGCTCTGAGGTCATATTCAATTAACGATTTTTCACTTCTTCTCAGCATATAGAAGTTCTCTGTAGAAAAATAACATCAATTTACTTTCCTCTTCATTGCTTTTATTTATTTATTATACCGCGTGATTATATCATGCAATAGAAGTTTTCTGAATGATTAAAACAAATAATCAGTTTGAAAAAGAAAAATCTTTTTCCAGCGAGAGGACTTCAATACCATTATCTGTTAGAATTTTTTCACCAAAGTTGGGATTTGTTAGAAACACTAAGTACACAAAACCTTGAGTTGTGAAAGCTGTTACATATATTCTATTAATAGGGAATTTTTCAAGTTGTTCCAGAGTTTTGTTTAAGGATTTAATTGTTTCATAAAGCTCATTTCCTTTAATATTCCCTAAGTAATTTGTTTGCAAGATAGGATTCTTATCATAGATCTCACTAAGTTTACTTTGATAATCATTCATAAATGGATAATCTTTGTAAGCAGTGTACATAGGATTAAACCCTGTTTTGTATAAATCAAGAATATTGTTTATTCTCTGTAAATAATCTGTATAATTTTCAGCTTTGAAAGCAGGGAACGTTATTGAAGAATGGAAGTCACCTAGTTCACTGTTAAAATCAAACTTCTCAAACGATCTTATATTGAATATACTTCTAAATGATAACTCATTCTCGCCAAGTTGTTCAAGCAATAGTTTGCTAGTATAATAATTAATTTCATTTATAGTTTCATTAGAGGATTTTTGAGTATTGTTGGCATACCTCAATACTGTCAGCCCACTATTGACTTTTTCTTTCCAATCATCAATTTTATTGGCCCGATCAATTTGTTTAGTAATATCATAGTCAAGAACTTCCTTTGGTCTTTCATTATTTTCAGAAATATATTCGATGAAGTCAAAATAATTTCCATTATTATCTTTATAATCTTCATTTCTCAATATCTTATGAAATTGACTTTTCAAAACATGCACATTAGAGAAATCTGCAATATTGTGTGATAAGACCCACACTACATTGAATTCTTTACCATTAAAAATAATAACAGGCTGATGTAAGATAGAATTAAGATGGTTGTTAGATAAGTTTTCATGTATAGTGTCTTTAATTTCTTTCAACGAATCTGTCTCGTTTATATCGTATACTGGTATTCTTACCTGGTCTAAATCGCAAAATTCTTTAAAGTAAAGTCCTTCGCCTTCAAAGTCCAGAGTACATCTCAACAATAAATTATTACTAATAATTTTCCTTATAGCTTCTACAATCTCTCCAATTTCTCTAGACTTTTTCACTTTCATCTCTACTTCTATATTACTGTCGAATTTATGGTGAATATAAGCTTTCTGATAATAGTAAGTCCCATGCTTATCAGTTTGTTTTGATGTATTTATCAAGGAATTATTTACTTCAATAGTTCGTTCGATATCAGATATTGTGTCTTCAATGAGTCCATTGGTAAATTCAGCTTTACCTATATTTTTATTACTGTCCCCAAAGTAACTGCCTATCTCTTTGACCGTTGGGTAATTGTACATAAAGTCATCATCCAAAACACATGAAAACTCCTCTTCTATAGAGATAATCGCTTGAATATTATCTAATGAATCTCCACCTAAGTCAAAGAAATTCTCAAATTTACTTATATTTGATGAATTTAAAATATTGCTAAAGATTGTTCGTATTTTCTCTTCATTTTCAGATAACACTTCGTTCTTGTCATTCTCATTTTCACCATTACCTCTAGTAGATTGTAATAGCTTTTGAATATCAATTTTGCCATTAACATTAAAAGGAAATTCTTCTACTTCTTGCAAGATGTTCGGTACCATGTAAGATGGCATTATATTTTGCAATTTCTCCTTAAGGTATGTCTTTTTAAGCGTTTCATGAAAATGGGGAATATAAAAACAATATAATTTTTTATTTTCATAAATCACCTTACTGAATTTAATTTCTCTAATATTTTTCTCTATTAAGCTTTCAATCTCTCCTAGCTCTATTCTAATCCCATTAATTTGCACTTGATTATCTATTCTACCCTTAAAATAAATGTTTCCATCGTAATCTCTATAGCCTAAGTCACCAGTTTTATAATACCTTTCATCATTCTTATACTCTATAAAATTAGCTTTTGTTAAATCCTCCTTGCCTGCATAACCTTGGGCCACACCTTCTCCTGAAATATACAGTTCACCTATTTCACCGAAATCACATTTACTGAAATCATCCCTTAGTAAATGAACCTTAACATCATCCAACTCTTTCCCGATGGGTACAGAGTTAATATCCTCGTTTTTATTACTGATTTTATAGTGAGTTGTATAAATAGTATTTTCTGTAGGTCCATACAAGTTAAATGTCTCAACATTGGGTAACATATCCAACACTTTTGATACTAAACTTACTTTGAACTCCTCTCCGGCTACCATCAGATATTTTAAATTATCATTCATTATGTCTAATTCTTTATTAGTGGAAGTATTCAAAATAACTTCTAATATAGAGGGGGATACTGCCATATGTGTTACTCCATATTCACCGATATAAGGAACAATCTTTTTAAAATCACTTGTAGACTCAAATGATGAAATAACTAAAGATCCTTGTCCCTTTATCCAACCAAAAATTTCAGCTACGGACACATCAAATGTGTATGGCGTAGTTAGTAGGTAACGGTCTTTCGTATTTACTGGATAATACTTTTGCATATTTCTTAAAATATGAGACAAATTGTCTTGGGAAACACAGACTCCTTTTGGATTACCTGTACTACCCGAAGTATAGATTATATACGCCAAGTTAGAGTCTACTATTGTAAAACTCTCTTTTCTTTGAATTGTTATAGAGTTTACATTTATATAATTAATTTTGCTTAATTGACAATCAATATTTGTGTTAGTTAAAACAATATCCGACTTAGAATCCTCAATAAGAAAATTAATTCTATCTTGAGGAAATTTAATCGAAATCGGAAGGTAAGCAGCACCAGCCTTATATAGAGCTAGAATAGTAAGGATTAATGTATTACTAGGCTTCATAAATAATGGTACAACCTGCTCCCTTTTAATACCTAATTCATTTTGAAAATGGTCTGCCAAATAATTTGTGTATTTTTCAACCTGCTCATAACTGTAACTATTTGAATCATCTATCAAAGCAGTTTGCTTTGGTTTTTTTTTCGCTATGTCTCTAAATTCTTGAATGATATTATACATATTGTTCTTTTCCTCCCAACGACAAAAACTCTTGGTATTTTTCATCGAATAATTTGTTTAATGACTCGATTTTAAAGTGACCACTAGTTAGTTCTACAGATTCATGTAAATTTGTCAATTGACCATTAATAAAAGCTCTATAAGCCTCTATATTTATATCGTTACTTTTATATCCCAAATAATCTTTTCCACTTACATCTCCATCTGTCACTAAAAAATTCACTAGTTCTTCGATTAAGAAAGCATGTTTATCTGTAATAGCTTCAAATAATTTAATTAATCTTAAGAACGCTAATTCTTCGATAGATTTTATTAGTTTAATATCTCCTTCAATTAAATAAGGAACTGTCGTAAAAGCAGATAGAATTAACCTATACTTTACATTTACTGAGTTCAAAAATTCCTCAGTATGCTCTATGCTTGGAATGGAAACTGATTTGTTATCCCAAAATTGTCTACCTTTTAAAGCTGATGCAACCTCACTTGTAGTTACAATCAACTTATTTTCATATGGAACCTCAGTATCTAACGGCAAGCCCAAAAACTCACTCATTTTGCAGTATTCCCTGATAAGTTTATTCTTTTTAGACCTCTTAAATCCATCTTTAACGACAAACATCATATCTAGATCTGAATTGCTATTTGTTAATCTCTTGTGACTTTGTGAACCATATACTAATGCAACTAACAATTCATCGTCTTCAAAAAAATCATTTAAATAACTCTTGAATCAATTTCATAATTGCTCTTATTAAAAACGCAAAGACCTGCAGAATTTCTAATGTGTATTTTTTTAAAATTCCTCTAAGCAGCCTGCTGCTGCTTTAA
>NZ_JBHTGR010000038.1:0-1278 GCF_042666895.1 Lentibacillus kimchii
GTTTTAGTTCAACTACCATTATACAAGATTTGGGGAGGTACTTCCTTTTTTACGTTTTTAAGTCCTTGCGCCGCAAGGGCTATGAATTATGAAATTCGCTCAGTTAGTTAATTTTCGATAAGATTGATAATGCTTGTGTAAGAAATTAATAAATTCATTATTAGAGAAATCATAAGGATCAGTTAGGAATATTGAGATTTTTACAGCATCATCATTTTTTTCATTACTAGTTTCCTTCTTTGATTCTGTATCATTTTCACTAGTGGCTTCTTCGTTACTTGAGCAAGCACTAAAACAGATTCAAAACTAACGAAAGTTAAAGACATGGTCCGTTTAGGTGAATCTATTGGCGTTTCCTTTCTAAAAGTTGAGCCCGAATCCCTGCGATTGTATGTCGAAGAACAGATTATAAACAACTTTGATGGTGATCTATGGAATGTACATGGTGTCAGCTAAAAAATGGCGGTAATAATACACAAAGGCGGGATTTTAATTGTGTCGTTTCAGCGGTTTTTGAGACAGCGATGAGTGATACATCTGCTGCAGAAGCCAGTCCACGAGGATCCTGATGTCTTTAAGGACATGAATGCTAAACGGAAACGGACAAGGATTATGGGGTATAATAATGAATTGTATAATCTTTATTAGAGGAAGTGGGATCAGCTTAAACAGTCTGTAGAAGATCTTTGTCTTGAGGCTGGACCGACTCAGCCGCTTTTGTTGAAATTACCCGATGAAACGACTTTTTATGAAGCGGATAAGTCCGGATGTTCTTTTAACCACCCCAGGATATGTTCCAGGTAAGGATCTAATTTTCATTTTCTTGTCTTCAACACATCCATCCAACTACAAAATTTTTTATTTTTTTCTAAATACTCATAAACTGTCGTTCTCGATAAGTTGCATTATCTAGCAATAGCTGCAATTGCGAAACCTTGTCTTTTTAATTGATGCAGTTCAACAATCATTTCTAATTAGTACACATTCTCGTTCCCCCATAACTTCAATTATTTTATACTTAGTTTAACTGAAGTTAGGATTATTTTGGGTTAAAAAGTGTTCAATTCCATCAAGCAAAAACTGTCCATTTTAGTTTAGCAGTAACACATTAATTTAGGTTGAATGTTTTAAAGATTCATTTTAAATTCTAACAATGTGTACTTTTATGCACATTGGGGGGCGTCAATAATTTTGTGTAAATGACCCTATCCCTTTTGAATTTAGTTAGCCAGTGTTTTAGTCGTTTAAACTTGTTCCTCCAGCGATTCAAACATCTGC
>NZ_JBHTGR010000039.1:0-13020 GCF_042666895.1 Lentibacillus kimchii
TCCCTCATTCCCATCCTTGATTGTAAAGTTGGGATTGTCCGATAGCTAATCCCCTGCATTTCACGCTTCAAAACGCTTATAGCAGAACTTGTCGAGCGGCGCCCAATTCTTGAATAAGGTAAATCAGGAGGATTCAAAAGAATTCCTTCCGATCATACACCTTTATTTATTCGTCCTACGGTAATAACCTCTAATTCATCTTAGCAAATGCTACTAGCGATCCTTTATCACAGGATTGAAAACCATTCTTTTCATAAAAATGCCTCACATCAGGGGCTTCCTCAGTCAATAAAACTTGTTGACGAACATTTTTGAATTTCTTTAAGATTTGTTGCATTAGTTGAGTAGCAATTCCTTGATTTTGATAAGAGTTCAGCACAAGGATATCTTGAATATAAAGAATGGTTAATCCATCGCCAACAATACGAACTAATCCAATTAATTTTTCATCATCCCAAGCAGATAACACTTCTAATGATTGTTCTAGTGCCTGTTGAAGATTACGTAAATCTTTTGTATAAGCAGACCATTCAACATCATTATATAATATGCTTAATTGTTCTTTGCTTATCTTTTTACTGCTACTAAAACTAATAGTCATTTATTTATCCTCCTCAAAAAATTGTTTAATTTGAAGAGTTTATCCGTAATCTTTCCACTGTCTTATACCTCCTTTTATTACGCAAAATGACCCGATTGCTTAATAGTGCGTACTACGTTTATTTTAACATAATATTTAGAATACCCTTATATAACTAGGAAAAATTCATTTCCTGATTTGATAATGTAAGATATTTGAACGCTGATTTGTTACGAAAAATGGCTAACAAATTAACTTACATTTTGATAGCCATTTTCACCTTCATTTTTAATATTTGCGATAATTAACGGAACCCGTTAGCTCACCCTTCTGTACTTTTTGAACATTATATTCTCTGTATATGGTTCGTAAACGTTTACGTTAATAAACGGACTCATTCCTGCCATGTGAACCATTTCATTCTCCAGATACACACGGCGGATGAGACGCGGACATGAGAATGAAAAACGGAACGATAGCTGTCCCGCCTTCCTATCCCAGTGCGACATCAAGAATCATCATAATGGCAAAGCCGACCATGACACTCATGGAGGCGAGGTCGGTATTTTTGTTTTCCTGCGACCCTGGAATAACTTCTTCAACTACAACGAAAATCATCGCACCCGCAGCAAAACTTAAGGCATAAGGCAGCAATGGCTGCATAATGGTGACGGCAAGTGCCCCAATGATGCCAGCAATGGGTTCAACGATGCCGGATGCCTGCCCGTAGGCGAAACTTTTTCCCCGGGACATGCCTTCACGCCGGAGTGGCATCGATACGGCCAGCCCCTCAGGAAAGTTTTGAATGCCGATACCGAGCGCCAGCGCCACGGCTCCTCCAAGTGACGCGGTCGGCAAATCGGCGGCAATGGCTCCGAAAGCGACACCAACAGCCAGCCCTTCCGGAATATTATGCAGTGTAATGGCCAAAACAAGAAGCGTGCTGCGTCTTTTTCTGTCCGGATTGATCCCTTCAGCTTCATCTATGGCCAACCCCGGATGAAGATGCGGAAGAAGTTTGTCAGATGCCCAGAGGAAGATACCACCAAGCAAAAAGCCTATTGCGACTGGAGCCCATACCGGTAAAGGCCCGCCTTCCGCTTTTTCCAATGCTGGTGCCAGCAAGGACCAAAAACTTGCAGCAATCATGACACCTCCGGCAAACCCCAGCATACTGTCCATAAAACGCTGATTAAAGCCTTTCGTTGCGAAAACAAGCGCAGCACCGAGTGCAGTCATGCCCCATGTAAAAAGTGTGGCAATGGTTGCCTGTGCGATCGGGTTTAATTCCAGAAAATAATCAAACATAATGAATAAGCCCCTCCTTTTTTTATATTTTTGATTGAACGACCTGTTTGTTGAGTAAATCGCGATTATTTTAATCCTACCACAACATGATCTTCACATGTAATGTTCTATCAAAACATTACCATTGAACAAAAAAATAAGAAGCACGTCCAGTAGACAGACTTCTTGTAGTTAGTTTGCCTTTTCTTCATCTTTCAGCACTTACAGTTTTTGAGCTATGCTCCCGCTTTTTTTAATATCGCTTCAATCTCTTTGAATTCTTGTTCCTGTGCATGCTGCAAAGGTGTAACCCCTTCGCCATCGGCAATGTGGACATCGGCCCCATGATCCACTAACAGTTGTACAATCTTTTGATGTTTCTCCCCGCCGTCACCCAAAATGACTGCTTCCAGCAAAGCTGTCCAATTCAAATCATTAATGTGATTGACATCGGTATCTGAATGGGTAAGAAGTTCTTTCACGACATCCACATGTCCGCGTTCTGATGCAGGTATAAGTGCTGTGCCTCCAAAGCGATTCGTAATCGATGTATCCGCGCCGGCCGCAACAGCAAGTTTTACAATGTCAAGCAGTCCATTTGCGCCTGCATACAAAAGCACATTATCCAAGCGGTTATCACGAATATCTATATTCGCACCGTTTTCGATTAGTGCGTTTATCGTATCTGGTTTATTGTTATAGGTCGCTGCCAATACGGCTGTTCTGCCCCTGTTATCCGTGGCATTGATAGCTGCTCCATCGTGAAGCAGTGTTAGAACGTCTTCTGTGTTTCCTTTCGCTGCTGAAGAAATAAGTTGTTGGTTTATCGTTTTCACCTTTTTTTCTGTCGACTAGTTTTGAACACTTTGCGCCGGAAACAAAGGCTCTCGGTAGTTTATTCTATGGCTTTCGGCCCGCTGGCTAACTGTCTACGCTTAAAGATATGAGTTATGCTCGGGACGTCCCCCTTGATGCCCTCCAAATTATTTTTAATACGATATCTATATGATAACATATTAGGTGACAAAATCTTACAATAGTTTATGCATTAAGGGGACTATTATGAAAATTTTACACACCGCGTGCTTAACTTGGAAAATCATTAATAAAAATCCGTTTTTGTGGATTTTGGTTATAGCCTATTTTCTCTATTTGTTTATGGGAATTGACTACTATACATCTGGAAACGATTATTCTCCGGGTGAAACACTTACACAGATGAGTTTTTTAATTCAAGGCGGAATACTAGCATTTTTATTATTTGGTGTGATGTTTATAAGAATCGAAGAAAGACATTATCTTAATGACATATTTAAAACAATTCATCATGGCTCATTTCATAAGATATCAGGAAAGCTTATTTTTAGTATTATTTTTATATTTATTTTAATTTCAGCTTCTTACGTTATGTTTGCTTTTAAGTTGTGGTTTACTGGTACAGAACTGTCGACATTTTATTGGAGTGCATATCAATATATTATTTTATACTGGGGTCTTACTTTTCTTATTTCTTTGCTAATTGGTTGTTTATTAGCTTACATCATTAAGGGGAAATTAGTTTACCCTATTTTAATTTTCATCTGGGCGCTCATAGGTCCTGCCAATAAATTTTTGTTGGGAAACTCTGCTTCAAAGTTAGGAGCAGACAAGATTCTATCTTTATTAAATTTAGGAGAACCTAACCCTTATGCCATATTTAATGCCTTTTATGGTTTTCCATTAAGTGAATTTCACTGGGCTAAAAAACTTCTTTGGATTTTGTGTCTCATAGCTATTTTTTCAATTATCTACTTAATTAAAAACCAATTGAATAAAAAAATAGTTATCGTTTTAATAGTGAGTATTTTATTATTAATGCCTTCAATCCATTTTCTAACGCTTGATCGTCAAATTTATGTAAGTGCATCCAGCACAGAAAACGCTCGTGAGAACTATGATTATAATTATTATTCAGCACATCCTGAATCGTTGGATAACATTCGCAAGACTGATGTAACCATTAACGATTACAAAATCAATTTAAATATTGATCGAGTCTTAGAAGCGACCGTTTCTATGAGTGTTGTGAATAATGAGAAGAAGCCGCTAAAACAAATAACATTATCGCTTTATCACAACTTTAAGATTAAACAGGCCAGTGTCAATAATAAGCCAGTGAATGTTAAACAAAATCGAGACTTTTTTACAGTCAAACTAGATCAATCATTAGACCCTGGCGATAATGTGGATGTTCAAGTAAGTTATAGAGGGACAAGCTCTCCGAACTTTTTTGCTAATAGGCAAGCCATTTATTTACCTTATTATTTTCCATGGTTGCCTTCGTCTTTACAAAAGCCGGCATTTAATACGTCAAATTCAGGAGAATTATTAAGAAACAATCATCAGTTAGAAGAACAAGCTCAATTCACTTTGAACTACGATGGCAATCAACAAATTTATACAAACTTATCTCGGGTCAACAATCATGTTTGGAAAGGTAAAGCTGATCATGGATTGACTTTAGCTGCAGGAGAGATCAATAAAACCAAATTCCAGGAAGACATTTTAATTCAGCCAAACTCATGGCCGCGTCATAGTGCTAAAGATATAGAAATGCTGAAACAAGCCAACCATAAACTAATACAGGCTGTGTCAGAAAACTTAGGTCTGGACTTACATGATCCGAATAAGGTGTTGTACTTGCCGATTTTGTCTATTCGTGATCATTTGTCATCCCAGCGTATCTGGTATACTGAAGATTATATGATATATGGTCAAAATTCAGGCTATCAACAATCATTAATGCCAGAACCACAATCTTTTTACGCCTACTGGGCTGTACCAGCGTTGACTTGGAAACATTCAGGTGTTGATGAATCACCATTTGCCCGTTATTTTGGTACAGTTTTTGCGTACGTCTATAATAAACAACATCATATTCCTGATGAAGGTGAATTATTACCAGATCATTTAAAAGGAGATCAGCAAAAAATTGAAGCTTTATCGGCTATTACGAATTGGGTTACATCCTTTAATGATTATGAAAAAATGAATAACTTTTTGAATGATTGGTTTAAATTGGTCAAAAAAGACGAGCAAGGCTGGGGCCAGTTGTTAGAACTTATTAAACAATACCGCTAGGAAGTGTGTGTATATGGATAAAATAAAAATAGAAAATCTAACAAAATATTTTGGCGGAAGAAAGGTATTAGACAACATAAATTTAGATATCCCGGGTTCTCTTGGATTATTAGGCCCAAATGGTGCTGGTAAAACGACACTGATGCGAATATTAACCACTTTAGTTCACTCTGATGAAGGCCAGATTAAATATGGCGAGATAAGTTGGGAAAACAAAGATAATGTCAGACAATTGATTGGGTATTTACCGCAGCATTTTTCAATGTATCAAAACCTAAACATTCTTGATGTCTTGGATCATTTTGCTGTTCTTAAAGGTCGGGAAAATAAAGATTCAAGAAATGAGGAAGTGCAGCAAGTATTGCAACAGGTAAACCTTGAACAAAATCAAAAGACAAAAATAAAGCATTTGTCCGGCGGTATGTTAAGAAGGGTTGGTATCGCCCAGGCTCTTCTAGGGGATCCTGAGATTCTGGTTATTGATGAACCGACGGCTGGACTAGATGTAGAGGAAAGATCCCGTTTCCGTCGCTTGCTAAGAAGTTTATCAGAAAACAGGATTATCATTATTTCCTCTCACATAGTGGAAGATTTAGAAACGACGTGTGATCATATAGGAATTATCAAAAACGGAAGCGTTGTTAGCTCAGGAACACGTGATGAAGTGATTCAAGTGGCTAGTGGATGTGTGTTCGAATCTGAGCTGTCACAGAAACAGTTAGATAGTCTGGACGATGATGCTATTATTTCTATAAAACAAATGGGCGATCATTACAGCGTTCGATATTTTGATTTTAGAAATCAAAGGGCCTGCACGTCTGATTGGCCTACTTTAGAAGATGCCTATTTGTATAGAATGAGATATGAAAACAATGAAACGATTTAATTTAAAATGTCACCCGTTTTTTGAAATAAAATCAATGGGATTATCATTTTACGTGCCGATGTTTGTATATATTTTTTTAATTTATCAATTGTTCACGTTTCATGGTTATGAGGCTGTTATTTTTAAAATAATGGAATACTTAATAATACCTATGTCCGGATGGTGGATCATCTATCTATTCTATGATTATTTTGAAGAAGGGTTGTACGATTTATTAAGGAGCTATCCATTAACTCATTGGGAACATGGGTTTATTAGAGTGAATTACTTTTTAGTCATGTATTTATTGCTTTTATCGATCACGATCACAGCCATAGATATGATAATGGTGAACGCAGCGTTTATACCCTTATTCATCCAGTATTTTTCCGAAGCTATCATATTCGCATATGGCAGTTTCTTGATAGTTATACTTACAAAAAATGTGAGTATCACTATCATGGTCATAGGTGTGTATGTAGCTACAGAAGTGCTAACCCTTGGACAGGTCATCCCTTGGTATCATGTCATGTTTTTTAATACATCACCTTTGTCCATACAAGAGACATTGGGTAAAGGGTTACTTAATATATCAGTTGGTTTTTCACTCCTTATTGCTGCACAAATTTATTTAAGACAATTAAAAAGATAAATCTCAACGAAGTTTTAACTTTTCCATAATATAGCTAATAGCAGAAAAGACTATTCAACAAAAAACACATTTTAGGGATAAGAAAATGCGCCTTCCTGATTTGTCGGTACAAATTGTTAAAATGTATAAGTATCAATTCAGGAATTACTATATATGTTACAGAACATGAGTAGGAAGGCATCAAAATAACTTCTTTACAGCATGATACCTAGCCTCTTCGGTGATCTGACCTGATCAGTGTGCTTTTGGACACGCCTGTCCTATCCCTGACTTGTTTAACGATCTTATAATCGAAAATCTTTCAAGCTGTTTTTAATAGCGTCTTCTTCAATGCCAATATAACATTTGGTGATGTTCTGGGGGGGCGAGTGATTAAAGATGACCATCAGGGTCACAATATCGTGCGTCTGCTGGAAATAGTGGTACCCGAAGGTTTTCCGCATGGTGTGGGTTCCGACATAATCATAACCGCATCTAAATGGACAGCCGTGATTTGCTAGTCTTGCCTTCCTGAATCTTCACGCTGCTTCGGCCTTTCACATCTTCAACCCGCAGACCGGTATTAATCCCCAGACTAAATAATAAGTTATTACGTCTCAGAAATGTGGTCTGATTCAGCGCTTCACGCATGTTTTGAATCTCGGCTGCCGAACGTAACGGCTCGACGTTTTCGACGACTTACACAATCGCGCCCGACTACCACAATATAATAAATCACTTATAATACCTTTTTCATTTTTATATTTGTTTCTGTGTATCCTAATTTTTCATATAGATTCCGTGCTATTTTGTTATGTCCGAAGACGTGGAGTCCTATGCTTTTCAAGCCTATCTCTTTACCTACAATTTCAAGGTCTTTCATTGCTTGCTCACCGTAGCCTTTATGTTTGTTGCCATCCCAAACATTGATATCAAAAATAAATCCTTCTTCTTTTGTTCTTTGTGCAAGCCAAATCATCCCTACTTCTTCATCGTTATCGCATATAGTAAACAGATAATTGTTTTCCGTATTCTCCTTTTCAGGCAATAACTCTTCAAATTCCTTTTTTGCTTTGCTAAATGCTTCCTGTTCGCCCCAATCACCAGACTTAATGTGTTCATCCGCATAGTTTTTTATTGCATACTCCAGATATTGTTGAAACTCATCAGAGTCCATTGACTCTAGTTTCACCGTCATTTTTCTTCTCCCCTTTTTTGTTGCTCCTAATGGACGGACAGTTGAGCAATCCTCATTTAAATTTATATTGATTTAATTTTAGCATAACTCAACTTTTTGACGTAATGTTCTAGGAAAACATTACATCAAATCACCAATGAAAAATAAATCATACATGACATTATTAATGACCCATCATCCGTTTACTAAACTCATGATCGCTTTCTCTTTGACAGATATAGATGTCCAAGAAGCATAAGTACCACTGATATCACAAGGTTTGTAAGGGATCTGGACCAAATATCCTGAAACTGCACGGGTGATGTATTAAAAAACATGGCATGGTACCAGGGAATGAGGCTGCCTTTCGTAAAAAACTCTGTTGTGATGTAAAATATGATTATAATAAGGGGTACAAAAATATTTCGTACTATCACAGCAGCTAAAAAAGCGAATCCAGAAAAAAGTAGTGTCTCTGGTATGTATTGAACAATAAGGACCAGAAATGCCCCCTTGTCTGCTAAGCTGGCAACAGCCAATAAACTAATAAACAACACAATATATCCCGATAAAAATACTAGAATTCGCCCAAGCCCGTGTTTAAATGCTGAAATGGGATAACTGAATAATAATTCAGCTGCTTCCTCCTCATAATATTCATAAAACAAGAAGACGGTCCACCAGCTTGATAAAGGTGTCACGATGAATTCCAATGACCAAAATAAAAGGGATAAATCGCTATCCTTTCCCCAAAAAATTTGCCCCAAAGCTAGTAAAAATCCGATGAAAGGGAGATAAAAGGCATTTCCCATAACTTTTGTTTCGAATAGAATCATAGACTTGTTATACATCAAGGCCACCGCGCAGGGCAAAAAGGTACGTGTCCTCAATATTTGGCTGAACTGGATAGGCTTGTTTCACGGATTCTTTTGACATAAAACGAACAACATGGTGATCAGGACCTTCCTGAACGGAAAGGATCTGATCGTTATCCATATAATTGAGCTCTTCATCATCGATTTTCTTTTCCCAAACCTTATCTTTCGCAATAGCAGGGAAGTCACTGACAAATCCTTCGTATATTAGCTGCCCCTCTTTTAATATACCGATTTTTTGAGCCAGGGATGAAATATCTTCAGCAAGATGGGTTGAAATCACAATAAGCCGTCCTTCTTTAATTTGCCGTAATACTTGCCTGAACCTGGCCCGTTCATCAATATCCAGCCCTGCTGTTGGCTCATCAATGATGAGAATAGGCGGATCTGCGAGTAAAGCTTGAGCGATGCCGAGTCGTCTCTGCATACCGCCCGATAATGTTTTCACTTTACTTTTAGCTTGTTCCTTTAAATTGACTTGATCAAGAATCTTGTCTATATGCTGTCGTCGATAGGTTTTGTCCTGAATTCCTTTTAAAATCGCTAAATGATTAAGACATTCAAACACGCGAACCTGTTTATAGGCTGAAAAGGTCTGAGGAAGATAGCCGATCTTTTGCCTGATTTCATCTTTCTGGTGCCAACTCATCCCATTGAATGTCACGCTTCCCTGAGTGGGCTCGATTAATGTTGCCAAAATGCGCATCAGCGTTGTTTTTCCGGCACCATTTGGCCCTAAAAGGCCATAAATGCCTTCCATGTTCATAGAAATATTATCAAGAATGGTTTTCTCGCCGTATTTTTTGCTCATATGATTGATGATTAATTGTTCCATACCTATCCCCCTCGCGTTTCAGGATGCCATGTGATCGCTGGCTAATGTCTCAAGTTTTTGCCATTTAGGTTTCTCATTTTGAATAAGGTCGTACCAGTCGTGACTAAATTGATACAGATCGTCACCATCACCTTTTGAAATCAACTGACTGACAGCCTGTAATGCGTTTGCCTTATCGGTATTATCGGTGTTTTTGACCATCTGAAATAGTTGAGATTTCGTTATTTGCTTGTCATCAGATATGCCGTGATCCAAGTTATAGGCTGTCCCATATGTCATATCAAAAGCATTATAATACGCATAATAAGATAGATCGATACCTTCTCTTTTCCATGTCAGCGCAGGGACTAAACGATAGATCAAATTATCATTTAAAGAGGTGAACATATCCGAGCCAGGTGTGCTTCCTTGGGACAGACTCACTAATAATGTATCCTTCGTAAGCCATAAGTCTTCTGTATGATACATGGAATCGGCACTTGATAAAGCAGGCAGCGCTACGACTGTTTCCGGCATTTGTGTTTCCGGTAAATTCAAATCACTCATGATGTTATCTTTCATTTGCTTAATATTCTGCTTATATTTGTCTAGATCCTCTAATCCGCGTTCCCATGTGAGTGGATACACAAATTGATCATTTCCCTTATCTTTTTCCGTTAGCAGTCCTGCAGCGAGCGTAACACCTTCGTCCGTTGTTTTCTCCCACGTATGCTTCCCTTTCTGATTAAGATTTGTATAATCAGGTTCCTGTCCATGAATCGTTAACTGATAATGGGTTTTATCTGTCTCAGCATGATTGTTGCGATGGAGTGCGAAATTTTCATAGTGCATGGCTGGATAAGAGCTTGTACTTGGCAGCCAGGGAAAATAATACGGCAAATAAACAGCTTGCTGATTGGCAACAAATAAAGGGGACGATGCGCCCTCATATTGAAAGGTCAGTGTATCCTTCCCATCAGATATCTCTTGTGTCGAAAGATTCACAGTTACCGAATCCCCGTTTTGATCATATGGAATCTTCTGACCGTTTAAGAAGACATCCGATATTTTAAAACGGTGATACAGGGAAAAGGTTGCTTTTGAATGTGACGGATGATCTCCCTTTGCTGCTATTTTCATAGTTACATCTGCCTTTAACCGGTCGTCAATCGTGAGATCTATATCGTAATCTAGAACGTTAACTTTGTTTTCTTCCAAAGACTTCGTATGGGAAAACGAATAATTATTGTAATATTGATAATCATAGATTTCGCGGTCAAGTGAGCTCCCGTTGGATGTCAGTACTTGCTGCGGTGTATTGACATACCACAAGGCTGGAACAAGAGAAACTATGAGCAGGAAAGGCATGAGCCAGTATTTCCTTAAAGGCATTTTCTGCTTAACAAGAACTGTCAGACATATCAATGTCAGGAACGATGCTATCCAAATCCAACGCTTCACCCAGTGATAGCCTTCTAAAGAAAAACCATACATGGCATCATAAGCCATATACGGATTATACTCTCCCAGGTTCAGTTCCCGCGATAACCAGTTTAGAATGGATTCAGGAAAGTAGATGAGCAGTTCATTAAAAAACATTTGGTTTAATGGTCCTATCATTAGCCAGAGTATAAAAATAACCACATAAACAAACAAATTTCCGATCAATTCAGCCATGAGTATCCCAATAAGCAAACTAATGAAGAAAGTTATGCCCCAATAAAGCATAAAATACAAAAAGGCCTGTACATAAAACTCCGAAAGTGGCAGCCCGGATAGAAAAACCATCGCAGCCCACATAATATAAGTTAAAAAACATAATGCGAAAATGGCCGTGATAGCGAATAACAGCTTCCCCATTAATTTTTTGATGGGGGCATGAGGGATTGGGCGTAATAACTGGTCCCATTCGTGTCTTTGCTCTAGTCTCACAAACATAACACCCAGGAACAGAAATATAAAAATACCACCTTGAACCGTATAACTGTTGCCGACAAGCGAATAGCCCGGATCATATTCATCCGAGGTTAACAGCGTTATGTAGAATACATAAAAGTGAAAGATAAATAGACTTATGATCAGTAACCAAAATAACAAGTTTCGTTTGACTATAAGCCAAAGCATATGAAATGAGCTAACGATTACATTTCCCTCCCCTATACATATCACGATGTCTATATTGTAAATGAATTATTTAAATTCTTCACTAACTGTTTTATAGAAGAGAACGTAAAATAGTTTTATGAAACGAGATATCATCTGATCATAGCCTCTTTTTTTTCCAAGGTATTGAGAAGCTTCTCATCGATCCTCGGGGCTTGTAGCCTAGGCGATCAATTAAAATGGCTTCTATGATCCTCATATTAGCTGTTTTCATGTGTGGTGTATCGCGCCCTTTAGCTGAACAATTTTCCTATTAGTAATATATAGCTCAGTAAAACAGATAAACTTATCGTTAAAAGTATTGTTGATGTCCCTCTTGCCAAACCTTTCAAGTCTTTTATCCCTGATAATCCAAATACGCTAAACAGAAATGTTAATAAAGTAATTATTAGGATCGGTGCCAAAGGGTGAACCCCCATTACGGAGGTTCCAAACCAACCAGAAAAGGAAACCAGTAGAAATAAAATTATACAAATTATTGAAGATACAAATGTCCATAAATTCAATTTTTCTTGCATTTTATTCTCTCCTTCTGTCGGCAAGCTCCCGATCACGGAAGATTATTTGCTGCTGTTTTTAATAAATATCTTAGGTGAAAAATAAGCAATTCCTGCTGCTAGAAAAGCTAAAAGCAATGGTGAAAAAGAAGAACTTCCTGCAATAGTAACACTGCTAGATAAACTTCCACTTTGACTCCAAGCACTTGTCATATCTGGAGTATAGAAAAGTGTCATAAAATATCCGGATAGAATTTGAAATACGGCAAACAAAGCTATAAAACTAATGGAAAATACAATAAATTTTTTCATTGATATCCCTCCGTTTAGTTACTTAATCTTAACATATCTTCTTCAACTAAATGCCAAAATTTAGCGCAAAGTTATTAGATTAGCGCGCCCGTTAGCTTAACAGAGGTATTCTCTTTTAGATTAAGCGCCTTCATAAGAAGCAAGTATTGCAATGCTCCACATAATTACTGTAAATGAAATTGTCATCCAAACTGTATTAACCGTTGTTTTTTCATTACTTTTTATTTTTTTCAATATAGATACCAAATTCAAACAAAAAATAACACACAAAAAAGGCATCAAAATAACGCCCATATAAAATGCAACAAAAGACATAAAACTAAAATCTCCTAAAAGGTTCCTATTTATTTCTACCATACAAGCCCCCAAGTGACTTTGAACACTTAAGGTAACAAGCGTTACACTAAAGTTGAAAGGGGATCTTGTTATGGAACGCCAACATTATTCCAATGAATTTAAAGTCCAGGTTATTCAAGAAGCCGAGGAAGTCGGCAATAAAGCAGCTGTGGCCAGACGATATGAGATTACACCTAACATGCTTCACCGTTGGCAAAAGCAATACCATGATGGAGGCTTTGCCGGCGTTGATGCTGATGCAGCCAGTAACCAGGAAGTTGGTGAATTAACCAAAGAAAACGATCATCTCAAACAGCTGCTTGGTGATAAGGATCTAGAAATTGCGATCCTGCGGGATCTTGT
>NZ_JBHTGR010000040.1:0-19959 GCF_042666895.1 Lentibacillus kimchii
AATTACGTTAGATGGAACGCGGAATGCGGGGAAACTTGCACGTTCCGTGTGGAGCAGGGGAAAAGCCGGAGATAACTTCAAACGCTTACCTATTGCTGACGATTGTCGCACAAAGTTGTGCCAGCACGGGTCAATTAATGGAACAAGTAAAAATTTAAATTATTTAGAGGAAGGATGATAGGTAATGGGCGGAAGTAAAATATTTGTATTGTATCTCTTAGCATTAATGGGGCTAATCGGATTAGCAGGAATGGCTTTCGGATATACTGAACCATCCTTAATAAAAGCTGCTTTATTTATTGTCGGAATTACGTTATTGCTTATTTCTGTATTTAAAGAAAAAACAAAGCTAAAAAGTATTTAATAATATGATGATTTAGTTATATGTACGTAAAAAGCCACTCCGCAAACGGGCGCAATTCTGGAATAAGAAATGTGGCGTTATCGGGCCAGATTGTGGAGTAGAACTGATACAGGGAGAAATAAATATTATTATAAAATCGATTGTTGCCGCCTTAATAACTGGAGCCCTCTACTTTATTTTTGTAGTACCAATTATTAAGAAACAAGGCAAAGAAAATTCTAAACCATACTTAGGTGGAATTATCTTCACCATTCTTATCTTCATTGTATTTTTAGCAATATATAACTTTTAATAAGCTAAGTTGTAATATTTCCGCAAACGGGCGCTATTCCTGAATAAATTTAAAAGCAGACTCTCAGTTGATTGGAGTGGAAGGCGGCGACTCCTGCGGGAATAGCATGAGCTGAAGACCCCGCAACGAAGCGTAGCGAAGTGAGGAGGCTGAAGCCATGCCCGCGGAAAGCGTCCGCCTGGAACAGAAATCAACGGGGAATACGCTATTCCTTGGGCACAGTTGCGGAATAAAATACTGCGTCCCTAGTTGTCGAAACGGGCCATTTTGTTGAACAAAATACTATTTTAAAAAATAGCAGGAGTGATTTTATGAAGTGTGATGCCTGTGGCAGAGAAATTAAACCAAATGAATTTATGGCAGTATTAGCGAAGTTTCCTGAAAAAGACCATGTTGGAAGGACAGATGCGATTATCAAAAAATGGGTCAAAACCACTGATGGAGCAATTTATTGCAAGGCGTGTTTTGAAAATAAATTTGGGTCAGATTAAGCTATCGGGCGCATTTATGGAATAAAGCATTCATTTTAAAAAGTCAGAGACGATAAAAATATTGGAAATTATTTTCATGTTTGTTGTAGGATTTATAGTTTTAATCATAGCTGTAATTGCCATTATAAATCAGGTAAAAACATTGGTGAACGGAGGCTAAAATATGACTGCTGCTGAGGCACAGCACTACGAGAAAACAAAAATTTTCTTATTTGTTTTGATATGTAATATAGCAATAGATGGTATTGTCGCTTCTTACCTAAAAACAATTCCTTACGCCACCATAATACTTACTTTGCTTTGTTTCACTATAATTGGAGCAGTAAGATTTAATACAAAGAAATTTAATCGGCTTCGTACAGGGCTGATCATTATTTTAGTTGTGGCCTTTCTTTATGTTTTAGGTTTAAATCACTTAACACCATTATCTGTACCGTATTGGGCCCTTTTTTACCCTGCTATCGTCGGAATTACTACCTATATAGATATAAAATATAAGCCCGAAGGTTTGAAAAAATTCTTTATTCATTTTGCAGGCTTTGTTCTCTTTATCGCAGGTGTTGCATTATATAGCATACAGTTTCCACCTGCATAATGAAAAGTACTACAAAAACAATTTCTAACTCCATCAGGACAAAACACACCTATAAAATAAAAGGACAGAATCCTTTGGTTAAAACAATCGAAAAAAACGAAGATAAATGGGAACCCATTTCTAAAGACACTGGTTCTATAGAATCTGGATCGTTGTATCAATTCTGCCCGTAAACGCAAAAGATAATAATCATCGAGTTTGTTAGCCGCCTAGAAAGGTGGATTATGTTTGCTTGTATTATTCAGTTTTATCCTTGTTATGATTGCAGTTTTATTTTTTCTAATGGGCTATGCCTATCTCAATGACAAGGCCGAAAACATTGTTATGTGGAGCTTTACTGGCAAATTAGAAAAAGAAGTAACCGATAAAGAGGGATTCAAAAAATATAGTGGGAAGCATTCAATCGTATTAGGCTTAATATTTCTTGCAATACCTGTTTCTCTCTTTATCATTAATAGATTTGATTTAAATAGAGAGTTGCTGTATCTTTGGTTCTTTGTTTTTGCTGGTGACGTGATACTAAATAGCATTAAAGAAAGAAAGTTTTTTAAATGACGTGTGAGAGCCATTATCCCGATAATGAGTTCGAACAGATAATGCGAAAAGGTGGGCTAAAGCTGTGATTTCGATTAAAGCTATTGAGAACGCTTCACAAAATATAATTGACGTGGTCCGAAAGACGCCGATGATCACCTCACGCACGCTGTCATCCATGAATGATAATCAGCTGTTTTTAAAAGGAGAGCATCTGCAGCCAATCGGGGCTTTTAAAATCCGCGGTGCCACGAATAAAGTGAAAGCTGCTGCTGAGGCAGGGGCCAAGCATGTGGTAACGGCCTCATCAGGCAATCACGGGCAGGCGGTCGCTTATATTGCCGCGAAACTCGGGCTGCAGGTGACGATTGTCGTTCCGGAAAATGCTGTTTCCAGTAAAGTGGCAGCGATTCGCGGTTATGGAGCGGCTATTATATCATATGGCACGACGTCGACCGAGCGGCTGCAGAAGGCTGGTGAACTGACAGACGACGAGGAGACAGTGTTTATTCCGCCATATGATGATCCGCTTGTCATGGCTGGTCAGGGTACAGCCGGTCTTGAAATTCTCGATCAGATCCCCGATGTTGACGCGATTGTTGTGCCTGTTGGGGGAGGGGGCCTTATGTCTGGTATAGCGACGGCTGTCAAAGAGACAAGGCCCGATGTTCAGGTCATTGGCGTTGAGCCGGAGCGGGCCAATGATACCTATTTGTCCAAACAACAAGGCGCTATCACCGCGATCGATCATGCCGACACGATCGCTGACGGTCTCCGGGCATCGCAGCCTGGCGATCTGACGTTTCCGGTTGTCCAGAAATATGCCGATGACATTGTACTGGTGTCTGAAAAAGACATCCGGCAAGCGCTATTGCTCGTACTGGAGCGTACGAAACAGCTGATCGAACCCTCTGCTGCAACGGCAGTCGCTGCTGTCTTGTCCAATAAGACAGGCTTGCACGGGAAAAATGTTTGCTGTGTGCTGTCGGGTGGAAATATTGCGCTGGATCAGCTGTCCGAATTTATCGGCCAAGCCCGGTGAGCAAATGCGACTCACCATCGCTAACGTCAACACAATAGCCGGGATGCTGAATTATTTTTAGTCGAAAACATAGCGATTGCGTCCGGCTAGTGAACCAAAAATAATCACAAGCAGCGTTACGATAAGCATTGTCGTCAGCGGGATGGTCCAGGAACCTGTAGCATCATATAAATAGCCCATAAACACAGGACCGATTGCTGCTAATAAATAACCAAACGACTGGGCCATTCCAGATAACACGGAAGCTTGTTTTCCGTTGCGTGCCCGTATGCCTACGAATGTCAGGGCTAATGGGAATGTACCACCCAGTCCTGCGCCAATCAGTATAACACTGATAACCATCACGACATACGAGTGACCGAACAATAACCCGCTATATCCGATGAAATCGCAGGCGACCAGCAACCAGACCAGTCCCCATTGTGAGCGGAACTTGCCAGCAAGTACGGGCATAAGAAAACTGAATGGCAAGCCGACGAACTGCATAAACGACAGCATCCATCCGCCTGTAGCCATTGAGACGCCATAATCATGCAGTATCTCAGGCAGCCAAGAGATCGTTATATAAAATAAGAATGATTGAAAGCCCATAAACAGTGATAATTGCCAGGCTAAGGATGATTTCCAGATCGGGATATCAGGAGAAGTCTCCTCACTTGTATTTTCTTTGTTCTCTCGTGGTCTTTTACGGCTGAGATAGATCCAGATAATGACCCCGATGAGTGCAGGTACTGTCCAAATCAATAAGGCCACTTGCCATCCCAGTCCGATTCCTTCAGCTACTGGTATGCTTAAACCGGAAGCGACAGCAGCCATGGCATTCATGGCAGTTGAATAAATGCCCGTCATAAGTTCTGACTTTTTGGGAAGTTTTTCTTTAATGGCTGCAGGAAGCAGCACATTACCAAAAGCAATTCCAATACCAACAAGAAATGTTCCAATATATAATAACGACACAGAAGAAATCGAGCGCATACTAATCCCAATTGCTAATAAAACCAATCCCACTAATAAAGCTTTTTCATTGGAAAAGCGATTTCCGATTTTCGGTGCAAGAGGTGAAGCAGCTGCGAATGCAAGAAGCGGCAAACTTGTAATAACGCCTGCAGCCCCATTTGAAAGTCCCATATCATCGCGTATCAGGCCAATGACCGGACCAACTGATGTAATGGCTGGGCGTAAGTTAAATGCTGTAACGATAATAGCTGCATAGAGCATAAAACGGTACAAACGATTTGTTTTATCGTTTGTCAGCGTATTTCCATCCATAATAAACCCTCCATTCTTTTGAGTAATGACCGCAAACATAGCACAATATAATACGATAACATTTTTTGGGCAAAATTCATAAAGGTTTACTCAAGGAAGGGAATAAAGCGCTGAGTACGAGGAGGCTTACCAGCCGCCTGCAAGCCTCGTCAAGCAAGCGTTATCTGGTGGTCTCCACTTTTGCCTCAGCCCTATGCTGCTATCAGCAAAAGAAATCATTTTTGTTAGGGTTATTCATTCCGAACAGCGGGCGAAGATAAAGGGCAGCAAAGGTACCGGCAAGTGCGACGATTCCCCAGATCCAGCCGTGCAGACTAAATGAAGCAATACCGCCGAAATACGCACCAATATTACAGCCAAAAGCAAGCCGGGCGCCGTATCCCATCAAGACGCCGCCGACAAGGGAGGCAAGTGCCACGCCTTTTTTCATCCTTTTCGGTTTGAACAACCCACCTGAAGAGGAAGCGATAAACGCCCCGAGAATAATGCCGAAGTTCATGACACTCGTCGAATCCTTGAATACAGATTCGGTCAAAGCAGCACTTCGATCACCGCTCCAATACGTCCATTGGGACACGTCGATACCTAATGCACTAACTAGTTTAGAGCCCCATAAGGCAAATCCGGACGTAATGCCCCACGGACTTCCTCTGACAATTAACACCAGGGCATTTAATACAGCTAGAATGACAGCTGCGGTAAGCAACGGCCATGAACCGCGCAGGATTCGTTTCCAGCCTTTTTCCGAGGGCAGGGCCTTCATTTTTGGCGGCCTTTTCCGTTTGGCAACTTTCATGGTTATCCAAAAGATGACAGCAAACAAAGCGATCTGAACAAGCCAAGCGCCAAAATAGCCGAGGTTTGTCGATGTCGCGAGTGAAAATGCGGGCAGACTTGGCATATCATTTACCCAGAATCCCCAATGATCGGCCCCCATGACCGAACCGGCTATGAATCCAAGCAATGTCAAAACGGTCGGTGTTTCCCCGCTTCCGACATGATAAAGTGTTCCTGATGCACAGCCGCTTCCAAGCTGCATGCCAATACCAAACATAAATGATCCTACTAGGAGACTGACGCCAACGGGTGAAACATACCCGCTTGGACCCGAGCCAGTCAGCGAAAAATCAACTGTGAATATAAGTGCAAAGAGGCTGGAGGCAACGGCAAGCAAGACCAGATGGGCCTGTATTCCCTGCACATTGCCCACGGACATCAGCCGGCGAAAAGCGGACGTAAAGCTGAAGCGGGCATGAAACAAGGTGAATCCGAGG
This sequence comes from Lentibacillus kimchii, assembly GCF_042666895.1. Taxonomy (GTDB): domain Bacteria; phylum Bacillota; class Bacilli; order Bacillales; family Amphibacillaceae; genus Lentibacillus; species Lentibacillus kimchii. The sequence continues at coordinate 5,862 of NZ_JBHTGR010000040.1, forward strand.
GCTATTCCCAGTGCATATAAAATACCTTGAATAGCGGAAACGCTCATAAAAATATAGGCACCTAGGATCACCGTGACAATAGAACCCAAAATGACATGCGGTTTTTGCCAATGACTCAGCGGCGGATTTGGGTTATCCGCTTGATCATGAAATGATTGCGCAGCAGCTTTTTGAGCAGTACTCATTTAAATCCTCCTTTTCATATCATTTTACTAAGGATTAAATCATGATGTGATTATAGCTTACGCATCGCTTGCTGTAAAGACCTTAGTTGGATGAAGCTATTTATATATGAATCATGGCGATCATTTATCCGAAGGCGTGCAGCCATCGTCTTCATGTGAGCACAAGGCGCGCCCATTCATGCAACCCAATTAATTGCCCAATGTTTTAAAATTTCCTATACTTATCCGTGACACATGAAGGATATATTTAATTCAGATAAAGCAGGTGACGTTTGGTGAAACAGCGGTTGCTGAATGTATCGATACAGACAAAAATAGCTGGGATCGTTATTGGCATTATCGTGATGATTGTGGTTTTATTGCTGAGCGCTGTCACGTACACTGAAATCAAGCAATTATATGCGAATAAAAATAGTCTGAGCCTGCAGACAGCGAAAACCATATCCTTCGTGCCTGCCGTGAAGGAGGCCTTGCGGGATCAGGACGGGGAACGACTCGAAGCTTTAACCAAGCAGCTTGATATTCCGGCTCAAGCGGACTACATTGTGATTCAGAACCGCCAGGGGACTGTTTTATCGCATCCGAATGAAGCTATGATTGGTATTGAGCAGGCGTTTCAGGATGGGTATAAGGCGGCTGTATTTGGCGGTTACTATAATATTGATTCTTCTAAATGGATTGGGCCATCTGTTACAGGAAAAGCACCCATCATGAATGAACGCGGAAATGTGCTTGGTGTCGTAACAGTTGGCTACTTAAAAGAAAACATTAATGATGTGGTTGCGCATCGTCTGCGGCGAAATATCTATCTATCTATTTTAGCGATTATAGTCGGTTTTGCTGCCAGTTATATGCTCGCCAGACATATCAGGAAGGATACCCTAGGCCTGGAACCGCGTGAGATTGCCACCTTGTACCGGGATCGTGCAGCTATTCTATCTTCTATTAATGAAGGTGTTATTGCAACCGACAAGAAGGAGAAGGTAACGCTTATCAATGAAACAGCTAAACAACTCCTGCAACTGAATGACCGTGATGTTAATCAAACGATTGATCAAGTGCTGCCTGATGTTCACCAAGGCCGTCTCACGAAGCAGACACCTATCGTTAATCAGGAAATGCATATCAACCGGCGAACAATTATTGTCAATATGGCTCCCATTATCAAAGAAAACGCTTATATGGGAACGGTTATGACGTTTAGAGATAAAACGGATGTAACAGAAATGCTGGATACCCTGTCAGAGGTAAAACGCTATTCGGATGATTTGCGCGCCCAAACACATGAGTTTTCCAATAAGCTATACGTCATTTCCGGCTTAATTCAGCTGGAAAAGTACGATGAGGCTCTGGAGATGATTCGTGAAGAGGCAAATGATGACCAGCAAATAAATAAATTGATTTTTGACCAAATATGGGATTCGAAAGTGCAAGCCGTATTGCTCGGCAAAATGAATAAGGCATCGGAAAAGAAAATTGACTTTCAGGTGGATGACCAAAGTCAGCTTGACCGGCTGCCAGGGCATATTAAATCGTCGGATATTATTACAATTATCGGGAATCTAATTGATAATGCGTTTGATGAAGTACTTAAGCAAAACAATCGCTATGTCACGTTTTCCGCATTGGATATCGGCCATGATATTATTTTTGAAGTAACCGATAACGGAAGCGGGATCAGGGAGGAAGCTATTCAGGATGTTTTTGCACAGCATTATTCTACTAAATCCAGCGACAATGGTGAGCATCGCGGCTATGGATTGTATAATATGAAGCAAGCTGTTGAAGCATTGCGCGGCCATATTGAGATAGATTCAAATGAGTACGGGACAGCGATTACTGCCTACATGCCAAAAGAACGGGAGGAGGGATCCTAAATGATTCGGGTTGCCATTGCAGAAGATGATTTTCGCGTTGCCAATATCCATGAAGGGTTTTTAGAAAAAATAGACGGTGTAGAGGTGGCTGGACAAGCTATGAATGGAAAAGAAACCGTTCAGCTGCTGAATGAACAGGAAGTGGATTTGCTCCTGCTCGATATTTATTTGCCCGACATGATGGGCATCAATTTGATTACACAAATCCGTGATATGCAACCGTATTTAGATATTATCATCATTACGGCTGCTGATGAAAAGAATCTGCTGGAGAAAAGTTTGCGCCAGGGTGTTTTTAACTATCTGATCAAGCCTGTTTCACTGGAGCATTTCATGAAGGTTATCGAAAATTATAAGGAGCGGCAAAGCGTGCTGCAGCAGCAAGATAAAATTGATCAGAACATGCTGGATCATTTATTCACACAATCAGATAAACCGGCTGCAGATACAGAAACGAATGACGAAACATACGAAAACCTTCCCAAAGGCATTGATCAGGTTACCCTGAAAAAGATTAACAACTATATCAGCCATCATCCTGATCCTGTCACGGCTGAAGAAATGGGGATACAGATTGGTTCGTCGCGGACAACTGCCAGAAGGTATCTCGAGTATTTAGTGTCGATTAATCGTGTTTTTGTGGAACAGGAGTATGGTATTGTCGGCCGTCCGGAACGAAAGTATGTGCCGAATCATGGCTCGTGAACAAAATGAACAAAATGAATAAAACATGGTTTATTTCATTAAATTTGAAAACGATTACAAAAGCGAATTTTGAGTTTATTATGTACTTAATATAAAAAGAAAGGTGGATATCATGCGTAAATTCATAGGGGTTTTACTGTTGCTGGCCGTGATTACTGTAGCCGGTTGCTCATCGTCATCTGATGGGGATGGCGGCAAGGATAAAGAAGGAGAGGCCTCCGGCGGTTCCGATTTCCCGGAGAAGAACATTGAAATTGTAGCTCCCGCATCGCCTGGTGGCGGCTGGGATGGAACGGCCCGGGCCATGCAGAAAATTTTATCGGATGAGGGTATTGTCAATCAAAACATGAATGTCGTCAATAAGCCTGGCGGCGGCGGAGAAGTCGGCTGGCAATACCTTAAAGAAAAAGATGCACATACGCTTGCTATTAATTCCAGCTTGGTGATTACGAATAACGTATTGGGTCAAAGTGACCTGACGTATAAAGATTTCACACCGCTGGCAACGCTCACAACCGAGTGGGTCGCTCTTGCAGTAGCACCAGATTCAGATATGACATCCGGCAAAGAGGTCATGCAGAAGCTGAAAGATGATCCGAAGTCGCTAAAAATTGGTGTTGCACCAAGCTTAGGCAATGATGATCACCTATCCTTTATACAGGCAGCTAAGGAATTTGGCGTTGATGTAACAAAAATTGATTTCCAGGTATATGAAAGCGGCGGTGACGTCGTAACAGCTCTCCTGGGAGGTCATGTGGATGCCGCAACGATGTCAGTATCAGAAGCCAAGGAACAGCATCAGGCAGATAAAATTAATATGGTAGCCGTCTCGTCTGATGAGCGCCTGGAAGGCTTGGACGATGTGAAAACGTGGAAGGAACAGGGCGTTGACATGGTCTTCCCGCATTGGCGCGGTATTATGGGACCACCGGATATGAGTGATGAAGAAATCGACTACTGGGATAACAAGATTAGTAAAATGATAGATACAGATGCTTGGCAAGACGTACTCGATAATAACGGATGGGAGTCCTACTATAAGGACAGCGACGAAACAAAGAAATTCCTCAAGAGTGAGACTGATAAATATGAAACACTGCTCAACGATGCCGGGTTGACAGATAAATAAGACAATAGAATGAATCCACCGGGCTAAACGCAGCCGGTGGATTCATTCTCATGGTGAAATGGGGGAAGTAAGCATGTTCCGGCTGATTATGCCAGTTTTTTTGATTGTATTAAGCACTAGCTACTTAATTTTAACGTTCAATATGGACAAAGCTCAGGTAGGCAATCCAGATGCACCAAGATATTTTCCGATGATAATCGGTTTCTTTCTATTGGTCATGAGCGTTATTTATCTCGTTCAGGAATGGAGACGCCGGAGAGAAATTATTGAAGATGTGAAAGAGCTGTCTTCTGGACGTACGCCGAAATTAATTGGTGTGACGATTGTCCTTATTTTGATTTACACCTTTTTATTTGAACGTATCGGTTTTCTCTATTCAACGATTTTGTTTCTGGGTGCATTGCTGTTTCTGGTTAATGGGCGGAAACATTGGCTTCAGAATATTATTGTTGCGGTCGTATTCTCATTTCTGTCCTGGTACTCATTCGCCCAATTACTGAACGTCAGTCTGCCATAGAAAGGAGCTGAAACCATGGGTGTGGATTTTCAAAATGTCATAGATGGTTTAATGGTATCGCTGCAGCCGGGCAATTTGCTCTGGGTGATGGTCGGTGCTTTTCTTGGAACGATTGTTGGTATGCTGCCCGGCCTTGGCCCTGCGACAGCCGTTGCCGTTCTTATTCCGATTACATTCGGGATGAACTCGACAAGTGCGTTGATTTTAATGGCTGCTATTTATTACGGGGCCATGTATGGTGGTTCGCGCAGCTCAATTTTATTGAATACGCCTGGAGATGGTTCTGCGATCGCTGCATCGTTTGATGGCTACCCCATGACGAAACAGGGACGAGCGGGGCAGGCACTGACGATATCGGCGATTGCATCACTGATTGGCGGTTTGTTTGCGATTGTCGGTTTTGTTCTTTTGGCTAAACCACTCGCATCATTTGCATTAGATTTTGGTCCTGCAGAATATTTCTTACTCTTCTTATTTACCTTATCAGCGGTTGTCTCGCTGTCAATTGGCAAAATGGTCAAAGGATTCATTGCTATGGCCCTGGGACTCATGTTAAGTACCATCGGTGTCGATCTGCAAACGGGTGTCTACCGTTTCACGTTTGATATACCGCAATTAAGCGAAGGTGTGGACTTCCTGATTGTTATTATTGGTATTTATGCGGTCGGGGAGGTGCTGTACAATTACCTTCATCTCGATGGCTTGAGTGTGCAGAAAAACAAGGTCGGCAAAAAAGGCATTAACAAAGAGCAATGGAAACAGTCAAAATGGCCGATTATCCGTAACGGCCCGATCGGGTTTTTAATCGGGGTGCTGCCTGGCGCAGGTGGTTCCATCGCATCAATGCTCAGTTATACAACCGAACGGCAGCTTGCCAAAAAGCCGGAGCGTTTTGGCAAAGGGGCCATTGAAGGGGTGGCTGCGCCGGAGTCGGCGAACAACGCTGCCTCAGTAGGCGCGTTCATTCCATTGCTGACAATGGGGATTCCTGGTTCAGGCACTACCGCCGTTATTCTGGGTGCTGTGATTATGCTGGGATTGCGTCCAGGCCCCTTATTATTTGAAAACAATCCTGATATGGTCTGGACAATGGTGAACAGTATGTTTATTGGAAATCTGTTCCTCGTGGTTCTCAATATTCTGCTGGTTGGGCTATTGGTTCGTATACTAAACACACCGCCTAAAGTCCTGTATCCACTGATTCTCGTGCTGGCGTTCATTGGAACATATACGCTGAGTTACAGCACGGTCGACTTTTACTTACTTGTGATCTTTGGCGTAATCGGATTGCTGATGAAACTGCTGGATATTCCGATAGCACCGCTTATACTCGCATTGATCGTCGGCGGTGATATGGAGCAGAACTTCCGCAAGAGTCTCGTTGCTCATGACGGTATCTGGAATATGCTGACGGCTTCACCTATAACGATTGTACTGGCTTTAATGACGTTATTATCCATATCCTATCCGTTTATTGTATCGTGGGTAAAAAAACGGAAAGCCAAAGCGTCATAAAGCAGGTTCACGATGACTAAACAAACTCGTTTTTTGATTACAATACTTGTTTTATATGTGATTTTCTTTATGCCAATTTGGGACTGGGATACACAGGTGCAAGCATTAGCTTTACTTGTTATCGTCCAGATTCTCTGGATTGGCCGGGTCTTTCCGCTTGCGTTGAGTTCACTTATTCTCATTGCCCTGTTATCCATTCATTTTTATTCGTATGATGAGGTGCTGAATGAGTTCGGATCCGGCCTGGTATGGCTGCTGTTTGCAACATTTATCCTGTCCCATGCATTTATCACGACAGGGCTTGCCAACCGGATTGCCATGATGATCCTTGATCTCGCTAAAGGCTCCGTCCGTCTGCTGCTGGCTGTATCGTTTGTTATGATGTTTGTGCTGACCGCCTTCATTCCATCTAATATTGGTAAAGGCAGTTTAATCAGCTCAACGCTGAATGACTTGCTGTCCCATTTGCGGCAAATTCAGGAAACCTCCAATCTTGGCAAGGCGCTGTTCATCGGTATTGCGTATGTCAGTTCAATTGCTGCAGCCTTTATACCAACCGGTGCCAGTTCTACCGTTTATGCGTTTGGGATGCTCTCAGACGTCTCCGATAAAATAACGTACACGAACTGGCTGCTTTTGTTTTCCTTCCCGGTTGGTCTGTTTGTATGTCTGCTGTGGCTGTTATTTATGAAAGCATTCCCGTCTGAACATGTTGACCGGACTGTTGTCGCCGAATTAATACAGACAAATAAACAGAAACTGGGCCCATGGACAAAGCAGGAAATCAAAATGGCTGGAATTATCAGTTTCACACTGCTGCTATGGCTGAGTCAGCCGCTGCATGGGTTCTCTATCCCGCTGGTAGGACTGTTCGGCGCTTTATTAACGGTTAGTCCATATATCGGCGTTATGTCGTGGGATGAAGCGAAAAAGGGTATTAATTGGGATATGATGATCTTTTTTGCCTCAACACTCATGTTAGCTCATTTGTTGCTGGATACAGGGGTGTTGGATACGATAGCTGGATTTATGATTGCACATGCCAGTAACTGGCCGACTTATGTCATCGTTATTGGGCTGATTGTCTTAACCGCAGTTATTCGACTTGTATTTGTCAATGTGCTCGGTTTTATGACCATCATGCTGCCGCTTGCCATTACGGTAGGTGAGCAAATTAACGGCATTTCACCATTGCTGCTTGGCATGGGTGTTTACCTCGCATGTGTCCCTGGTTTTCTGCTTGTGACTCAGTCACCGGTTCATTTAATCAGTTATTCGTATGGTTATTTTACCGATCGGGATTTGCTTCGCGTGGGATTTGTATCGATGCCAATGTGGTTACTAATTATCTTTCTGAGCGTATTTACTTACTGGCAATGGATGCTGTAAGCGTGGCAAGCGAACCTGATTTGTCCACAGACAATGAATGGTTTGCTCGGCCGCCTGGTTTATGGTGGTCTGTGAAAGCGGCGAAAGAAGAGGGGGGACAAACGTATTTTTAAGTCGCTCCGGAAATAGTTTTGTCCCATTCCCTTCTTATATTAATCAATTAATAAAAGCGCTTGTAGCCATCAAAATACTGCTGCCAATAGCTGCTGTTGACATTTGAAATCGTTACGCCATCGGAGCCGGCATGGATGAAGTCGCCATCACCAAGGTAGATTCCCATATGGGAAATGCCGTTTGCACCTGCATACGTATTTTCAAAAAATACAAGATCGCCGAGCTGCGGTTTACTCACATAGTGTGCACGATTATAGTAGCCTTCACTGGAAAGACGGCTGAGATTTTTGCCGGCTTGATTAAACGTGTACTGAATAAAGCCGCTGCAGTCAAAACCGTTTGTTGTGGTTCCGCCCCAAGCGTAAGGGGTGCCCTTAAGACTTTTGGCCGTGTTAATTAATTCATTAACATCATAGTCTGTGTCGACACTGCTCCCACCGTTAGCATTTGACGTGTTTGAGGAAGAATCCGAATCGCTGGATGTTCCGTTCGCTTGGTTCGAATCGTTTGCTCCGATCGAGAGCTTCTGCCCGACTAAAATTAAGTCAGACACTAGATTATTCCAGTCTTTCAGCTTGTGGACAGATACGTTGTACGCGCTGGCGATGGCCGACAGTGTATCACCTGATGCAACGGTATGTGTGTCTGGTGAGTCATTATTTGCGCTGCTGCCGGAAGAGCTTGTCCCATTGCTGGAGCTCGTTGATTCAGATCCGCTGTCAGAATTTGATTCCTTTTTGTTCGCAGCACTCACACTGAATTTGTCGCCTGGGTGGATCAGGTTTGAATCAAGATTATTCCAATCCTTCAGTTCAGATACCGAGATATTATGTTTGGACGCAATTCCACTCAGCGTATCACCGCTTTTTACCGTGTATGTATCCTTCGCACTGCTGTTATCTTTTTTGTTTGATTCGACAACTGATACAGTCGAATCATCTGTCTCCAGAACCTGGCTTGGATAAATGGTGCTTCCTGATAAGTCGTTCACCGATTTCAGCTGCCCAACATTCGTATCAAGCTGCTGAGCGATTGCCCACAATGTGTCGCCGCTCTTGACTTTATAAGAGGCAGCTTCTGCATCATCAGCACTATATATGGTTGCGGCAATCGCGGCACTTGCTGCTACGGACATAAGGATTTTTTTATTGGCCACGTCATATTCGCCTCCAGATCGTTTTATTCTAGTTGCTAGTATATCATGAAAAAATTGTATAATAAGGTTATTTATGGATTTGTAATCTATTCGTAATCTCCTTGTAATATATTAGTCCCTGCTGGAATAAGACTAATAGAAAGCTTCTGTATCGCTCCATGTGGCTAAGTTCGCTTCTCTTAGACTAGAAACGTATATCACAACTATATGAAAGCTGAGTCATAGTCTATCTGTGATCCTAATATAATAATTTCAGGGAAACGTATTAGTCTTGCCGGGATTGCCAGGAATATCAGGACCCGTCTGCGGAATTTACACCCAGAAGGCGTCATTTTCGTCGATTTTTTTAGTTGAAGGAGCCAGTTGAAAAGCTGTACAATAAGTCAATAAGCCTAAAATGCGTGTATAGTCTGAACATATAAACATAATCAGGAGTGTTTGAATGATCGATATCCATAGTCATATGCTGCCGGGGCTGGATAATGGGCCGCAAACCATGGACGATACACTGGCTATGGCGAAGACGGCTGTCAGTCAGGGGATTGATACCGTTATTGTCACACCCCATCACCAGAATGGTCGGTATCATAACCAGCGTGAAGCTATTATTGGCGTCACCGACTACGTTAATGCTAAATTACAGGAGACTGGCATCGCGCTTAATATTCTTCCCGGGCAGGAAATTCGAGTCCACGAAACGATCACGAACGGTCTGCAGGACGGTTCGCTTCTTCCGCTGAATCAGACAACACGCTACGTACTGCTCGAATTGCCGGAGGACACTCTGCCGTCGTATCTCGCCCAGCTCTTGTTTGACATGCAAATTGCTGGCTATGTCCCCGTCATAGCTCATCCAGAACGCCACAGCATCATCGCCGAAAACCCAAATCATTTATACGATATGGTGAAAAACGGCGTCTTAGTACAAGCGGACGCCGCCAGCCTTGTCGGCATTCATGGTAAAAGGGTGCAAAAATTAACCCGAAAACTGCTGCAAGCCAGCATGGTACACTTTATGGCGACAAACACTCACAGCGCCGATAGTGAAGAATTTCGTCTGGCAAAAGCATACCAATCAATGAAGCAATCAGCCAAATTCAAGCTGCAGGAAAATGCTGAATTGCTCATCGATGGCCAGCCAATCCAACCAGACGTCCCCACCCGTATTAAATTGAAAAGAAACTGGAATCCCCTCAAACGTAATTGAAACGTGTTACGCTGAGGGGTATTATTATAAGAACAGACAGCAAGACCGGCTGCAGCAGGATTCGACAAAAACCGGGAAGTGACAGGCACCACAACGAAAGGACGGATAATGTGTCAGAGGTGAAGGATGAAATTAGGCTAAGAGGTCTTAAAGAAAATAACTTGAAAAATGTTGCTTTAAATATACCGAAAGAACAAATTACTCTGTTTACGGGTTTGTCTGGATCAGGGAAAAGCTCCGTTGTTTTTGATACATTAGCTGCCGAAAGCAGGCGACAAATGACGCTGAACTATCCGCTTTATATCAGAAATCGTATGCCAAAATACGAACGGCCTCAAGCCGATCTGATGCAAAATTTAAGTCCGTCGGTTGTCGTGGAGCAGCGATCTGTCGGCGGCAATTCCCGCTCAACGGTGGGCACCTATATGGATATCAGTCCCTTAATCCGGCTTCTGTTCTCCCGTATCGGCGAGCCAGCAGTCGGCAAGGCGACAGATTTTTCGAGTCAGAGTTCGTTCGGCAGCTGCCCGGAATGCGGTGGTTTTGGCAGAGTTATTGCACCAGACCCCGATAAGCTGCTCGATTATAATAAATCACTCCGGGGCTATGCAGTGCAATTCAAACCCTTATCACCGGCAGGCTGGCAGGGCTGGTGGATGGTGACCGGCGGCTTATTCGATCCGGATAAGCCAATCAAGGACTATTCCGAGGATACGTTCAACTTATTAGTCTACGGGCCCCCGGAAGGTGAACGCGTTTTTGCGCCGTTTCATACCAAACATGGTTCTCAGGATCATGAGTGGGACGGGCTATTACCCCGGTTCAGGCGTCTGTATATCAACCGGGACGTCTCAAAGCTGGCACAGATATCCCAGGATGATGTCTTAGCCATGTCGAGTCATTCTTTATGCCCGACATGTCAGGGGTCAGGTCTCAATCCAGAGGTATTGAAATGCCGGATTAATGGCTTTAATATTGCCGAATACAATCAATTGGAACTGACCGAACTCAAGACAGAACTGGCGAAAATCAACGATCCGCTGGGTGAATCAATCGCGCAGCAGATCATTCCCCAGGTTAAACAGCTCATTGACATGGGACTCGGCTATTTGAGTCTGTCACGGCAAATGGGCACCCTGTCCGGCGGCGAAGCACAAAGGGTCAAAATCGCCCGTCATTTAGGGAGCAGTCTCAATAATATCACCTACATTTTCGACGAACCGAGTGCCGGTCTCCATCCCGATGAAGTGGCGATGCTCATCCAAATGCTGCAGAGCCTTAAAGCGCAGCATAATACCGTCATTGTCATCGAACATGATCTGTCAGTCATTAAAGAAGCGGATGTCATCATCGAAATGGGTCCGGGCGCCGGTTCAGCTGGCGGGGAGGTTGTCTTCCAGGGGGCATTAGAAGGCCTCGAAAACTCGAGAGCCGCAACATCCCTGAACCATGAGCTCAGCATCAACAAGCAGCCAAGGGCTATCAATGATTATTTCACCTTGGAAAACGTTAATCATCATAACCTGAAACAGATAAACATCTCGATTCCCAAAAATGTTCTGGTCTCGGTTTGCGGGGTATCTGGTTCAGGTAAAAGTTCCTTAATGCTGGAGGCTTTCCCGGAGACGCATCCTGAAACCATTATGGTATCCCAGAGCAGCATCGGTATCTCTGACCGGTCGACACTGGCTACGTATATGGGGATCATGGATGATATTCGTGCCATGTTTGCCAAAGCAACAGGCCAGCCAGCAGGCTTGTTCAGTTTCAACTCCTCAGGCGCATGTCCTGTCTGCAAGGGCAAAGGTGTCACAACCCCAGATGTCGCCTTTGCTGATCCTGTAACCATAGCCTGTGAAGCATGCGGCGGCACGCGTTATTCAGAAGAGGCACTGTCCTATCGGTATGGCGGTAAAAATATCGTGGAGATGCTGGAACTAACGATCGATGAGGCCATGAATTATTTTGAAACACCCAAGCTCACGAAACGTGTGAACACGCTCAAAGACGTCGGACTAGGCTATCTGACGTTAGGGCAAACGACGCGTTCTCTAAGCGGCGGTGAAGTGCAGCGTCTGAAACTGGCCAGTCATTTGAAAAAAGAAGGCCAGGTCTATCTGCTGGACGAGCCATCATTGGGACTGCACATGGATGATAACGCCCAGCTTTTAGAGGTCTTTCAAAATCTGGTGAACAAAGGCAATTCGGTTGTCATCATTGAACATAATCTGGACTTTATAGCGGCGAGCGACTGGGTCATCGAACTCGGTCCAGAAGGCGGCAAAAAAGGCGGTCATCTCATATTCGAAGGCACACCAGAAGAGATGCTGCATGCCGAAACACCAACAGCCAAATGGCTTAAAGATGAAGCCCAGGACCATTAACGGTGAAGGATTCTAGAACCTCCTCCACTTACCGGAGAGGGAGATGTATTGCTTAAATGAACTGGCCTTTTAGCCGCGATTGGCATTGAATAGGTACCGAGCCAAATGAAATAAGATATAATTATGTTATGCTGGAAGTTACAATAGATCGGCTTCATATGAGGGGGTGGCGTCCCTTATTCCTTACTTGGAGCTCCCCAAGGAGGGAGGTGGCGCCCATCGATGTAGCAGATGCCTTGGCCTTAATGGTCTCGTTCGGTGCTTTGGTAGCGCTGATTATGTCCGATCATAAATAACCCCTCATATGCCTGGAGAGCGTAAGGGGTTATCTTCCCAGCGCCGCCCCCTTTTGGTGGGGTTCGGTCTATTGAGCCGCAGACACTGTAACGTCTGCGGTTTTTAGTGTATGATCTTCTATATAGGAGTATACTTGATTTTCTCTGTCATGAAAAGGGGAGGCAGGGACAATATAAGTAGTTCACTTACTGTGGAGAAAATATAAAATATAACCATAAATACCACACCAAATAACATTCAAATGGGTGTGGTATTTTTTACTGTCATATCAATGTTTTGATTGTAGTCACACTCGTTTTAACATACAAATTCGCACCATTTTTAGCATAATGACAATAAATAGTGTCATCCTGTTATTTTGTCTTCTATTTACTATGTTAAAACAACTGTGAATTACTGTGTCAATTCGTATGTGATTTATCCACTGTTTTTTTAATTTGTAAAAATTTTTCTGTCATCTGTCATCATTTTTTTAATCCATATGTTAAAATGCAGGAAAATAACATAAATACTGAAAAGATTTAATTAGTGTTGCTTACAGTGCAACAAACGGGCCATTATGTTGAATAAAATAAATACCAAAAGGGATTGAGTAGCATGATGGTTTTAGCACCTTTTCTAGTGGCAGTTTTAATTGGAAGCGTTATATTGTTGATTACTTGGTGGTTTAAAAAAATGGATTTCTCTTTGTTTATACGCACCATACCTGCAGTTTTAACAACAATAGCCGTCATTGTTCTCTTTTACATTGGTTTTGTAAGCGTTAAATCAACCATATTTGCCTCAGTTTTAATAATAGTCAATTTATTTATATTCTTCTTCCCATTTTAATGGGTGAATTTTTATAAAGATTGTTCAAGAAAAGGGCGCGCTTCCGGAACAGTTTTGCTCCTGAAGCGGGACATTTTATTGAATAAGAATTTAAAATATAAAAGCCTGTTACATTCGAAAGGCTTTTGCAGATGTTTTTTATTTAACATTCCATTCAATAGTCCATTGTCCTGCTTTATCTAAAATTGCATCTGTATTAAAACTTACATGAAAACCAGATTGGCGTTTAGGTTTGAATTCAGGGATAGTGATTTTTTGTGTTCCAACGTATTTATTTTTGCTTACCCTTTCGATCCCTGAAGCATGCCCATGTACTCGTTTATCTCCAATATAGACATCTGGACTTTCGATTAACTCTCCTATTGAAGTCTTATTTAATTTTTTACAAGTTGTATCACATGTGACACTGTAATGTACTGCAATTGCGTTTCCATCGTCTTTAATGGAATATTCATTAACAGTCAGCGTTATATCTCCGTCTTTCGCTGATCTGTTCACAGGTATTTTTTCTTCAGCTGAAACAGAATTGACACCAACGAATAAACAAAATAACAATATAATCACGCTGAACTTTATCGGTAGATAATTCATTTTAATACGCCCCTTATTTTAGATTTACTTATAAGGTGTACCATTTTTAATGGGTGTATTCACCAATACGAACCAGCTAATAGCAGAAAGGACTATGCCATTAACGGGCGCGCGCGACAAGTTCCGCTATAAACGCTTTGAGGCGTGAACATGCGGGGAATTTTATTAAATTCTAACGTTACAACGAAGGATGGGAATGAT
>NZ_JBHTGR010000041.1:0-3305 GCF_042666895.1 Lentibacillus kimchii
GTTTTTAGATTATAACCATAAGTTCGGTATGCGGTGCCACAGAGGCTTCAAAAAAGCAAAGCCTGAATTACTGCAGATGTTTGAATCGCTGGAGGAACAAGTTTTAAACGACTAAAACACTGGCTAACTAAATTCAAAAGGGATAGGGTCATTTACACAAAATTATTGACGCCCCCGTCCTATATATAACATCGGTAAATTTTTGTATTAGTTAACCGATATTACTTAACTAATGTTAATTCATACTTTAAACGACGTTTCAAATACTTTCTGAATGAGTTCTGTATACTCTTTATATTCATCAGTATCTTTAACTTGGTGCAGCACTTCTGCGATAGATTTGTAATACCAATGCTGCTGTTCTTTACCAGCATTGAATTTGTCCCATAGTCTATCTTTATCAACTTCATAATCTCTCGATATAGCTTTCATGTTTGACAACTTATCAGCAAGTGTCGCAACTTCGACATCCTGTGAATTGTTTCTCTTTAAAAATTTTATAGTATCTTGTTTTCTATCCATCCACTTTTTTGATTTATCTTCACTTTGATATTGAACAAGATTTGCAATATTTGGATTGAACGTCTCTTTAAGCGTTTCATAGGTCACATATGCATCCTCTGCCGTGTCATGCAATATGGCAGCAGATACGACATCACTATCTATTCTTCCGTCTTTATTTGTCATATTGGCTGCAATTGTTCCAGCTTCAAGACAATGCAATATATACGGGATGTCAGTACCTTTTCTCTTTTGATTTCCGTGACACACTGTAGCAAATTGGATTGCTTTATTGATCAATCAATCAACTCCTTTTGTATATCTTTTTTTATTTACTATATTTATAATACCACTTCTGATGTGCCAAAAAAGACACATTGAGGTGGTGTTTATTTTTACTCCTCATCTATTGAGTGCCAGGTACATAAACAATTCAGATATCAATGCCACTAATCTTGTACATTTCCTCATTCACCCATGGAAAATTAATACTTAAACATTTCCAAGTGTAAGTGCCGTATTCACTATCCTCTAACAAATAGAAAAGATCCATGTCTATTAAAAATACGCCATCCTCAGGGTCAGGAATATCATAGTAGTATTTATATTCGTATGTTTCTTTATTCCAACCCCCATCCACAAAGCTCATCCATTCTAAAATTGTATCTTCGCTGAGATTATGATTAAATTGAATTGTCACCTCATATTGTTGACCGTAACGATTATTTTCGATAAACTCTCGCACTTCCTTATACTGTTTAGCGAACGCTTCACTGATTTCATAACCTTCAATTAATATTTGACTCATGTAAATTCCTCCAAATATTTGAATTTAGCTATTAACTAGTCATTTTTCTATTGGTTGTCTACGATAATTATAGCCCTAGATATTCCTCGAAGAATTCCTTAATAAGCGCTATATACTCTCGATATTCCTTTGTGTCTTGAACTTGTTGGAGTGTTTTAGCAGTTAAACTATGGTACCAATACATTTCCCTCATTAATCTAATTAGATTTTTATACTCATTCGTTTCTTTTATATCTGGTGGAAGCTCTCTAACTGAATAAATTTCCCAAGATCGTTTGTCCTTTTTCACACCTAATTCATCATAGAATTTTTCTTTTTCTACCTTGTATTTTCGCACCATTTCTCGCATTTTCGATAAGTCATTAGCAAGGGTCGCAATCTCAATATCTTTTGACTTGTTTGCTTTTAGAAAATTGATTTTGGCTAGTTTTCTTTCACTCCATGATGTCATTGTATCTTCAGTCAAAGCTAGAACTAATTTTGCGATGTTCTTGTTGAACTGTTGCTTCAAAACTTGATAAGATACCTCATCTTCAGGTATTCTCAATGCCTCTCTTTCTCCCAGGGTATCTTGGATAATCGTAGCTACGACCAAATCACTATCCGTTTTATTTATCATATTCGCTGCAATTGTCCCTGCTTCAAGACGACGCAGTACATACGATGCTTCAATTCCCTCATATGCTCGGTTAAATTGATTGACATTATAAATCATTATGAATTCGATTGCTTTATTGATCACTAACAACATCTCCCTTTTAAATCTTTTCATTTGCTTATTTTTATAATAACAATCGATATGTGTCATTAATGCCCCATTAAAAGACGCATAAAAAAAGCACTGGTTCCATGAAACCAGTGCTTTTTGCATCTTTTTAACAAAGATACTATTATTCATTTCAATTTATTTATAACGTTATACTTTAGACTTGATACTTTCTGCAATTTGTCTAATTTCCGAAGCATACATATCATCATATGATTCGAATCCTCGGTTTCTATAAGAACTTCCATTAGGACTATAATGATGTAGTTGTTCGAAATAAGGTTTATATCCGAGTTCTTTTTCAATTGCTTCTCTGACACTTGTTCTATTTAATTTAGAACTAACAGTTATAATTACTTTTGGCTTGATTCCTAATAAGTCAAACTCCTCTTTTAAGCCCTTAGCTTGTATATAAATCTTATCCTTAGAGAGAGAGTCAGCAATTATATCAGCTCCTGAGTTTGAATCTGGTATCCCTGCTGGAAGAAGTTTACCATCATCTTCTACGAATTTAATGAAGTCAGTCATGTACGCACCGTGTAATATATCCGATTTCATAAATTCTGGTGCATATCTGCGAGCAGCAGCTTTGTACATATTGTAAAACATGAACCTTTCATCATTTTCTACCAAGTTCATTAATTCCTCATATCTTTTATTATTGTACGCTTCGTCCTTATATTCATTTAAGATTTTTAGTAATGGATTTGGATTACTTTTAGTTTCTTTTGGACAAGAGAAATTTAATGCAAGAACCACAACATCTCCATGTAGTAACTTGTCTAATCCTTTTTCTTTATATTCTTCTTCGGAATTAGCAATCAATAGTTCTTTTCTCTTTTTGTAATCCATATCTACATTATCCTTGCTGCCATCTAAAATATCTTCATCCCACAATGCCCAAGTTGAGACGTGTCCATATTTTGATTTTAACGCTTCATAGTTCTCATAATCGATATAGTTTTTTCTCATTTTAATAACCACCTTTTAATATGATTTATTTTGTGAATCTTGACCTAGATATACTTGGTTTTTGATAGAATTATTCATTTATCATTTACCTCTCTTACTTTTTATAAATAGAATAATATTTTTGCTCTATATTAAAATTAACAAAAACAATGTGCGAGAGCGTAAAATAGTTTGTGTAAATCGCAATGACTCAATAATGGTCATAGAAAAAGGAAGACCCTTTCCTGTAGAATAGAGTTAGCCAAAACACACCCACAG
>NZ_JBHTGR010000042.1:0-2001 GCF_042666895.1 Lentibacillus kimchii
TGTGGGTGTGTTTTGGCTAACTCTATTCTACAGGAAAGGGTCTTCCTTTTTCTATGACCATTATTGAGTCATTGCGATTTACACAAACTATTTTACGCTCTCAAAGTTAACCATAACATCCTTGCACAAACTGAAGAACTTAAAAAAATAAATGAAGAATTGAACAAAAACAATAAGAAGTAGACTTTAGATATTAAAACTATTAGGTTCTTTAGTTTAATAATAAATATACTAATAGTCGTCCGGAAAATGGCACAATTCCGGACTAAGCATAACGCCGGAATCGGGCCATTTAGTTAAGTGAAAAGGAGGTATTTATTATTTATAATTTGGCTTCTATTGGAGGATGGCATCTGGAAGATATGATATCTCAGTTAGCGTTTCTAGTTGTTTTTATAGTGATTATTGTCCTTATCGTGTCAGCTTTTCGCTCACGGTCAAAGCGATCTAGACAACTGGATAGAATTGAAAAGAAATTAGCCACCATAAGTGAACAAGTTAAAAAGAATAATTAACTGTTTTAATCGACTGTTCTCGGGCGTGATTGCGGTATAGCGATGTTCGAGAATTGAGCCAGGTTGCGGAAACTAGAGGTGTTTTTATGTCAAAAAGATTCTTCCCTTATAATAGTAATGCCCCCATACACTAAATAATTATATATTTTCTGGAAATTAAGTGTGAGAATAATGCGGTTATATTTGCAAACGATGAAGAAAAATATATTTTTGACTTTAAGCACATTTGTTTTATTGATTCTTACAGTCGGGTTTTGGTATGGATTGCCTTTATTCGGTTTATCTGATTACTTTTTTGAAACGAATGTACCCGGATTTGTTCGGTTCATATCTGTTTGCCTGGGTGTTGGTTTTTGTTTTTCATTATTTTTAATTCCACTTCACTTGTTTTTTGCTAAAGAATATTCAATGCGTAAACAAAAAGGTGTATTAAAAGCCTTTTTAATAACCCAAGGTACCTTAATATTGGTCGCGGCAATGTTATTTGCAATTTTTTATTTAATTGTGTCGTTCACGTTAATTTAACGAACGAGCGCGATTATGGAATAAGAATTGTGCCGTTATCGGGCGATTTCGTGGAAGAAGGCTAGAAACAAAACGTGGAGGTAGTTTATGAGTTTTATGGAATTGATTATGCTTTTTGTATTATTTCTTACGTTGGTTTTCATAGCTGCTGGTGTCATAATATATCGAAAGAAACCCAGTATGATGAGGAAACCAACACTAATAGGCATAAGCGCTCTTGTCCTTCAAATATTACTTATCCTATCATTGTTTTTTAATAAAGCACTAGTAAATGTCGATGAAAAGATTTTTAATGTGGTTTGGTGGGGAATAGTATTATACGGTTTTATTATTGGGATTAAAGAGGTCAAAAACAATATATTAGTATCACTGCTTAGTATCTTTCTAAGTATTTTATTAACAATATATATGGCGTTAGGACTATTCATCATATCAATGTAGTTTTTAAGCAATCAGGCCATTTAACGGATTAATGCAGGGGAGTGATACACTATACTCTTTTCACGATGGACTTTATTTCAAGGTATTATTATTGCTTTACTGATAGCGCTGGCATTTGTAGCAGACATGTTTAAGAAAGATATAGGAGTGCCTTTTTCTTCAACCGACGTGATTAATACATCGGCATTGATGACGGCTATGTTTTTAGTAATCGTAATTGGTTTACTCAGCGTATTGATGTACTTTCAGACTAAGAAAAGTGACACATTCCTGAAACACAGATTATGGGATAAAATGTATATTATAATGCCGTCATCATTGGGATATCTTTAATCATAGTTTTCATCTTATTTCTGACAGGACCACTCAGTGACGTAACACAAATCAATCGTTGGATAATATATGCTTTAATTTATTATATGAATCAATTTCATAATTGCTCTTATTAAAAACGCAAAGACCTGCAGAATTTCTAATGTGTATTTTTTTAAAATTCCTCTAAGCAGCCTGCTGCTGCTTT
>NZ_JBHTGR010000043.1:0-2784 GCF_042666895.1 Lentibacillus kimchii
GTGGGTGTGTTTTGGCTAACTCTATTCTACAGGAAAGGGTCTTCCTTTTTCTATGACCATTATTGAGTCATTGCGATTTACACAAACTATTTTACGCTCTCTTTGAAATGCAGTATTTACGTGATGAAGTATTAAGTAATATATCAAAGTATGAAAAAGATATAGAAGAACTAGAGCTGGATAAAACTAGATTAGATAAAGATATTGAAAAGATTAATTCTTATATAAAAAGATCCAAAGAGTTATTAACTATAGACGAGTATATTGATTCAAAGGCAAAATCAATTGCACTTAATGAAATGAATGACCGTGTTAATAGCGAATTATTACATAAATCAAATTTAGATAATGAAATTAAAACACTCAAAAAGAGAGTTGAGGAATTAAATAAAGATAAAAAGTCATTAAGAAAAGAATTATCCTCTTCCTATAAATCAAAAATCAACCAAATGGAAATTATTTTGTCTAATACCAACCTGAATGAACTTGAATTTCTTTCCTTCAAAAAATTCAATGGGAGTGGTATTGACAAAAATAAAAAGTTTTTAGCTTATTATCTAACCTATTTTTCCTTAATTGAAAAATATGGCATATATAATTTACCGCTATGTATGGATTCTTTTATAAAAGATGAAGCAACAACTCAATCATTAACCCAAATGTTTAGTGCTATAGAAAAAAGTCTTTTTACAAGCAATAATCAAGTGTTTTTTTCACTTGTAAATGAAAATTTTAAATATCTTCAGCACGAAGAAGAGTATAATATTATTGATATTGGTGATAAAGTTTTAAGTGAAGATAAATATAACGAAGTTTCCCAAGAAATTGAAAAAAATCAAAAGTTATAATAAACAACTTAAAACTTTAGACCAAGATTTTCTTGCAGTTTACTAAACAATTAAAATGACTTAATTAACAAAACTTTTAAAAATACGGTGTACATAAGTACACCGTTTTTTTAAACCTAAATCGAACACTAGTTCTAAATGGAGATGATACCATTACGCATCTTGAAGACTTCATCACGACCTTATACAGAGATATGCGGATAACCACACCGCAGCAGATGAGCATTAAACGTATCGCAAATAGTTTGGGAATTAACATACACTATGGCTGTGTCAATTTTATAATCGATAATGACATAGTCATCAGGGAAACAACAAAACAGCGTGAGTGGCAGTTATTTGGCCATGAGTTGGGTCATTATTTAAGACATGCCGGTAACCAGTATGTTATGTGCTATCTTTTCCGGGATCTGCAGGAGTACCAGGCGGACCATTTTGCTTATCACTTCTGTGTTCCAACATTTATGCTGGATAACGTACAGCCATTAACAGTCCATGATGTTGTTAATCTGTTTTGTGTAGAATACCAATTTGCACGACAGAGATTGGATATGTATCAGCAAAGGGAGGAATACATATGAGAGGACACATTGCTAAAAAAGGCCAAAAATATTATGTTGTTATTGATCTGGGACAGGATCACAAAAATAAGCGCAAGCAAAAGTGGTTCTCCGGATATGAACGAAAGAAAGATGCAGAAAAGGACTTACCGAAAATCATCAACAAATTGGAACAGGGATACACAGATCCAGCGAATATGACCATGCTGGAATACTTTGAACAATGGCTCCAAAAGAAAAAGAATGCGGTATCTGAGGGCACGTATGAACATTATGAGTCTTATTATATGCGCAAGCACATCATTCCAGTTGGGCCACTTGAAGATAAACAAATTAAAAAGTCACCATATCGAATCATTTATGGACGAAGTTTCCGAAAAAGAATTATCACAACGCAGTAAACATCATATTTACCGGATCCTTTCCAGCTCAATTGCAAAAGGAAAGAAATATGGCATTGATGAAAACATTATGGAAGATATTGAACCCCCTAAATTAGACAGGCAGGAAAAAGAGTATTGGATACAAGCAGAAGTCCAGACATTTATGGCCCATTTGAATAGTAAAAATCATGCATTGCCAATTATCCTTGCTCTGGCAACCGGCATGCGTCGCGGGGAAGTGCTTGGCCTAACATGGTCGAAAGTCGATTTTGGAAATAAAACATTGTCGGTTACACATCAATTGAAAAAACATGAAAACAGCAAATGGTATTTATCGTCCCAATTAAAGACATCGACGAGCTACCGCACCATTAAGCTGGACGATGACACAATTGATATTCTAAAAAGTCACAAGCGTAAACAAGAGAAACAGAAGTTGCAAGCTGGATCTGATTACGATGATAAAGACCTGGTTTGCGCTGTTTCAGATGGCGGGTATATGCTGCCAACTTATCTGCGGACCGTGTTCAATCGCACAATCAAGAAAAGTGGTGTAGCAAAAATTAGCTTTCATGGGTTAAGACACACCCACGCCACTCTTCTATTACAGTCTGGTGTCCATCCAAAAGTAGTACAGGAACGACTGGGCCATCTGTCCATTCAAACGACCTTAGATACTTATTCGCATATTATACCAGGCATCCAAGATGTCGCTGCAGAAAGCATTCAAAAATCGCTTTATCAACAGCCGAAAAGCAATGATGAAAATGTTTCTTCGATGTACGAAAATAACCGTCCAACGTCTAACAGAATTTCTAACGAAACATCTAACACTAACTGAAATCAATGGAAATTTATTAGAACCAAAGGTCTTTATTCAAAACAATTTCGGATTAGCCCCTATATTTTAGACATGTAAGGCGAAATTCTCTTGTTTACTCATATTTGCTTTGAATTCATCTGTTTTTCGTCCGCTGACAATGTAACCTTCAC
>NZ_JBHTGR010000044.1:0-876 GCF_042666895.1 Lentibacillus kimchii
CGTCAGCTCGTGTCGTGAGATGTTGGGTTAAGTCCCGTAACGAGCGCAACCCTTAAGCTTAGTTGCCAGCATTAAGTTGGGCACTCTAAGGTGACTGCCGGTGATAAACCGGAGGAAGGCAGGGATGACGTCAAATCATCATGCCCCTTATGACCTGGGCTACACACGTGCTACAATGGATGGTACAAAGGGACGCGAAGCCGTGAGGTGAAGCAAATCCCATAAAACCATTCCCAGTTCGGATTGCAGGCTGCAACTCGCCTGTATGAAGCCGGAATCGCTAGTAATCGCGGATCAGAATGCCGCGGTGAATACGTTCCCGGGCCTTGTACACACCGCCCGTCACACCACGAGAGTTGGCAACACCCGAAGTCGGTGAGGCAACCTTTTTGGAGCCAGCCGCCGAAGGTGGGGCCAACGATTGGGGTGAAGTCGTAACAAGGTAGCCGTATCGGAAGGTGCGGCTGGATCACCTCCTTTCTAAGGAAGATATTATACGGAAGCCGGTGCTTGTCGCTTAGCGCGGCAGTATCGGCCGGACCGATATCTGTTTTCAGCTACTCTGGTTGTTTGGTTCAGTTTTGAGGGAGCAATTCTCTCTTAAGAGGGCCTGTAGCTCAGTTGGTCAGAGCGCACGCCTGATAAGCGTGAGGTCGGTGGTTCGAGTCCACCCAGGCCCACCATCTGGAACCGAATACGGGGCCTTAGCTCAGCTGGGAGAGCACCTGCCTTGCAAGCAGGAGGTCAGCGGTTCGATCCCGCTAGGCTCCATTTTGCACCTTGAAAACTAAATAAGAGCAAACCATTCAAGACGACATCCAGACGTTCGTTTAAACGAATGTTTTATTAAGTTAAGTGATCAAGGGCGCACGGTGA
>NZ_JBHTGR010000045.1:0-20674 GCF_042666895.1 Lentibacillus kimchii
ATTACATATCGTTAGATGGAGCGTGGAGTGCGGGGAAACCTGCATGCTCCATGTGGAGCAGGGGAAAAGCTGGAGATAACTTCAAAGGCTTACCTATTGCTAACTATTCCTGAATAAATTTAAAAGCAGACTCTCAGTTGATTGGAGTGAAAGGCGGCGACTCCTGCGGGAATAGCATGAGCTGAAGACCCCGCAACGAAGCGTAGCGAAGTGAGGAGGCTGAAGCCATGCCCGCGGAAAGCGTCCGCCTGGAACGGAAATCAACGGGGGATACGCTATTCCTTTATTGGGCACAGTCGCGGAATAAAATACCGCGTCCCGAGTTGTCGAAACGGGCCATTTTGTTGAACAAAATACTATTTTAAAAAAAAGCAGGAGTGATTTTATGAAGTGTGATGCCTGTGGCAGAGAAATTAAACCAAATGAATTTATGGCAGTATTAGCGAAGTTTCCTGAAAAAGACCATGTTGGAAGGACAGATGCGATTATCAAAAAATGGGTCAAAACCACTGATGGAGCAATTTATTGCAAGGAGTGTTTTGAAAATAAATTTGGGTCAGATTAAGCTATCGGGCGCGTTTGTGGCATAACAGTGTTAATATATTATAAAAATCGCTCAATTGATTTGAGCGATTTTTTTCGTTTTAAATGCATACTAAAACGGGCGTCATTTCGGGTGTTAATAACATTGTTATTTGTCCTGATAAAACACCTGTTAAAATAGTAAGATTTTAAGCGTTAATTGCTTTGTTATTTTGCTTTTTCTCCACCAAAAGTGAACTACTTAAGGGACAATAGGGGTTTTTACACATACGTTAAAGGAAGTGAGAGAAGCTTGGAAAGTCCTTTATTACTACAAACCATAGCTTCCATTGGAGAGGCTATTCAGCATGAGCGCGTTTCTGTCGCTGAAATAGCAGATGAAGCTTTGAAACAGATTGAGAGGTTGAACTCACGTTTGAATGCTGTCATCACCACTCATCCAAACGTACGCGAGCAGGCGGAAAAGTACCTTTTTGATTAACGCTTGCATTTGACGGTTTCATGCCCACAATACCGCAAAAAGCAGCTGGCACACGGACGGACCCGCTTGTGTCGGTTCCAAGCGCTCCCAAGCACACCCATGGATGTGTGACAAAATAAAGATTTAAGACGTATTAACTTTAAAGCTGAAGATAGCTCAGATTGAGCGGAGGAAAAGACGGCGACTCCAGCGGGAGCAAAGGCATAGGTGAGACCCCGGAGTGCGAACGCACTTCGGAGGCTCACCAGCCGCCCGCGGAAAGCGGCGTCTATTTCCGAAGCGGGCTTATGCTCTAACCACTTGATCCAGCTAATTTTGTCCTATTTTTCATTTCGCCCCTCGTTTACTTACTCAATATTCATGGACTTTTTGTAACCTTTGAGATAAGGCATTTCAGACGGTGATCCTCTGTCGAAAGAACTCATCACACGGTGCCATAACGGATAAAATGGTTCCGGCCGGGTGACCGATTCAATTTTGTCATGCTCGTCCTCAGTTAAAACCATCTCAAACGAATTGATATTTTCGCGGAGCTGGTCTTCATTACGTGCTGCGATAACGACCGGGCCAACATTCGGACGGTCTTTTACCCAGGCAAGTGCTATTTGCGGAACGGTTGCGCCTCGCGCGTCCGCCACTTCCTGAAGGGCATCAATGACGTTATACAATCGTTCATTATCCATAACCCATGGTTCAGGCCATCCAGCACCTTGTCGTGTATTCTCCGGAGCCGTTTGCCCGCGGCTGATTTTACCGTTAAGAAGCCCTTCACCCAGCGGACTCCATATCATGGAACCCATTCCAAGTTCGCCAGCCGCTGGCAGCAGTTCGTATTCGGCTTCGCGTGCTTCTGGTGTATAATAAATCTGTTGGCAAACAGGCGGGATATAGCCAGCCTGTTCAGCAAGCGTATAGGTCCGTGCCAATGCCCATCCACTGTAATTCGAAACGCCCCAGTAACGGATTTTGCCGGATTTGACTAAGTCCGTCATCACTGCGATCGTTTCTTCAACCGGCGTACGCCCGTCCCATAAATGCACAAAATACAAATCAAGATAGTCCGTGCCGAGGCGCTTGAGGGATGCTTCAATCGACTTTTCGATATTCAGCCGTGAAGCGCCGCGCGCATTCGGATTATCGCCTAACTGGAATCCTGTCTTGGATGTCAAGAGAACCTCATCTCGGCGATCCTTAATAGCGGAACCCAGCACTTTCTCGGCATCACCATGGGAATACAGATTGGCCGTGTCAAACATGTTGATCCCAGCATCAAGACTCATATCCACCATTTTAGTTGCCTCTTTGACATCGACGTCTCCCATAGCTTCAAATCCATTTGTTCCACTAAAAGGAAGCGTCCCTAAAATGTATTTTGGAACACGCAGGCCAGACGTGCCTAAATAAATATAGTCCATTTAAAAACCTCCTTCCTGCTCTATGTTATGTGTGTACACTAATTGCATCCGAAGATTTCGCAGCCGGTTACTTTTTTGTTTATACTGCTGCATTTCTGGAGAAAGTAGGAGAATCGAACATCAGCTGTAAAAGAAGAGGTTATGTGATGAAAAAACTGTTGCACTCAAAGATGTTTTGGGTGGTTTTACTTGTAATTATTATATTATTTTCTGTTTTGCTGTATAACCAATTGAAGCCGCTTCCTGCAGGGATCTCTTACGAAAGTGATGTCTATCATTCCGACATTGAGTTCCTTAGAGATTTAACCTATCAAACCAAAACGGGGGAGGTGAAGCATGATCGTGAAATCTTTCCTGACATTTTTCGTATGGTCGAGAAAGCAGAAGATGTTATTGTGCTGGACATGTTTTTGTTTAACGGCTACACCAATGAATCACGAGATTTCCCCAAGTTAAGTGAGAAACTGACGACTAAACTCATTAAGCAGAAAAGAAAACATCCAGATTTGCAGGTTGTGTTTATCACGGATCCGGTTAATAATGGCTATCAGTCCTATAGCAATAAAAACATAAAAAAACTGCAAAAACATGATGTGGAAGTCGTTACAGCGAACTTGGATAAGCTTAGGGACTCCAATCCTGTCTATTCAGCGATCTGGCGGACGTTTTTCCGCTGGTTTGGCCAAGGGGGCAAAGGCTGGCTGCCTAATCCGCTGGGAACGAATGCTCCTAAAGTGACAGCGCGCTCCTATTTAGAGGCTTTTAATATGAAGGCGAACCATCGAAAAATGATCGCTACAGAAAATGCAGCGATCATTACATCAGCCAATTCACATGATGCAAGCGGGTTCTTTGTAGATATTGCGTTTAAAGTAACGGGGGATATTGTTCACGAGATCGTGAAAGCAGAGCAAGCCGTACTCGATTACTCTGACAGTGAAACGGATATAAAGCCGGCGAAACATAATAACCAGGCTGCATCGCGTACAGCCGCTGCCCAGTATTTGACGGAAGGAAAAGTGTCTGAACATGTTCTCAAGGAAATTAATCTGACCAGTAAGGGCGATGACATCTGGCTTGGTATGTTTTATCTCGGCAATCGTCAGATGATTCAGGCGTTACAGGATGCGGCGGAGCGAGGCGTCACTATTAAAATGATTCTGGATCCAAATAAAGGCGCTTTTGGCCATCATAATATTGGACTGCCTAATTTACCTGTGGCATCTGAATTAAAGAGCAAGGATCATGTGTCGATCAGGTGGTATGATTCAGCCAAGGACCAGTTTCACGGAAAATTGCTGTATATCAAAGAAGGAACGGAGGCCGTACTGATTGGCGGAGCGGCCAATTACACAACCAGAAATCTCGCTAATTATAATCTGGAAAACGCCATTAAAATTCAAGGGTCGCAGGATGAGCAAGTCATAAAAGACGTCGAACATTATTTTCTGAGGTTATGGCATAATCAGGAGGGCACTTTCACAGCTGATTATGATAAATTCCAGGATCGCAAAACACCGTTTAGAAAAGTGGTCTACTGGATACAGAAAATAACGGGATTCACAACATATTAACAATAAAACATTACATGTGAAAATCATGTTGTGATAAGATTAAAATAGTTGAAATTTATTAAACAAACAGGCATATGTTGCAGAAACAGGCGTAAGGAGAGATGAAATGCCAACTTGTGAAAATTGCCATAATACATGGAGTTGGAAGCAGACTATGAAAAAAATGTTTACTTTGGACCCTGGCATGAACTGTCCCTATTGTGGAGAAAGGCAATATCAGACACGGAAATCAAAAAATAAAGCAGGTTTTTTAAACGCTTTTGTTTTCTTACCAATATTTTTAAATATCTTTTTTGATATCCCAGCAGCGATTTTGATAAGTTTATTTCTCGTTTTAACTTCCTTAGTTATATCGCTTCACCCAGTTGTAATGCATTTAAGTAATAAAGAAGAATATTCTTTCTGAGTATAGCGTTTTATTCTTCAAGAATAGGGAGCGATTGTGTGACTAATTAGGCAAGCTTTTTATTTTAGGCTCTTCAACAAAATCCATGATTGATATTAAGGAATCAATATGGCGCAAGACTAGCCCGCGGAAAGCGACGTGTTTTTCCGCAGCGGACTTAATTTACGATCAGATCATGATTCACTTGCTTGGCTCTCCTGAGAACAGTTGTTACAGGAAAAAATAAAAGAGGCTGCCATTAAGGCAACCTCTTTTGAGAACGAGCGAACCTTACTGGTCGCACTTAATTAATTACCAGCGTCCTCCGAAATTTCCTGGGCCATAAGGTGTGGGGTAATAGTGGGGATAGCCACCGTAGTTGCCGTAGCCACCATAACCACCATAGTTGCCATAGCCGCCATAGCCACCATAATTACCATAGTTGCCGTAGTTACCGTAGCCACCATAACCTGGGCCAGGACCGTAGTAAGGATTGAAATTTCCATAGAAACCTTGCCCGCCATAGTATCCTTGGCCGCCATATGGGGGATAGCCATAATTGTTGTAACGACGATGATTTGAGAAAGCCAATTGATTCACTCCCTTCATAAAGTCTTAAGATATGGTACGTGGAAAATACATAATGGAAACGGCATCTATCAGGGGTGCTTATAAGAAAAAAGAGATTGCCTTGATGGCAACCTCTTTCGCTTTAAGTCGGATATATTATCCCTTGTTTTACGATACGTTTGATGTTGTTAGGGGATTCCAGCGATCGATCAGGGATTTGATCTTTGGATAAAGGAATAGGAAAAGGATTCCGGTCAGTCCCCCGCGGATCAGGTTGAAAGGCAACACCCCAATAACCGCCAGTTTCATACGAGCTGCTGCTGAAAATGACGGAAAATCAAGAAAGACTGTGTACAATGGCAGAAGGATCAAGTAGTTCAGAAATGCCATCATGACCGACGATAGAGCAATCCCGATTAAAAGACCAGACGCAAGCCCTTTTTTAGTACGGACTTTGTTGGCTACGAAAGCAACAGGCAGCACTAAAAACAGCCCCGTCACAAAGTTTGACGCCTCTCCCAAGGGGACACCAAATGAACTGCCGGTAATGAAATAATGCAGTAAATTTTTTAAGGCCTCGACAATGATACCGCCAACCGGGCCAAAAATAATGGCGCCGATCAATACCGGAATCTCACTAAAGTCCATTTTCAAAAATGGTGGGAGACCTGGTAATGGAAAATTGAGCAGCATTAATAAAAATGCTAACGCACTGAGCATTGCTAGAGCCACCATGCGAAAAACACGGCTCCTGGTTTGCATAAGAAATCTCTCCTCTGGCCGATCCACCCCGATTTCCAATGCAGCGCCATTGTACAAAATGAAAACCCCGAAGCAGGCAGCTCCGGGGTGATACATGCACAAATTCATCCGACAATTAACTGCGGACATTATGCGCCTACATCTTCTCCCATCCGGACTATACCGTCGGCTCCGGAATTTCACCGAATCAGTCGATACTCATGGTATCGAGTCGCGGGCTTTACCGCCGGTCAGGAATTTCACCCTGCCCCGAAGATGAATCGTTTATAATTTTAACTAAAGCAATTATACATCCTAAATCGCCTATTGTCCAGTTTTCATCCATATTGTTTTTGAAACAATTAATAATTAGCGTGATTAAATAGACATTGTATATCTGGAAAAGATACCAATTTAGATTTACCTGTTCGGACGCCATCCGCCGAAGATGATTCACTCGGGGATTTTGAACGACCAGAAATCGCAAAGATGATTGACAAGGAACCGATTCGCTCGGGAAATCGAACCCAAGAGATTCATCATAATCCGATAGAAGGAACGTGGGTATTAGAGGAATTTTCCGATGAAGGTGAAAGAAAACTGCCAGTAAACGGACTTATATTTGGCAGCAGCAATAGGGATACTTATACGATTAAAGAGAACGATCCCCTGTCCGCTCGCGTTCAATGTGAATGGGAATTGAAAGTTGGACGTGACGATTGGATGACGACACTTGAGTCGTATAGTGACATGACCTGTGATGAAACGAACTTTTATTTAACGAATACCATGACCGCTTATGAAAATGGCTCGCAAATTTTTGAGAAAACGTGGAACAAGGAAATACCACGGGATCATATTTAATGGCCTAGAAGCGTTAGGATGACGGAAGCTGTCAAAAGGTTTTATCACCCATTTAATGGAAATAACCCACTTTTGTATTAATGGGTTATTTGTATCTATTTTTTCCGTATGGTATTAAACGACCAGAACCGGGTACGAAAATGAGGTAGACAATGCGGCCTCTCAAAAGCCTGAAAAGGAAAAAGCAGTGAATGCCCAAAATAGTACGAATACACCATTATTTATTGTCATTGGCATAGGCATTATTGCAGCAGTCCTCATTTTCTTTTTCATCAGAAGAAGAAAACAAAATAGCTAACTAAGAAGCCAAGGCGTCATACCAGGTTATGACGCCTTTTTTAGTTCGACAAAAATCGAGCGATTACGGGTGGTGACAGGCACCTCCCCAAAAAACAGCCCCCAAAAAACAAGAAATCAAAAAAAGGCGTTGCATTTTTGATGTGCACCTCATATACTGTACTATAACAAATTAATAATTATAAATCTGTTGTATAAAAGAAGGGGGCTGAGGTGAATGACAATGGCTAAATGTCCTGATTGTGGCGGGGATGTCCAAAGCCAGGCGTATTTGCAGGAATGTGACTATTGTTTATCAAAGAAAGAAGCTTAATTTTTTTGCATGTATTGTTATATAACAATAAATTATTTTAAAGTCAGTACTATAACAGGTTGGAGGGACCGGTATATGTTTATCAAGCATGATCAAGTGCGTGTGCATGGGGATTTACAGGAACGGTATGATGAGGTGTTGACGGAAGGAGCTTTGAGTTTTCTTACCAAATTGCATAAAAGGTTCGATGCCAAGAGAAACGCGTTACTGCTGGAGCGAAGCAAGCAACAAGAAGCTATCAATCAAGGGGAACGCTTGGACTTTTTACCTGGAACGACTCACGTGCGGGAGGGTGACTGGACCATTGCGGATATGCCGGAAGAGCTGCATGACCGCCGTGTCGAAATCACCGGATCGGTTGACCGCAAAATGGTTATCAACGCGCTCAATTCCGGAGCTAAAAAGTTTATGGCTGATTTTGAAGATGCAACATCCCCTGTATGGGAAAATCTCATCGATGGTCATATCAATTTAAAAGATGCCATTAGAAGACAAATCGATTTTGTAGGACATAACGGAAAAGCGTATCAGCTCAATGATGACCCTGCTGTACTAATGGTAAGGCCACGTGGCTGGCATATGGATGAGAAGCATATAACGGTTGGGGGCGAGCCGATCTCAGCGTCCCTGGCTGATTTCGGTCTATACTTTTTCCATAATGCCCAGGAATTGATGGAACGTGGCTCGGGGCCCTATTTTTACTTGCCTAAGCTGGAAAGTCATCAGGAAGCTCGTTTATGGAATGATGTGTTTATATTTGCGCAGGAGGAACTTGGGATACCGTATGGCACCATCAAAGCAACTGTACTAATTGAAACCATTACAGCAGCCTTCGAGATGGATGAGATTTTATATGAACTTCGTGATCATTCGGCCGGTCTTAATTGCGGCCGATGGGATTATATCTTTAGTTTCATCAAGAAATTCAAGCACTATGATGATGCCCTTTTACCTGACCGGGCAACGGTAACCATGGAGGTTCCTTTCATGCATGCTTATTCACTGCTGGCTATCCAGACATGTCATAAGCGGAATGCGCCGGCTATTGGCGGGATGGCCGCCCATATACCCGTCAAAAATGACCCGGAAGCCAATAGCGCTGCCTTTGCCAAAGTCCGCGCTGACAAAGAGAGAGAGGTCAGAGACGGCCATGATGGTACATGGATTGCCCATCCGGGCATGGCTGAGCTTGTCAGAGATGTTTTTGACAGCGGAATGGGAAGTGCGAACCAGATACACAGGAAACGAGAGGATATTCAGGTTTCCCGTGAGGATCTTTTGGAGGTCCCGTCAGGTAAGATTACGGAGCAGGGTTTGTATACGAATGTAACAGCAGGCATCCACTATATGGCATCGTGGCTGGGTGGACGCGGCGCCGTTCCGATAAATCACTTGATGGAGGATGCCGCAACAGCTGAAATATCACGTGCCCAGGTATGGCAGTGGATACAGCATCCGAGGGGGATTCTTGAGGATGGGCGCAAGGTTACCAGGGAATTGGTTGGAACCATGATTGATCAGGAAATGGGTTCAATGCACCCGGAGGCGGCTGCATTGTTCCGTCGAATGGTTAGTGAGGAAACGTTTCCTGAATTTTTGACCTTGCCAGCGTATGATCAATTAATCGAGGGGGAAACAGCTAATGGGTAAACAAATGCGTGTGGAACAAGTCCAAAATGAATGGGTCATGAATTCGCGGTGGGATGGTATTGAGCGGCCCTATAGCGCGGAAGATGTTATTCGTTTGCGCGGATCGATTGATATTGACTACACACTCGCTAATAAAGGTGCACAGAAATTCTGGCAGCTTCTGAAAAGCAACCATTATGTTCATGCACTTGGTGCACTGACGGGCAATCAGGCAGTTCAACAAGTCAAAGCAGGTTTACAGGCCATTTATTTAAGCGGCTGGCAGGTCGCTGCAGATGCCAACCTTGCCGGGCAAATGTATCCGGATCAAAGTCTTTATCCGGCTAACAGCGTCCCGGAGGTTGCTAAACGGATGAATAAGGCATTGCAGCGTGCAGATCAGATTCATTATGCGGAAGGGGATGAAAGCATTGATTGGTATGCCCCCATTGTCGCCGATGCCGAAGCCGGCTTCGGTGGACAGCTGAATGTGTTCGAGTTAATGAAGGCCATGATTGAGGCAGGTGCATCCGCCGTCCACTTTGAAGATCAGCAATCATCGGAAAAGAAATGCGGTCATTTAGGCGGAAAAGTTCTACTGCCAACACAAACGGCTGTTCGCAATCTGATTTCAGCCCGTTTAGCGGCAGATGTGATGGGAACACCGACCATTATTATTGCCAGGACAGATGCCAATGCAGCCGATATGATGACCAGTGACATTGATCCATATGATGAACCGTTTTTGACTGGTGAACGTACGGCAGAAGGATTTTTCCGTACGACAGCTGGCATTGATCAGGCTATTGCACGCGGATTGGCTTATGCGCCTTATGCGGATATGCTCTGGTGCGAAACGTCCAAACCTGACTTGGAAGAAGCACGGCGATTCGCTAATGCCATACATGAAAAATATCCGGATAAACTGCTGGCTTACAATTGTTCCCCGTCATTTAACTGGAAGCAGGCGTTAACTGAGCAGGAAATGGCGGATTTTCAGAAAGAGCTGGCTGATATGGGGTATAAATTCCAATTCGTCACACTTGCAGGCTTCCATGCGGTGAATCACAGCATGTTTGAACTTGCCAGAAAATATAAGGATAACGGCATGGCGGCTTATTCTGAATTGCAGCAAGCAGAATTCGCAAATGAGGCATTCGGTTACAGTGCCACAAAACATCAGCGTGAAGTCGGCACAGGTTACTTTGATGACGTCGCTTCCGTTATTTCAGAAGGGACATCGTCCACCGGTGCCCTGGCAGGGTCAACAGAGGCTGACCAATTTTCTGGTTGAATATGGCGTGAAGGAAGTCTGACGTAAGGTATGAAAGGCTTATCCGTAAAACAGGAACAACAAAAACGCGGGCGCTAAGTCATCTTCAGGAATAGCGCCCGCGTATTATATGGGGATGCTGGAGCCAAATGAAAGTCACCAATTCCAAAAGCGATGTCTATTTCCGGCATTTGTGACTGAACTGCCCAAAAGGACTTGATTCAATCAGGATAAAGTGGTATTTTAAATTAAAATAAGTCCGACTATTTCAAATAATTGTTCAGACGTAATGCTGACGGAAAAAATTTAAAAGAGGGGTCCAATTGCTGTTAAATCAAGAGGTACCACGTGACGAGCGAACTAATTTTTTTATTTATATATTTAGCCGTGTCTCGCTGAATATTGGGGACAGCATCTATAATTTTGCTATCAGTTTTTTTATTCTTTATGAAACGGGATCTTCATTAGACTTTTCGATTAATATTGTGATTTCAACCGTTGTTGCTTTAATTTTTCTGCCGCTTTCAGGTGTGATAGCGGATATGGGAAATAAGCGGGCTATCATATTAATTGGTGAATTTATCGATCCGTTGATATTAACAGGTCTATTCCTATATACATATCAGTTTGGCTTCAGCTTGGGGGCCATTTATCTGACTACAGCGATTATGACGGTGACGAGTGCTTTCGCCATGAATGCTTTTCAGACCTCTATCACGGAATTATTTCATAAAAGCCGCGTCCAAAAGGTGTTAGGTTATACATCGAGTTTTATAAACGCATCCGGCATGATTGGTCCTGTTGCAGGGGGCATGCTGTCTGGTCTTTTCAGTTTTGAATGGATTGTTCTCGGTTTTGCCTTTTTGGGTTTCATTTCTGCTGTTATGGACTTCTTTCTAAAATTTGACTTATATCATGATGAAAATGACTATGCTGAGCAGTCTGAAGAAGATCAGGGGGGGTTCAAAAAGCTGCGAAAGGACTTGAAAATAGGGCTGGATTTTGTTTTAAATCATAGCGTGTTTCGGCCGCTTATTCTGTATTTAATGGTTATTAATTTTGTTGGAGCAAGTTTAAGTATATTGCCCTCAAAAATGCTGGTGGATGCATTAAACTTTGATTCGACTGTTGTTGGACTGTTATATACGGCGTTCACCAGTGGCGCTGTTATAGCGGGTGTCGTTGTTGGAAACATGAAGAATTGGAAAAATCCACTCCTCGTGTCCAAGCGGGCCAGTATTATCACTGGCATTATGGTTACGTTGCTGATTATCCCCATCTATATGGGCGGCAGTGATATATGGAAAATCCTAATAATTGCGATTCTTTTCATCGCCGTTAACATGGCTGTTGACTTTATAAATATACCTGTCAGCACTTTTTATCAGCAAACCATTCCCCAGCATATAAAGGGAAGGATTATTTCCATGATCACTATCTTTTCGATGTGCATTATGCCAATGGGGACTGTCCTTTATGGATTTCTATACGATTTAAACAGTTATATTTGGATTAACCTGGCATCAGGTGTTGGAATGGTCATAGCAACATTTTTTCTATTCAAACCGAAAGTTATCAGTGAATCTAAAAGAATGACTGAAGCTATAAGAGAAGAGACGGAAGAAGAAGTGGGAAATTGAATAGAGGAGAGGGGATGCGAATGATGAATCAAACAGAAGATAGGGAGAAGGAAAACAAGATGAATTATTCCTGTCATTGATTTGAAATTTTTAACCATTATCTCCTCCGGTCTTTGGCTTCATGCCACACCATCTATCATCTAAATTTTGGAGGCTATATTATGAACTATCGTCACCTTGGAAACAGTGGTCTAAAGGTCAGTGAAATAGGCCTGGGAAGCTGGTTAACTCATAATGAAACAGAAAGCATTCACCGGGCATACGACTTAGGAATCAACTTTTTTGATACAGCTAATGAGTATGGCCAGGGCGAAGCTGAGCGCGTTTTGGGCAAGGCATTGCACAGGTATCCGAGGGAGTCGTATGTACTGGCAACAAAAGCTTATTTTCCAATGGGGGACGGACCGAATGACCGCGGGCTTTCCCGAAAACATATTATCGAACAGTGCAATGCGAGCTTGAAAAGGCTTGGGGTCGATTATATTGACTTATACCAATGCCACAGATTTGATAAGGAAACACCTACAGAAGAGACGCTGCTTGCTCTGGAAGATCTTGTTCGCCAGGGTAAGATTCTTTATTATGGTGTCAGTCAATGGAGTGCCGCACAGATTACAGATGCGGTACATATAACAAACGAACGCAATCTTCATCCCATCGTTTCAAATCAGCCCGTTTATAATATGATTGTCCGGCAGATCGAAAGTGAGATTGTACCTGTAAGCAAGAAACATGGTATGGGTCAGATTGTCTTTTCCCCACTTGCACAAGGTGTTTTGACTGGAAAGTATAAGCCAGACGAGGACCTTCCTCCTCAAAGCCGGGCAGGAAAGGGTCAGATTAACTATTTGATGAAAAGCTATCTGGATAATAATGTGCTGAAGCAAGTGGCTAAATTGGAGGACGTAGCAGGTGAATTAAACATCGGTTTGTCACAGCTGGCCCTTGCCTGGATTTTGCGGCAGCCTGGCATTAGTTCTGCCATTGTCGGTGCAAGCAACAAGCATCAGCTTGAGGAAAATATAAAAGCAAGCGAGATAGAATTAACGCATGATGTTATCGAAGAAATTGAACCGATTTTAACCGAAATTGACAGAGTGCTGCCGCCTTGGTCTGAAAACGACTGAGATCTAAGAGGCCGCTGCCGTTTAAATACAGCTGGATGCATGGTCGCACAAGCTAAACAGCAGCCATTGAAGTTAACTTAAAAACGATAACAGTGTTTGTATCGTGCCATTTTCATACATAATAAAGGCACCTAATACAATATAAACCGTTGCTGTAATCCATCTGCTGAACCGCTCCATAACCTGGCCAACGCCGGGAATAGCCGTTAATTGTTTAGCCGTAAACATAAGCGCAAAAATAAGCACAATAAAAACGATCAGGGTCACGATGAGTTCATTGAGATCTAATGTAACGAAATAGGGCGCGAATAAGCCGATGTTATCAGCGCCGCAGCTCGCTATCGTTACGAAAGCAACCGTTCTGGTTAATTGGCTCAGGCCTTTTTGATCTAACTGCTTCTCAACTTCTTCCTCATCGTCATCGCCGAATATAGCTATTCTCAGACCGAAATAGAGAGGGACCAACCCTAGTAAACCAAGCAGCCATTTTTCAGGAATGAAATTTAACACATAGGCTAAAAACAAGCTAATGGCGATTAACGTTACAGAACCGATAAATTGGCCTATATAAATATCCCGGTATTGCTTTTTTGTGTGAGCTTGTGCGAAAAACAGCAGTAATATAACGAGTAAATCGGAAGCCGTTGCCGTATAGATGATGATGGCTGCAATAATAACTTGGAACATCATGATCAGCCTTTCTATTTCAGACTTTCAGGTATCATATGTAAATGACAAAAGCCCGGAACAGGAAATGAACCGGGCTTAAAAAGGAGGCTGTTGAGCTAATCCGTCATGAATTTTTTGGCAACAGTTTTCATTGGCTTTTGACTGACGTTTGATTCAACGACGAACAGGACGGTCGGGTCATTTTTATTAACAAATTTTACAGCATTTTTAATCTGGGATGGCGTGCCATTATCTTCTGTATCAATTTCCCATATAAAACCTTCTTTTAAATCCATAACGCTCAGTCAAATATTGATAAGCTCTTTCACTTGCCATAAAGACGCGATCTTCTTCAGGGATATCATTGATCTTGTTCTCGTATTCCTGATCAATACCTTCGAGTTCCCCTATATAGTCTTCTGCGTTTTTCTTATAAACGTCTTCATGATCTGGATCCACGCCGGAATCGCCGTTGCTGCTGCCCGCCGAATAATTCACCGATTTGTTGTTTTTTATAATCACTGAGGCCGACTTCTTCCAGACACCCTTCAGCCAGTTGTTTATCTGCTTTTTTGAGAAGATGAAATACACCCAGTTTAGGATACCTTCCCAGCAGGACGGTGTCGCGAACGTTAATCGGGAAGTCCCAATCGATATCAGTCTTAATATAATCACTTAATCTTATTTTGTCAAAAAAGTACAGTCCATCTTTAATGCTTGCCTTTCAAATTGCTCATTTATTTGATAGAGATATTAATGATGTTTTCCAATACCATTCAGAAGAGGGGAGTTTAGATGATTAAGTGGTTGGCCATTGTCATATTAGTATGGATTCTGTATCAATATGAAAAACGCTTTATGTTACAGGAAGGTCATGACGAAAGAGGGAAGATGATTCTTTACAAGTCCCGTTCAAGAACGTTTACATATGTTTTAGTTGGATGGACAGTTGTTTATTTCATAAATCAATTCTATCACTTGACCTATGCCCAATTTAGAGATGCTATAGCTATCATCATAGCAGGAGTCCTATTCGTTCAATTCATTTATTTGTTTATCTACTGCCGTCAATACTGACGACGCATTTATTTGCGCGTCACGTGTGGTGATTTTTGCTCGTTCCGGCGATCACTATCAAAAGCCGTTGTGGCGCAATCCCGCCAACAAGGAAAGCGCCTGTTTATCGTAGTTATTGTTTGCTTTGACCATCTCCTGATCCCTTTTCGCTGTTTTTTGTTTCGTTTTTCGACTCATCCCAATGCTGGGTGTCATCATGATCGTCAAACTCAATAATAACATCCGTTATCCTTTTTTCATCCAATATTTTCTTTTCAATATTATCGTGAATCTGGTCAGCTTCTGCTATGGTCATATCGGACTCAAGTTCTATCTTCAATTCAGCATGGAGTTCGTTACCTTCCTGCATGACCGCCAGCTTGCGAATGTCTTTGACTTTTGGCTCTTCATACACATACTCGCCAACTTTTTTGACCATATCTTGATCGGCAGCACCTAAGGCCCCTGCGGCATTATCGAGAAAAATTCGCCCGACAACCAGAAACAGCATGAGTCCAATAACAACAGAAGCATAACCTTCAGCCGATTGGAACGGCGTATAGGCGCCAATAAAAATCGCAATGATCGCAATAAACGCGCCGCTGGTAGCTACAGCGTCCTCCAAAAATACGAGCTTGGTTGCCGGATTTGCTTTACCTACGTTTTTAAAACTTTCCGATATTATGTTGAATCCTTTGATATCTTCGCCACCTAGATCTGCGGTGATTTCTTTCATTGATTTAAACCAGACAAACCCCTCGAGAATCATGGCTATCCCAAGAACACTGACGTTCAGCCAAAGCCATTCATTGGACTCAGGGGGCGCTATGATACGGTTGATCCCTTTCTTTATGGTTTCATATGCAAGAACCCCCACGATAAGAACAGCACCGAGCAATACCAGATTAACCAGGCGTGCAAAACCTTCAGGGAAACGGTCGGTAGGCGGTTTATTGCTTAACGCTGATCCGATATAGACAAAGGCTTGATTCACTGTATCGCCAATGCTGTGCATCAATTCAGCAAACATAGCCACATTGCCCGTGATGAAGAAAACAACGCCTTTTGTTATCGCAACCACTGCATTAATAATACTTGCCCATAATGAGGACATGGACCCTTGCTTGAGTAATCGAAAAAGTTCTTTCATGTTTTGCTCCTTTTGCATTAAAAAATATAAAGCCATTTATAGTATGCCACGATAATGCTATGCTACTCATGCTGTTATAGAGCCAGCTGTTTTTGCGGGGGCTGCTGTCAGACAGTGACACATTTAAAGAACTGGTGAGACACGTTTGATGTGACATCACCATGATTTTTAGTAAAATAGCTGTGGAATGAATTATTAAAAACGAAAGGACTGAGTGACTATTGTCAGTTAAATGGGAACCCGCACGGACATATGATGAGATTGTGTATGAGAAATCAGAGGAAGGGATTGCCAAAATCACGATCAATCGTCCCCACAAACACAATGCGTTTACGCCAAAAACAATTGACGAGCTGCTTGATGCGTTTACTGATGCCCGGAATGACGGCAGAGTTGGGGTCATTATTTTAACCGGCATGGGCGATAAAGCATTCTGCTCCGGCGGTGATCAGATGGTCCGCGGCGATGGCGGCTATGTCGGAGGCGACCAAGTACCAAGACTGAACTTGCTTGATCTGCAGCGTCTGATGCGCGTCACGCCAAAACCGATTATTGCGATGGTGGCCGGCTATGCTATTGGCGGCGGCCACGGTCTTCACGTTATCTCTGATTTGACGATTGCTGCGGACAACGCCATTTTCGGTCAGACAGAAAGTAAAGTAGGCAGTGTTGATGCTGGTTATGGACAAGGCTTCCTGGCCGAAATTGTAGGTCAAAAGAAAGCCCGTGAAATTTACTACCTGAGTGAGCAGTACACAGCTGAAGAAGCGGACAAGATGGGTCTTGTCAACAAGGTAGTCCCGCTGGAGCAGCTGGAGGACGCAACCATTGATTGGGCGCAGAAACTCGTCGCGAAAAGCCCGACAGCCCTGCGCCTGATGAAAGCATCCTTCAACGCTGATACAGATGGACTCGCTGGTCTGCAGCAATTAGGCGGCGATGCAACATTGCTGTATTACAGGACGGAAGAATCAAAAGAAGGCCGCGATGCTTTCAAAGAAAAACGCGAACCCGACTTTTCCCAATTCCCGCGTTTCCCATAAGCATACGGCTGCCCGAGCGAAGCGGATCGAGCGCGGCGAAAAATCGATCGAGGAGCGCACTGAAACGACCGAGCGCAACGAAAAATCGATCGAGGAGACGATAAAAATTTAATCAAATTATCACGTTCGGCAGGAATTTTGCAGAAATAAGTCGAATAAGTATAAAGCAACGACATGACAGACGATTGTTATACTGTAATAGCTGAAGCAAACATACAATGGTTTAAGCATAATGGTAGCTTTATAGAATGATGAGCGGGACAATAAATCGTACAAGAAAGGGTGATAAGATGACGGCTGAGGTAAAGGATAACCGTGCTGTAACACAGGATATGATTGAACGTTTCACAGATGATTTCCGGAGTAATCCGCAACACAAAGTCTTAATGAACGCGATCAAACAAAATGGCATCAATGCGGTCGCTATGGATCAGGATGCTGAAGTTAACATGCAGCAGACGTTTTCACATGAGATTAAGTCCGATAAAATAACGGACCAAAAACAAAGCGGACGCTGCTGGATGTTTGCCGGTCTGAACACATTACGGCATGAAGTAGCTAACAATTGCAACTTGAAATCATTTGAGCTATCGGAAAACTATCTGACTTTCTGGGATAAATTTGAAAAAGCCAATTATCTTCTGGAAAGTATTTTGGACACACTTGATGAGCCATTAGACAGCAGAATTGTCCAATGGCTGTTAATGGATCCTATCCAGGATGGCGGTCAATGGGATATGTTCACCAGCCTGGTTGATAAGTATGGTGTGATGCCGAAATACGTCATGCCCGAGACGTATCATAGCAGCCGTTCGGGTGCTATGAATGAGCTGGTAACTCAGAAACTTCGGGAAGACGCGGCCAAACTGCGCAAACAATATCAGGAAGAGGGCGTCTCCCCAGAATCGCTGCGGGACCAAAAGCCGGCCCTGTTAAATGAAATCTTTCGGATGCTGGCGCATTTTCTCGGAGAGCCACCTAAGCGGTTTGATTTTGAATACCGTGATAAGGATGAGACGTTCCATCGTGATACGAACATCACACCGCAAGAGTTCTATCAAAAGTATGTAACAATTAATCTGCATGACTATGTCAGTCTGATTAATGCGCCGACCGAGGATAAGCCTTTTGGGCGTACGTTCACGGTCAAATATCTGGGTAACGTCAGCGGCGGCCAGGATGTCTTTTATTTGAACGTCCCGATGGAAACGCTGAAAGAAGCCACGAAACAGCAAATTGAAAACAATGAGCCTGTATGGTTCGGCTGTGATGTGACGAAAATGCTGAACAGCAAAAGCGGCATTCTGGACACGGCTATGTACGATTATGAATCAGCGCTTGATGTCAGCATGAATCTTACCAAGGCAGAGCAACTGGATTATGGCAATAGCCAAATGACCCATGCGATGGTGCTCCAAGGCGTTAATATCGCCGAGGACGGCAACCCTAATCGCTGGAAAGTGGAAAACAGCTGGGGCGAAAAGCCAGGCAAGGATGGCTATTTTGTGATGAGTGACGACTGGTTTAACGAATTTATGTACCAGGTCGTTGTTCGAAAAGATTACCTCCCAGAGGAATTGCAAACAGCCCTGAACCAGGAACCTATCGCACTGGAACCATGGGATCCAATGGGGTCACTGGCTTAATTTAATCACATTGGCAGTATAAAGAAGCATGAGGAGCGATTCCTCATGCTTCTTTTAGAAAATAGGCCAAGACATAATCCTGCTTTTATTAAAATGATTAAGATTCAGCATCATTTGGCTGATAGACCATTTCTGTTTGGTCGTGCTTTGTGAAAAGGTTCCAATAGGCTTCAGCAATCCAGTCTGGGTCGAAAAATGTGCCTGCTTTCACGGCACTGCCTATCGTAACAGTCCCCACATAAATGCCATCATTTAAAGATGGTTATTCAATTATTGCTATGTGGAATTGGGAAAGAGGAAATTATTTTTAAAAGATTAATTCAACAAACGAGCCATTTTGCGGAATAATTGTATGTTAAAATTTAGTTAAAAAGGGATGATTTTAATGGGACAAAAAAACTTTTCGAGAATAATTTGGGTAATATTATCCTTAATTGTTGTTGCTGGAGTGTTTCTCGTCTGGCACACTATCGTTCACAACCTATTGTTATCCTGCATAATAACTGCGCTTGTAATTTATGGACTAACTAAAACAAATTTAATAAAATACAACCTTTTATTATTTAAAAATTAACCCTGACGGGCGCAATTGTCATGTAACGTGGGCCAGGACTATATTGCAGTTAAGAAGGTGAAGTAACAAAATGAGAATAATTACAACTGTTATTTGGATGTTTCTCATTCTTTATTTACCTGAAGTGATTGGGTTAGATAAAAATATTTATTTCTATTTAATTGCTTTCCCAATATCCCTAATCGGAGTGTTTGTAATGCAACATCTTTTCAATAAAAAATTGGGAAAAAATGCAGACCCACATAATGAAAAATAGTCTTATAAATACTTATACTGCAATCAGGCGCGTTTATTGAATAAGCGCATAAGAATGAGCGGTTTATGGCGGAATGGCTTTTTACCAAGAAGCATTGCTATTGGTTAATGTAATTTTCGGTATTCTTGAAATATGTATTTTCCACACAAAGTAAAACGTTCATGTGCCTATTATAAGAATCATCATGACTGTTTACTGTTACTTCTGTTGCTCTCATAAAGCCAACTAAATTCTTCGCTGATGTTCCTCAGCTGCAGCTCAGCCTCCCGTTGTCGTTTAATGAACCGTCGTATATGACCAGACCCTTTAAACGATTGTCCGTCTGTTAGTGGATAACGCATACATGATCCTAGTATAATATAGGAGAACCTGCCACTTATTAAAAAAGGAGCTTTTAACGATGCACAGCGATAATGAAAAAACTGCACTGCTGGTCATGGACATAGAAAATGGCATTGTATCACGTTACGCCGAAAATGGGGAGGAGCTGTCCCCGGTTCAACAAGCCGTGGCGGCCGCACGGGAAAACAATATGCAAGTGATTTTTGTGCGCGTTGGATTCAGCGAGGGTTATCCTGAGGTCAACCCGCGAAATCCGGCATTTACAAGAATTGCTGAAAACGGGGGCATGACGTTGTCAGATGAAGGCACGCAGATACACGAATCTGTTCAGCCCCAGGAAAATGAACCTATTGTCACCAAGTATCGGGTGAGTGCCTTTGCCGGCAGCAATTTGGAAATGATCCTGGAAGCTTTGGATATTAAGACGCTCGTTTTAACTGGTATTGCCACAAGCGGTGTCGTGCTATCGACATTGCGGGAAGCGGCGGACAAAGACTTTTCACTCAAGGTGTTAAAAGATGCGTGTCTTGATGGTGATCCTGACGTACACCGCGTCCTGACTGAAAAGGTGTTTCCGCAGCAGGCAGATGTCCTTTCAGTTAACGAATGGGCTGAGACAGTGAATTAAAATGGCGGGGATCGCAGTAACGAGTTCAGTTTTGACGGAGAAAAATGCTAATAACAGCATAAATAGTACACTAATTAGCGTATCTTCCAGCAAGCTATTAACAGTATAAATATCATACAGAGAACGCACAGAATTATTTTCTGTGCGTTTTAATGTAATTTTATTGTGTTAGGCAACAAACGCAACCGATTGTGTAAGACAGTTAAATCGTTAGTATATGGAAATTTGGTATTTTAGATGTTGGTCGAATGGTCTTTAAAAAAGATATAATAAGCTAAATATAAAAAGAAAAAACCGCCAATCAAACCTATTATATTATTCCAATAAAAATAAGGGTATTGGAATTAAAATTAAATAAATGAATCAATTTCATAATTGCTCTTATTAAAAACGCAAAGACCTGCAGAATTTCTAATGTGTATTTTTTTAAAATTCCTCTAAGCAGCCTGCTGCTGCTT
>NZ_JBHTGR010000046.1:0-763 GCF_042666895.1 Lentibacillus kimchii
CAGCA
This sequence comes from Lentibacillus kimchii, assembly GCF_042666895.1. Classification (GTDB taxonomy): domain Bacteria; phylum Bacillota; class Bacilli; order Bacillales; family Amphibacillaceae; genus Lentibacillus; species Lentibacillus kimchii. The sequence goes on from NZ_JBHTGR010000046.1 coordinate 6, forward strand.
TTTGGAACGCTCTCCTACCATTGTTCCGAAGAACAATCCGCAGCTTCGGTGATACGTTTAGCCCCGGTACATTTTCGGCGCAGAGTCACTCGACCAGTGAGCTATTACGCACTCTTTAAATGGTGGCTGCTTCTAAGCCAACATACTGGTTGTCTGAGCAACGCCACATCCTTTTCCACTTAACGTATACTTAGGGACCTTAGCTGGCGGTCTGGGCTGTTTCCCTCTCGACCATGAACCTTATCACCCACAGTCTGACTCCCAAGGCTATGTAGCCGGCATTCGGAGTTTGACTGAATTCGGTAACCCGGTGAGGGCCCCTCGTTCAATCAGTGCTCTACCTCCGGTACACGCTCCTTGAGGCTAGCCCGAAAGCTATTTCGGAGAGAACCAGCTATATCCGTGTTCGATTGGCATTTCACCCCTACCCACGCCTCATCCCCGCATTTTTCAGCATACGTGGGTTCGGGCCTCCAGTCAGTGTTACCTGACCTTCACCCTGGGCATGGGTAGATCACACGGTTTCGGGTCTGCGACCGTATACTCAAATCGCCCTGTTCAGACTCGCTTTCGCTCAGGCTCCGTGTCTTCCACTTAACCTTGCATACGATCGCAACTCGCCGGTCCATTCTGCAAAAGGTACGCCGTCACCCATTAACGGGCTCCGACTACTTGTAGGCACACGGTTTCAGGTTCTCTTTCACTCCCCTTCCGGGGTGCTTTTCACCTTTCCCTCACGGTACTGGTTCACTATCGGT
>NZ_JBHTGR010000047.1:0-709 GCF_042666895.1 Lentibacillus kimchii
CGATGCAGCGCATCCGTCATGCCGTTCAAGCCGTCCGAAATGAAAAGAAGGACGTGTTCAACACCGCGATCATATAAGCGCTGAACGAGCTCCTCCCACACCTCGGCGGATTCCGTTGGGGCGATGGTGAAGTCGAGCACTTCTTTGCCGCCATCTTCCGCAATGCCAATGGCGATATAGACCGATTCCTTTTCAACGCTTTGACGCCGGATTGGAATTTGCGTGGCATCCAGATAAATGCAGACATAACGCTGTTCCAGCGTTCGCTCATGAAAAGCCTTAACATCTTCTGACACAAGCTGTGTCAGGTTGGATACAGTTTGTTTGGAATAGTGCTGACCATACATTTTTTCGATCAAATCGGCGATTTCATCCGTTGTGATGCCCTTTTCGTACAGGTGGATGATAAACTGTTCCAGTGTGTCGTTGGAACGTTTATAGGGTGCCAGGGTTTGTTGCTGAAAGGCACCGTTGCGATCTCTGGGAATATGCAGCTCAAGGTTGCCGTATTCTGTCTTAAACGTACGGCCATAAAATCCGTTACGGGAATTACCAGAGTTAACGCCAGCCTGCTCATAAGGCTCATAGTCCAGAAAAGCTGTTAATTCGTGTTTTAAAAGCTGATTGATCGCTGTTTCCAAGTGATGGCGAAAAACTTCTTCAATATCCTGTTTTTGGGCTAGTGATTCAAGCAAATCTGTAGTAAGAT
>NZ_JBHTGR010000048.1:0-1084 GCF_042666895.1 Lentibacillus kimchii
GTTAAAGCAGCAGCAGGCTGCTTAGAGGAATTTTAAAAAAATACACATTAGAAATTCTGCAGGTCTTTGCGTTTTTAATAAGAGCAATTATGAAATTGATTCAGTTTATTAGTTAAATGACCCGTTTGTGGTACAAATTTCATCGTTTTGTTTCTGCTCTATCAACATCATCGCATTTGTCTTATAAATACCACAAGAAGTTTTCAAGGTCTTTTACATCAATTGTTGTATTAATCATTTGTTAGTTGCTTCTTTAAATTTTGGCTTTAAAGGCTATTGAAATAACGATCAGACCACTGCTCACGTTTCATGAACCTTCTGATCCGATGATAAACCTTGGCTTTGACTGGAACCTTCAGGTGCCCTCTCAATGATGTTCATCACCTGCTTGTATTTCTTCTTGTTGTTTGACGTTTCCTCTCGGAATACATCCATAACCAAAACCGGTTTCGGGCCTTTGGCTGTGGCGACCTGAACAATATCCCCTTTCTGGATCGGGGTTTCCTCGTCTTTTCGAAAATGCTTATGAATATGCCAATAAAATAGTTTGTCTGTATTTAAGATTAAAGCCCCGTTTTCACTCCCCATAATATGATAGGCTGCGATAACATTACGCTCGTCCATGTCGATTCCATCCCCTTCTATTAGATTGGTTGCCCGTCTCATGCCTGAATACCAGCAGCGCGTGATGCATAAGTATCAAAGGTCATCACTTGACCCTATTCAGTTCCTCAAATGACGGGTGCGCTCACGGACTGACAGCATGACGTTCTATCAAAGCGTGACCACCCCCTGGCACTCTGAGCAACTAGTAAGGCTGGTGGTGACACTTGCTTGCTTTATCCGGGTGGCGATTAATGAACCAACCATCCAGAAACCACACAGAACCCTCTCAAATTGTTTTTAATGCTAACATGACCATTTACCCTTTCAGTTTAAAATGAAAGCACACAGACAGTCTGTGAAACTATAAATGGTAGATTAGCTTAGGATTATCATCAAACTTCCGGGTCCAGGCCATCATTTAGCCAGTCATAATACATACTCGTATCACGCTGCGCTTGTTGCTGCTGAGCCATCTGGT
>NZ_JBHTGR010000049.1:0-884 GCF_042666895.1 Lentibacillus kimchii
GTTAGCAATAGGTAAGCCTTTGAAGTTATCTCCAGCTTTTCCCCTGCTCCACATGGAGCATGCAGGTTTCCCCGCACTCCACGCTCCATCTAACGATATGTAATAAATGATAAGTTCCTCGTTAACTTCAAACAAGAGGAAAACTATCGCCCAAACAGAAAACTCTTGCCTGGAAGCTCGCACTGTGGAAAATCCCACGTTCCTACCCGATCGGTGCGATAAACGCTTGGAAAACCATCGTTCCATTCGCTAGACTTGGGGCTGTTCCTCCACTTCCATTACAGAAGATTCACAGGTCGTACCCCTACCTTCACAAGGATAAATACCCTTCAGCATATGCCTTATAGTACCGTTTCGGATGACAGTCCTTGTTTCAACGTCCCTTGCTTCCCAAGTCCCTTACAACGTAGCTATCCATACTGGACGTAGGTGCTTCCTTTAAGCCTGTGAGCTGGATACCGCCTTTGTTCAGTATAGCGTATTTCAGAGGGCGCATTTTTACTCTACACCACTCACGTCATCGTTGGATGACACATAAGTTTCCCTATGTTTTAACTCTAGACCCGTACATTCGGAAGTTTGTCAGTTCCTTTCCCAAAGAACATTCTCACCATATCCAGTTTCTCAGCCGTGCGGCCTATCCGTTGGCATACCTTTCTCTAAAAAAAGAGTGGCTCCAGCCTTCGTTCAGCCGAATCACCTGTGCTTCATACCCCAAAGCCTGTCAGCCTTGACGCATGCAGGATTTGTTGACGGGATGGTTTCAGGAAACATGGTTCCATCATTCCCATCCTTCGTTGTAACGTTAGAATTTAATAAAATTCCCCGCATGTTCACGCCTCAAAGCGTTTATAGCGGAACTTGTCGCGCGCGCCCGTTAATGG
>NZ_JBHTGR010000050.1:0-62606 GCF_042666895.1 Lentibacillus kimchii
AGTAAATTACGTTAGATGGAACGCGGAATGCGGGGAAACTTGCACGTTCCGTGTGGAGCAGGGGAAAAGCCGGAGATAACTTCAAACGCTTACCTATTGCTGACTTATCTGGAATAAGTAACGTTGATGATCCCAAAATTTTATAACCGAACCAATTTTTCACGTAAAATTGGTTCGGTTATGGTTCTGTTGGTGGGTTTTTCTGAAATTGCTGATATAAAGGCAACACCCATTGAGGGAGTGGAGTAACTTCAAAAGTTATTTTCCCGTCATTTATTTCTAGTATAATTTCTCCACCGTCTTTACTATTATCAATCAGAACAATGTTATCGATAATAGGTGCATATTCATAAAGATGTTTAAATGACGTTTCGTCCCTCCTGAGAATATCTTCAGTTGAGATATGATGACCGCCATTTTCAACTCTCATTGCAACCCTTTCAATATTTTTTCTAACGTTATTTAGTGCAACGTAGAACATAGTCACTTCATAACCATATTCTTTGGCTTTCGCTATTTGTTTAAGCGCATTGTTTCCAGCTAGGGTTGTTTCAATTGAAAAATCTTTGCCTTCATTTAAATATTGATTAACTGATTTAATGATTTCTTTTCCCGCAGTGATTCTTTTTGTAGCTGGATCTTCTAAATTCAATCTTCTTGCAATAGCATTGGCATCTATGTTGATATCAACACCAATTTTGTCGATAATCAAATTGCGAATAGTACTTTTTCCACTGCCGTTATTGCCTGCAAACACAAAGAATATTGGTCGATGCTTGTGCATCAAGATTCACCTGCGTTATGGAAGGGGATAATTTCACCGTTGGGGTATTCCTTTACGAGCACACCATTTTTGTCATATATAATATATGTGTTATTAACTTTAGCATCAATTTTGGCTCGCTCACCGGTCATCTTGGCCCATTGGTCAACCCAGCCGTATTTGCGTCCGGATTCATTGTTTTGTTGTTTTAACATAAGGATCACCACCTTGATTTCATTATATCAGATTGCTGATGTAATTATAATATTTGTTGTCTTTCAGATTGTTTCCCTTTGACGGGCGAATATGTGCCAATTCTAAATGGCTTTATATATTCGTCAATGGTGTTAGGTATTTTAATATTCATAATTGGAATTGTTTCCTTTGTGAAAGATAAGAAATGATTTTAATACGATCGGGCCATTTAGTTGAAGAGTGTATGCATGATTGGGGGAATAAAAAATTATGGATAATTTAAGAGAAAGTAAAGAGTTACCATTCTTCGCAAGAAATCATTCAGGAAAAGTTGATATTAAATATGGTGTTAATAACGATCCAACTACTTGGGGGCTTTCAGAGCTGGAAATGCCTATTAATATAGAGACAGCCAAGGGGTTTCCGTTGTGTGAAGCAAATGTCGTTTATGACGGAAAAGGTTACCATTCGGTTTTTGGCTGGATTCAAACTATTTATATGGACATTAAAGATGTTGATCAGCAAAGTGCATTTGTTGATGTTGGCGCCCTTTTTAAAGAATCAGATATGCCTTTCTTTAGTTTCGGAAACCTTCCAACACTGTTTGATGCTCCGTGCATTAAAAATGTAAGCAATATGGACTGGACAGCTAACGCTTTTTTAGTAATGGCAGGAAACATTATGATGACAAAAGACGTTTATTATGTGATTGGTTTTGAATGGGGTTATGAAATTATTAATGAAATTCCACAAATTAAACCAATTAAAGAATTGAAAACGGAAGATTGGAACGCCAAAACCAATTTTTTAAATAAGGAATATGTTAATTGGGATTTTAAGAAAGGTTATACCGCCGTTCATGAAAAATGATGATTGGAATTGTACTTTTAATTCTTTGAAAAGTACATATTAGAAATTCTGTAGGTCTTTTCGCTCAATCTGGATGTTATTAATCTATTCGCTTACATCCTTCGCTTTATGCGGTATTCTGGAAAAATGATTAAAGGCTTTTAACAGGAATATACAAATTCCTGTTGACTCATTGGTGTATTAATTCTATAATACAGTATATCATGTATTAAGTGCTTAATACACGTTTTTTTACCTATACTGTATTAACAGGTTAATACAGTTAACTTCATCAGAAGAGTTGGGAGCTGTGCGTAAGCTTTGCAGCATTTATTTAGATTGTTATGAAGGGAAGGAATGGGCCTATGAAGAAAAAAGCAGCCTTGTTATCAATGTTTGTTTTAGTAGTTGCCTTTTTATCTGCTTGCACAAATAATAGTGATAATTCAACAAAACCAGATAGGAATAGCCTGGTTTTTAACATAGAAAACCAGGCTAATTTTGGTTTTAATGCGATAGAGATCAGTACTGATAAATCCTCAGGCGGCGGTATAAGTTATGCTGATGGCTCTAAAATTAAAAAAGGGGATACACTTAGAAAGCGTTATAATAATTTAGAAGACTTAGAAGGTGAGGCAACCTTTAAATTTGTGTTATTGATAGGTGACAAGAAACAAAGGGTACCATTGAAAGAAATAACACTTGATTTAGCAGCAAACAAAGAATACTCTTTTGAGATCACTGGTGATTTGGTAAATCAAGCTCGTTTAAAAAGAATAAATTAATGTTTCCTCAATCAGCGCGTTTGTTTCATAACACAACAAGTTATTACATAAAAAACGGGGCTGGAAAAAAGGACGCTCAACAACACAAACCCGAACAAATATCACGCATCAAAGTGAATATGTTCGGTTTTATTTTAGTCGCTAAATGGAGCGAAGGGAAAATGCGAAGACTCCTGGGGGAGCAAAGGCATAGGAAAGACCCCGCAGGCCGACAGGCCGAGGAGGCTTGCCAGCCGCCCCCGGAAAGCGCAGCATTTTCCCGCAGCAGTCATGTCTCTTCAACATTGTTCGCATTTTGAACTGAACGCATACGTTTTGTCTCAGCCCCGTTTTTAATCCGTGTGTTTTGGACTGAGTTTGCAGCTTATTCGGTGCCACTTTCCCCCTTAAACTTTCCCGCCTTTTCTTTCATTCGCCTAATATCTATTATGTAATTGAACATAAAAGGGCTGACATTCGAATAGAATTATCATAGTAAATCGCTTCTTCAATCTGCCAGGAAGCCGCCAGACCTTGACAGGAGTGTATCAAACTGGCCGGGTTGCCGGCTGTATTCAAGCAATTATGAAAGCGGTCTCTACAAAAGGCATCGCTACAGGGGTGTAACAGCATGCTGCGTTATATGGTGAAACGGTTCGGGATTATGCTGGTAACACTGTGGATCATTGTCACACTGACGTTTGTGCTTATGGTGACATTGCCGGGGTCACCGCTGAATGAAGAACGCACAACGAATGAGACGGTACAGGCGAATCTGGAGGAACATTATAATCTGGATGAACCCTATGCTATTCAGTATCTGCTTTACATTAAATCCATTGTCACATTAGATTTTGGACCGTCAATTAAGCAGCCGACACAATCGGTCAATGATCTTTTGGGGCGTGGCTTTCCGATTTCCTTTGAATTAGGGGTCATCACGATTATGACAGCTGTTATTTCCGGTATTATTCTTGGTGTGTTTGCCGCTTTGAAACATAACGGTTTGATGGATTATACGGCTATGACAATCGCTGTACTGGGTATTTCTATCCCTAATTTTGTTTTGGCGACGCTGCTGATTCAGATGCTCGCCGTTAATCTTGGGATCCTGCCGGCGGCCACCTGGTCAAGTGTCTGGCATATGATTATGCCGACCATTGCCCTCGCTACCGGTCCTATGGCGATTATTGCGCGTCTGACACGATCCACCATGCTGGAGGTGCTGACACAGGACTACATTAAAATGGCGCGTGCCAAAGGCTTGAAGCCGTGGAAAGTGATTATTAAACATGCGCTAAAAAATGCCCTGATGCCGGTTGTAACGATTATGGGAACATTGCTGGCAGGTATTTTAACGGGAACGTTTGTGATCGAGCAGATTTTTGGCATTCCGGGTATGGGTAAGTACTTTGTGGAAAGTATTAACCAACGGGACTATCCGGTCATCATGGGCACAACTGTCTTTTACAGCGCCTTTTTGATTGTTGCTTTGTTCTTGGTCGATGTCGCGTATGGTTTCCTTGACCCGCGCATTAAATTGCATAAAAAGGAAGGGGAATAAGATGCGTCAACATACTAACAGTCAATCACCTTACACATCCGCCAGCGTCCCCGATGAGTGGTTCGAGTGGCAGGAAAAAGACCTGAAGGCAGCTGAAAATGTTTCCCGCCCGTCCCTTTCTTACTGGCAGGATGTATGGCGCCGCCTCAAGCAAAATAAACTGGCGATGACTGGCCTGGTATTTCTTGTGCTTTTAGGCATTATGGCGGCTATTGGACCATTGCTGACACCGTATTCTGTCGTGGAGCAAAACCGGCCGGATCAGTTTTTACCGCCCTCAGCTGATCATTGGTTTGGCACGGATTCACTCGGGCGTGATGTGTTCGCCCGGACATGGTACGGGGCGCGCATCTCGTTATTTGTAGGGCTGATGGCCGCGCTGATTGACTTTTTTGTCGGGGTTATTTATGGCGGGATCTCCGGTTATAAAGGCGGTCGCACGGATAGTTCGATGATGCGTGTGATTGAGGTTCTGTACGGCTTACCCTATTTGTTGGTTGTGATTCTGCTGCTTGTCGTCATGGGCCAGAGTCTTCTGACCATTTTGATTGCCCTGTCGGTTACCGGCTGGGTGGGAATGGCTCGGATTGTCAGAGGTCAGGTGCTGCAGCTCAAAAATGAAGAGTTTGTGCTCGCTTCGCAGTCATTTGGGACGAAAACACCGCGCATCATCCGGAAGAATCTGCTGCCGAACACCATGGGGCCTATTATTGTGCAAATAACACTCAGGGTGCCGGATGCCATTTTCGCGGAAGCGTTTCTAAGCTTTCTTGGTCTCGGCATTCAATCGCCGTATGCCAGCTGGGGAGTCATGGCCAATGACGCCTTGGGAGCGATCTTATCCGGCCACTGGTGGACACTGTTTTTCCCGGCTTTCTTTATTTCCTTTACGATGTTTGCATTTAACGTGTTAGGCGACGGGCTGCAGGATGCCCTTGATCCGAAGCTGAAAAAGTAGGTGATTTGCGTGGCAAAAATGCTTGAGGTAAACGATTTGCATGTAAATTTTTCGACTTATGGCGGAACGGTTAAAGCTGTCAGGGGGATTGGTTTTGACTTGCACGAAGGCGAGACATTGGCGATTGTTGGGGAATCCGGCTGCGGTAAAAGTGTGACAGCAAACGCGATCATGCAGCTGATTCCAGATCCGCCTGGGAAAATCGCCGGGGGAACGATCACGTTTAATGGGCGGGAACTGACAGCGGTGCGTGAGAAAGACATGCGGTCGATTCGTGGTGTTGATATTTCAATGATCTTTCAGGACCCGATGACCGCGCTGAATCCGACGCTGACGATTGGCAGCCAGCTGACAGAAGGTTTGAAGGAGCATTATCAGACGTCAACGGCTGAAGCGAAGACGAAAGCGCTGGAAATGATGCAGCTTGTCGGTATCCCGAATCCTGAGGAACGGTTCAGGCAGTATCCGCACCAGTTCAGTGGCGGCATGCGGCAGCGAATGGTGATTGCGATTGCACTGATTTGTGAGCCGGAACTGCTGATTGCTGATGAGCCGACAACGGCACTGGATGTAACGATTCAGGCGCAGATTCTCGAATTATTTGAACGTATTCAGGCGTCTACCGGCGTGGCGATTATTTTAATCACACATGATCTCGGGGTCGTTGCGAAAATTGCTGATCGCATTATTGTGATGTATGCCGGGAAAATGGTTGAAGAAGGCACACGGGACGAAATCTTTTATGAGTCAGAGCATCCATATACGAAAGGTTTACTGAAATCGGTGCCCAGACTGGACAATCAGACGCAGCTGATCCCGATTGATGGGACACCGCCGGATTTATTCGCCCCACCCAAGGGATGCCCTTTCACAGCACGATGTCCGATGGCAATGGTCGTTTGTGATAACGTTTACCCGCCTTCATCGCACCTGAGTGATACGCACAGTGTGGATTGCTGGCTGCAGGATGAACGGGCTGAACGTCTGATGGCGCAAACGGCTGATAAAACATAATTTGGGGAGGCAAAACGTATGAAAAAATATGGTTTGTGGCTGCTCTTGCCGGCTCTGTTGCTGTTTCTGGCAGCGTGTACGACGTCATCAGGAAGTGAGGAAAAGGAAGACACTGACGAGGCGGAGACCGACACCGGGGAAGCGGCGGAGGACGAGGGCGGTGACAGTGAGGACGATGTGCTGTATATGAATAATGGGGAGGAACCGACGTCTCTGGATCCGCCGATCGGTTTTGACTCGGTTTCATGGGAAGTGCTGAATAATCTGATGGAAGGTTTGACACGTCTCGGACAGGATGACACACCACAGCCGGGGATGGCTGAGGATTGGGATGTTTCGGATGACGGCAAGACATATACCTTCCATCTCCGCGATGATGCCAACTGGTCGAATGGTGATCCCGTGACAGCTGGTGATTTTGCTTATGCCTGGCGCAAGCTGCTTGATCCGGAAACAGGTTCGTCAGCGGCTTTTCTCGGCTACTTCATCGAGGGCGGTGAGGCTTATAATGCCGGGGATGGTTCCGCAGAAGATGTCGCGGTTAAGGCTGTTGATGAAAAGACCTTTGAAGTCACACTGAAATCGCCAACTGGCTTCTTCCTGCATATCGTCAGCAATCCGGCGTTCTTCCCGGTCAATCAGGAAGTTGCCGAGAATAATCCGGAATGGCATACCGAGGCTGACTCGTTTGTGGCGAATGGCCCGTTCGAACTGGAATCATGGACACACGATAAAGAGATGATTTTGACTCGCAATACGGAATACTGGGACAGTGATACCGTCAAACTTGACGAAGTGAACTGGGTGATGGTGGATGATGTTAACACGGAATACCAGATGTATGAAAGCGGTGAACTGGATGTAACCGAAATCCCTTCTGAGATGGCCGAACAGCGAATTGACGGGGATGATGTGGTGATTGATGATCAGGCAGGCGTTTATTTTTATCGTTTCAATCTCGGGGAAGAACCCTTCCAAAATCAAAAGATCCGCAAAGCATTCGCCTTGTCTGTGAATCAGGATGACATTGTGAATTACGTCACCAAAAACAAGGAAAAAGCGGCCAATGCATTTGTGTCACCAGGTTTCACGAGCCCGTCCGGTGATGATTTCCGGGATGTGAACGGTGATCTGGTAAACTTCGACCCGGAAAAAGCTAAACAGCTGCTTGAGGAAGGGATGGAAGAGGAAGGCTATGATGAGCTGCCGCCAGTGACCCTGACCTATAACACAGATGAGCAGCACAAAGCCATTGCGGAAACAATGCAGAATATGTTCAGCGAGAATCTTGGCATCGATGTGGAACTGGCTAATACGGAGTGGAACGTTTTCCTTGAAGACCAGAAGGAATTGAATTTGCAATTTTCCCGGAGTTCGTTCCTCTTTGACTACGGTGATCCGATTAACTTCCTGGAAAGCTTTATCACGGATTCAACAATGAACCGCACTGACTGGTCAAATGAGGAATATGACGAATTGATCGCGCAGGCGAAACAGGAATCGGATGAGGAGAAACGCTGGGAGTTAATGTATGATGCTGAGGAAATGCTGGCGGAGGCCATGCCAATCTTCCCAATTCACTACTACAATCACGTATTTATCCATAAAGAGGGTGTTGACAATATTGTGCGGCATCCAGTCGGTTATCTGGAGCTGAAATGGGCGGAGAAGAATTAAACAACCGAAAGATGCGGCTGGGATTAACATGCTCATGCCACAAATCGCTCCGTAACTAGACGTTGCTCATGTGAATACGATTCAGCTTTGTGGCGCCCGGGTGGATTGGTTTGCCGGGCGTCATGAAGGCTGCATCAGGCAGGCATGTCACAAACAAAGGAGGAGCAGGAGATGACTGATCAAACGTTTGATCAATACCCGGAAGGATTATGGGTGACGGCGGTGCAGGCGGCAACTGTCTGGACATCGCCATCATCGCCCAGGGCAATCGATCAGCCAGGCATCAGCAATCCGGCAGACATTGACAACTGGCTGAGGCAGCTGACACATCAGGAAGCCGTCGCGCTGTCTGACGACAATCGTATCCAGACCCAGACGCTGTACGGGGAAGCCGTGATGGTTACGGAAACGCACGCTGACTGGGCACATGTCGTGGTGCCCGCGCAGCCTTCTGTGAAGGATGAACGCGGGTATCCGGGCTGGATCCCGTTGAGACAGCTGACCAATGTAGCAAAGCGTGACTGGCACCGCAGCAAGTCAGCAGCCGTTATCGCTGATCGTGTCTGGCTGGAAAATGACAATGGTGAGCAGACGCTCGAACTAAGTTTTATGACGATCCTGCCAGTTGCGGAAGAGGAGAAGAGCCGTGTGCAGGTGCTGACCCCGCACGGACGCCGTTTTTTGCCCAGAGAGACGGTGCGGGTCTTTTCATCGGATGAAGGTCTCAGCCAGCAGACAGGGCAGCAGCTGCTGACAGATGGCAGGCGCTTTTTGGGATTGGGGTATTTCTGGGGCGGCATGAGTTCATTCGGCTATGACTGTTCCGGCCTCACGTATGCGCTGCATCAGGCAAGTGGTTATCAAATACCGCGTGATGCACGTGACCAGGCACAAAAGGGGAAACCCATTTCCTATAATGCTCTTCAGCCGGGTGATCTGCTTTTTTTTGCCGCTGATACAGGGAGTGGGCCTATCAGCCACGTCGGTCTTTATGATTGTGACGGGCAAATGCTGCATTCACCGCAATCCGGCCGCGGGATCGAACGCATTAAACTGGCGGGAACGTCATATGAAGACAGGCTGTGTGCTGCCAGACGCTACTGGCGGTCTGAGGAGGAGCGGATATCATGACAAAACCTGTTTTACAAGTTGATCATTTAGATAAATATTTTAACGCGGCCAAAGGGCAAACGCTTCAAGCTGTTAGAGACGTGAGCTTTCATATTGAAAAGGGTGAAACGTTCGGGCTTGTGGGCGAATCCGGCTGCGGCAAAACAACCGTCGGACGGACCATTATGGGGCTGTATGATAAAACGGCGGGTGATGTGTTTTATGATGGGCAAAATGTGCACGAGCTGGATAAACAGGCAACGTTTGCCTTTTACCGGAACATGCAGATGATTTTTCAGGATCCCTACGCCTCTCTCAATCCGCGCTCAACGGTCAAAGATGTCATTGCTGAGCCGATGGAGGTGCACGGTCTGTATACGGCAAAACAAGCGCAGCTGGACAGGGTGCTGGCGCTGCTGGAAGAGGTGGGATTGAATCGTGATCATGCCAACCGGTATCCGCATGAGTTCAGCGGCGGACAGCGGCAGCGGATTGGCATTGCGCGTGCTCTGGCTCTGGATCCCGATTTCATTGTTGCTGATGAACCTATTTCAGCACTGGACGTGTCTGTTCAGGCGCAGGTGATTAATCTATTGCAGCGTCTGCAGCAGGAAAAAGGGTTAACCTTTTTGTTCATTGCCCACGACTTATCGATGGTTAAACAAATTTCCGACCGGATCGGCGTCATGTATCTTGGCAATATGGTTGAGCTGACATCCAGCGAGTCTCTTTATCAACAGCCGCTCCATCCGTATACACAGGCTCTGATGTCAGCGATCCCAATTCCCGATCCGGCTATTGAGGATACGCGGGAGCGGATTATACTGAAGGGGGATCTGCCCAGTCCAATTAATCCACCGAGCGGCTGTGTTTTCCGCACAAGATGTCCGTTTGCCATGGCTATTTGCTCCAGTAAAGTACCTGAATGGCGTGAAGTTACCCAGGATCATTATGTTGCGTGCCATTTATATAATGACGTGCCGGAACAGTCGTCACCAGAAGCGGCCGCCCAGCAGATCCCCCGCCAGTCCTGACAATTGTAACGATGTTGATGTGTGCCGCTGGGTGCCTCCCGCATAAAAATGATTTGTTTTCCTGGTTCTATTGTTCGCGGCTGCTGTATAAATTTAATAGTAGGCTAGCTAGACAATGCACCAGTCATAACAATGTCCTATTTTAATGTGAAGGAGGCTATTCATGCGGAAAAACAACATTATTTCGGAACTTCGTAAAAAAACCAAATCGCGAAAACGTCAATCACTGCAGCTCTTGGAAAAGAACAACAAGCGCGTACGCCTTAACGGTGTGCCGTCTTCCTGGAAGGGATCAACGACGCTCTTTCTAAGCAGTTTAATCATGGTTATTCTCGTTATTCCGACACTGATTGTCGTCGTACCATCTGCGTCCGGCGGCGAGGAGCAAGCAGCGGCCCCCAACCCAAATGCCAGTGCCAGCGGAGGAGATGCCCCTGAGGCTGAGACAGCCATGGCCACGGAATCGCCGTTTGCGGTGGATGTCATGCGGGCCAGTTCGGATCAAGTGGAGTCGGTCCCTCTGGAGACCTATGTTGCCAGAGTAGTAGCTTCTGAAACGCCCGCTGAATTTGAAACGGAAGCTTTAAAAGCGCAGGCGCTGGCGGCCCGGACGTTTATCGTGAATCGGCTGCTTTATCAGGAGGATGCCGGCAAGGCGGATGTTACGGATACAACGGGTGATCAAGTCTACCACAATGAACAGGAACTGAGAAAGACAATGGGGAGCGGTTATGAGCAGGAGATGGGCAAAATTAAACAAGCCGTTGCGGATACAAAAGACGAAATTCTAACCTACGAAGATGCTCCGATCACAGCTGCTTATTTTTCAACCAGTAACGGTTATACGGAAAACTCGGAGGATTACTGGGATGAAGAGGTTCCCTACTTGCGCAGTGTTGCAAGCCCGTGGGATAAGAATACCGAGAAATTTATGGACCAGCAGGTATTGTCCGTTGCTGATGTTGAAAAACAGCTTGGTACCGATCTGCCGTCTATTGATAATCTGTCGGTGGCTATAAGTCAGACGGAAGGCCATCGCGTCGATCAGCTCAAGCTGGGGGATGAAGCCTATTCTGGCCGTGAAGTCCGGGAGGCATTGGGATTGGCGTCGAGTGACTTTTCCATCGAAAAGAAAAAGGACCATTTAATCGTCACAACAAAAGGTTATGGCCACGGGATTGGCATGAGTCAATATGGAGCCAATGGTATGGCTGAAGAAGGCAAAAATTATAAAGATATTGTCAAACATTATTATCAGGGTGTCGAAGTCAGCAGCGTGTCGAATACGGCACCAGCACTGGCATCCAAAGAGTAGAGTCATCTGCTGGAGCGGCATTATGAGGTGGGATAGAATTTAAGCGACCAGCTCCCGAGATGAACAAAGTTGCGGCTCAGCGGAGGAAAAGACGGCGACTCCTGCGGGAGCATAGGCATAGGTGAGACCCCGCAGTGCGAAGCACGAGGAGGCTCACCAGCCGCTCGCGGAAAGCGCCGTCTTTTTCCGGAGCGGACTTATGGCTCTTACCTTCTGTCCCAGCCCCTCTGTCATCAGGTTAATGGCTTATGTTGTCCCACTTCTGCGAAAAAAATGCAAAAAAACAGGATTTTTTTTGAGTGATATGTATAGTTTTCCAATTTCATGCTCAGAATGGTTGTTGAGGTGATAACATGAATGAGGAAAACAATGGAGCTCCAAAAAATAAGTGGAGTCGCATTTTTCGCAAGAAGTGGTTTTTTCCGGCCTTGTATTTAGCAATAGCTGCTCTTCTTCTATCAGCGGTGGTATGGTATCAGAATCTCGGACCTGATGAAGCTCAGGACGATTCCGCAGACGATTATACACCTGTTGAGCATGATGAAGAGGCAGAACGTGTCATGGATCAGCAAGAAATCATTCAGCCGCCTGTTGAAAGCATGGATGAGGCTGAGATCATCACGAAATACTATGACTACGATGCTGACCAGGACGATCAGGAAAATGCCATTGTCGTGATGAACGACCGTTATTATCAAAGCACTGGGATCGATGTAGCGGCCGATGATGGCGAAACGTTCGACGTGGTTGCGTCACTGGACGGAACGGTTGATGACGTGAAAAAAGACCCGCTTCTGGGCAACGTCGTCAAGATGAAACATGATAATGGTGTAACTTCTCATTACGCAAGTCTTGAGGACGTCGACGTTTCAGCTGACGACAAAATCGAACAAGGTGAGGTTATTGGCAATGCCGGAGAGAGTCTTTTCGGAAAAGAGAACGGCACCCATCTGCATTTTGAAATCAGAAAAGATGGACAAGACGTCAATCCGGAATCCTTTTTTAATCAGCCGGTGAGCGCTCTGGATGACGTGCTGACTGAGGAAGATGAGACTGACGATGACAGCGACGCATCAGACGGCGCGGATGACGAGGAATCGGATTCTGATGAAACGGAAGTCGGTCCGCCGCTTGATAATAATCCGGAAGAGGACGACTCAACGTCTGATGACGATACGGATAAGTCCAAAGATGATAACGCGGATAAGGACAAAGATGATAACGCGGATAAGGACAAAGATGACGATGCAACGAAAGATAATGACACCGCAAATGAAAAGAGCGCCTGAACGTTACACATCCCCCATGAGTCATCGAAAGGCCCTGGCTGGCTTAGCCGGGGTCTTTTTTGGCATTAAGAGGCTGAAACGAGACAAAGGTCAGGGTATTTGTGAAAAAGGTGTCAATTTCATCATATTCCTCTCTGGTCAGTAATAAACTGTACTATCCAAGCATTCAGAATAGTCTGAGGTGAGAGATTGTGCAGCTTTTCTGCCAGTCATCAGAGTTTCTTAAGCTGATACATACGCATTCACTAAGTACGCGAGACTTTCGCGTATCATGTTTGAAGATTTATACATCCAGAGCTGCACAGAAGAATTTCTTAAAGCGAATAAGTAACTCATTTAATTTCTCGTACCACCTTGTCTCAGCCACACCTCGGAAATATCCAACTTAGGGAGGCGAACGGTGTGCACGATTACATCAAAGAAAGGACAATCAGGATAGGTCAATATGTCGTGGAGACGAGGAAAACCGTCCGGTTGATTGCAAAAGAATTTGGTGTCTCAAAAAGCACAGTCCATAAAGACTTGACGGAGCGCTTGCCGGAAGTCAGTCCGGAACTTTATAACAGGGTCAAACACGTCCTCGATTACAACAAGTCAATTCGCCATCTCCGCGGTGGTGAAGCGACGCGCAATAAATACAGAGACGACGAAAGTGACAGTGACAGCCCGGAAGAAGACGACCATAGCGCCAAACCGGTCGGATAAGAGTTTTCCTGTAAGCGATATGCGGGAGGTGAGGTCACAGTCGTTTGAAAACGCTTTAACACATTTTCCAAAAGCCCGGTCCGAGTAGGCCGGGTTTTTAAGATGGTGCTGCCCTTTCAGGATAAACATGGCAGAGCCCCATTTCATGTCGGCACAGGAACGCTCCAGCCGCTTCATGCCGTCATTAAGTAAAACCACCTTCCCAATGCTTTTTCATAATTTTTTTTGAAAACGGCAGTTATATGTTATGTTTTATGGTAAAATGAACTATTAGTAGAAGTGTGCTTACCTATAAATATTAATACGAGAAAGTTTTTGAAAGCAGGGAGGATTTGATGAATGTTTTCGAGAGATATCGGAATTGACCTTGGGACGGCTAATGTGCTCATTCATGTGAAGGGGAAAGGCATCGTTTTGAATGAGCCATCTGTCGTGGCGATGGAGCAGAGCTCTGGCCGTGTCCTGGAAGTCGGTGAGGAAGCACGCCGCATGGTTGGACGGACGCCTGGCAATATTGAAGCAACCCGCCCATTAAAAGAGGGCGTGATTGCTGATTTTGATGTGACAGAAGCAATGCTGCGGCATTTTATTGATAAAATTAATGTTAAAGGATTTCTTTCCAAGCCGAAAATGCTCATTTGCTGCCCGGCTAACATTACGAAAGTCGAGCAGAAGGCCATTAAGGAAGCGGCTGAGAAATCCGGCGGCAAAAAGATCTATCTGGAAGAAGAGCCAAAAGTGGCCGCTGTCGGAGCCGGTATGGAGATATATCAGCCGAGCGGGAATATGCTCGTGGATATCGGCGGCGGCACAACGGATGTTGCGGTTCTTTCCATGGGCAACATTGTAACAGCCGAGTCGGTTAAATTGGCCGGTGATAATTTTGATATGGAAATCTTGCAATATATTAAAAAGGAATACAAAATGCTGGTGGGCGAACGGACGGCTGAAGAGATCAAAATTAACGTGGCGACTGTATGGAAAGATTCGCGTCACGAGCAAATGGATATCCGTGGCCGTGATATGGTGAGCGGTCTGCCGCGAACGATTACGATTTATTCGGATGAGATTGAACAGGCTTTGCGCGAGCCGGCCGCTCTCATCGTTCATGCTGCGAAACAAGTTCTGGAAAAGACACCGCCTGAATTGTCAGCTGACATTATTGACCGCGGCGTAATTTTGACGGGCGGCGGCGCCATGATTCACGGGATTGATCAATTGCTTGCCGAAGAATTGAAAGTTCCTGTTCTTATGTCGGAAGAACCGATGGACTGTGTGGCTAAAGGGACTGGCGTTATGCTGGAAAATATTGATAAAATTGAACGGAAAAGCATCGTTTAGCCGGCAGCAGGTTTCTTATTTTTAAAGGGATATCAACGGCAGAGGAGGGAGAGACGTGCTGAGAGGATTTTACACAGCGGCGAGCGGCATGATTGCCCAGCAGCGGCAGCAGGAAGCATTGTCAAATAACATAACAAATGCGCAGACACCGGGCTATAAAGCAGATCAGCCTGCTATGCGGGCCTTCCCGGAAATGCTGATGCAGCAGATGGGCAACAAGCAAGTTCCGACAGAAGAAGGTCTGAACCTCTCCGAACAAAAGCCAATTGGAAGCATGCATACAGGCGTCTATACGCAGGAAACCATCCCGGATCAAAGCCAGGGAGACCTTCGCAACACCGGTACCTCCACTGATTTAGCACTGGTGAATGGGGAACTGCCCGATGATACAGGCGGCGTGTTTTTTACGGTGCAAAATGCAGAAGGGGAGGAACGCTACACCCGGAACGGCAGCTTCACCGTTGATAATGACGGGTTTCTGGCTACATCACAGGGCTACCGTGTTCTTGATGAAGCCGGGAATCCGGTACAAACGGATAACAAGGATTTCACGGTGGACGGCGCCGGTAACTTGCAGACAGATGACGAGACCACACCGCTTGGCATCGCGTATACAGATGACGTTGCCGCAATGGTTAAAGAGGGCAATGATGTGTTTGCCGGGGACACGGAAGCTGCTCCTGCCGGGGCAGGATATACTGTCAAACAGGGAAGCCTGGAGCAGTCAAATACGGACCCGGCCCAGTCGATGACGCAAATGATGGAAGGCTATCGTTTATTTGAAACGAATCAGCGGGTGCTCAAAGCTTACGATCAAAGCATGGGCAAAGCCGTCAGTGAGATCGCCCGTTTACGTTAGGAGTGATTTGATGTCACGATCGATGATGCAAGCAGCTGTTACCATGAATCAGCTGCAGAATAAACTGGATATGATCGGCGGTAATCTGGCTAACAGTCAGACGACCGGCTATAAAGCACGGAAAGCTGACTTTTCTTCTTTATTATCTCAGCAGATCGATAACATGAACGATCCAGCGAATGCAGAGGGACGTTCAACTCCAGATGGCATTCGTGTCGGTTCAGGAGCAAGGCTCGGAGCGGTTGATCTTGACCTGTCACATGGAGCTGTAAAGGACACCGGGCGGAAGCTTGATACCGCTTTGCTGGATAAAAATCACTTGTTTGAGATTCAGACACCGGAGACTCGGTATACGCGTGATGGTGCTTTCTACCTGAGCCCTGTGAATGACGGAGAGGATGTCATGCTCACAACAGAAAATGGCGATCCGGTCATGGGCGAAAACGGCGAAATCGTCTTTGAAGAAGGCTTTGATGACGTAACGATTGAGACAAACGGCCAGATTTCTGTCGAACGTGGCGACACAACGGAGAATGCC
The DNA here is from genome assembly GCF_042666895.1 of Lentibacillus kimchii. Lineage (GTDB taxonomy): Bacteria > Bacillota > Bacilli > Bacillales > Amphibacillaceae > Lentibacillus > Lentibacillus kimchii. Next base: position 15,976 of record NZ_JBHTGR010000050.1, read on the forward strand.
GGAAAACTGGCTATTAATGATGCCATTCGGCCCCAGCTGCTGGAGCCTGCTGGTGAGAGCAGCTTCCGTATGCCGGACTTGGCTGAAGCAGGCTATAACGCCGAAGAGATTATGCAGCCAGCAGATGATGAAGGTAATGTATTGCGTCACGGGGCACTGGAGCAGGCTAATGTTGACCTTGGCGAACAATTCACGGACATGATGACAGCACAGCGGTCTTATCAATTTAACGCCCGGACGCTTTCAATGGGTGATCAGATGATGGGGCTTATCAATCAGCTGCGGTAACCGCTGACCGGGACATCCTGAGTCATGTATCCGGTAATCCAGCTGAGGGCTGAGGCAGCAAATGGATGTGAGGAGAAAAGTCATGTCAACAGATCAAAGCAAGCAAGCCGCAACTGATGAAAACAATCAGCTGACGGCTGATGAGAAAACAGAACAGGAGCCAGTAGCCGGTGAACCACATGACGAGCAGGCGGCAAGTGTTGGGGAAGCCGAACGGCATGTTTCAGCAAAAGATCATGAAGCGCAGCAGGAACCGGCACAAAAGAAAAAACAAGCCAAACAGAGCAGGCAAAAAAAGCCGCGCCGGCGGGTGTTTCCGATATGGCTGCGGCTGCTTATCGTTCTGATTCTTTCAGCTCTAGCACTTGGCGCCGGGTTAATGATTGGCTATGGCGTTATTGGAGACGGCAGCCCAATGAACGCCCTGAAATGGGAAACATGGCAGCACATCATTGATCTCGTTGCAAAAGGAACTTAGAACGTGCTGTTTTTCAAGGTCGTCACAGGCTGAACGGCTGGCAGCCTGAAACTATATCATCCCACCTGAAGGAGCGATTGACATGGATAACGAACATATTAAAGAACGGATTCCGCACCGCTATCCGTTCCTGCTGGTTGATAAAGTGACGGACATAGAAGAAGGCCAGCGGGTTGTTGGTATTAAGAATGTTTCGGCTAATGAGCCATTCTTCCAGGGCCATTTTCCCGACTACCCCGTTATGCCTGGTGTTCTGATCGTAGAAGCCTTAGCTCAGGCAGGGGCGATTGGTGTCCTCGGCAGTGAGGAGAATGAAGGGAAAATCGGCTTTTTGGCAGGCCTGGACAAATGCCGCTTTAAACGCCAGGTGAAGCCAGGCGATCAGCTGCAATTAGAAGTGGAAATCACCCGTCTGAAAGGGTCAATTGGCAAAGGAAAGGGTATCGCCACCGTTGACGGGGAAACGGCCTGTGAGGCTGAGATTACATTTGCGATTCAATAGATGATTCGTTCGTTTCGCTGACTAAGCACCGGCAGCATGGCGTTCCTCCAACAGATAAGTGAGCATCTGTATCACTTTGGCTGAACAGGTTATACTAAGCCAAACGCGGTGACATTAAAGGAGGAACGCAACGTGCGCAAATTTAGCTTCTACCGGAAACTTGGTGTGCTGCTAATGGCTCTGTCGGTGCTTACAGCCTGCGGGGACACTGACGAAAATGATAAAGATGATAAGCCGAATAACGCCCCGGCCAATGAAGAAAATAAATCCCCCGATATGAACGGGCCTGATGAGGATGATCCGCATTTAAATGATAGCGGTGAACCGAAAGAGGATCAGATTGACACGGATAAGAAAAGCTATGACGGCCGTAATAACCCCTCAAATAATAAAGACCAGAGCGATGATCGGATGGAAAATGACACGAACCAGTAAACAAAGCATCAGATCTGGCCAAGCCCGCCCGCCCCTGTTTATGGCGTCTCAGACGAAAAAGCGCATACAGCGCTTCTCCCTGAGGTCATGACATTTCCGGGGGCGTTTTTTTGGTTGCTTTTACCGTATTTGGCATGTAGAATATTAAGATGACTGACCGGTTAGTTTTATATGACGATGTGCCGAATCGAACACTCTCACCATACTTATGGGCATCAGAAGCCATACCCGTCTTTAAACCATGAACTCAAAAAAGAAAATCAGGTGTTGTTATGAATCCGAAGAAGCTGAAATTGATCGAGTCCGGCATGATGCTGTTTTCTGAGAAAGGGTATCATGCGACATCGATTGAAACGATTGCAACTGAAGCAGGTATGTCTAAAGGGGCATTTTATCTGCATTTCCACTCGAAAAAAGATTTTGTTATGACCGCTCTACACCTCTATTACCAGGAAATCAGCAACCGGATACAGCACGTGCAGGAAGAAAACCTTACACCAAGTGACAGCCTGGCCAAGCAGATCGATGTTGTTACCCAGTTTATTTACAAATATAAAGAAGTGCTGACAATGTATCTTCGCGAGAACAGTGTTATGGGAACTCAAACGGATACACTGATTCAGCAGATGAAACTGGCGCATTTTAACTGGCTGCAGCAAAATATCCAGCAGATTTACGGTACGGAAATGGCGGGCTTTTACCCGGATCTTGTTATTCAGCTTGAAGGTCTGATGAACGGCTATTTTAAATGGATTATTATTGATGGCATCGCTATTGACCGCCATTACTTAGGCACATATCTTGTACGACGGATTGATGATATGGTGAAAGGAATGCTCGAACGCGGGGAAGCACCGCTCGTGACAATGAATCACGTTGAAGAGTGGTCTCGGGGAGTCTCGGATGTCACGTCAGTTTTGACGGCCATGCAAGCCAAAATCGATACATTAAATCTGACTTCAGAAAAAGCTGAGCAGCTGCATGATGCGCTTAATATGCTTTTTGAGGCGATTGAAAAGGATGAATCGCAAGCACCGCTGATTCAGGGGCTGCTTGTTCACTTTCAGCGCATACCGGCTTTTGTACCGGATTGTCATGAAATAGCACGTCAGTTACATATCGATTTATTGGACTAAAAAACTGGAGAAGAGGAGATTCAGCCATGCGAAAAATAAGTGTGAGCATTGCAGTGGTTTTACTTATAGGGATACTCGCTGCATGCAGTCAGGACGCAGAAGACGATGACAAGGACCAGGAGGATCAGGTAACTTCCGTTGAAACGGCGAAAGTGACAGCCGATGATCTCGTGATTAATCAATCGCTGTACGGGCGCACCAAGCCGGATAAAACAACGCCTGTCATGGTACAGAGTCCCGGTGAGGTAACCGAACTGAACGTGGCCGATGGTGATATGGTTGAGGAAGATGATCATCTGGCAACGATTAAGAGCCAGGCCGGCGAACAGACAATTAATGCACGGACAGACGGCGAAATCACTAATTTGAATGTTCAGGAGAATGACATGGCGTCACAGGAAAAGCCGCTTATGGTGATTGCTGACTTCGATCCCATGACCCTTTCGTATACGGTGACGGCTGATGAGCAGCAAGACTTAGGGACAGATGATACGTATACGGCGGTTATCGATGGAACAGAATATGACGCTGCTATCACGTCTGTCGGCTCAATGCCTGATGATACAGGTCTTTACCCAGTTAAGGCATCGGTTGATAATGCGGATGGCAATATTTTAGCCGGCATGATTTCTAAGCTGATTGTGCCGAAGAAAAAGGTTAGCGATTCGCTGATTGTGCCGACAGAAGCTGTCGTTACCGAAAGCGGTGAAACCTTCGTTTATGTCGTTGAGGATGATAAGGCCGTGAAGAAGGATGTGACTGTGAAAGAAAGCCAATCGAAAAAATCAGCTGTTAAAGGCGATGTTAAGGAAGGCGATCAAGTGGTCGTGAACGGTCTTCTAACCCTATCGGACGGTGCAGATGTTGACGTTGTCCAAGAGGGGGGTAATTCGTGAAGCTTGTTAAATCATCAGTCAAACGGCCTGTAGGCGTCATTATGATCGTTCTGGCGATTATTGCGCTCGGAACGGTCTCAGTTCGTAACTTGAATGTTGATCTGCTTCCCGATATTGATTTGCCGATCGCGGTTGTGGCGACATCGTACCCGGAAGCGGCACCTGAAGAAGTAGAGGATTTAATCAGCCGTCCGGTTGAGTCTTCTGTCAGTTCGATAGAAGGCATTGACACCGTGCAATCGCAGTCTCAGTCTGGCAGCTCGCTGGTTATGATGATGTTCAACAGCGGGACAGATCTTGACCAGGCGATGCTCGATGTGCGGGAAAACATCGATAAAGTGAAAGGTTCTTTGCCCGAAAGTGCCGGAGATCCGAGTGTTTTGCGATTCGACCCGGATCAAATGCCGGTTATGCAGGTGAGCCTCACAGGTGATGATGCAACAAAATTGACGCAAGTTGCGGATGACCAGATTGTGCCGTTTCTTGAACGGCAGAACGGGGTCGCATCCGTCAATGTTGAAGGAGCCAAAGACCGGGAGATTCAACTCGAACTCGATCAAGCCAAACTCCAGGAATATGGGGTAACGGCTAATTCGATCAGTCAGGCTCTGAAGAACTCGAACCAGTCGTCCTCTGCCGGTACTGTTAAAAAGGGCAACAAGGATCTGCAGCTGAGAGTGATTGGTGAATTTGACTCACTTGATGAGATCCGAAATACGCTTGTGCCTACTGAGTCAGATGAAACGGTTCATGTCGATGATGTGGCCGACGTTAACGATACGTATAAAGGATCATCAGGGGAAACAATGGTAAACGGTGATCAGGCTGTTGTGTTATCGATCATGAAAAAAACCGATGCCAACACAGTATCGGTTGCTGATACCATTCATAACAGCATGAGTAATGTTCAGGAGGATCTCCCGTCAGGGGTAAGTGCTGATGTTGTCATTGATACGTCTGATTCGATTAAAATGTCCATTAGATCGGTGATCCAGAATATTCTGATCGGCGGTATCATCTCCTTCCTGATTTTACTGCTGTTCTTGAAAAGTTTCCGGGCGACGCTCGTTATTGGTGTATCGATCCCGATTGCCATTATATCGACATTCTCGCTGATGTATTTCACAGGTGAGACGCTGAATGTGCTGACTCTGGGAGGGCTGGCGCTTGGCCTTGGCATGATGGTCGACAGCTCTATCGTAATACTGGAGCACATATATACGTACCGACAGCGGGGCTATTCACTGAAGGATGCAGCCATTAAAGGGGCATCGGAACTGACGCCAGCTGTGATTGCATCAACAACGACGACATTGGTTGTCTTTTTGCCGATGATCTTTGTTGACGGAATTGCAGCCAATCTGTTTGCACCGCTGGCTATAACGATTTCCTTCGCCCTGATTGCATCTTTGGTTGTAGCGATAACGCTCGTACCAATGCTGTCATCGAAATTGCTCGTTAAAGCCACTGAAAACAGCGGCAAGCGTTATTGGTTCAGCCGGGTCCTTGATCGCGTGACAAACGGCTATCAATCGGCACTGAAATGGGTGCTGGGTCACCGGAAAACAACTGTTTTCGGGACGCTGGCCCTGATTGTTGGCAGTCTGCTGCTCATTCCGGCGATAGGTGCATCGTTTATTCCATCATCGGACCAGGGACAGCTGCAAGTGACTGTGAAAACAGACACAGGAAGTACTAAGGAGCACACAGAAGACGTGACCGAGAAGGTTAACACCCGTTTAGGTGACTATGACGATGTGCTTGAGACTACTTATCTCAATGTTGGCGGTGATGCGTCCAATCAAGCATCCTATATGATGGAACTGACGTCTTCATCTGAGCGCTCACAATCAACCGAAGAAGTGGTACAATCGATGACTGAGGATCTCAAGTCGGTACCTGGCGCGGATATAACCGTCCAGTCAACCAATAGTGCGTCCGGTCTGGGGGATCCGGTGCAAATCAGTTTGAGCGGACCGGAACATGACGTTCTGAATGATCTGGCTGCTGAAGTAACTGACGAGATTTCCCAAGTAGACGGTGTGAGTAATCCTGCATCATCTGCTGAGAAGGGCACACCGCAGATGCACATTGACATCGATTCTGAAAAAGCAGCGATGTACGGACTGACGGCACAGCAGATAACAGGTCAGCTTCAGCTCCAGTTCACTGGCCAGACAGCTGCCAAGTACCGTGAAGACGGAAGTGAAATGGATGTGACGCTCAAGTATCCGGAAGATGAGCGCAGCACGATCAGTGACCTGGAGGATGTGTCCATTCAGTCGAAAAGCGGTGCATCTGTTCCACTGAAATCAGTGGTTACGCTGGAAGAAACACAAGGCCCAGCGACATTGCAGCGTGAAGATCAGCAGCCGCAGCTGAATGTGACGTCAGAAATAGCGGGCCGTGATCTGGGAAGCGTTACAAATGATATCCAGGACCGATTGGACAGTATGAACTTTCCAGAAGGCTACGACTATAACATCGGCGGCCAGGCTGAGGATATGGCTAGCTCGTTCAAGGACTTGTCTGTCGCGCTGGTGTTCTCGATTTTCCTTGTTTATGCCGTGATGGCGGTGCAGTTTGAAAACTTCTTATTCCCGTTTGTTATTATGTTTTCACTGCCGACAACGATTATAGGTGTATTGTTCGGCTTCTTTATAACGGGGCTGCCGCTGAGTATTCCGGCGTTTATCGGGATTATTATGCTGGCCGGTATTGTTGTTAATAACTCGATCGTGCTGGTTGATTATATTAATATACTGCGCGGTGAAGGCTATGGCAGCGATCGATATACCGCAATTATCGAAGCAGGTGCCAGCCGTCTGCGGCCGATACTGATGACGACATTGACGACGATTCTCGCGATGGTGCCGCTCGGACTGGCGCTTGGCGAGGGTGCGGAAATGCAGCAGCCACTAGCCATTACGATTATATTTGGTTTGACGGTTTCCAGCATCTTCACCCTGTTGTTCATACCCGTGGTCTATACACTGTTTGATGACCTGACGGCAAAATTCACACGCCGCGGAAAGAAAGCTAAATAATAGTAAAGGCTCCCTGCCGCGGCAGGGAGCCTTTATAAAAGGACACAAGCTGGCATGGTTTTAAAAAGTTTGCTATGATAAATGATATATGAAGGAGGTAGCATAATGGCATGGTCACGAATGATGAAATGGGTAACCGGTGGCTGTGAAGCGTTTCTCGGAATTCCGATAATCGGCGGTTCCCTTGTTTTTAGTACAACATGGGGCATCCTGTTAGTCATGTTCATCCTGCACCTTATAACATTGCTTCTGGCAAACAGAGGGAATAGAAGTATTGCGGGAAGTGTGCTCGGCATGGTCACATCATTTGTCGGTGTCATCCCGATACTTGGCATGCTCATGCATATCATAACCGCCATTATCTTAATCATCGACGCTGCGACACCGGAACGTTAAAACGGGCGAAAACGAGCGGTTAATCAGCAAGCATGACAGACTGCTGATTTAAATTTGTCTCACCGCCAACAGTCAGCTATAATTTAGACATATCTGGCACGTTTAACATACGGAAGCGATCAAGGGGATCCATTATGTTCAATTACAGTGATTGGGCGATTGCATGTTTAATTGCCCTTGTATCGACATTTCTATTAACCTATCCTGTTAAAAAGCTGGCCATTAAAATCAAAGTGGTCGATATGCCGAATGAGCGTAAAATACATACAAACTCAACACCAAGACTGGGCGGTCTGGCTATATTTCTCGGGACGCTGCTTGGCGGGCTTTATATACAGCCACAGCATGACCATTTGCTGGCGATTGTGCTCGGGGCAGTCGTTATTCTGATCACAGGGGCATTGGATGACCGCTTCTCCCTTCGTCCGGTGGTTAAATTAGCGGGTCAGCTGATGGCGGCGTCTTTTTTGATTTCCTCTGATCTGGTGATTGAACAAATCACCCTTCCTGCAATCGGGAGAATTGATCTTGGCTTCTTGAGTGTTCTGATAACAGCCGTCTGGATTGTCGGCATAACCAATGCCATTAATCTATTAGACGGGCTCGATGGGCTGGCCACTGGTGTTTCGACGATTGCGCTTTCGAGTATGTTCGTGATGGCGATCATTGACGGACAAGCGCTTCCGGCTGCTCTGTGCATTATTCTAATTGGGGCGAATCTTGGGTTTCTATACCATAATTTCCATCCAGCTCATATTTATATGGGGGATGCCGGTTCGAATTTTCTCGGCTTCATGATTGCGGTTGTGTCGATTGTTGGCCTGTTTAAAAATCTCACGCTTTTCGGTTTCATCATACCCGTGATTGTGCTTGCTGTGCCTATTTTTGATACCTTGTTTACCATGGTTCGCCGCGCCTATCATCAGGATCCGATCATGATGCCTGATAATAAACATATCCATTACCGGCTGCTGGCTGCAGGCTTGAGTCACCGGCAGACCGTTCTGGTGCTTTATGGGTTCAGTGCTTTATTTGGAACGATGGCTATTCTCTTCTCCTCCGCTAACGTGCTGGTCGGCATCGGTATTACGATTCTCGTCCTGTTTCTGCTGCAAATCTTTGCAGAAGCAGGCGGCCTGGTAACGGATGGCAGACGTCCAGTGCTGGAAGGCTTGAAACGTCTGTTCCGGAGGCGGGGTAAGGGGCATTGAAAGGTATTGATGCAGATCAATCATCCGCCGGACTGCTGGTGGGTGATTTTTTATATAAGATCCTGTGTGAGATTTTTGCACGTTCGGTGTCGGTTCGGTGATGATACAGGGTCAGCCTTATTTATAGAAAATAGCGACCATTTGCTGTAGAATGACATGCGTCAACGGTTGAATTAGAACGGATCACCATGAGGCTGACAATGGAAAGGACCGATTATCATGACGACGGCGTTTTGGCTTACAAATGCATTATTGGAGACAGGCTATCAAACGTTTCAAGGCAGAATAACGGGAACGGCAACAGACTTGTTTAATCTACTGATCGAGGATGGGAAGGTGAGCCAGGTTGTCCCGGCTGCCGATTCATTGACGGATGATTTACCTCAAACAGATGCCGGTGGCCTGCTGCTGATCCCTTCGTTTATTGAAAAACACTGTCATCTGGACAAGACACTGCTGGGTGATCAGTGGCGTTCGGTCACACTTGTTGACAGTATTTTCGAGCGTTTTGACATTGAGAAAAATGTCTTGTCATCATTGGAGACAACGACGCAGACGCGTGCTGAGAAGCTGCTTAATTGTTACGCATCATCTGGTGTGACGCATGTGCGCAGTCATGTCGACATTTACCCGGAAGCAGGGCTAACGAACCTGGAGGAAGTGCAAAAAGCGCTGGAGACCTATGAAGGTCAGTTATCGTCTGAGCTGGTAGCATTCCCGCAGCATGGTTTACTGCGCTCCGGGGCACAAGATCTGGTTAGAGACGCGCTTCGAAATGGTGCAGACTATGTGGGCGGTGTTGATCCTGCAATGGTGGACGGTGATATTGAAACGTCGCTGCAAACTACGGTTGAGCTTGCGGCAACGGAAAATGCCGGCATTGATTTGCATTTACACGATGCTGGTCATTTAGGCATTTTTACAATGCAGCGTTTAGCACAATTAACGAAGGAAGCCGGACTGCAGGGAAATGTATCGGTCAGTCACGCTTTTGGACTCGGAGATATTCCGGTGTCACAGGCGGCAGAAATGGCCGAGCAATTGCAGGAGGCAGGAATTGCGATTATTTCCAATGTGCCGATTGACGGCCGGTTCCCGCCGCTTCCTCTGCTTGCCGGACGTGGTGTCAACGTCGCGCTTGGCTGTGATAATATTTTTGATGTATGGTCACCATTCGGCAATGGCGATGTATTAGAACGGGCCAATCGTTTGGCCGAAGTTTCCCAGTGGGTGGATGAACGATCCCTCAGTCAGACGCTGTCATTTATCACGGGCGGCAAGACACCTCTGAATGAAGCCGGCGAACAGGTTTGGCCGCACATTGGCGATGAGGCGAGCTTTACATTTGCCGATGCCACCTGCTCGGCAGAAGTAGTAGCCAGACGGCGCGAACGTTTAGTAACGATGTTTCAAGGGAACGTCATTTCCGGTTCGTTTTAATGGCTGTTAAGAAAAGAATTATTAGCGGCATGATCAGTAGCGCCCAGTTAGTAAAAATCAGCTGATATCAGCTGATTTTTAACATAGCAGCTGACCCCGTAAGCATTGCAAGCCTGTCTGAATCATTGTTGCCATCTGATTTTGCAAACGGCAGTAAAGTCTGGTATAGCCAACAGGATAGTCTCAATCAAATGCAAAAAGGAGATAAATCATGGAAAAGCGTACAACCTTAAAGCAATCGTTAAAGCCGCATTGGGTCTGGGCGATAGCCCTGGGCTCATCAATCGGCTGGGGCGTGTTTGTGCAGCCCACCAATTGGATGGATACAGCTGGCCCAATGGGCGTCATTATCGGGCTGTCCATCGGTGCACTGCTCATGATGCTGATTGCTGTAAGCTACGGTTTTATGGTTAAAAGTTTTCCGGTATCAGGCGGCGAATTCGCTTACTCGTATATCAGTCTGGGACGCACACATGCGTTTATCAGCGGCTGGTTTCTGACGCTGGGCTATTTGTGTATTGTCGCGCTAAATGCTTCGGCATTTGCTCTGATGATCAAATTTGTGTTTCCGTCGATCCTTAACACGATGCATATGTATACGATTGCCGGCTGGAATGTTCACTTCACGGAAGTGCTGATTGCCTCGGTGCTGCTGGGAATTTTCGGTTACTTTAATATTCGGGGATCCAGTCTTTCCGGCCGGATGCAGTTTGTGTTTTGCACCATTATGGTACTTAGTGTGATTGCGATTACGGTCATGGTAGGTGTCCAGCCTGGATCAGGTCTTTCCAATGTGCAGCCATTATTCACAACCGATAAAACCGCATTTGCGGCGATCATTTCGATTGTGGCCATTGCGCCGTGGGCTTATGTTGGTTTTGATAATGTTCCGCAGGCGGCCGAGGAATTTCATTTTTCCTCGCGAAAAGCTTTTAGTTTAATCATTTTGGCCATTTTCTTTGCAGCGCTGCTCTACGGCCTGATGGTGTTTGCCACGTCTATGATTGCGCCGTGGCAGAGTCTCGTTGCCCAAGATCAAACGTGGGGAACGGGTGCAGCCATTCAGGGACTGCTCGGCAATGCCGGCCTTGTTATTCTGGTTGCAGGCTTGACGATGGGCATTTTCACCGGACTGAACGGTTTTATTATGTCAGCCAGCCGTTTGCTATTCGCGATGTCACGCGCCCGGGTTCTTCCATCGATATTCTCCAAGTTGCATCCCAAGTATGAAACGCCGCATGTCAGCATCATCTTCACGGTTGGTGTGGCGATGGTGGCACCATGGTTTGGGCGTGAGGCTCTGACATGGGTCGTGGATATGTCTTCGGTTGGTGTAACGATTGCTTACTTTTATACTTGTTTTACGGCGTTCAGGCTATTCTTGTGGTCCGGAAACCGTGATTTCAACACGGATAAATATAGTGTCGCACCGGTAAAGAAAGTATTTGCAGCCCTCGGTATGGCAGCGAGCATTGCCTTTCTGGCACTCCTGCTCATTCCAGGTTCACCAGCTGCACTAGGCAAAGAATCGTTCATCGCACTCATCGTTTGGATTGTGCTCGGAGCTATCTTTTATCTGACGCATCGCAAAGAATTGCAGCAAATCCCGACGGACGAGCTTAACTATCTGATCCTGGGCTCAAAAGAAATCAAAATGAAACATCAGGATTAAATCTGAGTTACCGTAACGGGTTCAGCAGGGAAGAAAACAAAAAAACAGTATATGAAACAGGGGTGCCAATTATATATGATTGAGCATCCCTGTTTTTAATAAGGTTTACACTCCTCTGTATATTTTAATGAATTTTTTAAATACACTTACTTTTTTCTCTAATTGTTTCAAAGGTACGAGACCTTTTATGTTAAAATAATTGTTAAGTACCGTGCCATAAACAGGCCAGATTGTTTGATAAGGAGCTAAAAAAATGATCTTAAATGTGTTATATATAATCTCAATAGTCGCTTTTATAGTTGTCATACCATTTATAATTAAAAAAGAAAAAAAGTAGGTGCCTCAGGTGTAAAAAGTGCGTTAACGTCAATCTGCTTTTTGCTTGTAGCTTTGATAAATATCTCAGCTTATTGGTTTAATTTTATGGGGTTATTATCCTGGACTATAAGCTTTTTTCTAATAATCTTAGCCGCTTATTTCACAAAATTCTTACCTGCCCCTAGAGAAAGTAATTGAACAAGCAAGTGCCGTTGCTGAATAAACACTGTGCCTGAATCGGGCCAGATTGGTGAGAGTTCATAACTATTAGAGGAGGTATTATGTCTGTGGTGGGTTGGATAGCAATTATTTCGGTATTACTAACTATTTCCAGCTTTTATTTCACTCTATCCTTTATTGAGAGCCTGCATAAAAAAGATGAGAGAATTACTAAGCAATCAAAAGCAGCTGCTATTATTTGTCTAGGGATAGCTTTAATATTACCAGTCATATTTATATTTCTATAAATTTTAAGAAAAACAAGAGTCATACTTAATTATTGATCTACAAAGATTTCCTGACGTTTTAACATGGCATGGATCCAGCAAACTGGACACGACTGGTGCATTGCATAGCAGCATACAACATTGAAAGGGGGCTGGGACATAACGAAAATGAATACCTCAAGCGTCGAACATGCTCCGATTTAGCGGAGGAAAAGACGGAGACTCCTGCGGGAGCAAAGGATAGGTGAGACCCCGGAGCGCGCCAGCGCGAGAAGGCTCACCAGCCGCCCGCGGAAAGCGACGTCTTTCTCCGGAGCGGTTCAGTCACGCAAGTGGTTCGTACTTTTTGTCCCAGCTTCGTACTATGCTTATCATTTTCATTCAGCGAGGGTTTTGTCCCAGCCACCTTTTTGCTTGTTATTTATAATTGTTATTGCCGCTGCCTTTTAAATCGTTCTATTCAAGAAAGGAAGCGGTATTTTCCCAGGTGTCGGTATATAATTGGTGACGGACACCGCGATATACCCAGGCACCTGAAGGAAAGTCGTCCATTTCTGCCTCAAAGACGACATTGGCATCGTCATCATGCGTCACTTCGACAATATTGCTCTGGTTGCCTTCGTCCACATGACCAAATCCTATCAGCACGTTGCCGGTATTTGGCTGGTAGCGGGCACTGCCAATAATATTAGTGAAAAAGTCCTCACCGCGTTCTTCACCATATGTCCAGATCAATTTGGCTTCCTTGGTTTTTTCATTAACCCGGTAGTGCGATGCAGCGCTGAATTCCTTGGATAAGTCCTCATTACCACGCGTCACAACGGTATTATTGTCATACAGCAGCAAATCGATGGTGTCCGGATTATCGTCAAAATCAGGCAGGATGCGGACATCGTGCTGGCCTGCCGGGTATTTAAAGTCGTCGCCCTGTCCCTCAACTAAATATTGTTCCATTTGCTTATCCCAGTCTTCCGGATAAGCAAGGATCCATTGGATTTCTTCCGTTTCATAATCAATTTTCATGACGGTGTCACTGTTCCGTCCAGAAATGATAATGCTGTTATCATCATCATCATAAACGACGGCATTCTGATGGAACCAATCTACTGGATCATCGCCAGGTTTAAAATCGTTGCCGCCATATTCTTCATACGCATCAGCTGGAAACAGATCTTTTAAGTCAATTTGGTTGACGACATCGCCGGTCTTACGGTTGATTTCGATCATCGTATCTTCCTTATACGTGCCTTCATCATCATTGACAGTAAGAAGAAGATTTCCTGATGGCAATTCAGCAGCGTCATGGTGTATCAGGGTTGACTCCATTCCGTCAGATTCGGCTTCAGCAACCTCTTCACTGATCTTGAAGGCATTGTATAACTTGCCTAAATAATTGGTTTCAAACAGGCGATTATAAGCGCCTCCGCTATTGTCATCCTTGCCCAGATACAATAAGTGACCATTGTCCAGTTCGTGGAAAATGTGGCTGTTATAGCCCGATCCATACCAGCGGATATCACCATTTGTGTCAAAGCCGTAATTATATTTGGTGCTCGGTATAGCAAATGTCAGCTCATTTGGCTGGATATCCATTTTGTCTTTTTTAGCGGTTTTAATGTTAACCGTTGGAATGTAATCCGGTAATTTCTCAGTTGTAATCGTGATCGTTTTTTCGGATGTGTCGCCGTCTTCTGTTTCAGCTGTAATGGTCACTTTATTGTCCTGATCAGGATAAAGCCCTAACACAGCCAGCTCATGATGGGTTCTATAATCATCAATTGTATTGGAAATAGTGGATGATGCGTCCTTGCCCTTGACGGTAAAGGATACTTTGGCTGCTTGCTCTGTATCAAAAACAACCAAGGCTGCAAGCGGGCTTCGGTCATAAGGATCCAGCTTGACATAAGGATTACTTAATGTGCTGCCCTCACTCTCATCCGCCATAGTGGCTTCCAGCTTCTCTTGTTTATCCAGGCGTTTAGAAGCCTTTTTCGGTGGGTATGGGTAAGGCTTTTCTTTCTGTTTTTCTGCTGCCTCGCTATCTTTTGAATGGTTGTCCGCTTCCTGATTTGTATCATTATTTAGAAAGAAAAAAACAAATGCAAGGCTTGCAACAACAACGACGGCAGAGATGGTTAAAATTTTTTTCATGTTTCCGCTCCTTATTGTCTGGCATTGTTTGGCGTTGCACTTATTCTACCATAGACGCTAGATTCGTGAAATAGATAATGCGGTGGACAGCTAGCTCTAATGGCCGGCTTTGTCTGTCAGTGTTATGGCTCGTCTGCCCATAGACTGCCAGTTCCGGACAAAGCGCTGCCGGTCATAAAATTCGGCTTCTCCGGTATGCGGGTCATGGCAGATAACGTGCTCAGCATCGATTCCGATAAGCACCACAGCATGTTCGTTTTCATACCAGTCGATAACCTGACCATCCGGAGCGGTCCAGGACAGTCCGTAATAGGTGTCACGCTGCGCCAGTGTGGTCCAGGCGAGCACGGGCCTGCCTGAGCGGATGATGTCAATAAGTGCTGTGAATGGTTTGCCTGAGAGATCAGCACCGCGGCCGGGCATAAATGTTTCCAGTGCTTCCAGAACCGGGCCTTCGAACACACCGTAGCTGCCGTCTTCCGAATCGGTATACGGATCACCGACAAACGCTTGATTAGGATGAGCACCTTTGAGCTGGCCATCTGCCATATGGACCTTGTCACCTTGCTTCAAGCTGTCCGCTGCAGTGTATGTTGTCACTGGTTCGCCGTGTCCCCAGCTTAACAGCATCGCGAGCGATGCAGCTTCACATCCAGTCGGCAGCTCGGGGTATTGTTTGTAGGCGGGAACCCCGGTGATCACTGTCGTCTTGCCCGGTGCCTGTACCCGCCGGCGTCCCAGCAGCCAAAAGATGCCAGCAAGTCCTGTATAGGCGGCCAATCGTTTGAGTGACATGTGCACCACCTCCAATTATGATCTTGCGCTAGTATCATTATGCCAGGCCATATCTTTCAATTCATGGAGAAAACGTATGCTTTTTAAAAACCCGGAGGCAATCACTGCCTCCGGGTTAGGCTTCACGGACAACGTCATAAGTTCTGTCTTCTGTTTGATAGACGGCTTTAATCAGACTGTCGCTTGCAGTCCCTTGTGAGTATTGATTCCATTCATCCGCAAATGACTTAATGCGTTCGAAATCAAACGTATTCTGTTCAATGACGCTGATCAGTTCATTAGTATGCGTGACAACAGGACCAGGGACAAGTTCTTCATAGGATCCCCAAAAGCCGCGTTCTTCCGTGTATTGTTCCTGATCATAAGCGAAGAACACCATTGGCCTGTTTAAAAGTGAAAACTCAAATGGAATAGATGAATAATCCGTAATTAAAATATCCGTTACCAATAGAAGATGATTAAGTGAATGCTGGCCGGATACATTAAATACAAAGCCAGGGTACTTATTCTGAAACGCATTTTCGACCGCCGGATGCAAGCGCAGGAGCAGTACGCAGTCATGTTTAAGAGCATGGTGCATTTTATCGATATCCAGTTGTATATCCTTGATATCGATGGTGTCATCGCGGTAAGTCGGCGCATATAACAGCACTTTTTTGTCATACAGCACCGGGTATTCCGCAATTAATGCATCGCGTGATTCCTGTTTTGCCGCTTCATCGAAAAAGAAATCGGTCCTTGGTATGCCTGTCCGTAAAATACGCTCTTCAGATACGTTGAAACTCCGCTTGAAAATGGATGCCATATTGTCTGAGCCAGTGACGACCGAATCAAACTGGCTATATACTTTCCGGAAACGTTTATTCGCGCTTTTTGAACGATAGTGATTCGATGGGTCTTCCAATCCGAATTTCTTAATGGCTCCGGCAGCATGCCAAACCTGGATGCAGCGGACATTTGGCTTGAAGTCTGCGGCGGCCAGAAACCCGTAGTAGTTATCGACAATAATCGCATGGGATGTGGCCAAATGATAGACAGAACGCAGCCAGTCCAGCATGCGGCTGACCTCAAATGTTCTTATAATTCTCGTTGGTGTGCGGAAGTCTGTGCTGCAATGGGAAGTTTTGAGAATAACAACCTGATCATCTGTCTGCTTTTCAAGTGCCCTTGCGCTGTACAAAATATTTTCCCCAAATGAAGCAACAAATGTTGTTTTCTTCTTCTGGGGAAACCGTTTAAAGATCATAAACATAACGCGAAAAGCAAACAGATACAGCGTAATGGCCAGTTCTCTAAACATCATTGGTCATATTTAAATCAGATTTGATTTTAGTTGTTGATATTCCCACTGTCCGCGGCAAATAGACAACCTCACAGGAGTCTTTCAGGAAGTCAAATTCACCTCTCCAGTCATCACCCATAACAAACACATCAACATCATGTTTATTAATGTCTTCCGCCTTTTGCTCCCAGTTATGCTCGGGTATGACTTCATCGACATAGCGGATGGCTTCCAGAATCACTTTGCGCTGTTCAAACGTGTAGTAGGCCTGTTTATGCTTAAGGGCGTTGAATTCATCAGACGAAATAGCTACGATTAAATAATCACCATATGCCTTGGCACGCCGTAAAATATTAATATGACCGACATGCAGCAAGTCAAATGTACCGTATGTGATCACTTTCTTCATGTCACAGAACCTCCCGTTTATGACCTCATTTATTTGTATGATCGTTATTCAGTCTTTGTGTGCTGCTTCTATTTCCAATCATTATATACCTAGAAGACTAATTGCTATTATACTATGAAAGTCAACTAATATAAACATGTATTTTATGTTAATACACGCCGCAGTTCGTGCGAATACGTATGGCAGTATTTGATGAAAGTTGTCATATTAAGGTTTCCATTTCATTTTTTTCCTAGTATAATAGCCACGGAGTAGATTAATATTCTGACAATACAGGAAGGTCCAGTCTGACTATTAATCTAGCAAATACAAGACAACACACGATTGTCGCATGGGGGTATAAAATGAGAAAGTTATCAATCGTGTTAGCTGTATGCCTGCTGTGCAGTACGGTTGCGCCTTCTAGTGTGTTCGCAGCCAACACTGATGCACAGGCTGAATCCGATCAGCCCGAAGCAGCCGCTGCAGCCGAAAACAATCAGCCGGTTTCAAGTGATGAACAGACAGCTGAACAGGATGAATCCGCTGCAGATGCTGATAAATCGGACAAGCAGCCGTCAGCTGACACTGATTCAAACGACCAAGCGGATGATGATCAGGCGAGGGAAGCTGACACCGAAGACAGCCCGTCTTCAAATCAGACATCGTCGTCAGATCACGAAATGACCGACCCGGAAGCAGAGCAGCAAAAGACTGACGAGGGGCAGTCTGCAGATGATGAAGAAGCTCAGCAGCCGGAAACAGATGATGACACAGATGTGACTGCCGAGCAGCCGTCTCCAAAACCATCTGATCCGGAACAGGCGTCAATCAGCGCGCAGTCTGTGACGAATGTGACGACCTCCCCTGCGAGCAAACTCGGTCATCTGCACGCAGGAGCGTCTATCTATGAACAGGCTGGCAAAGCGAGTACAGCCTTCAGTTCGGATGACTACCTCGATGCTGTTTACTACATTAAAGAACAGGCTGAAGCAGGCAATGAGCTTTATTACCTGATCAGTGAGCAGGCCAGCAGCACACGTGGTGTTATTGGCTGGGTCAAGGCAAGTGACATATCGACACATGTCCATAAAGCGAAAGACCGCAAGTCGAAAACGGTCGCGTTCACAGGTTCCGGCAATGCCTATGCAAAAGCCTGGGGCGGTTCGGAAGACCACATTTATGATCTTTCCAATTTCAAAGGCCATGTGTTCCGTGTCCATAAAACCGAGACAGTCGGCCATAACACGTGGTATCGCGGCGACTTCAAAGGTGAACGAATCTGGGTGCATGAGAATTATGTCACCAAGCTGAACGAAAGCCCGACCAGCAAATTGGGGCATCTGCGCAACGGCTCTATGATTTATGGATCTGAAGCCTCGTTCAGCGGAGAAGATTATAAGGATGCTGTTTACTATATTAAAAAACAGGCCAAATCCAAATCCGGTGACAAACGTTACTACCTGATCAGTGAGCAGGCCAGCAGCACGCGTGGCGTTATTGGCTGGGTCAAGGCAAGTGACATGTCGACACATGTCCATGAGGCGAAAGACCGCAAGCCGAAAACGGTCGCGTTCACAGGCTCCGGCAATGCTTATGCGAAAGCCTGGGGCGGTTCGAAAGACCACATTTATGACCTTTCCAATTTCAAAGGTCACGTTTTCCATGTCCATAAAACCGAGACGGTCGGCCATAACACGTGGTATCGCGGCGACTTTAATGGCGAACGCATCTGGGTGCACGAGAATTATGTCACCAAGCTGAATGAAAGCCCGACCAGCCGATTAGGGCATTTGCGCAGCGGTTCTATGATTTATGGATCTGAAGCCTCGTTCAGCGGGGACGATTACGATAATGCGGTTTATTACATTAAACGACAGGCTCAAGCCGGCAGCCGGACTTACTATTTAATCAGTGAGAAGCCGAGCAGCACGCGTGGTGTCATCGGCTGGGTTAAAGCCAGTGACATGTCAACACATGTCCACAAGGCGAAAGACCGTAAACGTAAATCCTTTTTTATCACCAAGCCTGGAAATGCCTATGCGAAAGCTTGGGGCGGCCCGAGAGACAAAGTTTATGATTTGTCTAATTACAAAGGTGACATTTTCCAAGTTCACAAGACCGAAACAGTTGGTCAAAACACGTGGTACCGCGGTGATTTCAAAGGTGAGCGGATCTGGATACATGAAGCCTACGTGGCCCATGAAAATAAGAGCCAGTACGATATGACCCTGAATGATATGGTCGATAAACAAATGGAAAAAACGAATAAAACCGATGAGGGGACATCGTCCGGCTTCGAATCCGCAAGCCATGATGACGTAGCTTACTATATGGATCCGGATAACTTTGAAGGCAATTTCCGGGGCTCCCTGCAATTTGTCGAACTGACTCAAAGTGCCAAAATTGATGTTTCAGAAGTGAATGACAGCATTCTGAAAAATAAAGGTGTGCTGGCCGGCCAAGCGCAGCAGTTTGTGAAGGCTGGCAGTGAGCATGATGTTAATGAAGTCTATTTAATGTCACATGCGATTCTTGAGACGGGGAATGGTGCGTCTGATCTCGCAACGGGCATTGAAGTCGGCTTGGATGAGGATGACGATCCGCAGCTTGTAACATCCGACAACAAGGATGATCTGACAGCCATTAAAACAGTTCACAACTTATTCGGCGTCAAAGCACACGATGACAGCGCGGTAGAATCCGGAGCGAAATATGCTTATAAGCAAGGATGGTTCTCGATTGATAAAGCCATTATGGGCGGTGCTGACTATATCGATCACGGCTACATCGACAGCGGACAGAGCACCCTGTACCAAATGCGCTGGAATCCGGCTTATGCGGACAATCATGACCATCCATCATTCCACCAGTATGCTACGGATATCGGCTGGGCTTATAAACAGACGCGCTACATGAGCAGAATCTATAATCTGCTTGATAATTATCGTCTGATGTACAATGTGCCGCAGTATAAGTAAATGAAATCCAGTTTTATGAAGTGCCTTGATTCAGGGGAGAACAGCCTGGATCAAGGTGCTTTGTTAGTGAGTCTGGCAATCTTTTAGCGGTTGAGAGTTTCCGGGATTAAGAGGACGCTTATAAACATACATATCAGGAGGATCTACATGAAAAAAACAAGCTTGCTGGCTGTGTCTCTGGCACTAATGGCATCATTATGGCCCGTTAATAGTTTTGCCGCTGAAGACACAAATGCAGAAGACATTGACAACGGAACAATCGTGAATGGGGAAGATATTAGTGACTTAACAGATGATGAACTTAAGTACATACCAAAAGCCTGGCGGGATGGCCATTCTGAAGAAGACGCCGACAAGAACGCGCAGGAAGGCGAAAAACCGGAGTCCAAATCGGGAAATGTATCGGCCTTTTCGACCTACCCGGATGTCAATGATTATATTAGAGATATGGATCCTGCTTCGGTGAAATATGAACATAATCTTGATTTTCCGCGCTTCAACTATCGTCATGGCAAGGGTGCTGTTGAGGGCGTTGTAGCACACGAGACGGCTAATGACAATACGACGATTCGCAATGAAATCGACTATATGAGCCGGAATTATAACAGCGCCTTTGTTCATGCATTTGTCAACGATCAACAAACCATTGAAATACACCCGACAGACCGGGCTGCATGGGGTGCCGGGCGCTTTGCCAACGAGCGTTTCGTCCATGTAGAACTGGTGCGCGCCGATACATTTGACGCGTTTGCTAAATCGATCAATAATTATTCCGATTACATTGCTTCTATTCTGTATAAATATAATACAGGCGTCGACAGTGCCGTTAGTGATGGTGAAGGCTCATTATGGTCCCATCGGGCAGTGAGTGATTACCTTGGTGGCACGACTCACACTGACCCGCATGCTTATTTTGACAAATGGGGCTATGACTGGAACGAGTTCGTCGCCCTTGTGGGAACCAAGTTTGAGGAGAAGGTTCGTCACCATAGCAAAAACACCAGCAAACTGGGCCATATTAATGCCAGCAGCGCGCGGATTTATGATGATCCGACAAAGCTGGACACCTATCAGAAGGCAGGCTCCAAGCGGACTGATGAGGTATTCCATATTAAAGCTGAAGCCAAACTAAGCGGCAAACAATATTATTTAATCAGCCGGAAGCCAAGTGCCCAAGACGGGACAGTCGGCTGGGTTCAGGCCAGCGATGTGAAGACGCATGAACACACCAGCGTGGATAAAAAGCAGAAGACATTTAAAGTCTATGGCAGCGGCAATGCGTATGCCGAAATCTGGGGTGGCTCGGATGATCACGTCTACAATTTAAGCAACCATACCGGCGAAACCTTTAACGTGAATCTGACGGAAGCTGTCGGCCATAATACGTGGTATCGCGGCAACCTGGACGGCCAGGAAGTATGGATCCATGAAAGCTATCTTGTTAAGAATGAGAAGACCAGCAAACTCGGCCATCTGCGGCATGATGCCACGATTTATGACACGTTGCGGGCTGATGCTCCGGGTGAAGAAGCCAGTCGATACGAAAATAAAGTGTACTACATTAAAAAGCAGGCTGATGTAAGACGGAACACCTATTATTTAATCAGTGAAAAGCCAAGCAGCACGAAAGGCACGATTGGCTGGATTCAGGCGTCAGATATGCTGACCCATTCCCATACGGGGGTTGATAAGCAGGATAAGACCTTTTATATTGACGGAACCGGCAGTGCTTACACGAAAGCGTGGGGCGACTCTGAGGATCACGTTTATGATTTAGCGAACCGTCAGAATGATGAATTTAACGTGAATCTGACGGAAAAGGTCGGCAGCAATATCTGGTACCGCGGTGATTTGGACGGGAAAACAGTCTGGCTGCATGAAAGCAAAGTCACGACGAAACAAACCAGCCCAACCAGTAAACTGGGTCATCTGCATAGCGGTGCATTGATTTATGAAACGATCGGGGATGAGTCGACAGCCTTCAGTTCAGATGATTATCTGAATGCTGTATACTATATTAAAGAGAAGGCTTCCTTTGGTAATCAGACTTATTACCTGATCAGCACGAAGGCGAGCAGCACGAGAGGCACGATCGGCTGGGTCAAAGCGGACAGCATGTCGACCCATGCCCACAAAGGCGCTGACCGCAAGTCAAAAACGTTTGTGTTTAATGGAGACGGTGATGCCTTCACGAAAGCGTGGGGCGGCTCCAAAGATCATGTGTATGATCTGTCCGATTACAAAGGCGCGGAATTCCATGCTCATAAAACGGAAACCGTCGGCCATAACACGTGGTATCGCGGCGACTTCAAAGGTGAACGAATCTTTGTGCATGAAAGTTTCGTAACCAAAGTTGACACATCACCTATCAGCCGGCTGGGCCATTTAAGATCAGGAGCCACCATTTATAATTCGGTTGGCGACCCGTCGTCAGCCTTCAGTGCTCAAGATTATTTGAATCGCGTCTACTATATTAAAGAACAAGCGTTATTCGCTGGTGATACGTACTATTTGATCAGCACGAAGGCAAGCAGCACGAAAGGTACGATCGGCTGGGTCAAAACAGCTGATATGTCGACCCATAAACATGTCGGTGTCGATAAGAAATCGAAAACATTCACGGTCAAAGGCACCGGCCATGGCTATGATACAGCGTGGGGCGGTGACAAAAACCTGGTGTATGATTTGTCGGACTATGCAGGGGAGACCTTCCATGTCTATCTGACGGAAAAAGTCGGTCACAACACGTGGTATCGCGGCCAGCTCGACGGCCAGACCGTCTGGATGCATGAATCGTTTGTTAAATAGTTAAACCGAACAGTTCTGCTCTTGTTATAAGGGCAGAACTGTTCTCTTAATAAGGAGGTTTCGTGTGCTGCACACGTTTATAAGGCTGTGAGCACATATTGTCAGCGTAATTTCTGATTGTCTTTTGCCTTATTCCCCTGTATAATCTACCATGAATTTATTAACGTATGATGTTCTGTGGCTCGAAAGGAAATGTCTATGAAATCTGCCATTAATGTCATCAAGGAACAGGTGAATTATTTTCATCTTATCCGAAGGCTTTCACTATATGAGATGAAAAGTCAGAACCGGAATAATTACCTGGGGATGGCCTGGGAAGTTCTGAACCCGGCTATCCAAATTTTAATTTACTGGTTCGTGTTTGGTACGCTCCGCACCCGGGATGATGTCGCTGTGGGCGACATGGATATACCCTTTTTCTTCTGGCTGCTGACGGCCTTTTTCCTTTGGTTATTTTTCTATCAGGGTACTGTTCAGGGATCAAAATCAATCTATAGCCGGTTAGGGATCCTGTCCAAAATGAACTTTCCGATGAGTGTGATACCAGCTTTTGTCATCTCGTCCAAGTTCTATATCCATTTGGCCATGATGGGGATTGTGATTATTATATTGCAGTTTAACGGGTATTATATCAATAGTCATTATGTCCAGCTGCTTTATTTTATTGTTGCGGCTTTTGTATTTATTTTTGCGCTGTCGCTGATTACATCCACCTTATCAACCATTATCAGAGACGTGCACATGTTTCTAAACTCAACGCTCCGCATGCTGTTGTATCTTTCTGGTGTTTTATGGCCGATCTCGATTCTGGGTAATATGGAATGGCTGATGAATCTGATGAAATTGAATCCGCTTTTTTATCTTGTTCAGGGTTACCGGCATTCGTTGTTTGGGACAGAATGGTACGCTGTGACCCAGTGGGAGTATACGCTCTATTTCTGGGTGCTGGTGGCGGTGCTGTTTATCATCGGTTCGGCTTTGCATATGAAATTCCGCCGACACTTTATTGATTATTTATAAGCTCTATACAAAAACGCCCTGGCAAAAGCAGGGTGTTTTTGTATTTAGGCCCCGAATATAGCTGGATTATTTGAAAACACCCCATCCACACCAGCGTCAACCAGCTCCTGATAGCGCGCTGGATCATTAACTGTAAACGGATAAACCTCATAACCAAGCTGCCTGCAGGCTTGAACAAACGTTTGATCAACATAGACTTGATTCGGATGCAGACTGCGGATACGGAGGCCACTCGAGACAGCATAGTCCCACGGGCGCAGCAGCCGGTAATAGAAAAGCATGCCCAGGTCGATGGCCGGATTAAGCGTCTGAATCCGTTTCAAGGCAACATGGTCAAACGAGGAAATCATGACATTCCCCCGATTATGCGCCTCCAGCGTCTCCAGCAAACGCCGTTCAATTCCCTCATATAATACAGGAATATTTTTGATCTCAATATTGAGCAGGACCGTTTCCGGACAGATGGCCAGCACTTCGTCAAGCGTGGGCAGACTGACACCGGCGAAATCCTGGCTGAAGGCGGACCCGACATCAATGCGCCGGACGGCTTCAAGGGTATAATCCTTGATCGTCCCCTGAATGGCTGGGTTAAAGCGGGTGAAGTGGTGATCGTGTGAGACGACTAAATGGTTATCCTTTGTCAGCTGCACATCCAGTTCTATCGCTCGCACGCCCCGGTCAAGGGCTTTTTGAAAGGCCGGCAGTGTATTCTCCGGTGCTTCGGTTAAAGAGCCGCGATGGGCAAAATTTAAAGGCATAACAATTCCTCCAATACGTTAATCCGGTGTGCCGTTGGACGATTTCCACGCACAGCACGGAGCTTATTTCAGTATAGGCCATCAGCGGGCACTGAAGCCAATGGATTGTCTGCTGGGTCCGTCAGTCCGAATCTGGTCAGCGCCAATCTGGAAAATTCTCTATGGCTACTTTTATTAAAAGGGTATATAATAGATAGTTGAATAGAATTGTGTGAGCAACGATTAAGCGAACGTTTAGCATATAAATGTCTGTTTCAGGTAAAAAGAGGTGCGCCAAGTGATCAGAATTGTGCTATTAGCTTCGGTAACTATACTTGTATCGTTAATTATAACACCTTTTTTAGTGACATTCGCCAAACGGCTGAATGCAACCGATAAACCGAACGAGCGGAAAGTCCACTCGAATCCAATACCGACTTTGGGCGGAATAGCCATTTTCGTCAGTTTTCTGATTGGTCTTTTGCTGCTGCAGCCGGTAGGGGACTATCATACGGCGATTTTGACCGGCGCATTTGTGATCATTGCGCTTGGCTTTTTTGATGACGTCTTCGAATTGCCGCCGAAAGTTAAATTGGCTGTCCAGCTTGCGGTTGCATCTTTTGTCGTGTTTTGGGGCGGGCTGCAGATGGAATTTATTAATCTGCCATTTGGCGGTGAGATTGAATTTGGCTTTTTCAGTTCCATCGTGACCGTCTTATGGATTGTCGGGATTACCAATGCGATTAATCTGATTGACGGTCTGGACGGTCTGGCTGCCGGTGTCTCGGCTATTGCCCTTTTAACACTGGGCGTGATGGCGGTGATTATGGGACATGTCTACGTCGCAGCGATAGCCTTTATTCTCTTTTTCAGCACCGCGGGCTTTTTACCCTACAACTTTTACCCGGCCAAAATTTTTATGGGTGACACCGGTGCCTTGTTTTTAGGCTATATGATTGCCGTACTCGCTTTGCTTGGCTTTAAAAATGTCACTGTTATTTCGTTTATCATTCCGATTTTTATTGTCGGCGTTCCGATTTCGGACACGCTCATTGCGATCGTACGGCGGTTTATCAACCGGCAGCCAATTGGCAGTCCGGACAGTGCCCATCTGCATCATCGGCTGATCCGAGCGGGGTTCACCCACAGGCAAACCGTGCTGTTCATCTATGCGCTTAATGCGCTGTTTTGCACCTCTGCGATTTTCTTTTCGATGACCACCGTATGGGGGTCGATCTTAATTTTTTCGGTGACGTTACTCACAATGCAAGTCCTAATTGAAAATCTGGAACTGATTAACAGTGATTACAAACCGCTTACTAATTTTTTGAAAGGGCTGCGGCAGCGCCCCTAGATCATATGGAAAGGTGTCAGGCCATGCATGATAGTGTTACGATCATGGATATAACGTTTCGAAACACAACCCAGCAAGCATTCGTGAATGACTATGTTGAGCCGCGCCTGCTGGCGGAGCAGCCTTACTATATAGTCACAGCCAATCCGGAAATAGTGATGAAGACGCGCTCGGATTCCCGCTATAAGCAGAGTGTCCAGCAGGCGGATGTGATTGTGCCGGATGGTGCGGGCATCCTGCTGGCGGCCAAAATCATGAAGCAGCCACTAGAGGAGCGGGTGGCAGGTTTTGATGTGATGCTGGACTTGCTTGCCTTTGCGGACCAGCATGGCTTAAGTTGCTATTTTTTGGGAGCGGAAGAAGCGGTCAATGAACGAGCTGTCGCCGAAGTGAAACGGCGTTTTCCAAATGTCGCCATTGCCGGCCGGCAGCACGGCTTTTTCCAGCTTGATGATCCAGAAGTCGCCGAGAACGCCGCTGCGGCTCAGGCTGATCTCATCTTTGTTGCGCTGGGTCTGCCGCGGCAGGAGTTATGGATCGCAGAACACAGGGATAAATTCACTAAGGGTGTCTTCATGGGTGTCGGCGGCAGTTTTGACGTGCTGGCCGGTACAGCCAAACGTGCCCCTGATATATGGATTAAGCTGAATTTGGAATGGCTGTACCGCTTGCTGAAGCAGCCGCTTCGTTTTAAACGAATCTTAAAAGTGTTTGAATTTCTGCTGCGGGTTGTCTTTCGAAAAACGTGAAGTGGCCCGACTGTGACATGCTTATCACAATACTAAAAGCTAGTGCGCCAATGCACTGGCTTTTTTTGTGTGGCTGGCGCGTTGAGGGAGATTTAAAAGGAAAAAGGCGCCTGCACCGTTTTAGAAGGAGACAGGCATCTAAAAAACCAGCCCGGTTAAGGCTGGTTTAGTATCTAATAGGCAGAGCCGGATGAATTGGCTGCGCCCCCAGAGGCAGGCGACTGTTCCCCACCATTCGAGTTCCCGGTGGAATTGGGTGCCTGTTCGCCATTGCTGGAGGAAGATGTTGAGCTGTTGTTACCTGGTGATGACATGTCTGTTTCCAGTTCAAGATGCTGTTTCAGCATACGTTTGGTTTTCTCAAGTTCGGTCTGATCAACTTTCCAGTAATACGCATCCCCTGGCCAATAATCGCTGCCCTGCAATGTATACGTGTCAAAGTCAAGGTCCTTGCCGGCCATGCCATAAGAAATAAAGCTTTTCATTTCACCGAATTTCATGTTTGTTGTCATATTGCTGCCGACTGCGTCAATAATATTGTCGATCTTCAGTATGGATTTGATCGATACGGATTTATCAACAACAGCCTTAATAACTTCCTGCTGACGCTTGCCGCGTTCAATATCATTATCTTTTTTACGTGTCCGGGCGAAGGCAAGAGCCTCTTCCCCGTTCAGCTTCTGTTCACCGGGATAGAGATGGACAGCGTTCGCATTACCCTCAGAGTCCTGTTCCTTGAATTCATAAGGCACATCAACGGTTATACCATTAACAGCATTAACGACGTCAATAAAGGCTTTGAAATTGAGTTTGACATAATAATCAACCGGAATGTCCAAAAGATTCTCGACCGTATCTCGCGTAGCTTCCATACCGCCAATAGCGTGGGCGCTGTTGATTTTTCTTTTCTGGCCGGCCTCCGGTATATAGACAAGCGAATCGCGCGGAATACTCAGCATCTTAACACTCTGTTTATCTTTATTCAGTGTCGCCAGCATCAGCGTATCCGTTAGTGGGTTGCTATTGTGGTAGCGGAGGTCGTTATTGTCGACACCTGCGATCAGAATCGAGACATTATCTTCGGTCGGATCCACGGCCTGTTCACGCAGATCAGATTTTTCCTTGCCGTCATCTACATGTGATTCGGAAAAGGTCGAGTCAGCTTTAACATATATATAGGTTGCGTAAACAGCAACTGCAAGTAATAGGATGACTGGGATTAATATAAAAATGACTCGTTTTCGAAGTTTTCGTTTTCGCCGTTTATACAGTCCTCTACGCGTTTCGTCAGACATAAAAAATTCCTCTCTGGATTTATCGAAAGCACTGGCACAAGCGAAGGCGATCAGGAGATACAAAAAGAGATCAAGCCTTATCTCATGCAAAATCATTTGAGAGTGCATGGAAATGATCGGGCAGTGCCTTCAACGTTTGTCTTCACTACGATCATTAGATCAATTATTTTTATGGTTCGCGTTTTTACAATCTCATAATATAGTTATAACCTTATAAACTATCATCAATCATATTTTACTATGAAATGCTTTAGAAGTAAATGTGTATTTGATTACAATTGTGTAAATGTGGGATAACATGTCGATTATTGTCTTCATACGCCGATTCGGTATGAGTCTGAAATCGCCGTGGGATGATCTTCTCTTAAAAGGTGAGTATATGCACCAGAATCTGATTTATGCACCATGCACGTATAAGCTGCATGCCTAAATGATTGCAGCGTCATGCCCCTGTTTGGCTGCCCTTACCGATTGTAAGGGTGAAAGGAGGTGAGGATATGGCCAAGCAACAGCTTGTTGATTCCCGCATGCGCCTTGTTTTGGATGATGGCGTTGATGAGGAAACCGGGAAGCAGCATTACAAAACGAAAGGCTTCAATAATGTGAAGACCGGCGCTACAGCTGATCAGCTGTATACGATCGCCACTGCTGTAACACCATTGCAGGAGCGTTCACTGCTGGATGTGGAACGCACGGACAGTTCTGAAATCATGGAGAACGAAGGGGTCTAAGCACCTGCTGTCACGTGGCAAACAGCATTAACGTAACGAGAGGGAGGTGACATAATGAAAAAGCTGGAATTGAAATTTTATAACGAAGATGACCGAACTGTAACCTATTCCTTGGAAAAACCGGTCGAACCGGCTGATCCGCAAGCCATTAAGGCTGCCATGGAGGAAATCATCGCACAGAATGCTTTCACATCATCGGGTGGTGATGTCGTTGCTATCAAACAAGCACGGATCGTTGAGCGTAACGTTGAAGACATCAAGCTGGATTAAATGCATAAGCTATGACAAGAGGGGCGCTGATCATTCAGCAGCCCCTTTATTATGATGTCGATGTCACGTTAAAAGCCCATTGGCGTATTCAGCATACTGGTGATTTGGCTGATCATTTCCGAGAAAAATAGTTGCGAGATGACATACATGAACAGCAGCATAATTAAGACAGCTGCGAGACTGAGATAGACTTTGGGACCTGTGCGGCTGACTGAATTGGTTTTGTCGTACACCATCAGCGCTGGAATCACATACAGCAATAAGCCGTTCGAGGCTGCCAATAGCAACAGAGTAAAAACAAACGAGCCGGCCAGAGCGGTCAAAATTGCGACTGCGTTAACTGTGGCAAAAGGAACGGTCATGCTTCCGAATTGTGTAAAAATCGTTTTGGCAGAATCCGGTGTTCTGCCAGCTTTGGCCATGATGAGCGTGCTGACAAAAGCCAGGGCTATTATAATTAGAGATACGGTGAGCACGGACAGCATCGTGGAAAAGAAAGGAAGATTCGTTCCCATCATTGTTCCCATCACTGAATTGATCATAGAGTCCATTAGGAAGTAAATGCTCAGCGATGATGCCAGGGCGGTTATAACAAGGGTGATCAGTGCCTGAAGCCATTCGTTTTCATGCGTTTGTAAAGCAAACGACGGGTTTTTCAGCAGGTTCAGAAAATAATGCCCGTAATGGCTCAGTCCATCTTTAATTTTTTCCCCGGTATTATCGGCTGGCTGCTCGTTCATAACCGGCTCTGCCGCAGCGGCTGTCTGTTCATGATTATCCTGATTGGCTGTATTTGTACCGGCCTCAGCTTCCAGAGTACTTCCGCATACACCACAAAAGTTTCCCGATGTCTGCTGGTGCTGGCAATTTGGACAAATTAACATAACGCAATAGACCTCCTAAGATTAATTTTCGTCACGATTGGTTTCATCGTAATCGATTGAACTGATTTCATATGCATCGTTAGTCGTTGTTACGGTATATGTTTTAATACGGTCGTAATCGGTTGTTTTACCGCGGTGATTGGTAAAGATAAATTGTTCGCGTGACGTAACTTCCAGTGTCTCTTCATCAATCGTCTCAACGTCTTGCACGCTATTTGCTGTGAAGTTGTAATTGTATCCCTTATCTTCCAGGTCTCCGATGTATTCCTTGAGTTCAGATTCGGCTTCACTGCCGCTTTGAATATACGACGCAATCTGGCTGTAATCCTTGCTGTTCAGCGCTTTTTCATAGTCCGATCGGAAGTCGAGGATAGTGTTTCGTGCATGCTTGTTCGTGTCTTCGTTCTCAGCAAAGGAAAAAGGAATGACGCCAAACATCTTGTTGTCATCAGGTGTGACGGTATTGGACTTGATAACGTCTCCATCAGGCGTCGTCCATTCCGCATGCATCTTGATATCACTGTCGTCTGGGATGGGTCCGAGTTCGTCTAGCTCACCCAGTTTCTGGCCGGTTTCCTCACCATTAATGAATAAAATCGCATCTTTGTGATTAGTTCTGAAGTCATAGGTGTCGCCAGTGAAATCCAGGTTTAACTCATAAGCCTGCTGTGACTCAATCTCCAGCGAATGGTCGATGGCGAAATCACCATATGCATTGCTGGCTTTTGCATTGAGGTCATAAGTTCCCGGGTAAGCCTTAAATCGTCCCGGATCATCCGGGCTGCCTGTTGTGGTTTCCTCATCAATCGTCATCTCCGTATCTTCCAGAGGCGTTGTCATGGTCAGCTCAGTCGGCTGTGCCTTGAGCGAATAAGTCGTGTACAGGCCCAATAAATGATCGTCCGGCTGGACCGTGAACAGAGTGCTGCCGTTACGATCGGTAATATCGCGCGTCAGGTCATTCCCTTCTTCAATGAGCTGCCGATACTGCTTTTTTGCTGAATCCCATTCGTTGGTCTGAATGTATGCCAAATAAGCCTGCTTATCCAGTAAACGATCATCAGTAAAGTCTATGTAACTGGTGAATGTCGCAGCATCATCCTCGGCTGCCGCCTGATCCATTGCCTGCAGATCGTCCATCGGGTCAAAATATGCCTGCAATCCCATGTGCGTTCCAAAAAGAACCACCACGACGGCTGCGGCGGAAATCAAGAGAATTTTTGTACGCTTTTTCATGGGCTTGTTTGGTGGCTTGTTTATGGTTGATTTAGATGCTGAACGGGATGGCTGCTGGGGCGGTGGCCTGTGCTCTGTCTGATCGTGGAGCGGCTGATCAGAGGCCTGCCCAGAGGTGCTGCTGTCAGCCGATTCCTGCTTCGCACCGCAATTTGTGCAGAACTGATGCTGATCTCCTAATGGATGACCGCATTCTGTACAGAAATTCATCTGTGAGCTCCTTTCGCAAAAATGATATGACTTCAAAAAATAGGCTTAATCCTCTATAATTTCATATTATAGCAGATTATGGAAGATTTAAAGAGAGTTCTAGAGAAAAATCCGTATTAATGTAGTATATGACTATATGATAAAATTTAGTCTATGACGACACTTGTTTAAAAACGGATAAGAGAAAATCAAAATTCATAAGTGAACATTCATCGTGTTGACTGATATAAACTGCTATTCGGCAGATGAAATCAATACGTTTTATTGACTTTCGGCTGGGCTGAAGGAGAGGATCAAATGGATATATCACTATCGGAACGTGATATTTGTACGAAATACATAACACCGGCTGTTGAGCAAGCAGGGTGGAATCGGCATAGACAGATGCGCGAAGAAGTCAGTTTCACTGATGGCAGGATCATTCCCAAGGGAAAATCATACACACGGAAAAAAGGCAAGCGTGCTGATTATATTCTCTATTACAAGCCGAATATTCCGTTAGCCCTTATTGAAGCAAAAGATGCTGCACATTCTGTTGGATCAGGCATGCAGCAGGCATTGGACTATGCGGAAATTCTTGATATTCCCTTCGTTTATAGTTCGAATGGCAGAGGTTTTTTGGAACACGATCGTACAGGAACGGGCGAGCTGGTAACGCGCGAACTCACGCTTGATCAGTTTCCCTCGCCTGAAACATTATGGCAGCGCTATCGAACTGGTCAGGGATTTACGGATGAGGAAGAACAAATCGTGACACAAGGCTATCTTACCGGACCGGATAAAAAGCCGCCCCGTTATTATCAGCGTATCGCAATAAATCGTACTGTTGAGGCTGTTGCAAAAGGGCAAGACCGTATTTTGCTGGTTTCGGCAACAGGAACGGGCAAAACCATGATTGCGTTCCACATTATTCACCGATTATGGAAATCAGGTGCAAAAAAGCGTATTTTGTTTTTAGCGGACCGCAATATTCTGGTTGACCAGGCAAAGAATAATGATTTCAGAGATTTTGGGGACAAAATGACAAAGATCCAAAACCACGAAGTTAATAAGTCCTATGAGATTTACCTGGCTCTGTACCAAGGTGTATCCGGTGCCGAAGACTGGAAAAACATTTATAAGGAATTTTCGCCGACGTTTTTTGATTTGATTGTGATTGACGAATGCCACCGGGGATCTGCTCGTGATGATTCAGCATGGCGGGAGATTCTGAATTATTTTGATCAAGCAACCCATATTGGAATGACCGCAACACCAAAAGAGACGGAAGATGTCTCCAATATGGATTACTTTGGCAAGCCTATTTATACGTATAGTTTGAAACAAGGGATCGATGACGGTTTTTTGGCTCCTTATCGTGTCGTGCGCTATCTATTTGATCGGGATGTGGAAGGATGGCGGCCTCATAAAGGCGAAAAAGACAGGAACGGCGAAGTGATTGAGGACCGGATGTACAACCGAAAAGATTTTGATAAAGGCTTAGTGCTGACTGAAAGGACTAAACAGGTTGCTAAACAAGTCTCAGATTATATGAAACATACTGATCGTTATCAGAAGGCCATTATCTTTTGTGTGAATATTGATCATGCTGAACGGATGCAGCAGGCTCTGATGAATGAAAATCAGGATCTGGTTAACGAGAATTCAAAATATGTGATGTGCATTACAGGTGACAAAGACGAAGGCAAAATGGAGCTTGATAATTTCATACACCCAGAAGAGACTTATCCGGTTATCGCGACAACATCGAAACTGATGACAACCGGTGTGGATGCCCAAACCTGTAAATTGATTGTACTGGATTCGAACATCAATAGCATAACGGAATTTAAGCAAATTATAGGGCGTGGCACACGTATCAACGAAGAATATGGCAAGCATTCGTTTACTATTATGGACTTTCGCGGGGTAACCGATTTGTTTGCGGATCCGGATTTCGATGGAGAACCTGTGCAGGTTTATCAGCCAAATGATGGGGAGTCGCCCGTTCCGCCTGATGACACTGATATACCTTCTGAACAAATAGGTGAAAGCCTGGGAGATTATGATATACCTGATGACACTCCCCCTGATATAAGTATTAATGGCAACGATGACTACGACGTGAAAACCTATTACGTTGATAATGTACAAGTGAACGTTCTTTCCGAAAAAGTCCAGTATTACAATGAAGAAGGAAAACTGGTAACTGAATCACTGAAAGATTATACTAAAAATACTGTTCAGGACAACTATCGTACAATGGATGAATTTCTTAACCAATGGCAGGCATCCGAACAAAAAGAAGCGATTATCGAAGAGCTTCTGGATCAGGGTGTGCTGCTGGATGAACTGGAGCGGACTGTTGGACGTGACTATGATCCCTTTGATCTGATTATGCATGTGGCTTTCGACCAGAAACCTTTAACCCGTCAAGAAAGGGTCCGAAACGTCAAAAAACAGGATTATTTTACTCAGTATGGAGAACAGGCCAGAGCTGTTTTGGAAAAGCTTCTGGATAAATATGCTGATGAAGGTATAGAAAATATCGAAAGTATGGATGTGCTAAAGTTAGATGATTTCAGCGAGCATGGTTCTGTCATGGAGATTATTAAACAATTCGGCGGTAAATCACAGTACCAGGTAGCTGTGCAGGAATTGGAACAGGCTATCTATGCCGAAGTATAATAAATTAAGATCAATAGAGCAGGAGATGGAGCAACATGAGCATAACGACTTTAATTAA
Organism: Lentibacillus kimchii; assembly: GCF_042666895.1. Taxonomy (GTDB): domain Bacteria; phylum Bacillota; class Bacilli; order Bacillales; family Amphibacillaceae; genus Lentibacillus; species Lentibacillus kimchii. The sequence continues at coordinate 49,857 of NZ_JBHTGR010000050.1, forward strand.
AAATGTTCAGGATATTATGAGGCAGGATACGGGTGTCGATGGTGACGCTCAGCGGATTGCGCAGTTGGTATGGATGATTTTCTTGAAAATTTTCGATGATAAAGAAGAGGAACTGGAGGTTATGGAAGACGATTATCAATCGCCCATTCCTGAAAACCTGCGCTGGCGGAATTGGGCAGCGGACGATGAAGGCATGACAGGAGACAAGCTGCTTCATTTTATCAATGACGAACTTTTCCCCGGGTTGAAAGAACTTGAAGCCACTGACTTTTATTCTCGCGCCAATATGGTACAAGCCGTGTTTGCGGACAATTTTAATTATATGAAATCAGGTACGCTTATCCGGCAAGTAATTAACAAAATAAATGAAATTGATTTTAACAGCTCCGAAGATCGTCATCTGTTTAATGACTTCTATGAATCATTTTTGAAAGACCTGCAATCTGCTGGTAATAGTGGTGAATATTACACTCCTAGAGCGGTGACGCAATTTGCTGTTGATATGATTGATCCGCAGCTGGGCGAGGAGATCCTGGATCCGGCATGTGGCACGGGCGGCTTTTTAACCAGTGCTATTGAGCGGCTGCGCAAACAAGCGACAAGCGTTGAAGAAAATCAAGAGCTTCAGGAAAAAATCCTGGGCGTGGAGAAAAAGCCATTGCCTCATACGCTGGCAATGACCAACCTGATTTTGCATCGTATTGAGATTCCCCGGATCCGGCATGATAACTCCCTGGCACAGCCCCTTCGCAACTATACGAATAAGGACCGGGTTGATGTCATTGTGACGAATCCGCCATTCGGGGGCACGGAGGAAGACGGGATTGAAACCAACTTTCCCTCCGGTTTTCAGACGAAGGAAACGGCAGATCTTTTCATGGTGCTGATTATGGAATTGCTGAAAAACAATGGACGAGGTGCCATTGTCCTGCCAGACGGTTTTCTATTCGGAGATGAGGGCATCAAAGCACGCATTAAGGAAAAGTTGCTGAATGAGTTCAACCTGCATACGATTGTTCGACTGCCGCATAATGTTTTTTCACCGTATACAGGCATTCGTACTAACATATTATTCTTTCAAAAAGGTCAGCCAACGGAAGAGATTTGGTATTATGAACATCCTTATCCAGAAGGTCAGAAAAGCTACAGTAAGACGAAACCGATCCGTATTGAAGAATTTGAGCCTGAAAAGGCCTGGTGGCATAATCGTGAAGAAAATCGGTATGCCTGGAAAGTTTCAGCCGAGGAAATCAAAAAGCGTAATTACAATCTAGATATTAAAAATCCCTATGTAGCCGAAGAAGACCAGCTTGATCCTGAAGAAGCTTTGAAACAATATGAAGAAGCAGCAGCTAATGCTGAACAAACGAAGAAAAAACTAGCAGACGAACTGTCCGCGATTTTGAATGAGGTGTCTGAATGAACGTATTACAGCACTTTCAGGATATTGTAAAAACAGAAGATGATGTGAAGAAATTAAAAGATTTCATTTTACAGAAGGCTATGCGAGGAGAATTGGTCGAGCAGGATCCCAATGATGAACCAGCTTCCGTATTGCTTGAGAAAATCGAAGAAGAGAAAGAGCGATTAGTGAAAGAGAAAAAAATCCGGAAACCGAAAAAACTGCCGGAGATTACGGATTACGAGAAACCTTATGAGCTGCCTGAAGGATGGGAATGGGTGAGACTAGGACAGTTAATTTCTGTTTCTTCAGGTACAAATTTAACTAAAAAAGAAATGGATCATGGTGGAAACATCCCTGTATATGGTGGAAATGGTATTAATGGCTATCATAGCAATTACAATTGTAATTATTCAACATTAGCTATTGGCAGAGTTGGATATTACTGTGGAAGTGTACATATCTTACCGCAAAAATCATGGGTCACTGATAATGCATTTATTGTTAGCTTTTCAAAAGACAATATTGATATTCATTGGCTGTATAATATACTTAAAACAGTCAATTTGAAAATAAATGCTAGTGCAACTGCTCAACCAGTTATATCCGGAAGAAAAATATACCCTATACTTATTCCATTTCCCCCAATTGAAGAACAAAAAAGAATTGTAATTCAAATTGATAAGCTATTTAGTATATGTGATCAGTTAGAAGAACAAATTCAAAAAAAGAATACTTCTAATTCAAGTTTGAATAAGGGTGTGTTCAACAGGATTCAGGATGCCAATAATCCGTCTCAATACGAGGATTTGAATTTTGCTGTTGAGCATATGGATAGTCTTTGCGAAACAGAAGATGATGTTCAATTGTTGAAGCAAAGTCTGTTGAATCTGACTGTTCAAGGAAAATTAGTAAAACAGGATCCGAATGATGAACCAGCTTCAGTGCTGCTTAAGCAAATTGAAGAAGAGAAAGAGCAGTTAGTGAAGGAAAAGAAAATCCGGAAACCGAAAAAGCTGCCAGATATTAAGGAAGACGAGAAACCTTATGAGCTGCCTGAAGGATGGGAATGGGTGAGATTAAATGCTGTTGCACATTTTATTAATGGAGACAGAGGTAAAAACTATCCTTCCAAAGACAAACTAGTTTCATCAGGAATACCATTTATTAATGCAGGTAGTTTATACAAGGGAAGTATTGATAAATCAAGATTAAGTTTTATAACTGAAGAAAGATTTGAATTATTAGGAAGCGGAAAGGTAAACAACGGTGATTTATTATATTGTTTGAGAGGTACTCTTGGAAAAACAAGCATAGTAAATGACCTTGAGAAAGGAGCTATAGCTTCCTCGCTAGTTATTATAAGACCATATGTGGGTTTATACAGCAGTTATTTGTATTATTATTTAATAAGTAATCTTGGAAAGAATATGATATCTTTTCACGATAATGGGTCTGCTCAACCCAATTTATCTGCTAATGATGTGAAAAAATATAAATTCCCTTTACCTCCTGTAAGTGAACAAAAAAGAATTGTCAATCAAATTGATAAGTTATTTAGCATATGCGACCAATTAATCGAACAAATTCAATCAAGGAACGCTATACACGCAAACTTTGATATAGCTGCGTTTCATGAAGTCAGCGCTAAGGATAATGCCTGATAAAGGGTGTCGACATACAGAAGGATATACATCCAGTTGGAGGAATTCGTTTGTCAGGAAGTTTAATACGGCTATTTCTAATTGATTACAGGAGACGTACTGAAAGAACATAGCAGCAAAAATCTCTATGAATTTACGGATGATTATATATTTAATAGTCCGAGTTATGCGGCCAGCTATAGCTGGAGGGGCAGAAAATGGGAGAAGACGATGGAAGCATAACGGCAAAAACCTTAATGATATGGAACAGGAAGAATTGAACTAAAAAAACGTCAGACATGAGATTGAAGAGGTCCCGTGGCTGGATGTTCTGAACGTCTTTCAGCCACGGGACCAGCTTATGTGCAAGGTTTAGCTGTTCTCATCCGGCTCATCGTCTGCTGTTTGCTGTTTAGCCCCTTTGGCCAGTTCCGCCTGGGTAGGCTTTTGCCTGTCGTTAAGGCCCGGTGCAGCTTTATTAGCACTGTAGAGAGCCTGCATCGCTTCGCCGTCTTTTTCCGAGGAGGAAACGGCGATCAATTCTTTTTCTTCCAGGTAATCATTAACGTGGCTGACCAGCTGATTCAGCAGTTCATCCGATTTATGCATGCCCAGGATGTAGCGGGGGCCATCGAGCGCATGCCTTCCTGAACGCGCCTGGGTGCTCGTGACGAGTTCTGATGCTAAAAACCACGTGCTGAAGGATGATCTGATAACGGTATTTTCACTTTGGGTTGAGTCGTTTACCGACATGCCGACGGACAGCTTCGACTCCGAATACGTGCCTTCTCCCTGAAACTGGACAAGATAGCTTTTAAACTGCATTTCGCCCCAATAGACATGAGCCATGGTCAGCAGGGCAAGCCCGGTTGCGAAACAGATGCCTGGGAAGAAGATTCCTGTAAACAGGCTGCTGATAGGAAAAGATCCGCCTCGGCTCTGATTCAGAATAAACAGCAGAAAAGCAGCGATAATCAGCAAAATATGGCCGCCGACAGCCACACCGAAGCGAATTTTTTTCAAAGGTTCCGGGTAGCTGATGTCCTGGTAGACAGGCTGCGTTTCCTGAATCGTGTCCCCGTCAAAACTGCCTTTATCCATGTTGCCTTCCATATGCAGATTCGGATTCAGCTCGCGGTAAACGCGGTTAGGCATTTCTTTGTACCGTAAATCCGTCATTTTCAGATCGAGCGCCCGGAAGAAATCTTTCGGATGAACATTTTCCTGCCAGTGATCAATCGACTCCGACACTTCTGTTAAGGGCTTTGTCAGCTCTGAGCGTAACTTGGCAAGCGTCATGCCGGCTGTTGCGACAAGCAGAATGAGCGCGTAACTGACGACAAGCGCAAAAGCGGGATTGAACGGCGCTTCCGGGATGGTGATGCCCTGTCTTAACAGGAGTTCCGCTGCAGCCGGGATAAGAATCGTCAGCACAACTACCCAGATAAGCTGTGATCTCTGGCCATCATATAAGATATTTGCATTAATTTTCTTAGCCGATATTGGTGTGACGACCCATAAGACAAACAGGAACACCGCAAGCAGGATCCCCAGCCATTTCGACATAGATGACGTTGTGAGAAGCGTCAGGCCAAGTGAACCGGAAAGAAGGGCTAATAAGTAGACGCCCAGTGTGATCAGCGAATAGGCTGTATTGCGAACCAGGATATGCAAATAATTCCGCATGGCAATCGGGAGAAAGATGAAATTGGGAAAAATATTGTGCAGTACACGATCAAACAGCGTCACAGGTTCGCGGAATGTCAGATTCTTGCGCCCTTTGATCATCTGCGCGATTTCCTGGGCATTGTAATAAACGCTCGCTTTGGTCGTTGCCTCCGCACCTTCTGTCCTGTTTTCCGCCAGGCTCGCGGGCACATCCCGTCCGACATAGAACCGGGACATTTTAAAGATCCCTTTTGTGACGAAGTGAACTCCGCCCGCCAGTAAAATCAGGGTCACTGCAAGCCCGAACCAGCCTGTGGCCAGCCCATTATCTTCAATCTGTCCCTTTAGGGTCAGCAGGGAAATCACTCCGATGATGGCAATGATAACGCCGCTGATTAAGTAGAGAAGCCCCTCCTGTCTAAACGGATTTCTGATCTCTGGTGCATCCGATCCATATTGAAATGACACACGATCCTCTCCTTGTAGCCAGTATGCCAGACGGCAGCAGGCATCTGATCCCGATATCTAACCAATTATATAAAACTATCGTACTATAAGAAACGATTGCGTTACAATAGGTCATATTTGGAACAGGGGGTGTGCGATCTGCATGATGGCACAGAACTTGCCCGTACAGGAACGACGGTCAAAAAAATTTCATATATTAATGTGTTAAATGCTTTATACAAAAAAGACATAGCGGTAGAATTTTAAATACACTGGATAACGGGTATAGGAATCCACATAGATGATGAGATGAGGTAGGATAAAACATGTCAAAAGAAAATACATCACGAATGGAACGGCGGCATCAGAACAAAAAGGCAAAGTCACATAAGCGAGGAGGGTTATGGAAAAAAGGTCTGCTTGGCATAGGGACTGTGGTTTTGCTAATGGCTCTTGCCTTTAGCATTATGGTCATTATCATGGTTCATAATGCACCGACACTGAAGGCGAGTGATTTGCAGACGCCGCAATCAACCCGGATCTATGACCAGAATGACAAGCTTGTCAGCACATTGTTTGATGAGCATAATCGCATTAAAGTGGACATTGACAACGTTCCGGATATGGCAAAGGATGCTGTGGTCTCAATAGAAGATAGACGGTTTTATGACCATAATGGGCTTGATTTTCGGCGCATACTTGGTGCCGTGAAGGCTAATATCCAAGAGGGCTGGGGAGCAGAGGGCGGTTCGACCATTACCCAGCAGCTCGTTAAGCGGACTGTTTTAAGCTCGAAAAAAACCTTAAGGCGAAAAGTACAGGAAGCATGGCTTGCATTGAAATTGGAACGAAAGTACTCCAAAGATAGCATTCTCGAAATGTACTTGAATAATGCCTATTTTGGTGATGGAGCCTATGGTATCAAGACAGCCGCAAAATCCTATTTTGGTGAAGATGATTTGTCCAAATTGAATGTATCGCAAGTCGCTTTATTGGCGGGAATGCCGAATGCGCCAAGTGCGTATAATCCTCTTAAACATCCGGAACAGGCTAAAGAACGCCGTGATCAGGTCCTGTCAGCCATGGTCAGTAATCAGGCCATCTCCCAGAAACAGGCTCAAAAGGCGAAGGACCAATCCATCTCAGATATCCTGCGGGATGACGAGCAAGAAGAGCCGAATGATCAGCCTTATAAAGCTTTTGTCGATACGGTGTATGATCAACTGGTCAATCAGAAGAAGGAAGTCTCTGAAAAAGAATTCTATCAGGGCGGTCTGAAGATCTATACAACCCTTGATTCAAAGGCTCAGCGTTCTGTTTATAACATTCTCCGCTCGGATAAGATTCCTTATCCGGATGACAATTTTGAAACGGGAATCTCCTTGGTTGATACACAAACAGGAGAGGTCAAAGCCGTTGGCGGTGGACGTCACTTTAAAGCGGTCGGCTATCATAATTATGGATCAGCTATTGGCAACTCGCCAGGCTCTACGATTAAGCCTATTTTGGATTACGGTCCTGTTATTGATGATTTGCAGTGGTCTACGTCACATACACTGAAAGACGAGAAATACGAGTACAGTAATGGCAAACCAATCGGGGAGTGGGATAACAGATACTGGGGCAATATTCCCATGCGGCGTGCTTTAGCATGGTCACGGAATATTCCTGCCCTGAAGGCATTTCAAGCTGCGGGCAAAGATAAAGCCCAGACGTTTGCTAAAGGGCTGGGCATTAAGATTGATCCAATTTATGAGTCGGCGTCGATTGGCAGTTTTGACGAGGGTGCCACGCCGCTGCAAATGGCAGAAGCTTATGCCGCGTTTGGCAATGGCGGTACCTATAACCAGCCAACTGCCGTCAGACGCGTCGAATTCCCGAACGGAAAGGAATGGAAGCCGGAATCAGAGTCTCATAAAGCGATGAAGGATTATACGGCTTATATGGTAACAGATATGCTTAAAACGGTTGTCTCGAGCGGAACCGGCACAAAAGCAAATATTGCGGGATTGCCGCTCGCCGGAAAAACGGGCTCAACCAACATTCCCAAGGCTAAACGACAGAAATATGGCATAGCAGATGGTATTAATGATTCGTGGTTTGTCGGCTATACGCCCCAGTACTCCCTTGGTGTCTGGACCGGCTATCCATCATTCAAAAAAGATGATGACGGTATACAATATATTCAAGGTGACAGCGAAGAGGCTATTGCCAAACAGGTTTTCCGAAAGCTCATGACGGATGTATCGGATCCCAATGTGGCTGACTTTGAAAAACCGAGCAGTGTTGTTTCCATGAATTCAGAGCTGTATGTGCGGGGAACACAGCCTGACCCTAAGGAGATTGAGCCAGAGCACGAGACGAAACAAAAGGAAGAAGAACAGTCGGAGCAGGAACAGAATGAGGAACCGTCAGATGATAAGAAAGACGATGAAGCAGACAAACAGAAAAAGCAACCATCCGGCGACGAAGGCAATGATAAAGCAGATAAGCAGAAGCAGAATGAACAAAAGCCCAATGACGGGAATGAGACAGACAAACAGAAAAAGTCCAATGATGGGAATGACGGTAATAAGACAGACAAACAGGATAAGCAGTTATCCGCCAATGGAAATAACGGTAGTGAAGCAAACAAACAGAAAAAGCAGCCATCCAGCGATAAAAAAGCAGACGAAGCAGATAAGCAGGGTAAAAAGTCGTCTGATCATAAGAAGAAGAACCCTGACGCAACAGAAAAAAATGCCAATTAACACTTCGTATCAAATTGTTATCAAATGTTAGTAACCTGTTAAATCCTCTGAAATAATTGTTTGCTATAATGAGGAATCAGCAAACACAAACTAATCAATCAAACGAATGATATGGAGGATGGTTATAATGGCGATGAAGCTTACTGTGAAGAAGGGTACTGTATCAGCGCTGCTGGCAACTTCTGTAGCCTTTAGCCCGCTTATGGCAGGCACTGTTTCGGCACATGGTGCTCCGGATGCAGCAGGATCCAGTGAAGGAGCAGCTGGCGTTGCTGTTATGGACCAGGGTGAACAAGGTCAGGAAATTACAAATCTGCAGCAGCAATTGCAGAATCATGGTTATAACGTCAGCACTGACGGCATTTACGGTCCCAATGTAGAAGCTAAAGTCATCCGTTTCCAGAATGATCAAGGCTGGGATGCTGATGGCGTTGTAGATGCGCCGACATTGAATGCGCTGGACAGCGATGCAGCCACCCACCAGCCCGAGACCATGCAAATAAAATCACAAACGGTTAACAATGACAGTGTCAGTAATGATCAAGCGGTATCGACTGCACGCAATCTGGTAGGCACTTCTTACGTTACCGGTGGCACAACACCAGAAGAAGGATTCGACAGCAGCGGCTTTATTGACTATGTATTCCAGCAACAGGGTATCGATCTAAGCAGAACACATGCCCAGATGTGGTCATCAGATAAAGGACAAAATGTTGATAATCCACAGCCAGGCGATGTTATTTTCTTTGAGAATACATACAAAGATGGTGTTTCCCACAGCGGCATTTATATTGGCAATGACAAGATGATTCATGCTGGAACCGAAGATACCGGTGTCGAAGTCACGTCCTTGACTATTGACTACTGGCAAGACAAATACATCGGTGCCAAACGCTTTTAAAGCTTAAGCAAGCATGCTGAACAAACCCCAGTGGATTCGCATATAAAGCGTGGTACCCGCCATGAAAATGGTGAGGGGCCACGCTTTTTTTATGAACTAAATAATCTGAATCATCATTTGGATACTGCGTGAATGATAGTATATAATGGTGTTCATAAGGAATAATCAGGAAATGGGTAACCGTTATACAAAATGGAAACGATTAGTTGCACAAAAGGGGGGGGATTTGATGCCAACTTGCCAGAGCTGCGGAAAAAAGTGGACTTGGAGACAAACAGTTAATCAGTTATTGGTATTATCTTATGGGATGACCTGTCCCTATTGTGGTGACGAACAATATGAAAACGATTCAGCAATCGCAAAAAGAATCTTTCTTTTATTTCTGTCGTTATTATTACTGCGGGTTGCAGAAAAGCTGAATCTCCCAGGAACTATTCTACTTATTATGATTGTTAGTTTGCTTTTGATAATCGTTATCACATATCCCATGATTCTAAAATTATCGAATGATGAAGAACATAGCATTGCGGTGGCGCGCCCCTGGTATTTAAGAGAAAAATGGGTATATGCGATGTGTGTCATAGTGCCTCCGATCGGGTTCATTCATGTTTTGTTAAATCAGAGTCGCTGGCAACGTGACCAAACATTTATGTATCTGGGTATTGCTGTCATAATGGCAATATTTTGGGTTTTAAATTTTTCCGCTTAGAAGGGATAAGATGAATGAGATAGATTGGGATATACAAGAAGTTAAGCGCTTAAAAAAGAGGCAGCTAATTCAATTCAATTTTGTAGTGCTGTTGTTATTTCTTCTGTGTGTTTATCTTGAGGAAACAGGAAAGCCATTTTCCTTAGTCCTTCTATTTTGTTTTCTTTCATGGATCATGACAGTTTACAAACTGTATGAGCTTACAACAGGGAAGGCATTCACAAAAACAAGCAGTCGTGTCCTGACCTTTGACAGGGATCGTTTGGGAGAGAAACGCTGGAAGCGAAGTACGATAATAGAAATTGTTGTAATCAGTATTTGCAGCATTCTATTAACGGTCTTTGTGTCTGTTACGAATTTTAGTGATACAAGACAGGAATTGTTTATTCTTTATCCTTTTATAGGAGCCTGGATAGGTTCAAATATAGGTGAAATCGTAAGAATAAGTGATTTATGAATAGATTTGATGGAATAAAAAAGCATAAACTAAATCATGGAATGGATAAAAAGAGCCAGATGAATAAATAAACTGGGGGCTATCATTATGTAATTCGACCTTTTCTGGATTGCTTTAGGAATTGCTGTAGCAGGTTATTTTATAGGTAATGGCCTATTGTTGTATAAAAGGTTGTGTTAAGGACGTGCGTCATTCTGATAACGTTAGGTGGTTCAGGAAATTTATGGTATTAACTGTATTTAATATAGCACGATTAGGCTATATCCTAATTGGAGGTGCCGTAGCAGGCTATTTTGGCTATTATCTACCAAATAAAGACGCTTTTATTTGGGAATGGTTAATAATGGGGATTTTGGGACTCATTTGTTTAGCTTATAAAAATAGTCAGGTATCTAATGTAAAAAGGTTAAAGGCAATTGGACTAGATATTTTGTTTATGATTATATTACCTTTAATAGCTAGTATACCGTTACCTTACGGGTTATCCATTGTTTTGATGGCTGTTATTGCTGGGCTATTGGTTTACGGATTGATAAAGTATGCACTTAATCCCTGGCATTGGCAAAAACAAAATAAGTAAAATGGTTTTAAAACAAACGGGCCATTTTGTGGACCAAAATAATTATCGGGGTGTTGAATATTAGTGATTTTATTCCTGTCAATGAGCGTAAAAGACTAAAAAATAAATTACTGATTCGTCATTTTGTTATTTCTCCAATAGTCATAAGTTTTGGAGTGTATTTATATAGCTCTCTTAGTCAAGATGAATTTGTAGATCTTAATATTCTGCTGAATATGGGTGCTATAGTCCTTGTTGTAACATCAATACTTTGGATATTAACGAATACAGATAACGACATTAAAAGGGAAAAGCGACAGGAAATTAAAAAGCATAATAAAAGCAAAAAACGTATCGCTGTTGAGTATGTTTTATTTATTCTGTTACTTATCGCATTTGCCGTTTACGAGTGGAAGTATTAAATAATCAGGCGCAATTACAAAATAATAACATCACATCGTTTCTCAAATCATCGAATCAGATTACAGATGAAAGGTAGTATTTTAATGAAAATTAATCGTAAATTTTTAATGGTAATTTTAACAGTAGTATTAGTTATATTAGCTGCTTGCGAAAACTCATCTGAGGAGTCAAATGCTAAGTCAAACAATGGGTCACCAGATAGCAGTTCGACGCAAAATGTAAATGGTGACGCATCAAATAAAAGCTCAAAAGATACGAATGACACCCAGATAAATGAACAAGAAGATACTTCTGAAAATACATCTACAAATTCAAATAATGAAAAGTCTTCGACGTCCGGTAATGGTGACAGTGAAGTTACTGAAAATAAAAAAGAAGAATATCTTAAGAAACTGAATGAAATGGAAGAATCAGATAAAAACGCAGAGGCTAAAACAACAACATCAGATATGGAGGAACAAGAGGAGGAAAGATACGAAAAATGGGATAAGACATTGAATGAAATCTATGGGGTGTTAAAAGAACAACTTAGTACAGAACAGATGAGCAAATTAAGAGAAGAACAAAGGAATTGGGTAAAACAAAGAGATGAAGCTGCTAAAGAAGCATCACTAGAATATGAAGGTGGTTCAACAGAATCATTAGAGTATGTGGCTACACAAGCAACTCTTACAAAAGAAAGATGCTATGAGTTAGTCGCAAATTATATGAAGTAAACTAACCCGTAATTTACTTTCCATTTGAGTTATTCACCCAGGACTTGGTCCCTTGTGAAGATGGTCGCTAAATTTGTGAAAAAATATTTAAACAAACGGGCGCGATTCCTTAATAAAGAGCAGTGCCCGATTGCGTATAAGGGCCAGATAGTGAAGTAACACATAATTTTAAGAAAGGTGGTAGGTAGGATGGGTTTTTGGTATTTATTATTACTTTTAATAGGTGTCATTTTGATTATTGTAGGATTCGTGAAAAAGGGCGTCTCTGCAGCGGTTAAGGCAGTAATCTTGTTGTTTGTTATTGGAATCTTATTCGTTGTAATGTCGATAATTTTATTGATGCCTGGTAGTTCTGATTTAATTGCAGAACTGCTGAAATTAGATTGGTGATTTTTAATTTTTTAAAGCAATCGGGCGCAGTTGCGGCATAAATCATTGCGCCCTTTATGGCATATAAGAGCCAAGATAGCTTGATGAAAGGGGTGGATAATGGGAATTAAAAAAAGAGTGGTACTAGCAATTATTTTCTTGGCAGTTGCATTAACCTTAATTTTTTACATTTTTTAAATCTGGTACAATGCAGTTATTGTTAAATACACTTACTTTAATTTGTACAATCTTAATTATGAATTACAAAAGACAAGATAATCGGATTAGCCCCTATATTTTAGACATGTAAGGCGAAATTCTCTTGTTTACTCATATTTGCTTTGAATTCATCTGTTTTTCGTCCGCTGACAATGTAACCTTCACTGCGCCTGGGATCAAGGGTAAAGGCTGACGCCCGATCTACCGATCGCCGTTGATCTCATGCTCGTTCCGGCTGCTGTTAACACAGGACGAAAAATCAAGAAAAAATGTTATAGGGTCACCGTTTTCGTCGTTACGCCTGCCTGCATATGCTTACGAAAAAATTCAGCCGGAGGACGATAACCGAGGCTCCCATGAAGACGGACGTTATTATAATCATGAAAGAACTCAGAAACCCTTTCATACGCCGTTTTATAGCTCTCAAAGAGCTCTCGCGAGAGGCAATCGTCCTCCAGGACGCGGTGAAAGGATTCAATATGAGCAT
>NZ_JBHTGR010000051.1:0-950 GCF_042666895.1 Lentibacillus kimchii
AAAGAACTCAGAAACCCTTTCATACGCCGTTTTATAGCTCTCAAAGAGCTCTCGCGAGAGGCAATCGTCCTCCAGGACGCGGTGAAAGGATTCAATATGAGCATTTTTATTGGGCGTTTTGGGCGGAATCCGTTCATGTTCACAGCCCAGGGTTTCGCAAGCTGCCTCAAATGCCTTTGCGACATATTGTGGGCCGTTGTCACTGCGAATAATGGGCTGCGTATCTGCTTCCAACAGATCCCTTTGCCAAAGCGCGTTTTTCAAGGTTCTTACGGCGTCTGTCGCTCGACAGCTCCGCCCCATATGATAGGCAATAATCGAACGATCATAGACATCAAGAAACTCAAGGATAAAAAAGAAACGGTCTTCACCATCGACATAACCATATTTGATATCCGTTTCCCAAAGCTGATTGGATCCTGTGATGATGCGATTTCTAGCAATTCGCCTGGGATAATGGATTTGTTTACGATGCTGGCGGCGTAAAATGCCCAGTTCCTGACACAGCCGATAGATTTTCTTTTTATTAACCACCAATCCGTATTCCCGCCGCAAGGCCGCTGTGAGTTTATGATAGCCATAGTTGTAGCCTGATCCGCTGATCAGCTCCATCAGCCACTCCTGGATTTGCTCATCAGAAATACGTACATGATGGTCATTATAAGAATAGCCTGGCGCCGGACGTCCCTCACTTACTTGTTTTTCTTTCACGGCATAGCGTGTTTGATAATAGTAACTGGAACGGGCCACACCGGCAATTCGTAATACCTTCGCGACGGGATAGCCACGCCCAATCCATTGCTGGGCTACTTCAATTTTTTCAGCAAGTGAGGGTTTTTCTTTTTTACAAGATCCCGCAGGATCGCAATTTCTAGATCCTTATCACCAAGCAGCTGTTTGAGATGATCGTTTTCTTTGGTTAATTCACCAACTTCCTGGTTACTGGCTGC
>NZ_JBHTGR010000052.1:0-580 GCF_042666895.1 Lentibacillus kimchii
AAACTTGTTCCTCCAGCGATTCAAACATCTGCAGTAATTCAGGCTTTGCTTTTTTGAAGCCTCTGTGGCACCGCATACCGAACTTATGGTTATAATCTAAAAACTGGGTCACCAGGAAACGTTCCAGGGCATCTTCATTTGGAAATTGTTCTTTGCGTTTGACGTAGCGTTTGATTTCCTTGTTAAATCCTTCGATGAGGTTTGTTGTATAGATGCTGGATCGGATGGATGCCGGAAAATCATAAAACGTTAATAAGCGATCCTGTTTCATCACGGCATCGACAGCACGTGGATACGTCTTATGCCATTTGTTTTGAAATTGTTCCAGGGCATTTAAAGCATCCTGGCGGCTTTCAGCCTCATAGACAGCCCTGAAATCATCCAGAATGACGGCACGATCTTTCACACGTACTTTGTTAGCGATGTTGCGGGAAACATGAACGCAGCACACCTGATGTTTAGCCTTGGGATAGACACGATGCAGCGCATCCGTCATGCCGTTCAAGCCGTCCGAAATGAAAAGAAGGACGTGTTCAACACCGCGATCATATAAGCGCTGAACGAGCTCCTCCCACACCTC
>NZ_JBHTGR010000053.1:0-1818 GCF_042666895.1 Lentibacillus kimchii
AGTGTGGCCGATCACCCTCTCAGGTCGGCTACGCATCGTGGCCTTGGTAGGCTTTGATCCCACCAACTAACTAATGCGCCGCGGGCCCATCTGTAAGTGGCAGCTTAAAGCCGCCTTTCAATCCCTCACCATGCGGTGAGAGGTGTTATCCGGTTTTAGCTCGCGTTTCCACGAGTTATCCCGGTCTTACAGGCAGGTTGCCCACGTGATACTCACCCGTCCGCCGCTCGTTCCACAGGCATCACCCCCGAAGGGGATCTGCTTGCTTCCCGCGCTCGACTTGCATGTATTAGGCACGCCGCCAGCGTTCGTCCTGAGCCAAGATCAAACTCTCCAATAAATAAGAGAGATGCAAACGACTGACACCGATCAATCGTTTTATCTCAGCGTTCATAATGTCTCAAAAAGCTTCATCCAATCATATGAACACATATGACCGGGAGCCTCTTACCTGACATCTGTTTCAGGCTGGTTGTTTTGTTCAGTTTTCAAGGAGCAAATCGGATGCCGCCTCTCAAAAGCGACTTAATTAATATAACATCCTTTAACTCTTACGTCAATAGATAATTTTAATTATGGTGGAGCCTAGCGGGATCGAACCGCTGACCTCCTGTGTGCAAAACAGGTGCTCTCCCAGCTGAGCTAAGGCCCCGAATGGTCGGGAAGACAGGATTTGAACCTGCGGCCACATGGTCCCAAACCACGTGCTCTACCAAGCTGAGCTACTTCCCGTAAATATGGTGCGCCCGAGAGGATTCGAACCTCTAACCTTCTGATTCGTAGTCAGACGCTCTGTCCAATTGCGCTACGGGCGCTACTGGTGCCGAGGGCCGGACTCGAACCGGCACGGTAGGAAACCTACCGCAGGATTTTAAGTCCTGTGCGTCTGCCAATTCCGCCACCCCGGCTTTGGATGGATTTAGCAATAAAGAGCGGAAGACGGGATTCGAACCCGCGACCCCCACCTTGGCAAGGTGGTGTTCTACCACTGAACTACTTCCGCGAATAACAATAAATCCTATGTGGTGCGGGCGGAGGGACTTGAACCCTCACGTCGTAAGACACTAGATCCTAAATCTAGCGCGTCTGCCGATTCCGCCACACCCGCAAATCTGGTGAGCCATGCAGGAATCGAACCTGCGACCCTCTGATTAAAAGTCAGATGCTCTACCGACTGAGCTAATGGCTCGCATTTAGTTATTACTGTTAAACTTTACATATTGCTCTGCAAGTATACTAAACGTTTTAAATGCAGCGCCCGATCAGCTAATCACTAATAACAATTAGTTAATATAAGTGATTGAGAACTAAAATTATTATCTTTTAAGAACTGGTGCCGGCCAGAGGAATTGAACCCCCAACCTACTGATTACAAGTCAGTTGCTCTGCCAATTGAGCTAGACCGGCATGGTGGAGGATACTGGGCTCGAACCAGTGACATCTTGCTTGTAAGGCAAGCGCTCTCCCAGCTGAGCTAATCCTCCCATGATTATATAATATTTATTAAATATTGCCTGGCAGCGTCCTACTCTTGCAGGGGTCAAACCCCAACTACCATCGGCGCTGGAGAGCTTAACTGCTGTGTTCGGCATGGAAACAGGTGTGTCCTCTCCGCTATCGCCACCAGACCTTATGCTGTTTTTTATTCTAATGAAGCACAGAAACCATTATAAGCATTTTTAATTCAAAATGCAAGAGGTTTTTTAAACCTTTACACCCTGAAAACTAAATAAGAGAACCATCAAGCTGCATCCTGTTAGTTAAGTCCTCGATCGATTAGTATCCGTCAGCTTCACGTGTCGCCACGCTTCCACCCCG
>NZ_JBHTGR010000054.1:0-18281 GCF_042666895.1 Lentibacillus kimchii
TTTTAGTTCAACTACCATTATACAAGATTTGGGGAGGTACTTCCTTTTTTACGTTTTTAAGTCCTTGCGCCGCAAGGGCTATGAATTATGAAATTCGCTCATATTTTATTTTTAATAAATGCAACTGTTTTAGCAATTGTACATAACGCAAAAAAGAATACTATCTCTAATGAAACTAAAATTGGTTATTCATTTGTTTGGACACTACTAGGTCTGTTAGTCGTTATTTTTATATTGTGATTGGCTTCAGCATTCGGGCGCAAGAAAGGAATAACGCTTGTGCCACTTTTGTATATTGACTGCGCTAATTGCATTTATATTATTAAAATGATTACCAGCAACGAAATGCTCCCACCAGCAACAAATAAAGGCAGAGGTGAATATGTGGAAAACCAACCGCACCACAAAAGTAGATTTCAGATTTTATTAGAAATCCTATTGGCTTCCACCAAACTGGGATTTACATCTTTTGGAGGGCCTGTAGCGCATTTAGCTTACTTTAAAGACGAATACATTGATCGCCGGAAGTGGCTGGATGATAAAACTTATACGGATATTATTGCTCTGTGTCAGTTCCTTCCGGGACCGGCAAGCAGTCAGGTGGGTATCTCTATAGGAATGCTGCGAGGAGGCATTTTGGGAGGGATCATATCATGGATTGGTTTTACCCTCCCATCGGTGATTGTTCTCATCATCTTCGCCATGTTTTATCAGACTTTTACTTTAGAGGATGCAGGGTTTATTCATAGCTTAAAAGTCGTAGCCGCAGCGATTGTACTACACGCTGTAATCGGGTTGGGCAAGAAAATGACACCTGATAAAATACGACTTTCTATCGCCATTGTGGCTGCCTTTATTATGCTGGTTTATCCATCTGCATGGATGCAAATTGTTATCATAATCTGCGCAGGTGTATTAGGTATAAAACTATTTAAAGATAAGGCAGAATCAAAAGTAACACCTTTTTCTGTCACCATTTCTAAGAAAACAGGAATCATTTCATTGGGAATTTTGATCTTTGGTCTTATTGCGCTGCCTATCATAACGAAGCTAACGAACAACCCGTTGCTTAATATTTTTGATATCTTTTTCAGGGTTGGTTCATTGGTCTTTGGCGGCGGGCATGTTGTCCTGCCGATGCTCGAACGAGAAGTTGTTCCAACGGGCTGGATGTTACCTGAACAGTTTCTTGCTGGGTACGGAATGGCCCAAGCCGTACCTGGGCCATTATTCACGTTTTCCAGTTATTTAGGAACGATTATGGAAGGAATCGGTGGCGCAGTTGTCGCAACCGTAGGTATATTTTTACCGTCCTTTCTGCTAGTTATCGCAGCTTTACCGTTTTTAAATGAATTACGTAAACATTCGACATTCCAGGGAATTCTTATGGGAGTGAATGCAAGTGTTGTTGGAATCTTGTTAGCAGCATTCTATGATCCAGTTATCAAGAGTTCAATATTTGATGCATCAGATTTTGCTTTAGGCGTTGTCCTATTCGCCTTATTAAACATTTGGAAGATTCCAGCATGGCTCATCGTGATATTGGGTGTTGCAGGTGGTTATATTATCAGTTTCATCGGTATCTGATCTTGCAATAATACTAACTAATAGCAGAAAGAACTTTTTGCAGAAGGTTTTCAGTGTTAAAAGGAAATAAGTTAATGTTTCTCGCACTGGCACTTTTGGCACCCTTATTTTTAATTGGATGTCAGAGCAATAATCTTGATTTGAGTGATGATGTAACTGAGATAGAGGTTTTTAAATCCGATAGTGATGAGCTGATTGCTGCGATTGATGATGCAGACTTTATAGATAAGCTTGTCAATGAATTAGATAACGCAAGAACAAAAACGACGGCAAATATTGATTATCGGTCACCTGATTACGAGTTATTTTTCAAAAATAACGATAAAACCATTTTTCATATTGGTTATTATCAGGAAGTAATGGATTTAGGAATAAATGGGCGTTATTTGGATGATGATGGTTTAATCTATGGGGCAGAACTTCAGTTACCTATCGATTAATTTTATTAATGGCTTCAAACTTTTTAGGAAGGATAAAGATGAAGACATAAATTTAAACGTATCGTGATGTTTCTCCTCCAGAACGGACCCCGATAAAAAAAGCCGGCCCCTGTTAAAACAGGCGGCCGAACAAGCCAAGTACGATAAGAATACCGAGAAAGATCCAAAGCCCTTTTTTTATGAGCTGATTATTGTGCTGTTTTTTCTGCCAGCGATTGGGATCGAAATGAATGGATCCATCGTTAACGGGCCGTGTCCTGACCCATGGGTTGTAAGGCCGGACACCCGCGAGAAACAGCGGAGCCAGTGCAAAACCGCCGATGAAGCCGAAGACGTGTGCGTAAACATTGACGCCTGAGCGGAGAAACGTCATGAGCAGACCGACGACAACAATAACGGTAATCACCTGGGTGCTGGAGTGATCAATCAGGTGCTTACGGAAAGCAACCATGAAAAGATAAATCCCGAAAAGGCCGTAAATTGCTCCGGACGCACCAAGATGGGCATACAGATCAGGACCAATTAAATACGTCGCCAGACTGGCGATAAATCCTGTCCCGATATAGGCTGCGAGAAATTTCAGTTTGCCCATCATCTGTTCAAGTGCCGGGCCGAAGATGACGAGTGCAAACGAATTAAATAAAACGTGCATAAGCCCACCGTGCAGGAATATCGCAGTGAAGAGCCGCCAGTATTCGCCCTGGCTGATTAAATGATTGGCGCCTATTCCCCAATACTGAATCATGGTGCCGAGCGGGGTTTGGATAACGTCAGTCAAAAGCCAGAGGACCACCTGGATAATGATGATCCAGGAAACAATCGGATAAAGCCGGAAAAATTCTTTAATGCTTCGCTCATTGCGAAGAAACATGTCTCTGCCTCCTTGTGTCTGGTCAAGATCAAATTGGTGATTATGCTAAACGAATGCCGTTCTGGTTTTACAGCCGGCTGTTTCAGTCGTGTTATTAGCGTATGATATGCTGGCTGTATACCCATAATTGCCTGGGAATACACTTTGCCTGTATCATGATACGCTATTTATAAGAGAGAGGAAAGCCATTTTTATGATTAAAGGAATCGGTATTGATACAATCGAATTAGACCGTATTTGGTATCGTATGAAAAAGACTGGACGATTTGCGGACCGGATTTTAACGCATAAGGAAAAGTCTTTTTTGACTGCTTTATCGAGCGAACGGCGGCAGGCTGAATATTTAGCAGGCCGGTTTGCGGCTAAGGAAGCTTTTTCGAAGGCTGCCGGCCGGGGCATTGGAACATTGAGCTTTCAGCACATGGACGTGACGACCGGCCCGAGCGGCGCGCCCCAAATGAGCGTTGCAGGCTATGAGAAGCAGCGTATTTTTGTCTCGATTTCACATAGCCGGGATCATGCCATTGCCCAAGTCGTGATTGAGGAAACGGCTGATTCCTGATAGGCGGTTTGGCATAATCGGTATGGTTGTCTCATATAGTCTAGTGCGGGCAGGAGGGAATAGTGTGTATATTGTCACCGCGGAAGAAATGTACGATATGGATCGTGAAGCTATTCAGGACATAGGCATTGATGGCAGGATCCTGATGGAGAATGCCGGACGGGCTATGTCGGATACGATTGAAGCACGTATTCAGAAGACGGGGTGCATCCGTGTTTTAGCCGGGAGCGGCAATAACGGCGGCGACGGGTTCGTGATTGCGAGGACGCTTCTGGACAGAGGTTTCGATGTGGCTGTTGTGCAAATCGTGCCGAACACGAAAATCAGCGGTGAGGCACTGGTGCACAAAAATTTACTGGTGGCATGCGGCGGGCACGTTCGGGTGACGCGCGATTTGGCTGCTGTTCGTGAGGAAATCGATGGGGCTGATGTGATCGTTGATGCGATGCTTGGTATTGGTGTAAAAGGCAAGCCACGCGAGCCGCTTGACCAGATCATAACACTGCTTAACCAGGCGGAAGGCTATATCATGGCAGTTGACATACCATCGGGACTGCCGGCCAATGAAGGTGTTGCGGCTTTTCAGGCGGTACAGGCTGATGAAACCATGATTGCCGGCTATCCGAAGATGAGTGCTTTTCTGGAAGCGACGCGTGCGTATTACGGCCGGTGGACAACCGTCTCAATTGGACTTCCGGCAGCCGTTACAGCCAAGCATGGGCACCGGCGTGTCTGGATGGCGGACGATTTTCAGGCGCATATGCCCGAGCGGAAGCGCGATTCGCATAAAGGGGATCACGGGCACGGGCTGGTGATCGGTGGTAACGCTGAGATGCCTGGTTCAGTCGCCATGACGACGACGGCCGCTTTACGGTCAGGCGCCGGCTTGATCACGGCTGCGACGACACGCGACGTGATCCCGGTTATCGCAGCTCATTGTATGGAAGCAACTTACCGGACGCTCGCGGCTACGGACGGTTTTTTAAATAACGAAACGTCCATACCGTTTGACGCGTACGATGCTGTCGTGATGGGTATGGGCATGGGACGCCGGCCGGAAACCGGAAAGTTAGTGGAGCGGGTGATTGATGAGGCAGCCTGTCCACTCATTATGGATGCCGACGCGCTGCATCATTTGAAACCAGTGCTGCACAAGCTCATACAGCGCACACATCCGGTTGTGCTGACGCCGCATCCGGGCGAAATGGCGATGCTTTTGGATGTGCCAGTCCGGGACCTCTTGCAGTCACCATTTTCATACATGGCGGCGTTTGCTGAGAATTATCAGGTGTATGTGATTTTAAAAGGAATGTTTACGATTATCACGGCGCCTGATGGCAGTCAGCTGGTGAGCACCGCTGGGAATCAGGGACTGGCTAAAGGCGGAAGTGGTGATGTGCTCTCAGGCATTGCTTCAGCCATGATCATGCAGTCGCAGCAGCTCCCCGAAGCATTGGCGAATGCCTGTTTCGTTCAGGGACAGGCAGCTGAATTATTAACGGATGACACACATTCTGTCTATGACTTAATGGCTTCTGATGTCATAGCTGGCATCACGGATGTTTATCGTACATGGATAACAGACTGATCGCGGTGACGATTCCCTTCGTCGGGACCACAGCTCGCAAATTGCGTGAAACGCGACAAGGGAGACATGTCCATGAAACGAATAGTTGGTACGGTTGTCATGGTCTTCAGTTTTATGCTGATACTCGCAGCTTGTGGTGAAGAGACCCAGGAGGACGTTAACGGAAAACTGGAGTCAAAACTCGAATCCATGGAAGGGTATAAAGCAAAAGCCAAAATGACGATGAGCACCGGAAAAGAAGATGAGGAGTACCAGATAGACGTTTGGCATAAGAAGGATGATTTGTACCGTGTGGCACTCAGCAATGGCCAGGACGCGAAAGGACAGCAGATTATTTTAAAGAATGAGGACGGTGTATTTGTGCTGTCACCTGAGCTGAATAAAAGTTTCAAATTTCAGGAGGAATGGCCAGAGAACGGCAGCCAGCCTTATCTGTACCAGTCACTGGTCAACGATATTATAAAAGATAATGACGCCGAATTTGAATCAGGCGACAACTATTATCGGTTTGAGACGGAGACCAATTACCAGAGCAACAATAATTTGCCATATCAGGAAGTATCGTTTGATAAGGAGTCGTATACGCCCGTTAATGTAAAAGTGATGGACAAAGATCGCAATACGCTTGTACAAGTGGAATTCCAGGAGTTCAATATGGACCCTGAATTTACGGAAGACGACTTCAAAATGGATAAAAACATGGCAGGCGAATCCAATGGTCAAACTGTGTCAGGTGAGGCGGACACGTTCACCGTGCTTTATCCGAAAAATATGGCAGGTTCAGAGCTTATCGAAGAAGAAAGAACTGACACGGAAAACGGCAATCGTGTGATCATGACATTTTCCGGTGAAAAAGACTTTACGCTGGTCGAGGAACAACAGGATACCGTGTCGAATATGTCTGAGCCGCAGATGGTCGATGGCGAGATTGTAAACTTGGGTCATGCTGTCGGTGCGCTTGCAGATAATACGCTGGAATGGACACATAAAGGCATGAGTTTTGTCCTGGCCAGTGAGGAACTAACGCGTGAGGAAATGATTGGTGTGGCCAAATCGGTACAAGGAAAAGACGTGAAGTAGCAACATTTGGCAAGCAGACTCATACGAGAAGGGTCTGCTTTTTATTTATTAGTGATTCCGGTAAAATAGCATAGTATGTCAGGTTAGCGAGAGGGGCGATTTTATGGAGCAGCAGCATTTCCGGCCTACATGGGCTGAAGTAAATCTTGAAGCTATTGGGGAAAATATTGGGCAGATGATCGACAAACTTCCGGAAAACTGCAGCATGATCGCTGTTGTGAAAGCTGATGCCTACGGTCATGGAGCGGTTGAGGTATCGAAGAAAGCGCTGGCCTCAGGCGCGAAAATGCTGGCAGTCGCGCTGCTTGAAGAAGCGTTGGCACTGCGTGAGGCGGGTATCACAGCGCCGATTCTCGTGCTCGGAAGTATCATGCCCCGTGATGTTCCGGTGGCCGTCCAGCAGGATCTGACATTAACGTGTTTTGAGACGGATTGGATCCGCGAAGTGAATCAGCTGGACCTCCCATCACCGGTCAATGTGCATATGAAGTGGGATACAGGCATGGGACGCGCTGGCCTCCGGACTCAAGAAGAACTGGACGAGGTTGCAGAGGCTATGCAGGTGAGCCGGTCTGTCCAGCTGACCGGCATTTACACGCATTTTGCCACCGCCGATGAAGCAGGCCTCACCTATTTTGCGATGCAGGAGAACCGCTTTGCCGAGCTGTGGGAACGTTTCAAAGCGGTGTGGTATGAACCGGTCATGGTTCATACCGGAAACAGTGCGGCGTCGATCCGTTTTCCGGACCACATGTATGACGGCATTCGTTTTGGGATTTCCATGTATGGTATTTATCCGTCAGACGCTGTGAGAGATGAGCAGACGATTGATCTGGAGCCGGCTTTTTCCCTGCACAGCAGACTGACGTATGTTAAAAAAGTCGCAGCTGGTGAATCCATCAGCTACGGTGCGTCTTATACAGCGGCTGCAGAAGAATTCATCGGCACCGTACCGATTGGCTATGCGGACGGCTGGATCCGCAAGCTGCAGGGCATGGATGTCCTGGTTGATGGCAAACGGATGCCGATTGTGGGGCGCATTACCATGGATCAGACGATGATTAAATTGGATCAGGCATACCCCGCTGGTACGAAGGTCACGTTAATTGGCAGGCAGGCCAGTGACATTATTGAAGCTGACGACATTGCGGCCAAACTCGACACCATCAGCTATGAAGTCCCCTGTATGATAGCAGAGCGTGTGCCCAGAATTTATAGGTAATGGAGGCATAAATTTTAAAGATCCAGGCATAAATTAACTGATTTACCATAACATAAAGACAGGAAGCCCAAACTATGTAAGTCAGGTTCTAACCAGTTCAGAAGCATCGCTGGAAACTCACTCAGAACAGCCGCATATGGGGACGAGTGCTCTGAAACGCGTATTCAGATTTGTTCCGATAAGCCTTTGCAAAATGGGCCCGACAATGATACTATTGGATTAGAATTCAATCTAGATCGTTACCAGTTGTCGGAGGTGCATGGTTTTGTCGGAAAGCTTACAGGAAATCTCAGTACGTTTACCCAAGAACCTGCTAAATGAGGTGGATGGATTTATGGAACACGAAAATAGCGATTTGAGTGATTTCATTTGTCAGGCAACAAGAAACTATCTGGAATATAAAAAAGAAGAGCATATCCAGCAGTTCTGTGAGTCAATGCAGCAAGGCTATATGGAAATGGCCAATATTAATCTGACTATCGCTTCAGAAGCTTTTCAGGCGGAAGAAGAAGCTGAAAAAAATAACCTGCAGCGCACAGTGATCGGAGTGTAGGCACGTGATCGTTCAACGAGGCGAAGTTTATTTCGCCGATCTCTCCCCGGTCGTGGGATCAGAACAGGGAGGCATCCGTCCGGTATTGATCCTGCAAAATGATATCGGAAACCGGTTTAGTCCAACGGTGATTGTTGCTGCGATAACTGCTCAGATTCAGAAGGCCAAACTCCCGACGCACGTGGAGATCGACGCGAAAAGATATGGATTTGAACGTAATTCGGTTATATTGCTGGAACAAATCAGAACCCTGGATAAACAGCGGTTGACCGATAAGATAACAAAGCTTGATAATCATATGATGGCAAAGATAGATAAGGCTTTAGAAATCAGTCTTGGCCTGAAAGACATGTATGACTAATAGGCAGCCTCCCGCAACGGGGTGCCTGTTTAGGTGACGTATGATGTCTTATCATTGAACGGTTTGTTAGAAAAACGATGGTTTTCCCGGGGTGGGAAAACCATCGTTTTTCGTCAGTATCGAAATTGAACAGAATTTATGGTACGCTGTCTGTAAATGCAGAATAACGACAGCCTATTGGGACAAGCGGGAGGATCAAATGGATAAGACGTTCAAAAAAATCGTATTGGATAATAGTGATCAAATTGTCGAAAATTGGCTTGAAGAGGTTGATTTACTCACCAAATCCAGTGGTTCATTCAGTGTGCCGGATGAGTTATTGGAAAGTACCAATCAGGAATTTGCGAATGTTATTTTCAACAGTATTCAAAGTGAGGGCGATACCGAGCAGCTCAAACAGTTCGCCGAAAAACTGGTGAATCTGGGCTGGGAAGTAAGCTACATAACAGATGGGCTGCAGGAGTTCAGGCGCGTCGCCATTGACTTTATACTCAGTCGGTCTGAAGCGATTGATACACAGTTTATCTCAGAGCTGCTGCGGAGCGTGGATACGTGGATCGAGCCCGTTATCAGACAGCTGGTTAATGAGTACTCAGGCAACTGGGAAAATATTCTGTCTCTGCAGCGTGATGCCTTGCAGGAGTTGGCTGCTCCACTTATTCCAATTATGGATAACATTACGGTTATGCCGCTGGTCGGAACCATTGATACAGAACGTGCCAAGTCCATTATGGAAAACTTGCTTTACGGTGTGATTGAGCATGATTCAGAAGTTGTGTTAATTGATATCACAGGCGTTCCCGTTGTGGACACGATGGTGGCTCATCATATTATTCAGGCAGCGGATGCCGTGCGTCTGGTTGGGGCAACGTGTATTCTTGTCGGTATCCGGCCGGAGATTGCCCAGACGATTGTTAACCTTGGTATTGATCTGAGCAGTTTTCCGACCCAGAACTCACTTAAAAAAGGATTTGTTAAAGCACTGGAACTGACAGGCCGCCAAGTCATTGATGTCAGCCAGGAGAATGAGCCGGTGGAAAATCTGATCGATTCACTTGGTGAGGAGTGATACCATGCGAATTCCAATTTTAAAGCTTCATAACTATTTACTAATTTCCATTCAAGAGGAAATGGATGATAAGACAGCCGTGCAATTTCAAGAGGATTTGCTGAACAAGATTCACACGACAGGTGCTTCAGGTGTTGTCATTGATCTGACGTCAGTGGAAATGATTGATTCGTTTATCGCCAAGGTGCTCAGTGATGTTGTTGCCATGTCAGATCTGATGGGGGCGCGTGTTGTGTTAACCGGGATCCAGCCTTCTGTTGCGATCACCTTAAATGACTTAGGCGTGCATTTGCAGCATGTCCAAACGGCCTTAGACTTAGAGCGAGGACTGAAAAAACTGCATCAGGAATTGGGGGATTAAGTATGACAGCCCAGTCCTGTGTGCCAATTAAAAATGAATGGGACATCGTCAAGGCACGCCAGATTGGCAGGAACATGGCGCGCGATATCGGTTTTGGAACAGTTGATCAGGCGCGCATCGCCACGGCAATATCTGAACTTGCCCGGAATATCTATCTGTATGCCGTGAATGGCGAAATATGTTTTGACAAAGCTGCCCACTCGAAGCCAGACGGGATAACGATTCATTCTCACGATGCCGGTCCGGGCATTGCGAGCATCAGTGAGGTCATGGAGGACGGTTATTCCACATCAGGAAGCCTTGGTGCAGGACTTCCTGGCGTAAAACGCTTAGTTGATCAATTCGACATTCAGTCCGAAGAGGGAAAAGGAACTGATATTCGGGCGATGAAACAATTGCGATAACCATGCTTATGCAAGAACGATAAAAGGGAAGGACCCCGGTGCCGGTATGCTTCCCTTTTGTTGTCCAATTATGCGAGGGAGAGGGGGATATAGACTGTGGCAGTTCCGAGTACAGATATCAGCCACTATAGGGAATTATTAAAACATTATATTGAAACACAGGATGAGGAATCGCTCTATGGTGCCGAGCAAATCAGCAAGGAATTGATTCAGAACAATGTACCGCCCGAAGAAATTATCAATCTTCATATTCGGGTGATGTCAGAGCTGTATCCTGCTATACCGGATAACTTCCGCTACTCGCTGAATTTTTTGCTGGAAATCATGATTGCCTATGGCATTACGTACCAGGAATACTATTCACTGAGGGAGGAACAATCGGAACTCAAGTCAGAAATTGCTATTGCCGCCAATATGCAGGACACACTGCTGACGACCGAAACCCCTGATATTTCCGGTCTGGACATTGGTGTTATCAGTGTCCCAGCCCATCAAATGAGCGGGGATTATTATCACTTTTTGTCTGGTGCTGACGGAACACTGGGCATCACAGTTGCCGATGTGATCGGCAAGGGCATTCCGGCAGCTTTATGTATGTCCATGATCAAATATTCAATGGAAAGTCTTCCCGAGGCAAGCATGAGCCCGCAGAATATTTTAAAGAATGTGAACCGTGTCGTTGAGCAGAATGTTGATCCGAGTATGTTTATCACCATGTTTTATGCTCAGTACCTGCCTGAGGAAAGCAGCATACGCTATGCATCCGCGGGTCATGAACCGGGTTTTTATTACGATGCTCAAACACAGACGTTTGAAGAAATTAAGGCGAAAGGTCTGATACTCGGTGTCCTGCCCGATACAGAGTACCGCCAGTATGAACGGATTATCCATAAGGGTGATATGGTGATTCTTTTGACAGATGGGGTGACCGAATGCCGCCAGGGTGACCGTTTTATTGAGACGGATGAAGTCCTTGAGGTGATCGAGCAGTATGCTGATCTTCCGGCACAGGAAATGGTGAATAAAGTCTATAAGCATTTTGAACGTCTCCAGGATTTCCAATTGCGTGATGATTTTACCTTGGTTGTGCTGCGAAAAGACGTTTAATCGCTCGGAGCTCAGGGAACATGTAACTACATGCATAAATAACGCAGAACGCTAGCCAGAGGAGGAAGCATATGGATTTACAAGTAGACGTAGCTGAAGAAACGGATAAGTCTGTTGTGAACCTGTCCGGTGAAGTGGATGCTTATACAGCACCCAAGTTAAAAGAAGCATTGCTGCCATTGACCAAGACGGAAGATCATTTGGCAGAAGTCAATTTGGAAAATGTTCATTATATGGACAGTACAGGACTGGGTATCTTTGTCAGTGCCCTGAAATCCACAAAAGAACATAACAGCGAACTGCGTCTTATTAATCTGCAGGACCGTGTATTAAGATTGTTCCGGATTACAGGGCTGGATCAGATTATGACGATTGATACGGCCATTCAAGGTGGGAATGAGCGATGAAAGACCATGAATTTATCGAAATGAAAATCCCCGCTAAAGCAGATTATGTTGGGGTTGTCCGTCTCAGTATTTCAGGGATTGCCAGCCGTCTGGGTTTTGCCTATGATGCGATTGAAGATTTAAAAGTTGCTGTTTCCGAAGCCATTACGAATGCCGTTGAGCACGCCTATAACAAGAACGGCGAAGGTGAAGTAACAATTGGTTTTGGCCTCTACCAGGATCGTCTGGAGACTGTTGTAGCGGATCACGGCGACCATTTTGACCTAAATGAACTAAAAGGAGGCGTTGGGCCTTACAAAGGCTCCGAGTCAGTTGAAGAACTGCAGGAAAATGGCTTTGGTCTTTTTCTGATTGATGCATTAATGGATAAATTGGAAATTACAAACGACGACGGAGCTATAGTTCTAATGACGAAATTCCTGAATGAAACTGAGGTGGGTGTTGATGACGACCAGATCCCAACAACCCGATAAGGAACAAGATGACATTTATGAATTAGTCGAAGCCCTGCAAAACGACCCTCAAAATGAATCCCTGCAGGAAAGAGTTGTTTTAACCTACAAGAATCTAGTTGAATCCATCGCCCGGAAGTATTCGAAAAACAGCAGCATTCAAGAAGATCTGACACAGGTGGGCATGATCGGTTTAATCGCTGCTGTCAGGCGGTATGACCCATCGGTGGGGAAAACATTTGAGTCGTTTGCTGTCCCGACAATTATAGGTGAGATTAAACGGTTTATCCGTGATAAGACATGGAGTGTCCATGTGCCGCGCCGGATCAAAGAATTAGGTCCGAAAATCAGAAAATCGATTGATGAATTAACAACTGAGAATCAAAAATCCCCAACTGTTCCGGAGATAGCCGCTTATCTTGAGGTTTCTGAGGAGGAAGTGCTGGAAACCATGGAGATGGGCAAAAGCTATAAAGCTCTTTCCGTTGATCGGAAGGTTGAGGCCGATTCAGAGGGCAGCACCGTTGCACTGCTGGATTTGATCGGAAGTGGTGACAGCGGGTTTGACAACGTTGACCAGCGTATGCTTCTGGAGAACATACTGCCCGTGTTATCAGAAAGGGAGCAGGACGTGCTGCGCTGCACGTACTTTGACCATTTGAGTCAAAAGGAAACCGGTGATCACCTTGGCATTTCACAGATGCATGTCTCGCGTCTGCAGCGCCGTTCATTGCGCAAGCTCCGTGAAGCATTACAAACTGAAGAAAGTACGGAGATGCTCGATTGACTGATCAGACGCCTAAAGTCGAAACAGCTGTTTTCCAGCGGAACAAAAAGAATCAGAACTGCTGCGGGGACAGTTATTTTTACACGGTGACTGACGATGAATATGTCTGCGCGCTGGCAGACGGTCTGGGCAGCGGTGAATATGCCAGGGAGTCCTCTGAAACGGTGATCACAATTATTCAAGAACATTTGCAGGCAACGGTCGAACAGCTGCTGCAAAAGTGCAATAAGCAGCTGGCAGGCAAGCGCGGGGCGGTTGTCGGGATTTTGCGAATCGATTTTCGGACGCAGCAGTATTCGTTTTCTTCAATCGGAAACATTGGGGTCCTTGCGATTCCCGAGGACGGCAAAAAGAAACGCAACATACCTGATCACGGCTATCTGGGAAGTCATCGCCAGTCATTTAAAGTGCTGCATGAGCCTATGACTGCCCGGATGAATTTTATTCTGTTTTCGGATGGCGTAACGGACCGTGACTTGTCGCGGCGCTTTTTGCTGAATCCGGATGTGCATCAGGTTGTGCAGACATTTGCCCATTATACCGATGAACGAACGTGTTTGGATGATACGACACTGATCGCTATAAGATATGACAGTTAAGCCCGGCTGAAATGGCCGGCTTTTTTCATTTCGGCTGTTTTTTGGTAAACTGGTACTATCTCGAAAAATCAGACGTAAAGCGTTGTGCAGCGAGCTCTTTCCTTGCTGGATGCCAGTCAGGCTGTGAACGAACAATTTCCCGCTTGGGACGGGTCATGCTTCGTTGCGTGCGTCATGAAGGAGGAACCGTTATGCAAGAACAACTGGAACAATGGGTAGCCAAGGAAGCTGATGTGAAAATATCTGTCGTGAAACGTGTGATTGCATTAATGGACGAAGGCAATACAGTCCCTTTCGTTGCCCGTTACCGGAAAGAGGCGACAGGCGGACTTGATGAAGTGCAGATAAAGCTGATTCAGGATAAGTGGCAATATGCTATGAATCTGGCTGCGCGTAAAGAAGAAGTTATACGTCTGATTGATGAACAGGGAAAACTGACAGAGGAATTAAAGCAGGCGATTAACCAGGCCACACAGCTGCAGCGGGTTGAAGATTTGTACCGCCCGTACAAGCAAAAGCGCCGTACCAGGGCGACAAAAGCTAAAGAAAAAGGGCTGGATCCTCTCGCAGTACGTGTCTGGGACCAGTCGATTCAAGATGTCACCGGCGAGGCGGAAACGTATCTGTCAGAGGAGCAGGGCTTACATACAATTGACGATGTGCTGCAGGGTGTTAATGATATCCTGGCTGAATGGATTGCTGACGATCCCGCTTACCGCCAGTCCATTCGTCATGATACATTTAAACGCGGCAGTATCCAGTCTGAGGCAAAGGATAAAACCAAAGACGAGAACTACGTTTATGAAATGTATTATGACTTTTCTGAGGCCCTGCGCTCGCTGGTATCACACCGGACGCTGGCACTGAATCGCGGTGAAAAAGAAGGCGTGCTGAAAGTGTCGATCGAGCCGCCGAATGAACATATTCTGGCTTATCTAAAGCGCCATGTAATCACAGGTGAAGCGAATAAGGAAACAAAAAGCATCCTGGAGAGCGCTGTTGCTGACAGCTTTCAGAGGCTGATTAAACCTGCCGTTGAACGGGAAGTCCGCAGTCATTTAACAGAAAAGGCGGATGAGCAAGCGATTGATATTTTCTCGAAAAATGTTAAAAACTTGCTATTGCAGCCGCCCCTTAAAGGAAAAACCGTCTTGGGCGTTGACCCAGCCTACCGGACAGGGTGCAAACTATCCGTCGTCGATGAAACAGGTAAGGTGCATGAAGTAGGCATTATGTTCCCGACCGCGCCGAAACATGATACAGCTGGAGCTGAGAAGACTATGCTGGATCTGATCAACCGGTTCCAGGTTGAATTGATAGCAATTGGCAACGGCACAGCCTCACGGGAAACGGAGCAGTTTATTTCCGACGTTATCGGCAAACACGCTCTGGATGTCTCCTATATTATTGTCAATGAAGCGGGTGCGAGTGTCTACTCGGCGTCTCAACTGGCACGTGAGGAGTTCCCGAATCTGCAGGTAGAGGAACGGAGTGCTGCCTCCATTGCCAGACGGATTCAGGATCCGCTGGCGGAACTTGTTAAAATTGATCCGAAGTCTATTGGTGTCGGACAGTATCAGCATGATGTCAGCCAGAAGGATCTGAATGCATCGCTGACGTTTGTGGTTGGTACGGCCGTTAACCAGGTGGGTGTCAACGTTAATACCGCTTCAACATCGTTATTGCAATACGTATCCGGCTTAAGCAAGACGGTCGCTGATAATATCGTGACGAAACGGTATGAAGACGGCAAGTTCAAAGACCGCAGCCAGCTGAAAAAGATTCCGCGACTTGGAGCAAAGACTTATGAGCAGGGGATTGGGTTTTTACGTGTGTTTGACGGGGATAACCCTCTTGACCGGACGCCAATTCACCCTGAAAGCTATCAGCAGGCTGATCAGCTGCTCGACACAATTGGCTATAAAAAAACCGATATCGGCACCGAAGCATTGCGGGACAGGCTCAAGGCGGTCGACGTTCATGCCATGGCTGATGAACTGGACCTGGGCATTCCCACTTTAAAGGATATCATTAACGCCCTCAGCCGGCCGGAACGTGACCCGCGTGATGATTTGCCGAAACCGTTATTAAAACAAAACGTTTTGACCATGGAAGACTTGCAGCCAGGCATGGAAATGCAGGGAACGGTTCGCAATGTCGTGGACTTTGGCGTTTTTGTGGATATTGGCGTGAAACAAGATGGTCTCGTGCATATTTCGAAAATGTCGCAGCAGTTCGTAAAACACCCAATGGATGTAACCTCCGTCGGTGATGTTGTGACTGTATGGGTAGAGACAATTGATGTGGCAAAAGGGCGCATCGGCTTGTCGATGGTGCAGCCGGAGCCAGCAGTATAGCCGGCAGATCGGAGACTTTTATACCAAACGCACAGGTGTTTAACATGGATAGCCTGTGCGTTTGGCGTCAGTATCGAGTCCCCTGACAATTGGTAAAGGCGGTTTTGCAAGTGAACAGTTTAAATGAAGCGGAGTTGTATAACCTGGTTGATCGTCTTTCCCGCCACTATTTCCATAAACCTTTCTCGCACGACGTGATATTCAATCACCGGCTTAGGACAACGGGCGGGCGGTATATGCCAGCAGCTAAAACAATTGAGCTGAATCCCAAATATGTACTCGAAAGCAGTGAAGAAGAAGTTATGGGGATTCTCAAGCATGAACTTTGTCATTATCATCTTCATATCGAAGGGAAAGGCTATCGTCATGGCGACCGGGATTTTAAAGCTTTGTTAAAACAGACGGGCTCACCGAGACACTGTTCGCCGCTGCCATCGGCTGAGAAGCGTCCAAAATACCGTTATCAGTGTGGACAATGCGGCTATATTTATGAACGAATACGCCGGATTAATCTTACGAAATACAGATGCGGGAAATGCCGGGGACAATTAGTTATGCTTAATGGCGGGGCCTGAAACCAGATATGTTTTAAATTTCATCAGGATTATTGACGAAACCTGTTTTCCATGTTAAGTTATACAAGCCTTAAAAAAGTGTGTTTAAACAACGCACTAAAAAGATCTTGAAATTTTGTTTTGAAAATGCATTGACATTAAAGATTATATATTGTATTATAATTTCCGTCGCATTCGTTAGATCGATTGTTTCGACGAAAAACACATCGCTTATTCCACAGTAGCTCAGCGGTAGAGCCCTCGGCTGTTAACCGAGTAGCCGCAGGTTCGAATCCTGCCTGTGGAGCCATATAAGGAGAAGTACTCAAGTGGCTGAAGAGGCGCCCCTGCTAAGGGTGTAGACCGGTTTTCCCGGTGCGAGGGTTCAAATCCCTCCTTCTCCGCCAGAATATGGCCCGTTAGTCAAGTGGTTAAGACACTGCCCTTTCACGGCAGTAACACGGGTTCGAATCCCGTACGGGTCATCCCTCATTTTTTGGTTGGTCTGGTAGTTCAGCTGGTTAGAACGCCTGCCTGTCACGCAGGAGGTCGCGGGTTCGAGTCCCGTCCGGACCGCTATCGTTGGGCTATAGCCAAGCGGTAAGGCATCGGGTTTTGATCCCGTGATTCGCTGGTTCGAATCCAGCTAGCCCAGCCATTTTAAAAGAGGCTTTCTTTACTTCGCCGTTTTCCTTTACAACGCGACGATTTCAAATCAACTGTTTGAAAAAGTTTATGAATACTGCAGTCTATCTATGAGCCATTAGCTCAGTTGGAAGAGCATCTGACTTTTAATCAGAGGGTCGCAGGTTCGATCCCTGCATGGCTCACCTTTTTGCGGATGTGGCGGAATTGGCAGACGCGCTAGACCCAGGATCTAGTGTCTTTACGACGTGAGGGTTCGAGTCCCTCCATCCGCATTTCACAGTTTTTCTGTAGCTGTTGTATTATGAGGATTATCTTATCCATATGCGGCTGTGGCGGAATGGCAGACGCGCTAGGTTGAGGGCCTAGTGGGATTTATCCCGTGGAGGTTCAAGTCCTCTCGGCCGCATTAACATCAACTATTGACGATTTCTTGGTGTTATGATATGATAAAGAATGTCGCTTTAACGCGCCCGTAGCGCAATTGGACAGAGCGTCTGACTACGAATCAGAAGGTTAGAGGTTCGAATCCTCTCGGGCGCACCATATTTACGGGAAGTAGCTCAGCTTGGTAGAGCACGTGGTTTGGGACCATGTGGCCGCAGGTTCAAATCCTGTCTTCCCGACCAGCGAGTTTGCAATGAAATAATTTAAAATATAAGCAGTTATGCGGGTGTAGTTTAGTGGTAAAACCTCAGCCTTCCAAGCTGATGTCGTGGGTTCGATTCCCATCACCCGCTCCATTAAGGGGCCTGTAGCTCAGTTGGTCAGAGCGCACGCCTGATAAGCGTGAGGTCGGTGGTTCGAGTCCACCCAGGCCCATTTTGCTCCTTGAAAACTGAACAAAACAACCAGCCTGAAACAGATGTCAGGTAAGAGGCTCCCGGTCATATGTCTTCATATGATTGGATGAAGCTTTTTGAGACATTATGAACGCTGAGATAAAACGATTGATCGGTGTCAGTCGTTTGCATCTCTCTTATTTATTGGAGAGTTTGATCTTGGCTCAGGACGAACGCTGGCGGCGTGCCTAATACATGCAAGTCGAGCGCGGGAAGCAAGCAGATCCCCTTCGGGGGTGATGCCTGTGGAACGAGCGGCGGACGGGTGAGTATCACGTGGGCAACCTGCCTGTAAGACCGGGATAACTCGTGGAAACGCGAGCTAAAAACGGATAACACCTCTCACCGCATGGTGAGGGATTGAAAGGCGGCCTCAGGCTGCCACTTACAGATGGGCCCGCGGCGCATTAGTTAGTTGGTGGGATCAAAGCCT
>NZ_JBHTGR010000055.1:0-172598 GCF_042666895.1 Lentibacillus kimchii
TGAGTAAGATCCCTCAAAGACGATGAGGTTGATAGGTCCGGGGTGGAAGCGTGGCGACACGTGAAGCTGACGGATACTAATCGATCGAGGACTTAACTAACAGGTTGCAGCTTGATGGTTCTCTTATTTAGTTTTCAGGGTGCAAAGGTTTAAAAAACCTCTTGCATTTTGAATTAAAAATGCTTATAATGGTTTCTGTGCTTCATTAGAATAAAAGAACAGCATAAGGTCTGGTGGCGATAGCGGAGAGGACACACCTGTTTCCATGCCGAACACAGCAGTTAAGCTCTCCAGCGCCGATGGTAGTTGGGGTTTGACCCTTGCAAGAGTAGGACGCTGCCAGGCAGTTTCATTCAACTGCAACTGAGTGCTAACTTTTGGATTATTCCACAGTAGCTCAGCGGTAGAGCCCTCGGCTGTTAACCGAGTAGCCGCAGGTTCGAATCCTGCCTGTGGAGCCATGGAGAGCTGTCCGAGTTGGCCGAAGGAGCACGATTGGAAATCGTGTAGACCGTTTTCACGGTCTCGAGGGTTCGAATCCCTCGCTCTCCGCCATTTATTTTCTTGATATTTGGCCCGTTGGTCAAGAGGTTAAGACACCGCCCTTTCACGGCGGTAACACGGGTTCGAATCCCGTACGGGTCACCATTTCTTTTTATAAGTTATTGCGAGTATACAAATGAGTGCAATATAATGTGCCGGAGGATTAGCTCAGCTGGGAGAGCACTTGCCTTACAAGCAAGAAGCCGCAGGTTCGAGCCCTGCATCCTCCATCACTTAAAATATATGTATTGCATCGTAAGCAAACATTTTAAGTAAGGTATGGTATACTGATATTATTAGTGATATAATGTGATGTGGTTATTTAATTTTCATATCGCGGGGTGGAGCAGTCTGGAAGCTCGTCGGGCTCATAACCCGAAGGTCGCAAGTTCAAATCTTGCCCCCGCAACCAATTTAATTAATGATTCATGCTTATTACCAATGATAACAGTGACAATTGCTTTACATCCTGGTCCGGTAGTTCAGTTGGTTAGAACGCCTGCCTGTCACGCAGGAGGTCGCGGGTTCGAGTCCCGTCCGGACCGCCATTTCAAGTTCAATTGTACATAGTATTGGCTCGATAGCTCAGTAGGTAGAGCAACGGACTGAAAATCCGTGTGTCGGCGGTTCGATTCCGTCTCGAGCCACCTTTAAAATGGAGGGGTAGCGAAGCTGGCCAAACGCGGCGGACTGTAAATCCGCTCCTTCAGGGTTCGGGGGTTCGAGTCCCTCCCCCTCCACCATTTGAATACAGGGGTATAGTTTAATGGCAAAACGAAGGTCTCCAAAACCTTTGATGCGGGTTCGATTCCTGCTACCCCTGCCATAATTCCATTTATGGCGGTCGTGGCGAAGTGGTTAACGCACCGGATTGTGGCTCCGGCATTCGTGGGTTCGATCCCCACCGGTCGCCCCATCATTATTCAATATTGGGCTATAGCCAAGCGGTAAGGCATCGGGTTTTGATCCCGTGATTCGCTGGTTCGAATCCAGCTAGCCCAGCCAGTACATGCGGAAGTAGTTCAGTGGTAGAACACCACCTTGCCAAGGTGGGGGTCGCGGGTTCGAATCCCGTCTTCCGCTCTTTTGCTTCCTTTGGCGGTATAGCCAAGTGGTAAGGCAGAGGTCTGCAAAACCTTTATCACCGGTTCGAATCCGGTTACCGCCTCTACTTAGTGATTATGCCTGAGTGGTGGAATTGGCAGACACGCAGCACTCAAAATGCTGTGCCTACGGGCGTGTGGGTTCGAGCCCCACCTCAGGTATCGATATAGCAGATAAACAATTGTGTATAAAAAACAGGGTATGATTACCCTGTTTTTTTATGCGTTAAATTAAATTGTTTTTAGCTGACATCCGCAATCATACCAACCGCAATGCAGGACTCATAATAAAACAACTCCCTGAGTAACAGGGAGTTGTTGTCTATAGTGTCATCTTATTATTTATAAATAATCTCTTCTTAAGGCCTCTCCAGATAGGGGCGATATATAACTTGGTGCGACATCATATACGGTTTTGGCCCCAAATTGTTTTTCCTGACTTAGTCTGAAGGCTGCACGTGCATAGGCGACCAGAACACTGGCAGTGAATTCAGGGTTACTGTCTAATGCAAGCGAAAACTCGTACAACTGCTGATTAGTGCTGCCTGTCTGACCGCTTTTAATAATGAACCCGCCATGTGGAGCTTTGGCATGATCACGTTCCAATTCTTCATCTGAAATAAAATGAACGTCTGTATGATAATCAGCAAAATAATTCGGCATTGTCTTGATTTCTTGTTCAATTGCGGCTTTGTCGGCATTTTCTTCTGCAACCACATAGCAAACACGCCTATGTTTATCAGACTTTGATAATTCGGGATTAGCACCGCTGCGTACTTGCTCAATCGCTTCTTCGGATGGGATAGTGTACTGAACACCATTCTTAACACCGTTGACGCGTCTTACAGCATCGGAGTGCCCTTGGCTGAGGCCCTCTCCCCAGAATGAATAACTTTTGCCCTCCGGTAAAATGGCATCAGCCATGACACGATTAATCGAAAATAAGCCCGGATCCCAGCCAACTGAGATAATAGCGGTTGTTTGATGATTGGCTGCTGCGTCATTGACCGTTTGATAGAATTCAGGGATCTTAGCATGGGTATCATAACTGTTAACCGTATTGAACATACTAGCGAAATGCGGCGTCTGTTCTGGCAAATCTGTAGCTGAACCGCCGCAGAGCAGCATTACATCAATAGCCGACTGGTAATCCTCAGCGTGATCAATATGTACAGCTTGTACACCAGGTTCATTAATATTCAGTGATTCAGGTTCCCGCCTTGTAAAAACAGCTACAAGGTCCAAATCAGATGTTGCTTTGATCGCTTTGGCGGCACCTTTACCCAGATTGCCGAAGCCAACGATTCCAAGTTTAATGTTAGAGCTCATATCCATTTCTCCTTATTTTGAGAAAAAATTTAACTTGCTCCTATTAGCTTAAATAATTTTAATCGTGAAAGCAAATATCCAGTACTGGCCAGCTAATCATGTATGTGGAGATCCCTGGACATAATTATAATGTCACCGTTAGATGGTTAGTCTAAGCTTACCCGGTTAAGAAAGCAGGTTTGTTTAATGAACAGAGCACTTACAATTCTCAGTATTATCGGTGTTCCGGTATCCGTTGCTGGTGTTATTTTTCAATGGCCAGCTGTCATGATGTTTATTATTTACTGCTTAACAATTATTGCGCTGGCCAGTGTGATTGGCAGAGGAACGGATAGTCTGGCGATCGTTATGGGTCCCAGAATTGGCGGACTGCTCAATGCAACGTTTGGCAATGCAGTCGAATTAATTATTTCGTTTTTCTCCCTTAAGGCTGGGCTGATCAATATTGTTCTGGCTTCGTTTACAGGGTCTATCCTGGGAAATTTATTGCTTGTGGCTGGACTGTCTTTTTTTGTGGGTGGTCTGAAATATAAACGTCAATCGTTTGCTGTTCAGCAGGCAAGGCATAATGCTGGACTGCTTATTTTTGCTGTCATTGTGGCTTTTGTAATGCCAGTCGTGTTTACTGAGACGATGAACAAGCAGGATACAATGGTTATGAGTGCTGGTATTTCTATTATTTTAATTCTGTTATATATGGCTGCGATGTTGTTTAAATTTGTTACCCATCGCGGTGTCTATCAGGGTAAAGATAATGCGGAGGAGAGTAAGAAAGAAGAAGAAACGCCTGAATGGGGTAAAGTTAAGGCGATGATCATATTGGCTACTGCGACGATAGCTGTTGCTTATGTGTCCGATCATTTGGTGGATACGTTCGAAGTGGTTGGTGCTAAGTTTGGGCTGTCTGAGCTATTTATTGGTGTCATGATCGTTGGAATTATTGGCAATGCGGCTGAACACGTTTCAGCTGTCTATATGGCCTATAAAAATAAAATGGAAGCTGTTATGGAGATTGCGGTCGGCTCCACATTGCAAGTGGCTATGTTTGTGCTGCCGGTTCTTGTTTTGCTGTCGCTTCTGTTCAGCCCAAGGATGCCGCTTACGTTCACTATGCCTGAGCTGGTCGGTATGGTAACGGCTGTTCTGTTAATCAATATGCTCTCAACGGACGGTGATTCGAACTGGTTTGATGGTGCCGTCTTATTGGGTGCCTATATTATCATGGGCATTGGATTTTATTTTGTTTAAATACCGACAAAAATAATGCATGGCTGTGGGCAGGAACCGTGGCAGCCATGCATAGTGATATTGAAAACTGTTTAGGTTTTAACTTATTATTGTGCTGTTAAACCGCCATCCATGACAAATTCGGAGCCAGTGCTGTAGCTTGACTCGTCTGAAGCGAGGAACAACACAAGATTTGATACTTCCTCAGGTTTAGCAATGCGCTTGTTTGGAATGCTTTTAGCAAATTCGGCAACAGCTTCTTTTGTATCAGCCTGAGCAATCATTGGTGTTTCAATTGCCCCAGGATGTACGGAATTAACACGGATGCCCTGATCAGCAAATTCAAGAGCAGCCGATTTGGTCATGCCGCGGACAGCAAATTTAGTATCGGTATAGCCAATTGCACCGCCTACAAGACCATTCATTGAGGAAATGTTAATAATTGATGCATTTTCGGCTTTTTTCATTGATGATACAGCAGTTTTCATACCTAGAAAGACGGAAATCTG
This sequence comes from Lentibacillus kimchii, assembly GCF_042666895.1. GTDB lineage: Bacteria > Bacillota > Bacilli > Bacillales > Amphibacillaceae > Lentibacillus > Lentibacillus kimchii. Next base: position 4,712 of record NZ_JBHTGR010000055.1, read on the forward strand.
GTTAAGACTGACGACTTTGTGATAGTCATCCAGCGTCATCTCTTCAATCGATTTGGTAGTTGTAATACCTACATTATTAACCAAGATGTTAATTAGTCCAAATGCTCTTTCAGTCTCAGCGACGACGTTTTCCCAGCTTTCTTGATTCGTGACATCGAGCTTGATGAACTTAGCATTGTTTCCAAGTTCATCAGCAAGGGCTTGTCCTTTTTCTTCAAGAATATCAGCGAGAACAACTTTTGCACCTTCACTGACAAATCTGCGGGCGTGGGACTCGCCCATACCTTGTGCTGCACCTGTAATAATCGCAACTTTTCCGTCTAATCTGCCCATGATGAATTCCTCCTAAGTAGTTGATCCGGCAGCGAATTATAAATTAATAAACCACTCAGCTGCCTGTTTTCCATTACTTTTTTATAAGTATTATGTTTTACGATTATATCGTAACACTTAATGGTATCAGGTTAAATCGTTTAGCCTTCAATGATTTAAATTTTTCTGCCCCTTAATGCGCTGCGGAAAGATAAAAAAACACCCTGGCTATTTTGCCCAGGGTGTATGCAGGATTTTTCCTCATGTAATGGATGCCTGATAGATCGAGTCAACAGCTTTTCCAAGTGTTTCATTAAATGCTTCGTCTGTCTGGCTGACATTTAGATCTTGTGTCAGAGCTCGGGAAAAGCTTGCAATCAGGTTGTTATTTTCTTTTAGTTTTTCATTTGCATCGTTCGTTTCATAGCCGCCGGAAAGGGCAACGACACGTACGACATTTGGATGTTCAATCAGTTCCTTGTACATATTGGAGACCGTTGGAATAGTCAGTTTAATCATAACAAGATCGTCCTGATTGAGGCTGTCTAGATGCTTTTGAATCTCCGCTTTCAGCAGTTCTTCGCATTTTTCTTTTTCCGGGCTGTTAATATCCACCTCTGGCTCGATAATCGGAACCAAGCCGGCATCGACGACTTTTTGGCCAATTTCAAATTGCTGATCGACAACGTCTTTGATGCCTTTTTCATTGGCTTCTTTAATGACAGAACGCTCTTTTGTGCCAAAAATATGGCGCTCGTTTGCCCGCTTCAATTTGTCGTCAAGGTCATCGATAGGCTTCATCAGCTGCACGCCATTTTCTTCTTCAGCAAGTCCTTTGTCGATCTTCAAAAAAGGGACGACCCCTTTTTCATCGGCTAAATAGTCCCCGGTGTAGAGACCGTCAATTTCACGGTCCATCGTATGTTCGAATAAAATAGCACCGATAATACGGTTCGAGTCAAAAGCGGGGGATGTAATAATCCGTGTCCGCATCTCATGTACGAGATCGAACATTTGCTCATTCGTGTCATACTGATCCTCGGGAATGCCATATAAAGCAAGTGCTTTAGGTGTACTGCCGCCACTCTGATCAAGAGCTGCAATAAACCCGTCAGCATTTTTCATTTGGTCAAGTTGTTTTTGATTCATGTATTTCACTCCTTTTTATCATTGTAAGCTCTCTCTTTAGGGAAATAAGCTATTGGATCAAAAGTGCTTCTCAAAATTATTATATCATGAAAACAAGTCGTGTAATAGTCAATCGCATAAGTTAGCCAATTAGCAGAACTGATTGTTTATTCAGAAAAAAAGCAGGCAGCTAATCCCGCTGCCACTAGGGGTTAAACATTTTTCTTCTCATCAATTTAAATTTGTATTATGATATCCCTTTGGTGAAAATTGATTGTCATGATAACTGGAGGAACAACTATGTCTAATCGCAATAAAGGAATCCTATTATTATTGGTGTCGGCATTAGGTTTTTCGCTTATGGGCGCTTTTGTCAAACTTTCCGGTGATGTGCCTACGATACAGAAAGCCTTCTTTCGCAATATTATCGCCAGTATTATAGCTGTAGGCTTCGTTATCTATAATAAGGAAAGATTATTCGGCAAAAAAGAAAACCAGAAATACCTGCTTTCTCGTTCAGCCCTTGGTGCAGTGGGGATGGTGCTTAATTTTTATGCGCTCGATCATCTCGTGCTGTCGGATGCGGAGATGCTGAATAAGCTCAGTCCGTTCATACAGATTATTCTGTCGGCTATTTTTCTTAAAGAAGCGGCCAGGCGCTTCCAGGTTGTAGCCGTTATCATTGCGTTTGGCGGGGCCCTGTTCATTATTCAGCCGGATTTTTCGGGTGAATTGCTTCCGTATATTGGCGGTGTTTTTGGCGCGTTTTTTGCAGCAAGTGCCTATACAATGCTGCGGGTCCTGGGTGATAAAGAAAAACATTACACGGTTGTATTCTACTTTTCTTTGTTTACAACGCTCTTGCTCCTGCCGTTCACAGTTGCTATGTATGAACCGATGACGTGGCAGCAATGGGTGCTGCTCATTCTTGCAGGTGTTTTTGCAACTGTCGGTCAGTTTGGCATCACACTTGCTTATAAATTTGCACCAGCAAGTGAGATCTCAATCTTCTTATATTCCTCGGTTGTTTATTCAGCGCTTTTGAGTATTGTGCTGTTTGGCCAGATTCCGACACTATTCAGTGTTTTAGGTTACGTGATCATATTCGGGGCATCATTCTATATGTTTTTGAAAAACAGCCGAATGGATAAACAGGCAAAAGAACAGGGATAAAAGGCGCTGTTATATGAACGAAAAGCGGCCCCAGACATTAAAGTTTGGGGCCGCTTTTTGTAGAGGCGAGTATTTATCTATGTAAATTTTTGTAATAATCATAAAACATGATTGACATTTTAGTGACAATTCTGTTTAACTGTAATAAATAGACAAGTCTGACCGTAACGATTTAAATGATCCTAAGAACAAAAAAGAGGGAGGCACTTATGGCACAAATTGAAGCATTTTTAGATCAGGTGAGTGGTCTTGTATGGGGGGTTCCTTTACTTGTACTTTTGGTAGGCACAGGGGTTTACTTAACAATCAGGCTTGGTTTTTTGCAGATTCGTTCGCTGCCTTATGCGTTAAAACTTGCCTTTACTAAAAGCAATCAGGACAAACAATCAGATGGCGATATTTCGCACTTTCAGGCACTTATGACAGCTTCTGCCGCGACAGTGGGCACTGGCAATATTGTCGGGGTGGCAACGGCAGTTGTTCTGGGTGGACCTGGAGCTATTTTATGGATGTGGGTAGCTGGTTTTTTCGGGATGGCAACCAAGTATGGTGAAGCGATACTGGCTGTCAAGTACCGTGTGAAAGATGCTGACGGCAATATGGCCGGCGGTCCGATGTATTATCTGGAACACGGCTTAAAACAGAAATGGCTCGGCGTATTGTTTGCGATATTCGGCTCCCTTGCAGCCTTTGGTATTGGCAATGGGACACAGGCAAAGGCGATTGCTGATTTAATGAACGACACATTTTCTGTGCCATTTTGGCTGACGGGGATTATTCTTGTCATATTCGCGGGATTGGTTATTCTTGGCGGTATTAAGTGGATCGGCCGGGTAACATCATTCTTTGTTCCGATTATGGCTGTATTTTATATCGCTGCCGGATTGTTTGTCATGATAACGCATATTAATCTAATACCGGAAGCGATTGGAACGATTTTTACGTATGCCTTCAGCGGCGAGGCAGTCGCAGGCGGAACGGTTGGTGCTGTTATCCGCTTTGGTGTTGCCCGCGGGTTATTTTCCAATGAAGCAGGGCTGGGATCGGCTCCTATAGCAGCCGCTGCAGCTAAAACGGACTTACCCGGCAGACAGGCCCTGGTCTCCATGACGCAAGTATTAATTGATACCTTTATTGTTTGTTCCATTACTGGTATCACCATTGTTATGAGCGGCAATTGGCAGGACGCATCCATCGAAGCAGGCGTACTGACGTCTTCTGCTTTTGGCACATTGTTAGGCAGTGCGGGCCCATATTTAATCACGATCGGACTGCTGTTTTTCGCCACATCTACCATACTGGGATGGGGCTACTATGGGGAGAAGTGCTTTCAATACCTGTTCAAGAGTGCGACTGCTGTCAAGATCTATCGTACTGTGTTTGTTCTGTTCATTTTTGTTGGTGCAACAGCCTCCCTCGATGCTGTCTGGACACTGGCGGATATCCTGAACGGTCTGATGGCTGCTCCTAACCTGATTGGTCTGCTTGGACTGTCGGGGATTATCGTATTTGAAACGAAACGTTTTAAACAGAAATCAAAGGAGGAAAAAGAACAAAAGGACGCATCGTAATTTAATGGCTGTATTACAAATAAGCTTGCGGTTATTTTCACTTTCCGCAAGCTTTTTTAATGATTCCAGAGGAACTGGAGTCATGATTAATGCGCTGAGTTAAAAGACATAAAATTTAAAATAATGGATTAAATAGAGTCTTCTAGATCATTCAAAGAAGACGAACAAGCTCCATATATGTATAAATAGCCATTTTATTCCTTGAAACAATGCAATATATTAAAATAATTAAGAGGATCGCATTAATGTTCGTATTTAATCACTTTTTCGTCAGAATACTCATTTAACGTTTTGTCAGTATTTTGTTACGATTATAAACAGTTGTTCAAAAACGGTCAGGCCGTGATTATAAGGCTGTTGAGATCTTTTTGGATGATTTGGGCATTTCTTTAAATAGATATTACAAGAGGGATATTTATTTAAAGACTTGCAGTATTATAAATACTAGGGGGTTATTTTATTTTTAGTAAACGATTTAATATTCGTTTAACTGTTTTCGCATTAGTTCTGATGCTGTCAATGCTCTTAGCAGCATGCGGCGGGGACGACAGCGAAGCGGAAGGTGACAGTAATGCTTCGGATGGCAGTGATTCCGAAGACACTGAAGAAACAAGTGAAGGACCTGAAATTGGTCAAAAAGAATTAACGGAGCCTTACGTTGCTTGGGCCCGTGAGACAATCAGTACCGAAATGCTAAACCAGCTGCTTGAGAAAGTTGGTTATAATGTTGATACTAAACAGGTAGAGGCTGGCCCGATGTTCTCAAGTGTCGCGGAAGGTGACGCTGATTTCCAGACATCGACATGGCTGCCGGCAACCCACGAATCCTACTGGGAAGAATACGGTGACAGTCTTGAAAAAGTGAATCAGGTGCTGGACCAGGCGCCATTGGCTCTGACTGTTCCAAGTTACATGGAAGATGTAAACTCAGTTGAAGATTTGAAAGGTAATAAGGAACTTGGCGAATCAGTAGACTGGAAGATTATTGGAATTGACCCTGGTGCCGGTATTATGGAAAATACCGGGAAGGCACTTGAGGAATATGGTCTGGACAAATGGGAGCTTACAGAAAGCTCAGAAGCTGCAATGCTTACTGAACTGCAGTCAGCTATGGATAACGAAGAACCGATTGTTGTTCCGCTTTGGAAGCCGCATTGGGCTTTCGGTTCATTGGATCTGAAAATGCTTGAAGATCCAAAAGGCATCTATGGCGGCGATGGCGACCAGATTTATACAGTCGCCCGTAATGATTTGAAAGATGATGCTCCAAGAGCCTACAAAGTTCTGGAACAATATGATGAGTCGTACGATATGATCAATGAAATGATGCCTAAAGTTCATCAAGAAGACAAGGATGTCGAAAAAGTGGTTGAAAACTTCCTTAACGATAATCCTGACAAAGTCGACGAATGGCTTGATGGTGTGCCAAGAGAAGATTAATCGTATCGTTTAACAAATGATAAAAAACGGGGATGCTTCAGACGGCATCCCCGTTTTTTATCATGTAGAAATTCAAAATCATAGTATATGCTGAATATAAAATGGTTTCTGGGCACGCCAAAAAAGAAGAGGCTGTTTGATAAAAATATAACATAAAATTTGACACACTTTCATTGAACCTGTATCGTGAAAAATTGTATATTATTTAATACTGGTTCCTGTAAACATAGGTATGCTTAGCAGGCTGCATATGGTGCAGGTATTTAAACTAGGGGGAACTCACTTTTGAAGAATTCGAATCAGCAAACAGAGGGTGTAATTGACAAACCTGTCCTTATTATAAGTGGTGGTATATTACTACTGTTTGTCATTCTGGCTTTGATAAACCAAGATATGGTGTCGGATGGTGTCGATTACTTCTTTGATTTATCGGCGACATATTTTGGACCAATTTATCAAGTCTTGCTGTTAGGAACGTTCATTATTGCTTTGGTATTAGGCTATTCCAAATTCGGAAAAATTCGCCTGGGTAATGTTGATAAGCCTGAAATGAGTACTTTCAGATGGATTTCTATTATTATGTGTACATTGCTCGCGGCAGGCGGCGTATTTTGGGCCGCTGCGGAACCGTTAAGTCACTTTTTAACAGCACCGCCGCACTTTGATGTAGAAAGCGGTACTGCAGAAGCCGTTGCTCCAGCACTTGCAACAAGCTTTGTAGATTGGGGCTTTCTTGCTTGGGTTTCTCTTGGAACGCTTGGAACATTCGTTCTTATGTATGCCCATTATCACCGCGGTCAGCCTCTTAAGCCTAGAGCGCTGTTATATCCAATTGTCGGTGAGAAAATCATGCGGAAAAAGAGTGTATTTGGCGCAATTGTAGATATATTTTCTATCATTTCTGTTGCAGCTGGTACGATTGGCCCTGTTGGCTTTCTCGGACTTCAAGCGGGCTACGCTTTGATGGATTTATTCGGTCTTCCGAATACTCTGACAGTACAGATTGCAATTATTGCGGTTCTCGTTGTTGCAGCTGGTGTGTCTGCTGCTACCGGCATTCATAAAGGTATTCAGCTTATGAGCCGCTACAATGTCATATTATCTATTATTCTTGTGGCAGCTATTGTAGTTCTTGGACCAACGATGTTCATTTTTGATTCGTTCTTAGAATCATTTGGCGTCTATGTTCAGGATTTTGTTGAAATGACCACTCAACGTAGTGATCTTGCCTGGCTAGGCGGATGGATGGTCTTCTTCTTTGCCTGGTTCATTGGTTATGGACCTATGATGGCCATGTTTGTCAGCCGTATTTCTAGAGGACGTACTGTCCGTGAACTGGTAACGGCGGTTGCAGTTGTTGCACCAGTTATTACAACATTCTGGTTTACTATCATTGGCGGGACTGGTATTTCTGAAGAACTTAAGAATCCAGGTTCTGTGTCAGGTCCATTTAATGATGGCGGTCAGCCTGCAGCTATGATGGCTATAGCTCAGAACCTACCGCTAGGAACTATTATTGGATTTCTATTACTTGTTGCTACGGTTGTTTTTGTTCTTACAACAACGGACTCGATGTCGCTTACGATTTCAATGGCGATTACCGGTAATGGTTCTCCTTCCAGATGGCTGCGAGTGTTCTGGGCATTCTTGATAGGTCTAGTCGCAGTCGTTCTGGTTTCATTAGGTGAAGACAGTATCGATTCCTTACAGTCCTTTATCGTGGTCACAGCTGTTCCTGTCTCCTTATTACTCTTGACGACTTTCTGGACTGCTCCGCATGTTGTTAAGAAGCTTTACAAGGAACAGGGATTTGAATAAATATTAATCACCAGGCTGCGTGCTTTGTTTTGCACGCCGCTGAGTGATCTTAAAACGTGGCTTTACGGTTTTTACCGAAAGCCGCGTTTTTTTAATAAGGTGCGAGGTATATTCATATAGTCTATAAGGACCTGCAGAATTCGAATGGGGAGTGAAGGCTATGAAGGTGCTGGTAACTGAGTTAATGTGGGAAGATGGGATTAATGAACTCAAGCGGCAAGGCTGCCGTGTCGATTATGATCAGGAATTGGGGCGGAGAAGGGACGAATTGCTTGAACTGGCGCCTCATTATGATGCGCTGATTGTCCGTAATGAAACACAAGTTGATTCGGTACTGCTTGATGCGGCAAAACATGCACAAGTTATTGGGCGCTTAGGCGTTGGTCTTGATAATATTGACTTAAAAGCGGCTGAGGTACGAAATAAACCGGTGATCGCCGCAAAACATGCAAATGCGACGTCTGTTGCCGAGTATGTGATAGCGGCTATGCTGGATGCTTACCGTCCGTTAATCGAGGCAGATGCAGATGTGCGAAAAGGCCGTTGGGACCGGCGATTTTTTACAGGTTTTGAATTGAATAAACGAACACTCGGGCTCGTTGGAATGGGCGAAATCGCTCAGCGTGTTGCAACAAGAGCCAAAGCATTGGGTATGGATGTTATTGGCTATGATCCTTTTGTGACGCCTTATGATCATATAGTGGCAGAAACTGGTGTACGGCCAGTGGAAACACTTGACACATTGCTTCAGGAATCAGATTTTGTCTCGGTCCATGTCCCATTGACGCGTGCAACGAAGCATATGATTCATAAAGCTAATTTGCCGCTTATGAAACGGCACGCTTATATTATAAATTCAGCCAGGGGCGGCATTGTGCAGGAACAGGATCTGATGGAAGCAGTGAAAAGAGAACAAGTTGCCGGAGCTTATCTGGATGTGCTGGAACAAGAACCGGTACCAAGTGATTCACCGCTTGCGCAAATTGAAGCTATCAGGTTATCACCGCATATTGCGGGTCTGACAGATGAAGCGCAGTCCCGGACAGCTATGCTTGTCGCTCGTGAGGTGATAAATGTTCTGCATGGCAGGGAATCGCTTTGTGCCGTTGTGTGAGCTTGCCCATCAGCTATTACATGACCGTTCATTTAGCGGGTCGAGAGCAGTTAGGAGGGTTGTTTCAAGCGGCAGATGACAACTGCATCTATCATCAGGTGAATTTAAAAATGCTGGATGGCATTCGTTTGTCGGGTAAGGCTTCATTTCATTATAATTATGAATTTAAATCAATGCCGGGTATATTCTTAATGATTATAAATAAGGTATTTACAAAGAAGTCAAATTGATGTATAAATATTTGTAATACAGAGAATAAAACAGATATTGGATTACCTAAGCAGTTGCTTAAGTGAGGTCATTATCTCGCTGGGGATGGAAAGGCGTGTTTGAGTTCTTTGTCTGTCAATCGATGGGAGGGGTTTTATGCTGGTTGAAGAGGATTATGTCACGCGTGAAAATGTCGTTTATGCCACAATTAATGAAGCGAAACAGCAAGTGCTCGACAGGCTGCTGGAATCAGGTTATCGCTGTATTCCTGTTCTTGATGAAGACGGTCACACGTATGCCGGCAACATTTATAAAGTTCATTTATTGAGTGAACAGCTCGATAATCAGTTTACTGGTTCCATTGAGCAGCTGGTAGCGGATCAAAACGATGGTTTTGTATATCAGGACAATTCTTTTGTTAAAGTGTTTTCGTCCATTAAAAAGCTTCCCTTTTTAGGGGTTGTCGATCGTGATAAACACTTTCTCGGTATTTTGACGAACGGCAATATCCTCGAAGTGCTGGAGAATGCATGGGGCGTTCACAACGGCAGTTATTCGCTCACGATTGGCACAATTGAGTATTCGGGTGCTCTGCAGCGTATGCTTCGGGGTGTTAATAAATACTGCAATGTGCAAAGTGTGATTTCGCTGAATAATAATTCGCAGTTTGTGCGCCGCGTGTGCATTGTTTTGCCTGATGATGTTGATGAGCGTCTGATGAGGCAGGTTGTGGAGGAACTCGAAAAACTGAATTTCACTGTGACGGATATTGAAAACTTATAACCAGTCAGTGGTGGTATAACAAGCGCGGGGCGATTTGCCTCGCGCTTTTTTTGCTGGTTTCTGCTGGAATCGTGATGTTGGTGGTTGTTTTTGACTGTTTTTGCTGGTATTCTGATGATTAGGAGGCTTGATGGCATGTTAAATGAAGAACGGCATCAGTTAATTTTAGATCAATTGAATCAGCACCAGATTTTAAAGTCACAGTATTTAATGGATGCTATCGGCTGTTCTGAATCCACGATCAGACGTGATCTGGACCATCTGGAAGCGGAAGGGAAACTGATCAGAATTCATGGCGGTGCCAAACGAGCCTACCAGCTCGATACGGAACAAACAACAAAAGAGAAATCATTCAAAAACGTTCAAAATAAAGATATGATCGGCCAAAAAGCGGCTGGTCTGATTGAACATCGGGATGTTATTTATATCGATGCTGGCACGACGACACTTGCGATACTGCCATACGTGACGGATCAGAGCATTACGGTCGTGACCAATGGTATTCAGCATGCTTCCATGCTTGCAGATCAGGGAATTGAAACATTCCTGACAGGCGGCAGAATTAAGCATGATACAAAGGCAATGATAGGATCACAAAGTTTACACGATCTCAGCTATTACCGATTTGATAAAGCTTTCTTAGGCATGAATGGTATTGATTCAGCATTTGGCTGTACAACACCGGATCCTGAAGAAGCAGTACTCAAACAAACAGCTCACAAGCAGGCAGCGATAACATTTTTGTTAGCGGATCAAAGCAAATGGGATAAAATCAGTTTTACCAAAGTGTGTGATCTGGACGCAATTACAGTCATCACAGATCGCTTGAATGAGCATTTGAATCATTACAGAGAGAAAACAAACATCATGGAGGCTGTGCAATGATCTATACGATAACACTTAACCCATCCATAGACTATGTTGTTCACACGCCGTCATTAGAACTTGGTGCGTTAAATAAAGCAAACACCTGTATGACATTTGCAGGCGGCAAAGGAATTAACGTGTCACGGATGCTGCATGAACTGAGCTATGATACGACGGCTTTGGGCTTCACGGGCGGTTTCACTGGTGACTTTATAACCGGTGAGTTAAAGACAGCAGGGCTGGCCACCGATTTCACCCCGATTCAGGATGACAGCAGAATTAATATTAAATTAAAATCAGAAACCGAAACTGAAATTAACGCTCCTGGTCCAACGATAACAGCGCAGGAAGCGGATGCCTTGCTGCATCAGCTTGACGGTATATCTGATCAGGATACGCTGATTTTATCAGGCAGTACACCGCCGTCATTAAGCCACAGCTTCCGGCAGCAGCTGATCCAGCGCATGGCTCAGACGGGGGCTCAGCTTGTGTTCGATACGACAGGTGAGGCACTAAAGACTGCCCTTAGCTTTAAGCCGCTGATTGTTAAGCCGAACCAGCATGAACTGGCTGAATTCTTTGGCGTCACACTTCATAATCGGCAGGATATTAGTCGCTGCGGACAAAAACTGCTGGATCTGGGTGCCCGGCATGCGCTTGTGTCTCTTGGCGGTGACGGCGCCTTGCTGCTGACAGACAATGGTGTCTATCATGGATCGGCACCGACCGGCCAGGTGAAAAACTCGGTTGGCTCGGGTGACTCGATGATTGCCGGATTCACAGGCAAATGGGCGGAAACAGGTGATGTTACGGACGCGTTCTTACTTAGTCTAGCAGCCGGAAGTGCCACCGCGTTTTCGGATGATCTGGCAGAAAGAGGAGCCATTGAGGATTTGACCAAAAACATTACGATTCAACGCATCGATTAACAGGGAGGGACCAGTGACATGGCTATTTATGACATGCTGCGTAAAGATATTATGATTATGGACATGGAGGCTGACACTAAAACAGCTGCCATTGATGAAATGATTCATGCCATGGCCGAAAAAGGCATTGTGAGCGATACGGACACATTCAGACAGGCGATTTTCGAACGTGAAGCCCAAACATCGACTGGGCTTGGCGATGGGATAGCGATGCCGCACGCCAAAACAGATGCCGTCAGCGAGCCGGCTGTCTTGTTTGCGAAAAGCAAAAACGGTCTCGATTATGAATCGCTTGATGGCAAGCCGGCGTATTTATTTTTTATGATCGCTGTCCCAGACGGTGCGGATGATACGCATTTAGAGACATTGGCGGCATTATCACGCAAACTGATTGACCAGGATATTATAGCCCGGCTGATGGATGCAGGAACACCTGATGAGGTTCAGGCTATTTTCAAACAGGAAGAGCCGGAATCCGGTGAAGCAGATACTGATGCGGCAGATACAGCGCAAGCCGAAAACCGGCCGTTCGTCGTAGCTGTAACCGCTTGCCCGACCGGCATTGCCCATACGTATATGGCGGAAGATTCTCTGAAAAAGCAAGCCAGCGAAATGGGTGTTGATATTCGTGTTGAAACAAATGGTTCAGACGGTGCAGCAAATGTGCTGACTCAGTCCGAAATTGATCAGGCATCCGGGGTTATCATTGCTGCCGATAAAAATGTTGCTATGAACCGGTTTGATCAGAAACCGGTGCTTGAGCGTCCGGTCAGCGCCGGCATTAATAACGCAGAGGAACTGATCAGTAAAGCTGTCAGCCAGGACGTGCCAATTTTTCATAAAGATGAATCTGCTGAAACGTCTTCTGAGGACGAGACAGCCACTTCTTTTTGGCGTTCAATTTATAAAGATTTGATGAATGGTGTTTCACACATGCTGCCTTTTGTTGTCGGCGGCGGCATTTTGATGGCGATTTCTTTCTTAATTGAAGGGGTTGCCAGTGACGACAGCGAATTATTCAAGTTTTTTAATACAGTGGGAAATAATGCATTTGACTTTCTGATCCCGATCCTTGCCGGCTACATTGCCATGAGCATTGCGGATCGCCCCGGGCTGATGCCTGGTCTTGTCGGCGGTGTTATGGCAGTCGACAGCAATGCCGGCTTCCTGGGTGGTCTGGTCGCCGGTTTTCTGGCCGGTTATATCATGCTGTTAGTGAAGCGCTGGTTCCGCGATCTGCCTAAGTCGCTGGATGGTTTGAAGTCCGTTTTGATTTATCCGGTCATTGGCTTACTTTTGACTGGCCTGCTGATGTATGTGGCGATTGACCCGGTTTTCTCAACTATTAACACTGGTATGATCAGCTTTCTGGAAGGTCTCGGAACAGGGAATGCCGTTATTCTCGGCGCCTTGCTTGGCGGGATGATGGCTCTTGATATGGGTGGTCCTTTTAATAAAGCGGCTTACACATTTTCAATTGGTATTTTTACTGACACGGGTGACGGCAGTCTGATGGCTGCTGTGATGGTTGGCGGCATGATTCCGCCAATTGCCATTGCACTGGCTACGACGTTCTTTAAAGCGAAGTTCACCGAAGAAGAGCGTCAATCAGGCTTGACGAACTATGTGATGGGCTTGTCGTTTATTACAGAAGGTGCTATTCCGTTTGCGGCAGCTGATCCGCTTCGTGTCATCGGGTCATCCGTGATTGGCGCTGTTATCGGCGGTGGGCTGACACAGCTCTGGCATAGTTCGATACCAGCTCCACATGGCGGCATATTCGTCATTCCATTGGCTGATCACGCAATTTTGTTCCTGCTTGCCCTTGTGATCGGTTCGGTTATCGCAGCACTTATTCTCGGTTTGTGGAAAAAACCTGTGCAGACATGATGACCGGAGAAGGTTGGGCATAACGAAATGTATCAATTTTAAAGACGAGTGCTAGGGCCGCCTGCGGAAGGCGGCTCTATTTCCGGGGCGGTTGATTGGCACTCCCCGATTTAATCGGGTTGTTCGAATGATATTTCAGGTTTTCCAGTTATAGTTACCAAACTGAGCTGGCTTTGGTTAAGAAAGCGAATTGGCAGTCTTGTTGTGCCCAGTCCGCTGTCAATGTACACGTACTGTTCTGGACCAAGCTGATAGGTTCCTTTGTCCAGTTTAGGATAAACGCCCTGGCCGGGTGCGACCAATGCCCCGATAAAGGGGAAACGCACCTGACCGCCATGCGTATGGCCGCTTAAAATCAGATCAGCCGGTATACTGTCAGCTATGGTGACGATTTCCGGGGCATGGGCCAGCAAAATGGTATAGTGGCTGCTGGTTAGTCCGCAAAATGCGTCATCGAGGTTATCACGTTCTGTTGCCGGATCATCAGTACCGGCCAGATTAACCGTCAGGCCCCTCTTAGTCAATTGGACATTCCGATTGGCTAAAATGGTAATGCCCCGCGCGTACAGACTGCTGAGAAACGCGTTTGTTCGATTATTTCCCCATTCATGATTCCCTGGAACAAAGTAGATATGTTTGTTAATGGCAATCAGCTGATCAATCAGTGATAAAACATTGCTGAATGAGGTTGTTTTCCGGTCGATAAGATCGCCTGTCAGCACAATTAAATCAGGATCAGCCTGTTTGACTGTGCGGATGAGCTGCTTGTTGTCAGGACCAAAGACATGGTCGTGCAGGTCACTGATCTGCAGTACGGAAAGCATTTCCCCCTTTGGCAATTTGCCGCTGGAGAGGAATACCTCTTTCAGTTTAAAATGATACGTATCCCGATATATCCTCGCTGAACAGGTGATCATAACGAGGATAAACCCTAGAATAGCCAGCAGTTTTTTCATGGGCACCACCTCACGTTCAAACAAATACGGAACAACGTTAGTGTAGCACAGTCTTTTTGTCAAAAGCCATTTTTTAAATGACAGTTAAGCTGAATGGTTCACATAAGTGTCACAAACTTCCCGTCTAAGTGTGACATAGATCACATTTAGTGACGTCATTGGGGTTTATCATAATATGTACAGGATCAATCCTGATCATGAAAACAATGATGGAGGGACCAACATTGAGTCTGGATACTGAGAAACTAAACATCGTAAAATCGAGTGCACCTGTTCTGAAGGAACACAGTAAAGCGATTGGCACGCATTTCTATGAACTGTTATTTGCTAAAGCCCCTGAGCTTCGTCATATATTTAATCAGACGAATCAAAAACGCGGCCTTCAGCAGGAAGCACTGGTCTATTCGGTCTATGCTGCAGGTGAAAATATAGACAGCCTTGAAAACATTCAGCAGCTTGTGGAGCGCATTGCGGAAAAGCACGTATCGCTTGGTGTTAAACCCGAGCAGTATGCGGTTGTTGGCGAGGCATTGCTTCAGGCAGTTAAAGATGTTCTGGGTGACGCGGCCACAGATGAGATTATGGACGCTTGGGGCGAGGCCTATCAATACATTGCTGATCTGTTCATTGACCTGGAACAGCAAAAATATGCAGATACTCTCCAGCAAGAAGGTGGCTGGCAAGGATTTCGCAACTTTATTGTGACAGAAAAAGTCCAGGAAACCCCTGATATCATTACGCTGACATTGAAACCGCAAGATGGCGATTCTATCCCTGATTATAAAGCTGGACAATATCTGACGTTAAAACTGGACATTGAAGGTGAACCTTACACACATATGCGGCAATACAGTTTGTGCGGCCCTTCTGGAAAAGATTATTATAAAATAGGCGTTAAACGGGAAAAAGGCCGTAATGGCATGCCTGATGGCGTCGTATCAAGTTATCTGCATGATCACGTGGCAGAAGGGGATATACTGCCGTTTTCTGCTCCTGCGGGTGACTTCACCATCGCAAGCGAGGATAAACCGCTTGTCCTCTTGAGCGGCGGCATCGGCATGACACCTGTTGTCGGGATGCTGAATACAATTGCTGAACAGGAACCGAATCGGCCTGTCACTTATATTCATGCCACGCAAAACAGTGCTGCCCATGCCATGAAGGAACAGGTTGAGCAACTCACAGCTGAGCATTCGAACATTACAACGTATGTCTGCTATGACAGTCCGAGTCATGCGGACAAAACAGACCAGCGTTATGATAAAGAAGGCGTTGTTGATCTTCCCTGGCTGCAGTCGATTCTGGAATCCGGAAATAAAGCGGACTTTTATTGTTGCGGCCCGGCACCGTTTATGAAAGCTGTTGACAGCGCCCTTAAAGCGTGGGGTACGACAGGTGAGAACAGGCATTATGAAGTCTTTAACCCTGTCAGTGTGTTAAATGACGCTTAAGCTATAGGCAAGGTATATAATGGTGTTATGAAACAGCCTCTGTTACAGATACTAACCCTATCATGTAATGGAGGTGTTTTTTCTATGGCGCAATATGAAGACGATAAGGTTAAGGAACAAAGCCAACGTTCCGGTCTGTCGTATAATGAAGCAAAAGAATGGATTGCCCGGACAACCGGCGGCCATGGGACCCATATTTATAGTGATACGAATACAGCAGAGGTTAAACGGCAAAATCAGCAGTCTGCGGCTAATCAGCGCAAAGATCAGTAATCCTCCCTGCCAGAAGCATAAATGCCACGCAGTGTTGATCTGTGTGGCATTTTTTCCAAAAAAGAGCAGTTTATGATATAATGGTAAAATATGTTGTTTTTTATCAGCTCATGTTTTGCTGGGCAAAAGGGGAGGAGCTTTTATGTCAATTTTGGCACTGGCACTTATTATCGTCTCAGCCTTCATGCATGCAACCTGGAATTACTTAGCAAAACGATCGGAAGGCGGCGATACATTTGTCTGGCTTTATATGGTTGTCAGTCTTCTTGTTTATGCACCTTTTGTGATTGGCTTTATTGTTTTGCAGGGTGTTCAGATTGGCTGGCTGGAAGTGGGCTTCATGGCCGGCAGTGCACTTATTCATTTAGCTTATTCGCTCTTGCTGCAGAAGGGCTATAAAGTCGGTGATCTGTCGCTGATCTATCCGATTTGCCGAGGAACAGGCCCTTTAATTGTAGCCGTAGCTGCCTTTTTTATTTATGGTGAAAAACTTTCGGCAGCCGGGATTATCGGTATACTGCTAATCACATTCAGTATATTTGTTATAACAGGCGGTTTAGACGCCATCAAAAAGGCTTCAACATTGGTGCCGGTCTCCTATGGGCTTCTCATTGGCGTGATGATCGCTTCATATACGCTTCTCGATAAAGGTGCTGTCAGTGTTGTGATGATGCAGCCGCTTATACTGATTTATGGGAGTATTGTGTTTCAAGCGCTTATACTGACTCCGTTTGTCGTGCGGGACTGGCAGCGTGTCCGTCAGGAATGGCGCGAACATAAACAAGAGGCCATTGGTGTTGGCATTTTGAATCAGCTTGCCTATATACTTGTTCTGATTGCTATGACGTTTACGCCGGTGAGTCATGTTGCGCCAGTGCGCGAAATGAGCATTCTGATTGGAACGATTTTAGGCAGTTTTATGCTGAAAGAAGGTTTCGGAATACGCCGGATTGCCGCAGCCTGTACGATGGTTGCTGGCGTGATTACAATTGCGCTGCAGTAGACAATGATTATTTGGCATATAAACGAAAGAGGAGCTGGGACTCAGCTGGTAAAATGATCACTCAAATGCTGTCCCAGCCCTTTCCGTCAGGTTATAAATCGTAATAGATGAATGATAGCGTTAACATTTATGCGCTACTTTACTTGTCTGTATCCTGCCATGTTTTGCCGTCAATGTTATGAGTGGCAACTTTTTCAGCTGGCGTCAACAGCTCTTCGTTTTCCTGTTTTGTTTTTTTAGGTGGACTTCCAGCGACGTCGTTTAAAATAACGGTATTCTTTGTTTCTTTCTGGATGTTTTTAACATGCTTGCGGAAGTGCTTATTGCGTTTCATCATGAACCCTCCATTCCACATACGTGTTGTTAGTTAGTATCAACTCTTATTCGCAAGTTTATGCGATCATCTAACCATTGTGAACGTACCGGAATGAAAGATTCGAAAATTTTATACGTGACTGGGTGACTTTATATTGTTCTCAGCAGCAATCTTTTCAAGAGCGGGGCGAAGTGATCTGGCAGATCGGTCACAGTCGGGATCATAAGACGTTCTTTTCCGTAAATATTCTGCATCAGGCTGTCTTCCTGTTCGCCGATTTCTCCCTCAGCAAGGAAGATGCCGATGACGTCGATATCTTTTTTGCGTGTTTCGGATACAGCCAAGTTTGTATCGATTATCCCGTTTTCCGTATAGTCGGCAGCTGCCGGTTCCCCGTCTGAGAAGACAAGGAGAAAGCGGTTCTTCTCGCTTCTTGCTGAAAGTTCTTCAGCAGCAGCACGGATACTGAAGCCATCACGGTTGTCTTCCTGGGCTTCCAGCTGCATAATGCGCGCACTGTCCGACTGATAAAGCGAATCATTAAATGAATGAATGACATGGAAATAATTAGGCTGATAATTATCTTTAACACTGGTTGCCTCTTCCCAGAAGCCAATAATGGTATGCGGGATAGCCAGACTTTTAAGCACTTCATGAAACAGTACAATGCCTTTTTTCGTATCTTCCATTTTGTCTAACATCGAGGCTGAACAATCGACCAAGAGTGTAAAGGCAGCATCCAATTCCTTTGATTCTTCGTTTTTCTTATAAAACAGCCGCGGAAATTCATCTGTAACGACCGGCAGCAGTTTTTTTGATAAACGGCCTGAGGTTAATTGACGCCGTGGTGCCTGGCGTTTATATTCCAGCATTTTTTCAATCGTCCGGGACAGTCTGCGTTTGATTGGTGCGATATCCTCAGCAAACGCTGCATATTGTTCGGTTTCAGATGGTGTCGACGCTCTGGCTTCTTTTATGATTTTAACGGCATTCTGGTTTTCCCGGCCATAAACATTGCCGGACGATGATTCCTGCTGCTGGTCCTGCTGTTTAGGCATAGCTTCCATATTGGCGTAATCATTCTGGTCGCTGCTGCCGGATGAGCCTTGCATTGAAGCAAGAGCCTGGTCGCCTTCCTCAGTTTCACGAGCACCTTCGCCCATCAGGCTTGAGCGTGTTCCTTCTTCCAGATCAAACTGCATAAAGTTTTGGCTGCGGTCGGCATTTTCGTTTTCACTGTGCCACGTGGCGAATTCCTGCTCGAACGTTTCGCTTTTTTCCGTGCTGGGATCCTCTTCTTGACTGTCATTGGCCAGTGGATCCGTACGTGTAAGCTTATCAAAGGCTGTTTCTTCTGTGCCGCCGGTCAGATCTGCAACCGGAAAAATAAAATAAGTATGGGCCATGTCAGTATAATTTGGTTCTACGCGGTCGCGTATTTGATTGGCCAGCTCTACCGTATCACGCGACCTTTTCGCTTCAAACAATTGAAAAAGCAGGGGTTTCAGTGTTTCCAGCTGATCAGTCTGTTGTCTGTTAGCCTGTGTGAACACAGGGTCTGGTGTATCAGATTCAATCAAAAGGTAGATAAGACAGAACAATTCATCCAATGCAAGACTCCGTGTGATGTTAGCCTCCAATTGCTGGGTGAAAAACCGTTTCAAATACACCCGGCGAGTGGCAAATAATTCAGTGGTGCCTGGACGCTCGCGTTTAATAAATTCTTCCAGGCGGATATTTTCAAGTAATGTGATCAATTGATTCCCGAATTTCGGAAGAGCGGAATGGTTATTCGCTTGCAGGCACGACTGCAGATCGCGGATGTTGGATGCAGTTAACGTTCCAATTGCTCTGAGAAGGATGTCTGTTTTCGCGCCAGCTTCATGGGTTTTGACGTCTCCGATTCCCCAGTTGGCACTTGCTGTGAGCTTCATGCTGGACTGGTCAAGATCAATCGCTGATCCATAGGAATAGTAGAAGTTTATGTCAGGGAAGCCCGTAAGCACAGAAGCCAGATCCTGCAGCTGGCGAAATAGCCGGGTATCAACGTTTGTTTCACGAAAGCGGAACATGGTGATTCTCCTATCCATATGATGTAGCCCATTTTAGCCGAATAAGGTTTCGGCCATCGTCATGACAAATTCTTTTTCCCGGTCTTCTTCCAGTTTATCGGCAATGGCGCGTTGAATCGCTCGTTTTGGCGGGATAAATGCACTTAAGTCACACGCATCCACTAAAGCACGGATTGATGCAGCGTCTTCAGCCAGTTTGCCCTGGGAAACGGCTTCAATCAGGTCACTGGAAAGGCGGACAAACAAGTCGATTGTGCGTCCTTTTTCCAGCCGGCTCGTATTCTGGATCAGCTGTTTTAGCTGTTCACCTTGTAAATAGGGAATATCGATTACGACAAAGCGGTTTTTCAAAGCTTCATTAAGTGGGACCGTTCCGACATAGCCTTCATTAATGGCTGCCACGACGCCAAAGCCATCTTCGGCCGTAATGATTTCCTCGGTGAACGGGTTGGTGATCGTCCGGCGGTAGTCCAGCACGCCATTGATCAGCGGGAGGGTTTCCGGTTTAGCCATATTAATTTCATCAATATAAAGAAATGTGCCGTGTTTCATTGCATTCGTCACTGGTCCAGGCACGAAATCAATCACTTGTTGATTTTCTTCGTAGCTGAGTGTTTTGAAACCCATCAGACTTTCCGCATCCAAATCAACCGAGCAATTCACGTTGAACATAGGCTGATTGAATAAGCTGGAGAGTGTCTCTGCAAAACGTGTTTTACCGGAACCGGTCGGGCCTTTCAGCAGGACGTTTTTCCCCATGCTTAATGCTGTAATGGCATCGATTAAAAGGTCCTGTTCGGGCGGCACATAGAGGTCACTCCGGATCAGCTCGCGGAACGCACGGTCCTTTGTCGTGTGGCGGTTGTTCTGAAGTAATTGTCTGATGGCTTCTGGCAGCTGTTCAGTTTGTGTCATATTGGGGCTCCTTTCTTGCAGACAGTTTAACGTTCAGCATCTGTCATTCTGCGCTGCTGCATCTAATGATTTTGTCTGTTCCAGTAATCCTGTTGAAAAACGCCCATCATAAGGGCATCCTGATAGGTCCCTTTCACGAAGAAGTGCTCAGTCATTTCACCTTCTGTGTGGAAACCGGCTTTTTCATAGACATGACGGGCTTTGTCGTTTGCTTTGGCGACAATTAAATAAAGTTTATGCAAATTCAGCATTGAAAAGGCGTAATCCATCGCTAATTGCGTAGCTTTGCCGGCATACCCATTGCCCTGGTGCGCCGGTTCAATCATGATTGAGAATTCCGCGTGACGGTGTCTTGGATCAATATCGGCTATTCCAACGAAGCCGAATGGTTCCTGCCCATCGGTGAGGATAAAGGAACGGTTCCGGTCATTCGCGTTATTTTTCTCAAGCATTTCTTTCAGTTTTTCCATCGACATATGGGCTTCACTGAACCAGTAATGCATCACATCGGTATTGTTCAGCAGTTTGTGCAAGAAGCTCAGATCATCTTTTTCGACTGCACGGAGCTGAATGGTCTTTTCCATGTTAGATTGTCTCCTTTTCCGCTTTGATATAACGTTCATTTTATCAGAAAATACGAGCTTCGTCATGTTTTGCAAATTTGACAACTGGCGGCAATCGACAATTTATTTTTGTATGTGTTTTATAGTATAATAGAGTCATGAAATCATTTACAATAGAATGGTTCTTCCATATTCACGATTGAAGGAGTTTTGAACATGTCAAATATGACGCGGGATTTTTTTATCGGCTTGTCGAACAATCAGTTGTTAAATTCCCAAGCCAAAAAATGGGGCTTTGTCCTGGGAGCTGATAAGTTTGTCGCTGGCACAACGATTCCGAGTGTTATGGAAACGGTTAAAAATCTGAATGCCAAAGGAATCAGCTGCACACTTGATAATTTAGGCGAGTTTGTTGCCAGCAGGGCTGAAGCTGAACAAGCAAAAGATAAGATCATCACACTTTTGGAAACGATTCATCAGGAGAATGTAGCTTGTCATCTCTCCGTTAAATTGACACAGCTCGGTCTGGATATCGATCAGGATTTTTGTATGGCCAACGTGCGGGAAATTCTGGCTAAGGCGAAAGAATACGCCATTTTTGTCAACATTGATATGGAGGACTATGTGCATTACGAGGCTACCATGGCTGCTCTGAAGACACTCCATAAGGACTATGACAATGTCGGCACAGTTGTTCAGTCATATCTGCTTCAGGCTGGGGACGATCTTTCTGATTTGAAAGGTATACGTGTCCGGATTGTTAAAGGCGCTTATAAAGAAAGCGCGGATGTAGCTTATCAGGAGCAGGCGGCTATTGACCGGAACTTTATAAAGCTGGCTGAAGAGCGGCTTTTAGAAGGTACATTCACGTCAATTGGCACACATGATCATCATATCATTAATGAATTGAAGACATTCATACAAGAGCAGGGCATCCCTAATGACCAATTTGAATTTCAGATGCTTTACGGTTTCCGGAATGACTTGCAGCAAAAACTCGCCAATGAGGGTTATCATTTCTGCACCTATATTCCGTTTGGCGATGACTGGTTTGGCTACTTTATGCGCCGTTTGGCCGAACGGCCGCAGAATGTCAATATTATCCTTAAAGACGCGCTTTATACCGAAGATAACAAATTGAAGAAAGGACCGGTCATTGGCGGTGCAGCAGCTGTCTCCGCGCTTCTGATCTGGCGCTTCCGGTCAAAACGCGGTAAAAAAGCATAACTGACAGACCAAAAGAGGAGGTGACATAACAAAACAATCAATGAAATGTCGCAGCCTCTTTTGGTTCATTAAACTTCCCGAGCATTTACTTCCAGCCACTATTGGATTAAGATGATGTCAGAGGTGATTGTCATGGGTGTTGTAACAGTTGATTTTGATGGAACGCTTTATCAGGGTGATTCATTTAAGGTCGTTATGGAGGGGGCCAATCAGGCGTTTGGCCTGAAACAGTGGACCGTTATCTCAAAAGGTCTCGCTAAAGCTTCGACGGCTGGTCTGACTAAAGGCAAAAACGCCTTCAAATTGTCTTTTTTCGAAGCCTTTGCTAAGTCGTTTAAAGGCATGACGCGAGCAGAGCTGGATCAGTTTTTCCGGCGTTTAGTCGAAATCGGCAAGGACGATGTTCATCAGGGACTGATAGAAAAAATACACGAGCATGAACGCCAGGGCGATCAGATTATTGTTCTGTCCGGAGCATTTCAGCCATTTCTAAAAGCTTTTACGGATGCATTCTCACTTAATGTGCATATTATTGGCACTGAATTAATGTTTAATCAGCGCGGCTTGTGTACCGGTCATGTCCGGTCAGTTGTCAATGGCGATGAAAAAGTCAATCATGTACAGGCTTGGATGGACCGCCAGAAACGATTTGGTTACCTGACTGAAGAAGAATCGCGTGATACATGGGCTTATGCTGACAGTGAGAGCGATGTGCCTTTGCTCGAATTCGTTAAACATCCCTTTGTCGTTAATCCGGACAAGTCGGTTAAGAAAGTAGCTGTGGAAGAGGGATGGCCGCTTTTCGGCTGACAGCTGCCAGGGTAACGTCAGGTCATTACGGGCATACTGGTTTTAGTATTATATTAAAAGGATGTCGGCTATGGATGTCAGGGTTGCATTAACGTACACAACACCGAAAGGAACGCAAACGTCTTTCAGCTCGGAAGCAATGCCGGCTGCTAAGGCCCTGTTATTGGCTGAAGATCTGGAAAAAACTGGCCGTGCTGCGCAGCTCACTTTCTTTGATAACTATGATGGCAGGTGGACGTTCAAACAATTGAAGAAGCAGCTGGACATTATTCAGACAGAGCCTCATGGAATGACAGTTTATTTCGATGGCGGTTTTGAACGTGATTCGAAAAAGTCCGGATTAGGATGTGTCATCTACTATGAGCAGAACGGCAAATCATGGCGCCTGCGCCAGAATGCCCTGGTTGAGGAGCTGGAGACCAATAACGAAGCAGAATATGCTGCGCTGCATTTGGGCATTCGGGAATTGCTGCTGCTTGAGGTGCATCATCAGCCGGTGATCTTTGCCGGTGACTCACAGGTGGTTATTAAGCAATTGCAGGGTGAATGGCCCTGTTATGAGACTGAGTTAAACAAGTGGGCCGATCGTATTGAAGATGATTTGCACCGGTCGGGGATTGATCCAGTGTATGATCTTAAGTCACGCCAGCATAATCAGGAAGCGGACTGGCTGGCAGCCCAGGCGTTAAAGGGTGTCGACATAACAAGTATGCGGGAGCTGTAGCTTAGAAGAAATTTTTCTTGATCCTGTCCAATGACAGTCGTGACGTCAGGTTTGCCGAAAGGTGAGCAGGGGCTTTTCCTCTTGAGCGTTTAGCATCAGTTTGATAATTTTTGGAATAGCGTGTTTTCATTTGCTTTGGTTACGTTCACTTGTAGTTTGAAGCGGGCTATTTATAGTCCTGGAACGTTTGAAACGTTTTATGTCATGTGCCGCCCAAACGCAAAAAAATGAGTTCATTTTGAAAAGGATGAATCAAAATGAACTCATCTTCTTTTAAGTCTCTGACTGTGTGCTGCTGGTTCAATGTTTAGTTTGTTGCTTTTAGTGTGTTTTCGCCGATGTCATCAACTTTTTCGATCCAGTTAAATGGATCCGGAATTTTGCCGTACTGGATAGCCGTTAATGTGTCATAAAGGCTTTTGGCTATGGCACCAGTCTGACCGTCGTTAATCTCCATGTGTTCCTGCCAGACGAGTTGGCCAATTGGCGAAATAACAGCAGCCGTCCCAGCGCCAAATGCCTCTTCCAGTGTTCCTTCCTGATAGGCCTGATAGATTTCATCCATCGAAATTTTCCGTTCTTCAACTGGAACATTCCAATGCTGCAGGAGCCGGATAACAGAATTGCGGGTGACACCATCGAGAATGCTGCCGTTTAGCGCAGGTGTGATGACCTGTCCGTTAATCTTAAAGAAAATGTTCATACTGCCGACTTCTTCGACATAACGCCGTTCAACGCCGTCAAGCCATAGGACCTGAGCAATGCCTTCCTCAGCCATCTCCTGGGCTTTCAGGCTGGCAGCATAATTCCCGCCGGTCTTAGCTTCGCCGGTTCCGCCTTTTACGGTGCGGACATAGTCATTTTCCACCGCTATTTTAATCGGATTAATTCCTTCTTCATAGTAGGCACCAACAGGGGATAATATAATCATAAATTGATAATGACGAGATGGTGCTACACCGATGAAAGGCTCCGTTGAAATGATAAATGGCCGGATATACAAGGAAGTTCCTTCAGCTTGCGGGATCCAGTCTTTATCAATCGAGACAAGCTGTTTGACCGCTTTTAAGGCAAACGTTTCATCGATCGGCGGTATGCATAGCCTGTCGTTGGAGTGGTTCATCCGCTTAAAATTCCGCTGCGGGCGAAATAATTGAGCCTCGCCATCGTCGTTCAAGTAAGCTTTTAATCCCTCAAATACGGACTGGCTGTAATGAAAGACCATAGCTGACGGATCGATCATCAGCGGTGCATAGGGCACTATGCGTGCCTCATGCCAGCCTTCATCCTCCGTGTAGTCCATTACAAACATATGATCCGTAAAAGATCGCCCAAACGCCAGCTGATCTGCCTGAGGTTTTTCTTTACCTGATGAGCAGAGGTTTACTCTAATGGATTGCTGTTCGTTCGTCATGTCGCCATCCCCTTGTGTAAAAAGTTGAAATCTATCATAGAATAAATTGATCACAAACGCAAGCCCAAAATTAGTATTTACTAAATTATATAAATATTTAAACAATAAGACTTCCTTAGCAAAATGGGATGTGTTAGAATCCATAGTTATCTGACTATTAAATCATTACTTCGGAGGGATGGACATGAAAACATTGGAAAAAGTCAGCAGCTTTGCAGGAAACACATTTGCGATCTGGGTCATTTTATTCGGTATCTTAAGCTTATTGTTTCCAGATGGGTTTGCTTGGATAGCCCCGCACGTAACACTGCTATTGGGAATTATTATGTTTGGGATGGGCCTTACGCTCACGCTGGATGATTTTAAAGGCGTGCTGAAGGCACCGGCAAGTGTTTTCATAGCCGCAGCAGCCCAATATATTATCATGCCTCTGGTGGCATTTGGCCTGGCGGTTGTATTTCAGCTTCCGGCCGAGGTAGCTGCTGGTGTGATTCTGGTTGGCTGCTGTCCGGGGGGTACTGCTTCGAATGTCATGACCTTTCTCGCCAAAGGCAATACGGCTTTATCCGTCTCGGTTACGGCCGTATCAACGATTCTGGCGCCCATTTTAACACCGGTGCTGACATGGCTTCTTGCCAGTCAGTGGCTTCCCGTATCGGCTGCCGATATGGTCACATCGATTGTGCAGATTGTGCTGATTCCGATTGTTCTGGGAATTGTTGTTCGTTTGCTGTTCAGCAAACAAGTCAGTAAGAGTGTAGCAGCACTGCCGCTTGTTTCCGTTGTGGGAATTGTTGCTGTTGCCTCAGCAGTTGTAGCGGTTAACCGGGAAGAAATTCTTTCAACGGGCCTGTTAATTCTTTCGGTCGTCATACTGCATAACGTACTGGGACTTGTGATAGGTTATACGATCAGCAAGCTGTTCCGCTTTGATTTTGCGGATCAAAAGGCGGTATCAATCGAAGTTGGTATGCAAAATTCCGGCCTGGGCTCAGCATTAGCGCTTGCCCACTTTTCACCGATTGCGGCGGTTCCAAGTGCGCTGTTCAGTGTCTGGCACAACATTTCCGGTCCGCTGATTGCCACGTGGTGGGGCAAAAAGAGCAACCATTTGCCTCAGGACGATGAGGACCATAAAGCCGGATAAGAAGGGCTTCGATTCGCGGTCAGCTAATCTATTAAAACAGTATTGAGGTATTGAATTATTAAAATATTAAGTATATAATATGCCGAAATAGAAAGGTGGTCTTCGAATGGACAACAATGATTTGCGTATTAAAAGCCATGTATTCAGTGATGACACAATGCGGGCACCGAACCGCGCGATGCTGCGGGCAGTTGGTGTTGACGATGCGGATTTTCAAAAGCCAATGGTCGGCATTGCAAGTACATGGAGTGAGGTAACACCATGCAATATCCACATTGATGATCTGGCGGTCAGCGCCAAGACAGGTGCGCGGGACGCAGGAGCAACGCCGCTTATTTTTAACACTATCACGGTGTCTGACGGTATTTCCATGGGCACCCAGGGTATGCGCTATTCACTGCCCAGCCGGGACTTGATCGCGGATTCGATCGAAATGGTTGTGGGTGCGGAAAACCTTGATGGATTTGTGGCGATTGGTGCCTGTGACAAGAATATTCCTGGCTGTATGATTGCGATTGCGAATGCGGATGTGCCGGCTGTATTCGTGTATGGCGGGACGATTGCACCTGGAACACATAACGGTAACGCTATCGATATCGTTTCTGTTTTTGAAGGTGTCGGCAAGCATAACAACGGCGATATTGGTGATGAGGAGCTTAAAAACATTGAATGTAAAGCCTGCCCTGGCTCCGGAGCCTGCGGGGGCATGTACACCGCTAACACCATGGCATCCGCTGTGGAAGCGATGGGTATGAGTCTGCCCGGAAGCTCGTCAAATCCCGCCGAATCTGAGGAAAAGGCGGCTGATTGTGCGGAAGCAGGCAAAACGGTTTACACGCTGCTGGAACAAGGTATCTATCCGAAAGACATCATGACGAAAGAAGCATTCGAAAATGCCATAACCGTCGTGATGGCGCTTGGTGGTTCGACGAATGCGATTTTGCATCTCTTGGGGATGGCCCATGCGATCGGTGTTGATCTCGAAATTGATGACTTTAACCGAATGCAGGCCAAGGTGCCGCATCTGGCTGATTTGAAGCCAAGCGGGCAGTTTGTTATGCAGGACTTGCACAAAGCGGGCGGTGTTCAGGCTGTTATGAAACTGCTGTATGAGGCTGGTTACCTGCATGGCGACTGCTTGACTGTTACTGGCCGGACTGTTGCGGAAAATTTGGCGGAAGCACCGTCTCTGTCTGAGGACCAGTCCATCATTGCGCCGCTGGACCAGCCAAAACGAACAGATGGGCCGCTTATCGTCTTAAAAGGCAACCTGGCACCGAGAGGAGGGGTTGCTAAAGTATCGGGGATACAGGTGACCCGTCACACAGGCCCTGTCCGCGTGTTTGACACAGAACAGGAAGCGATTGACGCTGTCAAACAAGATAAAATACTGGAGGGCGATGTGCTTGTCATTCGTTATGCCGGTCCTAAAGGTGGACCAGGCATGCCAGAGATGCTGGCTGTATCCAGTCTGCTCGTCGGCAAGGGTCTGGGTGAAAAAGTGGCCTTGCTGACCGATGGCCGCTTTTCTGGCGGGACTCATGGTCTGGTCGTCGGTCACATGGCGCCAGAAGCCCAGTCTGGCGGACCGATTGCCTTTTTGCAGGAAGGCGATCAGGTGACGATTGATGCTGATAAAAAAGAATTATCAGCGGCTGTATCTGATGCCGAATTTGAACGGCGCAGACAGCAATGGACAGCACCGCAGCTGTATCAGAAAGGGGTGCTCGGCAAATATGCCCATAACGTCTCCTGCTCCTCAAAAGGCGCTGTAACAGACTACAAAACTAAAAAAGATTAAACGAAAAAGCGGAGGCTGGGACATAACGAGAGCGACTAACTCAAGCGTCGAACAATGCTCCGATTCAGCGGAGGAAAAGACGGCGACTCCTGCGGGAGCAAAGGCATAGGTGAGACCCCGGAGTGCGAACGCACTTCGGAGGCTCATCAGCCGCCCGTGGAAAGTGACGTCTTTTTTCGGAGCGGTTCAGTCACGCAAGTGGTTCGCACTTTTGTCTCAGCCTTTTTTTATGTCAGCCAAAAGGGGCTCATTTTTTTAAAAAATTTTTATGAGCAGTTATTTTTCCGTCACAGGGAACTTGTAAACGCATACATAGTTATCTGATTTATCGAAACTGTCAAAAAAGTATTGAAATACGGTTGACTCGCAGGATAAAACGTTATATGATTAGCGACAATATTAATTTTCTAATGATTCGAAAAGAAGCAAAAAATCTTACAACCACAACTTCATAATATAAACACGATGACGGGAAAAAAAGAACATGCCGATGCATTACCAGAGAGCCGGGGTTGCTGGAAACCCGGAAATGCATATTGTTCCGACATCTTCTCTGAGTGCCTTGCTGAACGGAAGAATTTCCTATTAGGCATGGCCGGGTGCACACTCATGCACCTGTTGAAAAAACGCAGCTGACAAGGCAGTCAGCTGACAAGGTAGCATTTGCGAGAATGCTATAAATCTGGGTGGTACCGTGGAAAGAAGACTCTTTTCGCCCCTATTATGCTGCCAGTGGCAGATTTGGGGCTGGGAAGGGTCTTTTTATATTCAGGTCAAACTGCCGGTGCACGAGGAAGTACTGGTTGTTTGATCAATACCAAAGGAGGCGAGTTGCCGTGAATGCTGAGCCTGAACAGGAATTGAAACAGATGGAGGAAAAGATGACGGGTGCCGATTTACTGATTCAAACACTCGAAGCCGCTGCTGTCGAGACAGTTTTCGGTTACCCAGGAGGCGCGGTGTTACCGATCTATGATGCGTTGTACCGCAGTGATGCCTCCTTTAAGCATATCCTGACACGGCATGAGCAGGGAGCTGTGCATGCGGCTGAAGGCTATGCCCGGGTTACCGGCAAGCCGGGTGTGGTTCTGGCGACGTCGGGACCGGGTGCTACTAATCTGATGACGGGCATTACCGACGCTATGATGGATTCGCTGCCGCTCGTTATCTTTACGGGGCAGGTGGCTACATCCGCCATCGGGTCCGATGCTTTTCAGGAATCGGATGTGATGGGGATTACAACACCGGTTACCAAATACAATTATCAAGTGCGCGACCTTGCAGAATTGCCGCGCATCGTTAAAGAAGCCTTTCACATTGCATCAACCGGGCGGCCGGGACCTGTTGTTGTAGATATCCCGAAAGATATCGCATCAGCTGTTACTTCTGTCAGTACTGATGTGGATGCATCTGATTGCTGCCTCCCTGGCTATCAGCCGAATCAGCAGCCAAATCCACTGCAGATTCTTAAATTGGCTGAGGCACTCGGGCGCTCGGAAAAACCGCTTATCCTGGCGGGCGCGGGTGTTGTGTTTGCAGAAGCAGCGGATGCCTTAAAGGCTTTAGCCGAAAGGCATCGGATCCCGGTCGTCAATACCTTGCACGGACTGGGAAGTTTTCCCGCAACACATGACTTGTCATTCGGCATGGCCGGGATGCATGGCAGTTATGCGGCGAACATGGGCATTGTTGACTGTGATTTGCTGCTTAATATCGGGGCGCGTTTTGACGACCGGCTGACAGGCAATCTGCAGTATTTTGCCCCAAATGCCAAAGTTGCTCATATTGATATCGATCCAGCCGAAATCGGCAAAAATGTCGAAACAGCCATTCCAGTTGTGGCAGACGCAGGGAAAGCACTTGAGGCACTGCTTGAGACCGAAATCTACGGGGAGCAGCAGGCATCATGGCTGGAAACGCTGAAAGCCAACCGGCAGCAGTACCCTTTCTGGTATGACCGGCAGGAGACTTTCATTTCGCCGCAGGGGCTGATTGAGCAGATTTATCAAATGTCAAACGGAGAGGCAATCGTGACAACCGATGTCGGTCAGCACCAAATGTGGGCGGCCCAATACTATCCGTTTGATAAACCGAATCGCTGGGTAACCTCAGGCGGACTTGGCACGATGGGATTTGGCTTTCCCGCTGCCGTGGGTGCACAGCTCGGCGCACCAGATGACCTGGTTGTGGCTGTTGTAGGTGACGGCGGCTTCCAGATGACGGCCCAGGAACTTTCAGTGATTAACGAAAGACAGCTGCCGGTCAAGGTGGTCATTGTTAACAATCAGTCGCTCGGCATGGTTCGGCAATGGCAGGAAAGCTTTTATGCCAAACGTTACTCTGAATCGATTTTTCCGGAAAATCCGGACTTTGTCAAACTGGCGGAATGTTACGGCATTCGCGGGATGCAGGCTGTTCAGGAGTCAGAAGCAGCTGCCGTGCTGGCGGAAGCATTTGCCTGTGACGGCCCGGTGGTGATTGACTGCCGCGTCGTTCAGGAAGAATCCGTCTATCCGATGATTGCACCGGGAAAAGGGATCCACGACATGATAGGGGTGACACGATGAAGCGCATTATTACAGCCGATGTGCAGGATCAGTCAGGGGTTTTGAACCGTATTACCGGCATGCTGCATAAGCGCCAGTTCAATATTGACAGTATTTCGGTCGGCAACTCAGAGCGGGCTGGCATTTCAAAAATGACCTTCGTTGTGGAGGTAAATGATGATCAGAAAGTGGAGCAGCTGACGAAACAGCTGAATAAACAAATTGATGTCTTAAAAGTAAAGGACATTACAGAACAGTCAATTGTGGCACGGGAAATGGCGCTGATCAAAGTTGGCGGAAGCGGCCAGCAGCGGACAGAGATTCAGGGAGTGATTGCACCATTCCGCGCGTCTGTCATTGATGTCAGCCGCGACAGCATGACCATTCAGATCACTGGCAAACCGGAGAAAGTTGAAGCCCTGATTGCTCTGTTAAGACCGTATGGCATTAAGGAACTGGCCAAAACAGGGATGACAGCCTTTTTGAGAGGCCAGCAGCCCAAAGATATTACTGAGATCAATTCCCAATTTGTTTAATTTAAAAAGGAGGACGCGAAAAATGGCAAAAGTATTATATGAACAGGATATAGACACAGGTGTCTTGCAGGCGAAGAAAGTTGCGGTGATTGGTTACGGATCTCAAGGCCATGCGCATGCACTTAATCTGCGGGAAAGCGGCTATGACGTCATTATCGGTGTCCGCCCTGGTAAATCACAGAAAAAAGCCGAGGATGACGGTTTTACAGTAAAATCTGTAGCTGAAGCTGTTCAAGAAACAAACGTTATGATGTTCCTGCTCCCGGATGAGCTTCAAACGGGGGTCTATGAAAAAAGTATTAAACCTCATTTAAAAGAGGGCGATTCACTTGCATTCGCGCATGGATTTAATGTGCATTTTTCGCAAATCGTTCCGCCAGACAATGTCAACGTATTTATGGTAGCGCCGAAGGGACCAGGTCATATAGTACGCCGTACGTATGAAGACGGTGGAGGTGTTCCGTCATTATACGCTGTCCATCAGGATGTTTCAGGCGATACGCGTGACGTAGCTCTGGGCTATGCACAAGGCATCGGCTCAGCAAGAGCTGGTATTTTGAAGACAAGTTTCCAGGAAGAGACAGAATCTGATTTGTTTGGTGAGCAGGCTGTTCTTTGCGGAGGCATGACGAGTCTTGTCAAGGCCGGTTTTGAGACATTAACAGAAGCTGGCTATCAACCTGAAGTTGCCTATTTTGAATGCTTGCATGAGATGAAAATGATCGTTGACCTCATGTATGAAGGCGGGCTGGAAAATGTGCGTTATTCTATTTCCGATACGGCTCAGTGGGGTGACTTTGTTTCTGGTGATCGTGTGATTAATGAAGAGACAAGAGAGCGCATGAAAGATGTATTATCTGAAATCCAATCAGGTGAATTTGCTAAAGGCTGGATTTCAGAAAATCAAGCCAACCGCCCGATGTATAATGCCATTAATGAAAAAGAAAAGAATCTGGAAGTTGAAAAAGTCGGAAGGGAGCTGCGTGATTTAATGCCTTTTGTTAAACAGCCATTGCAAGCGAAAGAACAAACGAAACAAAAGGATGTGAAGGCCCATGTCAGTCATTAAGGTATTTGATACGACACTGCGGGACGGTGAACAGTCCCCCGGTGTCAACTTGACCAAACAGGAAAAGCTGGAAATGGCCAAACAACTGGAACGCTGGGGTGTGGACCGAATGGAAGCAGGGTTTCCTGCTTCCTCCAAAGGTGACTTTGAAGCCGTTAAAGCTATTGCTCAAACAATTCAGAACACATCCGTCACAGGGCTTGCAAGAACGCGCCAGGAAGATATCGATACAGCCTGGGAGGCTCTGAAATACGCCGAGGAGCCGCGCATTCATTTGTTTCTGGCCACCTCACCAATCCATATGACCTATAAGTTGAAACAAACACCTGAGCAGGTTATGGAAAACGCCATCAGCATGGTCCGTTACGCCCGGAGCAAATTTCCGCAAGTGGAATGGTCAGCGGAAGACGCTTCCCGGTCTGACTGGCAGTTTCTTGCCCAGATTATCGAACATGTCATTGATGCCGGGGCAACGGTAATCAACCTGCCGGATACGGTTGGCTATTCGACTCCCGCTGAATACGGTGATTTGTTTCGCTTCATCCGCGAAACGGTCCCGAATATTGGGCGAGTGGAGCTTTCCTGCCATTGCCACAATGATCTGGGGCTCGCTGCTGCTAACGCGATTGCAGCTGTCGAAAATGGCGCTACGCAAGTGGAAGGTACGATTAACGGCATCGGCGAGCGCGCTGGCAATGCCTCACTCGAGGAAGTGGCTGTCGCTCTGCGGGTCCGCTCAGATTATTACCAGTATGCAACCAATCTTAAATTGGATGAGACGAAGCAGACCAGTGACTTAATCGCCAAATTAACCGGCATGTACGTGCAGGCAAATAAAGCTGTAGTTGGCCGCAATGCATTCCAGCATGAGGCAGGCATTCATCAGGATGGTGTCTTAAAAAATAGAGAAACCTATGAAATTATGACACCGGAAATGGTCGGCGTCAAAACGGACACATTATTCCTTGGCAAACATTCCGGTCATCATGCTTTCCAGGACCGGGTGCAAGAACTTGGCGTTGATCTGTCTGAGGAAAAGTCAAAAGAAGCGTTCGCCAAATTTAAACAGCTGACCGATCAGAAAAAAGAAGTGACTGATGATGATCTGTATACGATCCTGATGGAAATTCAAACGGATACGTCAGCCGTTAATACGTATCAGCTGACGATGTTTCAAGTGCAGTATGGCACAGCGAATATCCCGACCGCTACAGTGTCACTGACGGCTCCGGATGGCGGCTCACTGGAGACAGCCTGCACTGGACAGGGAAGTGTTGAGGCATTGTACAACACACTTGATGCGCTGATTGAGGAAGAACTGCACTTAACAGATTATCAGCTCAGTTCCATCGGCCGCGGCAGAGATGCATTGGCTGAATCGCATGTCCAGCTCACCGTCAATGGTGAAATGACAAACGGCCGAGGGGCTGCGCAGGATGTGCTAGAAGCGTCCGTCAACGCGTTTTTAAACGCCGTTAATCGGTATATTGTCCAGAAAACAATGGCCAAAGATGAACCAGCCGCGCATAAATAACGGTGATCGATCGTTACATGATAAAGGAGGAGAAGGGCATGCATAAGCACATTTCATTGCTTCCAGGTGATGGCGTCGGGAAAGAAGTTATGGAATCGGCTGAAGCCGTGCTGCAAGCAGTCGGCACAGAGTTTGGCCACACATTCACAACGGAGGAGCGGGCAATCGGTGGTGAGGCGGTCGATCATTATGACACGCCTCTTCCGGAAGCAACCATCCAGGCTTCCGAACAGGCTGATGCGCTATTGCTTGGTGCTGTCGGCGGTCCCAAATGGGATGGGGTGTCTGCGGCTAAACGCCCCGAAAAAGGACTGCTGGGTATACGGAAAGCTATGGGCCTGTTTGCGAATCTAAGGCCTGTCAAATGGTTTCCGGCATTACAGAGTGCTTCGCCGCTGAAAGAAAGTGTCATTGCCGGCAGTGACGTGCTTATCATCCGTGAGCTGACAGGCGGCCTTTATTTCGGCGAGCCACGCGGACGCAACGGCCAGGGGGATGCGGTTGTGGATACGCTCAGTTATCAGCGCGCGGAAATGGAGCGGATTGTTGACAAAGCATTTCAGAGTGCACACATGCGGCGCGGGCATGTCACATCAGTCGACAAAGCAAATGTTCTCGAATCAAGTCGGATGTGGCGCGAAGTAGTCGAGGCAAAAAGCAAGGACTACCCTGATGTTGAAGTGGAGCATATGCTCGTGGATGCCGCCGCCATGGCATTAATCACACAGCCTAATCAATTTGATGTACTTGTGACGGAGAATATGTTCGGTGATATTTTAAGTGACGAAGCTTCCGTTCTTACCGGTTCTCTCGGCATGCTGCCATCTGCAAGCATTCGCTCAGACGGCTTTGGCCTCTATGAACCAGTGCATGGCTCAGCGCCTGATATTGCCGGCCAGGGCAGTGTTAATCCGTTAGGCATGATTTTATCAGTCGCGCTCATGCTGCGTCATTCCTTCCAGATGACAGAAGAAGCGTCTGCTGTTGAACAGGCGGTCCAGGAGACGCTTAATCACGGTTATCACACAGCAGATCTGCCTCAGGAAAACGGTCAGCTTATGGATACAGAACACATGACAGCAGCCGTTATCGATTATTTAACAGCTAAGAGTGTTTCAGACAGCATTTGCCGTATGTATGTCTGATTATGGGGAGGTGTGAATGATGGGCAAACCAGAAACGATTATAGAAAAGATTTGGAACAATCATCTGGTGCACCAGGAAACGGCGAAACCTGATTTAATGTATATTGATCTGCATCTGGTGCATGAGGTGACATCACCACAGGCGTTTGAAGGCCTCCGCTTAAATAATCGCCGCGTCCGACGCCCGGATCTGACATTTGCGACGATGGATCATAATGTACCGACACACAACCGGGATGTCATTGCGGACCAGGTTGCGGAAAAGCAAATGGACACATTGAAGAAAAATTGTCAGGACTTTGGTGTGAAGTTGGCCGATATGTTTCATCCTTATCAGGGGATTGTGCATGTCATTGGCCCGCAGCTCGGTATGACCCAGCCAGGTAAAACCATTGTCTGCGGCGACAGTCACACATCAACGCACGGCGCGTTTGGTGCGCTCGCGTTTGGCATTGGCACGAGTGAAGTTGAGCATGTGCTGGCAACGCAGACATTATGGCAAAAGCCGCCGAAAACCTTGAATGTTCATGTGGACGGTGACCTTGGAACAGGTGTTACAGCGAAGGACTTAATTTTGGCGATTATTTCAAAATTCGGTGTTCGTTTTGGTTCAGGTTATATCATGGAATATACGGGCGAAGCGATCCGGAACTTATCAATGGAAGAACGTATGACGATCTGCAACATGTCGATTGAAGCCGGTGCCAGAGCGGGGCTGATCAGTCCGGATGAGAAAACGGTCGATTTTCTCCGGGATAAGCCCCATGTGCCGCAGGGTGAAGCATTCGAGGCAAAAGCAGTAGAATGGCTGAATCTAGCAACCGATGAAGGGGCTGCGTACGACAAAACGGTAACCATTCATGCTAATGAGATTGAACCGCAAGTATCGTGGGGTACCAATCCCGGCATGTGTGTCCCAGTCAGCGGCAGCACACCGGTGATAGACCAGTCCGAAAATCCGGATGAGGTCACGCGTGCTCTTGACTATATGGGACTTAAGGAAAACAAGCCGATGACGTCTATCGAGGTTGGTCATGTCTTTATTGGGTCATGCACGAATTCACGTATTACCGACTTACGCAAAGCTGCCCAAATTGCCCAAGGGCAGGAGGTGAATCCGGGTGTTCGTGCCATGGTGGTGCCAGGTTCCTTTGGTGTCAAAGTCCAAGCAGAAAAGGAAGGACTTGATAGAATCTTTAAAGATGCCGGATTTGAATGGCGTGAAGCAGGCTGCAGCATGTGCCTGGCCATGAATGACGATATTGTGCCACCTGGTGAGCGCTGTGCATCAACGTCCAACCGTAATTTTGAAGGCAGACAGGGGAATGAGGCCCGTACGCATTTGGTCAGTCCGGAAATGGCTGCCGCAGCCGCTATTAATGGTCACTTTGTTGATGTCCGGAAACTTACGGTGAATGTGTAGTCTGTCTAAAACACTAGATAAGAGACCAGTTTATGTGGGGTGTTAACCATGAAAGCGATCCAGGAACATGAGGGTGTGGCTGTTCCGTTAAATCGGGCAAACGTTGACACGGATCAGATCATCCCGAAACAATTTTTGAAACGGATTGAGCGGACCGGCTTTGGTCAGTTTCTGTTTTACAATTGGCGATTTGATGAAACAGGCCAGGAGCGTGCTGACTTCATCCTGAATCAGCCGGACTACAAAGAGGGCACGATTTTACTGGCCGGCGAAAACTTTGGCTGCGGCTCATCCCGTGAGCATGCGCCATGGTCGCTCGAAGATTATGGCTTCCAAGTGATTATCGCACCAAGTTT
Organism: Lentibacillus kimchii; assembly: GCF_042666895.1. Classification (GTDB taxonomy): domain Bacteria; phylum Bacillota; class Bacilli; order Bacillales; family Amphibacillaceae; genus Lentibacillus; species Lentibacillus kimchii. Next base: position 41,228 of record NZ_JBHTGR010000055.1, read on the forward strand.
TGCCGATATTTTCTATAATAATGCCATGAAAAATGGCATTCTGCCTATTGAACTGCCTGAAGAATACGTGCAGCAGTGGATAAAACAGGCAGAGCAGGGGAAACTGGTGCTGAAAGTCGATTTAGAGGAACAGATTATTCAGGATCAGATGCAGAAAATAACGTTCGATATCCCGGCTTATCAAAAGGAAAATTTGCTTTATGGGCTGGATGATATCGCCATCACGCTGAAGCATGAAGATGTCATCACGGCGTTTGAGGACGCCAGACAGGTTTAGGAAAGCTGCAGGCAAAAATCGTTAATAAAGGAGTGAGCTGACTTGGGGATTGGTTAAACAAGGATCTAATGAACAAAGCTAGGGAGCAGCTGGCAACGATTGCACACCGTACACCCATTTTGCGGTCAGCGACAACAGATGCTCTGGCCGGGAAACATGTGTATTTTAAAATGGAAAACCAGCAGAAGACAGGTGCATTCAAATTTAGAGGAGCAAGTTTTAAACTCCTGCAGCTGCCAGAGGAAAAACTGGCAAAAGGCGTGATTGCTGCATCGGCTGGCAATCACGCGCAGGGCGTAGCAAATGCCGCAACCCGGCTGAATACGCAAGCAACGATTTTTATGCCGGAGCATACACCAGCGGCTAAAGTTGAGGCCACCAGGACTTACGGTGCAGAAGTGGTGCTTACCGGCGAATCATTTCAGGAAGCGTATGATGCCTCAATGCAGCGACAATGGCAAACAGGAGCTGCGTATATTCACCCGTTTGATGATTATGAAATCATGGCCGGTCAGGGAACTGTTGCAGCCGAAATGCTCCAGCAGGAAGACCGACTTGATACGCTTATTGTCCCGATTGGCGGCGGCGGGCTGATCAGCGGAATTGCTGCAACTGCCAAATATATGAATCCGCATATCAAGGTGATTGGTGTGCAGGCCTCAGGTGCAGCAGCCATGTATGAAAGCTATTACGGTCATCGTCTCAAGCGGCTCGAGCAGGTGTCTACGATTGCTGAAGGGATTGCCGTTAAAAAGCCAGGCGACCTTACCTGGCCATTGATCAATCAATATGTTGATGATATCGTCACGGTCAATGATACAGATATTGCATCAGCTGTTGTCTATATGCTTGAACGCAATAAAACATTGCTGGAAGGCGCCGGTGCCGCGTCTCTGGCTGCATTGTTTGCTCACGGGAGTCGCATACAATCAGAGCATTGCGGCATGATCGTCAGCGGCGGCAATATGGATATCAGTACATTGCCGATGATCCAGCAGCTTGCCAGCAGCCATCATCGGTCAGCCTAAAATGATAAAAACCCGGGTGAAGATGCTGAATAAACAGGTCTTTATCCGGGTTTTTACGTTTGTCTTGTATGATATTATATAAGGTTATAAATACGGCATGAAGAAGTGACTGAAATGTTACGCAAAGCTTTTCGCGTGATGTTTATTAAGACAAACGTTATAATCATAGGTTGTCATTGCTTGTATTTTTGGCTTCATATGCAAGCCGTTCTGAGATATGTCACAAGAGACCATCCAGAAAATCTAAAAGCAATTAAGTAAAAGCAATCAGGAGTGAATTCATCATGCTAGAGCATATTTCAAATGGTTATGTGGCAAAAGAAACTTTAAACAGCAGTCTGCCGAAAGTGAAAAATGACGACCAGGCTGCTCAACAATTTAATGAAGGGTTTAATTTATCCAGAAGCACGATGAGGTTTGCAGGTCTATTTGAATTAATCGGCTCTCTATTTTTATTGATGTCCGTATTTGGAAAAACGTTTGTTCGAATAGGATCGATTATGATCACTATTATCCTTAGCGTTGCTGTTTTTAAACATTTTGAAGCTGGTCATGGCCTTAAAGGAGCCAAAAAAGCGCTGAAACTCTTGGGTTTAAATAGCATCAACTTCCTGGAAACACTAAGCAGCACTAATAAATAGTGGCTGCAAGGCCAAAAAATGCCTCAATCAATCTTTTGAAGAATTGAGGCATTTTTATTTAGGGATAGAGCATTTGGGCGTTCTTCATTAAGCTGATTGTTTCAGTATCTGACTATTTAACATTTTGTAAAATCCATATGTTAAAATTAAGGCAGTATTCATGTTTACGGTTTGATGGTTTAAAACAGTTAAGGAAGTTAAAAGATGGAGGATGAAAACGTGACTTCTGTCGAGGTGCAGCGATCCAGCAAAACAAAAATCTCCTTTCTTGGTTTGTAAGGCTGGGCCGTACAATAAAATATGGAGGGTAGAATTTGAAACAGCGTATTTTGGGATTTTTGCTATATTTTGTTTCGTTTTTTATTGTAGCCTCAGTGACTAATGCTATTTTTAAAGACGGTTTAAATGTACTGACGGTTTCTTTAGTCGCTTTGATGGTTAGTCTTGGGTTAGCCTGCATTGGTCCGGGGAAAACAGATGGAAAGTAAACTAACGGAATACTTCCCGATCAGGTATTTATTGAATTAAAAAGGTGGTGGTACGCCTTTGAATGATGATTTAAAAGGTGTATTTGATAGAATGGGGATACTGGACCTGATTTTTATAATCCCTATGTTTCTGTTATTTTCTTACTTACCTGTTTATAATTTTTGGAGCATAATAATAAATACAATTATTGTTATATTTTTTGCGTTTGGTTTGTCTGCGGCGTTTCATATTCTTGTTAGCATTATTAAAAAGAGAAATGATCAGAGTGGATGATAGAAATGTAAGACCATTTTAATATGGACTTTTTTATCGGAGGAGCCGTTTCTAAATTTAGTAATGATAAGTTCACTTAATTTATCGCTCTATGGTTTTATTGGATTCCTGGTAGTGCTGATACGGGTAATATTAGGGGGCAGTATATTGATTGGCATTATTTTCTCAGTGTTTGTCATTTTAGTAGTTAGTATAGGCATTTATAAAATGGTTTCGGGAAAAGGAACGCCTAGCAATAGTTATACACCATTTGACCATATTACTGGTCAGACTGACACCGCGTTTCACGAGGAAAAAGAGTACGATGAAAAAGAAAAGAATTAAGTAATAGCGGTTTTAGCATTCTTAATTAACGGAGGCTAAAGGAATAGAGAACGGCAATTAATAAGAAGTCTGAAGACTATTAACACCTAAACAAACGAGCGTGATGGTTAATAAAAAACACCATAAAAAAGCGTCTGAACCCTGTCACATCAAGGAACAGACGCTTTAATTACGGATGGAGCATATCGGGCTCGAACCGATGACCTCATCGCTGCCAGCGATGCGCTCTCCCAACTGAGCTAATGCCCCGAATAAGTACACTATATATTATAGCCATTTTTTCAGTGTGTTTCAAGGGGTTGTTTAATTAAATCTTAAATCCAGTCTTCTTTCATTTCCGCAAGTACGTTTTTAACAGAAATGGATTTTCTGACGTTATCATAAAGATGCTTTACGGGTATATGATAGAGGAATAAACGCACCGTTTACAAAAGAGGGAGGCATTCAAATGGATTTAGGACTGAAAGACAAGTCTGTGCTCGTACTGGCATCGAGTAAAGGGCTGGGAAGAGCAACGGCTAGCCAATTTGCAATGGAGGGTGCCAGGGTGTTTCTGTCAAGCCGGGATGAATCACAGCTTAGCCAGACTGCCGCGGCGATACGCGAGGAAACTGGCAACCCGGACGTCACATATAGTGTTTGTGATATAACGGATGGCGATGCCATTAAACAGCTTGTTTCAAAAGCGGTTCGCGAGCAGGGACCAATGGATGTATTAGTTAATAACGCCGGCGGGCCGCCAGCGGGCACATTTGATGATATGAAAGATGTTGACTGGCAGGGTGCATTTGAGCTTAATTTGCTGAGCTTTGTCAGAGCTATTCGTGAAACATTGCCTTATATGCGACAGCAGGGAGGCGGTCACATTCTTAACTTCGCTTCATCATCCATTAAAGAGCCAATCGATAATTTAATTCTGTCCAACACATTCAGAGCGGGGATTACAGGCCTGTCCAAAAGTTTATCGCAGGAGTTGGCTGCGGATAATATTTTAATTAACACAATCGGACCTGGGCGTATTGGGACAGACCGGGTTGACCACCTTGATGCGGTTAAGGCAGAAAAACTGAATGAATCACTGGCGGAAGTGAAGCAGGAGGCAGAGAAACAGATTCCTGCAGGGCGCTACGGTGAGCCGGTGGAGTTTGCAAAAACAGCTGTGTTTCTTTGTTCACAAGCGAATACGTATATCACAGGTCAATCACTGCTGGTGGATGGCGGCATGATCAAAGCACTTTGAGTCCTGTCAAATCAGGATTCATATCAGGATGGCACCTGTGCATTGACAGCGAGTCAGAAAGGACTTATGCTGTTTGTGTAACGGGTTACATAAACGTTCTTGCAGATTGCCCCGTTATGTGAGATATTGAACGATTAATGAATGGGAAGGAATTTTTTATGGCGACTATCCGGGATGTAGCAAGATACGCCAATGTCTCAACGGCAACGGTATCCAGAGTTATGAACCGCAATGGCTATGCAGATGCAGAAACCAGCAGACGGGTGAAAGAAGCCATTGAACAGCTTGATTACAGACCCAATGATGTGGCGCGCAGTCTCTTTAAAGGGCGCTCTGGCATGATCGCGCTGCTTGTTCCCGATATTACAAATCCCTTTTTTCCGGAACTTGCGCGCGCTGTGGAAGATAAGACAAACCTCAATGGCTATTCATTTGTGCTTTGCAACACCGATAATGATGTAGCTAAACAGCTGAATTATTTGAATGCCCTGCAGCAAAAGTCAATTGATGGTTTTATTATTGTTTCCAGCTCGCTTACACCAGATAACATGCAGTCTCTTCAAGTGCCTGCTGTGGCACTTGATCGCGTTATTAGCCCCAGCATGCCGTCGGTTACCGTTAATAATCGGAGTGGTGCCAGACAGGCGGTTGATCATCTGAAGGCGATTGGCTGCCGGCGTATTGCTCATGTTGCCGGACTGGAATATGCTGATAACGCAGCTCAGCGAATGCGCGGCTATCTGGATGCTGTGAAGCAGGAAGATTGGTTCGACAGCCGTTATATTGTGTCGGGTGCATACCATTTCAATCAGGCCCAGGAAGCTGTTGAGACGATGCTTTCTAATAATCCGGACATTGATGGCATTTTTGCTGGTAATGATATGATGGGTGCTGGCGTGCTTCATGCCGCAGCTTCGTTAGGCAAACGAATTCCCGATGATCTGGCAGTCGTTGGTTTTGACGGGATTGCCCTGAGTGAAACGGTAACCCCTGCTTTGACGACGATGACGCAGCCGATCTATGATATGGGCGCGAAAGCTGCGGACATGCTGATCAATCAAATTGAGACGGCTGATTCAACCGTTATGACAGAAGAGTTTAACGTGCAGCTGGCAGAACGCGAATCAACGTTACGAAAGGCGGCTACGAATGAGCAGTAAACCGAATGTCTGTATTGTTGGCAGCATTAATATGGATTTAACAGTCACCACCGAGAGCATGCCAATGCAGGGTGAAACGGTTCTCGGCGATCAATTTTTCACAAACCCCGGCGGTAAAGGAGCTAACCAGGCGGTAGCAGCGGCCCGAATGGGGGCAGATGTCACCTTTATCGGGGCAGTTGGCGACGACCCATTTGGCAAACATCTGCTGGAAAACCTAAGAAATGAGGGTGTTGCTGCAGATGGTGTTGACACGATGTCTGAATCAGCCACGGGAACGGCCACCATTATTTTGTCGGATAATGACAACCGTATCATTGTCGCACCTGGAGCGAACAGGGATGTGACGTCAGACAGAGTGGCGGAATATCGCAATTTAATCCAAAACAGTGATATCGTTCTCCTGCAGCTGGAAGTGCCTATGGATACCATTGCATTCACAGCTGAAGCAGCTGAACAGGCAGGGGTTCCGGTTGTTCTGAATCCTGCCCCATTTCAGTCTTTGCCGGAGGAAGTTCTGAACAGTGCCCGCTACATGACGCCAAATGAAATTGAACTGGCATCACTGCAAAACGAAGCAGAGTTTCCACTTATCAAAGAAAAATCAATCGTTACTCGTGGTGAGCAAGGTGTTTCGTTTGTTGTGAATGGGGCGGAGCAAAAAGTGCCCAGTCATGCTATTCAAGTCAAGGATACAACAGGTGCCGGTGATACATTTAACGGAGCACTGGCCGCAGAACTCGCCAGTGGCACCGCACTGGAAAGGGCTGTCGCCACAGCGAACGCAGCCGCCGCTTTATCAGTAGAAAAAATAGGTGCACAGGGCGGGATGCCCTACAGACAGGATGTTGTGACGTTTTTGCAGGGAAAAGACTAGGCTGCCCGACATGAAGCAGCTCTTTAATGAAACAGGACTTAACTGACAAGAACGCCGTTTACTATGGAAAAAACCGGTTGATTGCGTTTTCAAGTCTTTATGTAGTAAACTGGACCATGCAGCTAAAAGCAATGATTAGGAGGTTCTATTTTGGTACTACCATACGCACACGAAACAGAGACAGATTTCAGCGATAAACAAAATTATGCTGACTATGAAGCAGCCCTCCGAAAAGTTGAAAGTCAACTGGGTCAGGATTATCCGCTGGTTATTGGCGGAGAGAGAGTTTATACCGATAATAAACTGACATCTGTTAATCCTGCTAACACAGAACAAGTTATCGGCAGAGCTTCTATGGCTACGAAAGAACATGTTGAACAGGCAATGGAATCTGCCAAAGAAGCATTCAAAACATGGAAAAAGTGGACACCAGAAGAGCGTGCTGAAGTTCTGTTTAAGGCAGCTGCGATATCCCGCCGCCACAAGCATGAGCTTTCCGCGCTGATGTCTTTTGAAGCGAATAAACCATGGGGTCAGGCTGATGGCGATACAGCGGAAGCCATTGACTTTATGGAATATTATGGCCGTCAGATGGTTCGTCTGGGACAAGGCCGCGAAGTCAATGACCGGACAGATGAAAATAATACCTTCTTCTATCAGCCAATCGGACCTGGTGTTGCTATTCCGCCGTGGAATTTTGCTTATGCCATTGTAACTGGTACGACCGTTGCGCCGATTGTAGCGGGTAATCCGGTTCTGATGAAACCGTCGGAAAATACACCCGTTATTGCGTATCAGCTGATCAGAATTCTGGAAGAGGCAGGTCTTCCTAAAGGTGTCGTCAACTTCATTCCGGGTGACCCTGCTGAAATTGGTGACTATCTTGTTGACCATATCGATACACAATTCATCAATTTCACCGGCTCCCGCGCGACTGGTACGCGTATTTATGAACGTGCTGCTGTTGTCCATGAAGGCCAGGCACATTTGAAGCGTGTCGTTGCTGAAATGGGTGGTAAGGATACGATCGTTGTCGATAACGACGCTGACCTGGATCTTGCAGCCCAGTCGATCGTTGATTCAACATTTGGCTTCCAGGGGCAAAAGTGCTCGGCATGCTCACGTGCTATTGTGCATCAGGATGTCTATGACGAGGTACTGGCTAAAACCGCTGAAAAGGCTAAGTCCTATACAGTCGGCAACCCTGGTGAAGAAAATGTTGGTATGGGTGCTGTCGTCAACCAAAAACAGTTTGATAGAATTAAAGATTACATTGAAATCGGTAAGCAGGAAGGCGAACTCGTTTTTGGCGGCGAAACAGACGACTCCAAAGGCTATCACGTTTATCCAACCATCTTTAAAGACCTGGATCCGCAAAGCCGTATCATGCAAGAGGAAATCTTCGGTCCAGTGGTTGGTTTCACGAGAGCAAAAGACTTTGATGAACTTATGGACATTGCCAACAACACGGATTATGCGCTGACAGGCGCGGTTATCTCTAAGAACCGTGCGCATTTGAACCGTGCCCGCTATGAATTTGAAGTCGGCAACTTGTACTTCAACCGCGGATGCACTGGCTCCATTGTTGGCTACCAGCCATTTGGCGGCTACAAAATGTCCGGAACGAACGCCAAAGCAGGCGGCCCGGATTATCTCCTGAACTTCCTGAATCCAAAAACTGTAACAGAAACCTGGTAAATATAAAAAAAGGCGGCACCGTTACGTGCCGCTCTTTTTTATAGCTAGTTGAATTCATAATGTCCCTGTTCTCTTCATAAACAGCTGTAGGCTTAAAACAGAACTCTCGCCAGATAGATGACACCTGTTACGCTGATGGCACTGCAGATGGTGGAAAATAACACAATCTGCGCGGCCAGATGCGGGTGATTATCATATTCCTGGGCAATCACCGAGCTGTTTACCGCTGTCGGCATGGCAGAGGCTATGAATAGAGCCTGGGCTGTGATGCCATCAATTCCCAACAACAAGATGATGATGAAGGCGATGGCGGGTCCGAGCACTAAGCGCACTATCACACTGTAGTAAACATCCGTCAGGGCTGAGGTGAGTTTAATTTGTGCCACTTGAGCACCCAGCAGAACCAGGGCTATTGCGATCATCCCGTCAGAAATATAGTTCGCCGGCGTCCATAAAAAGGACGGCATGGGCACGTTAAACAGATTGAGCAGGATACCGGCTGCCATCGCATACAGGACAGGCATTTTAAAATAGCTGAGAATGGCTTGCCATTTGCCGATGCTTGCTGACTGCATAGCGAAAATGCCATAGGAGAACGTCAGGATATTTTGCATCGTCAGAATAATGACTTGAATGGACATGGCAAATGAATCGCCTTTAAACACAAGGTCGTTTACCGGCACACCATAATTGCCCGAGTTGAACAGAATCACACTGTTTGAGAATGTCGCGCTTTTCGATTGACTATACCCCTTGAATTTCGCAATAAGCTTGGAAATGAGGAACAGAATGATCATGTATAAGGCGAAAAATAGGATAACCAGCAAAAAGATTTTGCCGGAAAAATTCGTATCATATAATTTAACAAAAATGAATCCGGGAACAAGAAAATAAATATTCAGCTTCGCCAGCGTCTGCAGATCAAGCTTAAATTTTTTCTCCATTAAAAACCCGATCCCCATAATGATGAAGACAGGGAGCAGGATATCAATTAAAATTGTATACAGTTCAGTCAACAAAGTCGCCCTTTCTTGTGACTATCATAGAGATTCTATTTTAGTAAAAACCCGGCTATGATTATAGGTGCTGTCCCAGCGCGTATGAGACAGCAGCACGAAACTGCCGGCAGCCCTGGCAGGACAGCCGGCTATGCTGCTATATTACTTCCACGTATTTTCCAGCACCCGTACCCAATTTCCGTGGGTGATTTTTTGCAGCTCATCGTCATCGAAGCCATGTGCCTTCAAGCGTTCCAGCAAATGAGGAAGCCCTGTCACATCGCTTAATGAGTCTGAGACAGTTGTGCCGTCGAAATCGGAACCTAAAGCAACATGGTCAACACCGAAATTTTCGGCGATATAAGCCACATGCCGGACAATGTTATCCAGTGAGATATTGGTTCCGAGACCGCCATCCTGCCGCAGCATATTGACCGCATAATTAATACCGGCCACACCTCCCGACGCCGCAATGGCTGCAAGCTGTTTATCGGTCAGATTGCGAGCGCTTGGGCTGAGGGCGTGGGCATTGGAATGGGTTGCCACGATTGGCGCGTCCGTTATATTTGCGACATCCCAGAACCCTTTCTCATTCAGGTGGGTTGTGTCGATCATAATTCCCAGCTGGTTGCATTCTCTGACGAGGGCTTTGCCGGCGTCCGTCAGGCCGGACCCGGTGTCAGGTGAAGATGGATAGCGAAACGGGACGCCTTCCCCGAATAGATTGGGCCGGCTCCAGACGATGCCGAGTGACCGCAATCCGGCTTGATAGAGCACATGAAGGGCGTCCAGGTTTGTATCAATCGCTTCCGCACCTTCAATGTGAAAAATGGCAGCCATCATGTCCTGCTGCTGCAGACAATCTTTTAATTCAGCAGCTGTCCGGACGACCTTAAACTGACCATCTGAAGCAGCCTCAATCTGAAATAATTTCGCAGCCAAAGCATTCGAAAATGTCAAGGCCCGTTCGTGACTGATCATCGGAGGCAGCGGTACATCATAGCCAGTTTCCGTTAAATGGCTCTCCGGCCCGCCCTGATCCACGGCATCCGGTGTGTAGACGGCAAAGAAGCCGCCGCCCAGGCCGCCTTTTTTAGCGCGCGGCAGATCGATATGGCCTGAGGTGCTTTCTGTGAAAAAAGAAGGGGTATCGTTCGACTTGTGCAGCCTGAGAAGTGTGTCATTGTGTCCGTCCAGTATTGGAAAGTGGCCCATTATTGCAACACTCCTTTTTGTTTAAACGTGTTTTTAGTTTACCATATTTTAATAGCGTTGTATGTTTCGGGGGCCATTTATTTACGGTGATTATGAAATATAACAAGATAGTTAGTGAAAAGATAGAGCGGTTTTGTTAAAATCAACCATGGTTTCTTCTGGACACGCCTCATCTTTTACCTGATAATCGATTATAAATAAACAGCTTATATTTACTAATGGACAGCTGGCTATTGTAAAGGAGTTGTAGACGTGGTATTTGTCTGGTTTGGTTTAGCAGCGGCGATAACCGTTTTAACTGCCATAAAACTATCACAATATGCTGATGTTATCAGCAGTAAAACACGAATGGGCGGGATGCTTGTCGGAACGGTTCTGCTTGCAGGTGCGACATCACTCCCGGAACTGACGACAAGTTTCTCAGCAGTTGTGATTGCTAATAGTGATATTGCAATTGGCAATATGCTTGGTTCTAATTTGTTTAATATATTTATATTGGCTGTACTGGACCTGTTTTACAGGCGGCACAAACTGTTTTACCTTGCTAACAGGAATCATAAGTATACGGCGTTTTTAGGTCTATTTCTCATGTTGCTTGTGTTAACTGCTCTGCTGTTCAGACCAGGTTATACCCTGTTGGGAGGCGGGGTGGATGCTTGGCTGATTTTAGCGGCCTATATTGCTGGCATGATAATCATCAGTCAAATGCCATCGCCGCAAACCCGCACTGAGACGGTGAAAGATGCAAAGGACACAGCGGCTAAGACTGCTTCTATTCCGGTGAAATTTGCGATAATTGGTTTTATCCTGACAGCTGTGATTATTTTAGGGTCAGGTACATTGCTTTCGATAACCGGCGATGAGATTGCTGATGTAACGGGGCTTGGCTCCAGTTTCATAGGCAGTTTTCTGGTTGCGGCGGCTACGTCACTTCCGGAAGCAGTGTCAGTTTTTTCGGCATTACGGCTGAAAAATGTTAATTTGGCGATAGGTGCTATTCTTGGCAGTAATATGCTGAATATGGTGATTCTCGCTTTATCAGACTTTGTCTATCAGGATGGTGCCATTTTAACTGATGTCAGCGCTTCTCACATAGTGTCGGCTGCTGGCGGTTCTTTCCTGGCAGCTATTATCATCTGGTCGTTCATGCGGCAGCAAACGAAATCGCTGACTGCCTACAGCAATCCTTCGGTGATAATGGTGGTGGGCTACTTTCTGGTTCAGTATCTTGTATTAAAAGGCTAAAAAATCAGGTTTAACTGCAGGATTGCAAGGGAATACATGATATAAGTGCAACATTATTGACGATAAGGAGCTGAAGACAATGGCTGAACGAATTAAATTACGTTGGAAAGAAGAAGTAGCTGAAGATACCATGGCTTTCCACTGGGAAATGCCTGAAGGATTTGAATTCAAAGCAGGCCAATTGGGTGATTTTACTTTAATAAATCCGGATGAGACGGATGAAGAAGGAAATACCCGGCCTTTCTCGTTCGTTTATGCACCTTCAGAAAATGAGCTGGTGACCGCTACTCGTATGCGTGATTCAGCTTTTAAACGGGAGTTATCCAAACTCTCTGAGGGCGATGAGGTTGAATTTGATGGTCCGAATGGCCATTTCACGCTGCACAAGACCGAATCAACGCCAGCTGTTTTCCTGATTGGCGGTATTGGCATAACGCCAATTCGGAGTATGATTGGTGAGGCAACAAAACAAGAGACATCACACGATATGACTTTGCTGTTTTCAAACAGCAAGCCAGAGGATGCACCGTTTATGTCTGACCTGCGGGAATTCGAGAAAGAAAATCCGAATTTCACGTTCGTCCCAGTTATGACACAGGCTGATTCTGAATGGGACGGTGAGAGCGGGCATATCGATGCGGATATGCTGAAACGGTATGTATCCGATGTGAGTAAACCGATCTATTATCTCTCCGGGCCGCCAGGAATGGTTAATGCGATGTATGATATGCTGGTTGAAGCAGGCGCGAATGAGGACAATATCCGAGCTGAAGAGTTTGGCGGCTATTAGTCTTGCGTGACCTGCCAGGGACATGGTCTATGAGAGCATACGCCTGTGCTAGATGGTTTAACTTTTTGGCTGTCTAATTGCGTTGGTTCTTAACAGCGCCATAAACAGTGCAATCTTTAACATAATGTTTGTTATCAATACAAGCTCACTTGTATAAAAAGCGCGAATCCAGCTATAGATGGATTCGCGCTTTTTGCTAAGTATGTTTATGTCTCTTGGTTTACGACGGCTTCCGCAAATTTTTCGCCGTACTCAATGTCCTGATCATCCGGTTCCAGTTCAAACTTGAACTTTTCTTTATAAACGGTTGCGTTTTGTTCAGAAGCTCTTGTTGCGAGTGTATCGATTGCAGGGCCGTAGATATCATAATACGCATCGCATGAGCCGAATGCTCCGACACGCTTACCTGTCAGATCAACGTCTTCCATATCATCATAAAAATCTTCCACTTCAAATGGAATATCATCATCCCATGAATAGGAGCCAAACATGATACAGTCAAATTCCTGCAGACGTGAGGCCTCTATTGGGTCGAGATCAAATGATTTGAATGTTACGTCATGACCCAGTCCCTGCAGATGTTCAGTCATTTCTTCTGCCATGATTTCTGTACTGCCCGTCAGACTGGCACATATTATGAGGACATTTGCCATTGAAAACCAACTCCTTTATTTGCTTGACCACATTATATTATACCTTCTAATGAGAACAGTTTTCAACTTAATAAGCTGTGAAATTTCCCGGAGCTCATATTATGCTAAATCATCCCTCAACGATTATAGTTACCTGATTAATGCCATTTATCCACATAAGTATGTATCAAGGCATAATTCATTATTTAAAAATAGTTAACATTCAGTTAAATAATGAATAGACTGTTGGTAACAAACTGTCAGTAATCGACAGTTTGTCTATCACCGTGTCATCTTCCGGCGTTCTAAAAGCGTGCGTCTTTTCATAAGGGGTGGTAGTATAGGGACTTATTCTCAACAAATTATGTCGTATGAAATGGTAAGCGTTTTCATGATTTTATCCGGAGACATTAGCGGGGAGGGATAAGGCATGTTAACATTCTCAATTTCCGAGTATCGGGAACGCTTGCTGAAGACAAAGCAGCGGATGGCTGAGGCCGAGGTGGATTTGCTGTTTGTAACGGATCCGGCGAATATGAATTATTTAAGCGGTTATGACGCATGGTCATTTTATGTCCAGCAAATGCTCATTGTTCATTTGGAAGAAGAACAGCCAATTTGGGTCGGCCGCGGTCAAGATGCCCAAGCGGCGTGGCACACAACCTGGATCAGTGAGGACTGCATAGTTCCATATGCTGATGATTATGTACAGTCAGACAGCAAGCACCCAATGGATTTTGTATGTGATTTATTAAAGAAAAAAGGGTGGGAAAATCAGACAATTGCTTTGGAAATGGATGCCTATTATTTTACGGCCAAAAGTTATTTACAGCTAACGAAGGGGTTGCCGAATGCAAGGTTTAAAGATGGAACAAATCTGGTCAACTGGCTTCGGATTATAAAATCAGAACAGGAAATCACCTATATAAAACAGGCGGCCCGTATTTCAGAAAAAGCGATGCAAGCGGCATTTGACACAATGAATGAAGGTGTGCGGCAATGTGATGTTGTTGCTGGCATATCACATGCTCAAATTACAGGGACGGAAGACTTCGGCGGTGATTATCCAGCTATCGTGCCGCTGCTTCCAACGGGCGAGAAAACATCTGCTTCACATTTGACATGGACTGAGGAGCGGTTTAACGATGGTGATCCAGCCATTATTGAATTAGCCGGCTGCTATAAACGTTATCATTCACCGCTTGCCCGGACAGCAGTGATTGGAAAGCCATCACAGCAGATGCAATACGTTTCGGATGTGGTGCTTGAAGGCATTAATACGACATTGGATGCAGTCAGACCAGGCGTGACGTGTGAGGAGCTGGAAAGCGTCTGGCGTGGCGTTATCGAACAGAGCGGTATTAAAAAAGAATCGCGTATGGGTTATTCAGTTGGCCTGAATTATCCGCCTGACTGGGGAGAGCATACAGCGAGTCTCCGCCCGAATGATCGTACAGTGCTGGAGCCGAATATGACATTTCATTTGATCCCTGGTATCTGGATGGACAATATGGGAGTCGAAATTAGTGAATCATTCCGCGTGACGGAAGATGGGTGTGACATTCTTGCGGATTATCCGCGTGAACTGCAGGTGAAGCCCAATATCCGCTTGGCATAAAGACGTATAAAAAAGCCGCCCTCCACCAAGTATGCCGAGGACGGCTTAAACTGTTCAGGATTTTAGAATTTCCACGCTTCCGGATTAATTAAATTCACAGGTTTTTCACCATTCAGACCGGATTCCAAATTTTTTGCGGCCAGTTCTGACATTTTTTCCTCTGTCTCGTGCGTGGACGAACCAATATGCGGTGTCGTCACGACTTGTGTCATGTTCAGCAGCGGGTGGTCAGGCTCGACTGGCTCCTGGCTAAAAACATCCAGACCAGCGGCGGTTATGTCGTTGTTCTTTAAGGCATCGACCAGATCCTGTTCGATCACCGTCGGGCCGCGGGAGCCATTAATAAAGATGGCAGATGACTTCATCAGCTGGAACTCGCGCTTCCCGATCAACCCCTCCGTCTCTGGGGTGAGCGGTGCCATTAAGCAGACGAAATCTGATTCCTGGAGCAATGTTTCCAGTGAACAGTATTCCGCAGCAAATGCTTCTTCAGCATCCGGTTTTGGGCTCCGGGTGTGGTATAAAATGGGCATGTCAAATCCGAAATACCCTCGTTTGGCAATTGCTTTTCCGATTCGGCCCATGCCAATGATGCCGAGTGTTTTATGATGAACATTGTGGCCAAAATGGTCATTATCGATGGCCGCGGATTGCCACTTGCCATTTTTGACGAATTGGTCGAGCTCTGGAATCCGCCGGGCCGCAGCAATCAGAATGCCGAAAATGGCATCGGCTACTGTATCGTCTAATACGCCAGGTGTATTGGTCCCCATAACACCGTGCCTGCTCATAGCGTCGAGATCTAAATTGTCGTAGCCGACGGAGACATTGCTGATGACTTTTAATTTGTGGGCATGGGCCAGCAAGTCTGCGTCAACCGGCAAATCAAGACCAATAATGCCCTCTGCTTCACGCAAAGCAGTTAAAAAAGCCGGATCATGTTTTGTGTCGGCGTTTTGAAAAAAGCGGGCATCATATGACTGCTGTAACTTTTCCAGAACAGGCTTTTCGACACGATTATAGGCGATAATTTTTTTCTTCACTAGATTCCTCCTATCCCCCTGGATGCAGGGAACACATTTACTGCAAACATAGACGGAAACAGAACAATCGTCAATGTTTTGGCAAAAATTTAATAATAATACGTCCGGTATAATTCAGATTACTGTAACATAAAGTCCGAAATAGTGTTACGCGGTGATGCAGTGTCTCGAATAAAGTGTGAAGCGTACGCATATAGTGAATGGGGGAAGATGCAAAAACTATTTTCGAACACTTGTAAGGGGAGGTATCACAATGCATAAACAGTTTGCCAGTGTTAAGACATCACTGCCGGGTCCTAAGGCAAAAGAATGGCTAGAGCGCAGGCATGGTGCCGTGCCGCATGGTGTCAGTTACGGCACGCCGGCATTTGTTGAATCTGCCAAGGGAGCATTGATTCAGGATATTGACGGGAATCAATTTATCGACTTTGCTGGCGCGATCGGTGTCAATAATGTCGGTCACAGTCATGACACGGTTGTAAATGCTTTGCAGGATCAGGCGCCGCGATACATCCATACCGGGTTCAACGTCATGATGTATGATTCTTATATTGAACTCGCTGAAAAATTGGCTGATCTTGCCCCGGGCAGCTTTCCTAAAAAGACAATGTTTTTAAACAGTGGTGCAGAGGCCAATGAAAATGCTGTTAAGATTGCCCGCAAGTATACAGGACGGCAGGCTGTTGTATCATTGTCAGGCGGTTTTCACGGGCGGACGCTTCTTACGATGGCGATGACTGGCAAGGTTAAACCCTACAAGTATGAATATGGTCCGTTTGCGCCAGAAGTCTATCATGCTCCGTTTCCGTACAATTATCGCCGTCCGGACGGGATGAGTGAAGAAGCGTATACGGATTTGCTTCTGGAACGGGTACGGGATTTTTTTATTACGGAAATTGACCCGAGTCAGGTCGCAGCCTTTATAATGGAACCAGTTCAGGGTGAAAGTGGTTTTATTATCCCGAATAAAAAGTTCGTAAAAGGGGTATATGACTTATGTAAGCAGCATGGCATTCTGTTTATCGCTGACGAAATTCAGACGGGATTCGGCCGAACGGGCAACTATTTTGCGATGGAGCATTTTGACGTCGAACCAGATCTGGTAACTGTCTCCAAATCCATGGCAGCCGGACTGCCGATCAGCGGCATTATCGGGCGGCAGCAGATCATGGATGATGCAAACCCAGGTGAACTTGGGGGCACGTACTGTGGCACACCTATGGGCTGCCGCGCTGGTCTGGCAGTGCTGGATATTATGGAAAAGGAAAAATTGAACGATCGTGCGGTTATTATCGGTGACAGGATTATGAAAAAGTTTGAACAGCTTTATGATAAGTTCGATATTATCGGTGATTATCGCGGCATTGGCGCTATGTGTGCCCTTGAATTTGTGAAGGACCGCAGCACAAAAGAACCGGACAAAGACATGGTCGGCAAGGTGCTGCAGCAAGCACGCGAGCGCGGATTGATTGCCTTAAATGCGGGTGTGTATGATAATGTTGTTCGTTTTCTCATGCCGCTTGTCATTACGGATGATCAGCTGGATGAGGGGCTTGAGATTCTGGAGGAGGCCATTGAGGCGTCCGTTGTCGGCGAAAAAGTTAACTAAACAACGCAATCTAATAAAGGAGTGATGAACATGGCAATAAAAACAGACAGTTATTTAATGAACATTAATGGCGAATGGACTGGCGGCGATCTTGATACGCTTGGAGTCGTGAATCCAGCAACGAATGAAACGGTCGGCAAGGTGCCATACGGTGGTGAAAACGAGACGGAACAGGCCATTGATGCAGCTTATGATGCCTTTCAGACATGGTCAGAGCGGTCGTCTCATGAGCGTGCTGGTTATTTAAAGAAATTGTTTCAGCTCATGCATGATAACCTGGAAGATCTTGCTCAGACCATGACCGCCGAGATGGGTAAGCCTATCGATGAGTCACGCGGCGAGGTTAAGTATGCCGCTTCGTTTATTGAGTGGTTTGCAGAAGAAGGCAAGCGCGTTTACGGTGATACGGTTCCGACACACACACCAGGCAAGCGCCTGCAAGTATGGAAAAAACCGGTCGGCGTGGTAGCGGCTATTACACCATGGAATTTTCCAGCTGCGATGCTGACACGTAAAATGGGACCGGCGCTGGCCTCAGGGTGCACCGTGATTATGAAGCCGTCGAGCGAGAGCCCATTAACGGCAGTGAAGCTGATGGAACTGTGTGAAGAGGCAGGCTTTCCGAAAGGCGTTGTCAATTTAATGACGGGATCGTCGTCAAAATTTGCCAAAACAGTCATGGAAAACAGTAAAGTCCGCAAAGTGACGTTCACAGGATCAACTGAAGTCGGCAAAACCCTGATTAAACAAAGCGCTGATCAAGTGAAAAAATTATCGCTGGAGCTTGGCGGCCATGCACCGCTCGTTGTCCTTGATGATGCGGATATCGACCAGGCGGTTAAAGGCACGGTTCAGTCCAAGTTCCGCAATGCCGGCCAGACTTGCATTTGTGCCAACCGGATCTATGTTCAGGAAGGTGTCTACGATGACTATGTTGATAAACTTTCGAAAGAAGTCCAGAAACTTAAAGTCGGCAATGGCACTGATGAGTCGGTTGATATAGGGCCGTTGATTAATCAGGATGGCCTGGATAAGGTGAAACACCATGTGGATGATGCGGCATCCAAGGGTGCGACTGTCGTAACGGGCGGCGACGCGCTTCATGAAAATGACGGTGTGTTTTATCAGCCAACCGTGGTTAAGGACGTGGATCAATCGATGGTTGTTATGCAGGAAGAGACATTCGGGCCTGTTACACCTGTCGAAAAGATCACAAGTGATGCTGAAGCGGCAAAACTGGCCAATGATACGCCATATGGTCTGGCTGCTTATGTGTTCACCAATGATGTTTCCCGGGGCATGCAGCTGATTGAAAATCTGGACTTTGGTATTGTTGGCTGGAATGATGGCGGCCCATCAGCAGCCCAAGTGCCATTTGGTGGCATGAAGCAAAGCGGAATTGGCCGTGAAGGCGGTCATGAAGGCATTGAGGAATATGTTGAATCACAATATGTTTCAATCGCTATGGATTAACATGTGAATAACTTCTAAGTTTGTGATAAGTGGAATCGGTTCGTTCCGGTTCCACTTCATTAACACATAAACACACAGGAAAATGGCAGTCGAGGAGGGATGACGTGGCGGCGAAAGATTCGGCTGTCGAGACAAAGGCCCGCGCATTAGCTGGCCGCCTGATAGACTGGCGGCGTCACTTTCACCAATATCCCGAACTAAGTTTTCAGGAAACAGAGACATCCCAATTGATAGCTGATACACTGCGTCAAATTCCGGGAATGCAGGTTGAGACTAATGTCGGTTATTCAACTGCGGTTATGGGGCAGATTTCATCCGGCGCAGGGCCTGTCATTGCCATACGGGCAGATATGGATGCGCTTCCTATTCAGGAGACCAATACATGTGTTTATCGTTCCGTTCATGATGGCGTCATGCATGCTTGCGGCCATGATGCTCATTCGGCTATTGGGCTGGGTGCTGCCACTGTTCTCAGTGATCTTTTTCAGGACGGTCAGCTGAACGGGACAGTTAAGTTTTTGTTTCAGCCGGCGGAAGAAGCATCGGATGAACAAGGTTCCACTGGGGCGCCCTATATGATTGAAGCAGGTGTGCTCGAAGATGTGGATGCTGTGCTCGCATTGCACATGAGTCCGGAAGACCCTGTGGAGACTGTTAAAGTGCATGACGGCTATAGCATGGCTAATGTCGATGTGTTTGAAGCGAGTGTCTTGGCAACGGGGGGTCACGGAGCTTATCCGCACTTGGCGGCAGATCCTGTCTGGATGCTCGGGCCTGTATTGCAGACCTTGTACGGGATTACCGGCAGGCGGGTGTCACCGCTCGACTCAGCTGTCATCAGCATAGGACAGATCGAGGGTGGTTTTGCCAGCAATGTCATTCCGTCAGAGGTATCTGTCAAGGGAACCATCCGCAGCTATGATACGGATGTTCGTAAACGGATGCATGCAGAGCTGGAAAAGGCCTTTGCTCTTGCTGGATCTTTAGGTGGCGATTATAAACTGTCAATTGAGCCTGAGGATCCCGTGCTCTACAATTATCCGGACGTGAATCAGTTCATTCGGCAAGCACTGAATGACAATCACCCTGGTTTTAATGTATTGAACCAGCCGTTTGGGATGGGCGGGGAGGATTTTGCCCATATGACCCGGGCCGTTCCAGGGGCCATGTTTTTTCTGGGCTGTGCCGTTGGTGACGGGAAAACGCGTGATCTGCATACACCAAATTTTGATATTGATGAAAATATCCTGCCGATCGGTGTCAGTATTTTAACACAAACGGTTGAACACTTTTTGCAATCAGGTGAATTTAAGCACCAGGGTGACTGATATGGCCGCAACGTTTTAATCATGATCAACAAAACAAAGGGGGCTTCACTTGACATCACATTCCGTTACCCAGCGGGATGTCTGGAAGGCGAAAAACCGGATTGCTCCATGGGTTACTAAATCACCATTAATCTACTCTAAGCCACTATCTGAAACTGCGGGCAGCCCCGTCCATCTAAAACTGGAAAATCTTCATCCCGCCTATTCCTTCAAAATAAGAGGCGCAGCTAATAAAATGCTGAATCTACCATCACAGGAACAAAAACGAGGTGTCGTAACCTTTTCGACAGGTAATTTTGGTTTAAGTGTCGCCTATATGGCTAAAAAACTTCATATCAATGCTGTAATCTGCATTTCCCGCTGGGTGCCACAAACGAAAATAGAAACGTTGAAACGTTTTGGTGCACAAATCGAAATGAGTGGTAATTCGCAGGACGATGCTGAGAATAGGGGGTATCAGCTTGCGAAAGAGCACGGACTCACATTAATCCATCCGTTTGACGATGGATTGGTAATTGCTGGGCAGGGCACCATAGGTCTTGAAATTCTGGAAGAAATGCCGGAAGTGGATACGGTTATCGGCGGCCTATCCGGAGGCGGTCTGCACGCAGGCTTGGGTGTTGCGCTGAAGACAGCTGATCCGAATATTCGGATTACCGGAATTTCCACCATTAGAGGCCCTGCTATGTATGAAAGCATTAAGCAGGGAGAACCCGTGACGGTGACAGAACAGAATACACTGGCTGACAGTCTGTTGGGCGGTATTGGACGCGACAACCATTACACCATGGCCATGGTGAAGCAATATGTTGATGACATTCTGTTGCTTGATGACGATTCGATTGCTCGCGGCATGGTGTTTATGCTGGAGCAGGAGCGTATGGTTGTGGAAGGAGCAGCCGCCTCAGGTATTGGTGCTATTTTAGATAACCGGGTTCAGCTCGGCTCTCATGCAGTAGTTGTCGTCAGCGGGTGCAACGTCGACCCGATGACTATGACGTCCCTTAATAACCCGTTTGACAATGATAATGTGTAAGTGATGGGGAGGTTTTGCTATGCAAATGTTGTATAATGGAAAACTTATGGAGCGGGCTCCTGTTATTGATATTGAAGACCGTGGTTATCAATTCGGCGATGGGGTGTATGAAGTGATCGGCGTCTATGACGGAGAGCCGCTTATGATGGCAGAACACATGGAGCGTCTCCAGAGAAGTGCCCGCGAACTGCGGCTGTCATTGCCGAAAGACATGAATGATCTGAGATCTGATCTGGAACAGCTGGTTAAGGCCAATGCGCTTCAAGAAGGAATCATTTACTTGCAAGTATCGAGAGGCATTGCTTCAAGGGATCATGAATTTCCGAGTTCTCTTGTGCCGCCTGTCATAGTTGCCTATACACGAGAGGAGAAACGACCCACAGCACTTGAAGATCAGGGCGGGACAGCTATATTAATGGACGATATACGCTGGCTGCGCTGTGATATCAAAACGCTTAATCTCTTACCAAATGTGCTGGCTAAACAGAAGGCTGTTGAAAATCATGCTGTGGAAGCTATTCTGCATCGCGGCGACACGGTGACGGAAGCTAGTGCATCCAATGTGTTTATCGTTAAAAAAGGTCATCTTTACACCCATCCCGCTGATCAATACATTTTAAACGGCATCACACGGCGAAAAATCATCGAATTATGTGAAACGTTATCGATTAAGGTCCATGAAGAAGCATTTACTGTTAGTGATTTGCTGGAGGCTGATGAAGTATTCATTTCTGCGACGAAACTGGATATTATTCCGATTTTACAAGTTGGCGATAACATGATTTATGATGGCCAGCCGGGTTCTGTAACCAAACAAATCTTACAGGCATTTCGCTTACTTTATCAACATGATTAAAAAGCATTTAATACATTTAGAACCGGTCACATCATGATGGCTTCATGAGGAGGGATGTGTTCTGACACCCGAAGCATTATCCGGTTCGACTGTGGCAGAAGTTGATCTGACGGCATTTCAGGACAATGTACAGACGTTGAAAAACATGGCACATAGCCGTCTGTTCATGGCGGTCATTAAGACAAACGCCTATGGTCATGGTGTGGCTGAAATCGGACGTGCAGCCGTTGAGGCAGGTGCGGATCGTTTGGGAGTATCGACGGTTGAAGAGGGGACGCGACTGCGGGAAGAGGGCATTCGTGTTCCCATTCATTTGCTCAGTTCTATTATGCCGAATCAGGCATCTGAGGCCGTCCTTCATGATTTAATTGTTCCGGTTTCATCGGAAAATATGGCTGACACCCTGAGCCGGGAAGCTGTCAGACAGGCGAAAAATGTCACTGTCCATTTAAAAATTGATACGGGTCTTCATCGCTTCGGTATTAATCCGGGTCAGGCAGCCGTATTTTGCCGTGCATGTTATGATTTGCCGCGTTTAAATTGGGAAGGAGTTTATACGCATTTTTCTAATGCTGATGAAGGAGACTGGCTCACAACAAAACAGCAGTTTTCCAGGTTTATGAAAACGATATCATACTTTTCTCAGAAAGGTTGTCATTTTCCCATCCGTCATGCCGGTGCTTCTACCATTGCAATAGAACGACAGGATATGCATTTGGATATGGTCAGACCTGGTATTGCGCTATTCGGTTATCCGCCTGAACGCCGCCAGCGACAAATGGTTTCTCTGCGGCCGGTTCTAACACTGCGGTCCCGCGTTTTACATGTGCGTGACCTTTCGCCGGATACACCGGTTGGTTACGGCGATGCTTATGTCACCTCAGACTATGAAACAATAGCTGTTGTACCCATAGGTTTGGGTGATGGCTACCCAAGAGGATTGGCCAGAGAGGGGGAGATGCTGATCCATGGTCAGCGGGCTTCTCCGACAGGGGCCATCTCACTGGATCAGACCATGATTAACGTCACCCACATATCAAATGTCAAACCAGGGGATGAGGTTGTTATTATTGGCCGTCAGGGAAACGATGTGATTTCAGCGCGTGAGACAGCAAATTGGATAAATGGCAATGTTGACGATGTATTGGCAAGTTTGACGGAGCGGGTCCCAAGAATTTATAAATAAGTGAAGCGGCGCAGCGATCAGCAAACTTGCATCCCTCTATGCAAAAGAGCAGGTTTGCTGATTTTATGTCTGCGAAAAATACAGTTTTTTGTATTGTCAGCACTATGTCCTGTATAATGATGGTTTGAGTAATACTAAATAAGGAGGAGCTTATGATCGATCATCTGCAGGATACAGTTACCTTAAATAATGGCGTGACAATGCCTGGGTTTGGACTAGGAGTTTATAAAGTTGACGAACAGACTGCGGCTGACTCAGTAAAAGCTGCTCTAAAAAACGGCTATCGCAGTATCGATACAGCCTCTTATTATGACAATGAGGCAGGTGTCGGGCGAGGTATTAAGGAATCTGGTATTTCAAGAGAGTCTATTTTTGTCACATCAAAAGTCTGGAACGATGAGCAGGGGTATCATAATACGTTAGAGGCATTTGAAAACAGTCTGGCTAAACTGGGGCTGGATTATCTCGATCTGTACCTGATTCATTGGCCTGTAAGCGATACATATTTGGAAACATGGCAAGCGATGGAAAAGCTTTATGAAGAAGGACGTGTCCGAGCAATTGGTGTAAGTAATTTTCATGTGCATCATTTACAGCGTCTGATGGCGAATACTCGCGTCAAACCAGTGATTGATCAAGTTGAATATCATCCCCATCTAACGCAGGAATCTTTGCGTGTGTTTTGTGAGCAGGAAAATATCCAGCTTGAAGCCTGGTCGCCGCTGAAAAAGGGCCGGCTGCTGGATGATCCCAGCATTAATGATCTGGCTGAAAAATATGGCAAGACCCCCGCCCAAATCATTCTGCGCTGGGATGTGCAAAATCATGTTGTCACGATTCCGAAATCCACACATGATGAACGGATAAAAGAAAATGCATCTATTTTTGATTTTGCACTTGCAAATGAGGACATGCAAAAGATCGACAGTTTGAATCAAAATGACCGAACGGGCAAGAATCCTGACAGTTTTGATCCATCCTAGTATAGTGATTTAAAGGAATCATACAATGCTTTATAATTTAAAGCACTGTGTAAAAGAATAGTCGTTTATCTGAGTAAATTTACAGGACAACAGGGAGAGATGTGTGAGATGGAAAAGGCGGAAAGGGGTCTTTCAACGATTTTTAGATGGGATTGAACGCATCGGTAACAAGTTGCCGCATCCAATTACTCTATTCGCTATTTTAGCTGGATTGGTGCTTATTTTGTCCGCTGCTTTACAGCCTCTGGGGATCAGTGTTGAGCACCCTGGTGAAGCAGGCAAAATGGTTGAGATTAAAAACTTGCTGAACGCTGAGGGCCTTAAATACATTTTTGGTCATATAACCGAAAACTTCGTTGAGTTTGCGCCGCTTGGCGTTGTGCTAGTAACGATGCTTGGGATTGGTGTGGCTGAACGGACCGGCCTGATCAGTGCTATATTGCGCGGATTTGTATTGGCTGTTCCGACACGTTTCATAACAGTCGGGCTGGTTTTTGCCGGTGTTATGTCAAGTGTTGCATCAGATGCTGGGTATGTTGTTCTGCCGCCGCTGGGTGCTTTGATTTTTGCTGGATTGGGGCGGCATCCGCTGGCCGGTCTTGCTGCTGCATTTGCGGGTGTATCGGCCGGATTCAGTGCGAATCTTGTAGTTTCTGGTACAGACGTGTTACTAGGAGAATTGACGATTGATGCTGCCTCAGCTATTGACCCCGGTTATGCTGAAACAATGAATATCCTTATGAATTGGTTCTTTATTGCAGCTTCTGTGTTTGTGCTGACAGGCATCGGGACCTGGGTGACCGAGCGAATTGTTGTTCCGCGTTTAGGTTCCTATAAAGGTGAGGACGCGGACACAGCGGAAGCAGATGATGATGAGAATCTGCAAAATCTTAAACCCATTGAAAAGAAAGGCCTTATCTGGGCAGCGATTTCTTTAGTCATTGGACTTATTATGGCGGCATTGCTTGTTCTGCCGGAAAATGCTCCGTTACGCGGTACAGAAGGCAGTGCAATGGACCGGATTGTCCAGTCGCCATTTATGGATTCACTAGTGCCGATTATTGCGATTCTGTTTTTTATACCAGGTCTCGTGTATGGCATTGTCACGAAGGTTATCCGCAATGATAAAGATGTTGCTGGGCAATTGACTGATACGATGGCTTCAATGGCTATGTTTATTGTTCTGGCGTTTACAGCCGGTCAATTTGTTGCTTTCTTTAAGGAATCCAACATGGGAACTGTTCTGGGTGTTTACGGGGCGAAAGTTCTCGACAGTATTAATCTGACAGGTATACCGCTCATCCTTCTGTTTGTTTTAATAGCGGCCTTTATTAACTTGTTCATTGGCAGTGCATCAGCTAAATGGGCTATGATGGCTCCGATATTTGTGCCGATTATGATGCAGCTCGGTTATTCACCGGAAATTACACAAATGGCCTATCGTGTCGCCGACTCTGCCACGAATATTATTACACCGCTGATGACTTACTTTGCTGTTATTATTGCTTTTGCGCAAAAATATGATAAGAAAATGGGTATTGGAACTATGATTTCGGTTATGCTGCCATACTCACTATATTTCCTTATCGGGTGGACCATTATTCTGGTTATCTGGATGCTGCTTGGTATTCCACTCGGACCTGGAGCGCCAATTGAATATGGCAGCTAGCAAAAAAGTCCTTTCACTTATTGTGGAAGGACTTTTTAAATCTCTGAGTATTTGAGATATCAATCGTTCATAGTCTAGCGGCCTTTATAACCTGTCCGGAAAATTTCCTGGACGGGATGAACGGTGACGTAAGCATCTGGATCAATGTCTGTAATGATTCTTCTGAATGGTACGATTTCCTGCTTATTGATAACCAGATACAAGACATCCTGCTGTGCATTTGTGTAGCCTCCTTTTCCCTCCAGAACGGTAATACCGCGTGACATTTTCTGTGTGACAGCGTCCAGCACATGGTCCGGATAACTGGAAATAATAATGGCAGCTGTCCGTTCGTTGGCACCTTCAACAACCATATCAATAATTTTTGCTTCAATATAGACTGCGACAAGTGTATACATGGCGCGTTCCTGTCCAATGATAAATGCCGAGCCTGCAATGACTGCAATATCAATAAACAGCATGCCTTGACCAATTGTCCAGCCAAACAGCCGATTGCCCATTCGAGCGAGGATGGATGAGCCGCTTGATGTTCCGCCCGTACGGAAAATCAGACCAAGCCCCAGACCAATGCCCAAACCGGCGAACAAGGCCGCCAGCAGCGTATCATCATTAATTTTATATCCCCACGATGCTGTTAAATCCAGAAAAATCGATGAAAGAATAATAGCTGTAACCGTATATGCGGTGAAACGTTTATCAAAGAATCTGTAGCCGATGACGACGAGAATAGCATTCAGTACAAAGTTAACGACACCAGAAGGCCAGTTGAATAAATAATGGGCTACAATGGAAACCCCGATGACGCCGCCTTCTGATAAATGGTTAGGAATGATAAAGAAATTAACACTGATCGCAAAGATGAATGAGCCGATTATAATTAAAAGCAGATCTTTCGTTGTTTGTTTCATAGTCAATCCTCCATTTCCAACGTGATTATCGCGGCATGGCTTCTATTATAACGAAAGCTGCGTGCTTTGAGAACTCAGGGATACGTTAATGCGTGCTATTTTGTACGTGTTACAGAGAAGTGCTGGGTACTGATTGAAAGGTGGTGCGAATAGACTAATACAGGCATCATGCTGGAGGGGTCACTATGCAAAAAGTCATCGTGCTGCTTGCAGGCGTTATCATAACGGGGATCTTGAGCTTTGTGCTGCTGTCTGTTTTCCGGCCGTCACCTGAGGACCAGGCGATTGAAGCAGTGGCGGCATTTTACACATATGAGCAAAATGGCAATTTCGAAAAATCGTGGGCGATGTTTCATCCGTATATGAAAGCGCGGTATGCAAAAGCGCGGTATTTGCAGGATCGTGCCGGTGTATTCGCAAGTCACTTTGAGGTGGATACATTCTCCTTCAGCACTGGTGAAGCTGTCAAACAGGAAAACTGGAAGCCGGATGACGATGCCGAAACGATCGAGGTTGTCTATCAAGTGCCTGTAAGGATGCACTATGCCGGAAAATACGGGAATGTAACGGTCGTTCAGAATGCGTTTGCGGCCGAAATGGGCGATCAATGGATGATTCTATGGAACTATAAACAGTAATGCGTTTTAAGAATAGGCGCTATGATTGAAATAACGCCTATTGGGGTGCTGCTTCCACACGATATAAATAAATTTTAAAGGGTGACTGGCTGTTTTCAAATGCCTGTTCAAATGCCAGCTTATTCTGGTTGTGGTTTTTAATCGGCACTGCTGACAGCACATAATCACCACCCAGCCGTGCGAGTGCGTCTGTGTTAATGTCTAAATGGTCAAGTTCGGCATCGCTCTTTTTGGTGAAAAGGTAGTGTTTTCCCAACTCGGCTGTATACATATACAATCGGCCGCCCCAATCGTCGAAATATTGCTCCAGCGATGAATCCTTGGCAAGCTCTGGTGCAATGATTCGCCGGAATTGTCGTTTATAGTTAAGCGGGTAGCTGTTGTTGTATGTGTCGAGTGTGTAAAAGCCATTGTATTGGGCGATTGTTGGATGCAGGCCAATGCTCACAACACGGTAGTCTGCCTGATCTTTTCCAATATAACTGGCAATTGAGTCAAACAAATCCGCCGAATAAAATTCTGCAAATGTTGGCGTGCCAATATCCCCGTATTTCAGTTCTTCATCTAACGAAAAGACATTGAACAGCTGGACGGTCATGATGGCGATGACAATCACCTTACCGAACCGCAGATGCTTCCATAACAGCCAGAGTGCCAGAGCGAAGCAGATATAGAAGATCACGGGATGCAGAAAATGAATCCGGCTGAAGTTGAATTCATTAGCGAGTGAGAAACTGTCTTTGATCACACGCATCCCGCCCCAATACCAGAACGCATACCATAAGGACAAAAGGGCATTCGCCAGGACGAGCGCTATCAGCCATTTCGGATTAATCCGCCGGTAAAGAGCCACGATTAAAGCAGCGCCGATGACGGGCAATATAATCTCTGTATGAACAGCCATATCATGTGTATGTCCGGTCAGGAAATTTTCAAGAAAAAGCTCCATAGTCCCCGGCAGATCTTTATGGCCCAAGTTAAGCGCTTCCCGCTGCGACGTGAAGTCCGCATTGATAAACATGGCATAAATCAGCATGTAATTTTTGATTAAATAGATACTTGTCATGCCGGCAATGCCTGTGAACAAGGCCCAGTTGCTCTTGTGGAAACGAATCCAGTCTATAAGCCATAAAACCCCCATTAAGCCAAGGAAAAAGACAAATGTCAAAATAAAACTGGATAAAAACGGAATGATCGTCAGGACGAGCCAATGATACCAGGGTGTTTGCCATCTATGGCGCCGGATGGCCAGAAACGCATGCAGTGCAAGCGGAAGACCTGCGATGGACAGCATTCCTGACGGCCAGAACGGCAAAAGCGCAAACGCCAAAGCAACTCCGGTTACAATCCATTTTGAGCCGATAAAGCGCTGCAGCAGCAGATACATTCCCCCAAAAGCAGCAAAGCGCATGATCGTCTGCCCAATGATGTAGGCGGTCATGGGTTTAAACAACACATAAAACCAGACCATCATATCGAATGGGGAAGGAAGTGCGCTCCGGGGCAGGCCGTCAATAATAGCTGGCAGTTCCGACAAGGAGAAAAACTGACCGCTTTCAGCCAGTAATTTGTACCAGACAATATTGGAATCCAGATTATCATGCACACGTATGTGTGTATCCTCACCCAGAATGTAGTAAGGGGAGAGATATAGAACTATCACAATACAGGCTATCAGAATGTGTTTATACCGTGAAAAAACCTTTAACATGACTGATGACATGGTCAACATCCTTTTCGTTCATTCCATGATACAGGGGCAAACGGAGCAATTTATCACTTTCAGCTGTGGTATAATTGTCTGTGCCCGCAAATTCGCCAAATCGCCTCCCGGCAGGAGACGTGTGCAACGGTACATAGTGGGTGGCTGCTGTAATGCCCTGATTTTTTAAATGCGTCTGAAGTTCCGAACGGCGCTCCGTTTTAATGTAGAACATGTGCGCATTATGCTCACATGCTTCTGGAACAGCGGGCAGTGTCAGGTCCGGTATAGTCTTGAGAGCCTGGTTATAAGCCTGCCATGTGCGCATTCTGTCAGTCATGATGGCGCCGGCATGCTCCAGCTGGACAGATAAATAGGCGGCATTCAATTCACTTAATAAAAATGAGGAGCCGACATCACGCCACGTATATTTGTCCACCATACCTCTGGCAAATTGTTTTCGATCGGTTCCTTTTTCCTGGAGGATCTCCGCCCGCTCGGCAAGGCTTGAATCGTTGACAATCAGGGCACCGCCTTCCCCGCAGGTGATATTTTTCGTTTCATGAAAGCTGAATGTGCCCATATGACCAATTGTACCGAGAGCTTTGCCTTTATATGTACTCGTCAAGGCCTGAGCAGCATCCTCAACCACCCAGAGTCGGTAATGCCGGGCTATTTCCATTATGGCATCCATATCAGAGCTGATGCCGGCGTAATGGACGACAACAATTACCTTTGTTTCAGGGGTGATGGCCTGTTCAACAGCTTCTGGCGAGAGATTCATCGTCGCTGGATCAACGTCTGCGAAACGGATGGACGCGCCTCGCAACACAAAAGCATTCGCAGTTGTCACGAACGTATAGGAAGGCATTACAATGTCATCACCGGGTCCAGCCTCTGTGAGAAGAGCGGTCATCTCCAGTGCAGCTGTGCAGGATGGTGTGAGAATGGCTCTGTGACAATTCAAATAGGTTTCCAGCCAATTCGTGCATTCGTCACTGAACGGCCCATTACCGGATAGTTTCTGATTCATTATAGCCTCCCGTACAGCATCTTCTTCCTTTCCAATATGGCACGGTTTGTTAAAATCCAGCATGTTAGCACCTCACAAAGATTGGCTCGTGACAACAAGACCAGCGATAATAAGTGCCAGTCCGAGTACCTTTTGCACGGTTATTGGATCACCGAACAGAAAGGCCGAGAGCAGAAAAACCAGCACAAACGAAAAACTCATAAAAGGATAGGCGTAGCTGATATTGAATTTCGTCATAGCGGCCATCCAGCATAATGCCGCCAGAAGAGCAGCCGCAAAACCGGATACGATCCATGGATTCAGAAATTGCTGCAGCAGAAACAGCAATTTATCCCACAGACCCGCCGGAAGCGCGCCTGCCTGATCCATTTGCCACTTCAATACGAGCTGACCATAGACGGTAAATACAATCGTTCCGAAAATATAGACATAGCCCATCATGCAAACGCGCCATTCAATTTGTGATAGACATCCACTGCACCCCTGAGCCGGAAGCCGAGTGTGTAAAACAGATTCAGAGAGGGTGCGTTCACCGCTGAAACCGATGTTTGCAGTTCCTCATAACCGGCCTTGAAGTGTTCACGGCAGCTCAAACTGGTGAAACGTTTTGCGAAGCCCTGTCCGCGATAGTCTTTGCGAACGCCAAGAAGCAGCACTTTATTGTCTGAAAATCCATAGAAACCAACTGTGTCACTATCGTATGTCAAGGCGAATAGTTTGCCGCTTTGCTGCAAATCATCTACCCAGTTTTTATAGCGCTTATCAGCTAAAGCATCTGGTATATGGAAATCACGGTGAAAACGTCCCAGTGTAAAGGCCTCCTCAGCAATCGCCAGGATCGCGCTGGGATTATAATCTTTCGTAATCCGGACATGATTATCTTCAAACACTTGCAGGTTGTCGCGCTGGCAAACTGGTTCAATTAATGTATCAACATAGTAGAAGCCGTGTCTTAACAGGGGCTCAGGATTTTCCAGTGGATCCACCTTAATCGTAAAATGCCCCTCATAGGCATCTGTCTCCTCAAGAGCTTCTTTGCCTATGTCTGTTACTTCATATGTATTCACGCCGAAATTGCGTTTGTCCCAAGGTGTTTCGCGTAAATATGTGATATAATCACCTCGTATGGTCAGTGTCATCTGTTGTTTTCCGGATCAAATAAAGGGGCCTGCCCTTGGTTTCATTAAAGATTTTTCCAATATACAAGCCCAGGATACCAAAATTAAAAAAGGTCATGCCGCCAATGAAATAAATGGATACCATCACACTTGTCCAGCCCTGCACAGGCTGGTTGAGAAAAAAGTAGCCAGCGATTAAATACAAGCCATAGATCAGCGAGGCGAGTGCTAATAAAAAGCCGAATTGAATCGAGAGTCTAAGCGGTTTATTGGACTGTGATACGATGGCATCTGTTGCCAGAGTGACCAGCTTTCCCAGATTATAGGAAGTTTTGCCTTCTTTTCTGGCATTGTGTTCCACGGCTACAGACTGGGTTTTATAGCCCATCCATTGAATGAATATCGGAAAGAATCGGTTTTGTTCGCGCAATTGCTGGAAAGCCCGGATAACCTTCTTTTGACTGATGCTGAAATTAGCGATCGTATGGTCCGTCGATTTGCCGCTGAAGTAGTCATAGATCTTGTAAAAGACTTGCGACAGTTTGCGTTTAAGCCATTTATCCTGCCGGTGGACTCGCTTCCCGAAGACGACTTCATAACCTTCCAGAGCTTTGTTATATAATGTCTGAATTTCTTCCGGCCGGTCCTGCAGGTCACAGTCTATGACTACCACCCAATCCCCCTCTGCATAATCAAGTCCGGCTGTGATAGCATGGTGCTGACCGAAATTGCGGGCGAAGTCGATGCCTTTAATCCGGCTGTCCTGTGTATGCAGTTCTTGAATCGTTTCCCAGGCATGATCGGGGCTGGCGTCATTCACTAAAATGATCTCCATTTCGGCCGGGATGGCTTCAACCGTTTTGATAATCCGCCTGCAGAGCTCTTCCAGACAGGTGCGGCAGCCATATACCGGCACGACAATCGATATTAGCGTGTCACGTGTTCCCACTGATCAACATACCATTTCACTGTGTTATAAAGCCCTGTCTTAAACGATGTCGACGGCTGCCAGCCCAATGCGTGCTTGATTTTACGGTCATCGATGGCATAGCGGCGGTCATGTCCCGCCCGGTCTCCAGTAAACGTGATCAGATCCTGGCAGCTATGTATCCCAGGCTTGAATGCATCAACCAGTTCACAAATCATCTTGGCTAATGCAAGATTCGTTTGTTCATTGCCGCCGCCGACATTGTATTTCTCTAAAGTCTTACCGCTATGAAAAACTAAGTCAAGTGCCTCGCAATGATCCATGACATACAGCCAGTCACGCACATTCTGACCATCACCATAAATAGGCACCGGTTTCGAGGCCAGGGCTTTTGTAATCACAGTGGGGATCAATTTTTCCGCATGCTGCCCAGGTCCGTAATTATTGGAGGAACTGGAAATAACCACATCCATACCATACGTCAAGCCAAAGCTTCTCACCAGCATATCGGCCCCGGCTTTCGAGGCACTGTAAGGGTTGCGCGGATCAAGCGGTGTTTGTTCATTAAAGGTCACTTGCTCATCCAGGTCAAGCGCTCCGTATACTTCATCGGTAGAGACGTGGTGGAACCGGCGTTTGTCCACTTCTCCCGCCTTTGTCCAAGCTTCCCGGGCCGCCTGCAGCAAAACGGCCGTGCCAAGCACATTGGATTCAATAAATGTTTTTACATCGCTAATGGAACGATCAACATGGGACTCAGCAGCAAAATGGATGACGCCATTGATATCATAATCCGAAAAAATAGCATTCATGAGTTGTTCGTCGGCGATATCTCCCTCGATAAAGTCATAGTTGTTCTCTGCGTCGATAGCCTTTAAATTCGTTACAGATCCGGCGTAAGTCATGTTATCGACATTAACAATATGGTAGTCAGGGTAGTGTTGTCTGAGATAGTGAATGAAATTGGAAGCTATAAATCCCGCTCCGCCTGTCACCAGCAGGGTTTTACTCATTTTGTACCAGCTCCAGCATTGGATTTTTATCAAGGGTATTCCAATATTGTTTTGTATGTTTGCGATTGGCGATTTCCATTAAGTATTGTCCATAATCGGTCTTTTTCATACGGGTGCCTTTTTGATGCAGGGTTTGCCGGCTTATATAACCCATGTAATAAGCGATTTCTTCCAGACAGGCAATTTTAAAACCCTGGCGCTGTGTGACCTTGATAAATTCAGTTGCTTCAAACAGAGCGTCATGTGTGCCAGCATCCATCCAGGCCAATCCACGTCCTAACAGCTGTGCATCAAGCTGATTGTTTTTCAGATATTCCCGGTTGAGATCCGTGATTTCTGTTTCACCGCGATCCGAACGGGACAGACCTTTAGCGATCTGGACAGCACGGCAGTCATAAATATATAAGCCTGTAACCGCAAAATCGGAGTTCGGTTCTCTTGGTTTTTCTTCGAGTGACGTTACTTTTTGCTTATCATCAAAATCAACCACACCGAACCGTTCTGGGTCTTTCACACGATAGCCAAAGATAGTGGCATGCTGGTGCTGTTTGAGAGCTCTTCGGAAAAGGGTGGTGAAACCCTGTCCGTAGAATAAGTTATCACCTAAAATTAATGTGACATCGTCATAACCAATAAAATCTTCAGCCAATATAAACGCATCCGGAATGCCGTTGGGGTTTGTCTGTTCCTTATACTGCAATTTGATGCCAAAGGCTGACCCGTCCCCGAGCAGCTCCTGAAAGCGGGGGATATTGTTCGGGCTGCTTATAATCATAATGTCTTTTATGCCGCCAAGCATCAGCACAGACAATGGATAATAAATCATTGGTTTATCATAAACTGGCAGTAAATGTTTATTGACGCTGATCGTACTTGGAGCAAGTCTTGTGCCACTACCGCCCGCGAGAATAATGCCTTTCATTTGTATCCCTCCTGTTTTAATTCTTCTTAAGATGTTTCAGACTCGATACAAATTCTGACCATAGTATTGCCTTTTTGTGATGTATATAGTCTTACAAAACCATTTCAGTTACTTTGTGAATTTTCGCTGGGATTCGTCATTTGAAAGACCGTATTGTGCTGCAGAACGTTACAGCGTGCGAAAGATAACAATCACGTGACAAAGGTCGTTCAACATGATGAAATAGACATAGAACATATACCAGTTGATGACCAACTAAAGGAGCGATTGTTAGTATGAAAGATCAGGATCATGCCAAAAAAAATGCAGGGGAATCATCGGTGGATTTGATTCAGAATGGTATGACAGTTGGGTTAGGTTCAGGTTCAACAGTGTACTGGATGCTCAAACAACTCGGTGAGCGTGCAGCAAATGGCCTGGATGTCAAGGGTGTGCCATCGTCTCAGCAGACAAAGGGATGGGCTGAGGCATTTGGTGTGCCGCTGACGGATTTTGCGCACGTTAAAAGACTCGATTTGGCCATTGACGGAGCGGATGAGGTTGACCCCCAGTGGCAGCTGGTCAAAGGAGGAGGCGGTGCCCTCGTGCGCGAAAAAATTATTGCCGCCTCCGCAAACAGCCTGATCGTGATTATTGATGAATCCAAAACGGTGTCCCAATTAGGAGCTTTTCCGCTGCCAATTGAGGTTGTCCCATTTGGGTGGGAGACGACCGCTGAAAGGATCACTGAGACTGGTGTGGAGCCGGTTGCCCGCCGAAATGATGCTGGTGAGTTATTTGTCTCAGATAATGGCAATTATATCGTTGATTGTCATTTCGGCACTATTCGAGAGCCACGAGCTTTAGAAAAACAAATCAATCAGCTGACAGGTGTTGTGGAGACAGGCTTGTTCACGGATATGGCTAACAATGTCATTGTCGGTTATCCTGACCGGACTGAGACATTTGGCCATTCATCATGATATGACTGGTCGTATCAATAACAGTATGTTTTTGTGATTAAGTGAAGTGAAATTTTTGACGAATGGGGTTGCACATACAGATGAGCCGAATTCTCGATATCTATCAACAAGTTCAGAAAGCTGGAAGTATTGGAGCAACCGCAGAGGAAATTGGCGATGATTTGCAAATTAATCGTTCGACTGCTAGCCGTTATTTAAATGATCTTGTTAAAGCTGATCGTGTAGAAAAACTGCCTGGTAAACCAGTTAAATATATGACACGTCAGCAAGTACCTGCAGATTCTGTGAAGCAGGAGGTGATCGGATCAAAGGATAGTCTTAAGCCTTTATTTGAAACAGGAATGGCAGCATTTTTATATCCAGTCCGATCGCTCCCGATTCTGTTAACAGGTGAAACAGGAACTGGCAAATCGTATCTTGCGGAGAAATTGTCTTATATGGCGATTGAGAATGCTGGCGATTCAGCTGATACTCCATTTATTGCTTTTAATTGTGCTGACTATGCACAAAATCCAGAACTCCTTGTTGGCCAAATATTTGGTATTAAAAAAGGTGCGTTTACTGGTGCTGATGAGGACAAAACAGGACTGGCAGAACAGGCAGATGGGGGTATTTTATTTTTGGATGAAATTCACCGCCTGCCTCCATCTGGTCAGGAAATGCTTTTTTATTTGATAGATAAAGGCATTTACCATCGATTAGGAGAGGCTACTCGCGAACGGCATGCAAATGTAGCCTTGATAGGAGCAACTACCGAGGACTCGGAGAACTATTTATTATCGACATTATTACGACGTTTTTCTGTTAAATTAGATGTTCCCCCACTGCGGAAACGAAAAGATTCTGAGCGCCAGGCTCTCATTGACTATTTCTTGACAGAAGAAGCTGCGAAAATGAGTGTTGATCTTTCGCTTGAAGACGACTGCCGCGAAGCTTTTTTATCATATGACTGTCCGGGGAATATCGGTCAGCTTAAAAGCGATATGCAAATTGCCTGTGCACGTGCTTATCTTCGCTATTTAAACAGTGAGGATGATCAGGTTTTTGTTAAACTTGAGGACTTTCCAGGAAATAACCCTGTTCAGTCAGATTTCCAATTACAGAATCAGTCTTTTAATGATAAACAAGAACAATTATCACAAGAGCTGGCAGATCCATTTCCAAATATCTATCAGAGACTGGATGATACACAAAATAAAGATGAGCATCAGTTGCAGGAAGTAGTGATGTCGTATATTCATGAACTGACAGAAAGATATAGGCAGCCTGCTTTGTCACAAGACAGCTGGCAGAATATGATCGATTATGACTTGCTGAACAGCCTGTTTAGTGCAGCTGACCGTTTGCGCAAGATATTACCGTTTACGATTAGCCAGGGTCAGTTGTACATTATTGGTTTGCATTTGCAGCATTACCGAAATCACTTACATGATAACGAACAAACCGAGTCCATACCGGCTGTTCGCCATCCAAACGCATCTTATCGTCAAGCAGCCAATTATATTGCTGATCAACTAAATCTGAAAATTGGTATCGATTTACCAAATGAGGAGATTGAACTATTAGCTCACTTTTTGTCAACGGATCATCAGCTTGGAAATGATCGTCCAATTGAACAGATGGTTGCAGTTGTTCTTGTTACACATGGAGAATCTACAGCTTCCTCGATGGCAGAAGTAACGAATTATTTACTTGGCAACAATGTCGTTCACCCTATTGATATGCCTCTTAATCAATCAGCTGAAGAAACGTATGATCGAGTGAAGCAGGTCATTAATAGAATGTCTGATATTACAGGCGTACTTTTGCTAGTGGATATTGGTTCTTTAATTACAATGGGTGATACAATCCAAAATGACTTGCAAGTCCCAATTAAAACGTTGTCAAGCGTTAATCTCCCCATGATTCTGGAAGCAGGTCGTCAATCACTGACAACGGAACAATCATTAGACATGATATATGAGAAAGCAAAAAGCGCGATGCTGACATTTATGGAGAAGGAACACCAAACAACTCCTCAGAAAAAACGGCTCATTGTGACTGTCTGTTTCACGGGTGAAGGGGCAGCTCAGCTATTGGAGTCCTGGCTGGAAAATCAGCTATCAGCGGCGGATGAAGATGTTTTGATCCGGTCGGTGAGAATTGATCCAGAGACGAAGGATACGTCTGTTTTGAATGGTTTAAAAACTTATTATGATGTTGTGGCGATCATTGGAACGGTTCCTGTTTCAATTGAAGGTGTTCCGTATATTCCAGCGTGGGAACTTCTTCAAACTGAAGGTATTTCACGCATGCATAAATTGCTGGAAATAACACGAAAATCAGCGATGCCGGAAATTAAGGGGGAAGTGGCAAAAGACGAAATATATGGATTGGTTATTCAGGGGCTGCAAGAAATAGTCACCTACATTAATCCACGGGCTATAGCGGAACTTCTGCAGAAACATATCCCGAGAATTCGCCGGTACTATGATTGGGACAGTAGTCATGAACTAGGCATGTGGATGCATATTGGAAGTTTGCTTGATCGAATGGTATCAGCAATTGTACAGCAAAACCATGATCAGCTGCTGTCTTCATTTCCTGTCTCCAGAGAGACCGTTATATCTGCTGATGAACAGCAAATTTGGCAGCCACTCTTTGATCAGACTGAACAAGCGTTCTCTGTCGTATTGACAGATTATATAAAACGAGAACTTGTAAAACTTTCCCGGTAAATGTGTGCAATTTTTTTGCACACATTTTTTATTGTGTTTTGTTCACAGTTGAATTTTTACTTGGATAATTTAAACAAGCAGGCTATGATGCTGTCCGGGAGCGTTAAGCCAGTATATGAATGATGTTGGCATGATTTTTGCTATATTATATATGAAAGGCGATAAGTCGTATAAGCAATGCATGAAGTTTCGTGAATAGTTAATTCCTGGGATGAGATAGGAGGTGTGATATGAACAATCTGAAGCGATTTTTTATCATTTATGCATCAGTGTTTGCCCTAGTTTGGACAGGATATGGGCTTTTCGCCGTTATTACTGGTAAACCATCGGCCAATTTGATTCTCGGGTATGGCATTGGCTTTTCTGTTGTAATTTATGCGGCTTCGTGGTTTGCCTATTGGTTAATGGGACATTATAAAAAAATTGACAAAATGGCCAAAGACGTATTTTCAAAAAATAAACGAGTAAAGGAGTAGATTCATTATGGCAGAACAAATGAAAGTTATTATACTATGCAGCTGGGGTGCAACTTCGAGTCAGCTCGCTAAAAAAGTACAAGAAGCTGCGGAAAAACGTGGTATGAATGTAGAAGCCTATGCTGGAGGCACTGGTGAATTCCAGGAAAAGGCCAGTCAATATGACGTGGCACTGCTTGAACCACAAGTCCGTCATTTGAAAAAGGAAGTGACAAAAGTTGGCGATGCCAATGGTGTGCCTGTTGAACTTGTTGATCAGCGTGCATTTGCCTTGATGGATGGTGAGAAAGTACTTGATCAGGTACTAAAATTAAAGAATCAATAAATTTATTGATTCTTTAATAAGAACTGAGATCAACGATATGATAGAACACTAAGCAAAGGGGGAACATTTATATGAATTTGGTTCAATTGATGGAAGATAAACTGATGGGTCCTTTAGGTAAAATTGCCCAAAACAAATATTTACAATCAATTCGGGACGCTTTTGTCATATTTGCTCTGCCCGTTATTATAACGGGGGCTATATTTCTTATTATTGCTAACCCGCCGACCTCACTCAATTGGGGCATTATTAATGCGTGGGAAAATGCAGTTGACCCGATTCAGGATCAGATTCTGTTTCCGTACAATTTGACCTTTGGCATAATGGCGGTAACAGTTGCATTTGGTGTTGGTTACAGCCTGGCTCAGAGGCATGATATGGATGCGGCGTTGTCAGGTATATTATCAATGCTGGCGTTTATCATGATGGCATTTCCAGTAACCGATATTGAACAAGTGCCATTCGGCGATGTATTGGATTACCTTGGCGGTCAAGGGTTGTTTGTTGCTATTATCCTGGGTATTTTAACAACGGAAGCGATGCGATTCCTGCTGAATAAAGGATTTGCGTTTGAAATGCCGGCTGGAGTACCCCCATATGTTATGAGGACTTTCCGAGCTCTTATACCTTTTTTGATCATTTTACCGGCTGCTTGGGCTCTGGAATGGATTGTCTGGTCAAATTTCGGCGTAACGATTCCACAAGCAGTACTTGATTTATTCAGCCCGCTGGTATCAGCATCTAATTCTTATTGGGCAGCACTTGGTATGATTCTGTTAATGCTCATTCTCTGGTCAATCGGGATACATGGTATGAACGTTGTATCATCTGTTGCGTATCCGTTTTGGACAACACAGCTGGCAGATAACGCAGATGCTGTCAGTGCCGGGAATACTGCTGCAGCCGATGGGATTGTTACTGAACCATTTTTCCATATGTTTACTCATCTCGGGGGATCAGGAGCCACGATAGGTCTTGCTGTTTTCTTATTGTTTGCTTCGTCTGTACAATTGAAACAAGTTGGCAAAACGGCTATTATCCCGTCTCTGTTTAATATTAATGAACCGCTCATTTTCGGAGTGCCAATTGTATTAAATCCAATTCTAATTATACCGTTCGTTATAGGACCGGTTATCATTGTAACGATTAACTATATCTTGTTCGCAACAGGTATTTTGCCGCCAGTCATTATACAGCCGCCATTTACTGTTCCGATTTTCTTTGGTGGATTTATCGCAACAGGCGGTTCATGGCTGGCCGGCTTTGTTCAGCTTATGAATGCGGCCATTGCTGCCCTTATTTACTGGCCATTCTTTAAACAGTATGATAAACAGCTGGTGCAGGAAGAGAAGGAAACAGAAGAAGCATAAATAGACCTCGATTGCATAAGGAGTGGTGACGTTGAATTACGAAGAAATCATGACACAGCTTATTTTACACGGCGGTAATGCCCGCGGAGCAGCCTATGAGGCACTTGATGAAGCAGAAGAATTTAAATTTGACGAAGCTGAAAAACTGATGAAAGAAGCGAATGATGAGTTTCTTGAAGGTCATAAATATCAAACAGAACTGTTGCAGAATCAGGATGAAACAGCTGCGCCAAATTTCTTTATGATTCATGCACA
This sequence comes from Lentibacillus kimchii, assembly GCF_042666895.1. Taxonomy (GTDB): domain Bacteria; phylum Bacillota; class Bacilli; order Bacillales; family Amphibacillaceae; genus Lentibacillus; species Lentibacillus kimchii. The sequence goes on from NZ_JBHTGR010000055.1 coordinate 81,283, forward strand.
AGATCATGTTATGACCGCTCAGGCAGAGCTTCAGCTGATTAAGCGTATGATCGGACAGCTGAAGCAGAATGAGAAACTGGAGAATCGGATTACAGATCTTGAAAAACAAACTAAGAGTCAATAGGGGCATAACTGGCTGAAAACAGCTGTATAAGTTATACTTCATTGACCTGCTGAATTACTGCCTGACGTATTATTTGTCAGGCAGTATTTTTAAAGGTTACGAGGGAGGACTTGACATATGAACTTTGGAACTGTTGGGACTGGCTGGATCACCGATGCATTTATTGAGGCAAGCGGCTATTCGCAGGAATTGACCCATTCGGCTGTTTATTCACGGACGACTAACAAGGCGGATGCTTTCGCTCAGAAACATGACGTTAAGCATGTGTTTACGGATATACAGGAAATGGCTGCAAGTGACGTGCTTGATGTTGTGTATATCGCGTCACCTAATGCATTGCATTTTGAGCAAAGTGTTGCATTTTTAAAGCAGCAGAAGCATGTTATTTGTGAAAAGCCAATTTTTTCAAACATTCATGAGTGGGAAGAAGCTCATCGTATCGCTGATGAGCAAGGTGTTTTCCTGCTTGAAGCGATGCGGAATGTGCATGCGCCAAATTTTAGGACGATTTGGGAAGAACTACAGCAGATAGGACCGATTCGCAGCATGATCCTGCCATTTGTGCAGTATTCTTCACGGTATGATAAACACTTAGCTGGTGATGTGCCCAATGTGTTTTCACCCGTATTTTCCGGTGGAGCTCTGGTTGATCTGGGCGTTTATCCATTGGCACTTGCGCTTGGTCTGTTTGGAGCACCTGTAAGTTCTGCTTATTATCCAGTGAAGCTTTCAAGCGATGTTGATGGCAGTGGTGTCTTGATTTTGGAATATCCGGGTTTTACAGGGACGATTCTTTGCTCCAAAATAGCACAGTCATCCAACACATGTGAAATTCATGGTGAAAAAGGGACGCTGGTTTTTGATAATCCTGGCGATATGTATCACCCTCGGATTATAAGGCCTGATGGCGGGGAAACACAACTGAGTGCTGATGACCATCCGAATAATATGGTTTATGAAGCCAGTATTTTTGCCCAGATCATATGTGAGGGTGATAAGCAGACTTATGAGAAATTGACAAAGCTCAGCCGTGATATTCTAATGATTACCGAGAAAGCGCGATACAGTAATGGGATTTTATTCGACAGTGAGAAGTCATAATGACACAAATTCAGTGTAAAAAGCGGCATGGTCTAAAGCAATCCCAGCTGTTGTAAACCATGTGCTATGCCGTCGTCGGTGACTGAGGTTGTTTGCTGTTCTGCATATGGGAAAAGGTCTTCGTGTGCGTTAGCCATGGCAACGCCTGTACCAACAGCTGTTAGCATTTCCTTATCATTCATTCCGTCCCCGAAAGCAATCGCCTGGTCGCGGGAGATGTTCAGGTGCTTCAGCGTTTGCTCGACGGCATAGCCTTTATTGACATTTTTTCGCAAAATGTCATAGCTGTTTTCCGCACCGTTTACATGAACTGGTGAAAGACGGAAGTTGGCGTCAATCTCATACATTGGAACATCCTCAGGTGCTGCATTAAGAACTGTAGCGCCTAAAATTTTATCGGCTGCATCGGACGTGTATAGCGCATTGCTTTTCATATCGAATAAATCAGCAAATTGCTTGATAAAGGGACTTTTCGGGTCAGTCATGTAATTTGTGTCACGTGCATACAAAATCAGTTCCTGACCATTTTTGGCTGCGGTATTGGTGAATTGTTTAATTTGCTCCTGCGGTATGGGTTCATTAACAATAACATTTCCCTGATGCAGGGCAAAAGCGCCATTATAAGCAATAAATGAGTGGATATCCAGTGCTTCTGCCAGATCATGAATTTCATGAAGCGGTCTGCCCGTCGCTAAAAAGACGTCCACGCCTTGTGCTTTTACAGCTGCAATGGCTTTTTTGGTTGTCTCGGAATAGGTTTGGTCAGGTTTTAAAATGGTACCATCAATATCGAGAAATAAAACGTTATACATGGGAATCTCCTTATCATTTCCGTACTGTATGGACCATATTAGCACAGGCATGCATTTTTTGACAGGTCTAAAAATGCTGAAGACGTCACACACTACGTATTGAACAGATGCTAATTGATCTGTTCAACACCCCACGAGGAGTGATCAGTTGTGGCTGGCGACAAAAATAATTTACTGGCACCTGGAGCAGAAAATGCTTTGGAAAACATGAAACAGGAAATTGCGCAGGAATTGGATGTCGAGCCCGGAGCGGATACAACTGCACGTGAAAACGGATCTGTGGGAGGCGAAATGGTCAAACGCATGATCAATATCGCCGAACAAAGTGTGTCAGAAAAAGATAAATAAAGGTCTGCAGACACACAGGCAGAACCAGCTTCGGCTGGTTCTGCCTTTTTAGTTCAATGGTTTGTATAATTTGACGAAAACGGCTATAATTGAACAGAAATTTTGGTTCTACATGCAGCATAGGTTTGCTACAATAGAAGTAAGAATTGTTAAACTATTTAGGGAGAGGGGAAAAGCTGATGACGTTTGGCATATTATCACTGCTTCCTCCGGTCATCGCAATTGCGCTGGCACTCGTCACGCGAAATGTCATACCTGCTTTATTTGCTGGTGTATGGCTCGGCGCGACGATGCTCCATGGCTGGAACCCATTTATGGGACTGTATGCCAGTTTCAGCGATATTATTTTGCCTAACCTCGCAGATGAAGGAAATGCGACGGTGCTCGCTTACTGTGGATTTTTTGGCGTCCTGATCGTTATTTTACAGCGGACAGGAGGTGCGCATGCCATTGCCTACGCTATTTCAAATAAAGTCAAAACGGCCAGAGGTGCTCAAGGATCTTCCGCATTATTTGGTATTATTATCTTTTTTGAGGATTATTTCAACGCCTTAACCGTTGGCAGTGTGATGCGCCCAGTAACGGATAAAAAGCATGTATCCCGGGAAAAACTGGCTTATATTGTGGATTCAACATCTGCTCCGATGTGTCTTTTAGGCCCTGTGTCAACATGGGTTGTATTTATTATGGGGCTGATTGGTGCTCAGTTTGTTGAACTTGGCGTGTCCGGATCGGAATATTTAATGTACTTATCAACAATACCGTTTAACTTCTATTCCATTTTAGCGCTCTTGCTTGTTGGGATTCTGATTTGGAAGAAATGGGATTTCGGACCAATGGCCAAGGTTGAACACCGCGCACGGACAACAGGCAAATTAATCCGTGACGGTGCCGAACCGCCAACGGATGATCAAATGGGTGATGTGGAAATGGTTGAAGGCCATACACCTAAAAAACGGAATATGATTGTGCCGATTGTTGTTCTGCTGGTCATTATTCCACCAATGTTTCTCTGGACCGGCGGTTTTCCGGAACATGATCTGATTACGGCCGTAGGAGAGGCAAATGGCGGACTGTCAATTTTGCTGGCAGCGTTTGTCGCAGGCATTGTTGGTCTGGCGATGGGGATGCAGCAAAAGCTGTTTTCCTTTAAGGAAGCCATGTCCCTCTATGTGAGTGGTTTTCGGAGTATGATGGTTGTCTATATTATTTTAGTCCTTGCCTGGTCAATCGGGTCGATCACTTCGAAACTGGGAACGGCGGATTACTTAGTTGATTTTGCGGAACAAACAACCTCACCAGCAGTCATTCCGGTGCTTTTATTCATTTTCGGAGCCATTATCGCCTTCACAACGGGAACGTCATATGGAACGTTTGCGATTATGATTCCGATTGCGATGCCGATCGCGGCTACAATGGATATGTCAATGGCTCTGACGATTGCAGCCGTTTTAAGCGGAGGGATTTTCGGTGACCATTGTTCACCAATCTCCGATACAACGATATTGTCGTCGGCTGGATCGTCAAGTGATCATATCGACCATGTCAACACCCAGATTCCTTATGCTATGACAGCTGGCATCAGTGGGATAATTGCCTTTTTTACAGCGGGGGTCACGGGTTCAGCCGTTTTGTCGCTCGTACTTGGTGCTGTCGTTCTGGTGGTGCTCGCTTTTCTGCTTAATAAATTCTGGGGAAAACGGATACCGCAAGAAGATGACCTTAACGCGCAATCAGAAAGCTAGACAGACAAACGACCGCATTCTGTATCCTGAATTGACTTTGGTCCAGTGTATCGATAAACTGGTATGTAGTTAAACTGAGATATGGTGAGGTGATTGGATGTTTAATACAGGTCTAATTATAGGTCTATCGTTACTGGTTGTTATCATGCTTGTTAATGTGATTATTACGGCTACATCGTCTGCATCTCCCGGAAACAGCTTTGGCATCTACTTGCCGCCAACTGTCATATTTGCTGCCGGACTTATTATGCTGGCCGCTTCGACGTTTGGCAAAATTGAGATGGCCGGACTTGGCTTCGGCGGCTGGGGCGCTGCCAGCTTGTTTGCCGCTGCAGTCGGATTTGTTGTAACATCCGTTGTTGAAAGTTACAGACAAGCCTCATGAATAACCTAAAAAATATCTGCCTTTTTCGGGCAGATATTTTTTAGGTTATCAATGCAGAATCCCTGCATGAACACAATGGGCAGAATGCCAAGTGAAAGGGGTCAGTAAAATATATTCAGAAGTCCCAGGAGCATGAGCAGAAAAGGGGGGAGCAAGGTCAGCTGCTGCAGCCACTTTTTAGTCGATAAAAACATGCCCAGCCGCACGCCGCACCAAACAAACAAACCACTCATTAAGGCAATGGAAAAGGCGGTTAAAAGCGGCGAATAACCGATCATAGCCGCACCGAGTCCAGCCCCGAATGCATCAATGGCCAACGCAAATCCCAGAAAGACCGCTTCAGTCATTGAAATACTCCCGGAGTCGTCTAAATCAGCCTGTTTGGGTTCTTTCATGACCGTTTTAAAATCGTGCCATGCTTCCTCAGTGGAAAAATTAAAGGATGCCTCTCGTCTGGAGCGAAGGACATTATATAAACAATACAAACCGATAACCAAAAGGATAATGCCGCCTAGTACATCAGTCAGACCAGGCGTGATAAATGCTTTAAGCATATTTCCAATTGTCATGGCTGCGTACACGATTAAGCCGGAACAAAACATGATAATGCCCAATGCTGTGATCGGCACACGGACGCGCTGTATGCCATAAGACATGCCGACACCGAACCCATCGATACTGACGCCGATAACTAAGAGAATTAAGCCGGTATAGTAAAGCATCGGTATCATTTTCCTTTCTGCATTGGTCTACCCCAGTATATTGCATTGGAAATGAAGATGTGAAAGACGCACGGGGAGCCTTATTTGTGTTAAAGTAACGGCAGAGTGTTTTTGAAAGAGAGAGGTTTTAAAAATGAGCAAAACTGTTGTATTAGCTGAGAAACCTTCCGTTGGCCGTGACATTGCACGTGTCCTGAACTGCCGGAAAAAAGGCGATGGTTTTCTGGAAGGATCAAAATATATTGTGACATGGGCGCTTGGGCATCTTGTGACACTTGCAGATCCGGAGATGTATGAGGATAAATGGAAGACGTGGCGGCTTGAGGATTTGCCCATGCTGCCCGAACAGCTGAAACTGGTCGTGATTAAACAGTCAGGTAAACAGTTTAATGCGGTTAAGACACAGCTGAATCGCAAAGATGCCGGTGAGATTGTCATTGCAACGGATGCCGGACGTGAAGGTGAGTTAGTTGCCCGCTGGATCATCGATAAGGCACGTGTGAGTAAGCCAGTTAAACGGCTCTGGATCTCGTCGGTTACGGATAAAGCCATCCGTGATGGTTTTAATCATTTGAAACCAGGCAAGCAGTACGACAATCTATATGCAGCTGCTGCCGCACGTTCAGAAGCGGATTGGTATGTGGGGCTGAATGCGAGCCGCGCACTTACAACCAGATTCAATGCACAGCTGTCAACAGGCAGGGTGCAGACACCAACACTTGCCATGGTGCGGACACGAGAAAACGCAATTAATGCCTTTCAGCCCAAACCGTTTTATGGCCTTGAAGCCAAAACGAAAACCGGCCTGACCCTGACTTGGCAGGATCAAAACAACAACAGCCGGCTTTTCTCCAAAGACAAGGCAGAAACGCTGCTTAACGCTTTAAACAAACAGTCGGCTAAGATCATCAATGTTGATAAAGCGCAGAAGAAAAAACATGCTCCACAGCTATATGATCTGACAGAGCTTCAGCAGGATGCCAACCGGATGTTCGGGTTTTCCGGCAAACAGACGCTGTCACTCATGCAGAAGCTGTACGAACAGCATAAAGTGCTGACATACCCGCGGACAGACTCCCGTCATTTATCGTCAGACATTGTGCCAACCTTGAAAGATCGTGTGAAAGCTGTTAATGCCGGTGATTATAAGCATGTGGCCGGCCCGCTTTTAAATAAACAATTTTCACTTCCAAAGTCGGTTGTTGATAATACGAAGGTGTCCGACCACCATGCGATTATTCCGACGGAGGAGCCGCCTGTCTTGGCTAATATGAATCAGCAGGAACGAAAAATTTATGACTTGGTGGTTAAACGCTTTTTAGCAGTGCTGTCTGATCCATATGAATATGAACAGGTAACGATAGAAGCACACGTGAACAAAGAGCGCTTTGTCGCAAAGGGAAAACATGTTCAAAAGCCGGGCTGGAAAGCTGTGTACAATGATCGCAGTGATACCGGTGAGCAATTGCCGGATGTCCAGCAGGGGGCGACACTGGACAATCTCCGTATTACGATGACAACTGGCGAAACCAAACCGCCGGAGCGTTTTACTGAAGGCGGTCTCCTGCAAGCGATGGAGAGTCCTGCTCGCTATATGAATCAGGACGAAAAACATTTGGCTAAAACCATCAGTCAAAGTGGTGGAATCGGAACGGTCGCCACACGCGCTGATATTATAGAAAAATTGTTTAATAGTTCTCTGCTGGAACTCCGCGGCAAATCGATTTATACCACATCGAAAGGGCGGCAGCTGCTGGACCTGGTTCCTGAAGATCTCCGTTCCCCGGCACTGACAGCTGAATGGGAAACGAAACTCACCCGGATTGCAGAAGGAAAGTTAACCAAACAAGCCTTTATTAATGAGATTAAAGACTACACGAAACAAATCGTGCAGGAAATTAAGACAAGTGAAGAAACGTTTAAACACGATAACATGACCGGAAGCAAATGCCCGAATTGCGGCAAACTTATGATGGAAATTGATAACAAAAAAGGTAAAATGCTCGTTTGTCAGGACCGCTCCTGCGGCTATAAAAAGAACATTTTCAAACGGACAAATGCCAGATGCCCCAATTGTCATAAGCGAATGGTCCTGCGCGGTGAAGGTGATGGAAAGACGTTCACTTGTCAGTGCGGCTACCATGAGAAACTATCGGAATTTAATAAACGAAAAGAACGGGAAAAAGGCGATAAAGTTTCCAAAAAAGATGTTAATAAGTATTTGAATAACCAGGATGATGACTTCAAGAATGATGCGCTGGCTGAGGCGCTCTCCAAGTTAAAAAAATAGCTTCATAATAGGACTCCTGCTATGCAGGGTTCTTTTATGACGGTGGTTTTTGCTGCAGCTGAATACCCTGAAGTATAAAGATTCGTTTTTGAACGCAATCTATGGTAGTGTATTAAAGTGATAAATTAAGTTGTTGGGCTGCAAAAAAAGGATCACCATGAATTAATGAGATAAAAAATAGGAAAGCGTTTTCTATACTCTGTGAATTATGATAGAATTTAAAAATAGATAATCTATAAGACTGCGATTGAATTAGGAGGCAAACAATGACTGACGATGAACAACTTGACAGAGCAACTGGAGACCAAACAATTCAAAAGCTTGATTTTCGCCTTGGTTCGTTCGGTGCAGTTATCCCGCTCTTATTTTTTGTCGTCTGGGCGATTACGATCAGTGTGCTCGATTTATCATCTGAAGTAGCGCTCGTCCTGGGTGCTATCATAGGTCTTACAATGGGCCTCTTGCTGTGTAAAAGTAAATGGGAGGATTATGCGCAGGGATTATTTGATGGACTAAGCCAGCCTGTTGGTGTAATTGCCATGGTGGCCTGGTTTTATGCCGGCATGTTTGCACAGGTGCTGCAAGTTGGCGGTCTTGTCGAAGGACTTGTCTGGATTGGTTCCGCAACAGGTGTTGAAGGCGGCATGTTTGTCGCACTGACGTTTTTGCTGGCGGCAGTCTTTTCTACCGCTGTCGGTACCGGTTATGGGACGGCTGTTGCATTTTGTACATTAATGTATCCAGCCGGCATTGCTGTTGGCGCTGATCCGACATTTTTATTTGCTTCGATCCTTGCCGGTGCCGTATTCGGTGATAACCTGGCACCCGTCTCGGACACGACCATCGTTTCAGCAACAACGCAAAACGCTGATGTGCCGGGCGTTGTGCGCAGCCGTTTCAAATACTCAATCCTGGCTGCTGTACCGACGGTTATACTTTTTGCTATTTTCGGAGGCGGCGGCAGTCCAGAGGTTGATCAGGCAACAGCTAATTCAGTGATTGAGTCTGTTGATCCGAGCGGTTTATTGATGCTGATTCCATTTGCGCTGGTTCTTACTCTTGCTTTAGCTGGACACCATTTGATTACATCCTTAACTTGGGGAATTATCACTGCAATTCCGATGGTTATATTCCTGAATTTAGGTGAGGCTTCAGATATTTTAACCTTTAACCCGGATTCAGATACCGTTGTTGAAGGAGCACTGGTAGAAGGCATCACCGGTTACTTTAATATGGCGATTCTAATCCTGCTTATTGTTGGTGCTGCGCACTTAATGCGTTTGGGCGGAACCATGCAGGCTATTACCAACACCCTTGTCAAATGGATTAAAAACTCTGTGCGCAAAGCTGAGGTGTCGATGTGGGCGATTGTTGCCCTGTTAAACAGTGCCATTACAATTAATACAGCAGCGGAAATTGCCGCGGCTCCCTTTGTTCAGGAAATTGGTACGAAATACAACCTGCACCGCTATCGGATGTCAAACATGCTTGATGCGGTGACATCAGCATTAGGATATATTTTCCCATGGGGTGCGCCGCTGTTATTAGGCTACTCGACACTGCAGACGATGCAGGGAAAATATGAATGGCTGCCGCTTGTGGATCCAACGTCGGTATTTCCATTCGTTTTCCAGGGCTGGTTCCTGGTTGTTATCATGCTGATTGCGGCCCTGACAGGCTGGGGACGCCGGTATGAAGGGAAAAACGGTGAAGAATTGAAAGAAAAACCACGTGACTAACTTATCTGAAATGGGGACCTTCTACAGGAGGGTCTCCATTTTGTATGATTAATCCTGAGTACTTACATTTAAGGTGATGATAACATGGACATAAAAGGCGCTATTGATCACGAAACGCGCTGCGAGCATTATCGAAGCGCGAATGATCGCATAGCTATTAAATTTTATTGCTGCGGAGAGTATTTTCCGTGTTTTAAATGTCATGCCCGCTTTGGCTGTGGTGAGGAGGGTGTCGTGTGGCCTCGGAATAAGTTTCATCACAAGGCGGTTTTATGCGGCCAATGTCATGTAACATTATCCATTAATGATTATTTGGCAAGCGGTTATAGCTGTCCCGCATGCGGTGAAGCGTTTAATCCGGGATGTGCGCTGCACAGCCACCTTTATTTCGGGACTAACTAAGAAAAGGGGTTAGGACAAAAGGCAAGAGTCATTGCCCGCTCCGGAAATAGACGTCACTTTCCGCGGGCGGCTGGTGAGCCTCCTCGTGCTTGCGCACTCCGGGGTCTCACCTATGCCTCTGCTCCCTTAGAAGTCGCCGTCTTTTCCTCCGCTGAGCCGCAGCTTCGTTCATCTTGGGAGTTGGTCGCTTAAATTCTGTCCCAACTCCTTTTATAAATAGACTGCCATGCTTTTTCCGGATCAGTTGTCGGTTCGTGACAAGCAAAGTTTTCGCAGACGTAAACCGTCAACTGTTGCTCAATTTGCTGATAGTCAGCGACGAACGGGGCTGCTTGTGCAAGCTGTTGTGGATCCGCACTCGCCAGAAGCGTTACGTCAGGCAAAAAGGTTTGCTGCAAATTGGCGATGAAGGCGTCCTGAATGTCACCTAGAACGACTGCTTCTTTTGTCGGATTGTCCAGCAGCAGCAAACTTTGCACAAAGTGGATGCCGCCATCCGGAACGCGCTTGAGCGCATCGTAAAAGGTGTAGTACATGCTGTCCAGTTTATCAAGGTACGCCGTATTACCAGTGAGAAAGCCCATCGTTGCAAGCATCATGGCGGCAACACCATTACCTGAAGGAAGTGCGTCATCATAAATGTGCTTTTCCCGCGACAGTAATCGCTCACTGTCATGACCGGTTAAGAAAAAACCGCCCTCATCTGTATCCCAGAACAAATCAATCATGTTATCTGTCAGACGGCATGCCATTTGCAAATAATGCTGTGAAAAGGTTGCTTCATAGAGTTCGGCATAAGCCCGGATCAAAAAAGCATAATCATCCAGATAGCCGGCATACTTGACGTCACCATCGCGATAGCGGGCCATAACACGATTGTTCTCGACCAGGTTTTGCTCAATAAATGCAGCTGTTTCTTCAGCGGCATTGGTGTAATGCTGTTCCTGAAACACTTTTCCTGCCTTGGCAAGCGCCGCTGTCATCATCGCATTCCAGGATGTGAGAACCTTATCATCAATATGAGGATAGACGCGTTCATGACGTTTTGTAAGCAGCTGTTCTCGTGCTGCATCCAGCTCCTGCTTTAACGCCGCTGTCGTCATGTTTCGGCTGGCTGCCATCTGATCCAAATCCGTATGGAGCAAATTTGGTATGTTGCTGCCTGCGAAATTACCTTCCCGTGTTATACCATAAGCATCAGCAAACATCACGCCGCGCTCTTTACCCAGAACTTCCAGAATCTCATTATAATCCCAGACGTAGTATTGACCTTCAATACCTTCTGAATCGGCATCAATTGCTGAATAAAAGCCTCCCTCGCCATTATGCATTTCTCTCATAACAAACGTTATAATTTGCTCGCTTATCGTCTTATACAATGGGTTAGCTGTAACTTGGTAGCATTCAGTATAGGCCATTAGGAGCAGCGCATTATCATAGAGCATTTTTTCAAAATGCGGGACGAGCCAGCTTTCATCAGTGGAATAGCGGGCGAAGCCAAAACCGATATGGTCATAGATCCCGCCGGCTGCCATTTGCTGCAGTGTTTTTTCGGCCATCTCAAGAGCCTCAGTTTCACCTTTAAAATAATAGTATCGGAGCAAAAACATGATGGTGTGCGGTGTCGGAAATTTGGGCGAATCACCAAATCCGCCGTTTGTCAGATCAAATTGTTTTTTGAGTGCTTTGTACGCTTTGTCAGCTGTTTCTTGTGTCAGCCGGTTTTCGCTTTTGGCTGAAATAGTTTTAGGAAGCGCGTCTGTGACACTCTTCGTGACGTTGGCAATTTGCTCAGGGTCTTCCTGATAAACATGGTTGAGCTGGGTGATGACATCGCTGAATCCAGGCAGGCCATATTTACTGTCTCTGGGAAAATAGGTGCCGGCGTAAAAAGGCACTTGCTCAGGTGTCATAAAAATGGAAAGTGGCCAGCCGCCCTGACCGGTCATCATCTGGCACACTTTCATGTAGATGGCATCAATGTCCGGACGCTCCTCGCGGTCAACTTTAATTGATACAAAATGTTCATTTAAGTAAGCGGCAATGACTTCATCCTCAAACGATTCACGGGCGAACACATGACACCAATGACATGTCGAGTAGCCGATCGAGAGGAATATAGGTTTGTCTTCCTGTTTCGCCTTATTGAATGCCTGATCACCCCAAGGATACCAATTGACTGGATTATAGGCATGCTGCTGGAGGTAAGGAGATTTTTCGCTGATCAGGTTATTGGCTTTGTTTTGCTGTGTCAATTTAACACATCCTTTTAATACCATTCTAGAATTTATCAATTCCCAAAACAAGCAGATACGACACTATGGCTGGAACAGTATTTTTGCGTGCATTCAGTCCTGAGAGACGGGTCAATGATCACCAGCTGTTAATGCCTCGCAAAAATCTTTTTAATTTTTTTGTCTGAAAGTATCAAGACTTGTTCGATTAAGTCGATATAAGACTATAGAGGTGCATGCAATTCGGACGGAATTGTTTTGTTCTATTTAGCGCATTATGAAGCAGAAAAGGCAAACTGTTCGAAAGAGCAGGACGCAAAGCCCAGGGTCTAACGTGCTGTATTATGCGATATGATCGCCTGGCTGCCAAATCTTTACTACATTATGTATTAAACGTTTTGGCTATTCACCGGTTTAGGAATAGCTATTTTTATTACCGTGAAATGCGTACTTTACAAGACTGCTTTTATACCCGGAAGAGAAGCGGCAGATATAGTTACTCAGCATTATGGAGGGTACAGGATGGATAAGACATCAATACTTGGTATATTATTCGGCATTATTGCGATTGGCGTAGGCATGTTTTTAAAAGGGGTAAGTCCCATGGCCGTTGTTAACCCGGCGGCATTACTGATTATTTTTCTGGGAACAGCGGCATCCGTTTTAATCGCCTTTCCACTGAGAACGCTTAAGAAAGTGCCGGTCCTTTTGAAAATCATTTTTACGGAGCGCAAAGGCAACAATGCTGCACAGTTTGTTACGATGATCACGAGCTGGGCGGATACGACCCGCAAAGAGGGTTTATTATGGCTGGAAGGCCAGCTGGACGAGGTGAAAGATCCTTTTTTGCATTCTGGTTTGCAATTTGTTGTAGACGGTCAGACACCGGACTTTATCCGGGAAGTGCTGCTGGAAAAAATAGAAGCCATGGAACAAAGGCATCAGAAGGGTGCTGCCATCTTTTCACAAGCAGGTACATATGCGCCTACCCTGGGTGTGCTAGGGGCTGTGATAGGGCTGATTGCAGCACTGAGTGATCTGAATGACATTGAAGCACTGGGATCGGCCATCTCGGCAGCTTTTGTGGCGACCTTATTAGGGATTTTTTCCGGGTATGTGTTATGGCATCCATTTGCTAATAAGCTAAAAGAAAAGTCCGAGGATGAGGTTCGTCTGAAGGAAATCATGATCGAGGGTATTTTATCCATAACTAATGGCGAATCATCTCATATCATCAAAGATAAGTTAAGTTCTTACCTATCGGCAGAAGAGATAGATATGCTGGATAAGGAGGACGACGATGCGGCGGAAAAAACAACGTAAAAGCAATCATATTAATGAATCGTGGCTGCTTCCCTATTCAGACTTACTGACATTATTAGTGGCATTATTTATTGTGCTTTTTGCCATGAGTGAAGTGGACGCGCAAAAGTATCAAAGTCTTATGGATGTGTTTGAATCTGAATTTAAAGGGGGCACCGGCGTTATGGAGGGAGGAAGCGGCGAACAAGAGCCATTGCCTGCTTCTTCAGACTCGGCGGATGAAAAGGACAAAAAAAGCGCTGGTATGAAAGAGGCTGAACGCCTGGAAAAGGTGCAAAAGAAAATCAATGGTTATATTGAAGACAATAATTTACAGGATGTACTGGGTACCGAATTATCCAGTGAAGGACTGCTTGTAACTATTTCCAATGAGGTGACGTTTGCCTCAGGAAGCGCCGAAGTTAACGCTAAAGGCCAGGATATAGCTAAAGAAGTATCCCATTTTTTGTATACCGACCCTCCGCATCAGATTGTTGTAAGCGGCCATACCGATAACCGTCCGATCAACACTAAAAAATACAAATCCAACTGGGAATTAAGTGCGATGCGCGCGATAAACTTTATGCGTTTAATATTGGAGAATGAAGATCTTGATCCGGAACGTTTCAGTTCCAAGGGGCGTGGTGAATATCAGCCGCTAGTACCCAATACGAACGAAGAAAATATGTCAAAAAACAGACGGGTAGAAGTGCTTATCTTACCGAACCATGACATTCCCGAAGACGCCGAAGCTATAAAGAAAACAGAGAAGGAATGATATTAGATGGAGACAATGTCAACTGAGAGAAATAAATACGGAGGGGATTCATGTGGATACAACGGACTATCTTGATATGTTTCTTGATGAAAGTGATGAACATCTGCAGTCCATTAACAATCATTTATTGGAACTGGAAAAAAATCCGGAAGATCTTGAAGTTGTTCAGGAAATTTTTCGCTCAGCTCATACACTTAAAGGTATGGCAGGATCGATGGAATTTAAGGATATCCAGTCATTAACACATAAAATGGAAAACGTTTTTGATCAAATCCGGAATCAGTCATTAGCCGTTACCGAAGATGTGATGGACGTCATCTTTGAAGCCGTTGAGGCACTGGAGGAAATGGTCCAGGCAATCAGTGATGGTGAAAATGGCAAAAAAGACGTCAGTGAGCTCATTAGCCAGATGGAAAAACTTGAGCAAGGAGAGGGGCAGACAGCACCCAGTCAAAATGCTGATGAAAGCCAGCCCAGCTCAACAGCAAACCTGGATGATTATCAAACCACCGTTGTTAAACAGGCTGAAGAGCAGGGTTATCAGACTTACAGCATAACGGTCAAACTGGTTGATGATTGTTTGCTTAAAGCAGCCCGGGTTTATATGGTGTTTGAAGTGCTGGAGGATGCTGGAGAGGTTATTAAATCAGACCCCCCGGTTGAAAATCTGGAGGCAGAAGAATTTGACGAGAGCTTCTCCATCGTCCTGTTGTCCCAGGCAGAGCCGTCTGACATTGAGGCTCAGATACTTACTGTTTCTGAAATTGAGCGTGTAGACGTTAGCAGTTTAGCTGTCCGTGACACAGCCAATCAGCAGGGTCCGGCTGGTGAGAGCGAATCATCGTCTGAGGATCATTCCAAAGAGGCTAAATCGAATGAGTCAAAATCAAAAGATACTGGCACTGGCAAACAAGCCTCATCCAAGACAATTCGGGTGAGCAGTGAACGTATCGATCACCTTATGAATCTATTTGAGGAACTTGTTTTGGACCGCGGACGTCTGGAGGATATCGCTGCCAAGAAGCATGATCAGGAACTGACGGATACCGTTGAACGGATCACCCGGGTATCGCAGGATATGCAGGATTTAATTCTGTCAATGCGGATGGTGCCTGTTGAGCAGGTTTTCAACCGCTTCCCTCGCATGGTTAGAGGTCTGGCAAAAGATCTGGACAAAAAGATTAACCTGGAAATCATCGGAGCTGAAACAGAGCTTGACCGGACGGTTATTGATGAAATTGGCGATCCTTTAGTTCATTTAATTCGTAATTCAGTTGACCATGGCATTGAGTCGCCGTCCGAGCGGAAAGAGCTTGGGAAGCCGGAAACAGGTGAACTGACGCTGCAGGCTTACCATAGCGGCAATCACGTTTTCATTGAGATAGAGGATGACGGATCAGGCATTAACCGGGAAAAAGTCGCCAGGAAAGCCATTGAAAACGGTGTAATTTCATCAGCGCAAGCAGCAAATTTCAAGGATGAAGATATTTATCAGTTGATTCTAGCTTCTGGCTTCAGTACATCAGAGGAAGTGTCGGATATTTCAGGCCGGGGTGTCGGACTTGATGCGGTCAAGATGAAAATTGCTTCATTGGGCGGTCATATTTCGATTGAGTCAGAGGAAGGAAAGGGGAGCAAATTTTCCATTCAGCTGCCGCTGACCCTTTCGATTCTGTCCAGTCTCTTGATCAATGTGCAGCAAGTGACATATGGCATCCCGTTATCGTCTGTCATTGAGACTGTACTGCTTGAAGAGAAAGATATTATGTCTGCTCACAAGCAGAATGTGATGGATTTCCGCGGAAAAATCATCCCTCTTGTATCACTCATGGACGTATTGGACATTCCAGAAAGGGAAGAAAAAGCGGAAACTCGGTATCAATCGGTCGTCGTCGTGAAAAAGGGTGATAAGCTTACAGGTTTGATGGTCGACTCATTTATCGGCAAACAGGAAGTTGTATTGAAATCGCTCGGCAACTATTTAAAAGATATATTTGCGATTTCAGGTGCGACTATCCTGGGTGATGGGCAAGTGTCTCTGATTCTTGATCCCAATGCCCTGGTAACATAACAAAGGAGGTTTTTACATGGACGAATCAATTAAAGTGGTTGCTTTTCTGATAGGATCGCAGCGGTATGGCATCCCAGTTCAAAATGTGCTTGGCATTGAAAAAATGCAGCCCATAACTGAAGTGCCGCAGACATCCGATTTTATTAAAGGAATTATTAATCTTCGCGGGGAGATAACACCTGCTTTGGATCTGAAACAGCGGCTTAGGCTCGGGGTGACAGAGCATGCGGAAGAAACCCGGATTTTAATTGTAACCATGAATGATATGCAAGTAGGTCTGATTGTTGACGCAGCAACAGATGTGATGACACTGGATACCAATGCACTTGAGGATGCGCCTGAGATGACCAATGGCATCAGCACGTCTTTTATTGAAGGCGTGGCTAATTTAGAAGATAATCTATTAATTTTACTCAATCTGGAATATATCTTAGATTTTACAGAAGTTAATGAAGTTAACGAAATGATCGATAATTAACTAATACGGGAGGTTAACTGGAATGGCCAAAATACTTGTAACAGACGATGCAGCGTTTATGAGGATGCAGCTCAAGGATCATTTGACCAAATTGGGGCATGAAGTGATTGGTGAAGCAGAAAATGGTAAAGATGCCATTGAGAAATATCAGGAATTAAAGCCGGATTTAATAACAATGGATATCACCATGCCTGAAATGGATGGTGTAGAAGCTGTGAAGGAAATTAAAAAAATTGATTCAGGTGCAAAAGTTGTCATGTGTTCAGCAATGGGACAGCAAGGCATGGTCCTGGATGCTATCAAATCAGGCGCGTCTGATTTTATCGTGAAGCCGTTCAGTGCCGAACGAATCAAAGAAGCTCTGGAGAAGGCGTTATAGAAGCCACTAAACTGGAAAAGTGAGGTTTTATAGATGAAAAATTTGTTTAATATTAAGCAAGTTCGAACGAAAATATTTCTGGGGTTCATGATTTTACTGGTATTAGCGGGAGCCGTAACGGGGTTGAGCATTCACACGTTACATAGTAACAATAAGGACATAAACAGCATCATGGATCAAGAACAGCTTTTAGTTCTTGATGAAAAATTAGCGACGAATATGTCAGAAAGAACCAGTTTACTGCGCGGATTTTTGTTATATGATGATCCGAGTTACTTAGACGAATTCCAGGCTGGCACTGAAGAAACCATTGCTATGGAAAATAAAGCTAAGGATTTAAGCAATTCCGAAGAACTTAACAAGTTACTTGATAAAAAAGTCGAATGGGGAAAAATGACAGATCAAGTCGTTGAGGAATATGAGAATGGAAATGTCGAAAAAGCTAAGCTCATCATGGACAGAGATGTGCAGCCGCTCGGAGATGAACTGATAAGCGGTTTTCAGGACCTGGCCAGTAAACGTGAGGATGCTATTCAAACAATGGGTGAAAATGCTACGTCCAGTGGCTATGCTATGGAAGTGACAGTTTTTACTGGTTTTGTCATACTGATCGTTTTAGGCCTCATTATTACCATCGTGACAGCCAGAATTATTTCCCGGCCAATAAAAGGGTTAGTGAATCGTATGGAGCTGATTGCCAATGGTGATCTGACGGAAGAACCGCTTCAGACAAATTCGAAAGATGAGATCGGTCAGCTGGTGAACACGACTAACAAATTAAATGACAGTATGCGTGATATGCTCAGTCAGATCAGTGATGTCTCAGAGAAGGTCAGTACTCAGAGCAATGGTTTAACTAAATCAGCTAATGATGTAAAAGCCGGATCAGAACAAATCGCAACAACAATGCAGGAATTGGCTTCCGGTTCTGAAACGCAGGCCAACAGTTCCAGTGATTTATCCTCCACGATGTCCACCTTTACGACAAAAGTGCAGGAAGCCAGTGATCATGGGACTGAGATTAAAGATTATGCCAATAATGTGCTGAAGATGACTGAAGAAGGTACACAGCTCATGAACACGTCAAAAGAACAGATGGAAAGAATTGATCAGATTGTTAAGGATGCTGTCCAAAAGGTAGAAGGCCTTGACGCACAATCACAGGAAATTTCCAAACTGGTATCGGTCATTAAGGATATCGCTGATCAAACCAACCTGCTTGCTCTGAACGCGGCCATTGAGGCAGCCCGTGCAGGTGAACATGGTAAAGGATTTGCGGTAGTAGCGGACGAGGTAAGGAAACTGGCTGAACAAGTCTCCGAATCTGTTACAGATATTACCGGCATCGTAACGAATATTCAGAGTGAATCCAGTACGGTGACCGATGCATTGCAATCAGGCTATCAAGAAGTCGAAAAAGGAACCGGCCAAATACAGTCGACAGGTGAGAAATTTGAGGGAATCAGTTCAGCTGTCAATGATGTGGTAACGCGCATTCAGACCGTTACGGATAATTTGTCAGAAGTGGCAGCTGAAAGTCAGAATATGAACAGCTCAATTCAGGAAATCGCTGCTGTATCGGAAGAATCCGCTGCAGGTGTTGAAGAAACATCCGCATCATCGCAGCAGACAAGCAGTGCTATGGAAGAAGTGGCTAACAGTGCGGATGACCTCGCTAAGCTATCGGACAGTTTAAACGATCTCGTTCGTAAGTTTAAACTTTAATACCCGTAGGTTATATCGGACTATGGAAGTTTGTACCCCGTATGAACTTCCATAGTCTCATTAAATATCAGCCAATCATGATAGATGAAGGGGCAGGAGAAAATGATCAGAATTGCCATCATGAAAGACCCCGGTATATTTCGCGACGGGGTTCAACGTGTCATTGAAGCCGAAATCCCGGACTGCAGGGTATCCAGTTACGGTTCAGCTCAATTGGACATACTGAAAAATGACATTAATTTGTTTGATTTGCTGATTCTGGACACGGATACAGATACGACTGCATATCAGCTGATGGATCAGTGCAGGTATCAGACGGTGAAAATAGCGGCATGGATCTCGGAGGTCGATAATGCAGCACTCAAAGCATTGTTCAAAAAGGGACTGAATGGCTATTTCTGTAACGGTATGGGTCCTAATGAATTAGTAGGAGCCATACAGACTGTATTAGCGGAAGAGCAATATATACACCCGCTTTTATCGGTATATCTGCTAAAAGATTATATTGCCATGACCGAAACAGAAATTAAGCGCCCGAATGGTATATTAAGTGCTCGCGAATGGGACATTATGGAACAGATTGTTCAAGGAAGGAAAAACTTTGAAATAGCTGAGAACCTTTATATATCCTCGAAAACAGTTAAGAATCATCTTATATCCATTTTTAAGAAACTGAACGTGACAGACCGTACCAATGCGGCACTATTAGCGGTTAAGAATAAATGGATTACGTTATAAAGACATAATGCTTCCGTTTACTGTGTTTGAACCAATAACCAGATCAAACCCCGAAACCTTTTGTTTGTCATAAGGTTTCGGGGTTTTTAGGCAGGTTTATTGACTGTTTCTGTCTGTTTGCAGTTGTTTTTCCGCCATTTTTGCCAGGTCCTGGGCGTTTGAGCTGATCTCCTGAATTGTAGAAGAGATCTCTTGGATAGCTGCAGCCTGACTATCAGACATTTCGTGCACATTTGAAAATGCATTATCCAGTTCTTTGATCAAATTCTGAATTTCTTGGGTTCCTTTATCGATTTCCGTAACATTTTCTTTTGAATTGCTTGCCAGCTTTCGGATTTCTTCAGCAACAACGTTAAAACCATTTCCGTATTCACCGGCACGTGCTGCTTCGATTGATGCATTTAGACCAAGCAAATTGGTTTGTTCAGATATTCCCTTTACGACTTTTGAAATATCACCGATTTTATTGGTGCTGTCATTAACTTGTGTCATTTGAGATGAGATGCCGGTTACCTGGTCGGCAAGTTCTGAAATCGAACTGGTAATCTCCTCAACAGATGCTGCAGATTCTTCAACAGAGGCTGACAAGTTTTCAGCTACTTCGTGAAGTTTATTAGCTTCTTCCAGACTGGTTCCAATACCGATTCCGCCTACGATGGTGCCTTGTTCATCGTGGACGGGGACAGCCCGGGCGATAAGCGGGAATCCGAATAATTCTTTCGGAACGATTTCAGTTTTTGGTTTGTTTTCTTTGATAGCATGTGTGATAACATCTCCATCTGCAAGCGGGTCACCAGGGTTAACGTTTAAAGAAAATGTATTGCCTGGATAGTTAATAATCAACTTCTCTGTATCATAAATACCCACTGTGATGTCATCCTGCGTCAGTTGATTTAAAAGAGGCCCTGCTTTGATAAAGGCATCTAATATCGTTTGTTCAGATTGTGCATCTGTCGTAGTATCGTACATGTTGATTCTCCTTTTATCTCATTGTTTATCAGCAAATATGTCAAACTTATCGGTTCTATCAATGAAACTGTTAATAGGGAAATTGACGTTTCTGATAATTAACCGAAATCCATTTAAGTGTTGTAAATTCCTCCAGGCTCCATTGGCCGTTCAGTCTTCCTAAACCGGAATGTTTTTCTCCGCCAAAAGCCACGATTGGCTCATCATTTATCGTAATATCGTTAACGTGAATCATGCCAGTATGTATCCTTTTCGCAAGTTCTGTGCCACGTTCACTATGAGCGGTGTGCACGGCACCACTTAAGCCAAATTTGGAGTTATTAGCAATCTCGATCGCTTCTTCATCACCTGAAAAAGGCATGACACTGACGACAGGACCGAACAATTCCTCTTGAGCTACAGCCATATCGGGTGTGACATCTGTCAAAATAGTTGGCTCAACCAGATTTCCAGATATGTCCCCGTGCAATACAGGATTAGCACCTTGCTCAATTCCTTTAGCGATGGTGTCTCTAAGATGATTGGCTGCATTTTCATTCACAACTGGACCGATCACAGTGTCTGGATCGCGAGGATCGCCAGTCTTGAGCGCAGATACCTTCTTTTTAAAGCGGGAAATAAATTCATCATAAATAGCTTGATCTACAAGAATTCGATTAGCGGACATGCAAATTTGCCCCTGATGTGTAAAACGGCTGAATGCTGCAGCGTTAACGGCATAATCAATGTCTGCGTCATCCAGTACGATAAAGGCGCTATTGCCTCCTAGTTCCAGGATTGGTTTTTTGAAATTTTTTATGGCCAGCTGTCCAATATGACTGCCTACCTTCGTTGAGCCAGTAAATGACATAATGCGTGGAATGGGATGTTCTACAAAATGATCGCCAATTTCGCTGATATCTGTGGCAACAACATTAAAAAGGCCATCTGGAATGCCAGCTTGTTCAAAAATGCTGGCAATAAGTGTACCGCCCATAATTGGGGTTTCTTCATGTGCTTTTAAGACAACACCATTGCCGGCTCCGATCGCGGGTGCTACTGACTTAATGGATAAGAAAAAAGGAAAATTGAACGGACTGATAACACCGACAACTCCGGCTGGCATACGATACAAGCGATTTTCTTTACCATTTTCAACTGAAGGCAGGATTTTCCCCTCCTTTTTCAGCGGAAATGTGGATGCCTCCTTAATGATGTCTTTGACAAGACCAATTTCAAAAGCGGCTTTGACGCGTGTCCCACCAAGTTCATCGATAATGAAGTCTGTAATGGTGTCTTCGTGTTCTTCAATATAACTTATAGCTTTTTCGAGAATATCACGCTGTTTATACGGATTAATCTGATTCCATTTTTCCATAGCTTCCTGTGCTGATTTGTAGGCTTCATCGACATCATTTGTGTCCGCCATTCTGAATTCGGTCAGAGTTTTGCCACTATAAGGATTTTTATCAACCAAAATATTACGACTGTTGCCGTCCCGCCACTTGCCTCCTATATATTGTTTATTAAGTGAATGCATGTCCAGCATACGTATTCCTCCTTGGTTTTAATCAGCTTACACATATTTCATCGTCCAAATTAACTGTGATGTAAACCCAGTCATTAGAAGTAGAATTATTCAGTTAACAAATTGCTTTCTGTCTCTGATTTAACACCTGGATCTGACTGTGCTACATTAGAGTTATATAAACATAACCTTTATATCGGAGGTACATATATGACGTCATTACTAAGCGGCAAAAACATTGTTGTGATGGGGGTTGCGAATAACCGCAGCATTGCTTGGGGAATCACCCAGTCCCTTCACAATGCAGGAGCTAATCTGATCTTCACATATCGCCAGGAGCGTTCAAAGCAAAAGCTGAATAAGCTGCTCGACAAACATGGCATTGAGCCGCGCATGGTTGTCCCTTGTGATGCTGAGGATGATCAAAGTATTGAGCAAGCCTTTCAAAAGATTGGCGAGGAGGCCGGCATTATTCATGGTCTTGTTCACTCGATTGCTTTTGCCAATGCGGAAGAGCTGCAGGGTGAGTATGCGGATACTTCCCGGGATGGTTACCTGCTGGCACAGAATATTAGCGCGTATTCCCTTGTGGCTGTTACCCGGGAAGCACGCAAGTACATGACAGAAGGCGGGTCGATCGTAACCCAGACTTATATCGGCGCAGAGCGGGTTGTCCCGAATTATAATGTCATGGGAGCTGCCAAAGCTGCTCTGGAAGCAAGTGTGCGCTATCTTGCCGAAGACGTCGGCAAAGATGATATTCGCGTGAATGCTGTTTCAGCGGGGCCTCTCCGCACCTTATCAGCTAAAGGTATTGCTGGTTTTAACGATAAGGTATCCGCTGTTGAAGAGAAAGCACCACTCCGCCGCCAGGTTGATCAGGATCAAGTCGGCGATGTGAATCTTTTCTTGCTGAGTGAACTGGCTCGCGGCGTTACCGGTGAAGTGCTGCATGTTGATGCCGGCTTCCATACGGTAGCAGGAGCCTGAATCCCATTTGATAAGCAGACGAGCATCCCTATAAGAGGTGCTCGCTTTTTTTAGTCCCCGCAATCGATGAAATGTTCTTTTTTTAAATAGAGCAGTCAGATATGCTATATTGGATTGTAAGTATTTTCCTGATAAATTTTATACATTTGCATGTGCCATCAGGCCTTATAGCTCGGTTACGCAAATGCCTGAGACACCGAGAATCCACTTTTATTTGGAGATGGGAATAATGGAAAAACAAGCTTATACGATTAAAGACCTCTATTTTTGGCGCATAACGTTCAGTCTGGCACTGGCATCGTTCTTCGTGTTTGCCGGCATGTATGCAGTACAGCCGCTGTTCCCTCTATTTGTGAAGGAATTTGATGTATCGGTATCGGCATCCGGACTGGCGTTATCACTAACGATTGCCGGGCTTATTATCGGCTTGATTGTGCTCGGTTTTTTATCTGACCGCAACGGTCGAACCGCTTTCATTAAACTATCCCTGTTGGGCGCAGCGGTGCCGTTTTTCCTAATGCCGCTGTTTAACTCATTTCTGCCTCTTTTGCTGCTTCGGCTGGTGCAGGGCTTTGCTTTGGCGGGACTTCCGGCAGCCGCTCTGGCTTATTTGAGTGAAGAAATTGATAAACGCAGTGTGCATGTGGCAACCGCGCTTTATATATCAAGCAATGCGCTTGGAGGCATGGCCGGGCGGGTGCTCACTGGCTATATAACCGATCACTTCTCCTGGGAAACAGCTTTTTATGGGCTGGCCATTACTGGGGTGGTTATTTTAGCTGCCGTTATGTTTATGCTGCCGCGTTCCCGTTTTTTTACGCCGAGTCAATTGCCGTTCTCAAATGATCTGAAAGGGTTTGCGCATCACTTGAAGAATCCCGCGTTACTGCTGATTTTTGGACTTGGTGTTGTGCTGCAGCTGTCGTTTACCGGCATCTGGACGTATTTGCCGTTCCATTTAGAGGCTCCGCCGTTTTCGATGTCGTTGGATACGATCTCCTATACGTATTTTGCCTATGGTTTGGGTGTGATTGGTTCACCGCTTGCCGGCTGGCTGGCAGGTCAGTTTAGTTTGAAATATATTCGTATAACAGGTGTGCTTGTGATGGCAGTTGGTCTGCTTATAACCATGGGACCTGCTTTATGGATGATTGTCGTTGGATTGTGTGTTGCGTGCCTTGGCTTTTTTACGGCTCATTCACTTACCGCTTCAACCGTCAGTGAGTCTGTAACCCATCATAAAGGGAGTGCCTCCAGCTTGTATCTCGTGGCTTATTATATCGGTGTCGGTCTCGGCAGTACAGTGCTTGGCCCTTTATGGAACAGTGGGGGATGGAAACCGCTTGTCCTCGTCCTTGCTGCTATTCCGGCTGTCTACGTTTTACTGGTTCAATTGATACAGCACCGGCAGCAAAAGCGGCAGTCAGACACAAACGAATGAAGGTCTAAAGCGCTAAAAAAGCAGGAAACCCATTGACTGGTTTCCTGCTTTTATGTCGTTATGTGTTCTTCATAAAGTCTGGTATCTCAGTCAGATTAATATCCCAGGCGATTGGCAGCCAGAAGTAAATCGCAACAGAGACCAGTAAAATGCCAATAATGTTCAAAGCAATACCCGTTTTGGCCATGTCGGGAATCCGTAAATAACCGGAGCCGAAAACAACCGCGTTCGGTGGTGTCGCAACCGGCAGCATAAAAGCACTGGATGCGGCGACACCTGCTGCCACCATAACGGCATACGGATGAACACCAAGTGCTGCAGCAAGTGAGGCCATAATTGGATACATCATATTAGCTGTTGCGGTATTCGATGTAATTTCTGTTAAGAAGATCACCATACCGGAAACAACCAGAAGGACGATGAATATTTCTACGCCTTGCAGAACTGTCAGCTGCTGTCCAATCCATTCAGATAAGCCTGATTCTGTAAACCCGCTGGCAATTGATAGACCGCCTCCAAACAGCAGCAGGATGCCCCACGGGAGCTTGACGGCTGTATCCCAGTCCAGCAGATGGTCACCTTCTTTGTTCTTGGCCGGTATCAAGAATAATATGATCGCGGCCGTCATCGCAATAATAGCATCATTGATATTTCCGTTCACAAATTCTGACAAGAGAAAGGAACGGGTAATCCAGGCAAGTGCAGCTAATGAAAAGACAATCAGGACACCTTTTTCCTCAAAGGATGCTTTGCCGAGATCCCGTTTTTGTTCCAGTATAATAGCTCGGCCGCCGGGAAGCTCGTTCATTTTCTGAGGAAAAGCGACTTTGACCAGGTAAAACCAGATTATGAAAATAAACACCCAGGCGACCGGAACCGCAAATAACATCCAGCCGGCAAACGAAATATCAACATCATATATTTTGCTGACGGCACCAGCTAAAGCAGTGTTGGGCGGTGTGCCAATCAAAGTCGAAATACCGCCAACGGAAGCAGAATAGGCAATGGCCAGCATCAGTGCTTTGCCGAAACTGGCGGTTTCCTCTGAGCCATCGCCAGCACCTTCGCTTTTCGTTTGATCAGATACTTGATATATAATAGCAAGGCCGATTGGGACCATCATCATTGCGGTGGCCGTATTCGAAATCCACATTGATAAGAATCCAGTCGCAACCATAAAACCAAGCACGATTCTTTCAGTATTGGTTCCGATGACGGAAATGATCGTCAAAGCAATTCGTTTGTGCAGATTCCATTTTTCCATAGCCAGAGCGATCATAAAGCCGCCCATAAAGAGAAAAACTGTATCATCACCATAAGATGAGGTGGTTGCTTCGATATCCAGTCCGCCAGTCAGTGGAAACAGAATAATCGGGAGCAGTGAGGTGACTGGAATTGGAATTGCCTCCGTCATCCACCAGACAGCAATCCATATGGTACTGGCCAGAATAGCCTGACCCGCATCTGATAATCCTTCTGGCTGGAAAAAGACTAACGTCAGAATAAATAAAATAGGTCCTGCAAACAGCCCGATTAATTGAGCTTTCGTATAGGGCCGCTTATGGTTGCCGCCGTTAGTTGTCTGCGCAGTGTTAGAAGTGGATCTGTCAGATTTTTCCCCCGATTTATTTGGTTTGACGAAAAAAGTAAGTAAGTCCTTAGCTTGATCATGTTTATCCCATAACCAGTTCCATGCCGCCGTGACCATAAAATACCTCCATCTTTAGTCTATTAAACAATGAAAACGTTACCATTAAATTATAGGGGAAACCTATTTAATATTCAACTAGTTATGTTAAATCGTTCCCGGAAAAGAGTATGATAACTGCTGAATCCCTGCAGAGACATTCAGGAAGGATTGCCCCGTATGACGAAATATAATATAATTAATAGGGTTAGTTTAAAAGGAAGGGTTAGCATGCCTGAATTTGTCTGGCTGCAGCGATTAATGTGACAGGCGCCTCGTTTTTGTGACCTTTGTATACGAATTATATGCATAATGAGCTCGGTAATTCACTCGCATTTGCCGGGTTCATTTTAGCTTTGAATCAAGGACTTCGATCATTGGCCCGTTTCCAGGTGGTTTGATCGTGGATGTGGGCAATATTAAGGTATTATTCTTTGTATTATCAGGCTGCTTGTGATCCCATATATCACAATGTATTTTTGCGATAAAGGTGTTACACAGAAAAGGAGCGGTTAAATGGCTATAAAACTGATTGCACTTGATATGGACGGAACACTGCTGAATTCGGACGAAACGATTTCAGCTGTTAACCATGATACAATTACCAGGGCACTGGCGAAAGATGTTCAGGTTGTCTTAAGCACGGGGCGCTCGTTTGATACATGCTTTTCATACGCTGAATCACTTAATCTGACTTCCTATTTAATTACGTGCAACGGCGGGGAAATCTGGACTGTTGATAACGAACTCATTGAACGCCATCTGCTTCGTCCAGAGCGTGTGCAAGAGATGTGGGAACGGGCGGAGAATCTGAATTTAAACACATGGATGATCTCAACCGATGGGGTATGGCGCGGTATGTATCCGGATAACTTTTCCAGTCATGACTGGCTTAAATTCGGCTGTGACTCTGAGGATCCAGCTGCATTGGATACATTTATTGAGGAATTGTCATACTATGATGATCTTGAATTAGCGAATTCCCTTCCGACAAATATCGAGATTAATCCTAAAGGGGTGCATAAAGCCAGTGCTCTCGAATCAGTGTGTGAGCGGCTGAATATAACGCTTGACAATGTTTTGGCAATCGGTGACAGCTTGAACGACATGAAAATGATTCAGGAAGCAGGCATCGGTGTTGCGATGGGCAACGCACAGGAGGCGATTAAGAACGTCGCCGCTGATGTGACGGATACGAATGAGCAGCATGGCGTCAGCAGGGCGATCGAAAAATATGTGCTGGGAGACTAAGCCAGATACCCTTCTATTTGACCATTTAAAGCATAGACTGTACTAAGCGTTCTTATAGATAAATTTTACTTTGAACCGCAAAGGGAGTATAATTGGTCTAATTATGATGAAAGGGGATGCTTCGATGGCATTTTCTCGACGCTCCAAAGAGCCTGTTCCAGAAGTGGATACGAATATATGGGCTTGTAAAAATGAAAACTGTTCAGGTTGGATGAGGGCTTCGTTCAGCTTTAATGAGGATCCCAACTGCCCGCTTTGTCAATCATCCATGCAAATGGAAACGCACGTCCTGCCTGAAGTTGGCGAATAGCACGCGTCTTTTCTAAGTTAAGCCACCCTGATAATGTGAGGTGGCTTTTTTATCGACTTGCCCGACTTTCTGTTATAAAAGCAAGTACCTTATTGACAGAATGCAGCCGATCATGCATGATAGTAATATAAATATTCAGTTTTTTTAAATAATTGAAACCGATTACAAATGAGGAGGCTATTTTAATGCGTTATGCAGATCCCAATACGAACGGGGCATTGGTGCATTTTCAGGAGCGTTACGATAATTTTATTGGAGGTGACTACCGTCCGCCGCAAAACGGCCAGTATTTTGAAAACGTGAGTCCTGTAACAGGGAACGTTTTTTGTGAGGTAGCAAGGTCAACCAAGGAAGATGTTGCAGCAGCCGTTGCAGCAGCTGATGCCGCGAAAGACAGCTGGGGAAAAACGTCTGTTGCTGAACGAGCTAACATTTTAAATCGTATTGCTGACAGAATTGAAGACAATCTGGAAACACTGGCTGTAGCTGAGACGTGGGATAATGGCAAGGCAGTAAGAGAACTTCTGGCAGCAGATTTGCCGCTCGCAGCGGATCATTACCGTTATTTTGCCGGAGCTATCAGGGCTCAGGAAGGTGGTATCAGTCAACTGGATGATGACACAGTTGCGTATCATTTCCACGAGCCTTTAGGCGTTGTTGGGCAAATTGTACCGTGGAACTTTCCCATCTTAATGGCGACTTGGAAAGTGGCGCCGGCTTTAGCTGCAGGAAACTGTGTGGTTTTAAAACCAGCCGAACAGACACCAGCTTCTATCCACGTGCTGATAGAACTGATTCAGGATCTCTTGCCAGCCGGCGTTCTTAATGTGGTTAACGGATTTGGGGTGGAAGCAGGTAAGCCCCTTGCAACGAATAGTGGCGTCTCCAAAATAGCCTTTACAGGTGAGACAACAACAGGTCGTCAGATTATGCAGTATGCCTCAGAAAATATTATTCCGGTAACACTCGAACTCGGCGGTAAATCACCGAATATTTTCTTCTCAGATGTCATGGATAAAGATGACGATTATCTGGATAAGGCAGTTGAAGGACTTGTTATGTTTGCCTTGAATCAGGGTGAAGTATGCACCTGTCCGTCCAGGGCAATTGTTCATGAATCAATTTATGACGCGTTTATGAAAAAGGCTGTCCAGCGAGTCAAAGATATTAAGGCTGGTCATCCTTTAGACACGGAAACAATGATGGGAGCCCAGGTTTCTCAAGAACAAATGGAAAAAATCAAGTCCTACCTTGATATTGGCAAGCAGGAAGGAGCAGAAGTACTTACAGGCGGTGAAATCCATCAGATGGATGGTGATATGTCGGAGGGCTATTATGTGGAGCCTACGATTTTCAAAGGTGATAATAATATGCGTGTTTTCCAGGAGGAAATTTTTGGCCCTGTCCTAGCTGTGACAACCTTTAAGGATGATGATGAAGCGATGGAAATTGCTAATGATACACTTTATGGGCTAGGTGCTGGTGTGTGGACCCGGAATATCAATACGGCCTATCGTTTTGGCCGGGGAATTGAAGCCGGTCGTGTGTGGACGAATTGCTATCATAAGTATCCGGCACATGCTGCGTTTGGCGGCTATAAAAAATCCGGTATTGGACGTGAGAATCACTTGATGGCTCTGGATCATTATCAGCAAACAAAAAATCTGTTAGTCAGTTATGATGAAACGCCCGACGGATTATTTTAACGCTATTTCACGCTAAGTATCAGCATGAAGGCCTTAAGAAAGGGTGCGGTAAATGGTTGAACGCGTAACGGCGACTGAGGCTGCGTTAGAACTGATTGATAAGCTGGTAAATATACATGGTCCCCTAATGTTTCATCAGTCAGGCGGCTGCTGTGACGGAAGTTCACCAATGTGCTTTCCAAGAGGTGAATTTCGCGTTGGTGATGTGGATGTGCTGCTCGGGAAAGTTGGAGATACGCCATTTTATATAGCAAAAGATCAGTATGCCTACTGGGAACATACGCAACTGATTATTGATGCTATTGACGGCCGCGGCGGAATGTTCTCATTAGAAGGACCAGAAGGAAAACGATTTTTAACCAGATCCCGGGTGTTTACCGAGCAAGAACGCCAATCTCTGCGTTAGCGAAAAGGGAGGCTGGGACAAAAGTGCGAACGACTTGCGTGACTGAAGCGCTCCGGAAATAGACGTCACTTTCCGCGGGCGTCTCCGTCTTTTCCTCCGCTGAACCGAGCCATTGTTCGAAGTAAGTTTGAGTTATTCGCTTTCGTTTTGTTCCAGCCCCTTTTTCATGCGTGCTATGCATGTATACATGTTTTAGAGGCACGCGGTATGTGATACGCTTTAAGTAGCGTTACACCGTTTTCTTATTTATAATCAACTGTGACATCGTTTTTAGGGGCATTACCAGAAAAAAAGTGATGCCCCTCTATGTCGTTTGGATTCCGATTATATTAGAGGACGTCTTAAGTTTTAAGGAGGCAGCGGCAATCATGACGAAAAAAATAGCTTTGATTCAGATGGATATTACATACGGTGATCCGAAAGTGAATTTCGCACACGTTTCCAAATGGGTGACCAATGCCGCCTATATGGGCGTGGATATCATTGTGCTTCCAGAACTGTGGGATACGGGTTTTGATTTGGAACAGATGAACACGATGGCTGACAGAGATGCCAACGCAACGACTGAGTTCCTGAGTGATCTGGCAAAGCAGATGAATATAGCGATTCTCGGTGGTTCGATTGCGGAAGAGATCAACAGCGGAATGAAAAATACGATGCTGATTATTGATCGCAATGGCGAACGCATTCATAAATACAGCAAAGAGCATTTGTCGGAGAGCGAGCAGCCGTATCTCCTGGCGGGGGAAGCTGGAAATGAATTTGAACTGGATGGCATTTTGTCTGCCGGATTTATTGGCGCTGACATCCGCTTTCCGAAGCGGCTGAGTGAGACAGCGGAAAATGGTGCGAAAGTTATATATGTCGTTGCACAATGGACTGAAGACCGGATCAATGAGTGGAAAACAACAGTACAGAGCTGTGCAGTGGACAATCAGTGCTATGTCATCGCCTGTAATCGGACAGGCTCAGATCCCGACAATGTCTATGGCGGCATGTCACTTGTTGTTGATCCGAAAGGCGGGATAATAGCAGAAGGCGGAAATGACGAAAAAATGATTTTAGCAGAGATTAGTGTGGATAAAGACCAGAGTGGAAAGCAATAGCTGTTCACTTTAAAACCGGATTAATCTCAAGCAGATTTGTGATAGTTGTCAGGGTTTCACCAAATACATGTCACTTACATAAATTATATAGGCGCTTTCATACCCATTATTAAAAAAGGAAGTGTTCCTATGTCTCGCTTGCATTACTATGTAACGGGCAACACGGCGAAGGGGCCAGTCAATTATCTTGACAGCAATCTGCATAACATTGACCGTGTTGTCTTGCTTAAGCATCCGTCGGTCAAGCTAAAAACGGCCGTCATGAAACAACTTGCTGAATCCTCTCAAAGCAATGGCCTGGAAATCCTGGAAAGCTCACTTGCGCGTGATTACCTCGATGGGATAATAGATCGCAACAACTCGATCGCGTTTATTGACAGCCGAATTGCTGGAGGAGGCACGGAAACGATTGATTTGGAAAAGACCTTTCCTGTCAAAACACAGGATACGTCTGATAGCGACCAATTTGTGCAAAAGGCTTTTGACAGCTTTAGAAAAGGTTTAGCGATTCATGATGACGAACTGGAGACCATATACGTTCAGCGAATGGATTTCGATAGGGCCGATAACTATGCGGAACAATTTATTAACGCATTACTTAAAGATGTTCCTGAAAAGGATCGTACACCACATATCTATAACCGGCTTTTCGGTACGAATACGGCTGATGGTTCAGTTAATGTTGTGCCGCAGCTGATCGAGGACATCACGCATGTTTATTATGTAAAAGGGCGTGCCGGAACAGGTAAGTCGGTATTGATGAAAAAAGTGGCAAAGGCTTGCGAGACGCGCGGACTGGATGTCGAATTGTATTATTGCAGTTTTGATCCGGAAAGTGTTGATATGGTTCTGGTGCGTGAGCTGGATTTTTGTATGTTTGACAGCACTGACCCGCATGAATTTTTCCCGCAAGAGGAAACAGACGTAACTATTGATTTATATGAAAAGCTCGTTATTCCGGGAACGGATGAAAAACTGGCCGGGAAAATCCGTGACGTGCAGGCACGCTATAAAGCCCATATGAAAGAGGGTTCCCGTATGCTGCAAAAAGCTGGTGAACGGCGGCAGCAATCCGAGGAAGACTATATGAGCGGTATAACAGATGACGCCATAAGAACATGTGCAGAGACGCTTCAGCAAACACGTTCGTGAATTGCGATATGTCTAATGCTCTTCCTGAGAAATGCCTTCCAGAAAATAATCTTTAAAATACACAAATTCATATGTCATATAACGATGATTTGTGATAAAATTTGATAATGCTCTACAACTTGGCTGTTCTGTGCCAAGCATAACAATGAAGTTCCTAATTCCTTGCTACTGCTAATGTTGCGTAGTAAGGGATTTCTATTTTGGCCAAATTGTTTCTTTATTCTAAATAATTTAAACATTCTAAGGCTTATGAATAGAAGAGTGAATGAGACTTCATTAAATTAAATTGCTAAGGAAGGTGTTAGATATGTCCAAACAACAGGATGAACAGAATGAATTCAAGCCTTACGTCCCAGCATCCAAAAACCCGCCTGAATTCACTTGGGTTGCGATGGTCGTTGGCGGCGTGATGGCGATTGTATTTGGTGCAGCGAATGCTTACTTAGGACTGGTCGTGGGTATGACGGTTTCGGCTTCGATTCCGGCTGCGGTTATTTCTATGGCTGTGCTTAGAATTATTATGAAACGAACATCGATTCTGGAAAATAATATTGTCCAGACGATTACATCGACGGGAGAATCGCTGGCTGCAGGGATTATTTTCACACTGCCTGCACTCTTTATCTGGGAATTGCAGCCGAGCCTGATAACGATTGCGATTATTGCCTTGGCCGGCGGTATTCTGGGTGTTGTGCTCATGATTCCTCTGCGGCGTGCGTTGATTGTCAAGGAACATGGGACGTTGCCTTACCCGGAAGGTACAGCTTGTGCTGAAGTGCTTGAAGCTGGTGAAGAAGGCGGTAAAGGTGCCACGCTTGTTTTGGGTGGTCTTGGCATAGGTGCGATTTTCAAAATGCTGACGGATGCGGTAAAAGCTTTCCCGTCATCGATTGAATGGGAAATCTATAAATTTAAAAATGCCGCGATCGGTATGGATACCATGCCTGCTATGCTTGGTGTTGGCTATATTATCGGTCCCAAAATTGCAGGCACGATGTTTGCCGGTGGTGTTCTCGGGTGGATCGGAATCATTCCTTTAATCAGTTTTATCGGGGATGTTGCGTCGACACCGATTTATCCAGGTGAAATACCAATTTCTGAGATGGGCTTCCACGATATATGGGATAATTACCTTCGTTATATCGGTGCCGGTGCGGTTGCATTTGGCGGCATTATGGGATTGATTAAAGCATTGCCGACTATTTTCTCCTCATTCATGGGTTCAATTAGAGGTTTTTCATCAGCAGGCGATACAACGGATTTGCGTACTGACCGGGATATTCCAATCACACTGATTGTTATCCTGACGATCGTTTTTATAGGCATCTTAATGTTTTATCCAACCATCGATATTGGGCTGCTTGGGGCACTTTTATTATTTGTATTTGGTTTCTTCTTTGTAACCGTATCTTCCCGGATCGTTGGGGTTGTCGGCAGTTCGTCCAATCCTGTCTCCGGAATGACGATTGGTGCTTTGATTTTCATTTCTCTGGTGCTGTCGGCAGTAGGCCACACGGGTGACAAAGGTGCGGTCATGGCGATTATCATTGGTTCCGTTGTCTGTGTTGCTGCCGCCATAGCGGGAGATACGTCACAGGATTTAAAAACAGGCTATATTGTCGGCGGAACACCTAAGTGGCAGCAAATCGCCCAGTTATATGGTGTTTTCATTGCCAGTATCGTGATTGGCGGTATTCTGGTGCTGCTGAATAACGCTTATGGCTTTGGATCCGAGGAGCTGCCGGCGCCACAGGCTGTTCTCATGTCCATGATCGTTGACGGCATTATGAACGGTGATTTGCCTTGGAATCTGATCTTTATCGGGGCGGCAGCTTCTGCAGCTGTTGAATTATTCGGCATTGGGTCATTGCCATTTGCTGTTGGACTTTATTTGCCAATTCACACGACCGCGCCGATTATGCTTGGCGGCTTAATTAATGGCATCGTAAAACGCCGCTCGAAAAGTAATGAGGAATACGAAGAGAAGAATGAACGCGGTATTCTGCTTGCGTCCGGCTATATTGCTGGTGAGGCACTGATGGGTGTATTTGTCGCTTTAGCCGTCACGGCTGGTGTAGGCTTCCCTGATGGAACAATCTTTGGTCCGTTTGTGTCACTGGTTGCCATTATGGCTGTGGCCTGGTTCCTGCTGCATATAGCGAATAAGCATCCGTCCAAATTAAAATAGCGAATCTGATTCATACTGTCATATAGCATAAAAGACGTGTACCCGCTCAACTGGGTACACGTCTTTTAATAGTCATGTTATTTAACTTCCTGCAAAATATCTTCCACTTTTTTAGTGGTATAGCCACTGCCGCCTTTATCCTGGACATCTTCAACCATCATGGCAATTAAAATATCCTGGTCATCTTCCGGATAGCCAACAAACCAGCCATTTTCCTTGCCATTTTTGTCATCAGCAAGTTTTAATTCAGCTGTTCCCGTTTTACCGGCAATTGAAAAATTGTTGTTTTGTGCTGCCTTGCCCGTGCCTGCAGGTGAATTGACCACATCGTGCAGGGCATCTGTAATCAAATTGGCTTCGTCACCAGTGATGACTTGTTTTTGCCATACTTGGCCGCTTTTGGCATCTTTCTTAATCGATGGCTCCAGCATGTTGCCATCATTTAAAAATGATGTGTACATCAAAGCGAGATGCAGCGAACTGACTTCGATTTCGCCTTGTCCATAGCTTGTATTTGCCAGCTGGACTTCATCATCAATGTTTCCATTGGAAGAAACAGAGGATGCTTCAATTGGGTAGTCAAACGGCAGTTCTTTTCCGAAGCTAAATTGCTTCAAGCCTTTGACAAGTGCATCACTGCCCATTTTCACGCCTTTTTTCGCAAAATAAATGTTATTTGAACGGATGAGGGCATCGCTGACATCAATGGGGCCATCCGGTTCACCGATCGTGTGCACCTTATAGTCTCCCCAGCCTTCACCATTGCTCCAGTTACGGCCATTAATTGTCATGCCTTCACCGGGTTTAATACTGCCATTATCCAGTCCGATAGCAGCCGTTATGGGCTTAATGGATGAACCGGGTGCATATGTGGATGAAAAACGATTGAGCAGCGGTTTTTGCGGATCATTTTTTAAAGAATCATAGTTTGACTGGGAGATCCCATACAGAAAATCATCTGGGACAAAGCCCGGACTGCTCACAAGTGCCAGCGTTTCACCTGTTTTAGGCTGAATGGCTGCTGCGGTGCCGCTGTCATCAGCGTCATAGGCATTGTAGATGGTCTCTTGTACATCGGCGTCAATTGTTGTCTCGATGTTCTTACCATTCTCCACGTCTTTTTTGGCAATAACAGTCTCTCCGCCATTGTCATCGACAGCTGTGATAGCGGCGCCGCTTTTGCCTTTCAGCTGGTCTTCAAATAAGGACTCCAAGCCGCGCTTTCCGACCATATCACCGGTACTGTATTTATCACTGTCCAGATCTTCTAAATCGTCTGCTGTTGCCTGACTGATGTAGCCGGTTAAGTGTGAAGCGGCCTTTCCGAGCGGATAGACACGGCCTGTGACTTCACGTGTTGTAACACCCGCCAGTTTGGTTAATTGATTAACTTTGGATTCCTGCGTTTTTGGGAATTTTTTCAAGGGAACGAACATGTTCGGTTCGACCCAGTCCTGATTTAGTTTGTCTTCAATCGCTTCTGCTGACATGTCCGTTTCGCCGGCGATTTTGTCTGCAGCTTGTTCTGGTTTTTTCTGCAAATCCTCTGGAACGATACCTGCTTCATGAACTTTGTCATTAATGGCCAGCGGCATGCGATTGCGGTCGAGGATTTCACCCCGTTTTGGTTCTGTTGTCTCTAAATGGATCTTGCCGCCATTCTGAATTTCCGGAAAGATAAATCCGGGATCCCAGTTGACAAACCAGTTTGCGTCATCATCTTCCGCCTGATCATCCTGTTCTTGAGTGAGTGTGGCATTATAATCAAACGTGATCGGACCGGCAATTGACGTCATCTTGACATGGAAAGGGAACGTTGCCTTGCCTTTATCCATCGCCGTATCCAGCTGATCATCGGAGGGTTTGTCATATGTAACCTCTAGGTCACTTATGTTGAGATCGTCATAGATGTTTTTGTACCGGCCGGTGACTTTTTCAGACGGATAATTTTCAGCTGAATCAGCGCTGTGCATGTCATACATGGCAGAGAATTCATCATTATTCCAGTGGTCGATGTATTGATCAAAGCGTTCCTGTGGTGTGGTTTCATCGTTTGAACAAGCAGAAAGTACGCACACGAGCAGTAACGGCAATAATACGGTAAGTTTTTTCATACAACCCCCTCAATCTTTTGTATGATTTTATATTATTATAGCATGCTTGACAGGCAAAAAGCATGTTACGGCCTCTGCTATTGAGTATGAATAAACATGCATATAAACGTTCGTCCCTTTAAGTTATTCTAAATATAGAATTATTCGATTTTTTATGGTAAAATTTCTTTGGAAAGAAGGTGTGGACTGTGATCGGTGCGAAGATAAGACAGATGCGTCAAGCAAGAGGGATGTCACTTTCTGAACTGGCTGAGGAGGCAAGTGTGGCTAAGTCCTATTTAAGCGCAATAGAACGTAATCTGCAGACTAATCCATCTATCCTTTTCGTGGAAAAGATTAGTATGGTGCTGGATGTATCAGTTGATATACTCATCCGGAAAGACGCAAACATTGACTCTCAACCGCTGGATAGCGAATGGCTCCAGATTTTTCGGGACGCCAGGGACTCCGGTGTGCCCAAAGAGCGTTTGGAAGAGTGCCTCGCGTTTTATAAATGGCGTGACCAGCAGTCTTAGTGCAGCATCGTGATACGCAGCTTCCGTATTATATATTCAGCTAATATGCAGGCTCATATTGAAAGATGACTGCATAGACTATTAAAAATGATAATAAAAGCAACTAGCAATTAAATACTGGATTGACAAAAAGGCGGTATGAGAATGGCAGATCAAGAGCAGTATAAAAACTTAATGCAAAAAATGATTCAGGAAACGGAAAATCACCGGATTCAATCGGCAGAGGAAATGATCCAAAAGCTTGTCAGCGAATTATCAGGAAAAACAACCTGGCACCCGGACCATTAACACAAAATTTCAAATGCACTGGCAGTGCTGTGATAGTTAAAATAGACATAGCATTTAATGGTATGCTACGTTAATATGAGAAAACGAAAAGGGATGAGCAGATTGAGTCAAACGACTTACATTAAAAATGCAGTTATTTTCACTGAAAACGATGAACCTCAAAAGGGATGTTTATTGATTGAAGATTCCCTCATCAAAGCCGTACATACGGAAGAACAGCCGCCACCTGATGCAGCTGTCATTGATGCTGGAGGACTGAATCTGATTCCGGGTTTTATTGACGGTCATATTCATGGTGCTGCCGGAGCCGATGTGATGGATGCCACAGAGCAGGCATTGGATACGATGGCTGGCGTGCTTCCCAGGGAGGGGACAACCAGTTTTTTGGCGACGACGATTACACAGTCACCGGAGCAGACCAGCCAAGCTCTGGAAAATGTTTCCCATTACACATCTAAGCAAGGCCGCGCGGAAATGCTTGGTGTCCATTTGGAAGGCCCTTTTATTGATACAAGCAAAAAAGGCGCGCAGCCGGAAGCTTATATTATGGAGCCGTCCATCAACCAATTCGATGAATGGCAGACGCTTTCCGGCAACCGGATTAAAACAATCACGATGGCTCCCGAGCATGATACCACCGGCGAATTTATCTCGTATTTGGCCAATTCCGGTGTAAATGTGTCGGCTGGGCATACAGCGGCCGGTTTTGACGCTATTAAACAAGCCGTGTCACATGGACTTCGGCAGATGACGCATCTGTGCAATGCCATGAACGGCATTCACCACCGTGATATTGGCGCTGTCGGAGCTGCCTTTCAACTGGAAACATTAAGGGCGGAGCTGATTGCTGATGGCATTCATGTATCACCGGAAATGCTGGAGCTGATTTATTATAATGTCGGCAGTGACCGGTTAATTCTTATCACAGATGCCATGCGGGCTAAATGCTTGCAGCCAGGAGGTTATGAATTGGGAGGCCAGCCTGTCCAGGTAACAGAAGATCGGGCTGAGCTGGAAAACGGTTCGCTGGCAGGCAGTATTTTGAAAATGATCGAAGGGGCCAGACAAATGCTGCAATTGCCGGAAACGTCTATTTCGAGCATTGTAACGATGGCCTCAGAAAATCCTGCCAAACAGCTTAATGTATTTGACCGAAAAGGCAGTATCGAGCCGGGTAAAGATGCCGACTTGTTATTAGTCGATGACAATTTGCAAATTCACTATACGATATGCCGTGGTGACATTGCGGACTAGGAGGGATGACGGAATGGAAATTATCCGTGCGAACAATTATGATGAATTGAGTGCAAAAGCTTGCGAACTGGTTTTGCAGCAGGTGCAGACTGCTCGTAATTCTGTTGTGGGGCTTGCAACTGGCTCAACACCGGAGGGCCTTTATCAAAAACTGATTGAAGCGTATCAGAATGGGCAAGTGTCGTTTAAAGATCTTACAACATTTAACCTTGACGAATATGCCGGCCTGCGCGGAGATGATCCGAATAGTTACCGTTATTACATGAATGATAAACTGTTTAATCATATTGACTTGCCGCAGAACCAAGCATTTTTGCCCAATGGCAATGCAGCTGACTTGGCTAAAGAATGCCGGGACTATGACAAACAGATTCGTGATGCGGGTTATATTGATTTACAGATTTTGGGTTTAGGACTAAATGGCC
Organism: Lentibacillus kimchii; assembly: GCF_042666895.1. Taxonomy (GTDB): domain Bacteria; phylum Bacillota; class Bacilli; order Bacillales; family Amphibacillaceae; genus Lentibacillus; species Lentibacillus kimchii. The sequence continues at coordinate 119,965 of NZ_JBHTGR010000055.1, forward strand.
ATATTGGGTTTAATGAACCGGGAACACCATTTGACAGCCGGACACACGTTGTCGAATTGGATGATACAACCCGGGAAGCAAATGCACGTTTTTTCCCATCAAAAGATGATGTTCCGCATCAGGCGCTTACAATGGGCATTGGTACGATTATGGAAAGCAGCCAGATTGTACTCCTGGCATCGGGTGAGAAAAAAGCTGATGCTGTCAGCAAGCTTGTTCATGGTGAGTTAACGGAAGCTATTCCATCATCGATCTTGCAGAAACATCAACACGTTACCATTATCGGTGACGAAGAGGCACTGTCGAGGATTTAAGACAGTGCCTTCTCTTTTAGCATGGGGTTTCAGGGAACGGGCATCAGTCTAGACATCGATTTCAACATAGGCTGTTCCTTTCTCTGCAAACGCGGCCCGATCATGGGTGATCTCAACGATCCATTCCCGAAAGATGTCTTCCTCACCGTCAGGCACGTACACAATGAACGCAACTGTGTCGAGGTAATGAATATTTTCTAAGATATAATCCGAGTTGCGCAGGGCATTTTCAACTTTGCCCAGCAAGGCATAATTGACGGTAATCGAAAAGCCTTTCATAAGCCGGCGTTCGACAACTCCCGCTGTTTGAATGGCCTCCGATGTGGTGCTGCTGTAAGCACGAATTAAACCGCCCGCTCCGAGCTTAATCCCACCGAAATACCGGGTCACAACCACCGCTGTATCTTTTAAATCCTTTTTTTTCAGAACCTCAAGGATCGGGATTCCAGCTGTTCCGCTAGGCTCGCCGTTATCGTTAGCCTTTTGGATCTGATTGTGCTCACCGATCATGTAAGCTGAGCAATTATGGGTGGCGTCATGATGTTTCTTCTTAATTTGCTGCACAAAAGCCTGTGCATCGTCTTCTGTTTCCACACGTTTGACATAACCGATGAACTGGGACTTTTGGATTACAATTTCTGCAGTATCTTCTTTTTTGACAGTATAATAGTTAGATAGCATCTTGCGTTTTACCTCCTATGGCGTATTATACTAGAAACAGGCCAGGACTAAAATTGCAGACTGATATAACTCGGGGGACGAGATATCTGGTTCCATTGCAGCTCTTTTTGCGGATGTGCAGGACTTGTCAATAATTGTCTCATCCCCGGGTTAAGTCCGATTAATTATAACATAGACTGGTGTGAATGGTATGGCACGGAAACCGGAAGAAAAGACTCTGGATAATATTATTGAAGACATGATAAACGTCACGCAAAACAGTAAAGATGAAATTTTTGATATTAGTGAAGAAGCCCTGGCCGAATATGAGAAGCTGCAGAAAGAACTTGAGGAAATACGAGAAAGTGTAAAAACGCATATAACCAATGGCGATGAACTGGAAACGAAAGTTCAGTACGCCAGGCAGCGATTAGCTGAAGTGAGCAAACAGTTTAATCAGCACTCGGAAGAGGAGATACGCAGTGCTTATGAACAGACACATAAATTGCAAACGCAGCTTGCTGTCGAGCGTCAGGAAGAAAAAGTGCTGCGTGAAAAGCGGGACGAGCTTGAGCGGCGTCTGAAATCACTCGATAAAACGCTGAAACGCTCGGAAGACCTGGCCAGCAAAATCTCCGTTATTTTCACGTACCTGACGGATGACTTTCAACAGGTTAACGAGATGATTGAAGATGCGAAAGAAAAGCAGGAATTTGGTCTGAAGATCATTGAGTCACAGGAAGATGAACGGCGAAAAATATCCCGTGAAATCCATGACGGACCTGCCCAGATGCTTGCTAATATTCTGCTTCGTTCAGAGCTTGTCGACCGGACATTCCGGCAGGGGACTGTAGAAGAGGCCGTTTCCGAAATGAAAAGTGTTCGAAAAATGATTCGTTCCTCTTTGCAGGAAGTTCGGCGCATCATTTATGATCTCCGGCCAATGGCTTTAGATGATTTAGGTCTCGTGCCAACCATTCAAAAATTTGTGGCTACGACAGCTGAGTATTATAACCTTGATATTAGATTTAACCTGGTTGGACAAGAAGAACGGATCCACCATAAATATGAAATTGCGTTTTTTCGGTTAATGCAGGAAGCCCTTCAGAATGCGATCAGCCATGCTGAGGCATCTTCCATACTAGTGAAACTGGAGATGAGCGACAATCGAATTGTCATGGTTATCAAGGATGATGGAAAAGGATTTGACCAGTCTGTTAAACGGGATAAATCGTTTGGGTTAATGGGTATGCGCGAACGTGTGGAAATGCTGGATGGTTCTTTAACCATCAATTCAGAGATCGGAAAGGGAACGACCGTTCTCATTAAAGTGCCGTATCCCAAATCTTATGATCAATCAGCTCCTGAATAACAGACTTGGTTTAAGCAAGGGGTGTAAAGAGACATTCGTAATGCCTTGAAAATATGGGAGGAACATAGATGACTGAGAATACAACCAAAATTGTTTTAATAGATGACCATAAACTATTCCGCGAAGGTGTCAGACGTATTCTTGATTTTGAACCGTCATTTGAAGTTGTAGCTGAAGGGGATGATGGTGACGGCGCCAGTGACGTGGTCAGAACGTATAAACCTGACGTCGTTTTAATGGATATTAATATGCCGAAAATGAATGGCGTCCAAGCGACAGCTGATCTTGCGCGTCAGTTCCCTGATACGTCTATTATTATCCTCTCCATTCATGACGATGAGAATTACGTAACAAGAGCCCTGAAGACAGGTGCACAGGGTTATTTGCTGAAAGAAATGGACTCAGATGCCTTGATTGAAGCGATTAAAATTGTCAGGGAGGGCGGATCCTATCTGCACCCAAAAATTACACATAACCTGATTGAAGAATACCGCCGTCTGGCCTCCGGTGCCTCCAGTGATCCGTCACTCAGAGATGAAAACGGTATTTATGAGTATAAGCCTCTTCATTTACTCACGCGCCGGGAATGTGAAGTGCTGCAGCTTCTGACTGATGGCAAGAGCAACCGTGCTGTTGCTGAAGGTTTATATATCAGTGAAAAAACGGTCAAAAATCATGTGAGCAGCATTTTACAAAAAATGAATGTCAGTGATCGTACCCAGGCGGTTGTTACCGCTATCCGCAAAGGCTGGGTTAATGTGTCCGAATCGTGAAAAATGGCCCATCCGGAGAAACTAACTGATATGTTTTATGAGAGCATATTTAACGTGCAATTATCTCCTGGACAAGATAAAATGAACAGGAATCATTTACGTGAGGAGAAGGTTTGTAATGACTACTGCTGTTATGACTGATAGCACAGCGTATATCCCTGCAGAACTCATTGACCAATATAATATTCATGTTGTGCCGCTCAGTGTTGTATTTGGCAGCACGTCTTACCGTGAAGGAATAGATATAACCACTGAGGAATTCTACCAAAAAGTTAACGAAGTCAATGAGCTGCCCACAACATCACAGCCCTCTCTGGGGATGCTGACGGCTAAGTTAGAGGCGCTTTCCCATGATTACGATGCGGTGATCTCAATTCATTTATCCAGCGGCATAAGCGGAACATATCAGGCTGTTGCCACTGCTGGTGAAAGTGTGGATGGCATTGACGTGTATCCCTACGATTCCGAATTGAGTTGTATGGGGCAGGGTTTTTTTGTTTTGGAAGCAGCCGAAATGGTTCAGGAAGAGAAGGCGCCTGAAGCTATCATAGAACGTCTGAATGCCGTCGATCAGTCGATACGGGCCTATTTCATGGTTGATGACTTAAGTCATTTGCAGCGCGGCGGACGTTTGAATGGCGCGCAGGCAATCCTGGGCAGTATGCTGCAGGTAAAGCCCATTTTACATTTTGTCGACAAACAGATCGTTCCATTTGAAAAAATCCGCACACGCAAAAAAGCGTTAAACCGGATTATGCAAATGCTGCGGGATGATGCCGCGCAAGGAGATGAGCTCCGAGTTGTGTTTATTCATGCCAACAACGAGACAGGTGCGGCTGAACTGAAAACTTCCTTTGAAGCGGATTATCCTGGCACGGATACCATGATCAGTTACTTCGGTCCTGTTATTGGGACACACCTCGGTGAAGGCGCACTTGGCGTCTGCTGGTATAAGAAGTAACGCTAAGCGGTCAAACGGGGAGCCGGCGACCCCCGCCGGTTTCCCCATCCACTGCTACTTATATACAGGAGCGTGATGTTATGGACATTGAGGAACTTAGTCAGCGTTACGCCGGAAAATTTTTGCTGCGAAGTGAAATCCCCCTGGAACCCTCTTTATTCGAACGTCTTCTTACTGACCATTTTTTCACAGTCAAACCGTCAATCCGAAAAACATGGCTGCATTATGAATGCCAGCGCTGCGGCAACCGGAAACGTTCACTATTCGGGCATATCCCTGCACAGAGGTCTCTGCCAGCGCAGGTTTATTGCCGGAAGTGCATTGAAATGGGCAGGGTGATAGACAGGTCGCCTCTTTATGAGTGGACAGGGCCGGATTACGAGTGGCCGCTCTATTCTAATCCCTGCACATGGGACGGGGCATTAACGGCGGTACAAGAGGATGCGGCCCAGCGTATCGTCCAGGCGATCAGAAACCATGAGCAAGAACTGTTGACCTGGGCAGTCTGCGGTGCCGGAAAGACAGAGATGCTTTACCCGGGGATTACCGAGTCGTTGAAACAAGGCAAACGGATATGTATTGCGACACCAAGGGCAGATGTGGTGCGCGAATTGCTGCCGCGCCTGCGCAGTGCCTTTTCGGGTGTTACTTGTCAAGGCCTGTACGGCGGCAGTCCGGAAAAAGAAGGATCCGCCCAGATGATGGTTGCCACAACACATCAGCTGCTGCGTTACAAACATGCTTTTGATGTGATGATTATTGATGAAGTTGATGCCTTTCCTTATACACACGATCCAACACTTGCTTTTGCGGCTCACCGCGCCAGAAGAGAGAAGGGCACGCTGATTTATTTAACGGCAACGCCTGCTGCGGATGATCAGGTCCGGATGTCCTTGGGAAAACTCCCGCATGTATTTGTCCCCAAACGTTTTCATAATCACCCGCTTCCGGTCCCGATTTTGCGTATGATCCCCAGATTGAAGAAGGATTTGGCGGAGGCACGTCTGCCTGAGTCCTTTATCAAATGGCTGATGAATCGGAAAAACCGGGAACGGCAGGTTCTTATATTTGTTAACTCTATTAAACTGGCTGAGGTTCTGACGAATCGGCTTGCTGCTAACCTGGTGCAGTCTACGATCAAAGCTGTCCATGCATCTGATGCGAATCGCGAAGAAAACGTTCAGCAGTTCCGGGATAAGCGATTGGATATACTTGTTACCACCACAATTCTGGAGCGTGGTGTCACCTTCCCATCTATTGATGTAGCTATATTGGATGCCGGCAGTGCGGTTTTCGGCGAACAAGCTCTGGTACAGATTGCCGGAAGAGCCGGGAGAAGTCCGCATGATCCGACAGGAGAAGTTGTCTTTTTCCATGACGGGAAGACTGATGCCATGATTGAGGCTGTAAAAGCTATTCAAAAAATGAACAAAAGAGGAGGATTCCTCTAACATGCATTGTCTCTGGTGTGATGCCGCTATTATCCCGTCTGTCAGCTGGGAAACATTAATTTTTCTATCTGAACCATCAGAGCTCTGCCCATCCTGTGAAGAGACTCTGGCCTTTTTGCAGGGCGAACGCTGCAGTAAATGCAGCCGGCTGAGCAAAACGGATCCCTGTCCGGATTGCCGGGAATGGGACAAAGGAGTGAACGCAGAGGACCCTCTCGTATGGAATCATTCCGTTTTCACGTATAATGAAGCCATGAAAGCGATGATGGCACGCTGGAAATACCGTGGGGATTATTGTCTTGGCCGGGCGTTTCGCAAATATTACCGGCAGGAATTTGGCGAAACTTTTTCGTTCCTTCCCAAGGAAACGTCCGTTGTTCCGATACCATTGAGTGACGAGCGGCTGCAGGAGCGGGGATTTAATCAGGCAGAAATGCTGGCCTCGTTTGTGCCGCTTGCAACACGTGATATACTAACACGAACGCATCGTGATAAGCAGGCTAAAAAAACACGTCAGGAACGTCTTGAAGCAGATAATCCATTTAATTTAACAGAACGTATTGAAAATCCGGTCATTCTTGCCGATGATATCTATACAACTGGAACAACTTTAAGAAATGCCGCTTCTGTTCTGAAAAAACAAGGCTGTCCAGCTGTATATGCGTATACACTTATTCGAGGATGACGTCAGAATATGGTAGAATGGCAGAAAAAAAGGAGAGAGAGTCAGTGGCTGAATTAGCGAATTGTACACGTTGTGGAACTGTGTTTGTGCGAACACAGCGTGATGTGTGCCAGTCATGTTACCAGGAAGAAGAGAATGCGTTTCAGACCGTTTATCAGTTTTTGCGTAAACGGGAAAACCGGGAAGCGACCATGCAGGAAATCGAAGAAGCAACAGGCGTCGAAGAAGCACTGATTACAAAGTTTGTTAAGGAAGGGCGTTTGCGTCCATCAGATTTTCCTAAATTGGCTTATCCATGTGAACGCTGTGGAGCCGGTATTGTCAATGGAAAATTATGCAGTGACTGTTCGGAGGCGTTAAAAAGCGATCTGCAACGGCATGAAAGCCAGAAAGGACAGGGTCTGGACGGGAAGAATAGCCCGAACAGGGTTTTTTATACATCCAGTCAGACTAAAAAATAAATGCTCAGACTTTAATCTAATACGTGAAAAGCCGATATAAATTTAGCCTGTACTGTAAGCTGATGATAAGAGGTGAGTCTTGTGAGAATATATGGCCCCGATCATACAAACTTCAATCCATATAAACAACAAATGCAAAAACCAACCAGAGATATGAAAGAAGCGCAGAAAGAAGATCAGCTGCGTATATCCAGTCAGGCGCAAGAAATGCTGGAAAATGATAAAACTTTTGACAGCCGTGAAGCATACGTTCAAAAAATTAAAGCAGCTGTCGACAACGGAGATTATCAGATTGACCATGCGAAGACCGCCCGCAAAATGATCGACTTTTGGTCCGGGAAGTCCTGAATGTCCCCTGATCTTAAATAGATAGCTAAAAAGGCGGGTGAAAATATTCCGCATGCAGTTAAAAGGAGGATGTAAGCATGTCTGTTCAGCCCATAATACAGGCATTGGAAAAACTGGTAAAACTGCATGAAGGCCTTCTTGAGACAGCAAGGCAAAAGACAGAAATTATTAAAGCCGATTCTGTGAATGAACTGCAGAAATTGCTTATAAGCGAACATAAATATGTCCAGGCACTGGAGCAGGCTGAAATAAATCGTCAAAAGGCTGTGGATGCATGGCTCGAAGCTGAAGGCTTCAATTGGCAGGAGCCGACGATTACAGCGATTTTAAATGCTTTAACGGATGAGCATATGGCCCAGGAACTTGAAAATACCGCTACTAAATTGACCCAGACGATAACATCATTGAAACAACAGGAGGAGCTGAATCAGGATTTGCTCCGTCAATCGATGCAATTTGTAGAATTGTCACTTGATACAATCAGTCCATCGTTGCGCCAGATGAACTATGGCAGACAGCAGCCATCCCGTACGTCTGAGCGGTCTGTCTTTGATTCGAGAATTTAGGCGTCAACTAATGAAGGGGGTAAACGAATGAGTACTTTTGATGGATTGGAAATGGCTAAACAAGCTTTGTTTGCGCAGCAATCAGCCCTTTATACAACCAGTCATAATATCTCAAATGCAAATACAGACGGCTACACGCGTCAGAGGGTAAATTTTGAAACGTCCACGTCATTTCCGCCGTCTTCGCGCAATGGTCCGGAGATTGCCGGCCAACGAGGAACGGGCGTGGAAACCGGGTCTATACAGCGCGTCCGCAACCAATTTCTGGACAATCAATACAGAACGGAAAACAGCTCATCGGGTTATTGGGGCGCGAAGTCTGATGCTCTTGAGCGGGTGGAGAATGTGATGAATGAACCGTCGGATACGGGTTTATCCGCCGTGATGGATGATTTCTGGAAATCACTGGAGGATGTGTCCACTAACCCGGACGATTCCGGCGCCCGGTCGGTTGCAGCACAAAGAGGGCAAGCCGTGGCGGAAACATTTAATTTTCTGTCCGATTCGCTAAACACGATTAAAGAAGATTTGAACACGCAAATTGGTGATAAGGTGAATGAGGTTAACTCTATCGCAAGTCAGATTGATACGATTAATGATCAGGTTAAAAAAGCCGAAGCTAATGGTCAGCTCCCTAATGATCTGTATGATAAACGTGACAACTTAATCGATGATTTATCTGGAATAGTGGATATTCAGGTGGAATACGAGGGAAGCAGTGAAGGAGCCCCGAAGATGGCTGACGGGCTGGCGAAAATCAATCTTGTCAATAATGATGAAACAGTACTGGTTAAGGGCAAAACAAATGATGACCAAGGCTTTAATGAAATCAGCGAAACCCCGGGTGAAGATGGTGATATTAGCATCAAAGAATTTACGAATTCAGAAGGTGACATTATTATTCCTGTGCAAAAGGCGAGTCCTAATGCGCCAACAGGTTCCTTGAAAGGATTAGTCGAGTCATCCAAGTATGTTGAGGATGATATGCTGGGGGATTTGGACGACCTGGCCAATACATTTGCTAGTGCCTTTAATGAAGTCCACAAAGACGGTGTGAATTTGAAGGGGCAACAGGGAACTGATAAATTCTTCAAAGATGAATCCGACAAAAAAATAACTGCAGGCAGCATTACGATTAATGAAAGTATTGTGAACAGTCCCGATAAGATAGCAGCCGCAGAAAGTAATAATGCTGGGGATGGGGATAATGCCCAGGACCTGGCGGATATATTTGACACCTCACAAAAAGATCTGGATGATGATTCCATTAACGGTTTCTATCAATCAATGATTGGTGAAATGGGGGTTACGGCGCAGGAAGCTAATAACAAGGCGGATAATACTGAAACCCTCCGTTCGCAGGTAGAAACACAGAGACAGTCTGTCGGTTCGGTATCGCTGGATGAAGAAATGGCGAACATGGTCGAATTTCAGCACGCCTATAATGCTGCCGCCAGAAGCATGACAGCCGTTGATGAAATGCTCGACCGGGTTATTAATAATATGGGATTAGTAGGAAGGTAGGCTGATATTATGCGAATTACTCAAAGTATGCTTTCCAGCAACATGCTTAAAAATTTGTCCAACAGTTATGCCAGCATGGATAAGTATTTGAATCAGCTGTCGACTGGCAAGAAAATTAATCGCCCCTCTGATGATCCGGCCATTGCCAGCAAGGGCATCGATTATCGCTCACAGGTTACGGAAGTTAAACAATTTCAGCGGAATATAGGCGAAGTCCATACATGGATGGATAATTCTGATGCCGCACTCGATAAAACGACAAAGGCACTGCAAAAAATGCGGGAACTGGCGGTGCAGGCAAGCAATGATACATACGGTGCAGACGAACGGGAAAATGTCAAAGAGGAAGTGGAACAACTAAAAGAACACCTCACTGACATTGCCAATACAAAAGTGAATGGCAACTATATATTTAACGGGACAAACACGGGTGAAAAACCGACTGATAGTGACTACCCGGATAAATCGGATGTGAACATAGAGGTTGCCAATGGCACCAAGCTCAAGGCAAACGTTGATGGGTCTAAAATCTTTAATGAAGATTTGTTCGATGATGTAAAAGGTTTTATTAAAGATTTGAATAACAATGATCAGGAAGCAATTGAAGAAAGCATCGATAATCTGGATGGCCAAATTAATAATGTGATTAACGAACGGGCAGACCTGGGGGCACGCATGAACCGGCTTGATCTGGTGGAAAATCGTCTGAATGAACAGGAAACAACAGCTAAGAAAACCATGTCTGACAATGAAGATGTCGACTTTGAAGAAGTGATTACGAACCTGAAAAGTCAGGAAAGTGTTCACCGGGCAGCCTTATCAGCGGGCGGACGCGTTATTCAGCCGACCCTGCTTGATTTCTTGCGTTAATGACTGAATCCGGTCTGTTTGTTACGATACCAGATTCACTTTCAGATATTCTGATAAGGTGACAAAAAGGATGAAACGCTATGCATTTGCCACAAATTCGCATGACATCACAAATGGCTCAAATACAGGTGCAGCAAACGTCTGCGCGGCAGGAAATCCGCCAGCCGGAAGCTGAGATGTCCATTCAGCAGCCCCGCGCTGATATTTCGATGAACACAAGACCATCAAAATTGACGATTGATCAAACAGAAGCATGGGCCGATATGGGGCTGATGCCGATTTCCGAACGTGTCAAAAAACATGCGGAAGATGGTCAGCAGGGTGTTATGGAAGGAATTGCACGCCGAGCGAGGCAGGGAACGGAAATGATGAAAATTGAAAAGGGTGGGGACCCACTTGTCTCCCAGGCGGCGGCAAATGCCTATGAACCGTATCAGCCGCTTGGTATGACGTTCATCCCTTCACGGTTTGCTGTAAAAACGAACTATGAGCCATCTGAGCTTCAAATCAATGTTAATGTGAACAAACCCGTTATTAATAATCAGCCGCAGGAGCCTGACTATACCTATAAGCCAGGGGATGTGACAACAAGCATGCGACAGCAGCCGGATTTACAAATTGATTTTGCTCATATTGATTCAGATTTTTCTTAAGAGAAGGTGAGTATTGTGAACCTGCAGACGAAATACCTTGGCGAAATTGACGTGGATCAGGATAAGATGCTGCATTTTCCCTCAGGTCTGCCGGGATTTATCGACGAAAAGCAATTTGCGCTGCTCGAAATGCCGGGGAATCCGGTTTTTCAAGTTCTGCAATCAGTTAAAACGCCTGACATTGCCTTTATCGTGGTAAGTCCCTATCAGTTTTATCAGGACTATGTCATCGATTTAGACGATCGTTCAGCGATAAGTCTGGATATCAGCCATGCATCTGACGTGATCGTTCTGACAATTGTAACGGTTAAAGAGCCGCTTGAGGCCAGCACACTTAATTTGAAAGCACCTATTATCATCAATTCACAAAACAATAAGGGTGAGCAATACATATTAACGACAGATGCTTATCCGTCTCAAGCAGCTATCATGGCTTCTAACTCCACAACGGTGAAAGGGGAATAGCCATGCTTGTTTTAACACGAAAACAAAATGAATCGATTCAAATTAACGACACGATTGAAATTAAGGTTCTCGGTCTCGAGGGTGATCAGGTCAAGCTGGGGATTTCCGCACCTGAATCCGTCAGTATAAATCGAAAAGAAGTTTATCTGGACATTCAAAAACAGAATAGCGAGGCTGCCAATTTACCTGCGGATATTTTAGATGTATTGCAGCAGGAAGATAAATAAATAGCAAAAACCTTTAATAATGTAAGGTTCTGGCCGATATTAATATTAACGATTAATAAATGATTCAATGAAACCAGTTCGGACAAATCTGGAATTTGAGTTACATGACAAGCTGGACGAATACTTTGTCAAAGTTGTTGACCAGGATACAGACGACGTTATCAGGGAAATACCCCCGGAGAAAATGCTTGACAAGCATGCCGCTATGGCGGAATTCATGGGTCTTTTAGTAGATGAAAAAATTTAAGCTTTTGGTAAATGTATGTTGAAAGGAGTTGTGAATAATGCAGATTAGCGGTCTGGTATCGGGCATGGATATTGATGGTATGGTTGATAAACTGATGAAGGCTGAACGTATGCCACTAAAAAAAATGAACCAGAATCAGACGACGATGGATTGGAAACGGGATGCCTTTCGTGACGTGAACAAAACGTTAACGGAACTTGATGGTAAGATGCATAATATGAAATCGAACGACACTTACAATGCAAAGTCAATTAGTTCATCACAGGAGAGCGCCGTCACAGCAACAGGATCAACAAGTGCCCAGCAAGGCGCCTATAATATTAAAGTGGAAGAATTGGCTACAAAGGCGACCAGGATGAGCACTAAAGCCATAGACGAAAGTTCAGAGGACGGACAAGAACTTGAAAGCGGAGTCAATGGTATAAAAGATATTTCCGGGGATACTGTGCTGCGTGGTGAAAACAATGACATTAAGGAGGTCGAATTTACAACATTCAACGAAAAAGGTGAAAGAACTGGTAATGAAGCTGGTGGTGAAACTGATAAAAATCCGTCGTATGTCTACAAAATTGGTGATGGTGACACACTCGATGACGTCCTGACGAAGATAACCAACGATGACAACCATGTCCGTGCTTTTTTTGACGATAATTCCAAAAAAGTAATTATGGAAGCAGACCGGACTGGAAAGTATAACCCGGATGATAAGGGCAATGAAATTAAATTTATTGACGGCAATACCAGCAGCAATGAGTTTCTCAAAGCCCTCCATTTAGATGGGGCAGAAAAAGGCGGGAAGGATGCCGAGTTCCAGTATAATGATAATACGATGAATTCACATGAAAATTCGTATGATCTCGGTGGCGTCACATTTAATTTTCATGATACAACGACTGGTAATGGCGCGAATGTTACCGTGGTCAATGATGTGGAAAAATCATTTGATACGATCATGGATTTTGTCGACAAATATAATGACGTTGTTGAAAAGCTGGACGGGGCACAGAAGGAAGAAAAGTTCCGGGACTACCCCCCATTAACCGATGAACAGAAAAAGGAAATGTCAGAGCACGAGATCGAGCTGTGGGAGGATAAGGCAAAAAGCGGAATACTCCATGGCGAATCGGTTATTTCCCAGGGTCTGACGTCGATGCGCGGCAGCTGGTATGCCAATGAAGATACCGGCGGTGCTTACAATACGATTACGGAAATTGGCATTTCAACCACCAAGAACTATATGGATGGCGGGAAGCTGGAGGTTGACGGACAAGAGCTTAAAGAAGCCTTGGCTAAGGACCCTGACAGTGTATCCAAAGTGTTTTCCAATTCGTCGGGAGGAGAGGATGGGAACGGTGTGATTGACCGTCTTCAAGGTGCACTTGATTCGACCATAGGTCAAATCGAACACCGTGCAGGTAAAGCGACGGATACCCCTGACAACTACAGCATTGGCAAACGGATGAAAGATCTCAATCAGCAGATAGATGATTTTGAAGATCGCATGACACGGGTAGAAAAACGCTATCGGAGTCAATTCACGCAAATGGAGCAAGCGATTCAGCGGATGAATCAGCAGTCCTCCATGCTGTCGCAGAAGTTTGGTGGTGGAGGCGGAAATGCGATGATGTAGTCATCGTTTTCACCAAATATAACTCAAATGTCAGTCGCTTAAAAGGAGTGTTTCAGAGTGCCGAAACAAAAGCCTTATCAGACGTATCAGAATAATGCTGTCAACACAGCATCGAGCGGGGAACTTACACTTATGCTATATAACGGCTGTATCAAATTTATTAAGCAGGCCGAGAAGCATATGGAACAAAACAACATCGAAGCTAAGAACACCAGTATTCAAAAGGCGCAGAATATTATCAGAGAACTGATGGTCACACTGGATCCCAATGTAACGTTATCACAGCAATTTATGCCGCTGTACGAGTACATTCTGCATCAGCTCAAAGAAGGAAATATCCAGAATGATCCGGCTTACCTGGAAGAGGCATTAGCTTATGTCAAAGATTTTCGTGACACGTGGAAACAGGTTATTAAGCAATCACGACAGACCCGCTATGCTCAAGGAGAACGTGTATAATGGAAAAGGTACAGGAACTGCTGGCCTTAACACAGCAAATGGAAAAGTTGCTTGATGGGGATATCTATGCTGAAAATCGTGACGACGTTATGGCAAATGTTCAGGACTTGCTGGAAAAAAGGGACAAGCTGCTGCATCAGATTGAGCCCCCTTTTGCCGATGACGAGTCCGACATGGGCCAGCAGGTTATCGAGATCAATCATCGCGTTGAGCGAAAAATGAATGAGCAGTTTGCAGAATTGAAACAGGTAATGAAACAGGTGAAACAACAAAAAAAATCAAATCGTTCCTATATTAATCCCTATGCCCAGGTGAAAACGGCCGATGGCATGTATATGGACAGTCGCAACTAACCAACTGACAGCGCTGGAGAACCAGCGTTGTTTTTATGCAGAGTATCTTCTGAAAAGTTTTTTGCATTTTATTCTATTTTTTCTAAAAATATGCGTGTTTAAAGATGAAAAATACGTGGTAATGTAGTATAATAAATCCACAAGGATGAAAGGAGGACATGTTGTATGAAGTACAATATCCGTGGTAAAAATATTGAGGTGACCGATGCGATCCGTGACTATGTGGAAAGAAAAATCGGAAAACTCGACAAATATTTTGATACACCACCATCATCCGATGTCAATGTGAATTTAAGTGTTTATAGTGATGAACAAGAAATTGAAGTGACTATTCCCATGACCAATTTAGTGCTGAGAGCTGAGGAAAGGCATTCTGATTTATATGCAGCTATTGATCTGGTTGTGGAAAAATTGGAACGTCAAATCCGCAAGTACAAAACAAAAGTGAACCGTAAATTTAGACAGGAAGGTGCCGCAAAACATATTTTTGCAGAACTTGAAAAAGAAGCTGAGGCTGAGAAGGAACAGGAATCCGATGATATTGAGATTGTTCGTAAAAAACAATTTGATTTAAAACCGATGGATTCCGAAGAGGCTGTCCTGCAAATGGATATGCTCGGACATGGATTCTATGTTTTCACCAATGCTGTTTCTGGTGATACGAACGTTGTATATCGCCGGAAGGATGGCAAGTTCGGGTTGATTGAGCCTACCGCCTGACCCTTGAATCAAGTACTCAGACAGATGCGTGTTTTATAGCGCGGCCTTACGAAAACATATTTTGAAGACGATCCTTGAATTTAAAGGATCGTCTTTTTAGTGTTCCAACTTAAAATTTAGTGCGTGGAAAAAGTCCTTGATATCACTGCCTAGACTGGATTTAGGGTGGATTTGTCGAAAACTGTCGTACAGTTTACCAAATTCTACTTTTGGTAGCTTAGAAAGGAATAAATTGTCCTGTTTCATGCGTTTAATTGTCGATTATTGTAGTTTTTATGGTAAAAACGTGTCGACTGAATGGCAAAATCGAAAAATGGCAACTGGCTTTTCTTTTTGTTTCTATGGTATAAAAGACTTAGCCAATCGAAAAAGGGAGTGCTTATGTGAAGAAGATGACGCATGACGAATTAGTTAAACAAGTGAGACAGCACGAAGAAGTTATAACACAGTTATTAGAAATCGTTGCTGTAACGAACCGTCGCTTGTCAGAGCTGGAAAGGCGGCAGACTGACCAATACTTGTTGACATAAGCCCTCCTCCACCCTTATGTCCACCTCGCACCATGTGCCTCTCGCTCAGAGAAAAAGCAGCCCACCCCCTGGGCTGCTTTTTCTTTTGTCTCAAACAGCAGGGCTCGCCGGCTGTCACAGACGCTCAGGCAAGCTTCAATCAGTTGTCATACCATTCGAGATACGTTATTATATTGATGGTACCTTATTGAACGATGTCAATGATAACTAATTGATTGAACTTTGCCGCTGTACACTTGGGCAAAGTACTATTTTATAATGTGACAACGAATGATTGAAACGTTTGAACATACGGTAAAGACATTAATATTTACTGTAGGATGAGACAGCTCTTAAGTTTTGAAATCAGATGAGGAGCGTTTGATATGGCAGGATTACTAACAAAAATCTTTGGCGACGGCACTAAACGGCAGTTAAATAAGCTACAGCGGAAGGTTGACCAGATCGAAACGCTGGAGTCTGAAATGGAACAACTGACGGATGATGATTTCAGCAGTAAAACCGACGAATTTAAACAGCGTTATGCAGACGGTGAATCACTTGATGACTTGCTTCCCGAAGCATTCGCCCTTGTTCGTGAAAGTTCAAAACGTGTTTTGGGCATGCGGCCCTTTCCTGTTCAGTTGATAGGTGCCATTGCCTTGCATGAGGGAAATATTGCCGAAATGAAGACAGGGGAAGGTAAGACCCTTGCTTCAACAATGCCTGCGTATTTGAATGCCTTAACCGGAAAAGGCGTTCATATTATCACGGTCAATGATTATCTGGCTGATCGTGATGCCAAAGACATGGGTGTGTTATACAATTTTCTTGGTCTGACAGTAGGCATGAATGGCAATGGTATGTCCAAAGAAGAGAAGCGGGAAGCCTATGCCTGTGATATCACCTACGGAACGAATAATGAATTTGGGTTTGATTACTTGCGCGATAATATGGTGCTGTACAAAGAACAGATGGTCCAGCGCTCACTGCATTATGCGATCGTTGACGAGGTTGACTCCATTCTGATTGATGAGGCACGGACGCCGCTGATCATATCCGGTTCAGCACAGAAGTCGGCATCAATGTATCAGCAGGCAAATGCTTTTGTCCGAGTACTTAGCCAGGAAACGGATTATACGTTTGATGAGCAGACAAAAGGTGTTCAGATGACAGAAGAAGGCATCAATAAGGCGGAGCGTTATTTTAATATTGATAATTTATTTGATTTGGATCATGTGACATTGACCCACCATATTAATCAGGCTTTAAAAGCCCATGTAGCCATGCAGCGTGATACTGATTATGTTGTCCAGGAAGGTGAGATCATCATTGTAGACCAATTTACCGGCCGGCTTATGAAAGGACGCCGCTACAGTGATGGGCTTCATCAGGCTATCGAGGCTAAGGAAGGTCTGCAGATTCAAAATGAAAGCATGACACTTGCTTCGCTGACATTCCAGAACTTTTTCCGGATGTACGATAAATTAGCCGGTATGACCGGTACTGCCAAAACGGAAGAAGAGGAATTCCGCAACATTTATAATATGGATGTTATTGCCATCCCGACGAACGAGCCTATTATTCGTGATGATAAGGCAGACATGATTTATAAGACGATGAACGGAAAATTCCAGGCCGTTGCCGATGAAATTCAGCGCCGTCATGAGATTGGACAGCCTGTACTGGTCGGCACGGTAGCTGTTGAAACATCCGAATTAATCTCTAAGCTGCTGAACAAGGCCGGGGTTCCCCACAACGTGCTGAACGCTAAGAATCACTACCGGGAAGCAGAGATTATTGAAAATGCGGGACAAAAAGGCGCTGTAACAATTGCCACAAACATGGCTGGGCGCGGAACGGACATCAAGCTTGGCGAAGGTGTGGTAGAATTAGGCGGTCTGGTTGTTATTGGCACTGAACGGCATGAGTCCCGCCGGATCGACAATCAGCTGCGCGGACGTTCAGGCCGCCAGGGTGATCCTGGTGTAACACAGTTTTATTTGTCAATGGAAGATGAACTGATGCGGCGTTTTGGGTCGGAAAATTTGAGTTCCATGATGGAAAAGATGGGTATGGATGATACACAGCCTATTCAAAGCAAGATGGTTTCAAGGGCTGTGGAATCCGCTCAAAGACGCGTAGAAGGCAATAACTTCGACGCCCGCAAAACAGTGCTTTCCTATGATGATATTCTGAGACAGCAGCGTGATATTATTTATAAACAGCGCTATGATGTCATTGAAGCAGGTGACAATTTGCGCGGCATTGTTAAAGACATGATTCAATCTGCTCTGGAACGCGTTGTCAGTACGAATACGCAGGATGAAATTGACGAAAACTGGAACCTGGATTCTATTGTCGAATATGCACATCGAAACTTGCTGCACTCGGAAGACCTATCAGTGGATGACCTTAAAGGAAAAGACCCGGACGAAATCACTGAACTGATTATGGAAAAAGTGAATGGCCGGTATGATGAAAAAGAGCAGGAACTAACATCTGAGCAAATGCGCGAGTTTGAAAAAGTCATTGTTTTGCGCACTGTGGATACGAAGTGGATGGATCACATCGACCAGATGGAGCAATTGCGTCAGGGAATCCATTTGCGTGCTTATGGGCAGAACGATCCATTACAGGAATATCAGGCAGAAGGCTTCGAGATGTTTGAGGAAATGGTTGCCAACATCGAGGACGAGGTGGCCAGATATGTTATGAAAGCTGAGATCCGGGATAATCTGCAGCGGGAACAAGTGGCTCAAAATACACAGGCTGTATCAGGCGGACAGGATCAGAGTGAAACGAAAAAACCCCGGAAACCGTATGTGAAGACTGAAACGGTCGGGCGGAATGATCCTTGCCCTTGCGGCAGCGGTAAAAAATATAAAAACTGCCATGGCGCCTAGATGCGCTGCTCATCCTGTACGCGCACGACGATAATACAACATTTAAAATGAGGTGACTATATTGGACTTAACAGATATTGGACACGAACTGCAGCACATGCATAAGCGAATTAATGACTTTAGGGGGTCACTTTGACTTAGACGTCAAACGTGAACGCATGAAAGAACTGGAACTGGCCATGGCCGACCCTGAGTTCTGGAATGATCAGAACGAGGCACAAAAACACATTGAAGAAAATAACAATCTGAAACGCTACGTAGAAGGATTTGACTCACTTGAAGAAAAAATTGAGAGTCTTGATGTATCCTATGAGCTGGTTAAAGAAGAGGAAGATCAGGCATTATTTGCTGATCTGGAAAATGACATAGTTGCTTTAAGAAACGAAATGAATGAATTTGAATTGCAGATCCTTCTAAGTGAACCATATGACCAAAATAATGCGATTCTTGAATTGCATCCCGGAGCAGGCGGTACAGAATCACAGGACTGGGTCAGCATTCTTCTTCGTATGTATCAGCGCTGGGCTGAGAAGAAGGGTTTTACAGTTGAGACATTGTATTATCTGCCCGGAGATGAAGCTGGTGTCAAAAGTGTGACATTGTGGATAAAGGGACGTAATGCATACGGTTATTTAAAAGCTGAAAAAGGGATTCACCGGCTTGTTCGCATTTCACCATTTGACTCTTCCGGCAGGCGTCATACATCGTTTGCATCTTGTGAGGTCATGCCTGAAATTGATGATGATGTCGATGTTGAAATCAAAAGTCAGGATATTCACATTGATACGTATCGTGCGAGTGGAGCCGGCGGTCAGCATGTCAACACAACGGATTCGGCGGTCAGAATTACCCATCTGCCCACCAAAACGATTGTGACATGCCAATCAGAACGGTCGCAGATCCAAAACCGTGAACGTGCTATGAAAATGCTTCGCTCTAAGCTGTACCAGCAAGAATTGGAACGGCAGCAGCAGGAAATCGATGAACTGCGCGGTATACAGCGGGAAATCGGTTGGGGCAGCCAAATCCGTTCATATGTCTTTCACCCTTATACGATGGTGAAAGATCATCGTACAAATACAGAAGCAGGTAATGCACAGGGTGTTATTGATGGTGCCCTGGATCCATTTATCGATGCATTTTTACGGGATAGAGTGAGCTGAAAAAGGTCATAAATTTGACAGATTTTACTAACCCCTTCAGGTGCGTGCGTTCCAGGATAAATACTCCTGAGAATAGCGGATTGCACGGTATTAATTTTTGTGATTAAGGTTATACTATATTTGATAACTTTATCACAATATTTTTTAGGGGGATGACATATGAAAAAATGGTTAATGACAATGCTGTTTGGCGCAGCACTGGTACTTGGTGCCTGTGGCGGCGGCGGTGATGGCGGTAATGAGGAAAGTACCGGCAGTAATGGCGGCGGTAAAGTCGATGCAAATGCTGCCGAGAAGATTTTCGACAGCAACTGTGCAAATTGCCATGGCGCTGATCTTTCCGGCAATGTTGGTCCGGATTTAACATCTGTTGGCTCAGATCATTCCGCAGATGACATTAAGAAAATCATCCATGAAGGTAAAGGCCAAATGCCTCCACAGGATGTGAGTGACGAAGATGCTCAGACCCTTGCTGATTGGCTGGCTCAAAAAAACTAAGCTGATAATACAAAACGTGATCCATTTCATCAAATGGGTCACGTTTTTTGTATTTGGAATTAATAATGTCAATTATCTGCTTCCAGTCCCTTCACTCATCGGCTAAGATACATGCGTAAACAGCAGAATATGTCCCGTTACGCTAAAATGTTACAAAAACAGGTCACTTTGACGCAAAATGAAATGAAAACGTAATCTGATTAAGCCTAAAATTTGTGTTGAAAGATGTTATAATAAATGAAAATTACATACATAGTTTGGGTTTGTGTTACAAACATTGTTATATTTTAAACAAGTTACATAAATTGGAAAATCTGTTATTTGATTGAAACGGATGTCATATTGCGAAACTGTTTTTTATGAAACGAGCTGAAGAAGCTGGTTCCCGGCGACTTTACAGCTAGAATGGCAACATTTTCGATTAAAGGTGATATGCACATGATACATATGCAAGATGTCTATAAAACATATGGAAATGGTGTTACGGCGCTGAATGGCATCAGTACCGCGATTGATAAAGGCGAGTTCATTTATATTGTCGGTCCAAGCGGTGCCGGCAAATCAACCTTTATTAAATTGATTTATCGTGAAGTGAAGCCATCAGCAGGAACGGTCGTTATAAATGATACAGACTTAAGCACTATAAGAAGAAGAGATATTCCGCTACTGCGCCGAGATATTGGCGTTATCTTTCAGGATTTCAAACTGCTGCCTAAACTGACAGTCTATGAAAATATCGCATTTGCACTTGAGGTGATAGAAGAGACACCGCGCCAGATTCGCAACCTTGTTATGGAAGTGCTTAATCTGGTTGGATTGAAGAATAAAGCCAGATTTCTTCCTGCCGAATTGTCAGGAGGCGAGCAGCAGCGGGTATCAATTGCACGTGCTATTGTGAACAAACCTAAGATTGTTATAGCGGATGAGCCGACAGGTAACCTGGACCCGGCAACATCGCGAGGGATCATGCGAATTTTTGAAGAGATAAGTGATCGGGGCACAACGATTATCATGGCCACCCACAACAAAGAAATTGTCAATACGGTTAGAAAACGCGTTATCGCCATCGATGACGGACTGATCGTTCGAGACGAGCAACGAGGTGAATACGGCTATGAAGCTTAAAACACTAAGACGGCATTTCCGGGAAGGCGGCAAGAATCTCTTCCGGAATGGCTGGATGACATTCGCATCAGTAGCAGCCGTTACGACAACCCTGCTTCTGGTTGGTGTCTTCCTTGCATTGATGCTGAATCTGAACCATATGGCCGATGGTCTTGAAAAAGATGTTGAAATTAAAGCATTAATCGATGTTTCTGCGGATGAAACTGATATAGAAGACATCGGTTCAGATATTAAACAAATGAATGGTGCTAAAAGTGTCGGTTTTCTTTCCAAAAAAGACTCGCTTGAGAAACTTTTTGATGACATGGGCAAAGACAGCGACACTTGGGAAATGTTTAAACAGGATAACCCATTAAGCCATGCTTATGTTGTGAAACCGAACAAACCAGAGCAGACAGAATCATTAGCCAAAGATATTAATAAACTTGACCATATTAAGAAAGTTAACTATGGCCAGGATTTCATTCACGAGCTTTTCACATTTAATGATTATGCCCGGAATATTGGTTTGGTTCTGATTGCTGCATTAGTATTTACTGCTGTATTCCTCATATCAAATACTATTAAACTAACGATTATGGCTCGAAGCAACGAAATTGGCATCATGAAGCTTGTCGGTGCTACAAACGGCTTCATTCGCTGGCCCTTTTTCATTGAAGGAGCTCTGCACGGACTATTAGGTTCGATTATACCGATTGCGGTTGTTTTAACTGGTTATTCTTATCTGGAAAACACGATCAGTGATCAAATTACGTATTCGTTTGTCGATATACTGCCATTTGATCCATTTGCCTGGCAGTTATCCATAATCATTCTGCTGATTGGAATGGTAATCGGTGTATGGGGAAGCGGCATGAGCATCCGTAAATTCCTGAAAGTTTAATAGTTTAATTAGAAACGAAAAAAGACATGACACTAGACAATGCTTGAGAGGAGAAACTGAGATGCGCAAATATATCACCTATCCAATGATCGCTTTAATGGTCTTCAGTACAGGTTCGCTGGGAATGCAGACAGTATCAGCTCAGTCAGCATCTGATTTCGATCAAAAAATCGAAACTAAGAAAAGCGATCAGGAGGCAATTGAACAGAAAAAATCAGAACTGACAAACGAAAAACAGAATACAAAAGAAAAGCTTAATGAAAATCAGGAAAAACAGACTGAAGTCAACAGCAAAATTGACGGAATTAACCAGGACTTGTCTGATACACGAGATAAAATTGATGCTAAAGAAGAAAAAATTGCCGCTACAAATGCACAAGTTGACAAACTTAGCGGCCAGGTTAATGATTTAAATAAACAGGTTGCTCAATTGAAAGATGACATTAAAGAGCTGAAGGATCGTATTAAAAAACGGGAGAAGCTGTTGAAAGACCGCCTCCGTTCAATCCAGTCAAATGGCGGCAGTATGAACTACATAGAGGTTCTGCTTGGATCAAAAAGTTTCAGCGATTTTATCAGCAGAGCTTCAGCTGTCAATACCATAATGGATCAGGATAAAGACATCATGGAGACACATAAACAGGAAAAGCAGGAAGTTGAAGATAAACAGTCCGAAGTGAAACAAAAGAAACAGGAAGCCGAACAAAAGAAACAGGAAGCAGAAGATAAAAAGGCTTCTCTAAAGAACCAAAAACAAGAACTTAAATCCTTGAAGTCACAATTAGATGATCAAGTAGATGAAAAGGAAAGCCAGCTTGATGAGCTTGAAGACAAACAAGAACAATTGGAAGAACACCAAATAAGCCTGAACGACAAAAAGGATATACTGCGTAAACAAAAGGAAGCCAACCAAAAGGCTATTGAACAAGCTAAGCGAAATAAAGAACAAGCAAAGCAAAGAGCCAGACAAGCGGCAACAAAGTCACACAGTAATACCAGTTCAAGCGGCCATTCAAGTTCTGATTCCAGCCATTCAGATAGTGACGCCAGTGGCGATTCAGCCAGTCAGTCCAGTAATGGTAAGTTCAGCAGTCCGGTATCTGCTCGGATAACGTCTGGATATGGCAATCGGGGGGCTGAATTTCATCCTGGAATCGATTATGGTGTAACGCTTGGAACGCCGGTTAAGGCAGCAGCTGCAGGTGTGGTTATCTCCACACACGCTGAGGGTGATGGTACGATGCGAGGCTACGGCAATGCCGTCCTGATATCGCATTCCATTAACGGCCAGTCTTATACAACACTGTATGCTCATATGAGCAGCGTATCCGTATCCTCTGGTCAGTCAATCAGTCGTGGACGGACAGTGGGCGCAAGCGGAAATACAGGTTCGTCAACGGGGCCACATCTGCATTTTGAAGTTCATAAAGGCGGATGGAATGGAGCTAAAAGTAATGCGGTCAACCCATTAAATTATGTTAACTGATTAGTGAGTTGAGCATATTGCATTTTGCGTGTATAAACTCTATTATTGAAGGCATCGCACATAAAGGTGTGATGCCTTTTTAAATAGAACGGACGACGGATCGTTTAAACGGCTGGAATGGTCAAGCTTTCGGTTGAATATGATACATTGGGGTGACTATATGAGACTTCGCAAGCTGCATATGATTCTTATTTTAACTGGCGCATTGGTGCTGGGGGTTGCGGGTGGATTTTTAGGTGTTGAACTGGGGCAGTCTGACGATACGCCAAAACAGGAAGACACGGCTGATTCAACTGATGCCGATTTAAGTGTTGAAAATAGCCCCACATCACCAGACAACATGCAAAAAGTAACGGAAGCCTACAATTTAATCAAAGACAATTATCTGGAAGATGTTACGAATGATCAGTTAATTGAAGGTGCTATTAAGGGCATGGTGACATCTTTGGATGACCCATACAGTTCTTATATGGATTCGGAATCAATGGAACAATTTAGCCAAACAATTGAATCATCATTTGAAGGCATTGGCGCGAAAGTCAGCATGAAGAACGGAAAAGTGACCATTGTTTCACCGATTAAAGATTCCCCTGCTGAAGACGCAGGACTCAGACCCAATGATCAGATTTTAAGCGTGGATGGTGAGAGTGTTTCGGATTCAAGTTTGCATGAGGCCGTTCAGAAAATTCGTGGTGAAAAAGGAAGCGAAGTTAGTGTTGAAATCCAGCGTTCCGGTGTTTCTGAACCATTTGATGTAGATGTCGTACGTGATGATATCCCTGTGGAGACCGTTCATTCTAACATGCAAAAGGTTAACGGCAAAAAAACAGGTACACTTGAAATCAGCTCATTTGCCCAAAAGACAGGTGATGAGTTCAAAAAGAAGTTAGCATCACTCGAGGATAACAACATTGAGGGGCTGGTTATCGATGTTCGTGGCAATCCTGGTGGCGTTTTAACTGCTGTGGAGGATGTGCTGGGAAACTTTATACCGAAAGATATGCCTGACTACCAGATTGAAAATCGGAATGGTGAGACTGAGAAATTCTATTCCTCATTGGATGAGAAAAAGCCATATCCAATCAGTGTCCTGATTAACGAAGGAAGTGCATCAGCTTCTGAAATTTTGGCTGTGGCTATGAAGGAAGCCGGCTATGATGTTGTTGGTACAACAAGTTTTGGCAAGGGAACGGTCCAGAGAGCTGTTCCTGTTGGAGACGATGGCAGCAGAGTTAAATTAACGTTAAACAAATGGCTCTCTCCTGAAGGAAAATGGATTCATGAAAAAGGCGTGGAACCGACTGTGAAAGAAGAGCAGCCTGATTATTACTTTACGAATCCTGTCCAGGTTGAAGACAAAATGCTTGCGTATGACCAGACAGGTGACAATATAGGAAACGTGCAGGAGATGCTGTCAGGTTTGGACTATGATCCAGGTCGCACGGATGGTTATTTCAGCCGTGAAACCGAAACAGCGGTTGAGAATTTCCAGGCTGATCATGACCTTGATGCAACTGGCAAAGTTGATGAACAGACAGCCGGCTCAGTTGAATCAGCTATTGTTGATCAGATTCGCGACGGCAAAGATGATAAGCAACTGGCCAAAGCATTGCATGTTTTGTATAAACAGAAATGATCCGCGGGTACACTGCGGATCCATTTTCACAACCGGCAGGAATCGGCTGGCCTAACAGCGAATATATGGACTGAGCTAATTAATAGAGGCAGACAGAAGGGTGATCATCGTGACAGAGAGCTGGTTTATAGAACTGTTAAAAGGAGTGGGACGCTTCTTTTTAAACCCCGTATTATACTGGGCTGTGATTCTCGTTATCCTGACCGGTTATAAACGAATCAAACAAGAACGGCTATCATTTGGTTTTAAGGTATTTGATCTATTTTCAGAGTGGCGAAGAACATGGCCAGTGTCTGTTATTTTCGGACTTATCATATCTGCCGTCACGATTGGCGCGGGGATGGTTTTTTCGCTTGAAACCATTTTGCTGCTGGCCATTGTCACTATTGTCCTTAGTCTGTCGTTACGTCTAACGATGCTGTCACCAGTTTATACGATTGGAATCACGTTTCTGCTTGTTTTAGTTATGCCGCTGGTACTGCAGAATCAGTCACTGATTAATCCAGAATTATTTGAGGCAGTTGATCTGGAAGGGCTTGCTTTATTATCAGGCATTCTTCTGGCAGCTGAAGCCTTTTTGCTGCGCCGGCAGACACGGCGTCATACATTTCCGGCTCTGGAGTTAAGCCGGCGCGGCAATTGGATGGGTGTGCATCATCTTAAAAAAATGGCACTGATTCCGTTTTTCGTTCTGATTCCAACTGGGTCTATACCCGAAATGGCTTCCTTCTGGCCGTATTTTTCAATAAACAATGAAACATACAGCCTCGTATTAATACCGTTTTTACTCGGATGTGATCACGTTGTCAGAAGCGAATTACCGGAGAAGGCCGCGGCCAATGCAGCGAAATGGACGTACATGCTGAGTTTGTTTGTGCTTCTTCTGGCCCTCGGTGGTATTTATGCTGGCTGGCTGTCACTGGTGGCGGTTGCAGCAGGGATAATTGGCCGGGAACTCATTCATTACAGGCATCGCGTGACAGATCAGGTAAAGACGCCATATTTTCAACGCCATGAACGCGGTATTCAGGTACTGGCGGTCATTCCTGGCACACCAGCCGATCGATTAGGTGTTACGGTCGGCGAGGTGATTACGAAGGTGAATGGCAAATCCATTGACACTATTGAGGCATTTTATTATGCACTGCAGGATAGTGGCGCATTCTTCAAGCTGACCGTGGTTGATGATAACGGTGAAGTGCGATTTGTGCAAAGTGCCCTGTATGAAGAAGACCATCATGAATTAGGGATTATCACGGTTGATAAACCCTATCACAACAATAAATCGGCCTGATAAAGACCAGCTAAGCAGCAAGGTTCAAAACATACCTTGCTGCTTATTTTTGTTTCCGGCATATAGCTGCTCAGCACTTTGAAGCCTTTGTGGATGATTTATACCCAATGTTTCGGGTAAAATGGAATTGGCTTAGGTTCAGTAATGAAACGAATATTTGTTCGCATGACCATTAAAATGTGAGTTTAATTATGTTAGAATAGATGCAATGAAGGAACGGAGGTCTTTCGGTTTGGAAAATCAATTTCAGTTAGAAGCGAATTATGAGCCGCGCGGAGACCAGCCTGAAGCGATTAACGAGATTGTTGAAAAAGTGAAGTCCGGCCAGAGGCATCAGACACTCCTTGGTGCTACTGGCACAGGCAAAACTTTTACAGTATCCAATGCCATAGCAGAGATTAATCGGCCAACATTGGTTATTGCTCATAACAAGACACTCGCGGGTCAGCTGTATAGCGAGTTTAAAGAATTTTTTCCGAATAACGCCGTTGAGTACTTTGTGAGCTATTATGATTACTATCAGCCGGAAGCATATGTCCCATCGACTGATACATTTATTGAAAAGGACGCCAGTATTAATGATGAGATTGATAAACTGCGGCATTCAGCAACATCAGCATTGATTGAACGACGTGATGTTCTGATTGTTTCAAGTGTCTCATGTATCTATGGTCTCGGGTCACCGGACGAATATAAAAGCCAGGTTTTGTCACTGAGAATGGGAATGGAAAAAGATCGTGACCAGCTTTTACGGGACTTTGTGGATATTCAGTATGCCCGTAACGATATTGATTTTCAGCGCGGAACATTCCGTGTGCGCGGGGATTCAGTTGAAGTGATCCCGGCCTCGCGTGATGAACACTGTATTCGGATTGAATTTTTTGGTGATGAAATTGATCGGATCCGGGAAGTGGACGCGTTAACCGGTGAAATCGTCGGCGATCGTGAACATGTCGCCATTTATCCGGCTTCCCACTTTGTGACCCGTGATGAAAAGCTGAAAGTAGCGATTGAAAATATTAAAAAAGAATTGAAAGAACAACTCGCGGCATTGCGTGAACAGGATAAACTGCTGGAAGCCCAGCGCCTGGAGCAGCGTACGAATTATGATATCGAAATGATGCAGGAAATGGGCTTTTGTTCTGGTATCGAAAACTATTCGGCTCATCTGACATTCCGTGAACCCGGCGCAACACCCTATACACTGCTGGATTTCTTTCCGGATGACTTTTTGTGTGTTGTTGATGAGTCACACGCCACCCTGCCGCAAATCAGAGGTATGTACAATGGCGACAGAGCACGTAAACAAGTATTGGTTGATCACGGTTTTCGTCTGCCGTCCGCACTCGACAACCGCCCCCTCAAGTTTGGGGAATTTGAAAAAGTCACCAATCAGCTGATTTATGTTTCGGCAACACCCGGTCCATACGAAAAAGAGCATGCGCCGGATGTAACCGAACAGATTATCCGGCCTACGGGATTACTTGATCCCGAGATTCATGTCCGGCCGATTGACGGGCAGGTGGATGATTTGATTGCGGAAATTAAAGACCGGTCGCAGCGCAATGAACGCGTGCTCGTGACAACTTTGACAAAAAGGATGTCTGAGGATTTAACGGACTATTTGAAGGAAATCGGCATTAAAGTTGCCTATTTGCATTCAGAGGTAAAAACCTTGGAGCGTCTTGAAACCATAAGGAATTTACGCATGGGCAAGTATGATGTGCTCGTAGGGATTAACCTGCTCCGTGAAGGACTGGATATTCCGGAAGTATCCCTTGTGGCTATTCTCGATGCCGATAAAGAAGGTTTTCTCAGATCTGAACGTTCCCTTATTCAGACCATGGGGCGTGCTGCCAGAAATGAGCATGGTGAAGTCGTCATGTATGGTGATAAGGTGACGAATTCGATGCAGACTGCGATTGAGGAAACAAACCGTCGCCGTGAAAAACAAATGGCTTATAACGAACGGCATAACATTACGCCAACAACGATTCAAAAAGAAGTGCGTGATGTCATTCAGGCAACGACAGAAGCTGAAGATGATGAAAAAGAAGAAGGCAGAAGCAAACCAAATGTTAAAGAGATGACGAAAGATGAAAAAGAGAAAGTGATTGAGAACATGGATAAAGAAATGAAAGAAGCGGCTAAAGCGCTTGATTTTGAAAAAGCCGCTGAACTGCGCGATATTATGCTTGAATTGAAAGCAGAAGGTGCCTAATCGCTGCTGAGAGATGGTTCCAGCAGCCGTTTCTGAATAATTCATGACCAAGCAAAGTGGAGGGATGACCTGTTCATGTCTAGTAAATCGATTACCGTTCAAGGCGCTCGTGCTCATAATTTAAAAAATATTAATGTGTCGATTCCCAAAGGTCAATTTGTCGTGTTTACCGGTTTATCCGGTTCAGGCAAATCATCACTTGCTTTTGATACAGTATATGCGGAAGGACAGCGCCGCTATGTCGAGTCGCTGTCTGCTTATGCCCGCCAGTTTTTAGGGCAAATGGACAAGCCCGATGTTGATGCAATTGAAGGCTTGTCGCCGGCTATTTCGATCAATCAGAAAACAACCAGCAACAACCCCCGTTCAACTGTCGGGACAGTGACGGAGATTTATGATTATCTGCGTCTGTTATTTGCGCGGATCGGCCGTCCAACTTGTCCCATACACGGTGTTGAGATCACGTCCCAGACCGTTCAGCAAATGGTTGATCGTTTGCTGGAGTACCCTGAACGAACCAAGATGCAAATTCTGGCGCCCGTTGTTTCCGGACGTAAAGGCGAACATACCAAAACAATCGAAAAGCTGAAACGCGAAGGATATGTTCGGATCCGGGTCGATCAGGAAATGCGGGAAGTGACAGATGATATTCAGCTGGAAAAAAATAAAGATCATTCCATTGAAGTCGTTGTTGATCGCATCGTTGTCAAAGATGGCGCAGCCGGCCGTATAAGTGATTCGATCGAAACGGCACTCGGACTCGGTGACGGGAATATCATTGTCGATGTCATCGATGATCAGGAGCTGGTGTTCAGCGAAAACCATGCCTGCCCAATTTGTGGCTATTCAATCGGCGAACTGGAACCCCGGCTTTTTTCCTTCAACAGTCCATATGGTGCCTGTCCAACCTGTGATGGACTGGGGACCAAATTTGAAGTTGACCTGGAACTTGTTATACCGGATTGGAATCAGAGTCTAAACGATCATGCCATTGCAGCCTGGGAGCCCATCAGTTCTCAGTATTATCCACAGCTTTTGAAGAGTGTTTGTGATCATTACAACATTGACATGACGATACCGGTTAAAGACATCCCCAAAAAACAAATGAACAAAATTTTGTATGGAAGCGGCAAGGAAAAAATTCAATTCCGGTTTCAGAATGACTTTGGCACGATTCGTGATAATGCGATTTATTTTGAAGGTGTTGTGGCTAATATTGCCCGGCGTTATGAGGAAACATCATCTGAATTCACCAGGGAACTGCTGGGTAAATACATGTCGCAGAATGATTGCCCGACCTGCCATGGGCATCGTCTTAAAGAAGAAGCGCTTGCCGTTTTAGTAAACGGCAAGCATATTGGTGAGGTTACGGATTACGCGATAACTGAAGCTAAACAGTTCTTTATGAGCCTTGAGCTGACGGAGAAGGAAGAAACGATTGCCCAGATGATCCTAAAGGAAATAGCTGATCGGCTTGAATTTATGAATAATGTCGGACTTGATTATCTGACCCTGTCACGCCGAGCGGGAACACTATCTGGCGGCGAAGCACAACGGATACGGCTGGCTACCCAGATTGGTTCAGCTCTTACCGGTGTCCTGTATGTACTGGACGAGCCATCGATTGGACTGCATCAGCGTGATAATAACCGTCTGCTCAATACCCTGAAGCAAATGCGTGATCTCGATAACACGCTGGTTGTTGTTGAGCATGATGAAGATACGATGCTGGCGGCTGATCATTTAATTGATATTGGACCGGGAGCAGGTGAACATGGCGGTTATATTGTAGCAAGCGATACACCGGAAAACGTGATGCAAAATAAAGAATCGCTGACCGGTCAATATCTAGCTGGTGAGAAATATGTACCGCTTCCGGCTAAACGACGCAAACCGTCTAAGCAAAAGCAGCTCAAAGTCGTCGGAGCTGAGGAAAACAATCTGAAAAACGTGGATGTTTCTTTCCCAATCGGTATCATGACAGCTGTGACAGGTGTTTCAGGGTCTGGGAAGAGTACGCTGGTTAATGACGTTTTATATAAATCCTTGTCCAGACAGCTGTATCGTGCCAAGTTTAAACCGGGAAAACACCAGCGTATAAATGGAACAAAGCAAGTTGAAAAAGTGATCAATATCGATCAATCACCCATCGGCCGAACACCAAGATCAAATCCGGCTACTTATATCGGGGTGTTCGATGATATTCGTGACGTGTTTGCAGAAACGAACGAAGCTAAAATCCGCGGTTATAAAAAAGGGCGCTTTAGTTTTAATGTGAAGGGCGGCCGCTGTGAGGCATGTCATGGGGATGGAATTATTAAAATCGAGATGCACTTTTTACCGGATGTGTTTGTTGCCTGTGAAGTGTGCCATGGCAAGCGTTATAACCGGGAAACGCTCGAAGTGGCCTATAAAGGGAAAAATATTGCTGACGTGTTGGACATGACCATTGAAGAGGGTCTGGAATTCTTTGGGAACCTCCCGAAAATTAAGCGAAAACTGCAGACGATTTCTGATGTGGGGCTTGGTTATATTAAACTGGGCCAGCAGGCTACAACATTGTCAGGCGGCGAGGCGCAACGGGTTAAACTCGCCAGTGAACTGCATCGCCGTTCCAATGGTAAATCGTTTTATATCTTAGATGAACCAACAACGGGTTTGCATACTGATGATGTCAGACGTCTCTTGGATGTGCTGCAGCGGCTTGTTGACAATGGCGACTCTGTTTTAATTATTGAACACGATCTGGATGTTATTAAAACGGCTGATCATATCATTGATTTGGGACCTGAAGGCGGCGATGGCGGAGGCTACGTCATTGCAACGGGTTCGCCGGAAGAAGTGGCGGAACAACAGGAGCAATCCTATACAGGCTATTACTTAAAACCCGTCCTGGAACGTGATCGCGAACGGATGGAGCGGGATATGAAGCGGCGTGAAGAAATCGAGTTAACCTAAGGTGTTTTGGCTCCGCTGCTCCCGCGATCTGAAGCGATAGGCTTATTTAATGGCAGGGCAATCCGCAAAAGAGCGCATTGCCCCTTGGAGATGTTACGATAGTCCCATGCGCGGGTACAGATTTGGAATCGTCCGTATGCGAAGCCACGTACTCGGGTTTTATGCCGTTCTGATACCTTGGAAATATGTTAGGAGGACTTGTAATGAAGCCGATTGAACAGGAACAGGTACAGCAGCAATTGAATGATTTGATCAATAAAGATGTCTACATCCATCTGGAAACAACGAATGGAGCTTATGCGAGTCATTTTGATGGCCAGGCTCATAATGTCGGTGCTTATATACGCAATGCGGCAATTAACTTTTCTCAAGCTAAACTGGTAAGAGATGGAGCAGGCTACCGGGCCGGACTCAAGACACAGCTTGGCTGGGTTTATGCTGAAGGACTGACAGACTGGACCATCCATAATGATAATGAGCTGCTTCTTGCGGGGCACGATCAGGATGGCAAGCTGATGGTAGCATTGCATGTTAGTGAGACACCGCTGGGGCAATAAACTGATTTGATCTGCATATACTATTAAGGATTGGGTGATGAAAATGGAAACGCATGTTGTAGTTATATATCCGCATCCAGACGATGAATCATTTGGTGCGGCAGGCACGATCGCGCAATTCCGAAATCAGGGTGTGCCAGTTACTTATTTGTGCGGCACCTTGGGAGAAATGGGACGGAATATGGGATCACCTATATTTGCCAATCGGGAAACACTCCCGGAAATCCGCCGGGAGGAACTCGTTAATGCGTGTGAGAAGTTAGATGTTGACCTTCATATGCTTGGCTACCGTGATAAAATGGTGGAATTTGAAGATAAACGCAACGTCGCTGATCACCTGAAAGGCTACCTCGAGGAGATACAGCCGAGTCTGGTTATGACACATTATCCGGGCTATGCTGTCCATCCTGATCATAATGCCATGGGTGCTGCGGCCATTGAAGCGGTTCGTTTGATGGATCCTGATAAACGGCCGACCGTCTGGGCACAAGCGATTAACCAGCAGGAACTTGGCAAGCCGGATATTTCAAATGATGTGCTGCCTGTGCTGGAGCAGAAGAAAGAAGCGATTTTTGCCCATCAGTCACAGGCTAAGGGAATTCTTGGTCAATTTCACGGCGGTTCAGACACGTCTGCAGAATTAGGCGAAAAAGCTAAACGGCACTTGGGTCAGGAACAATTTTATATCTGGCATTTTTCGGACTAATGGATTTTAACAGGAGAGCGTGACATGCGAAAGTGGCCGCATCAGTTTGCTGTGATTGCTTTCGCAAGTGGCGTCTTCCTTGATGCTTATATTATTAGTGTTGTTATCATGCTGAAGAGCGGGAGGTGCATGAATGCTGCTGCGAGCAGTCCTATCGATTATTTTGAATGCTGTTGCCCTTATTGTGACAGCTCAGCTGTTCAGTTCATTTCACCTTGAAGGTTTTGGTACAGCTGTATTGGCCAGTATTATCATTGGTATTCTCAATCTGATTGTACGACCGATTTTAGTGGTTTTGACGCTTCCGGTGACAGTGGTGACCCTTGGTTTATTTTTATTTGTGATTAATGCTGTCAGCCTGATGGTGGCACAGGCCATTATGGATGAATCATTCATCATTGAAGGGTTTGGTATTGCTGTTATAGCTGCGGTGATCATTTCTGTCCTGAATCTTCTGCTGAATAAGCTTATCAGGGATCCCATGACGTAACCGCTCTTATCGCAGGTGAGCCACCTGCGATTTTTTGAATGTTAAGCCGGCTGGTATATTCGCTGGGAAAAAAATATGCTACAATATAAATCAGTATTTACGGGATAAATGGAGGCTTACAAGATGGCGAAAGTCCGCACACAAGATCTGCTGGAAAATTTTAATTTGACTTTAGTCGCCGGAGAAGATGGCGTCCATCGGGAAATTATGTCCAGCGATATCCATCGGCCGGGGATTGAGATGACTGGTTTTTTTAACTATTATCCGCGGGAACGTCTGCAATTAATTGGCAAAACGGAGATGTCCTATTTTCTTGATCTGCCGGCAGACGCACAGAAGGATCGCATGGAACAGCTTTGTACCGATATCACCCCTGTCATCGTTATCTCGAGAGATATGGCTATTCCAGAGGTTATTCTGGAGACGGCGAATAAATCAGGGGTCCCGATATTACACTCACCACGCAAAACGACGCGGGTTATCAGCCGTCTGACCAATTATCTGGAAGCTAAATTTGCCCCGTTCACTGCTATTCACGGCGTGTTAGTAGATATCTATGGTGTGGGTGTGCTTTTGACTGGCCAGAGTGGGGTCGGTAAAAGTGAGTCAGCACTTGAGCTGGTCAAACGGGGGCATCGACTCGTGGCAGATGACAGCGTTGAAATCCGGCAGGAAGATTATGAAGCGCTGATTGGTAACTCGCCGCCTTTGATTGAGCATTTACTGGAGATCCGCGGACTTGGCATCATTGACGTTATGACGTTGTTCGGCGCAGGATCTGTCAGAAGCTATAAACGTATATCGATGATTATCGATCTGGAATTGTGGGATGAAACAAAACAGTATGATCGCCTTGGGCTTGATGAAGATACAACGAAAATTATGGATGTTAATGTGCCGAAAGCAACGATCCCGGTCCGACCGGGGCGTAACCTTGCCGTAATTGTTGAAGTTGCTGCTATGAACTTCCGACTAAAACGTATGGGTGTTAATGCGGCTGAGAAATTTTCTGAGCGATTAACAGATATGATAGACCAGGGGCATGATATGGAGTAGGAGTGGTTAATGTGCAGTGCAATGCACCGGCATTAGATCCGGTATTTTTCGAGTTAGGGCCGCTGACAATTCAGTGGTACGGTGTGATAATTGCATTTGGCGCCTTTTTGGGGCTTTATTTGGCAACGAAGGAATCTGACCGGCTGGGCATGCCAAAAGATTTAATGGTCGATTTACTGCTGTTTGCTTTGCCTGTTGCGATTATCTTTGCACGGATGTATTACGTGATTTTTGAATGGGATCGTTATGCAGGTGGTCCATGGTGGAATGTTTTTGCAGTCTGGGAAGGCGGCATTGCCATTCATGGCGCGTTAATTGGTGCGGTTCTGACGGCGATTATCTTTGCGCGTGTGAAAAAGGTCTCTTTCTGGCAGCTGGCAGATATCACAGCACCCAGTCTGATTTTGGGACAGGCTATCGGACGCTGGGGCAATTTTATGAATCAGGAAGCTCATGGCGGCCCGATCAGTGAGGAAACGTTTAATAATTTCCATACATATTTACCCGATTTCATTATGAACCAAATGTGCATTGATGGTGTTATGTATCATCCAACCTTTTTATATGAGTCATTCTGGGATATTTTGGTTCTCATCCTTCTGCTCGTATTGCGCCGCAAGAATCCACTGCGCGGTGAAATCTTTGTGAGTTATTTGATTGCCTATTCGGCTGGCCGTTTTGTGATTGAAGGGATGCGGACAGACAGCTTATATGTTCCCGATACCAATATTCGAATGGCACAGCTTATCTCGGTTATTATCATCTTAGGCCTGCTTGCTATCATGTGGTATCGCCGTAAATCTGGTATGGCTGATAGACATTACAATGGGGAAAAGGTGAAAAAGAAGAAGTCGTAGAATGAGGGGAGGCAGATCATTGACGGGTATTTTTAGCCGGGGGCTGCAGCGGGGACTGCACCTGACATGGACGTTGGGCAAAGTTATTTTTCCAATCACACTGATTGTAACTATTTTGCAGTACACCCCTGTACTGGACTGGGTCGTGGAGCAGATTAGTCCTCTCATGCGACTGCTTGGACTGTCCGGTGAAGCCGCCGTGCCGCTTGTGCTGGGAAATGCCCTGAATCTGTATGCCGGCATTGGCGCGATCGTCTCGTTCGATTTCTCGATTAAAGAAGTATTTATTCTGGCGGTTATGATGTCGTTTTCCCATAATTTATTTATTGAATCAACAGTTGCCTCTAAGGCAGGTGTGAGCTGGTGGCTGATTTTGGGCATTCGTCTTTCGCTTTCTTTGGTCGCAGCGATCATGATTAATCTTCTCTGGACGGGTGGAAGTGAGCCAGCCCAGTACGGACTTATCTCATCATCTGATGCAGCACCCGATGGATCGGCTGATGTTTTGCTCCACGGACTGCAGACAGCCTTCACGGCCATACTTCAGTTAGCGCTGATTGTACTGGTTTTAATGGTCGTGATGCAGTTTTTCCGGGAAAAAGGCTGGCTTACGCTCATTTCTGACAAATTGGCCCCTTTTACCAGGGTGCTTGGCATGGGACAAAATACAACGATGACGCTGGTTGCTGGTCTGACATTAGGCCTGGCTTATGGGGCGGGCTTAATGATTCAGGCTGTCGAAGAAGATGGTGTCTCCAAACATGATATGTATTTGGCACTGATTTTTCTTGTTGCCTGTCATGCTGTTGTGGAAGACACTGTTATATTCATTCCGCTGGGGATTCCGGTATGGCCACTGCTGCTGATCCGTCTGGTCACCGCTGTTGTATTAACAATAACAGTTGCAGCAATCTGGAAACGTGTGGCTCATCGAAAAGGCCGCAAGTCAACCTATAGTCAGTCTAATCTTCCACTTTGATGACGGTCGCATGCACGGCTTAATAGCGATTGATTAATTTGTTGTTCAAGCAGCTTTAATAGAACAGAAGACCAGGAGTGTCGCTGATGCGTCAAACAAAACGGTATCGTGTGAACAAAGACAATTCACTGTGGCATATTTATCAAACGGTTTCATTCTGGAAAGTCGTGAAGAATGTTTGTATTATCCAATTGGGCCGGTATATGCCTCTTTTAAGTGTGAAAAACTGGCTGTATCGCACCTTTTTGCGTATGAAGGTGGGGAAGACGACAGCATTTGCCCTGATGGTCATGCCCGATACGATGTTTCCGGAACAGATAAAAGTTGGTTCCAATTGTGTTATTGGTTATAATACAACGATACTGGCTCATGAATACTTAATTAAAGAGTACCGGATTGGCCCTGTTGTCATCGGTGATGAGGTGATGGTCGGCGCCAATACGACGGTTCTGCCCGGCGTAACGATTGGCAATGGGGCGATAATATCCGCAGCCACGCTGGTCAATAAAGATGTACCTCCGGGTGTTTTCGCGGGGGGGAATCCTATGCAGATCATTTACACGAAAGAAGAATTGACAGAGCGGCAGGAAGATGATGAATAATGACATGAGGCTGACAGATAATAAAAAGCCATTCCTGGTTCGGAGGACAATTTATTTAAATTAAGGTGCTTTTCGTATACAATAGTCGTAAAGTCGTTTAATGGGGGAAACTGATGGAATACGAAAATTTAACGTTGCACACGGATAAGTATCAGATTAATATGATGTATGCGCACTGGAAAAATAACTCGCATAACCGCGAAGCGATTTTTGATGCGTATATTCGAAACAATCCATTCCATAACGGCTATACTGTGTTTGCCGGGCTGGAGCGGGTTGTTCATTATATTAATAACCTGACGTTTACTGAAGAAGATATTGATTTTCTGAGACAGCAGGAAGAAAATTATGAAGAAGGTTTTCTGGATGAATTAAGACAGCTTTCTTTCACCGGCACCATTTACGCTATGCATGAAGGTGAAATTGTTTTTCCGGATGAACCCCTTATCCGGGTGCAGGCACGCATTTTTGAAGCGCAATTGATCGAGACAGCTATTCTTAATATGATGAACTATCAGAGTCTGATTGCCACGAAGGCAAGCCGCATCAAACAGGTTGTTGATGATGATACGCTGATTGAATTTGGAACACGAAGGGCACAGGAAGCTGATGCTTCTATCTGGGGCGCCCGTGCTGCCTATATTGCGGGCTTTCACGCAACATCAAATATGCGTGCTGGTAAGCTGTTTGGCATTCCGACACAGGGGACCAATGCGCATTCCTGGATTCAGGACCACGATACAGAAGAAGAAGCCTTCATGAACTTTGCCAGGGCTCTGCCTGATCAGACGGTCCTGCTGGTTGATACATATGATACGCTGCAATCCGGGATTCCTAATGCTATAAAGATCGGAAAGCAACTGGAAGAATATGGCAAGAAGTTAAAGGCTGTCCGTCTTGATAGCGGGGATTTGGCCCGTTTGTCAATTGAAGGCCGGCGAATGCTTGATGAAGCAGGCATGGAAGATGTTCAGATTATGGCTTCCAATGATCTTGATGAAGAAGTTATTATGCATCTGAAATTACAGGGAGCCAAAATTACAGCCTGGGGTATTGGAACAAAATTGATTACCGGTGCCAGGAGTCCATCACTTGGCGGTGTGTACAAACTTGTTGCCAGAGAGAAGGACAATGCACTTGTGCCGGTGATTAAGCTGTCTGATGATTTGGCAAAGATATCAACTCCCGGCTCGAAAAAGGTTTACAGAATCATCAATCGCAAGACACAAAAGTCGGAAGGCGACTATGTTGCGCTGGATCATGAAGTGGTCAATGATAAACCGCTGAAGATGTTTGATCCGATATTCCCGCAAAAGTTTAAATATGTGGATGACTATGATGCTGTTGATCTTCTGCAGCCAATCTTTGTGGACGGGAAACAAGTTTATCAGCTGCCGTCGCTCGAAGATATACACAGCTATCATGAGCAACAGCTTGCGTTTATATGGGAAGAAACTTTAAGATTGCTTAATCCGCAAACGTATTATGTTGATTTGAGCTATGAATTATGGAAAATGAAGCAGGATATTATTGAGAAAAATTCGCTGGAGTAAGCGATAATATGTCCTTTCCAGGGTGATGGATCGCTTGAATATGAGGAGGCTGTTATAGGAGGTATCATATGGACATTCCCACAGGCATTGTTCCAGCTGTCCGGCAAATGAAGGATTTTGAAAAGGCTTTGGGGTCTGAAGCGAATACGATCTTTTTTCTGGAAACGCGTCTTGCGCAATTAAAAAGTTTAATTAACTATTCAAAACGAGAGGGCAAACAGGTATTACTTCATTTTGATTTAATTCAGGGCTTAAAAGCTGATGAGTATGGGATGGAGTTTTTAATCCGTGAGATTAAGCCGGACGGAATAATTTCAACCCGGGGTAATATTATTAAGCTTGCTAAAAAGCATGAGCTGCTGGCCATTCAGCGTATGTTTTTGCTGGATAGTATGGCATTAGACCATAATCTAGAATTAATTGACCGTTTTAAACCGGATTGTGTCGAATTGCTGCCTGGTCTCATCCCTGATATTATTCAGCATATTAATGAGAAAACCGGCGTACCAGTGATCGCTGGAGGGCTTATCCGGGATCAAAATGAAGTTTCTTCAGCACTGAATGCCGGCGCAATTGCTGTGTCGACGTCCAACACAGAATTATGGCGTTCCCACTAAGAATGGTTATTGACAGCGTTTGCATAAGTCATTATAATAATAGTTAACAAGTTAATTTGTGATGGAGATTTGGAGATCCGCGTTGCAAGTGTACTTTAAGAAAAGTACATGATTGTTTTGCGGATTTTTTTGTGTCGAATAATGGCTGGACAATAACTGGGGGTGTTAGGATGTCTGAGTTTTTAGCGGAGTTACTTGGTACGATGATCCTGGTGATTTTAGGAGGCGGCGTTGTTGGCGGTGTTCTTCTGAAAAATTCAAAGGCTGAGGGGACAGGCTGGGTCCTGATTACCATAGGCTGGGGACTGGGTGTTACAATGGGTGTATATGCGGCTGGACTGGTGACAGATGCTCATATCAATCCTGCCGTTACCATCGGATTTGCTGCAGCCGGCCAATTTCCCTGGGAAAAAGTGCCAATGTATATCGGCGCTCAGTTAATCGGCGCTTTTATTGGTGCCGTGATTGTATTCTTTAACTATTTGCCGCATTGGCGGGAAACGAAGGATAAGATAGCTAAACGGGATGTGTTTTCAACAACGCCGGCTATCCGCAGTCTTCCTTCAAATTTAGTCAGTGAAATGATTGGTACATTTGTTCTTATGCTGGGACTGATGTTCATTGGTGCCAATAATTACTCTGAAGGACTTAATCCATTAGTTGTGGGGCTATTGATTGTTGCCATAGGAATGTCTCTGGGGGGTGCGACAGGTTATGCGATTAACCCGGCTCGTGACCTTGGGCCCAGAATTGCCCATGCATTGCTTCCGATTCCGAATAAAGGAGCATCCGATTGGCGTTATGCCTGGATCCCAGTTGTCGGTCCGATTTTAGGAAGTATCTATGGCGCTTTGTTTTATAAGGTATTGTTTTTAGGTGAATCTTCCATCATGTTTTGGATTTTAACTGTGTTAGTCGCCATTATTTTTATTGGAGCAGCTGTGTCGGAATTAAGAAAAGCGAAAACAGCAACGAGCGAAGTCTAGAAGAAAGTAATGCACATCCATTAATTTTAAGGGGGAGAAGGTCATGCGTGAAACGTATATTTTATCTTTGGATCAGGGAACAACAAGTTCCCGGGCGATTTTGTTTAATCATGATGGTGAGATTGTTGAGTCAGCGCAGCAAGAGTTTGAACAATTTTTCCAAAAACCTGGCTGGGTTGAGCATGATGCCAATGAAATTTGGACATCGATGCTCGCTTGTATTTCGGAAGTGTTGCGAAAAGCGGATACCGATCCTTCTCAAATTGCCGGTATTGGTATAACCAACCAGCGTGAAACAACCGTCATCTGGGACAAAAATACTGGCAAACCTATATATCGAGCGGTTGTCTGGCAGTCGCGGCAAACAGACGGCATTTGCAGGGAACTCAAGGATCAGGGTTATGAGGATACCATTCATCAGAAAACGGGCCTGTTGATCGACCCTTATTTCTCAGGAACAAAAGTTAAATGGATACTTGATAATGTAGAAGGTGCCCGGGAGAAAGCTGATAATGATGAGCTGTTGTTCGGCACCATGGATACTTGGATTGTGTACAAATTGTCAGGCGGAAAAGCACATATAACGGACTACTCAAATGCTTCCAGAACGCTGATGTTCAACATTTATGATTTGCAATGGGATGATGAATTACTGGCTATATTCGGCGTTCCGAAAAGCATGCTGCCCGAAGTGAAGGAGTCTTCCGAGATTTATACGCAAACAGTTGATTACCATTTCTTTGGTCATGAAATTCCGATTGCCGGCATCGCCGGTGATCAGCAGGCTTCCTTGTTTGGCCAGGCTTGTTTTGAAAAGGGTATGGCCAAAAACACCTATGGAACCGGCAATTTCATGCTGATGAACACGGGTGAAGAAGGCATTCAATCGGATAATGGATTACTGACCACACTGGCTTGGGGCATTGACGGCAAAGTTGAGTATGCGCTGGAGGGCAGTATCTTTGTTTCCGGTTCAGCTATTCAATGGCTTCGTGATGGGCTGAATATTATCGAGAATTCGCCGCAAAGTGAGGCATATGCGACACAGATTGATTCCACAGATGGTGTGTACATGGTGCCGGCATTTGTCGGAATGGGAACACCTTATTGGGACAGTGATGTCCGCGGCGCCTTTTTCGGCATCACGCGCGGAACAACACGCGAGCATATGGTCAGAGCCACTTTGGAGTCGCTTGCCTACCAATCCAAAGATGTGCTCGATGCCATGATTCAGGATTCCGGAATAGACCTCAAAGCGATGCGCGTTGATGGCGGTGCCGTACAGAATGACTTTTTAATGCAATTCCAGAGTGATATGATGGATGTACCGGTTGAACGGCCGGTTGTGCAGGAAACAACTGCTTTAGGAGCTGCTTATCTGGCAGGACTGGCTGTTGGCTACTGGCAGAATAAAAATGAAATTGCAGGACAGTGGAAGAAAGAGCGCACCTTTACCAGAAATATGCCAGAGGAAAAACGCGATAATCTTTATGCTGGATGGAAGAAAGCCGTAAAGGCAGCAAGAACGTTCGAATAAAGAATAATGGTTCAGGAGAGGTCACTATTTAAGAATAAGATTGGCCTCTCTTTTTACTATAAGGAGGGCGAAAAATGAAAAAAATCATAAATGATCCGAATGCCGTTGTGCAAGAGATGGCGGAAGGTTTGGCTGCTGCGTACCCAGATGACCTGGAACAATTGCCCGGGACCACTGTTATTAAACGAAGAACGGCCCCGGAGTCTAATAAAGTTGGTATTGTGAGCGGCGGAGGAAGCGGCCATGAACCAGCTCATGCCGGTTATGTAGGTAAAGGAATGCTGGATGCTGCAGTGGCGGGTGAGGTTTTCACATCCCCGACGCCTGACCAGATATTTGAAGCAATTAAAGCTGTTGATGGTGGTGCAGGCGTATTTATGGTCGTCAAAAATTACACAGGCGATGTGCTGAATTTTGATATGGCAGCTGAACTGGCTGAGGCTGAGAACATTAAAGTGGCCAAAGTGGTTGTAAATGATGATGTTGCTGTTGATGATGTCGCATCGCGCAGAGGTATTGCCGGTACCATACTGGTTCATAAGATGGCTGGGGCAAAAGCTGAGCAAGGCGGTTCACTAGAGGAGGTTAAAGCCGCAGCCGATAAGGCAGCCGAAAACGTCCGGTCGGTGGGAATGGCGCTGACCCCATGTACAGTCCCTGCTGCTGGAACGCCGAGTTTCACTTTAGCTGAAAATGAGATGGAAATCGGTATCGGCATTCACGGTGAACCAGGCATCGAACGAAAAGAAATTGCTCCTGCTGATGATATAGCACAAGAACTGACTGATAAGCTCTTGGCTGATTATGATTTTTCCGGGAGTGATACAGCTGTTATAGTCAATGGTTTAGGATCTACTCCGGAGATGGAACTGTATATTATGAATAATAAAGTACAGGCTATACTAGCGAACAATGAGATTAATGTGTACAAAACACTAGTCGGTGAATACATGACGTCGCTGGAAATGACCGGCTGCTCTTTAACGCTGTTGCAATTGGATGATGAATTGAAACAGCTGCTCGATGAACCAGCCAATACACTGGCGTTTAACGGTTGAAAAGGGGTGATAGCGATGGCTCTAACTGTACAGAATATAGTTGATTGGATCGTAAAAGCAAATGAAAAAATCCAGGCCAATAAAGATTATCTGACAGCTTTGGATCAGGCGATCGGTGACGGTGACCACGGTATCAATATGTCACGCGGTTTTCAGGAAACGGCGGAAAAAATCAGAGGAGAGACGTATACGAGCGGTGCTGATGTACTGCAGGATACAGCTAAAACACTGATGTCAAAAGTAGGCGGTGCATCCGGTCCGTTGTTCGGGACAGCATTCCTGAAATTATCCGCAGCCATAAAAGGAATTGACCCGGTTGATTATGATACATTTACGGGTGCCATTGAGGACGCCGTAAATGGTATTAAACAGCGGGGAAAAGCAGCAGAAGGTGACAAGACACTTGTGGATGTGTGGTCGAAAATGGCAGATCTGTTTAATTGTGAATCAGACTTCAGGGCAGACAGGATAGCA
Source organism: Lentibacillus kimchii (assembly GCF_042666895.1). GTDB lineage: Bacteria > Bacillota > Bacilli > Bacillales > Amphibacillaceae > Lentibacillus > Lentibacillus kimchii. The sequence continues at coordinate 162,855 of NZ_JBHTGR010000055.1, forward strand.
GAAGAGGCAAAAAGTGCTATGGAGCAAACGAAAAGCATGATGGCCACAAAAGGAAGAGCCGCTTATTTTAAGGACGGGTCAATCGGTCATATTGATCCGGGATCTGCATCCTCACTGTATATTTTCGAGGCCTTGTCAGAAGTGATTGAAGGAGGAACTTAATATGGCCTATGTCGGTATCGTCCTTATTTCGCACAGTCCAAAAGTTGTTGATGGGATAAATGATATGATTCGCCAGGTCATGAAAGAAGTTCCGATTGAGCTGGCTGGCGGAACGGATGAAAATGATATTGGAACAAGCATTGACAAGATCCAGACAGCTATTAGCCGCGCCGATCAGGGTCAGGGTGTTTTAGTGTTCTATGATATAGGCAGTGCTAAAATGAATGCAGAAATGGCGATTGAAATGGCAACAGCTGAGAAGGTGAGACTTCTGGACGTTCCCTTGCTGGAGGGTGCTTATGTTGCGGCTGTTGAATGCGGGATGGAAAAAGAAGCTGACGACGCAGCAGAGGCTGTTATGAAAGAATTCAAGTGAATCGTTATACAAAGGGGTCAGAAGTGTGGTAGAATATAGTTAAGTTAATAAGTTTACCGGAGCCAAGGAGAAACCGCGAAAACTGATGAATGGTTCATTCGTCTATTTTGCGGTTTCTTTTTTTAGGGAATATGTCCAACAGGATATGAACTAAACATTTCTTAATATAAGGAGCGATAAAAGTCATGTCAGTATTTTCAAGTCGTAAGCGGGAAACTATCATTCAGGACGTGGAGCAGAAGCAGCTGGATGTGCTTGTTATCGGCGGCGGGATCACTGGTTCAGGTATTGCACTCGATGCCGTTACGCGCGGCATGAATACAGCTGTTGTCGAGATGCAGGATTTTGCTGCCGGGACATCCAGCCGCTCGACAAAATTAGTGCACGGCGGCTTGCGTTATCTACAGCAATTTGAAATAAAAATGGTGGCAGAAGTTGGTCAGGAGCGGGCGATCGTCTATGAAAATGGGCCACACGTGACAACACCTGAGTGGATGATGCTGCCGTTTTACAAAGGCGGGACGTTTGGTCCGTTAACGGCGAATATTGGTCTGCGCGTTTATGACTTTCTGGCAAAAGTCAAAAAGGGCGAACGACGGAAGATGCTGAGCCGATCACAGGCCCTGAAAAAGGAACCGCTTGTCAAACAGAAAGGTCTGAAAGGCGCCGGTTATTACGTCGAGTATAAAACAGATGATGCCCGGTTGACGATCGAAGTGGCGAAGAAAGCCGTTGAAGAAGGTGCTCATGCGATTAATTACGCTAAAGTGGTGGATCTGCTCTATGACGAGGGCCAAGTGGTTGGAGCTCTTATCGAAGACCGCATCACAGGTCAAAAGCACCATGTTTATGCGAAGAAAATTATCAATGCAGCCGGTCCATGGGTCGATAATCTTCGTGAAATGGACGGTTCCAAACAGGGCAAAACGCTGCAGCTGACAAAAGGGGTTCACCTTGTATTTCAAAATGACCGTTTTCCACTGCAGCAGGCGGTTTACTTTGATGCCCCTGATGGCCGGATGGTTTTTGCCATCCCGCGGAATAAGAAAACCTATGTTGGAACAACGGATACCAGTCATAATGGTGATATTGCTCATCCACAGATGACCGAAGCGGACCGGGACTATTTATTGGATGCCATCAATTATATGTTTCCATCGCTTGGCATGACGGTTGCTGATGTTGACTCGAGTTATGCCGGCTTAAGGCCGCTGATTGCTGAGGAAGGCCAGGATGATCCTGATGAAATTTCCCGTAAAGATGAAATATTTATCTCAGATTCCGGGCTGGTATCCATCGCCGGCGGAAAGTTGACAGGTTACCGCAAAATGGCCGAAAATGTGGTCGACACGATTGCTGAACAGTTCAAAGATGACTATGATATTTTATATTCGGAATGCAAAACGGTGCATTTACCTATTTCCGGTGGGGATGTCAATGGTTCAACAGGCTTTCAAGCGTTAAGGGAGCAAAAACTTACTGAAGCAGCTGATTTGGGAATTAAAGACGAAACAGCGCGTTTTCTGATCCAAAAGTATGGCGGGAACATTGATGAAATCTTCAATCTGTATCAGCGTGAATATTCGCGTGCAGCTGAAGAAGGGATTGAGCCGATCGTATTTGCGGAGCTGCTTTATGCGATTGATCAGGAAATGGTCTATAAACCCGTTGATTTTTTCATACGCCGTACGGGTGCCCTGTTTTTTGATATTGACTTTGTCAGAGAGCATAAAGATCCTGTTATTAATTATATGGCCCGTGTTCTGGAATGGAGCGACAATCAAAAACAATCCTATATCGAACAGCTGGATCAACTTCTTTATGAAGCCGTTCATCCAACTAATTAATTAGAGGGGCTGGGACAAAACCTGAATTATCAACGCTAAGGTACATTTTGCGGAGCAGCTAGACGTTGATAAAAGGACATTTGTCCCAGTTTTTTTTCATAGTTCAGAAGCTGCCATCTAAAATTCGTTTAAAATAGGCAACCATATGTTATTTCTCTTTCAATTGTGATACACTTTATTCGGAGAAATTCGACAATAAGGGGGAGCCCAGATTATGGCGTCTTCAAGTGAATCAAACACAGAATATAAGGAGAATATTGTCCCCTTTATTCCGAACGGCAAGTTTTATTTCACAAAAGGTGTCGAAGCCTTCGAGAAACAGAAATTCGACACGGCCATTAAATGGCTGCGGAAGGCTATTGAATTTTCACCTGACACGCCACTATACCAGTGCCAGTTGTCCGTTGTTTATACTGAAACCGGTGCCTATCAAGCAGCCAATCAATTGCTGCACGAGGTCCTGCAGACAACCAATGAGACATATACGGACTGTTATTATTTGCTGGCTAATAATTATGCCCATTTAGGACTGCTGAATGACGCAAAAAAATATGCAAAACACTATCTTAGTGCGTCCCCAGAGGGAGATTTCCGCGATGATGCTGAACATCTGCTGGATTTAGTGAATAGTGATGAAGCAGAGAGTGATGAATGGGAGTTCGAGGAAGAGGAAGAACTGCTTGTATATCAGGAAGCTGTTTTTCAGCATATGGAAAACGAGATGTGGGAAGAAGCACTGCCGCTGCTTGAAGAAATGCTTTCACTGTTTCCGGAACACGAGATGATTGAACATGATTATGCTTACGTTTTGTTCTTTTACGGTCACACAGAAGAGGCGATCAGACTTGAACACGCGTTCTTGCTGGAACACCCTGATTCAATTAACAGTTACACGAACCTGGCGTTATTTTATCACCAGATAGGGCAGATGGCGGAATATAACAACTATATAACACCACTGTTGAATGTATATCCTATTCATGAACAGCAAAAATTACGAATAGCTGTTACCTTTGCAAGGACGGGTGTTTATAAATGGGCCTTCGGGCGCTTTCAAACACTGAACAAGCCGCAAGTGCAGTCTCATCAGGCCTACTATAAATGGTACAGTCTGGCGGCATATCAGATTGGGCAGACATCGAAAGCTGCGTCATTATGGGAAGAGGGCTGTCAAAAACATCCGGCACTTGCAGACAAAACCGCGCCCTGGAATCGTTGAAAAATGGCTTCCCTGTTATGAAAATTGGCTGATAAGCATAAGAATGGACGAAATCATCGCTATCTAATATGATGAAGACGGTAAACGGATAAATGTGAGAGAAAGGGCTGATATGATGTCCGAAGAACGTATGTATGATGTAATAATTGCTGGTGCAGGCCCTGCTGGCATGACCGCGGCGGTCTATGCATCCCGGGCTGATCTTGATACACTGATGCTCGAACGCGGCATTCCAGGTGGCCAAGTAGCTAATACAGAAGATGTTGAGAATTATCCTGGCTACTCCTATATTTCAGGCCCGGATTTATCTAATGAATTGTATGAACATGCTAAAAAGTTCGGTGCTGAGTATGCTTACGGTGATATTAAAAGTGTCGAGGATCATGGCATGTATAAAACGATCTTCGCCGGAAAAAAACAGTACAACACACGCACTCTGATTATTGCTTCTGGTGCCGAGTACAAAAAACTTGGAGTACCAGGGGAAGAAGAATTGGGCGGAAAAGGTGTTTCCTATTGTGCTGTCTGTGATGGTGCGTTCTTTAAAGGGAAGAATCTCGTCGTTGTTGGCGGCGGTGACTCTGCCGTTGAGGAAGGCATGTACTTGACACGTTTTGCTGACAAAGTAACCATTGTTCATCGGCGTGATGAACTGCGTGCGCAGAAAATTCTGCAGGACCGTGCGTTTGACAATGACAAGATTGACTTCATCTGGAATACAGAGGCTAAAACAATTAATGGACCAGATGGCAAGGTCAGTTCAGTTCTTCTGCATGACAATAAGACGGGCGAAGAATATGACTATCCGATAGATGGTGTTTTCATTTATATAGGCTTGCTGCCTATTAATGAGCCGTTTTTATCACTTGGCATTACAGGCGAAGAAGGTTATATTCAAACAAATGAAGAAATGCAGACGGCCATTCCAGGTATATTTGCAGCAGGTGACATCCGTGAGAAATCATTGCGGCAAATCGTGACAGCAACTGGTGATGGAAGCATTGCTGCTGAGGAAGCACAGAAATATATTGAAGATTTAAAAGAAGAGCTGAAAGCGGCACAATCGTAAGCTCTGCATCTGTTTCAAGTGAAAGTCAGATGCGTCATGATATTTTAATGTTACTGTAACCCGCACGAAACATCAATTTGATACAATAACATTATTGACCCCCTTATAATGATAAATGACTTGCAGGTGATATGATGTCACCTGCTTTTTTTAATTCAGTGAGGCGGGTATGTGTCTGCCCGCATTCCAGAAGGTTGTTGGCCGGAGCGGTTTCAGTGTATAATATAGCTAATAGCTTTTTGTATCAGACATTTCGAGAGGCAGCACGTTTCTGTTTGTGAAATCAAAGGGTGCAGGGCTGTTGTTTGTTCATTCCCTGAAGAGGAGAATTGTGTATGGCAAATAATAAACCGCAAACAAAATTAGTTGTGATAACCGGCATGTCTGGAGCGGGGAAAACGGTTGCTGTCCAGAGTTTTGAAGATATGGGTTATTACTGTGTGGATAATCTGCCGCCAGCATTGCTGCCGAAATTTTTGGATCTGATGAAGGACTCGCGTAATAATATTCAAAATGTGGCACTGGTCATGGACTTGCGTTCTCGTGAATTTTTTGATTCGCTGTTTGAGGTGCTGGACAGATTAGGTGAAGAAGAATGGCTGGATGATCGAATTCTTTTCTTGAATGCACAAGATAATGCTTTAGTCAATCGCTATAAAGAGACTCGGCGCAGCCATCCTTTGGCTGCAGAAGGTCTGCCATTGAACGGTATTCAACAGGAACGGAAAATGCTCGATGAATTAAGGGGGAGGGCACAGCGTATCATTGATACCAGTAACCTGACCCCCAGAGAATTAAGAAATCAGATTTTAAAAGCTTATACAGGCGATCAAAAGGATATCTTCTCGGTACAAATGGTCTCATTTGGGTATAAATATGGCATCCCGATTGATGCGGATTTATTGTTCGATGTGCGTTTTTTGCCCAATCCGCATTATGTACCGCAAATCAAGCCGCTGACAGGGCTTCATTCTGATGTTGCTTCCTATGTTTTTAAGTGGTCTGATACCCAGAAATTTGATACAAAAGTACTGGATTTACTGCAGTTCATGCTGCCTCAGTATAAAAAAGAAGGAAAATCACAGCTTGTCATCGGTATCGGTTGTACAGGTGGACGCCATCGTTCTGTAGCCATTGCAGAATACTTTGCTGAACAGCTTTCAGAACAATACATGACGCATGTCAGCCATCGCGATATCGATAAATGAAAGGGTTATTAACATGAAAAGCGAAAAAAATCTGAGCGTCGTTGTTATTGGCGGCGGAACGGGGATGCCGGTCCTTTTGCGTGGACTGAAAGATTTACCCGTCGATCTGACAGCTCTCGTAACAGTTGCTGATGATGGTGGCAGTACAGGCCGTCTGCGTGATGAAATGGGCATGCCGGCTCCTGGTGATATACGAAATGTTATTGCTGCATTATCTGATGCCGAGCCAATGCTCTTAGATTTGTTCCAGCATCGGTTTCAAGCTGGCAAGGATCTGACTGGTCATTCAATGGGCAACTTGCTGCTGGCAGCTATGACGTCAGTGACAGGGAATTTTTTAATGGGCATTCAGGAGATATCACGTGTACTCAATGTTAAGGGGCGAATTCTTCCTATATCAAATGACAACATGTCGCTCCACGCACGCATGACCGATGGATCAGTTGTATCCGGAGAGTCGCAGATACCGCTCGCTCATAAACAAATTGAGCAGGTTTATCTAAGCCCGCAGCCGGTTCATCCATTGCCTGATGCCGTACAGGCCATTAGGGATGCAGATTTGGTTGTCGTATCTCCCGGGAGCCTATACACAAGTATTATGCCGAATTTGATTATACCGCAAATTGATAAAGCGCTTGGTCAGACGAGCGCAAGGGTTGTCTATGTCTGTAATGTTATGACACAGGAGGGCGAGACTGACGGCTATACCGCCGCAGATCATGTGCAGGCCATTCATCGCCACATTGGTGATGATTGCATTGATTCGGTTGTTGTTCATAACGAACCTATTCGACAACAGGTACGTGAGATTTATGCCGAGGAAAATGCGACCCCGGTTATTTATGATATAGACCGACTGCTTGCGATGGGGCTTCAGGTTATCGAAAATGATATCATTGATCCGTCTAAGACTGCCTTACGTCATGATACACATAAAATAGCCAAATTACTTTATTCAATGATCCGTGATGAATGAATAGGGTGATGTGAATGGCTGAGCCGGGAGGTGAGGAGAATGTCATTTGCAGCAGAGATCAAGAAAGAACTGACAGGCATCGAGTTGGATGCTTGCGGCCAATATGCTGAACTGGCTGCTCTAATCCGGATGAATGGTGTTATATCCATGGCCGGAAATGTTCACACATTGGATGTCCAAACAGAAAATGCGGCTATTGCACGGCGCATGTTCACATTGATGAAGTCGTTATATGACATTTCAGCAGAATTGCTTGTACGCAAGAAAATGAAATTGAAAAAAAATCACATTTATATTGTCCGATTGAAGAACAGTGCTCAAAACCTGCTGGCGGATTTAGGGATCGTTAGTGATTCGTATACGTTTCATAAAACAATACCGGATGTCTACTGGGAAAAGGATTGCTCCAAACGCTCCTATTTACGGGGGGCCTTTCTAGCGGGCGGTTCGATTAACAATCCAGAAACATCGTCGTATCATCTGGAAATTTCCAATGTCTACGAGGAGCATAATGATTCGTTGTGTCAGATGCTAAACGACTTTGACTTAAAGGCACGGAAATTGGAACGCAAAAGCGGCTATATAACATATTTGAAAGAAGCCGAAAAAATAACGGATTTTCTTAACATAATTGGGGCCCATAATGCTCTGTTCAAATTTGAAGATGTGCGGATTGTCCGGGACATGCGTAATTCAGTCAATCGTTTGGTTAATTGTGAAACAGCAAATTTAAACAAAACGATTGGGGCTGCTTTTCGTCAGATTGAAAATATTAATTTTATTGCGGACACAGTCGGCTTGGAAGCTCTTCCGGAAAAATTACAGGAAATAGCTCAATTACGGGTCCAGCATCAGGAAATTTCACTGAAAGAACTAGGTGAACTTGTAACAAGTGGTAAAATTTCTAAATCTGGTGTTAACCATCGATTGAAGAAAATTGACGAATTTGCTGAAAGACTCCGGGAAGATGACGCCAAGTCAATGAATAATTGATAGTTCATTATTGTCTAAATATGTGATACACTATGATCACTAAACAGCAAATTAACAATATGGCAGTCATACAGTTAACGTGCTGTCTTTTTTTTATAACGTATTGCAAACGATTTCATTAGGAGGGTGACACAGAGTGGAGAAATCCGTGAAAGTTGAACTTGAAACAGGGCTGCAGTCACGGGCGGCCTCGCAATTTGTTCAGGAAGCAAACCGGTTTACGGCGCATTTGTTTCTTGAAAAAGACAAAAGGCGGGTTAATGCCAAAAGCATCATGGGATTGATGAGCCTGGCGATAACGTCGGGTGAAATGGTTAGGTTGATAGCGGAGGGCGATGACGAAAAGGAAGCTCTTAATGAATTGACAGAATTCGTTTCAGATACGTAGGATGTTTATCCGCAAATCACTTATTCTCAAGATCACAATCATCTGATCATAAAAAAGCTGCACCATAGTCGGTGCAGCTTTTTTCGATCAGATGTCAGCTCTTATTCACGCTCGGTATTTCTTTCGAGAACTTTGTCAATCAGACCGTATTCAACAGATTCCTGGGCAGACTTGAAGTTATCCCGGTCTGTATCACGCTGAATGACTTCCAAAGGCTGACCTGTCCGTTCAGACAGGATTTTGTTCATTTTCTCACGTATTTGAATGATACGGCGTGCATGAATGTCAATATCCGTTGCCTGGCCTTGTGTGCCGCCTAATGGCTGGTGAATCATAACTTCACTGTTAGGCAGTGCAAATCGTTTGCCTTTTTCGCCGGCTGTCAGCAAGAAAGAACCCATGGATGCTGCCATACCTGTGCAAATGGTTGAAACATCTGATTTGATGAACTGCATGGTATCGTAAATGGCCATGCCTGCGGTGATTGAGCCGCCTGGTGAGTTAATGTACAGGGAAATATCCTTGTCCGGGTCTTCTGCCTCCAAAAACAGCAGCTGCGCCACAATAGAGTTGGCAACGTCGTCATTAATCTCGCTTCCAAGCATAATGATACGATCTTTTAACAGGCGCGAATAAATATCATAGGCGCGTTCCCCGCTATTTGTCTGTTCAATAACTGTTGGTATTAAATTCATTTCATTAGCCTCCTTGTTCATTTTCAAAACCCATCCATGCAGTGGATATCTTTATCATAACTAATAGGTCAAAAAAGGTCAAACGAAAAGGTCACACTAAAATTGACATTTTAAAAGTCTATAAAGATAAACTCAGGATAAGTCAAATGCATCTTATTTCATAATACCCTTAAAAGGTACCCAATAAAACCCATTAAGCAAAAATATTATTAAAATGTTTATACAAGAAGGGTGATAATCTTCAGGTTTCTGCAGAATAGAAAAAAGTCAGAGACACTCACAGTATCTCTGACTTAAAGATGGATGCGCCCGGGAGGACTTGAACCTCCGACTCCTGGTACCGGAAACCAATAAGTAGCATTTTAACGTATTTTAGCGGGTGTCAAATCATACAAGCCCCCAAGTGACTTTGGACACTTAAGGTAACAAGCGTTACACTAAAGTTGAAAGGGGATCTTGTTATGGAACGCCAACATTATTCCAATGAATTTAAAGTCCAGGTTATTCAAGAAGCCGAGGAAGTCGGCAATAAAGCAGCTGTGGCCAGACGATACGAGATCACACCTAACATGCTTCACCGTTGGCAAAAACAATACCATGATGGAGGCTTTGCCGGCGTTGATGCTGACGCAGCCAGTAATCAGGAAGTTGGTGAATTAACCAAAGAAAACGATCATCTCAAACAGCTGCTTGGTGATAAGGATCTTGAAATTGCGATCCTGCGGGATCTTGTAAAAAAGAAAAACCCTCACTTGCTGAAAAAATTGAAGTAGCCCAGCAATGGATTGGGCGTGGCTATCCCGTCGCGAAG
>NZ_JBHTGR010000055.1:172608-172752 GCF_042666895.1 Lentibacillus kimchii
GCAATACCATGATGGAGGCTTTGCCGGCGTTGATGCTGACGCAGCCAGTAACCAGGAAGTTGGTGAATTAACCAAAGAAAACGATCATCTCAAACAGCTGCTTGGTGATAAGGATCTAGAAATTGCGATCCTGCGGGATCTTGT
>NZ_JBHTGR010000056.1:0-129381 GCF_042666895.1 Lentibacillus kimchii
CATTCCCATCCTTGATTGTAAAGTTGGGATTGTCCGATAGCTAATCCCCTGCATTTCACGCTTCAAAACGCTTATAGCAGAACTTGTCGAGCGGCGCCCGATTGTTAAGTAAACCTCGGTCATTTTAGTTCTATCACTATACAACCTTTCAGATGTGATTTTCTACCAAAGCATTACATCAAGTGGCTTAAATTATTCTTCGTTTTTTATTTTTGCTCTAATTGTTAAGTAGATTGTATAAATGAGATAAATTACATAGCCTAATAGGAAGTCCAGTAATACTTCTTTGAAAGTTAAATCCCCTTGTCCTCCGGTAATTAGAGTCCATAGAATAGGTATTAAATCAAATGTTATGACTACTCCCAGTCCTAATAATGATGGACCTAATAAGAAGGTAACAGCAAAAGCTTTTATTTTTTCTTTCATAGCTTGTGCTCCTTAAATAATATCTTTTACACCATATTTAGCAATAACTAAAATGTTTTAGCTTTCTTTTACAATCTGGATAGATAAGTGAATTTTCATTCTTTAACAATTGCCCCCTTTAGCTGAATAAAAAACTTTGAACAGAAACATAAAAAACAAATATGGAAACGATAATACTAAATATACCTATTAGCTTCCCTTCTTCCTTTATTTGGGCTATGCCCATAACCAAGAACGTTATTCCCATAAAAAGCATCATATATGGCATTACTATGTAGTTCCCAGTTATTAAAGCATACCCAGCTAAAACTACGACAATTATGGGTGATATAACCCTCAGTGCTTTTAGCAATTATCTACCCCCCTATTGTTTAAAACCACAATTATTCGGTTATCTGACCCGTTTGCCTAACAATGCTTATTACGCTTATTTTAACATAAACATCTCAGGACCTTCGAAATAAATTCTAATTATTTAAAAATTAATATCCAAGTTTGCGATAAGAAACACAAGTGTTTAACAATAAAAACTAGTATAAGTACCGTCATAATCGCAAAAAAAGAGATGCTAAATCATATGTGATTTGCATCTCTAAATTGTGTTTTTTATAAAATATGCTCAGTCAATCAAATAGGAAACGGTTCCGCCAGCAGGCTGCTGATAGACTTTTTCACCGTTCTCATCGACACGTTCGATATCAGCACCTAAGCCAGCCAGTTTGCCGGTCAAATCGACATAGCCGCGGTCAAGGTGCTTTAATTCGGTTATCCGGGTATGGCCTTCCGCATTTAAACCAGCTAGTATAAGCGCAGCGGCAGCCCGCAAGTCCGTTGCAGCCACTTTGGCACCCTGGAGCTTGGTTGGTCCTTCGATAACCACGCTGCGGCCTTCTATTTTCATTTTAGCGTTCATGCGCCGGAATTCTTCCACATGCATAAACCGGTTTTCAAACACTGTTTCGGTGAAAACGCTTGTTCCATAAGCGTTCAGCATCAAGGCCATCATTTGCGATTGCATATCAGTTGGAAATCCGGGATAAGGAAGTGTCTTAATATCGGTGGACAGCATTTTGTCCGGCCCGATGACCCGAATGCCACCATCCTCGTCAAAAATGGTCACGCCCATTTCTTCCAGTTTGGAAATAACGGAGCGCAAATGATCACTCTCAGCATTTTGGATCAGGATATTGCCGCCGGTAATCGCACTGGCAATCATAAAAGTACCCGACTCGACACGATCCGGGATGATGTTATGCTCAGCACCGTGCAGTTTTTCCACACCCTCAATGCGAATTGTTTCCGTGCCAGCTCCAACGACTTTAGCGCCCATTTTATTGAGGAAATTGGCCAGATCAACTATTTCAGGCTCTTTAGCACTATTTTCTATAACCGTTTTACCCTTTGCGAGTACGGCAGCCATCATAATATTTTCTGTAGCACCAACACTTGGCATATCAAGATAAATTTTAGCTCCCTGGAGACGTCCCTCTGCCTGCAGCTCCACATAGCCATTCCCGACCTCGACATGTGCACCCATGGCTTCAAAACCTTTTAAGTGCAAATCGATCGGCCGCGAACCAATGGCACAGCCGCCGGGCATCGCTACATTGGCATGGCCATAACGTGCCAGTAATGGTCCCAAAACCAATACAGATGCACGCATTTTACGGACATATTCAAAAGGCGCTTCAGTTAACAGTTCCTGGGAAGCATCTACATGAATTGTTTGATCATTGAATTCTACATCGGCGTTCATATAACGCAATACGTCATTGATGGTATACACATCTGCCAGTACGGGAACATCTGTGATGACGCTCTGACCCTCACTTGCCAGCATACTGGCAGTTATAACCGGGAGCACAGCATTTTTCGCTCCCTCAACTCTGACGGAGCCGCGCAATCGGTTCCCGCCCTTAACGATGATTTGTTCCATATACTATTCCCCTTATAAACCAATTTCACTATATTAGTATTCATTAATCAGGATAGGTGTGCCTATCGTCAAACGTTTGCCACCAGATGTGCTTTCATGGATGGCCATTTGAAAATTTGTTGGCTGGTCCATAGTCATGACTTGTTTCCACTGTGGTGTATACCCGTACACAATTGTTTTTAAAGACGCGTTCTCCACATTATCATGCTGAACCTCAACATTTTCCAACTGTAGTGATTTTTTCATGTTTCTAATAATATAAACTTCCTTTATTTTATCATCAATGTCGGCAGTTAAACAAGCAAATGTTGTCGACCTGTCTGTGAAATAAGCTGAACGGACAGAATCCTTACGCTCACGATACGCTTCCATAACCTCTTTGTTCCAGGATTCGCCCTGCAAAATGGCTGAAAAAGCTGCCTGATGACGGGCATTCTTAGGAATGGTTATATGGAAACGTTCCGTGACTTGTTTTTCTTGCCCAGACTCAATATCATAGTTTACCGCTTTTTCCTTCTCAGTACCAGTGACTTTATACCCATGTTTTGCCTGCAAGGTTGTCAGCAAACGACGGGCTTTGTTTCTAGACATATCTTCCTTAATTGTAACCTGCCAGCTGGCCACGGGTAATGACTGCCCCGTCACCGCTGCAGCCAAATCAAGCATTTCATCCTGCTGGGCGGCCGCGGCACCGGAACTCGTGAAAAGAATTAATCCCATAATAAAAATGATAGCTGACTTCCGCATAAAAAAATCCCTCCTGATTACTATATTCATAGTCTAATCAGGAGAGATTGATTTCATACGGTACTGATGCAAAAATATTGGACTTACAGCCTGCTTTAAAAAAGGAACATCAAATCCTGGGACCACTGGATGAAGTCCAGCAGGAATCGGCTGACCCCTGTCCCGATCACAATCGCAATAAAGATAAGCAGGATTTTCGCTTCGGTTTCCCGTCCTTTTCTAATTAATGCGTCAAACTTAACAGCGGTAATAAGCCGCCATGTTATATAGATAAAGATCAAATGCGATATCATACTGACGATAGCTGTTAAACCAATTGATGAAAACATAATTCCACACCTTGTATTTCAATTATCAGGCCAAGCATCGATGCTTGAAACTAATTGGTACTTTGCCATGGTTCTTGTCTGTTGTCAACAAAACGCCACGTTACATGTCGAGCTGTCTATTCGACAATGTTTTGATTGCCCGGGAAATATCGAGCTCATTTAACCTTAGTGTCGAGATACCCCTGTTTTTGCCGACATGCCATTAATACGCAACTACACTCTCTGGCTGAGTTGCTTAATTTAACTGTATTACCTGACAGAAAAATCTCTTATAACAAAAATGTTACAAGAGATTTTAATTCTACTTGGCAATATCCAAACGATTCATGGCCCGTTTGAGTGCTAACTCTGCCCGTTTATGGTCCAGATCGTCCTGTTGAGCCTGGAGGCGGCGCTCAGCACGCTGTTTAGCTTGTTTGGCCCGTTCAACATCAATATCCCCAGGGACTTCCGCTGACTGGGCAAGGATCGTGACGTTATCCGGACGCACCTCCAGAAAACCGCCATTAACAAACAGCATCTGCTCCGCATTAGAATCATTTTTTAAACGGACAGCACCAACCGTTAATGGGGCGACCATCGGTATGTGACCGGGTAAAACACCGATCTCACCGTTCTCTGCTCTACAGCTGACCATTTCAAAACTGTCTTCCAAGACGGGACCATCAGGCGTAACAACACTCACCGTCAGTGTTTTCATGCAAGTCCTCCTCAAGACAGGTGAATGACTGAAGGGAGTATGATATGTTCAAAAACATCATCATTCGATCGCTCCCCAGCATTCCATCTAAAGTTTTATGTCGTCATACCTTTGGCGCCTTCGACAACATCCTCGATGCCGCCAACCAGACGAAAGGCATCTTCTGGCAGATCATCATGTTTACCGTCCAGAATTTCCCTGAAGCCCTTAACTGTTTCACTGATAGGGACATAAGAGCCGGGCTGGCCGGTAAATTGTTCAGCCACGTGGAAGTTTTGCGACAGGAAGAATTGAATGCGGCGCGCACGGGCAACCGTGAGTTTATCCTCGTCGGATAATTCGTCCATACCAAGAATCGCAATAATGTCCTGCAGTTCTTTATACTTCTGCAAGGTCTCCTGAATCTCACGCGCTACGTTATAATGTTCTTCGCCAACAACTTCCGGGTCCAGAGCACGCGATGTTGATGCGAGTGGATCCACAGCTGGATAGATACCCTGTTCGGACAACCCGCGATCAAGATTGGTTGTAGCGTCCAAGTGCGCAAACGTTGTTGCTGGTGCTGGGTCGGTATAGTCGTCAGCTGGAACATAAATCGCCTGAATGGACGTTACTGATCCTTTATTCGTTGTCGTAATACGTTCCTGCAGCTGTCCCATTTCCGTTGCCAGCGTCGGCTGGTAGCCAACAGCAGACGGCAGACGGCCAAGCAGTGCTGAAACTTCCATGCCAGCCTGCGTGAAACGGAAAATGTTATCAATAAACAGCAGAACGTCCTGGCCTTCTTCATCACGGAAATATTCCGCCATCGTGAGGCCTGTCAGAGCAACGCGCATACGAGCTCCTGGCGGCTCGTTCATTTGACCGAACACCATGGCTGTCTTTTTAATAACGCCAGATTCTTTCATTTCGTAGTAAAGGTCATTACCTTCACGAGTCCGTTCACCGACACCGGCAAACACGGAAATACCGCCATGTTCCTGTGCAATGTTGTTGATCAGTTCCTGGATCAGAACCGTTTTGCCAACACCGGCACCGCCAAACAGGCCAATTTTCCCGCCTCGCGTGTAAGGGGCCAGCAGGTCAACAACTTTAATGCCTGTTTCAAGAATTTCTGTGCCTGTCGTCAAGTTTTCAAATTCAGGTGGCTGACGATGTATCGGGTCGTGCCGGGTATCATCCGGTACCGGTTCATCAAGGTCAATGTTATCACCAGTGACGTTGAAGACGCGTCCGAGTGTTACCTGACCAACCGGTACAGAAATCGGTTCGCCTGTATCTTCAACAGGCATATTGCGCTTAAGACCGTCTGTTGAATCCATCGCAACCGTTCGAACTGAATTATCGCCAAGGTGGAGCGCAACTTCAAGTGTTAGGTTGACGTCCATATCCTTATCGTTGCTACGGACAACTAATGCATTATTAATATCAGGGAGTTCGCCTTCGTCAAATTTGACGTCGACAACAGGTCCCATAACTTGTGTAATGTGTCCTTTGCTCATTGATTTCCCTCCTATCCTGCTATCAAACGATCAGAATGCACTATTCCAGTGCCGCAACACCGCCAACAATTTCAGTGATCTCCTGTGTGATCGCCGCCTGGCGGGCACGGTTGTAGGACAATGTCAAATCATCAATCATTTCGTTGGCATTATCAGTCGCATTCCGCATCGCTGTCCTGCGTGCAGCGTGTTCACTTGCTTTTGAATCCAATAACGCGCCGAAAATCAGGCTTTCCACATATTGCGGCAAAAGGACTTCCAGAATTTGACCCTGATCAGGTTCGTATTCATACCGGCTGGTGCTTTGACTTGACGTATCGCTAAGATTCGTCAGCGGCAATAGAGGCTGTGTGGTCACTTTCTGAGAAATCGCATTAATAAAACGATGATAATAAATGGACAATTCATCAATTTCTTCATCAATAAACATCTGTACGGTTTCAGCCGCAAGTTCTTTGATATCGTTAAAAACCGGCTGGTCCGACATGCCGATAATGCTTTTAGCAACCGGCATGCCACGTTTTTGGAAAAAGTCATAGCCAACACGGCCAACCACAATAATAGTGTATTCATCCGTCGATTGGTGCCGATTCTTAATGGTTTCGTAAGTCTTCTTCAAGATATTATTATTATAGGCACCTGCCAAACCGCGATCAGTCGTAATCACAAAGTAGCCGGTGCGTTTTACGTCACGCTTTTCCAGTATCGGGTGCTGCGCATCCGTGTCATTGCCAGCAATACTGGAAACGACTTCTTCCATTTTTTGACTGTAGGGTTTAAATGATTTGGCATTGTCTTCAGCCCTGTTCATTTTTGAAGCTGAAACCATTTCCATGGCTTTTGTAATATGCTTTGTTTTCGACGTTGAGTCGATTCGTTTCTGGATATCCCGCAGTGATGCCAAGCAATTCACCACCCTTCCTGACAGAAGCTGGAGGCGAGAGCCGGTGACTCCAGCTCTTACCTCATTTCATAGACCTGTTTCGTTTGATTTAAAGCGTTTATTTTTCCGTTGGCATAAACGTCTTCTTAAATGTTTCAACCGCCCCGCTCATGTCTTCTTCTTCGGCAAGTTTGCCGGTTTCGCGGATAGTTGATAAAAGTTCTTTCCGGTTCTCATCAAGCCATACGTGGAACTCTGATTCAAAACGGGTAACATCTTTGACCGGCAAATCATCAAGCAAACCTTTTGTCAGGGCATAAATCATCATGACCTGCTTTTCAACGGCTTGCGGCTTATGAAGTCCCTGTTTCAGAATTTCCACGGTCCGTGCACCACGATCAAGTTTGGCTTGTGTTGCCTGATCCAGGTCAGAGCCAAACTGTGCAAAAGATTCCAGTTCACGGAATGATGCAAGGTCAAGCCTTAGGGTCCCGGCGACTTTCTTCATCGCTTTAAGCTGTGCCGAACCGCCAACCCGTGAAACAGATAAACCTGCGTTAATCGCCGGACGATTACCAGCAGCGAACATATCAGACTGCAGGAAGATTTGCCCGTCTGTAATGGAAATAACGTTGGTTGGAATATAGGCACCGATATCACCGGCTTGTGTTTCGATAAACGGCAAAGCTGTCATAGACCCGCCGCCTTTTGAGTCATTCAGTTTAGCTGCCCGTTCCAATAAACGTGAGTGCACGTAGAAAACGTCCCCGGGATAAGCTTCACGGCCTGGTGGACGGCGGAGCAGCAAGGATAGTTCACGATAAGCCTGAGCCTGCTTGGTCAAGTCATCAAATACAACACAAACATGTTTGCCATTGTACATGAATTCTTCGCCCATGGCAGCGCCTGCATACGGAGCCATATATAAGAGAGGTGCAGGTTCCGAAGCTCCCGCTGATATGATAATCGTATTATCCAGTGCGCCATGACGGCGGAATGTATCAACTGTACTTCTCACAGTCGATTCTTTCTGGCCAATGGCGACATAAATGGATATCATATCCTCATCTTTTTGGTTAATGATGGTGTCGACAGCCAGTGTTGTTTTACCTGTCTGGCGGTCACCGATGATTAATTCACGCTGGCCGCGGCCAATCGGTACTAAGGCGTCAATCGCTTTGATACCAGTCTGCAGAGGTTCGGTTACCTCCTGACGATCCATAATTGATGGAGCCGGCTCTTCAATTGGACGACTTTTAGCCGTTTCCACGGGCCCTTTGCCGTCGAGTGGCTGTCCCAATGGATTAACAACGCGTCCGAGCAGCTCCTCTCCGACAGGTACTTGCATAACGCGACCTGTACGGCGAACTTCATCGCCTTCATGAATATCGGAGAATGGCCCTAAAATGACGATACCGACATTTCCTTCTTCAAGGTTCTGCGCCATTCCCATGACACCGTTCGAGAATTCAAGGAGTTCACCGGCCATCGCGTCATCGAGGCCATGCGCACGCGCAATGCCATCGCCGATTTCAATAACAGTGCCGACATCCGATACTTCAATATCCGAGTCAAAATTCTCGATCTGTGTCTTAATCAGCGAACTGATTTCTTCAGCTTTAATGCTCATACCATTTCACCCCTATCTTCGTTAATTTGCCGCCTCAATACGTCGCTCCATCCGTCTTAATTTGCCCTGAACTGTGCCATCATAAACCGTGTTGCCAACCTGTACCTTGATACCGCCAAGGATAGACGGATCAACAACCGTTTTAAGTTTCACGTCCCGTTTATTAAAACGCTCAGCAAACGTATTTTTTATTTTCGCTTGTTCATTTTCCGATAATTCTCTTACTGAATAAACGGTTGCTTCCGAAACAGCTTCTGCATCATTCACCATATGAACCAGGTGGTCCATAACCGCCGGAGCAACATCTGTGCGATGGCGCATAACCAACAATTTGAATGTCTTGACGATGTCTCCGGAAAATTCCTGAAACACCTCGTCGATAAATTGCATTTTCTGTTCATGCGAAACTTTCGGATGTTCTAAAAATGCCGTTAACTGATCGTTTTCAGCAAAAACCGATGTCAGAACTTTCGCTTCCTCGACAAATTGGTCCAAGGATCCTGTATCCTGCCCCAGCTGGAAAAGAGCGTCTGCATAACGTTTGGCAACTACTTGACTCATCGCTCTTCTCCTGCCTCTTTAATGTATTCATTAATCAGTTCTTCCTGATCCTGTTCACTGATTTCTTTCTCAATTACTTTACTGGCAATTTGTACAGACAAGGAACCAACTTGATCCTGGAGTGCCTGAACGGCTTTTTCTTTTTCATGCTCAATTTCTTCCTGAGCTGATTGCTTCATGTTTTGTGCCTCGCGCCGCGCGGCTTCAACAATTTCCTGTTCTTGTTTGGCACCGGTTTTTTTGGCATCTTCAATAATCTGAGTTGCTTCCTTTTTCGTCTGTTTCAGTTGTTCTGACGCTTCAGCCTGTGCTTTCTCAGCTTCGGCGCGGCTTTGTTCTGCTGACTCGATCTCACTTGTGACATATTCCTCACGTTTTTGCATAACATTCATAAGCGGGCCCCAGGCGAACTTTTTCAAAAGGGCCAGCAATATCAGGAAAAAGACTAACTGCGTAAGCATATCCCCAATATGCAAACCGCCTATGCCTGCCGCAATAACCGGAATACCACTTGTTAGATGCACATGCGTCACTCCTTTCGCAAACGATCAGTCAATGAACTTGAACTGATGATGTATGAGGTCATTTTTAATAAAGTTTACTATCATAAAGGAATGGCGATAATCCGGTGTCGCCGAACTTCGCCATAGTGCCATATTTCCAGTCTCTATCACACGACCATAAATGCGATAACAACGCCGATGATCGGAATCGCTTCAACCAGTGCTACCCCGATAAACATTACCGTTTGCAAAGAACCGCGCAGTTCAGGCTGACGTGCAATCCCCTCTACTGTACGACTAACGATCAAACCATTGCCTAAACCTGCACCCAAAGCGGCCAATCCGATTGCTATTGCTGCTGCTATAGCTTCCATTGATATTTCCTCCTTTTTATAAATAAAACAGTTTCATAGTTTTGTGATGGTCTTTTTACTCGGTGCCTACTTTCTGAGACATGTAGACCATCGTTAAAATAGTGAATATAAAGGCCTGTATGGCGCCAATAAATAAACTGAACGCCTGCCATGCCATTAAGGCAACACCAGACCCTAAAAAGGTAAAGATGCCTCCTGCCGTAAATCCTCCTGACAACCCTAATGATACGAGTAATCCGAGTAAAACTTCACCGGCATAGATATTACCAAATAAACGCAAGCCTAATGTAAGTGTATTGGTGAATTCTTCGATGATATTCAAGGGCAGTAAAAATGGAAGCGGGCGGAGATAATCCTTACCGTATTCCTTGCCCCCTTTCATCTTGATGCTGTAAAAGTGCGTTAAAACAACCACCATTACGGCAAGCGTTAAAGTGATTCCGGCATCGGCCGTCGGTGACTTCCACCACAAGTCATCGCCGACTGCCCCAAGTGTAATAACACCAAGGACGTTACTTACAAATATGTAAGCTATCAGTGTCAGCCCCAGAGGCAGAAACACTTTCCCTGTTTTCCAGTCCATCGTGTCATTAATCATGCCCTTGACAAAATCAATTAACCATTCCATGAAATTTTGAATGCCTGTTGGCTTCATCTGTAAATGACGGCTTCCGACAACACCAATAATAAATACAATCAGTGATGCGATAGCTATCATTATCACATTCGACATGTTGAAATCCAGCCCGGGGATTCCAAACGCATCGTGGACGATTGGTGCTTCATGATCCAATGTCTTCACCTCTTTCCAGGCCTAATTTTTTTGAAAAGATCCCTTATTCCGACTGCTTTTTCTGTGTGTTAAGACCTGGCAGCAGAAAACTTATCACAATAACTGCATAGGAAGATCCCAGTCCCGCCACAACAGCAAGAATATGGAAATCAAAACGCATGGCAATCAGGACAGCAAGACCAGCTGCCGCCAATCGCGATAAGGTACCTAACCCAAACACCGATTCTCCTTCAGCAGCATTCTCGACAAACCTTTGAATCTTTCGCTGCAACAACCACAGATTAAAAAAACTTACCAGGCTTCCGAGCAGCAGACCAAGGAAAATTGCTGGAAATGGGGAGAAACCTGAACCGATCACCAGGATTGCGAGAAGGTACAACATCCCTTTGCGCTGACGCATGACCATTTGATTATATTGTGACATGTTTCACACTTCTCCTTAGAGAACGTTCAAAAAGACCGGCAGGCAATAACACATCACTGGCAATCCTTTTCTTAAGCCCAGCCCGAATCTAAACGGGTAACGTGCGAATTGTCACTGCACATGCTGCGTTAAACAAAAAAGTTAGCGCAGGTATTAATTCATTGTACCAGCCATTATACCTCTATGAAAACCCTAACATACCATCAATGAGGTATGTTACATGAGCCATTCATGATTGTCAATTAGGACGAGGTTAAAAGTTGCCTTGAATTATGGCTTAGCAACCTGGCTGTGACTATGCCAATCATAATTAAACATAATCCTATTTTTAATTATAACGGAAAAAAGCCATTTTGTTTAGTGAACATTATGTGACAATTGTAATAATCTGTCACATATAATACGAAAACCGGCTGAACAGTTCTGATAGCCAGTGCGTTCCTATTCTGCTGGATCCCTGATATTGAGTCTGGTCTGATAGCTTTCTCTGTCGCCGTTTTCCAGTCTGATCGTGATCACAGCAACGTATTGCCCGGGTTCTCCGAGTTCCGACTCATCAAGCTGGCCTTTATTCAGACCCGTCTGCACATCGCTTGTATGGAAAAGCGTCCGGTCATAAACAAGCGTTTGCGGATGGTACAGCGCCACGTCAACACTTTCAGCTGGATCGGTCAAATAAAATTGATACGCATAAGTCCCGCGGGTAAATGGTTTGACCGTTAAGTCAAATCCCATCGCCTTAGGATAGTCGGCTGTCTCATTGATAAACAGATAGGGCAGCTGATACGTTTTTTTATCCTGCTCCAACCGCAGCCAGCCCTGATGAATGCCTTTATCCAGCGGGTTTGCGTGCACCGTCAAGCCGATAGGAATCGTTGCCGACTCACCTTCATCCAGTGTAAATGCCAGCGGTAAATCCCAGCGGAGTCCTGCTTGCTGTTTAGGTGTCTCAAATCTATAGGTCTGCTCGTTGCCGGATGTGTTTGTAACGGTCATATCCTGTGTTTTCGTTTCCTTATTATGTGTGATTTGCCCGAATGCCAGCAGTGGCTCGTCCAGAATCGTTGTCGTATTGACCGCTTTTTCGGGCCTGATTTCGCCAGCACCCTGAATGATCGGGTCCAGCAACTCGTCTTTATCACGGCGAATGGGCCGGGCAGTTGTCGCTAACGCCCCTGTCAGCTCCTCTGGCGTCCAATCAGGATGAGCTTCACGCAACAAGGCCATTGCGCCAGTCACATGAGGGGCTGCCATGCTTGTTCCCTGCAGCTCCTGATAACCGCCGGGAACCGTACTCAAAATATTTGTGCCAGGTGCGCTGACATTCGGTTTCAAATCCCAGTTCACCGTAACCGGGCCGCGGGAGCTGAAATCAGCAACCGTAAAGTCTGTCATCGCATACTTGGTGTTTACATAAAATTGACTGCTGCGAATGTGCTCTTTAAGCCACTGGCCGTCCTGCTTTGTCATTGAAGCCACCGGGATCTGCACCGGGTCATCTGTTTCTGGCAGTGTACCTTGGAAGCTGCCGGGTTCCTGATTATAAATAACAGCGGCTACAGCACCAGCTTCTTCAGCTTGCCTGGCCAGTTCAGCAAACGGGGTCTCTCCCCGCTCAATCAGCGCAATTTTTCCCTGAACAGCCTCTTCATCAAGTATGCCTGTATCATACCGCTTGTCTAAACGCCAGGGTTTTGCACCGTCCATTTCCAAAAGCGGCAGGCGCTTGTCTTTCAGAGGGGCCGTTAAATATGGTGTTTTTTGCGGAGGCGCAGATGCCCCTACCGAGAGAGCATTCGCAGCTGTTGCCGGCGAGCCAATGGTCCAGTTGTCCGGGCCCGCGTTCCCATTAGCACTGACAACCGGCACCCCCAGATCGAATGCCCGGTTAACAGCCACACTCGTGGGAAAGTCCGGACCATTGACAGCATTGCCTAAGGACAGGTTAATCACATCCGCGCCGTCCTCAACCGCCTGTTCAAGAGCTGCAATGACGTTAACAGATGTCCCTCTGCCGCCGGGTCCGAGGGCACGATAAGCATGAATGTCAGCATCTGGGGCAACACCCTTCAGATCACCATTTGCTGCGATAATACCGGCTACATGCGTCCCGTGCTTGGTCGGCAAGCCTTCCTCAGGCAGCGTTTCCATCGGGTCCTTATCAAGATCAACGACATCATAACCACCCGCATAATTCGCCTTTAGATCTGGATGATTATAATCAATACCTGTATCAATGACCGCTACCTGGACACCCTTTCCTGTATAGGCTGTCTTGTTTAAAGTTGCGGGGAGAACGCTGTCAGCTGTCGCGCTGTCTGAGACGGTGGTTTGGGTCTCGTACGTCACGACAGGATGAATCGTCTTGACAAATGGGAGTGACCGTAATTGGTCAAGTCGCCAGGGATCACCCTTTAAAGCTAATCCGCTGAACAATGTTTCATATGTATGCACGACGTTAATCGCCGGGTGATGTGCCTCAAGATAATTTTTATGCTCTTCTGGATCGCCGTCCACTTCAATAATCACAGCTTTTTCTTCACGGATGGTGTCCGGGGAGTCGGCTTCTGCGGGCGTACACGTGAAAACCGCGAGCATAAGCAGGGCGGAGAGGATACGGTACATAGCTGGTGCTCCTTTTTATTTAAGCTGCTGGTAGTATTTGAAAAAGAAGACAAAACCATGCATGACGATTTTGATATAACAAAAGACTGGGACAGACTGGATCGTTCATGCGACTAAGCTGCTCCGGAAATAGACATCTTCTCCGCGGGTGAATGGTGAGCCTCTTCTCCCGCTGGCGTCGCCGTCTTTTCCTTTACTCAGTTCCTATTACGCATCTCAGGGAATCGATCAATTCGTCATATCCCAGCCTCTGTGGGGCTATTAATTTAAAAATGTCATGATCGCGTCAGCAATGCGGCTGGATGCCTTTCCGTCACCGTAAGGATTCGGAGCTTGCGCCATTTGGTCGTGAAGGGCATCATTCCGCAATAATTCATCAGCCAAGCTGAAGATAGCCGATTCGTCTGTTCCGGCTAATTTTAAAGTGCCAGCCTGGATTCCTTCCGGTCGTTCCGTCGTCTCCCGCAGAACAAGCACCGGAACCCCCAGTGACGGAGCCTCTTCCTGAACACCGCCTGAATCGGTCATAATCAGATGTGCTCTCGCAGCCAGATTATGAAAATCTTTCACACCGAGCGGTTCAATTAACTGAATCCGGTCATCATGCCCTAAAATTGCTTCAGCCGTCTGCCGGACAGCCGGGTTTAAATGCACCGGATAAATAACCTGAATATCTGGATGAGTATCGACAAGCCGCTTAATGGCGCGAAACATCTGTTCCATATTGCGCCCCAGATTTTCGCGGCGATGGGCTGTGACCAGCACCAGCCGCCGGTCACCCTTATCCGCCAGAACAGCACTTGAATAAGCCGGATCAACCGTTGTCGCTAAGGCATCGATTGCGGTGTTGCCGGTTACGATGATACGTTCAGCCGGTTTGTTTTCCTGTATCAGGTTCTGTCTGGCTTTATCGGTCGGGGCGAAATGCAAATCAGCCATAACACCCGTCAGCTGCCGGTTCATTTCTTCCGGATACGGGGCGTATTTATCGCCTGTACGCAAGCCCGCTTCTACATGGCCGACCGCAATCTGGTTGTAGAAAGCCGCGAGCGATGCCGCAAAAGTGGTTGTCGTATCACCATGAACGAGCACCATATCCGGTGAAGTCTCTTTCATGACCGAATCAAGTCCCTCCAGCGCACGCGTTGTAATCTGTGCAAGGGACTGTTTCTGTTTCATGATATTTAAATCATAGTCAGGTGTAATCTGAAACATATCCAGCACCTGATCAAGCATTTCCCGGTGCTGTGCGGTAACCGTAACCAGCGGGTCAAAATGTTCCGGACGTTCCTTTAATGCGCGAACGAGCGGCGCCATTTTAATCGCTTCCGGCCGTGTTCCGAAGATCGTCATCACGCGCAACTGTTTTGCCATAATCAGCTGCCAGCCTTACTTGGTCCCGTACAAACGGTCACCGGCATCGCCAAGTCCCGGAATGATAAACCCGTCATCATTCAGCTGGTCATCAAGCGCACCAAGGTAGATATCGACATCGGGATGTTCGTTATGAATGACATCAACACCTTCAGGGGCCCCGACAAGGCACATAAGGCGAATCTGCTTGGCGCCGCGTTTTTTCAGCAAATGGATAGCCTCACTCGCTGAGCCGCCGGTTGCAAGCATGGGATCAAGCACAATCAGTTCCCGTTCAGCGATATCGGACGGCAATTTCGTATAATACTCATGCGGCTTTAATGTTTCCGGATCGCGGTAAAGTCCGACATGGCCGACCTTTGCTGCAGGAATCAGTTTCAGCATGCCATCAACCATGCCGAGTCCGGCGCGGATAATTGGAACAAGGCCGATTTTTTTGCCGGCAAGCACTTGGGTATCAGCTTCCATAACTGGCGTTTCAATTGTTTTTTCCTGCAAAGGCAAGTTGCGGGTGATCTCAAACGCCATCAGCATGGCAACTTCATCAACCAGTTCACGGAATTCCTTCGTTCCGGTGTCTTTGTCACGTATGTAAGTTAATTTGTGTTGAATGAGTGGGTGGTCCAGCACATGTACTTGTCCCATTTTAGCAATCACTCCTTATATTTAATGGCATCTTTCAAATTGTACTGAAAAATAGACTGGCATGCAAGTGCCGATCGATCCGTCTTATTAATCTAATGCTTGCTAAGAAGTGTGGCCGTGCCAGAAAAAAGGGGATGGGACAAAACTCTCGGTGAATGAAAATGATAAGCGTAATACGGGGGGGACAAAAGTGCGAACCACTTGCGTGACTGAACCGCTCCGGAAATAGACGTCACTTTCCGCGGGCGGCTGGTGAGCCTCCGAAGCGCTGGCGCGCTCCGGGGTCTCACCTAGCCTTTGCTCCCGCAGGAGTCTCCGTCTTTTCCTCCGCTGAATCTGAGCATTGTTTGACGCTTGAGGTATTCGTTATGTCCCCGCCTCTTATCACTTACGCATATAATGGGTAGTTACTGGTTAAAGCTGTTACACGTTCTTTTGCTTCCTGCAGGACGCTTTTATCCTCATAGTTTTTCAATACAGAGGCGATAATTGAAGCCATTTCCTGCATATCAGCTTCTGTAAAGCCGCGCGTTGTCACAGCTGCTGTGCCCATCCGGACACCGCTTGCAACGGACGGTTTTTCCTTATCAAATGGAATGGTATTTTTATTCGCGGTGATGCCGATATCATCCAGCGCTTTTTCAGCCACATCGCCAGTCAATCCAAGTGGTGTCACATCAACCAGAAGGAGATGATTATCTGAACCGCCGGAAACAATCCGGAGCCCTTCCTTGCTGAGTGCCTCACTCAAGGCTCTGGCGTTTCGGATAATCTGCTCGGCATAAGTCTTAAATCCATCAGACAGCGCTTCTTTGAAAGAAACGGCTTTGGCAGCGATTACATGCATCAGCGGTCCGCCCTGCATGACAGGGAAAACAGCCTTGTCAATTTTCTTCGCGTAGTCCGCTTTGCACAGAATCATACCGCCGCGTGGCCCGCGCAGTGTTTTATGGGTGGTCGTCGTGACAAAATCTGCATACGGCACTGGATTCTGATGCAGACCTGCCGCTACAAGACCGGCGATATGCGCCATATCAACCATTAAGTACGCGCCAACATCATCCGCAATCTCGCGGAATTTGGCAAAATCGATTTCCCGTGCATAAGCACTCGCACCAGCGATGATCAGTTTCGGCTGGACTTCTTTTGCCCGTTCACGAATAACGTCATAGTCAAGCCTCTCGGTTTCCTGATCGACACCGTAGTCAGCCACATTGTACATGCGGCCGCTGAAGTTAACCGGACTGCCGTGGGTCAAATGACCGCCGTGATTTAGATTCATGCCGAGAATCGTATCACCTGGATCCAGGACAGAGAAATAAACAGCCATGTTGGCCTGTGCCCCGGAATGCGGCTGGACGTTGGCATGATCGGCACCGAACAGCTCTTTAGCCCGGTCGCGTGCCAGATTTTCGGCCACATCCACATGTTCACAGCCGCCATAATACCGTTTGCCCGGATAGCCTTCCGCATATTTATTCGTCAGCACTGATCCCATCGCTTCCATAACAGCTTCTGATACAAAGTTTTCCGAAGCAATCAGTTCAATCTTTTCCTGCTGGCGTGTTTTTTCTGCCTGAAGGGCTTCGTACAACGCGTCATCTGTTTGCTTCAAGTGTTCCATGAGTCATTTCCCCCTTGTATTCTAATGGTGTTGCGTGTGACCGCCTTAATGCGTCTTCATACCCGATACACCGCACGCTCGCCTCCGATCAGTTTCGGGCGGGTGCGGGCAGCCGTTACCCGGGCCTCTCCAATCAAGCGCTGGTTAAAGCGAAGCGGCACGGCAACCGGTTTCAAATGCATGCCAATCATCGTGTCCCCGATATCGATGCCGCTGTCAGCCCGGATCGTTTCCACAACAGCCGGTTCATTCATTTGCTTATAGGCATAAGCAGCCATCGAACCGCCTGCATCTGGTACAGGTACAGCAGATACCTCTTCCAGATTCAATCTGTTCCGAGCTGATTTATCCACGACAAGTGCCCGGTTTAAATGTTCACAGCACTGAAAAGCTACCGTGATGCCCGTGTCCGCCTTAAGATTCTCCAGACTGGCAAAAAGCGCCGCAGCGATGTCTTCACTGCCGGATGTGCCAATACGCTCACCAGCCACCTCACTGGTGGAGCAGCCAACAACGAATACATCTCCTGCCTGGAGATAGCCGCTTTCAAGCCATTCCCTAGCCAGCGCGTCCATATCCTGCCTGACTTGCTGTTGTAACGCCATCATCCGAGGCCTCCTCATCCTGGTCATGCTCAATATGAAATTGCTGAACCTGTTCCGTCAGCGCACCTGCCTGTTTTTCCAATTCTGCAGTCATTGTATCCATTTCTGCAAGTGTCCCAGCTTGTTCCTGGATGCTCGCATTTACCTCTTCAGCTCCGGCGGACGTCTCTTCAGCAACCGCAGCAACTTCCTGGGATTGTTCGGATGTTGCCTGGATCGAATTCAGCTGTTTGTCAACATACGCGGAAATATCCTCAATAACGCTAGCCGTATCATGCACCGATTTTGACATGTCGTCAATAGCTGAATCGGTCTTTTTGCCGTTCTCCACTTCTTGTCTGGCATAGGCCACATGCTCATTCATACTGGTTACAACAGACTGGGCATCACCCTGAACAGTTTTAATTAAATCAGAAATATCCTTTACGGCACTCGCACTCTGATCTGCTAATTTACGAATCTCCTCGGCGACAACAGCAAAACCTTTGCCCTGCTCACCGGCCCGAGCGGCTTCAATTGAGGCATTGAGAGCCAGCAAATTCGTTTGTTCGGCAATATCGCCAACCATTGTAATAATGGATTCAATCTGGACGGTATGCTCCTTCAGATGATCAACATCTTCCAAAGACTTTTCCTGTTCGCTTGCCAGCTGACTTATCCCCGTCACCAATTCACTGACAATAGCACGGCTGTCGCTGAGCATTTTCAGCATCTGACTGGATTTTTCCTGCGATTCACTGGCTTTGGTCTGCACGCCCTGGGCAAGCTGTGACGCTTCCTCAACAGCTTCAGCCGTCTGCTGGATGGACTCAGATGAGTTTTCAGCCCCTTTGGAAATCTCATCAATTGAAGCATCAACCTGCTTGCCATGATGGGCGGCCTGCTCGGCTGCTGACTTTATCCGGCTGACAGACTGGTTTGTTGCCGCGGCATGTTCATCGATATTCTGAACCATACCCGTCAGATTATCAAGCATCGTCTTAAAGGCAATGGACAACGACCGAATCTCATCCTCTGACTTGGGTATGTCAATCGTTTGCTGCAAATGACCATCAGCAGCATTTGTTGCGGAATCTTTCAGTTTTTCTAAAGGTTTTGTAATATACCTTGCTGCAAAATAAGCCAGTATCCCTGACCAGATAATGCCCAGAACCAGAGTGATAATTGTAAACCACTGTTCGGAAATAGCCCAAAATGTCTGAACATAATCATAGAAAACATAGATAAATAATGCGCTGACTGAATACGTAATAGTAGCTAATAAGGTTACCAGACCAACGAGTTTCACCCGCAGACTAAAGCGATAATGCTGTTTCATCACACGTTCCTCCAACTCAACTATTTGGTACGCAGCTTTTCCGCCAAAACACTGACAGACGTTTCAAGTTCTGCCAATGTGTTCTGGTAATCTGTCAGGCTGCCGCCAAATGGATCCGGAATATCATAGCTGATCAGGCGTTCTTCCAGTTTCTGAATCCTCTGCCATTCTTCCTGCATATGAGCATTCAATGCCTGTTCAAGTTGAGGATCATCCATTTGGTGCCGATAAGCCTTAAAGAATTGCAAACGTTTCTCCTCATAGGCTGCATACCGTTGTTTTAATTCGTCCCATATCTCTATATCGTCAAGTGCTGCATATTCCTTTAATGTGAAATATTTAGCCTGAGAGTCAGGGTGTTCGAGGATGAGTGACTGCTTGTGCTGTGTCGTCATGGTAAGCACCAGATCCGCCCAGTGCAGCAGCGCTTCACTGACCGGCTTGGACCGGCTATCCAGCGTAATGCCCTCGTGTTTCAATGCCTCAACAGCATTACCGGCTGGACCTTGATTACTGGGGGCAAAAAGACCTGCCGACTGCACCTCGGCATCAGGTACTTTCGATTTCAGCAGCGCTTCAGCCATGGGACTGCGACATGTATTGCCGGTGCATACAAACAGAATTTTCAAACGCATAACCTCCGCTGATTGTCGTGGATGCAGGATGATTCTTACTCAAACTATATCACAGAATCGCGCGGTTGTCAGAAAATAATGGGGGGGGTTTGCATTAAGGGATTCAGTTTAAACATTCGTTTATAATTTGTAATAATAAAGCGGCATGCCTTTTTCACTTTGTGGACCAACGATGACAATATAAGCAGCTTTATCTGTATTATAATCATCGTAATAATAATACAAATCACCCACTACAAAATCAGTAGATACTGTCAAATTAACACTTTCATCTTTTTTCAGTGAACTAAGGGTAGAAAAAACGCCTTGATTATTCAACTTACCATGGTAATCCACAAGTGGCAGGTTTATGTAATCCTTATATTTTTCATAAATGGCAAATTGGTTCTCTGACTTAAGCGGAGCATCACTTTTTTTAGTTATCTTAATAGGCAGCTTATAAACGGCTTTTTTACCATTCGCCTGATTCTCAGATTCCTCCAGTTTCGGGGAAGTTGCTTCACCAAATGACATCTCTAAATCTCCTAAGGTAACGACATCTCCGTTTTGAACATCCACTCTATAGGTCTCATAATGATCCCGGTCATCATTAACAGCTTCAATCCGAACTGAAAAAACAACAAGTAATACGACTGCGAGTATCACATATAAGCTTTTGCTTTTTATTAGTCTTCCCACTTGGTAACAACCCCTTCAGAAATGGAGTAGATATCATCTGAAACCTCTTGTAAGAAATCCCGGTCATGACTTGTTACAACGATTGTCTTTCCCTCTGATTTAAGTCTTTGTATAATTTGCTCCATAAACGAAATACCTTTTTCATCTAAGGCATTTGTTGGCTCGTCCAGCAACAATAAATCAGGGCTTTCCATGATGGCTTGTGCTATACCCAAACGCTGTTTCATACCAAGCGAATATTTTTTAAACTTCCTTTTATCATCTGGATCCAGCCCTATTAAATTCAATGTTTCCCGAATGGTTTCTTCACTTATTTTATTTTTTATCTTTGCTAAAAATAATAAGTTCTGAAATCCCGTATAATCCGGAATAAAACTCGGGTATTCGATTAAAACACCAACATCTTCAGGGAAAAGTATATCTTTTCCAATTGTTTTTCCATCAACTACTACTTTTCCATCAGATAGCTTAATCAGGCCAGCTATTGCACGAAGCAGCATGGTTTTACCCGATCCGTTGTGCCCGCGAATGCCATGTACTTTTCCTTTTTCCAGAGAGAAACTAATATTATCTAAAACGACAAAATCCTTTATTTTTTTGGTTACATTTTCACCCACGACATACATGGTTATTACTCCCCTTTTTCATAGACAAAATCGATTTTCTTTACCAACCACAATGTAAGCAAGACCAATAGAATAATCATACTGCTAACCCAAGTCAGCATTAATAGCGTATTGTCACTGTATAACCCTGTTTCACTCCATCTGCTGAACATAGTATAGTTAGTGACTAAAACTATATTCTGACTGAATATAGATAGGAAATTAACACTAATCAAGATTATGTATGGTATTATGTCACCCATCATCAAACTTGCTAACTCATAAAAAAGTGATTCTAAAAATAAGACAAGAATTAAAAAAATACAAAAGATAATAGACGTTTCCCAATTTGCTTTCCAGGACATACTGCTATCAAACAGAAAGTGTTGAATAGACGAAACAAAGCAAATATAGAAAACAAACAAAGCTATATAAATCGTTGTATACAGTAATAATGATATGACTTTACTCATAACAAATTTTCTAGTTCCGGTACGAATGATTATGAGTCCTCCGCTGCTTGTTAAATCAGCTGTGAAAAATGTTCTGAGTGATAAAAAATACAGCAATTGAAAAATTAGCCAAAAATATGGCGTGGCGAGGGTGCCATCTTGCTTAAACATTTTTAAGTCCAGCTCTGAAAAGCCATCCCAAAATTGCTCAAAAGATAGCCATTCCATTTGCGTATTCAGATCATTCAACGTGAACATAAGGATAAAAGAAACTGTCGTGATTAAAAAGAAGGAAAATTGGGCTATAATGAGATTTTTTCCGTGATGTAAACGCAGCCTCACATCTCTTTTGATTAACGGAAGCATTCATTTATCCTTCTTTCCTTTTAATCTGTACAGACAATATGACTAGTAACCCAAACATCAGAACAGCGTTTTCCGATAGTGCTGTTATAAGTCTGATGAACGAAAAATCGGGTGTATACAGCAAATTGGTCGATTTAAAAATCGCATGACCAAACAAATACTGGTCCATCTGGGATACTACAAAAACAATAAGAAAGCTAATCTGTACCTGAAACTTTTTTGCGAGTACTATCAGTAATAGACCTATATTCGTGAGATTGAGATAACAAAATATAAGTAGCCCAAAAATATGCACAAAATCATGTGACGTGATGGCTTTTGATGAAAGAGGAAAGGACACAAATGTTATAAATCCAATTATAAATGTTCCCCAGATTGCCATCATACTTATTTGAATGACGTAAAAACTTAATAACCGGCGAAGACTATTCATCCTTACTTGAAAGTCTATTGGAATGTTGTGTATTTGACTCCCAAGGACACATAGCAAAATAAATGGGATTAAAAACCAATAAACTAATTGATAATAGTTGAGCACATCATACGTTATGACATGATAGGGCCTGGCTGTATCCGGATCGATTGTCTGATATAGCACCATAAAAAAGCCATATATTAATAACATTATCAGGCCAGTGACTAGATATAAATAAATGTTTTTCCGTTGTGCAAAAAATGATGTGACGCAAAATTTTAAGTAATTTTTATCTAACAAGTCTTCTCACACCTATAATAGCTAGAATAAAAGTTAACATAATCATTAAAATACCAAATAACGCGATACACCATAAATAAACAGGAGCAGTGGCATTCATATCCAAAAAGTCGATAGGAGACAATCCCACTTCGACAAGTTCACTAAGCCCAGAAATTAATATACTGATGATGACCGGAATAACCAAACTAATGAGTGAGAATCGAATATGAAGACACAACGCTGCAGAAAAAACAGCGAATAAGCTGCCAATTATGCCGCTTAAAAAGATATAAAACAACGTGTGAATTAAAGGGAAATTCAGCTGCAGAGAATAAAATAATGTTTTAAACGAAAAAAGACCTTGCGTATAATACACAAAAGGATCCGGATGGATAGCCGGAAAAGTAAGAGAAAACAAAAGAAAATTGATAAGTAATGGTATAGCAATAGCTAGAAATCCTGCGAAAGCACTAACAGCTAACATTGAAAACAGATACTTATATTTCCCGGATCTCATCATCATCAGTTCATAATAATTGGTCTTTCTATCTACAAGAAATTGGGTACTAAACGGCAGAGCAGCTAGAATCGGTACTAACAAGAAGAACAAATTGGTGATTTCAGAGTCACTGGCATTTAACCATAATAGATAAGACGAATCGGGGATAGTTGACGCTTCCCCTTGTAAAATGGTCCTTGTCGTTTGTATGTAATGTGCCGACGTTATCAAAACGCCGAGTAATAGACTGATATAGAATAATTTGCTCTGTCGTAATCGTCTTAATTGAACAGCTATCATCTTTATCTGCGACCTTTCTCATTCTATTCCGTTAAATGGTACCATTGTCTCTATTTTTTGTCATTTATGATCGCATTTTATCACGCCGAAAAAAAAAAGACTTTCCATCTGCTTTGGAAAGTCTTCCTGATTGTCAGCTAAATAATATATGTAAGCCAAAGCCAACAAGAATGCTGCCGCCCAGTATTTCACTATAGGCGCCCAGCAGCCCATAAACCTTTTTTCCCATTAGCATGCCAGCCCAGGTCAGGAATGTACTGGCAGCGGCAAACAAAATTAGAGCAATAACGGTCTTGCCATTGGACAGGCCCAAGCTGAGACCGACTGAGAAACTGTCCAGGCTCACACTAAACGCGAAAAAAATCAGACCCAGACCAACAGGCTGAACCAGTTTCTTTGTTTCATAATTAAATGCGGAAAAAATCATTTGCGCACCGATTGCGACCAGAAGCAGACCACCGCTGAGTTCGGCATAATGTCCAATTTGGGTGGAAATGAAAGATCCCAAAACAATGCCCGTAAATGGCATCACAGTATGAAAAAAACCGACTACAAGACCTGCTATAGCAATCCGTTTTAGTCTGATCTGCTGCATTCCCATGCCCAAACTTATGGAAAAGGCGTCCATCCCTAATGCAAACGCCATAAAAACAAGTGAAACCATTTCCCCTAATTGATAGACCGGCATCTTTACGCCCCCTCAGACATGCTAGTGCATTCTATGCTTGTCCGGTCTGCCATATGCAGACATAGGAGACAGGCTGTTAAAGCCAGCCGGTTTCAGTTGAGGACGTTGTGGCATTTAGACACAGGCATGGCTGAATACTTGCATCAATCAGGCAAGTAACGCGTGGCGGCTTTTTCCAGACGATTCATGATCGCCCGTCCTATGCCTTCCTTTGGAAAAGCTTCACATAATATCACATCGGCATCGCCGTCTTTAAACAGCCGCAGGGCATCATAAATCGCCGCCGCAACAGCATGCAAATCCTCCCCAAGCGGAATAATGCGCGCCGAATGAAGCTGCTCCGCTGTCTGTGTGCTGGCCAGAACACCAACACGTTTCTCGTTTCTGCTCGCGCGGTCAATCGCCGTTTGCAGTTTTGCCGGCGCACCAGCAACAAGATACATGGGGATTTCTGGTGCATAATGTGTATATTTCATACCCGGGGCTTTGGGACTGTCTGCCATACCAGCCAATGCGGGATCGGCCATCACCGTGCCGACGGTTTCCTCGAGCTGTTCTTTGGTAATGCCGCCCGGCCGCAGAATGACCGGTATTTCCTGTGTGCAGTCAACGACGGTTGATTCTACCCCAACTCCGGTGGGACCGGCATCGATGAGCCCGGCAATTTTTCCTTCTAAATCAGCCCAGACATGTTCTCCTGTCGTCGGGCTCGGTTTCCCTGATAAATTGGCACTTGGCGCAGCAATTGGTCGGTCACATGCTCGCAGCAAGCTTTGCGCCACCGGGTGTTCCGGTATGCGGATGCCAATGGAGTCGAGCCCAGCGGTCACATTCGCCGCACAAGCTCCATTGCTTGAAAGCACAAGCGTCAGCGGGCCCGGTGTAAAGGTATCAAGCAGTTTCTCGGCAACAGGCGGGAGCGCTGAAATCAGATTCTGCAGCTGTCCTTTCGACGCAACATGGGCAATTAGCGGGTTATCTTCCGGCCGTCCTTTCGCCTGAAAAATACCAGAAACGGCTGAAGCGTTTGTCGCATCAGCCCCAAGTCCATACACCGTTTCCGTCGGGAAGGATACGGTATAGCCATTCTGCAGCAGAGATGCCGCCTCGGCTATTGCCCGTTCATCCGGCTGTTTTGTTTGGATATTCCATCGTTTTGTCTCTATCATGACTGACCCTCTTTTCTATGGCTTATTCTAGCTGAATAACATTTTGAACACAAAAAGTGAGCCTGTAGATATTTATCCACAGGCTGTCCACATTTAAGTAAATTTTCCGCTGATTGCTTCAACTGTTGGAAATATGGGGAATAGTGGTTTTCCAGCATAAATAGGATTATTCCCATCAGGCGATTATACACAGGTCTGCGCACAACAAGATGTTAATATACACAGCTTTTAAACAGGATGTACACAGTTATGCACATATAATTGTTGATAACTAATCAGGAAACGTGATACATCCACCAATATCCTTCGTTATTCGGAGAACTCTGTACGAATTCATTATCTTTTTGTGGATGAAATTGCAATGATTCCAGTAACACATCTACCATCGGCTGATGACTGTGGACAAAGACTTGCTGGGCCTGCTTTTCTCTAGCAAGTGCCAGAATGGCTTCCAGCAAAACTGGCAACGATGACGCCGCCTGTTTGGTCACAAATAACTGTTTCAGCCAGTAGACACGATCAGCAACATCGTCCATAACAAAGCAGCCTTCAATTTTCCCGGCAAATTCCACGACATAGCCTTTCGCCAGCAGCTGCTCACGTTCCAGATTTTGATTGTGCTGCAAAAAATCGTTTAGTTTCTCCTCTGATGCATGTTCGGCCGTTATTAGTTCCATGATTTTCACCTCTATGTTTTGGCAGATTCTCTAGAATACTATGTGAAAACGAACTAATCTATGAATCAATCAAACCATTCAAAGAGAAAAAATCTAACGTCAGTCTCTTCCTCATCAGACGCCTCTTCTTCGTCGTCTTCCTTATCATCGTCATCGTCACCGGTCTCCGTCTCTTCCGCCTCAGCCACTGTCGAACCGCTGGAAAAGTCCAGAAAACAGAGCGGCGGAAACAGAACACACCACCAATTGGAGCCCTCACCCTCGCCAAGGGTGATCAAAACCGCCTCATATTCACCTGGCGGATAAAGATAAGAACCATACAATTTAGCCGGAAACGTAATATTCTTGCCATATTCAACTTCAGATGACTGCGAACTGCCTTCTTCCTTTAGTGTATCCTCAACAATCGTGCGGATTTCTGGAATATTCGCTGCAATTAGCTCACGCGCTTTATCAATATCGGTGATCATGCCAACCCAGTCTGTGATCGCCGCATTCACGTTATCACGCACTTTGTGTTTTAGCTCCTGATCCGATTCAGCATCACTGTCAGCCAGAATGCGCAGGCGAATGGCCTCATCTGGGATCACTTGTATATCTTGCTGAGCTGCATTTGCTGAACTATTTGCTGCCATATCCCCGCTAGTCCCGGTCACAGGGATTACTAAGATTATCATAACGGCTATAATAGCTGAATACACGACCCTTTGCATCGTAAAAAACCCCTCTCCCAAGCTGTCTTATCAACAGTATGGCCAAGGGGTTTTTTACATATACTAGGAATCTATTAAAGGACCCGCCTTAACCATGCGATCCTTTTGGCTGATATCCTGAACAATCGCCACATGGCTCTCAGGAAAGGCTCCTTGTAATAAACACTGGACCGTCTGCGCCTGCTGGCTGCCCACTTCCAATAAACAATAGCCGTGCGGTTTCACGAGACGCGGCAGCTGATTGACGATTGTCCGGTACCCGGCCAGCCCATCGTCACCGGCAAATAACGCTTCTTCCGGATCAAAATTTTTGACCGTATCGGACAAAGTGGATTTCTCGTCTAATGCGATATAAGGCGGATTGGAAACAAGCATGTCGACCTGAAGACCCTGTTCGAGCAGCGGTTTGCCGTAATCACCCTCAAAAAAGGTAACATCAGCCTCCATCTGCGCCGCATTGTAACGCGCCACCTCCAGAGCTTTCGTGGAAAGGTCTGTCGCATATACGGCGGCCTGTGGCAGTTCCAGAGCCAGTGTCACCGCAATGCTGCCGCTCCCGGTGCCAATATCGGCAATCGTGAATGGCTCCGGTGATGCCGTCTGAACAGCCAGCTGTGTGAGCTCCTCCGTCTCTGGGCGGGGAATCAGCGTGTCGCCGGTGACGCGGAAATCGCGTCCATAAAAAGGGGCATATCCGGTTAAATGCTCCAGCGGCACGCCAGTCTGGGCATGCGCTTCCACCGCAGACCAGAAACGCTGCAGCACATCTTCTGGAACCGGGTCACGCATCATCGCGAAAAACGCTGTCCGGTCCACATCCAGATAGTGCTCTAAAAGAAGTTCCGCCACTTTCGGCTCGCGCCTGTTATCATCTAAAAAAAGAGAAGCCCGGCGCAGGACTTCATGCAGCTTGGATTCTGCCATAACTATTCGCCAATTTCCTCAAGTTTTTGTGTCTGTTCTTCCAGAAGCAGGGCATCAAAAATTTCATCCAGTTTGCCTTCCATCACCTGATCAAGCTTCTGCAGCGTCAGACCGATACGGTGATCTGTCACACGGGTCTGCGGAAAATTGTACGTGCGAATCCGCTCAGAACGGTCACCAGTTCCAACAGCAGACTTGCGGTCTTCCTCAATTTCCTGCTGAGCTTCCTGCTGGTATTTATCATAGAGCCGCGCACGCAGCACACGCATCGCTTTTTCCTTGTTTTTAATTTGTGACTTTCCGTCCTGACAGGATACGACGATTCCTGTTGGTTCGTGTGTCAGACGGACAGCCGACATCGTTGTATTGACACTCTGGCCGCCGGGTCCGCTGGCGGCAAACGCATCGACGCGAATATCTTTGTCATTAAGCTCAACTTCCACTTCTTCTGCTTCCGGCAGCACGGCTACCGTAGCTGTCGACGTATGGATGCGTCCCCCGGATTCGGTCTCTGGGACACGCTGGACACGGTGGGTCCCGTTTTCAAACTTCAGTTTCGAATAAGCACCCGTTCCGTTTACCATAAAAACGATTTCTTTATAGCCGCCAACCGCGGTTGGATGGGCTTCCGCCACATCAGTTTTCCAGCCCTGCATCTCGGCATATTTGGTATACATGCGATACAAGTCACCGGCAAATAAGGCAGCTTCATCACCACCAGCAGCCGCACGGACTTCCATAAAGACGTTTTTATCGTCATTCGGGTCTTTTGGCATAAGCAGAACTTTCAGCCGCTCTTCCAGATCTTTTTCCTTTTCCGTCAGTTCTTCAATTTCCGTTTTGGCCATTTCCTGCATGTCTTCGTCGGATTCGTCTTCCAGCATGTCCTCTGCATCTTTCAATTGACCAAGAACGTCCTGATACTGCCGGTAAGCCTGCACGATTTCCTCCAGATCGGATTGTTCTTTAGAATAATCACGCAGTTTATCAATGTCGTTTATAACATCCGGATCACTAAGCAGCTCATTCAGTTTTTCATAGCGATCTTCCAAACTCTTTAAACGCTCGAGCACAACGGTCA
The DNA here is from genome assembly GCF_042666895.1 of Lentibacillus kimchii. Taxonomy (GTDB): domain Bacteria; phylum Bacillota; class Bacilli; order Bacillales; family Amphibacillaceae; genus Lentibacillus; species Lentibacillus kimchii. Next base: position 28,484 of record NZ_JBHTGR010000056.1, read on the forward strand.
CCTCTTCTCAGGTTAAAGTATCATTATAATATACGCCAGCCACAAGGTCAAAATGAAGCCGCGGATTGTGAGCCTTTCAATGACTGACGTGTCGCGCAGCTGTTCCTTCTTTCTGTCAGCCCGCATGAAGGCGTAAAAAAAGAGCGCCGCAGCACTCTTTATGGGATCATTCAGTCCGACACAGCCCGGATATCGTTTGAGCGGTTATCGGGCTTGTCCGGCACTTCATGATGATGGCGGCAGCGCGGTTCATATGCTTCCGATGCACCTACCATAATCACCGGATCATTATAGGCAGCTGGCCTGCCGTCAATCAGACGCTGCGTACGACTGGCAGGTGATCCGCAGACCGGGCAGATGGCAGTCAGCTTAGAGACTGATTCAGCTTGTGCCATTAGCTGCGGCACTGGGCCAAATGGTTCACCGCGAAAATTTGTATCAAGTCCCGCAACAATCACGCGAATACCCCGATCAGCCAGCTCATTGACGGCTGGAACGATTTTTTCATCAAAAAATTGCACTTCGTCTATCCCAACGACATCCACTTGAGTCCCGTCCAAATCATCCAGAATCGCTGCGGCATTTTTGACAGGACGAGCAATTGTGGATGTGCCGTTATGGGACATGACCGTTTGCCCAGCATAACGGTCGTCAATCGCCTGTTTGAAAACCCGTACAGCTAAATGGCCATACATTGCCCGGCGAGCCTGGCGAATCAGTTCTTCTGATTTACCGGAGAACATACTGCCACAAATGACTTCAATCCAGCCGCTTTGGTTTAAAACGTGCATTTATGCCGAACTCCCTTCAAGGTCATTTTTACTTATGCCTGCTAGATTACAATGCGCTTGGCTGCTGCAGAACCCGTTAGTCTGAATTCTTCCCGACTAAACGTGAAAAAAACAGGCAACATATCGACTATTGCCTGTTTGCTGTAACGGGATATAGCTGCCAACCGTTTTTTACTTAAGGTTATATTTCCGTTTGAACCGGTCGACACGTCCACCGGCTTTATCGGCTTTTTGTTTTCCTGTATAGAAGGGATGTGACGCTGAGCTGATTTCAACACGGATCAGCGGATACGTCTCGCCATCTTCCCATTCGATGGTTTCTTCAGAGTCTTGTGTTGAACCTGTCAGGAATTTATAATCTGAACTTGTGTCCAGAAAGACAACCTTTCTGTACTCGGGATGAATATCTTGTCTCATAGCTTCTCGCTCCTTTTGCCCTGAATCCTTTGGAAACAGAGTTAATTGTAATCGTCATATCATCTAACTCACATAAAAAGATTATAACAGCGACACGTCTCGATTGCAATAGTACGGCGCACCTCAAACCAACTCTAAAACGGCGGCACACCCCTTGATGATGCCGGCTGATTCATCCTTGCACTTTCGTCCCTTTTCGCTTCATTTCGTCTTCCATCTGCTGGAAGAATTCCTCATTGTTCTTCGTCGCACGCAGCCGTCTCAGGAAGCGGTCGAGAAAGTTTTGATTATCCTGCATGGTCTTGCGGATAGCCCAGATTTTATCAAGATGGTTTTTATTAACGAGCAATTCCTCTTTGCGCGTGCCTGATTTCAGAATGTCAATGGCTGGGAAGATCCGGCGCTCAGCCAGATTGCGGTCAAGGTGCAGTTCCATATTGCCTGTCCCTTTGAACTCTTCGTAAATCACATCATCCATCCGTGACCCGGTATCAATCAAAGCCGTTGCCAGACATGTGAAACTGCCGCCTTCCTCGATATTACGTGCCGCTCCGAAGAAACGTTTCGGACGGTGGAAAGCCGCGGGATCAATACCGCCGGAAAGCGTCCGGCCGCTCGGCGGGCTGACCAGGTTATAAGCACGTGTCAGTCGCGTAATGCTGTCCATTAAAACAACCACATCGCGCTTATGTTCCACAAGGCGCATGGCCCGCTCCAGAACCAGTTCAGATACTTTAACATGACTTTCCGGAACTTCATCAAAAGTGGAACTGACCACATCGACATCTTCGCCAACCGAACGTTCAATGTCGGTTACTTCTTCCGGCCGCTCGTCCACCAGCAGGATAATCAATTTGGCCTGGGGATGGTTGGTTGTAATGCTGTTGGCAATAGCCTTCAAGAGCACCGTTTTACCCGCTTTGGGCGGCGCCACAATCAGGCCGCGCTGGCCAAAACCGACCGGTGTCATTAAATCAATGATGCGCGTGGACAAGTTTTTCGAATTCCGCTCAAGGTTCATGAGACGCTCCGGATACAAAGGCGTCAGGGCAGGAAAATGCACACGTTCTTTTGATGTGTCCGGATCAGCGCCATTGACCGCATCCACGTGCAATATCCCGTAGTAACGTTCATTTTCTTTCGGCGGGCGCACCTTGCCCGACACTTTATCCCCATTTCGCAGATCAAAGCGGCGGATTTGTGAAGCGGAAATGTAGATATCTTCTGCGCTCTGTGAATAATTGATGGGACGGAGAAATCCAAATCCTTCTGAGGCAATAATTTCCAGAATACCATCCATAAATAAGTAGCCATCTTCTTCAGCCTGTGCTTTTAAGATCGCAAAAATTAATTCTTTTTTGGTTAGTTTCGAATAATAGGAAACCTTGTATTCCCGTGCGAGCTCATAAATCTCTTTCAATGTTGATGACTGCAGTTGGGAAATTGATAATGAAGCCATTTAATCACCACACCTATTTATTTTTAAAGGTTAGTCAAAAGGACCTTCAAGCACAGACAGGCACATACCGCTAAGCTAAGGCCGCAGCACAGTCTGCCAATCCCTTTACAGCCGCTTTTGAAAAATTTAAATGTGTCTCGAAAAGTTGTGAATGTCTCTTTCTATTTGAAAGGTTACGAATCATAGAAGTACTTGCAGGAAGCTAGAATGGAAGTTTTCCCAGTTTATACTATCATTGCCTATAAACTCTCTTTTTAAACATCTCTATCATACGCCTTTAGAAGCCACGATTCAATACGCTGCGCCATATTTTTGCCAGTTTGTCTTGCATATGGATAAATAAATGAAGGAAGCCACGGGGGAAAAAGCAGTGGCTTCCTGTTATTAATTATGACTTCATGACGAGGTTCGGTTTTTTCTCCAGGCTGTGTTCCCCGTCTACAAAACGAACGGTCCCGCTTTTAGCACGCATGACAACGGTTTGCGTCGTCGCTTTTTCGCCTTTAAACTGAACGCCTTTCAGCAATTCACCATCCGTAATGCCTGTCGCAGCAAAGATAGCATCATCACCGCCGCAAAGGTCATCCAACCCGTACACTTTATCCAAGTCGGTAATCCCTAAGCTGTGACACCTTTCAGTTTGCTGGTCATTGGACGGGCAGAGCTTGCTTTGCATGTCACCGCCCAGACATTTCAGCGCGGCTGCACTCAGGACACCCTCAGGCGCGCCGCCGATGCCCATTAATATATCAACCCCCGTGTCATCAAAGGCTGTATTCATGGCAGCTGCCACATCACCGTCCGGAATCAGTCTGATGCGTGCCCCGGCAGCACGGATTTCCTCAATTAATGCCGCATGGCGCGGCCGGTCCAGTACAATCGCCAGCACGTCTTCCACTGCTTTATGTTTCGCCTTGGCAACCGCTTTTAAATTCGCTGTAGCTGACGCATTGATGTCAATCTGACCAACGGCTTCAGGACCAACGGCAATTTTGTTCATATACACATCCGGCGCATTGAGCATATCCGCTCCATCGGCAATCGCAATCACCGCCACAGCATTCCAGGTCCCTTGCGCCACGATATTGGTGCCTTCTACCGGATCGACAGCTATATCTACTTTCTGCCCTGAGCCAGTGCCCAGTTTTTCACCGTTATACAGCATCGGCGCTTCATCTATTTCGCCTTCACCGATGATTACCGTTCCATCCATCGGAATTGTATTAAACACATGGCGCATCGCTGTTGTGGCTGCATCATCTGCCTCATTCTTTTTTCCGAATCCCATCCAGCGTGCTGACGACTGTGCTGCCGCTTCGGTCACGCGGACGAGTTCCATTGATAAACTTCGCTCCATAAAGTCCCTCTCCTTTATTAAATTCATCCTCATCCCAAAAGGATTCATATATGAGAGGTGCTTTGCCCGTCCTCAGGAATCCTGAAACTGAATGACTTCCTGTTCTGTCATGTCTTCCCGCCAGACGCGGGCACCGAGCGCGTTGAGTTTTTCAACGATTTGTTCATAACCGCGGTCAATGTGGTCGACGCCGGTGATCTCTGTTATGCCGTTTGCCATCAGCCCTGCAATAATCAGTGATGCACCAGCACGAAGATCGCTCGCATGAACACGGGCACCTTCCAGTCTGGTGGGGCCAGATACAATCACTGATCCGCCCTCGACCTTGATCGAGGCGTTCATGCGCCGCAATTCATCAATATGCTTCAGGCGGGCAGAATAAATGGTATCCGTCACCACACCCGTGCCATGGGCTCCAGTCAGCAAAGATGTGAATGGCTGCTGCAGATCTGTCGGAAAGCCCGGATAGACTAATGTTTTCAAATCGACATTTTTAAGAGATTCACGCGGGGAAATATGCAGTTGTTCATCATTGTGTTCCACCGTCACACCCATTTCCTCCAGCTTGGCCATGACAGGCTCCACGTGTTCTGAGATCACATTATCAATGGTTACATTCTGACCCTGGGCCGCTGCAGCAATCGCATATGTACCAGCCTCAATACGGTCTGGAATAATGGTATGCTGGCACCCATGCAGAGACTCAGCCCCCTCGATACGGATCACATCCGTGCCAACGCCTTTAATATCCGCTCCCATATTTGTCAAAAGCGTTGCCACATCAATAATTTCCGGCTCTTTAGCAGCATTTTCGATAATCGTTTTCCCTTTGGCTTTTACCGCCGCAAGCATAATATTAATCGTTGCCCCGACACTGACGACATCCAGATAAATCCGGGCTCCCTTCAGTTCATCAGCCTGAAGATAAATCGCGCCCTGTTCATTCGTGACTTTAGCACCCAGCGCTTCAAACCCTTTAATATGCTGATCGATCGGCCTGGGTCCTAAATAACAGCCGCCAGGGAGACCAATAACTGCCTGCTTGAACTTGCCGAGCATCGCCCCCATGAAATAGTACGATGCCCGCAATTTTTGCACTTTTCCATTTGGCAGCGGCATAGCTACCATTTGGTCAGGGTCGATATGGACCGTCTGGCCGTCCCAGCTAACCTCACCGCCAATTTCCTCAAGCAATTCGCCAAGTGTATAAACATCTGATATATCCGGCAATCCCTCTATCGTGACGCGCGAGTCCGCCAGGAGAGCAGCGGGTAAAAGCGCTACGGCACTATTTTTAGCGCCATTAATACGTACGCTGCCATTTAGTGGGCGGCCACCCTCAATTAAGATTTTTTGCATTTGCAGAACCCCGCTTCCAGACAGACGTACACTTCCACCCGAAATCGTTCCTCTCCTATACCAGCAAACACGCTAATGCACCCAAGCGATAAGCCAGTATCGTTTGTCTGTCTAGTGTATGTGTGTTTTTCCATATTTATGCATTATTGCTGTTTATGCCAGTCAGCCAGGAACTTCTCAATACCCTGATCCGTTAACGGATGCTGAACCAGCTGCCCAAGCACTTTATACGGCAGTGTTGCAATATGAGCGCCATTGAGAGCAGCATCAGTCACATGCAGCGGGTGTCTGATGGATGCAGCAATAATTTCCGTACTAATACCGTGCTGATTAAAGATGGTGGCAATCGTGTTAATCAAATCCATGCTGTCATGGCCGATGTCATCCAGCCGGCCGAGAAAAGGCGATACGTAGGAAGCGCCAGCACGAGCCGCCATAAGTGCCTGATTGGCGTTGAAAACCAAGGTGACGTTCGTTTTAATGGTCAGATCGCTGAAGGCTTTAACGGCTTTCAGACCTTCCAGTGTCATCGGCACCTTAACCGTAATATTCGGTGCGATGGACGCCAGTTCCTTTCCTTCCTGAATCATGCCTTCCGCATCTTCGGAAATAACCTCAGCACTGACAGAACCGCTTACCTCGCTGGTGATTTCCTTCAGCCGGTCGTGAAAGGACACACCTTCTTTGGAAACAAGGCTCGGATTTGTTGTGACACCTGCCAAAATGCCAAGTTCATTCGCCGAGCGGATCTCTTCAATGCTTGCCGAGTCGAGGAAAAACTTCATGACAGAACCCCTCTCCTTTATCTGTGATTATCACGCTTTATCTATAGACCGCTGTCAACTAATCTCACTACACTGCTAGAATACCAGCAAGGGCGTCAAGGCGCAAGCAGCAGTATTGGATCTAATAAGAATTTTTAACATATAAATGCGCCATAATTTCAGGCGCTGCTGCACATATTTTCACCCTATAAAACACCTCACTGACGACGGTCTCGTCAAGCCAGAATTGAGCTGACAGAATCGCTGATTTCCTGTATATCAAAAGGCTTGGCGAACACCTCCCGGACAGCAGACAGCTGTTTAATTTCTTCGCTGATATTCTCCGTTAATCCGCTCATAATGATCGTCGGCAGGTCCACTTGATCGGCATCCAATCGTTTTAAGAGATCGGCACCATCGACAACCGGCAATTTATAATCCAGTATCAGCAAATCATAAGAACTGCCATATAGATAATCAAGTGCGTCCTGTCCTGTCTCAGCTGTTGTGACATCGTAGTCCTTCTCGCTGAATACTTCTTTTAACAGCATGCGAATTCCGGGCTGATCATCAGCCACAAGTATCGTTTTGGTCATTAGCGACCCTCCTATGCAGGTATTCAAGAGAACTTGAAAAAACCCTTCTTTTTATCGAACAAAAAATTGAAACGAAAAGGGTAAAATAAGAGAATTCACATGTATTAAGCTAGTTTTAAACAAATTTTGCGAATAGGCGTTCGTTATTTCGCATGCATTCAATCAAAAAAAGCCCCGTTTACTGAAATGATGAACGGGACTTTTGTCGAATTTGACACTAGTCAGGTATTTGCTGCGCTGCTCCGACAAATCCTTGAAGCAAGGCATGTGGACGTGTCGGGCGTGATTTAAATTCCGGATGAAACTGACAGGCGACAAACCATGGATGATCAGCTAATTCGAGCACCTCAACCAGCTCCTCATGACAGCTTGTACCGGCCATCAGCAGGCCATTTGCCTGAAGACGTTCGCGGAAATCATTATTCAATGTGTAGCGGTGACGCTGCCGCTCGTACACAAGATCCTCATCCTCATACGCCTGTTTCACCTTCGTACCGCTGGTCAGCTGGAACGGATAGCTGCCCAACCGCAGCATGCTGTCCAACTCATCGGTGTTTTCCTGCTTTGTTCCCAAATCGACAACTGGATACGGCGTTGCTGGGTCAAATTCAGTCGAATGAGCGTTCTCCAGCCCAAGCACATTCCGGGCATATTCCACAGCTGCCAGCTCCATTCCGAGACATATGCCTAAAAATGGCATACGGTTTTCCCGGGCAAAACGTATGGCTTCAATCTTCCCGTCAATTCCGCGATAGCCGAATCCGCCCGGAACTAAAACGCCATCGACATCCGCCAACTCACGGTCGATTGACGTCTTGTCCTGCTTTTCCGAATCAATCCACTTGATTTGAACAGCCGTATTATGAGCAAATCCGGCATGTTTCAGTGCTTCAACCACCGATAAGTAAGCATCCGGAAGCTCCACATACTTGCCAACGAGCCCGATAACCGTTGTATCCTGCAAATGGCGGACAGTGTCGAGGAGTGTCGCCCATTCACTCATGTCGGCTTCCTGAACGTTAAGTCCCAGATGGTTACATACCAGCTGATCAAGCTGCTGTTCTTTTAACGCCATTGGCACCTGATACAAGGTATCGGCATCAAGCATCTCGATGACTGCTTCTTCAGATGTATCACAGAACAGCGCAATCTTTTCTTTCATATCCTGACTGATCGGCAGTTCAGAGCGCAGGACAATGGCGTCCGGCTGAATGCCCAATGACCGCAATTCCTTCACACTGTGCTGGGTCGGTTTTGTTTTCACTTCACCGGCTGCTTTAATATATGGGACAAGGGTGCAGTGAATATACATAACATGTTCACGCCCGATATCACTCTTAATCTGCCGTATGGCTTCAAGAAATGGCAATGACTCAATATCTCCGACCGTACCGCCGATTTCTGTAATCACCACGTCAGCCTGTGTCTTTTCGCCAGCCCGGAAAACCTGTTTCTTTATCTCGTTGGTAATGTGCGGAATGACCTGCACTGTACCGCCCTGATAATCGCCGCGGCGTTCTTTTTTGATGACACTGGAATAGACTTTACCGGTTGTAATATTACTGTATTTGTTTAAATTAATATCAATAAACCGTTCATAATGTCCCAGATCCAAATCGGTTTCCGCCCCATCCTCGGTCACAAAAACCTCGCCATGCTGGTACGGACTCATCATACCAGGATCAACGTTGATATACGGGTCAAACTTCTGGATCGTCACGTTAAGGCCTCGATTTTTCAAAAGTCTTCCGAGTGACGCAGCGGTAATGCCTTTGCCTAATGATGATACCACACCGCCTGTTACGAAAATATATTTAGTCAATGATTCATCCCTCGTCTTTCCCAAAGAATTGCTGCAGCGGCTTGCAATCGATGCTCATAGACGCAACAATGTCGCTTTCAATGAAACATCCCAAAACGGGTTACTGCAGGTACCTGATCAGTGCCTGGCTCCTGCAGCCTATCCCGCTTCACAAAATAAAAGGCGCTCCCCCCAAGTATTAAGGGGGAGCGCCGGATGCTTACGATTTTAGCGAGCCCAATAAAAATTCTACGCATTCACCATAGAAAAGTCAAGTGCTCATTGTCGATTACAGTCGCATTCACGGCACCCAACAAAACGCCTGATTTTATTTATCTTTGTCCTCACGCTTATCATCATCAGCCTCGTCTGACTCGGTGTCATCAGAGACTTCCGCTTCTGCCAATTCTTCTGGGTCATCAAAGCCATCATCTACATCGCTTTTTTCCCCGAATTCATCCTCTTCCGCAGCAGACTCATCAGCAAACTGACCTGTCAGGACTTCGACGCCATCGCCTGGTGAGTCCGGTTCACGTTCCGGTTCCTGGGATTCCTCGCGAGGGGCTGGTTCCTCCGCTTTTTCCTTTTTCTTCTGCCCTTTTTTCGATTTCTTTTTCTTCGTGGTGGCAGCCGCCACTTCATCCATCTGTTCCACTGGATACCAGCGTTTCAGACCCCATAAACCAGGGGTGGCTGTCAGAAACCGGCCATCAACGGTCAAGTCTGTATAAAACTGAGCCCGATGCTTTTCTTTCCAGTCATCCGTAAAATCTTTAAGATCGGCTACCCTATCATAAAGATCGCTAAAATCCATGGCCTTTTGCTCTTCCATCAGCCGATCATAAGCCACTTCAAGCATTGAGGTGTTATCTAGTTCTTCGCGGCTGGAATTTTGCAAGCTCACGATACCGCACTCCCTTTTTTCATAGTTTTACCGGGGACATAGGCACGTCCCGCTGCCGATCTCACCCGCGAGAATCGGCATTTATCTGTCAGGCTAAGTCTCATCTGCTATGTTTAGGACAGCTCAGCCAATCAGACTGCAGCGCCTGATTCCTTAAGTTCCTTAGCGTTAGACAGTATCTGAATCGTACCCTTCATTATAAACAAAAATGCATGCCTTATGCCAGCGGAAACCATAGAATTGGTATAAAATTATCCCTATCCGGTTATTTATAAACGGCTATCGCGGTGCCAAAACCAGTCGTCTTTAAGATTCATAAACTTTTTCGGTGACCTGTCATTGTCAGCAACGGTTACATATTGCGCCGGTACTGACCGCCTGCTTCATAGAGCGCGTTTGTAATCTGACCGAGACTCGCCACTCTTACCGTATCCATCAGCTCTGCAAAAACATTGCCGCCGGATGCTGCCGTTTCTTTCAAACGTTGCAGCGCTTCATCGGTATAAGCTGCATGAGCCTTTTCGAATTGCTGCAGTTCCTTAATCTGATGATCTTTTTCTTCCTGGGAAGCGCGGGCAAGTTCCATCGAATCGATCTGCTCACTGGATGGCGGATTCGGATTGATGAATGTGTTGACCCCGACAATCGGCAGCTCTCCAGAATGTTTTTGATGCTCATAATACATAGACTCTTCCTGAATCTTACCGCGCTGGTATTGCCGTTCCATAGCTCCGAGCACACCCCCGCGGTCATTCATGTTTTCAAATTCTTTCAGAACCGCTTCTTCCACAAGATCGGTTAGTTCTTCCAGAATAAAGGATCCCTGCAGAGCATTTTCGGTCTTGGTCAGGCCAAATTCTTTATTAATAATCATCTGAATGGCCATCGCCCGGCGGACCGACTCCTCAGTTGGTGTCGTGATCGCCTCATCATACGCATTGGTATGGAGGGAATTCGTATTATCCAATACAGCAAGCAGAGCCTGCAGCGTCGTCCGGATATCGTTAAAATCAATTTCCTGAGCATGCAGAGACCGGCCCGATGTCTGAATATGGTATTTCAGCTTCTGACTCCGTTCATCTGCCCCGTATTTGTCCCGCATCGTGATCGCCCAAATGCGGCGGGCAACGCGGCCAATCACCGTATATTCCGGATCAAGTCCATTCGAAAAGAAGAAGGACAGATTCTGCGCAAATTTATTAACATCCATGCCGCGGCTTAAATAGTACTCCACATAGGTGAAGCCATTTGCCAGTGTGAACGCGAGCTGTGTAATCGGATTGGCACCAGCTTCAGCAATATGGTAGCCAGAGATCGATACCGAATAATAATTGCGCACCTGTTTAGCCATAAAGTATTCCTGAATATCCCCCATCATGCGCAGGGCAAATTCTGTTGAAAAAATGCACGTATTCTGGCCCTGATCCTCTTTTAAAATATCTGCCTGCACCGTTCCGCGGACAACCGAAATCGTCTCATTCTTCAGCTGTTCATACTCAGCCTGGTCCGGCTCCCGGTCATTGTCTTTCTGAAATTTAACAAGCTGCTGATCAATCGCCGTGTTAAAAAACATCGCCAGAATGATTGGAGCTGGCCCGTTAATCGTCATCGAGACAGATGTTTTCGGATCCGTCAGATCGAAGCCATCATACAGCTTCTTCATATCATCAAGCGTGCATATACTGACACCACTTTCCCCGACTTTACCGTATACGTCAGGCCTTGGTGCCGGATTCTCGCCATAAAGCGTTACCGAGTCGAAAGCCGTGGACAGCCGTTTCGCGTCACTGTCCTGCGATAAATAGTGAAAGCGGCGATTGGTCCGCTCCGGTGTGCCTTCACCGGCAAATTGCCTTGTCGGATCCTCACCTTTCCGTTTAAACGGAAAAACACCTGCCGTAAATGGGAAGGAACCAGGCACATTTTCCTTCATCAGCCAGCTTAGACGGTCGCCCCAGTCCTGGTATTTGGGCAGCGCAACTTTCGGCACCTGCAGCCCGGAGATGGATTCCGTCGTTAGATCCATCGTGAATTCCTTGTTGCGAACGGTATAGGTCATCGTTTCCTGCTGGTAATTCTCTTGCAGCATATCCCAATTATCCAGCTGCTTTTTCGCCTCAGGATCCAGCTCAGCTTCATAGGACTCAATCGCCTGATCAATCGTCTCGGCTGCCGTATTGTCATCAAGCACATCCCGGGCCCCTTCAAGCTGATAGAGTTTACGGGCGATAGCACTCTGGCTCCGGGTTTTATCATGATAACCGCGTATATGACGGGCAATTTCCTGCAAATAATGGCGCCGCTCATTCGGGATGATCATATTTTGTTTCTCAGCTATCCGATGCCGTTCAAAATCAACCGCTTCTGACCAGCCATAGCTGTCGTTCAGCGTATCAATGATTGATGCAAATAGAGCATTTGTGCCGGCATCGTTAAACTGACTGGCAATCGTACCAAAGACCGGATAAAGCTTTTTATCTTCGCCGAACAGCATGTGACTGCGTTCATATTGTTTGCGCACCTGACTCAGGGAATCCTCGGACCCTTTTTGTTCATATTTGTTAATCACAATAAAGTCAGCAAAATCGATCATGTCGATTTTCTCCAGCTGTGATGGAGCCCCGAAATCGGACGTCATCACATACATGGACAAATCGGTCACATCGGTAATCGCCGCATCGCCCTGACCGATGCCGCTCGTTTCAATGATAATAAAGTCATAATCGGATGCCCTTAGTACCGCCATAACATCCTCCAGCGAGCGGGACAATTCATCCCGGGAGCTGCGTGTTGCGAGCGAGCGCATGTAGACCCGATCGGAAAAAATGGCGTTCATCCGAATCCGGTCACCCAGCAGGGCACCGCCGGTTTTCTTTTTCGTCGGGTCAATGGAAATAATCGCAATCTTTTTATCTGGCAGTTCATTGAGGAACCGGCGGACTAATTCATCCGTCAGCGAACTCTTGCCGGATCCGCCCGTGCCAGTCATCCCCAGAACGGGTGCTCCATTCGAATTCGCCTGAAGCTGGTTGAGCAGCCCGTTCACTGCAGCATCATCACCGGCATTGTTTTCAATATAAGTAATGAACCGGGAGATCGTCTGCTTATCACCGGATGCCAGTTTGTCCTGGTGCTTCTCCAAGTCAAAAAGCGGCGGCTGAAAATCGCATCCTTCGATCATGTTGTTAATCATGCCCTGCATACCCAGTTCACGGCCATCTTCAGGTGAAAAAAGCCCGGAAACGCCGTAATCCTCGAGCTCTTTAATCTCACTGGGAATGATTGTGCCGCCGCCGCCACCGTAAACCTTGATATGGCTGGCATCCAATTCATTAAGCAAATCGATCATATATTTAAAGTAATCGACATGCCCGCCCTGATACGATGAAATTGCAATTCCCTGAGCGTCTTCCTGAATCGCGGCATACACGACTTCTTGCACTGACCGGTTATGCCCGAGGTGAATTACCTCAGCTCCGCTCGACTGCAGAATCCGGCGCATAATGTTAATCGATGCATCATGTCCGTCATACAAACTCGACGCCGTCACAAACCGGACAGGATTGACCGGTCTATATACCTGATCGCTTGCCACAAGAACCCCTCCTGGTTAAATAGCTTGCTAAGCCTTTTCTTCCGATGCCGCATTAATCGACAGAGCCTGCAGCAGAAAATGCGTCTGCCGGCTGATATACGTCTCAAGCGTAAACTGTTTCTGCAGCATCCACCGTCTAAAAGCCCACATCTGGCCCTGTACAAACATGTTATTGGCTGCCAGCGCCACATCCTGATTGGACATAACCTCTGGCAGGCAGGTCGTGATCACCTTTTCCAGCATAGTGACCATATCCCGTTCTTTCTGCATGACATAGTCCTTGGTTTCCTTTTTCAGCGACTTCACTTCCTGATACATGATCAGCACCTCCTCCTGCATGTCATCCATCAGGCGGAAGTACGAATCAACCACTTGTTCCAGAGTTGCAACAGACGGATTCCACCAGTCAATGACTGATTCCAACCGTGTCTTCACTTGCTCATAGATAGCATCACACACGAGGAACAACACATCTTCCTTCGTGCGAATATATTCATAGAGCGTGCCGATGCTGAATCCCGATGCCCGCGCGATTTCACGTGTTGTTGTCCGGTGAAACCCTTTCTCTTTGAAAAGCGAAACGGCACCTTGAATCATTTGCTGACGCCGTTTTGCCACAAGTTCGGCATCCTTAATCGACGAGATGACCTGATCAGGTGCCATGCAGCTCCCTCCTTTTAAAAATGGCTGGCGTGTGATGCTGAATCTTATTTTGTCAGCATCCGGCCGATAACCAGCCGCTGAATTTCGTTTGTGCCTTCATATATTTGTGTAATTTTGGCATCGCGCATATAACGCTCAACCGGATAATCTTTCGTATAGCCATAGCCGCCGAATACCTGCACCGCTTCCGTCGTGGTACGCATGGCTGCATCACCGGCAAACAGCTTCGACATCGCTGACGCCTTGCCATAAGATTTGCCCTCAGATTCCAGCCAGGCCGCCTGATAGGTTAAGAGACGGGACGCTTCGATATCGGTCGCCATATCGGCCAGCTTGAACGAAATACCCTGATTAGCCGCAATGGGCTTTCCGAACTGTTCGCGTTCTTTAGCATAATCACTGGCTGCATCCAGCGCTCCCTGCGCAATACCGACTGCTTGAGCAGCAATCCCGTTGCGGCCGCCATCCAGCGTCGACATGGCAATTTTAAACCCTTGCCCTTCTTCACCTAACAGATTCTCTTTGGGCACACGGCAATTATCAAAGATAAGCTCCGTTGTCGGAGAAGAGCGTATGCCAAGTTTCTTTTCCTTCTTGCCAGTGGTGAAACCGTCCATCCCTTTTTCCACGATAAAGGCACTAATGCCCTTATTGCCGGCGTCGGGATCTGTCAGTGCGAACACAATATAGATATCAGCCACACCGCCATTGGTGGTCCACACTTTATTACCGTTCAGAATGTAAGCGTCACCATCTTTTTGCGCCACCGTTTTCATGCTGCCTGCGTCACTGCCGGATCCTGGTTCAGACAATGCATACGCCCCGAGTGCCTCACCGGTGGCCAGACGATATAAAAACGTCTTCTTTTGCTCTTCATTGCCGTACTTATAAATCGGCCAGCTTGCCAGTGACAGATGCGCCGACAGCGTCACACCCGTTGACGCGCACACTCTGGACAGTTCCTCAACCGCGATCACGTAACTGACAAAGTCCGCCCCGATACCGCCATATGCTTCAGGCCACGGAATGCCTGTGAGTCCGAGTTCCGCCATCTTGTCAAAAATACCGCGGTCAAACCGCTCCTCCTCATCACGTTCAGCAGCCGTCGGTTCCACATCGTTTAACGCAAAATCACGCACCATTTTCCTCAGCATTTCCTGTTCTTCGTTCAATTGAAAATCCACTATCTGCATCCTCCTTTAGACTGACTGTCATTTATTATTCCATTAAGCTTTTCGCAATAACTTTATGCTGGATTTCACTTGTGCCTTCATAGATCTCTGTCACTTTAGCATCACGGAAAAAGCGCTCGACCGGATAGTCTTCTGTGTAACCATAGCCACCGTAAAGCTGCACAGCTTCGATAGCGGCCTGCGTTGCTGTCCGCGATGCATGCAATTTGGCCATCGATACTTCCTTGTTGCCCGGACTTCCTGATTCAATCAGCGCTGCTGCCTGATAAACAAGCAGACGAGCTGCTTCCACCTCAGTAGCCATATCGGCTAATTTAAACGAGACACCCTGATGAGCAGCAATCGGTTTACCGAATTGTTCCCGTTCCTGCGTGTAGGCTGTCGCATGTTCCAGAGATGCTTCCGCAATCCCTAATGCCTGCGCCGCAATGCCAATGCGGCCCGCGTTCAAATTCGCCATCGCAACTTTAAAGCCATCTCCTTCTGCGCCGAGCATTTGACTTGCCGGCACTCGGCATTGATCGAAGTTCAGCTCAACAGTGCTGGAGCCATGCAGTCCCATCTTACGCTCTGGTTTACCGGCTGTAAGACCCGGTGTATCCTTTTCGACTATAAACGCGCTGACCCCTTTGGCGCCCTGCTCATCGCCGGTTCGGGCAAACGTAATATATGTATCGGCTTCCCCACCATTCGTGATAAACATTTTCGAGCCATTCAAAATATAGTCATCACCATCTTTTTTGGCTTTTGTCCGGAGACTCGCCGCATCAGAACCTGCACCAGGTTCCGTGAGAGCAAACGCCCCGAGAAATTCGCCTGAGGCCAGTCTGGGAAGATAATAGCGTTTTTGCGTGTCATTTCCAAACGTCAAAATCGGATTTGTACCGACTGATGTATGAACGGACAGAATCACACCCAGTGTCGCACTGACCTTCGAGAGCTCATGGATCGCAATAATATATGATGTGTAATCCATCCCGCTGCCGCCATGTTCTTCTGGTATAGGAACGCCCATCAGCCCAAGAACCCCCATTTTACGAATCAGTTCAGCAGGAAAACGGTCTTCAGCCTCCATCTGGGCCACTGCTGGTTTCACTTCCTCTTCTGCAAACTTTTTGACCATGCGGCGCATCATGATCTGTTCATCGGTCAATTGAAGATTCATGTCGTTTTCCTCCTCTGGTGCCATCCCGATTATTAAAAATCTATCAATTATTGATACTGATAAAAGCCTCTTCCAGCCTTTTTGCCGAGCCAGCCAGCATTAACATATTTTCTGAGCAGCGGACACGGCCGGTATTTGCTGTCACCGAAACCATCCTGCAGCACTTCCATGATGAAAAGACACGTATCCAGTCCGATAAAATCGGCCAAGGTTAGCGGCCCCATCGGATGATTCATGCCCAGCTTCATAACCGTATCAATATCCTCCACCGACGCCGTCCCTTCCTGCAAAGTGAAAACAGCTTCGTTGATCATCGGCATCAAAATTCGATTGGCGGCAAAACCCGGAGAATCATTGACCTCCACAGCTGTTTTGGAAAGACTGTACGCCATAGCCGCCACCTGTTTATACGTTTCATCATTTGTTTCGAGCCCGCGTATCACTTCGACAAGCGGCATGACTGGAACCGGATTCATATAATGCATGCCGATTACTTGCCCCGGCCTATTCGTCGCTGCTGCCAGCTCCGTGATAGGAACGGAAGAAGTGTTGGAGGCCAGAATAGCGTGTTCCGGTGCATAAGCATCCAATTTACTGAATATACCCGTTTTGACATCACGGTTTTCCACAATCGCCTCAATCGCTATATCACACTGCCGCGCATTCTCCAGAGCAGCTGCTGGCTGCAGACGGGCCAGGGCATCCTGCTTAGCTTGTTCGCTGATCCGGTCTTTGGAAACGGAACGCTCCAGGCGTTTTTCAATATTCGCGATCCCCTGATTTAACGCCTCTTCTTTGGCGTCATGAAGGAGCACATTGTAGCCGGACTGGGCGCAGACCTGCGCAATACCTGCACCCATCTGGCCTGCTCCAATCACCATCACGTTTTGAATTGTCATGTTAACTGCCTCCCTCTGCTTCATATCTCAAGCTCTACAATGTTTCATTTATCCGGTTTAGACTTCGTTTAGACAAAATCAGGCTGGTTACGATTTTGGTACTTCCACAAGCACGGCATCACCCTGACCACCGCCGCTGCATATGGCTGCGATTCCCATTCCGCCGCCGCGGCGCCTCAGCTCATGGACAAGCGTCAAAAGGATGCGGGCACCACTTGCGCCAATCGGATGACCTAAGGCCACAGCCCCGCCGTTCACATTGATTTTGTCCGGGTCAATCTCAGCAATCTGACTGCTGGCCAGTGACACGGCCGCAAAGGCTTCATTAATCTCAACCAGATCAATATCCTTTTGCTGGTACCCTGTTTTCTCCAGCAGTTTATTAATCACGAGACCCGGTGTTGTCGGAAAGTCTTTCGCTTCCACGGCAACTTCCGCATGACCATGAATGGTGGCGAGCGGGGTCTTGCCCAGCTTTTCCGCTGTCTCGTCAGCCATCACAACAAAAGCACCTGCCCCGTCATTTACCCCGGGAGCGTTGCCGGCTGTAATCGTCCCGTCGCGGTCAAACGCCGGCGGCAGCTTACCCAATGCTTCAGCACTTGTATCCCGGCGCGGCGCTTCATCTGTATCGACCTGGACAGGATCACCTTTCCGCTGCGGCACTTCCACCGGCACAATCTCATCAGTGAATTTGCCTTCATCTATAGCCTTAATTGCACGCTGATGACTCCGGTACGACCAGTCATCCTGCGCCTCTCGTGTCAGACCGTATTCCTGAGCCGTGCTGTTGCCATAGCTACCCATATGGACATCACCAAAGGCACACATCAGCCCGTCATTCATCATCATATCAACGACTTGTTTATCACCCATGCGAAGTCCCCAGCGTGCGCCGGGCAACATATACGGTGCGTTGCTCATGCTTTCCATACCGCCGGCGACCAGAATATTTTCATCACCTGCACGGATCAGCTGATCAGCAAGCGTGACACTGCGAAGGCCGGAAGCACAGACTTTGTTGATCGTCTCCGTCTTCACATCCCAGGGAACATCGCCTGCCCGTGCTGCCTGGCGTGAGGGGAGCTGTCCCTGGCCGCCCTGCAGGACACTTCCCATAATGACTTCATCAATTTTTTCCGCCTCCACGCCTGCACGTTTCAGCGCTTCCCTGATGACAATCCCTCCCAGCTGTGAAGCTTGAAGGGGCTTTAAAGCACCGCCAAATTTGCCAAATGGTGTCCGCGCTCCGGAGACCAGAACTGACTTGCGCATAATTTAATCATCCTTTCTTTTCATAGATTGCTGGTTTAAGTGAATTATCACGATAACCGCGCCGCCGCTTTTTGAAACTGACCTTCTCACCGTCTATTGAACGCTCGCTCAATTCACTGGTAAAAGACAGAGGGGAAGCTTTTCCGCACCCCTCGTCAAATAAACATTTAAATCTTTTCTGTATCTATGCCGGCTGTTCTTGATCCTCTGTCAAAACGGACAAAGCAAGAATTTCCGCCACATCCATCGTGCTGATATCTTCTTCAACTTCTTTGGCTTTTGTGCCATCACTCATCATCGTCAGACAGAACGGACACGCACTGGAAATCATAGTTGATTCTGTCTCCATCGCCTGCTCTGTCCGGGCGACGTTGATCTGATTGCCAGTCGTGTCTTCTGCCCACATCAGACCGCCGCCGGCCCCGCAGCACATGCCGCTTTCACGGTTGCGTTTCATTTCCACCAGATCAATACCCGGTATGGCTTTCAGAATCTCTCTAGGCGGATCATAGACACCATTATAACGGCCCAGATAGCAGGAATCATGATAGGTGAGTCGCTGATTAATCTCCCGCTCTGGCTGCAGTTTGCCGTTCATAAGTAAGTCATACAGAATCTGCGTATGGTGATAGACTTCCGCTTCAAAACCGAAATCCGGATATTCATTCTTGAAAAGATTGTAGGCGTGCGGATCAATCGTTACAATCTTCGTGACACCATTTTTCTCAAATTCTTTAATATTTTTCTCCGCAATCTCCTGGAATAAATATTCATTACCGATCCGGCGGGCGGTATCACCTGAATTTTGCTCCTTATTGCCGAGAATCGCAAAGTTGATGCCTGCGCGATTCATTAATTTAGCAAATGCAAGAGCAATTTTCTGACTGCGGCTGTCAAATGAACCCATTGAACTGACCCAGAACAGATACTCAAAATCTTTCCCTTCTTTGTTCAGTTCTTTAATGGTTGGGACATAAGCATCCTCATCCTGATCACGCCACTTGATGCGGTCTTTTTTCGACAGCCCCCATGGGTTGCCCTGACGCTCAATATTCATAACAGCACGCTGAGCGCCCTGATTCATTTTGCCTTCAGTCATCACCAAATAGCGGCGCATATCTATAATTGTTGAGACATGCTCATTCATGACCGGGCAGGCATCCTCACAGGCACGGCACGTTGTACATCCTGACAGCTCTTCCTCGGTTATGACATCACCAATCAGACTGATATCAGCCATACCTGGCGTTGTCTCATTCGCCTCCGCAGCGCCACCGGAAAACGCATAACCCGGGACCCATGGTGACGTCCCTGTAACAGCAGCGCCTTTTGCCGTTAAATGATCGCGCGCCTTGACCATTATATCCATCGGTGACAGCATTTTGCCGGTCCCGGATGCTGGACAGACGTCCGTGCAGCGTCCGCATTCGGT
Organism: Lentibacillus kimchii; assembly: GCF_042666895.1. Classification (GTDB taxonomy): domain Bacteria; phylum Bacillota; class Bacilli; order Bacillales; family Amphibacillaceae; genus Lentibacillus; species Lentibacillus kimchii. Next base: position 48,154 of record NZ_JBHTGR010000056.1, read on the forward strand.
ACAGGCATAAAAGTCAATCAGCTGATGCTGATCAAAATCCTCGACCTTGCCGGCACCAAAGGAGATTTCTTCTTCATTGGCTTCCTCATCAATATCAAAGTTAATCGGTTTAAGCTTGCCCGGCACGCGCTTGCTCAAAAATACATTAATCGGAGCAGCAATTAAATGCGCATGCTTGGACTGCGGTACATAAACTAAAAAGGCTAATATCGTAACGGTATGGATCCACCAGAAAACATAAAACAAAGCAGTTGCGGCAGTCGGTGCCAGCCAGCTAAACAGAAAGGCTATACCGCTTGCGACGGGTTCTGACCATGTGAGCGCCTCACCGGACCAGAGCATCATCATCCCGTTGCCAAACAGCATTGAGATCATCAGTGTGCCAATAAACACCAGAACCAGTCCTGCTTTAAAACTGCGCTTCAGACGGACCAGTTTTTCCATATAGCGCCGGTAAAACGCCCAGCCAACTGCAACCAGAATCATTAATGTTACAAGTTCCTGAAAGAATGTAAAAGCAGGGTAAACAGGCCCGAACGGCAAGTGATTCCCCGGCGCCAATCCTCTGATAAACATATCGATCGCACCAAATTGCACCAGAATAAAGCCATAGAACATCATAACGTGGATTGAACCGGACTTCTTGTCCTTTAGCAATTTGGACTGTCCAAAGACTATCTTCCCAACACGCCGGAACCGTTCTTTAAAGGCCCGGTCAAACTCAGACTTTTGACCAAGCTTTATGTAGGAAACCCTTGTTGCGACTGCCTTGGCGAACAGATACACCCCATATACGACAATAGCAACGAAAGCCACCCAATTAATCAACAGCAATGTGTTCATCTCTCGCTCCCCCTTTTGTCAAGTATAACGTAAAATGTTAGCGATTGCATTATTTTGAAAATAAAAAATGGCTGTCGCATCATTCTCAAGTTATACCTCTCACTATAGACGATGAATGATCATTCAGTCAACAGATTAACAGAAAATTAACGCATATAATCCTTTAATGACCGGTACCGTCGCGTCTTTTTTCATAAAAAAGTCTTCTCTTCGCAGACAATAAAATATTTAAAAGACGAAACGGTTGTAAAAAGTGTTTGACAGTCCTTTCGTCTTATTTTATATTGTTTATGTAAAATAAGTTTTACATCACTTTAAATTTGAAGGTGTTGTGTATATGCGAAATAGAGTAAAAGAATATCGAGAAAAGGAAGGTATTTCTCAGGGGGAGTTAGCTGATTTATGTAATGTAAGCAGGCAAACTATTAATGCGATTGAAAATAATAAATATGACCCAAGTTTACAGTTAGCATTTAATCTTGCGAAGAATTTAGGTGTTAAAGTTGATAATTTATTTTTGAACGGAGAGGAGATTTAAAATGAGGACCCGAAAAATAGGTGCAATTATAACTGGAGTTGCTACTCTAATCGTGATAGGCTATTCAATTTTTAAAATTATTACTGGGAAAGAAGTTGGATTCAATGAAGTTATAGTAATTGGGACGTTATTAATGATGTTTTTCTCTGCAATTACATGGGGAAATAAGGAAGAAAAAGACGGAATTTTACAGGAAGAAGAGCTTGGACAAAGAATTATGGAAAAAAGCTCGAAAATCAGTTATTTTATTCTATTATTCTTTATTTTAGTAGGAGTGGCTGCTGACAAATTAATAAACGGTACAATTAATGTCTTCTTATTAGGGATATTAGGTTTAGCGATGGTAATATTACCTTTTGTTGAATTTTTGGTCGCTAAAAAGTATCAGTAAATAAATATGAAACAATGACCAGGGCTATGGAAGAGGATACTTTTTAACCCTCGTTCCATACTATTTTCCGATTATCCAAAAAACTTACAGAAGCATCACACTCCTGTAAGTTCCAGTCCTACATTTTGTCCGGCGCGCTGATCCCGATCAGACTCAATCCATTGCTGATGGTCACACGAACAGCCTTCATCAGAGCAATTCGCGCTTTCGTCAATTCCGGATTGGCTGAATCGAGAACCTTTTCCGCATTGTAAAAACTGTGCAGCAAGGATGCCAGGTCAAACACATATTGGGTGACTTTATGCGGCACCTGTTTTTCCGCAGCATCAGCGATTGTCTTTGGAAATTCACCCAGTTTTTTCAGCAGATCGGTCTCTTTTTCCGATGTCAGCAGCTCCGCATCAAAATCACCGTCTCCCAGCAATGATTTTGACTCAGCCTGTTCCAGCATCGTACAGATCCGGGCATGGGCGTACTGAACATAAAAAATTGGGTTGTCATTCGACTGTGAACGGGCGAGATCCAGATCAAAGTCAAACTGTGTATCGTTTGAACGCATGACAAAGAAATAGCGCGTTGCATCGACACCAACCTCGTCCATTAAATCTCTTAAGGCGACAGCATTGCCGGTCCGCTTGCTCATACGGACTTTTTCGCCGTTCTCATACAGATTCACGGTCTGAATGATTTTAACAGCCAGTTTGTCTCCGGGATAGCCCAGCGCCTGAATGGCTGCGCGCATCCGGGCTATATAACCATGATGGTCAGATCCCCACACATTAATGAGCTGATTGTAGCCGCGTTCTAATTTATCCTTATGATAGGCGATATCCGGTGCCAGGTACGTATAGTTGCCATCCTGTTTAATCAGCACACGGTCCTTGTCATCCTCGAAGTCTGTTGAACGGAACCATGTTGCGCCGTCCTGCTCATAAACATAACCGCCATCCCGCAACGTCTGGATAGCCTCTTCCACCCGGTTATGATCATAGAGCGACTGCTCGGAAAACCAGTTATCAAAATGGACGTGAAAATCAGCGAGATCCTGCTTCAGATTGCCGAGTTCATGCTCAAGACCGTAATCTCTGAAAAAAGCCAGACGTTCATCTCTGTCAGCATTCACCCATTGGTCTCCCTGATCTTCAGCGAGGCGCTTGCCGATCCGGATAATATCTGCACCGCGGTAGCCATCTTCAGGCATTTCGGCTTCAAACCCGAGCGCCTCAAGGTAGCGCGTCTCCACTGACTGGGCGAGCTTGTCAATCTGCCGGCCGGCATCATTTATGTAATACTCCCGGTCCACATCATAGCCGGCAGCCGCCAGGACATTGCAGAAAACATCGCCATAGGCGGCTCCGCGCGCATGGCCAAGATGCAGATCACCCGTCGGATTAACGGACACAAATTCCACTTGGACACGTTCCCCCTGACCGGTAGTGGTCTGACCGTATGTCTCGCCTGCTTCCAGGATGGCCGGAATTAAATTGCCTAAAAAATCCTGTTTCATAAAAAAGTTAATAAATCCCGGCCCGGCAATTTCCACTTTATCCACACGCGCTGCTGTCTCATCCAATTCCTGGACAATATCCTCTGCAATCTGACGCGGCGGCTTTTTCGCAATCCGGGCGAGCTTCATAGCCATATTTGCAGCAAAGTCACCGTGCGCCTTATCTTTAGGTCTTTCGAGTTCCACATCCGGCAGTTCATTTTCACCAGCCAGATCCGCATTCAAAACGGCGGCTCTGATCTGCTGTTTTAATAGCTCTTCTGTCTGTGATAACGTATTGTTCATGAAACATCCTCCTCAGGCTGAATCGTCAGGATCAGCTGATGGTGGCGTTCATCCGCTCCATTCAGCTTTAATTTGTAAGACATGACCAGCTTGCCATTCTCGTCATCCGTCAGGCGCTGATAGCTGATCGACCGGGTAAAGGTCTCCATATGAATATGACCGTACGGATGCTGGTACACATTTTCCGTTAAGGCCTGCTTACGGAACTGCTGATACATCGATACCGGTCCTGTTCGTTTCACGCTCACTTTATCATAGCTGAGTGTCAGCATATTTTTCACCGTCAGGCCATCCTCGGTCGTTTCCTCGTAAGTCAGCACATCCATCGTCTGATTCGGGTAAAAGTAGCCTGTTGCCTTCACGGTATTTTCGTCGCGGTCACTGTTATCCGTTATGACTGTCGAGAGCTCAACAGCCACTTGTTGTTTCATTGCCATTTAATCGCTCCTGCATGGTATGATTCCCTATTATAGCGATAAACCCGCCTGCATTGCAATGAAGGAATATGCGAGCTCTCATCCCGCTAAACGTTCAGATACTGTCCGGTAATCCTATGACAGGTTTAATTTCCTGTATTTTTCCCCATAATGCCACTAGATACGCGTTTACCAAACAAACGTGACCAACTGTCATAAGACTTACACGAACGGGGCTGCCACTTATGAAAACGCTTTTTCATAAACTTAAGAAAAAACACCGGCTGTTCTACTTGCTTCCAATTGGTTTTTTGGCGCTGGGGGTGATGTTTCTTGCGAGCGTCTATGCTGTCAGTTTTCTCATGGGAGCGCCGAAACTCGCCAATGAACAAAATACGGTCTATTACAGTCTTGACGATACCGTTATTGGCGAAGAAACTGGTTCGGAAAACCGGCACTGGGTGGCACTTGATCAGATGTCCCCCCATCTGATTGAAGCCACACTCGCTGTTGAAGATCAGCATTTTTACGATCATCATGGTTTTGATTTTAAACGCATTGCCAGTGCTATCATGACTGATCTGAAAAATTTATCGCTTGAGGAAGGTGCCAGTACACTGACCCAGCAATATGCCCGAAATTTATTTCTATCGCACCAAAAAACGTGGTGGCGAAAAGTAAAAGAGGCGTTTTATACGATCCGGCTGGAAATGTTTTATACGAAGGATGAACTGCTGGAAGGGTATTTAAACACCATTTACTACGGGCACGGTGCTTACGGGGCCGAGGCAGCCAGTCAGCACATTTTTAACAAATCGGCGAGTGATTTGACCGTGGCAGAATCAGCCATGATGGCCGGGATTCCTAAAGGACCTGCCTACTACTCACCCTTTAACAACCGGCAAAATGCCAAAGACCGTCAGGAGCACATCCTGGATTCAATGCTTGCGCAGGGAAACATTACAGAACAAGAACAGTCTCAGGCTGCACGCGAAAATCTTGCCTTTACCGAACCCGGCGAACGCGAAACCGTATCAGCTGCGCCTTATTTTCAGGATACCGCTCTGAATGAAGCTGCTGAAATTCTCGATATGGATCCTGAAGACGTACGCTCCAGCGGCCTGGCAATCCATACAACCCTTGACACCCGGCTCCAGTCACAGCTGAAACAAAGCAGTCAGCAGGAGATCCAGCCAGGAAGTGATATCGAAATCGGCGCCATGACCATCAATCCCGATACAGGCGGGATTCGCGCTTTAATCGGCGGCCGGAATTATACGAAGAGCCCCTTCAACCGGGCCACCCATGCTAAGCGAATGGCCGGATCTGCTTTTAAACCGTTTCTCTATTACGCTGCACTCAATCACGGCTATACCCCGTCAACCACGCTGATGAGCAAACCAACGTCCTTCAAGCTGGAAAATGGCGAGGTTTATCAGCCCAGTAATTATAACGGCTATTACGCCGATGAACCCATCCCGCTTGCCCAGGCGCTGGCGCTGTCGGATAATGTTTATGCTGTTAAGACTAACTTGTATCTGGGTACAGACCAGCTTGTGAAAACAGCCCGCCAGTTCGGCATCAGCGGCAAATTGCGTGAGGTGCCTTCCCTCGCCCTTGGCACAGCAGCCGTCACTGTGGACGACATGGTGACGGGTTATGGCATGCTCGCAAACGGCGGACATGAGCTTGAAAGTCATGCTATCCGAAAAATTGTCGATCGGGACGGCCGCACCATCTACAAACGCGAAGACGGCAAACAGGATCCTGTGCTCGATCCGCAGACGACCTTTGTGCTGACACAGCTGATGACCGGCATGTTCGACCGCTCACTTGACGGGTATATGTCTGTCACCGGATCTTCCATTGCCGATCGTCTCAGCCGGACTTATGCCGGCAAATCCGGCACAACCGAATCAGACAGCTGGATGCTTGGCTACAGTCCATCTCTCGTCACGGGCATCTGGATAGGGTACGATGATAACCGGGCCATCACCCGAACAGCTGAAAATGCGTATGCCAAAGAGATTTGGGCATCGTTTATGGAAGAAGCGCACACAGGAGACACTGCAGAAGCATTTGCTAAGCCGGAGGACGTTGTCGGGATCGCGATTGACCCGGAAACCGGCAAGCGCACAACGCCTTATTGTGACACAAGCCGCACCATGTATTTTAAAGCAGGAAACGCGCCGGAAGAATACTGCCAAATCCACATGCCTGATGATCAGAAACAGCATAACGGAGATGCTGCAGAAGATACGGATGAACCAGGGTTATGGAAACGCCTATGGGACCGGCTGTTTTAAGCGCTCTAAAAAGGGCTGATCCATCTTATCGGGATCAGCCCTTTTTAAGTCCTAGTAATACATGTATCGTCCATGTATCCATATTTTACAAATACGCCGCATGGAGCACAAGGCATTCCATTATTGTTCAAAAATAAGTCATAAAATGTTCACAAAATAACACCGTAAAAAAAAGCTCGCCGGATTATTCCGACAGAGCATTTTTTAATTCATCAGAGGAATTTTTCCACATGTCGCCGCCTTCAAAATCAGCCAAAAAATCCTTCAGCAGCTTTTTGGAATGCTCATCCATATTGTCAATGGAAATTTTTCCTTTCAATGAATCCTCCATATGTTTAACATGTTCTGGCATCGACTTGTACGCACGCTTAATCGAGCGATCCACAATTAAATGACTGGAACCGACACCAGCAAAATAGGCCCCGTTTTCACCATTATCAGTGGTAACCCAGACAATCCAGTATAACTTGCCATTCTCAACAGCCTCAGGGTCACTCTGGAATTTAACACGGCGCTCCACGGCACTGCGCGCATGCATAGCCTCCATATCGACATAGGCTTTATCCTCATTCGGGTCTACAATCACTGAGGACATATTCTCCAGACTGATGGAACCGATGCCGTAACCTTCGTGTCCATCATTCGGATCGTCTTTTATAATCGTAAACTGATTGTTCTTATTCTGGTCGGACGATTGATCTGACATGGCAAGAACCCTCCTGTTAAATGTTGGTTCACATGTCAGCATATCATGTGAACACCTTTCGGCCAAAGCTTATTGCAGCGGCCTGATCTCACGGATAAAGCGGAATGCTTCATTAATTTCGTCATTCGTGTAGTTTTGTTTGGGTTTAACAGCATGCACTTTGCCCGCGACCTCATCCGCCGGCAGCCCTTCAAAATAAAGGATTGTGGAGACAAGCTCCAAAAACCGCGAACTTTGCTGTTTCAACTGAGCAATAGGCTCAGCCATATCCGGCATCGACGCCGGAAACTGCTGCAAAAAGGCTTCACCGTCTTCGGTCATTTCATAATGATATTGAACATAGCTGCTTTTCGTCTGCTTTTCCTCCGTAATAAATCCAAGATTGCATAATTCCTCAACTCTGAGGGAAAGCTCCTCCGAATAAGGGCCATAAAAGTGAAATTGATATTTTTCCTGAAACGGCACATCACATTTTTGCAGGATATAGATCATTTTCTGCAGTTTCTTTCGGCCGGTGACCGCACTGGCCGCCGCAAAAAATTGCATCAATCTGGCATGATCAGTCAGCATGGTTCCTCGCTCCTTTCCATGGCTCATCAAGGTGTAAAAGTTCCATAATTCGCTGTTTGACCGGACCATCGTCAAGGGAGCGCAAATCATCTTCCGGAAAATACAGCTTATGATCGGTCCGTTTTTTCCCGGAAATCGCATCAACAATATCCGACTGCCGCGACAGTTCTCTCAAACTGCCATCCGACATCAGCAGATTAATCGGCAGACGCTCTTCCTCTTCACCCGGACGGTAAAAGTCATACGGCAGGTCCGAAGAGGAATCAACCACAAGGTAATAATCAGGATCAATACCCGTCTCCTGAAACAGTCTGTACAATTCCTGATAATCCTTCATTTGCTGGTTCGGATTAAATTCAATGTATTTAAACAGCCGCCGGTTCATAAACCGTTCGCACAGATCGCGCAGTACCGCATCGTCTTCTTCCTGCCACAAATGAAAGTAATAAAACACAACGGCTTCATCAAGCTTTAAATAATCGTCCAACGTCGGACGTTCATTAAAAAACGCGACAAAATGAAATGGCTCGAGTTTAAATGTATACTGGTTCTCATACAAATACTTGGCGCGGTGAAGAATCTTGGACAAAATGACTTCCGCACTTCTCGTGACCGGGTGAAAATAAACTTGCCAGTACATCTGATAGCGGCTCATGATGTAGTCCTCCACCGCATGCATGCCCGTGTATTTGATCACTGCCTGATCCTCTCTCGGGCGCATCACGCGCAGAATCCGCTCCATATCGAAGTGACCATAGCTTACGCCCGTAAAATAAGCATCACGCTGCAAATAATCCATCCGGTCAGCATCGATCTGACTGGAAATCAGGCTGACAACCAGCTGATCTTCATACGTCTTGTCAATCACATCCGCAACCTTCTGCGCAAAACCTGGCTCAGCCTGTTCAAGAATGGTGTGCACCTGTGTATCACCGCGAATAATTTGCTGGGTAAAATATTCGTGATCCAGTTTAAAAACTTTCTCAAACGAGTGCGAAAACGGCCCGTGCCCCAAATCATGCAGAAGAGCTGCACAGAGACAGAGCAGACGCTCCCCATTATCCCAGTGCTCGCGGTCTGTGAAATTGCCGATAATACGCCGGACAATCTCATAAACGCCAAGTGAATGGCTGAACCGGCTGTGCTCAGCACCATGGAACGTTAAGTAAGACGTTCCCAGCTGCTTAATGCGCCGCAGCCGCTGAAATTCCGGTGTGGCAATCAGATCCCAGATCACGCGGTCCTGGACATGCACATACCGGTGCACCGGATCTTTAAATACTTTTTCTTCATGTAATTGCTCGTCTTTATACGGCATTCATTCCACCCGTTCCTGCTCGACAATGTTATAATCTATTATATATGAGTTATGCTAGAGATAAAAGACTTAAGTAAAGGTGACATTTATGAAAAATTGGCGGGATGTGGTCACACACAGTCAGTTTCGCCTCTTCGACCACACAGAAAAAAATTATTTCCATGATATAGCGTATACCGCACTGACCTCATTTGCTGTCGATGATGCCCTGGCATTGTTTCCCGGAAGCAAAGAAAAGGTGCCGGCCCTCCGGCTTTGGGTGCATCCGGATACAATCGTTCTCGGCATTACCGATACAAAACTGCCTTATCTGGAAAAAGGCATTCATCTGCTGCATAAGCGCGGGTATCCGGCTGTCGTTCGTAATTCCGGCGGCCTGGCTGTGGCACTGGACGCCGGTGTTCTGAACATATCACTCGTCCTACCGGATGTCCGGCACATCTCCATCTATGACTGCTATGAAGCCATGGTAAGCTTCATCCGTTATGTACTGGCTGATTTAACGGACGAGATCGAAGCTTATGAAATTGCCCGTTCCTATTGCCCCGGCGATTATGATCTGAGTATTAACGGACGGAAATTCGCCGGTATTTCCCAGCGCCGAGTCAAAAATGGCGCGTCGGTCCAGATTTATCTGGATGTAGAAGGCAGCAGTCAGGAACGCGCGAAGCTTGTGCGGGATTTTTATGACGCGGCAGGAAAAGACGAAGCAACACGTTTTACCTACCCGGATATCGATCCTTCCGTGATGGCCTCATTGTCGCAGCTGCTCGGCAGGGATTTGCGCGTCGGCGACATTAAACGGCGCGTCCTGCATGTGTTAGACGAAGTGAGCGAACAGGTTGTAACAGATGATATTTCCGAAGAGGAGCTCACGCAGTTTGAGAAGCGGTATAAACAAATGATGAAGCGAAACGAAGACGTAGCGGCGATGCAGTGAGCCGCACTGATCCTTTGACTGAGCCGGATTGCTTCACCTCGCGCGATTCGGTGCTATGCTCGCGCGATATTTGCTGCTGCTCGCGCGATTTTCACCGCACCATGATCAATTCGATCCCCATTTAAAAGAGGCTGGGATAAAAGTACGAACCACTTGCGTGACTGAACCGCTCCGGAGAAAGACATCTTCTCCGCGGGCGGCTGGTGAGCCTCCGAAGCGCTGGCGCGCTCCGGGGTCTCACCTATCCTTTGCTCCCGCAGGAGTCTCCGTCTTTTCCTCCGCTGAATCGGAGCATCGTTCGACGCTTGAGGTATTCGCTTTCGTTTTGTCCCAGCCGCTCACCTTATTCATGCCTGGGCAGCCGTGATTAAAGCCAAATTGTAGACATCTTCGGCGCTGCAGCCGCGGGACAGATCATTAACGGGTTGATTCAGCCCCTGCAGAATCGGACCGACGGCATCGAATTCCCCAAGACGCTGCGCAATCTTGTAACCGATATTGCCGGCTTCGAGACTCGGAAAAACAAAGACATTGGCATCACCTTTGATCGTTGCATCAGGTGCTTTTTTGGAAGCCACACTCGGAACAAACGCGGCATCAAACTGGAATTCACCATCGATTACGAGCTCGGGGTCCTTAGCCTTAGCTGCCTCAAGTGCATCGACGACTTTTTCTGTTTCTTCGGATTGGGCAGAGCCTTTCGTAGAAAAGCTGAGCATAGCAACCCTTGGGTCAATTCCGAACAATTCGCCGGTCTTCGCACTTTCTACAGCAATTTCTGCTAAGTCCTGGCTGTCAAGACTTGTGTTAATCGCACAGTCGGCAAATACATATTTTTCATTCTGGCGCACCATGATAAATGCACCGGATGTCTTGTTCACGCCTGGTTTTGTTTTGATGATCTGCAGTGCTGGTCTGACCGTTTCAGCTGTCGAATGAACCGCACCGCTGACAAGGCCATCTGCTTTATTCAAATAAACGAGCATGGTACCGAAATAATTCGCGTCCAAAAGCATCTCCCGCGCTTCAGTATCGGTTACCTTACCCTTGCGGCGCTCGACAAACGCCTTAACCATCTCGTCAAATGCGGCATACGCACGCGGATTGATGATGCGGCATACAGACACATCGACATCAGCCGCCTGGGCCTTTTGCTGAATGGCCTGTTCGTCACCAAGCAAAACCGGTGTCACGATATTGGCAGCAGCGAGCTGGCTGGCGGCTGTCAGAATCCGTTCATCCTCACCCTCAGGAAAGACGATCGTTCGATCAGCATTCGTTAACTGGTCCGTTATCTGGTCAAAAAGCTGACTCATCTTACAACACCTCCATTTGCGATATTAAGTGACAAAGCGTGATCTGTAACTAGCTGTCACGTGATCGTCATCCATTATTGACAGAAGGATGACAAGCCTATCACGCCATGTTTATTACAGTCCAAATATGGTATAGTTAGCATATATCCAGACAGCCGGCTGCACGTCTTATCGTTGCTTGAACTTTGCGGCAGCTCGGCTGCACAAAGATTGAATCCCCTGCTATTTTAGCACAAAAAGGAGAGATTGTTTATGGCAGCTGAAGCAGTTACAACAATTGACGGCTGGTATGCACTTCACGACATGCGGACAATTGACTGGACGTCCTGGAAAAAGGCTTCTGCTGACGAGCGCCAGGAAGCTATCAATGAATTCAAAAGTCTGCTGACAAAATGGGAAGAAACAGAAGCTGCGGAAAAAGGCAGCCACGTGCTCTACCAGGTCGTTGGCCAAAAAGCGGACTTGATGTTCATGTTTCTGCGCCCAACAATGAATGAACTCACTGATCTTGAAACAGCGTTCAACAAATCTAAATTTGCTGAGTTCCTGCTCCCGGCCTATTCATACGTGTCCGTTATCGAAATGTCACAGTACAGCGGGACGAACTCACCTGAAGATCCCAAAGTACGGGAACGGCTCTATCCCATTTTGCCGAAATGGGAGCACATGTGCTTCTATCCGATGAATAAACGTCGATCAGGCAATGAAAACTGGTACGCGCTTGACTTCAAAGAGCGTGCACGACTGATGTATGAGCATTCGAAAACCGGTCGGCAGTATGCAGGTGTGATCAAACAGTTCATTACCGGTTCCATCGGATTCGATGACTGGGAGTGGGGCGTCACCCTGTTCGCTCATGACGCACTGCAGCTGAAAAAACTCGTTTATCAAATGCGCTTCGATGACGTAACCGCCCTTTATGGTGAATTCGGTGAATTTTTCGTCGGCAATCGTTTAACAAAAGATGCGATTGATACTTATTTAAGTGTTTAAAAAACCTGAATGTACCTTGTACGAGACCGGTGATAAGCTGGTCTCTTTTTTTGCTCAGAACTCCTCTTAGGATGCTGAACGCACGTCAGCCTACTTTTTCTGCACTTCTGTCATCATTTATGTCTGCCCCTCATATATATAGTTAGCGGAGCCGAACAAAAGCTGAAAGAAGTGGAGGGTTAGTTACTAAAACATTTGAAGTGCAGCAAACGCTTAAGGGTGATTCATTTAAAATAGAGGAGGTTTTTTGATGAGTGAGAAAGATAATAACAACAAGTATCAGACATCACAGTCCCATCAGACCTATCCGTCCAGCTCGAAGTCAACGCAGCCGGCACAGCCGAACTATTCCGCTCATTACCAGCAGCAAGCGCAGCAACCGCAATACCAGCAGCATTCTAAATATCAGCAGCATTCTAAATATCAGCAGCAGACGCCATCATACCAGCAATACCCGCAACACCAGCAACAAATGCCATCGTATCCGCAATATCCGCAGCAGATGACACCGTGCCAGCAATATCCTCAGTATCCGCAGCAAATGATGCCATACCAGCAGTATCCGCAATATCAGCAACAAATGCCGCAGTACCAGCAGTATTCTCAGTATCAGCAGCAAATGCCGCAGTACCAACAACAGATGCCTCAATATCAGCAGCAAATGCCGCAGTATCAGCAGTATTCTCAGTACCAGCAGCAAATGCCGCAGTACCAACAACAGATGCCTCAATATCAGCAGCAAATGCCGCAGTACCAACAACAGATGCCTCAATACCAGCAGCAATACCCACAGCAGCAGCAAACACCGGTGAGCCCGCCGCAGCAAAGTCAGGGTAATCAGATGCCAATGGAACAATCATACATCGAAAATATTTTACGTATGAACTATGGAAAAACAGCAACCGTATATATGACATTTGAAAACAATGAGGAATGGAACGCTAAAGTGTTCCGCGGACAGATTGAAGCGGCAGGACGTGACCATATCATTCTAAGTGACCAGGATACAGGGAAACGCTACTTACTGCTTATGGTCTATCTTGATTATGTCACATTTGATGAAGTGCTGAATTACCAATATCCTTACAGCAACCTTTCGCAAATGACGCCAGGCACCGCTAGGGAAACGTAACGAACGTATAGCAGCCGCGCCGGACTCAGCATGACGCCATAGAGCATAAGTCATTATAGCCGGTCTGGCGGTGATGGCCTGACATCAGGTGAAGCGCCCGCAGCTGAACGGGCGCTTTTAGATTTTGACCCGTAAAGGGGAATCAGTATGCGAAATCCATATGAAAATGACAGACGCATGGAAATGATAAGCTTGGCCCTTGCTGGGATCATTGGTCCCATTGCTATTTTCAAGGGCTACCCTGTTATGATCCTGTTCTGTTTATTTTTGCTGGCATTCAGCATCCTGAGTGAAGGCCTCTTCTACCTCCATATCAATAAAACCCCTGAAGGCATCAAACAATTCATTAAAGCCGGAGTGCTCGTGCTGCTGATAACGGCACTTTTCTTCCGGCTGTAAACATATCAACAATGGGGTGCCACTTCACCCTTTATAAATACTTCACGACCGCATACCCAAGCAGTGCCCAGGCGGCCAAAAAGGCGACACCGCCAATTGGTGTAACCATCGCAAACGTTTTGACCCCGGTGGTGGAATAAAGGTACAGGCTGCCGGAAAATAGAATGATACCTATTAAAAACAGCCAGCCAGCCCATAATAAGCCCATGCTTTGAATCTTAGCGAAAACGAGCCCTGTAACAAGCAGCGCCATCGTGTGAAACATTTGATAGTTTACCGCTTTTTCCCAAGTCGCCAGGGCCTTTTCCGATAAACGCCCTTCCAGCCCATGGGCGCCAAATGCACCGAGTGCCACAGCTATAAAGCCATTAATAGCACCAATAACAAGGAATAATTTCATCTTAACTCTCCTTTCGCGTCCGTTTTCATTTAAAAATCAAATAGAGAATCGCCATTCGCACCATCATGATCGTCGGGGGCAGTGGTACGCTGGGACTTGGATTCAGAGGATTGATTGCCCATCATCGCTTTCACCTCTGCCGTGTTCACATCGCGGCTGGATGCTGCAGGTGATGCGGATGAAGATGATTCAGGCGTCTCGTCCAGCAATAATTCCGAGAGCACCTGAATGCTTTCAAGGTGCTTTTTCATCGTTTTTTCATCAGCGATTGTCTGCTGAGCACTTGTTAACTCACGCTGGATTTTCTGCAGAATCGTTCTGGTTTCCACTGCCATGCTAACGTCTCCTTTTTGCCTTGATGACCACTTGTCCAATGCCATCCCAGTGTAACACACCTTTATTTACCACATACAAAAAGCCTTGGTTTGTGCCAAGACTTTCCGTTCACCCTCATCTATCACAGATTAATGCGACATCGTTTTTTCCGCTTTATAGCGTTTATAAACCCAGCACAGAAAAGCCGTTTCCTGATCATCGAGCCTTCGTCCAAGCTGCTCTTCCGTCTCTGTTCTAAACTGTGAAAAGCTTTCCATAACGCTTAGCACTCCCCCTGTGATGACGCTTAATTATTTACATTATACGTCCCGTCATCCAAGGAATCAAGAAAATCGTGCAAATTAGCAAAATCTGCGGATTATCGCCAAAATCCTCAGCCGCTTCAGTGTTCCTTATCAGTCTGCGTCTGCCGCTCTAAGTCAGCAAGGCGTGTCCGCAGTTCATTGACTTCTTCTTGCGTTGCGATCCCGAGATCTTTCGCCATATGCTGCGTCTGCTCAAACTGCTTGCTGCTCCATTCATCCGTTTTCGTTTCACCTTTATCAATAATGTCACGCATAAAACTTCTTGCCTGCTCCTGAGTCAGCTCATTTTTTTCCACCATTTCGTCCAGTTTATTAGTCACTTTTTCTTTGCCGGAGACAGCTGCTCCTAATCCAAGTAAAAAGCCCTTTTTTAAGAAATCGCTCATCGTCACCACTCCTTAGGCGTATTGATTTTAAACAAGCATACGATTGCAATGAATAAATCACCAGGCATCCGATCAGTACTCAGTGACGGATAATCCTTTACAGGTATTTTCCCGCTATTGTCTCCATTTAAACGTATGCTGTTAAACTTTCTACAAGAACCATACAGTCTGGGCTTTATGCTTCACAATTCAAAAAATGCCGAAAATCGTGTCATGTTTTGTCTAGTCAAGGGTCTTGTATTCGTTTATAATAGAAAAAAGACGAACATCGAGGAGGGGGAACAATGGGGAAGAACGCATATACGATAGGTGATCGCCTCCGATTTATTATTCCGTCATTACTTGGCGTGTTCATGTTTATAACACCGGTCAGCACTGAGGACGGGATGACTATTCCCATTGCTGTTCTCGCAAATTGGCTGCAGGATTGGCTGAGTGGCGAACTTTCGGCTATTATGATGGTGATTATTGTGCTGACGGCTGTTCTCACCGTTTTTGCAAGAATCATGGGGCCGAATGCCTTTGCGAGGACACCTTTCTTCCATAAACTGTTTTACGAAAGCCTGTTTTGGACAATCACACGGGTTGCTGCTGCTATCTTTGCGGTCATGGTGTATTTTCAGCTGGGGCCCGAAGCGATTTACGGTCCCGACACAGGTGGGAAATTGCTCGGTAGTTTGCTGCATACCCTGTTTGCCGTCTTTTTATTTGCCGGTTTGTTTTTACCGCTGCTGATGAATTACGGCCTTTTGGATTTCTTCGGCACCCTGATGACCAAGATTATGCGTCCACTGTTCAAACTGCCCGGCCGCTCCTCGATTGATGCGCTTGCATCATGGGTAGGCGACGGGACGATCGGCGTTTTGATGACAAGCAAGCAGTATGAAGATGGCCACTACACAAAACGCGAGGCAGCCGTTATCGGGACGACGTTTTCACTCGTATCGATTACATTTACACTGGTCGTCATCAGTGAAGTCGGCCTTGGTCACATGTTTGTGCCGTTTTATTTGACGGTCATTGCCGCCGGATTTGTCGCAGCCCTGATCATGCCGCGGATCCCGCCGCTGTCCTGGAAAGACGACACATATATTAATACGTCCTCAACAGGTATTAATGAACAAATTCCGGAAGGCTACAACAGCTTAACGTTTGGCTACAAAAAAGCGGTAGACAGAGCCCGTCAGGAAACAAGCATCTATCAGTTTTTTAAACAGGGCAGCCAGAATGTCCTGGATATGTGGATGGGGGTTGCCCCAATTGTCATGGCGTTCGGAATGATCGCTCTGGTTCTCGCGGAATATACACCTGTGTTCAGCTGGCTTGGCATGCCATTCATTCCGCTCTTGGAGTTAATGCAGGTGCCTTACGCCAAAGAAGCGTCCGAAACGATGTTAGTCGGGTTTACGGATATGTTCCTGCCCGCGGTTATCGGTGCCTCAATCAAAGCGGAAATCACCCGGTTTATTGTCGGCGCGCTGTCTGTCACACAATTAGTTTACTTGTCCGAAGTCGGCGGACTTTTGCTTGGCTCCAAAGTTCCGGTATCGATGAAGGATCTCGTAATTATCTTTTTGCTGCGGACCCTTATTACGCTGCCGATCATTACACTGATTGCACACATGATCTTTTAAATAACCCGCGGCCTCACAATGGTGGTAACCCAGCTTAGGTTATCGACTCTAAGGACTCCTGCGAGGAACAGAGACATAGATGAGACCCCAAGGCGGCTCACCAGTCCGCTGTTCCCCGTTGTCTCACGCACTGATACGTCTTCTTCGCCCATGGTGTTTTAATTTTTCTTTCAGGATGGAGACCTTTGCTTCAACAAACGGCTGCCAAATACTGCGCACCGGCCTGCTGGAGAGAGCGAAGACAATGAGCGCTGCCAGAACAGCCAGCCCCAGCACATCGACCAAATGATTCACAGCAAACAAATCCGCCTGCCGGAAAAACTGCACGAAAAAGCCATGCAATAAATAAACATAAATGGTTTGCGTCCCAAACACCGTCAGCGGATAGTGTTTCTGTGGCATCCACGCCAAAAAGCTTGCGGCCATCGCAAACGATGTGACATAGACAAGCAGTCTTGCGATAATACCATATTCCGGAAGTCCCAGACTGCTGTAGGACTTGGATGCGAGCAGCCAGCCTGTATTAAAATCCGGCGCATAGTAAATGCCAACTGCAACAGCAAGCATCACAATAACAGCAGCTGCTTTAAACTGGATATGTTTCAGCCATTCCAGCTGGTTTTGCGTCACCAAGTACCCCAGCAGGAAAAATGGGAAAAAGACAAACGTGCGTGAGAGGCTGAATGAATGTCCGATGTCGCCAAAGTAACCGACAATCAGCCCGATGCCAACCGTTATGGCCAGCCCCATAGCAGCAGGCACTCGTTTAAACGCGATCAAAAGCATATGCCAGCTGAATAAACTGAATAAAAACCATAAAGCCCAGTGCGGATAAAACATCTCAAATTCCCAGCCATCTTTGCCAATCAAAAAGTAATACCCTGTATAGATAACCTGGAAAATCAAGTAAGGCACCAGTAATTTTTTAGCTAATTTTATAATGTCACGGATGGATCCTGATCCTTTCGCAAAAAAACCGGCCAAAAATATGAATGCCGGCATGTGAAATGTATAAATCCAGAGATAAAGTGTGTTGACACCCGAGGATTCACTCGTGAATGGCTGAATAAGGTGGCCAAACACGACCAGAAAAATCAGGACCAGTCTGGCATTGTCAAAATACGGATTTCTTTCCCTTTTAGCCATTTTTCTCATCCCTTTACATGCAAAATTCCTATGATGTCACTCTCCACTATATCTCTTTTAACTTATTCTTACGACCGCTGAGCACTGATTTCATCAGGTTGTTAGCATTTGTAACTGGAATGATAAATTTGCTTTGATTTTGCCACGTCTGACATAAAAAAATCCGTTATAAACACAAGCTATTTCGCCATTTTTTTCTTTTCTTTAGGTGCAATTTTTCGTTTGGGCTGCGGCTCATCATCTTTTTGAGCACGTTCTACCGATTTCTCCAGAGCATCCATTAAGTTGGTGACATTATCCGGCTTGGCTTTATCTTCGGCTGTCGTGACCTCTTCCCCTTCTTTTTTCGCTTCGATCAGCTCCATGAGAGCCTCCCGATACGTATCATGATATTTGTCCGGATCAAATTCGGCCGAGAGCTCATCAACCAGCAACTTCGCTGTTTCCAATTCCTTAGCGTCATTATTGCTTTCAGCTGGCACGTTTGGCACATCCTTCACATCGCGGACTTCATCCGGATAATGGATCGTCTCCACCACAAGCGTGTTCTGATAAATCCGGATAACCGCCAGCTGTTCTTTGGAGCGGATCATGATCTTGGCAATGCCAATTTTACCGGAATCCTCGAGCGCTTCCCGCAGCAGACCATAGGATTTTGCCCCGCCCTCATTGGGCGACAGATAGTAGCTTTTCTCAAAATAGATCGGATCAATTTCTTCCATGTCAACAAAATCCATGATCTGCACAGCCTTATCGGCCTGCTCTTTCTTGAGTTCGGCCAGTTCGTCATCATCAAGCACGACAAATTTATTCTTGGCATATTCATAGGCTTTAACGATCTCATCATTGGTCACTTCACGATCACAATTCGGGCATACTTTCTCGTATTTAATCGGAGTTCGGCATTCTTTATGCAGATTACGCAGCCGAATATCTTTATTTTCCGTTGCCGCATGCATTTTCACCGGGATATTCACGAGTCCGAAACTGATGGTCCCTTTCCACATCGTATGCATAGCAAATCCTCCTTTGGGCGGTTAGTTTGGCTTCTGGAACGTGTATTTATCCAGCTTCAGGGCAAATTACCCATAGAGGTGTTTAACGTGACATTAATGCAGCCGATTATGTGTGAAACGATACCTTCCGGAGAGACCTGGGTTTACGAAGTGAAATATGATGGTTTCCGCTGTGTTTTGACCTGGACAAATGATTCAGTTCAGCTGACCAGCCGCAACGGAACTGATTTAAGTGGCAAATTCCCAGAGATTATTGACGCGTGCCGGTCCGAGCAATCGCACGTCCAATCGTATTTGCCTCTGGAACTGGACGGCGAACTAGCTATCTTAAATCACACATACCAGGCCAACTTTGCGCTAATACAGAAACGCAGCCGCTTGCAGGACACAGAAAAGATTAACGAACAGGCTGCCGCGCATCCAGCGAGCTTTATGGTGTTTGATCTTTTGGCGTCTGCCGGCAGTTCACGTCAAGGCCAGCCATTTGCCCAGCGTAAACACGAGCTGGCCCTGGTTTTTGGCAACACGAACCAGCTGGGAGAGCGTCTGCAATATATTGCTTGCACGACGGATGCGCATGCCCTGTGGCAGACTCTTGTGACGTCTAAGGGTGAGGGACTGGTCGCCAAACAGCGTGATAGCCTGTATCAGCCTGGGAAAAACATCATGATTGGTTTAAAATCAAAAATTGGCGAACCATTGCGGCATTTTTGACCCGTTTCAACCCGGAAAATGATTATGTCACCGCAGCTGTTTATAAAAATGGGGAAATTGTCGAACTGGGAAAAGTGAAACACGGACTGGATGAGGAAACATGGCGTACGCTAAAAGACGTATTCCGGACAAAGGGAAGACAGGTCGCTGAGGGCTATGAGCTCCCGCCGGCAGTCTGTGCGTCGATACATACATTGGATTTACTCAGCGGTGAGCTGCGAGAGCCGCATTTCCGCCGTCTCACACCGGAGAAATCAGCTTCCTCATGCACATGGCATCAGGCACAGCTCGATCTGGCTATGTTTCCAGAAGCAGTTGACGTCACGCATACCGCGAAAGCATTTTGGCCGCGTGCGGACCTGGCGAAAGGTGACTTGCTGGTGTATATGCGAAACATCGCGCCTTATATGCTGCCGTTTCTTCGTGAACGTCTGCTGACAATCATCCGTTGTCCGGACGGCGTTCAGGGTGAATCTTTTTTTCAAAAAAGCCGGCCTGACGACGCACCGGACTTTCTCAAAGGGATCACACACGATGGGGACAAACGTTTTGTCTGCAATACGACAGACGCGCTTATATGGCTCGCTAATCAGGGCGCGCTGGAATATCACATTCCATTTCAGACAGCGGATCAGGTTAAACCGCGTGAAATTGTATTTGATCTGGACCCGCCTGGACGTGAGCAATTTACCCTTGCCATCCAAGCAGCGCGTTTATTAAAGCAGGTATTGGATGATCTGCAGCTTGTGTCGTTTTTGAAAACATCGGGCGGGAAAGGCTTGCAGGTGCATATTCCTCTGCCGTCTGACAGTTTGACTTATGAGGAGACAGGTGTTCTGACGCAGGCGGTGGCCTGGACGCTGGAAAACAGCTATCCGGATTTATTTACAACAGAGCGGTTAAAGGCTAAGCGTGGCGGGCGGCTGTATATCGATTACCTGCAGCACGCGGAAGGCAAAACCATCGTTGCGCCCTACTCACCGAGAAAACGCGAAGATGCCACAGTTGCCGCGCCTCTTTTCTGGGAGGAGCTCACAGATGATTTGAGACCTGATGAGTTCCAGATTGATAATGCAGTTGAACGCGTACAAACCATTGGCTGTCCGTTTGCAGGATACTTTGCAGCAGGTGACGCACAGGTGCTGGCTAACGTTTTAAGTCTGATCAGGAAGTAGACGTTATCAGTGCGATTTTCCTGAATGGCAGCTAACGTCCCTTGGTCTGATCGTCTCCTGCAAACAATTTATCACCAATCATATAGCCGGCGCACGCTGCCAGCGCACCGATAATGATAGATATGAATTTACTCGTATCCGGAAAGAAAAACGCCATTATAAACGCAGCAATTCCAGCCGCAAGACCCGCTAATAAAGCCCGGTCAATCGTTTTGATATTCAGCATCATGCACCTCTCAATCAGAAGAAGATTTAAAAAGGAAGCTCCTCTTCATTAGATAATTCGACTAAATTGGGATAAACACCTAAATAAATCAGAATGAACAGAATAAGCAGCAGCAAGACAGGTGCTATAAAAGCATACAATGCGTTTTTCTTCCGGGAACGCTGTGTCACGTATTGCTTCTCACCACAATATGGACAAACCATACCCGTATCCAGTGTGAAAGACTTTTTAAATGTCTGCCCCCCACGTCCAGCTGGATCCGCAGTTGTCACAAACAGGCATGCTCAGCCCTCCTATCATTCCGATCCTTCAACTCCTTTCATCGTAACATAATAAGCACGGCCACATTAATATTTCAGACAAAAATACCACAGCACACTAAAAAAGCCTGAGACTGCCTCCCAAGCTAATTATCTGAATTTAGTCACTAAATAAAGCGAAGGGAAAATGCGAAGACTCCTGGGGGAGCAAAGGCATAGGCAAGACCCCGCAGGCCGACAGGCCGAGGAGGCTTGCCAGCTGCCCCCGGAAAGCCCAGCATTTTCCCGCAGCGGTCATGTGCTCATGTCTGCTAAACACTGTGAACGCTGCATTGAGTCTTATTGAATCGTCGGCTGCAGTTCGATAGCGACATTGCCCTTGATGGCACGGGAAATCATACAGCTTGATTCAGCTTTTTCAACCAGTTTATGCAGCTTCTGGTAATCCGCATCGCCGGCACCATCCTTGAGGGCTGCATAAGGTCTGTGAATAATTTTGTCATACGTCATGACACCATTGGTAACGTCGACAATGCCTTCTGAATCCAGCGACATCTCTTTAAGCGGGAGCTCCGCGCGTTCAATCATCGCTGCCAGTGTAATAACGTAACACGTCGCAGCAGCCCCCAAAAGCATCTCATCCGGATTCGTCCCGACGCCAGGTCCATCCATCTCCGGCGGAATCGAAATGGAGGTCTTCAGGTTGCCGGCATCAATCTGACCCGTACTGTCTCGCCCGCCCGGCCAGTCTGCCTGCAAATGAAAATGATGCTGTGCCATACAATCACCTCAGGTTAAAATATTGCGGCCAGTGCCGCAAGAGCTGCTCCGTTATCGTCCTGTTAAGACTTGTCCAACAGCTCCTTGAGCACTCTGGCCTGATTATGTTCCTCATCCTTGGAGGCAAACAGCAAAGTCAGCTGTTTCGTCCCATCAGCCAGGTCTTTCAGCTGCTCCCACGCTTCATGCTGACTTCCTTCCTTCAGTTCATTCTCATAGCGCTCTTTAAATGTCATGTATTTTTCCGGATCATGCCCGAACCATTGGCGCAATTCTTTGGACGGCCCAATACTTTTTAGCCAATGATCCAGCTGCGCTTTATCTTTGGCCACGCCTCTTGGCCAGACCCGGTCAACCAAAACACGAAGACCATCATCCTGCTCTGCCTGATCATAAATACGTTTTAGCCTTACAGCCATCTAGTCATCACCCCTTTGTTCAGAAAAGGTCTGCTGCGGCGGTTCTGACGTCTTCTGCCCCGAAGAGAACCAGCCGATAACGGCAGTCGCAACCAGCACCGTATAAAAGATAAGCTTCCAGACTGCTGACTGCGGAAATGCGTGCGGTATCAGCCCAATCTCCTCATGAGCCAGCACCAGCACCGATAACTTCACACCAACCCAGCCTACAATCACAAATGCGGCAATTTCCAGACCAGGCCGTTTGTTTAACAAATCCACAAACAGGTTCGCGGCAAACCGCATAATAATCAGACCAATCATCCCGCCGGCGAACACAACGGCAAATTGTGCCCCGTCAAGACTGCCGATCTGCGGCCATGAGGTCTCCGGCAAAGCCACCGCAAGAGCCACAGCAGCCAAAATCGAATCGACAGCAAATGCCAGATCCGCAAACTCAATTTTAACAACCGTCAGCCAAAAACCACTCCCATTTTTGGCCGGTTTGACGTCCGTTTCATCAGTACCTGCACGACCTGTCCATACATCATATAAATTTTTGCCGGAAATAACAAGCAGATAGATAGCACCCAAGGCTTGTATCTCCCAGACATCGACAAGAAACGAAATAATATACAAGGAACCAAACCGCAGGACAAATGCCCCGGCAAGTCCGTAGAACAAAGCCTTTTTCCGATCTTTTGGCGAAAGGTGCTTAACCATAATGGCCAGAACCAATGCGTTATCAGCAGCAAGCAGCCCTTCCAGACCAATCAGGACAACCAGGACCCATAAATACTCGATCACTAATGACGTTTCCACTGATTTTCCCCCTCGTGGTATGGTTGGGGGCGGGACCCATTGCCGGCTGCCAAAACCCATAAAAAATAGCCCCGCCCATAGGCAAGGACCAAAAAAAGACCCTTACCAGCATGGTAAAGGTCTCGCTAACAACGTTCGTTGCCAATCAAGCCGGAGATAGACGATCTCGTATTGACGACTTGTATTGTGCAGCTACTCCCCTTCAGAAACAATTCTTATTACATTCTATTAAACCGTCTATTGCACAATTTGTCAACCAGTCGCAGCCAGAAATTCTGCCCGCTTTTCCCGTATTATGTCTCGATAGACACTGGCAACAATGTTTAAATGAATCGTTTGTCGGCTAACCTGACAAAATACCTTTCTATTAAGTGCCCGAGCCGTTACAATAGACATTGACATAAATTAACAGAGAGATGTGATTATCATGATCAACAAACGCTGGTTCCAAGCATTAATCGTCCTGATTCTTGGTTTCCTGCTTTTATTATTAGTATCAGCCGCTGATTTTATTTTCGAACCCATTTTTACATATGTCGGCGCTGTCGCTCTGCCGGTGATCGGAGCAGGTCTCCTATTTTATATAACCCGGCCGGTCATGCATTTATTGGAAAAAATGAAACTAAACCGTATCGTTGCAATATTGCTTGTCTTTGTATTGCTGCTGCTCCTGCTGTATATCGTTGCACGCTATCTTATGCCTATTCTCCAAACCCAGTTCAATAATCTGGTCAATAACATACCAGCCATGGTTGCGGCCGTTCAGGATCTCGTCAATTATGTACAAGCAAACCAGAACGTCATTCCTCCGGGGATAAACGATACCATTGATAACGTGACATCAAACCTGCAAACCTATATCGAGTCAGCGATGTCATTCATTTTTGGCTTTATCAGTGAGTTTATCGGCATTCTATTTGCCGTTGTTCTGATTCCTTTTTTCCTGTTTTTCATGCTGAAAGACGGCGAGAAATTTGTCCCGTTTATCACACAGTTTCTTAAAAAGAAGAAGGCAGCTAATCTGCGTGCACTGTTGCATAAGATTGATGAAACATTAACGTCCTATATTATGGGGCAATTAGTTGTTGCCTTTTGTATAGGTGTTATGCTGTATATCGGCTATGTGCTGATCGGTCTTAAGTATGCTCTGACACTGGCTCTGTTCGGGATGATTCTCAGTGTCATCCCATTTCTCGGGGCCTATATCGGGGTTGTCCCTGGCATGCTTGTCGGGCTTTTTCAGGACCCGCTCATGCCAATTTGGGTAGCGCTTGTCATGCTTGTTGCCCAGCAAATTGAAAGCAACCTGATATCGCCGAATGTCATCGGCAAAGTGCTGCACCTGCACCCATTAACCGTTATTACACTCGTGCTGGCTGCAGGCAGTATTGCTGGACTGCTCGGGATGCTGTTTGTCATTCCTGTCTATACAGTGGCCAAGACAATCATCAGTCATTTCTACGAGACTTATCAGGATGAGCATGAGGATGAAGACGCTGCTCTCTTGTGATGCCGCAGCGACCATAAATCTTGAGGCATCCTTGTTTTCACACGCCATTTTCAGTAAACTAAAGAGCAGGGAGTGATCAGTGTGACCAAAGGACAAATCGAAGCGGAATTAGCCGAGCTGAAATCGGATTATGCAAGAATTCAGGGTGACGTGGAAAAAGCAACCTCATTTGGTGTGGACACATCAACCGGTGAGAACAAGTTGATTGAAATTGAGGAACGCGTCGCCAAGCTGAACCAGCAATTGGAGCAGCTGGATTAAAAAGAACCAGGGGAAGCCAATGAAGGCTCACCCTGGTTCTTTTTAATAGGTTCATTAAGATCCGGCCCTGCTAGCTAACTGCTTTGATCAACGCCACCACGCTCGCCGTTTGGCTGGCTTTTGCCGTTGCCATTGTTCCGCTGATTTTCCAGGCGTTTTTTAATTTTGTTGATCTCCTTAACCGGCGGTGTCAGGCTGACAAGAACGTCGCCGACTTCCGGTGTAATCCGTGTTTCCTCTGAAAAATAGCGCACCCGGCCTGATCGTTTGATCACGTACAGTCTTATGGTCTCTTCAGCTTTATCCTGCAAATATTGCTTATAGTTGTACCGGCTTGTAAGTGTCGTTTGCCGTAAAATATAATTTTCCCGGATTCTCTGGTTTAAGTCCTCCAGTGTCAGCTCCTGTTTAAACAGGAAGCGTCCGCCGACTTTTCTGACCATATCGCCTGTGTCGTTCATATTCCGGCGGTAAGGCCTGACTTTAAACACGTTCGTCCGCCCGTACTCCGGCATGAACGTTGTACAGAGAAGCGCATTATAAGCATCATACTCCGAAGCAGCAATCAGATAATCATAAGGGATTGTATCCAAATTGTATTCAGTCTGCTCCGATAACATCTCCCCGTGATAAAAGGGAACGCCTGCTTCACGGGCCTTTCGCAGATTTTTCCACGATGAATCGACCACCATAACGGGGGATTTTGCCTTCTGCAGTGATTTAGCCAGGTTCACTGTGAAACTGTTGCTGCCCACAATCAGTGTACCGGGTCTGCCTTCCTTCGACAGATTCAGCTTCTTGGCAAGCCAGCCAATTGAGAAACCATTGGCAACAACCGTCGAAAACACAAGCGCAAACGTGATCGTCGTAATCAGCGACGCATCAGCGTAGCCCGCCTGACTTAAAATCGACGCAAAGTAGCTGGAAACGGTCAGAGCCACAATCCCCCTCGGTGCAACCCACCCCAGCAATAGTTTTTCATTCAGGGAGAGGACTGTTCCAATCGTCGACAGAAAAATAGACAATGGCCTGACGATAAACATCATTAATAAAACATAACCCAAAATACTCGGATCAAATACTTCCAGCAGTGTATCCAGCTGCAGTGAAGCCGTCACCATAATAAAAATGGCCGAAATGAGCAGTAACGAAATATTTTCCTTAAAATGGCGCATGTCGTCAATTGAGCTGATGTTCATGTTGGCAAGTGTAACGCCCATGGCTGTCACCGCAAGCAGCCCTGTTTCGTGCGCGATTTCATCGGCAAATGTGAAACAGGCAATGACAATAATAAAGACAGCAGGTGATTTGAGAAATTCCGGGATATAGCCAACTTCAAACATCCAGCCTATCCCCAGACCACATGCCCAGCCCATTACAGCCGCAAATACAGACGCCGCTAAAAATATGAGCAAGGCTGAACCGTCGGGATTGCTGGCTGTTAAAAAGGCAATGATTTCAAATGCAAAAACGGCTAGAAGGGCGCCGAGCGGATCGACAATGATCCCTTCCCATTTCAGAATCTTCGCCGGACGCGGCTGCAATTTGGACTGACGCAGAAGCGGCATAATGACTGTCGGGCCTGTCACAATAAACAACGCGCCGATAACAAATGCGGCAGCCCAGCTTAAACCAATGACATAATGCGCCGTCAGTGATCCAAGGACCCAGCCCAGAAACACACCAATGGTGGCAATGCGAAAAACGGGACGGCCCAGACCCCGGATTTCCTTAAAACTTAAGTTCAAACTGCCTTCAAATAAAATGATCGCAACAGCTACGGATATAATCGGGTTATACAGTTCACCAAAATCTTTTTCCGGATTCATAAATCCCAGAATCGGTCCGGCAAGCAGCCCCACGATCGACATAACAACAATAGCCGGCATCCGGTACCGCCAGGCTATCCATTGCGAACCTACTCCTAAAAGACCGATCAGCATAACTTCAAATAAAAGAGATGGCAGCATACGCTTCCCCCCTTTAAATCATTTATCGTTCATATGCCACATATACCAATCCAGTGTTGTATATGCAGGTACAAGCATTTGGTACACAAAAGAGAAAAATTTTCGATGCCTGGACGTGTCTGGCACCGGTGCGGCAACTGGAAGCTGCTGCTCAGCCCGGCTTCTCTTGATAGAATACAAGTTGCATCGAAATTGTCAGAGGTGCGTAGCAACACCTGCATGACGGCATGGCAGAGGACTAAAAAAACACATAGTAATGGGCAGCCCGCTCCCCTTTATCGCTCACACTATAACGCAATACCATGAGCACAGGATTGTTGCTGCCCGTTCATTTCTAAGTGATAAGGTCATTCTAAATGTGCTGAATCTAATTGTAAACAATTTAATTTTAAAACCGGCATAACAATTATAACCCGAACAAACGTAAATGTTTAAAATAAATTGACATATTTCGTCACGTTTTGTTAAACTACGTTTGCTCTAATCCCATTTCTAAATATTTTAAACTTTAATTTTCTTACAATTTACCTTTTTTTGTTAATAACCAGCGAGAGGAGTACGCCTTTATGAAAAAAGATACACTCATCATCGGTTTTATGCTGTTTGCTTTATTTTTTGGTGCTGGCAATTTGATCTACCCGCCTACCTTAGGCATTGAAGCAGGGACATCTTTCTGGCCTGCCATCATCGGTTTTATTTTAACCGGAGTCGGCCTGCCGGTAGTGGCGGTTGCTGCGGTTTCCTTTGTCAGCAATGATGCCAGGGAACTGGCCGATCACGTACATCCGCTGTTCGGTCTGATCTTTACAACAGTCGTTTATCTGGCAATCGGCCCGTTTTTCGGAATTCCGCGTGCCTCAACTGTCGCATTTGAAATGACGGTTGAGCCATTTACGGCTGGGACAAGCGGTTTGCTGTTCATATTCACGACCATTTTCTTTATAGCAGTTCTTCTTGTCAGCATGAATCCGTCGAAACTTGTCGATCGGATTGGCCAATGGCTGACACCAATCTTGCTGCTTGCCCTGATCGTAATCTGCATTGGTGGATTTCTGCTTTTGGATCAGACAGCAGCAGGACCGCCGAGTGCAGACTATGCAACTGCTCCCTTTTTCAACGGATTTGCGGAAGGCTATCTGACGATGGATGCCATTGCGGCCCTTGCTTTTGGGATTATCGTTGTGAATGCATTTAAAGACCGCGGCATCTCCACCCGAAAAGGTCTGATGAAAGCGACTCTTAAGACTGGCTCTGTTGCAGGCATCGCCCTTGCAGTCGTTTACACATCCATTGGCTGGATCGGCACCAGAATGGGTGATGCGGGTGACTTCACCAATGGCGGGGACATTCTATCAAGTGCCGCAGAAGGCATCTTTGGCAGTTTCGGTGCTCTGATACTCGGTCTGATCGTCGCTCTTGCCTGTTTTTCGACATCAGTCGGTCTTGTCGTCGCCTGCGGGCAATTCTTTAATAAGCTGACAGGCATTTCGTACCGCTGGATTATCAGCGTTATCACCATTGGCAGCTATGTGATTGCCAATCAGGGCCTGAACACCATTGTCGGTGTATCGGTACCGGTGCTTACGTTTATTTATCCAATTGCCATCGTGCTGATTATCCTGACGTTTTTGCACAAGTTTTTCGGCGGCTACAGAACAGTTTATCGCGGTGCCATTCTGCTGACAGCGATTGCTGCTCTCTATGATGGGCTCAATGAATTTGGCGTTAACATGCCCGAGATTGCGGCCATTATGGAAAAACTGCCCTTCTCCTCCATTGGTCTTGGCTGGCTGTTCCCGGCCATTATTGGCGGCTTGATTGGCTATATCTTTAAAAATAAAACGAAAGCGTCCCACGCACGTTAAGGCTGGTGACTGACAGCCCGCAATACAGCTTGTGACGGTGCTGGATCAGCTGAGTGCGGTGTTTTTCTAATAGGCACTGCCATAAACGGTATGTTAAGCTGGAGAACAGATTATGTGTGGGCTTTCGGCAGACTGAATTGCGCCCGGATCAGTCTGCCGGGCAAACCTCCCAGAGGGGGCATTGACGTTTTGACAAAACAACCTGACTATCTATTAAAAACCTACTTTGGCTATGATACATTCCGAAACGGCCAAAAACAGACAATTGATTCCATTATCACTAACCACAACACATTAGCCGTGATGCCGACGGGCGGAGGCAAATCTCTCTGCTAACAAATCCCTGGACTGGCACATGAGGGCACCGCCATTATTATATCGCCGCTCATTTCCCTAATGAAGGACCAGGTCGATGCATTACAGGCTCAGGGCATCGCGGCAACCTATATAAACAGCTCCCTGTCTGCCAGCGAACAGAAGACGCGCCTTGCTGATATTGAAGCTGGCAGATACAAATTTGTATACGCCGCACCCGAACGATTTGAGTCTGGGCGCTTCATGGCCGCCATAAAACAGATTCCGATCGCGCTGGTTGCGTTTGATGAAGCCCACTGCATTTCCGAGTGGGGACATGATTTCCGTCCCAGTTACCGGTCGATTATACCGAATTTGCAGCAACTCCCCAACATTCCAGTCACCACAGCCTTAACGGCAACGGCGACAAGCGATGTTATCGCCGATATCCAGACATTATTACAGATTGACAGCGAACACGTTATCAAAACGGGATTTGAACGCGACAATCTGGCGTTTCATATCGTTAAGGGAAAGAATAAACCAACGTATGTTCAGTCATTTCTGACGGAGCATCCCGAAGAGTCCGGTATCATTTACACAGCCACACGCAAACAGGCCGATACACTGAAAGACCAATTGGAAAAACGCGGGTTCTCAGTTGCTAAATACCATGCCGGCCTGACAGAAGATGAACGCAAACAAGCACAAGCTGCCTTTATCCATGATGACAAGACCATCATGATTGCCACCAACGCATTTGGTATGGGCATTGATAAACCCGATGTACGTTTCATCATTCATTACGCCATGCCGATGACGATTGAGGCCTACTATCAGGAAGCAGGCAGAGCAGGCCGTGATGGCGATCACAGCGATTGTATTCTATTATTTTCCCCGCAGGATGTGCAGCTGCAAAAGTTTTTAATTGAACAATCCGTGCTCGACGATGAGAAAAAACAGCACGAATACCAAAAGCTGCAGGCGATGATTAACTATTGTCATACACAAGGATGCCTGACCGATTATATCCTTGATTATTTTCATGACGAGGTGTCCGGCGGAAAAAACTGCGGACGCTGCAGCAACTGCCGTCAGCTGCAGGAGCGCGTCGACATCACAGAAGAAGCGCAAATGATTCTATCCTGCGTTAAACGCATGGATGAGCGTTTTGGCATAAGCATGACGGCCAAAGTGCTGAAGGGGTCCCGCGACAACCGGATCCGCCAATTCGGCTTAACGAAACTCTCCACCTTTGGCATTCTGTCCGCTTATACCGAAAAAGCCATTGCGGAAAGGATTCAATTCCTGGTCGCTGAACGTTTACTGGCCACCCGTGACGGCAAATACCCGACATTGCAATTAAATCAGTATTCGGTTGATGTGCTGACAGGAAAACATCCGGTCTTCATGTATACCGCGCCTATTCCCGAACGCGAACAGGCTGATTATCAGGAGGATTTGTTTGCCTCATTACGAAACCTGCGGCGGACAATGGCGGACGAGCAAGGCGTTCCCCCGTACGTGCTGTTTAACGATGCAACGCTCAAAGAGATAAGCCGCTATTTACCAGAAACGAAAGAGGCTATGCTGACAATTAAGGGTGTCGGCGATAAGAAATATGAACAATACGGAGAAGCATTTCTGGAAGCCGTTCAAGCGTGGCTTAAGACGCATCCCGACGTGAAAAAACCTGTCAGAGTGACGAGCCATCAGCCGTCGCCGCCCAAACAGGAAAAGCAGGCTGACGAGCGGCCAAGTCACGTGATCAGCTATACGATGTTTCAGTCGGGTAAATCTATTCAGGAAATTGCGCTCATCCGGGACATGACATCCCAGACGGTTGAAAGTCACCTGTTCAAGGCCTTTAAAGATGGCCATCCCATTGCCTGGGAGATATTTTTCAACACCGATGCAGAAGCGGCCATTTTAACTGCCCGCCATAATACTGACGAGCCAAAACTGAAACCATTAAAAGAAATGCTTTCAGATACCTATGACTATACAACGATTAAAGCCGTTCTGGTTAAAAATGGTTTTATGTAAGCAGGTTGTATGTCCACAATCGTTAAAAGTCATTAAAAAAGGGCTGGGACGAGTGTTTTGTCAAACACAAGTCCAAACAGCCCAAATAAATGGCTCATCCGACTAACCGCTCCTAAAATAGACGCCGCTTTCCGCAGGCGGCTGGTGAGCCTCCTCAGCAGCCGGAGCCGCTTACTTGCCGGTAACGTCTATGGCCCATGTTCCGTTGCGAAAAACAGCCTCAGTCGTGCCGTCTTCCAGAACGCCATCAATATCCAGCTGATCTGAGCCGATCATAAAGTCCACATGGCTTAAACTGTCATTCACACCATGCTGATCAAGCTCCTCGTTCGTCATGCCGGAGCCACCTTCCAAATTGGTCGGATAGGCTTTGCCAAGCGCAATATGACAGGATGCATTCTCATCAAACAGCGTATTGTAAAAAATCAGGCCTGACTGGGATACCGGTGATTCATCCGGTACGAGTGCAACTTCACCCAAACGGCGCGAGCCCTCATCGGTATCAAGCAAATGCTTCAGGGTCTCTTCACCCTGTTCTGCCTGGAAATCAACAACTTTGCCGTCTTTAAAGGTCAGGCTGAACCCGTCAATCACATTGCCGCCATAATTAAGCGGCTTCGTATTGGAAACCGTGCCGTTCACGGCATATTTATGGGGCATCGTGAAGACTTCCTCAGTCGGCATATTTGGATTAAAGGTTGTCCCCTGCTCCGATACAGCTGATCCGCCTTTCCACAGGTGACCTTTTGGCAAGGCAATTTCGAAATCTGTTCCCGGTGCCTTGTAGATAAGTTTCTGATATTGCTTCCGGTTCAGAATCTCCCGGGCTGTCTCCAGCGTTTGATTATGCTCCCGCCAAGCTGCTACGGGATCGTCCTTGTCAACCCGGACAATCGAGACAATGGCATCCCAAAGACTTGCGACTGCTTCCTCACGGGATTTACCCGGAAATACCTTTTGTGCCCAGTCCCCCGTTGGAATGGCGATGATTGACCACGTAATCCGGTCATTCATCGTATATTGGCGGAAGTTTTGCATGGCTTCAGCAGATGCTTTATTTGCCATTGCCACACGCGCTGAATCAATTCCTTTCAGCAGATCCGGATCGGTGGCCTTAATGGACAGCACTGCGGCGCCATCTTCAGCAAATGATTCCTGCATGTCAACCTTCCAGTCCGGAACATGACCGATCACTTCATCCGGAGCATTTTCATACTTCAGACGTGTCAGCTCGTCATCGGCCCAGTTAATATGTACATTCTTCGCGCCCATCTCATAGGCTTTCCGGGCGACAATACGTGTAAAATCCGACCCTTCAATCGGTGCATTGATCATGAGTGCCTGATTCTGCTGCAGATTAACACCGGTTCTCAGCGCCAGATCCGCGTATTTTTCCATTGTTTCACGAGCGACCATATGATTACCTCCAAACAAATTGATATCACTATTATTATGTCATAAATAATGTTATTTACCAAATAATCTAACTGTTCGCAAATTATATCGTTTCTCTGGCCTGATTAACCACAACACCAGTAATATGGCGTTGTGACGGCCTGATCAGGCGTTGCCATTCCACGGATAATCGGTGCCAAAGTCAGCTGCAACCGCTTTGGAATGCGAACGGCGCTTTTTCCGCTCTTCCGCACGTTCCGGTGCCCCTTCGTGCAATTGCTTTTCCTGAGCGGATTCCGGATAGACAACTGGTACCTGCGCCGGCTTGCCATCATCTTCAATCGCAACATACGTCAGAAATGCGGTCGTGCACACCTCACGCTCACCTGTTAACAAATCTTCCTTCACGGTTTTAGCAAACACTTCCATTGACGTGTGGTGTGTCCATGTAACAAATGCCTCCACGCATACGGAATCCGTTTCTTTAACCGGTGCCAGAAAATCAACCGAATCAGTTGATGCCGTTACAACAGGTTTGCGTGCGTGTCTGACAGCCGATATGGCTGCAACGTCATCAATATGCGCCATTAGCTTACCGCCAAATAATGTACCATGGTTATTCGTGTCCGGCGGCAGCACGTGTGATGTTTTAACAGCTAATGAATTTTTGCATGGTTTTGACTCCATAATGTTGCCTCCAATTCTTCTTGTTTCATAAGTATTCTCCCCCATTGTAGCACGATTATAGCGCTAATACTTATAAAACGGGGGAGAGCAAACGGGCTATGGACTCTTTAAACCGAATGCCAAGCGAGCGGTTCTGGTACAGTGTTCGGGTCATTTGGGTTGAGCGCGCCATATCCCGGTAAAAAGCATCCAATAATTCCTGAGACACGCCCTGATTATACATAAAAGCGTTCACCTCGAAATTCAGGCGAAAACTGCGCACATCAATATTGGCTGTGCCGACTGATGCAATTTTGCCATCAACAATCAATGTTTTCGCGTGCAGAAAACCATTTTGATAAATATAAACCTGTGCCCCTGCATTCAACAGATCTCCGATATAAGAGAATGTAGCCCAGTATACAAATGGGTGATCAGGCTTATTTGGAATCATAAGTTTGACATTAACCCCCGACAGGGTTGCAATCCTGAGTGCATCCTGCAGACTGTCATCAGGAATAAAGTAGGGCGTCTGGATGCAGATATACTCTTTTGCCGACATGATCATTTTAATATAGCCGTTTTTAATTTGCTCCCAGTCTGAATCAGGCCCGCTTGAAACAATCTGCATCCCGATGTCACCACCAGCCTTAGGCGTGAAATAGCGCTCATCATACATGATATGATTGCGCGAAGCCTGGTTCCAGTCCAGAATGAACCGGGTCTGCATATTCTCAACTGCATTGCCGACGACCCGCAGATGCGTGTCCCGCCAAAAGCCGAACCTGCGATTATAACCGAGGTATTCATCACCGATGTTAAACCCGCCAATATAACCGATTGCACCATCAATGATAGCCAGTTTGCGGTGGTTGCGGTAATTAATTTTTAAATTGACTTTAGGGATTTTCGGCGGAAAAAAAGATTCAATCATGACCCCCTCTTGTTTCAGTCGCCGCAAGAAGTTCCGGTTAATTTTCCGTGACCCCATATCATCGTAAAGAACGCGCACTTCCAGCCCTTGCCGCGCCTTTCGGATAAGTATTTTGGCTGTCCGCTCACCAAGCCAGTCATTGCGGAGAATATAATACTGCAGATGAATATGATCCGTCGCCTGTTCCATGTCCTGCATAAGGGTCTGAAATTTTTTCGCGCCATCTGTAAAGATCTTAACATCATTATTTTGTGTCAAAATCGCATCATCATTGCGCAGATGCAAATAATACAGATCTTTATAATCAGCCAACGCATCATTTTTAAAATGGAACGTGCCGTTTTCCAGTGCTCGCAGCTGTTTTTGGACAGCAAATTTCACCCCTAGTCTGGCTTTGGTATCCCATGTAAAGATATGCTGGCCACTGATCCGTCTGCCGAAAATTAAATATAAAATAAATCCAAGTATCGGAATGAACAAAAGGACCATTAGCCAGGCCCATGTTGTGGACGCATCTTTTCGTTCCAGAAAGATAACCGTAAAAGCCAGGGCAATGTTCAAAACAAGGATCAAGCCTAGAAAGAATGATATAATGTTCACTTGTTAAAACCCCTCTTCAGCATATGGCCACTATCCATAATATAGCATAATTTTCCTTCATACGTTAGAGCCAAGCTGGATGTGCTGTTAATTTGCCCTTTTGTCATAAACCGTATAACCTCTTAGCCAGATACTAGGTGAAAGTCTCTGGAATAACTTTATAAAACTGCCTGATTAAGCACCATTTCACCTCCCAGCTGAGATACATATAGTTGACATCTCTCACTAAATGATATACCCAGCGATAAAATTTTAAAAACAACTTGACGAACGCCCACCAGGTCATCTATAATATTCAGTTAATTAATAAAAATTAAAATCTCTTATTGCGAGCGGTGGAGGGACCAGGCCCAATGAAACCCGGCAACCATCAAGTCCGGCGATATGACTTTGAAAGGTGCTAAATCCTGCAGACTAGAGCAGATTCTGACAGATAAGAGAAGGATTAGCGCTATGTCAGCCTCCTTCTTTTCTGAAGGAGGTTTTCTTTTCCTGGTTAACGGAATGATGATGCCAATTGGCTAAGAAAGCCCGCAATCATTTTCAAAGGAGGAATTCCAATGACACCATTCAACCTGTACAGTCAAGAGACTCAATTACTTCACGGAGGGCAGAAACCCGATCCAGAAACAGGGGCGCGAGCGGTCCCGATTCATCAGACAACATCCTATGTTTTTGACGACACGGAGCACGCACACAATCTCTTCGGCCTGACCGAAGAGGGTAATATCTACTCACGTATGATGAACCCCACCGTCGATGCTTTCGAGCAGCGAATGGCTCTTTTGGAGGATGGCTCAGCAGCTGTTGCCGTTGCTTCCGGCATGGCTGCCATTACACTGTCGATTTTAAACCTGGCCAGCAGTGGTGATGAGATTATCGCCGACAGCAGTCTGTACGGCGGGACACACAACTTGTTCGCCAATACCCTGCCCAGATACGGCATCCATGTCACATTTGTCGATGGAACCGATCCAGCCGCTTTCGAAAAAGCCATCACCGCCAATACAAAAGCCTTTTTCGGCGAAATTATTACCAATCCAGGCCTGAACATATTGGATGTGGAGACCATTGCCGCGATAGCACACCGAAACGGGATCCCGCTTATCATTGATAATACATTCGCTACACCTTACGGGACGCGGCCTATCAGCTGGGGTGCTGATGTTGTCGTCCATTCAGCCACTAAATGGATTGGCGGTCACGGCACGGCAATTGCAGGTGTCGTTATCGATGGCGGACGTTTTCAATGGGATAATGGCAACTTCCCCGAATTCACAGAACCAGATGACAGCTATAATGGTCTGCGTTATGCCGATCTAAGTCCGGCAGCGTTTGCCATGAAATTGCGTGTCCAGCTATTACGTGATATTGGTGCCTGTTTGAGCCCGCAAAATGCTTTTTTATTGCTGCAGGGCCTGGAAACACTGCACTTGAGGGTCGAACGTCATAACGCAAATGCTGCTGTTGTAGCAGATTTTCTGAACAGCCACCCAGCCGTTGAATGGGTAAATTACCCAGGACATCCGGGGCACCCCTCGCATCAATTGGCCAATAAATATTTAGACAGTGGTTACGGCTCTATCATTACATTTGGCGTTGAAGGGGGACGAAAAGTCGGCCAGGAGCTAATTGACAATGTGACGCTCTGGTCCCATGTTGCCAACGTAGGCGATGCGAAGTCGCTGATCATTCACCCGGCCTCAACCACTCACCAGCAGTTAAGTACAGATGAACTGACGCAAAGCGGTGTAACGGAAGAATTAGTTCGCTTGTCAGTTGGCCTTGAAGCAACACAGGATATTTTGGCTGATCTGGATCAGGCCATTGCGAAAGCCTCCGGGCGGCCAGCTGCCATCCAGCCAACCGAAGATGACGCGATCAGATGGCTGCTTCACTCACCTTTCGACCGGACAAATGGGACAGTACGGCCTAAAACCATCGCCGTTTTTGGACTGAACTCAGGGGATGATCGTTTTGCTGAAGATGTCAGCCAGCTGAAACAATCCGGCTTTCAGATTGTCCCGATTGGTACAGAGGACAGCGGCACCTCTGAAAGCTTAGACGCTTCCCCTTACCAGGTGGATGCCATCCTGACGAATCAGCACACACTGCCGCCAGAAATAACTGAACAGGCCATCGAGCAGAAAACAGCGATACTCTGGACGGAACAGCCAGCCGCCCATTACGATCAATCGCTTGAACGGGCACGCACATCCGGTCTTACGGTCATTTCCGGCAGACGGGCATATGAGGAGGCTTATCGGCTGCGGCATCATAATCCCGCCGAAGAAATGGTACACACCTGAGTGCTCACACGAGACTATGATTTTAAAATTCGCCTTCAGTTCGAGGGCGAATTTTAATGTTTAAACCTGTTTTTTATAGGGCTGATACAAGCGTGAATATGCTATAATAGAAGAGAACATAAAGATGAAAAATGCTAAAAGCTATAGCTTGCAAAGTAAAGGGTTGCCATTCTACGATGAAACGTGCTGATTACGTGACAAAGGACGACAGGTGTAAAACATGACAAAAAAGTATGTGCTGACGATAGCAGGCGTCTTGCTTGTGGCTCTTGCTGGTTTTTTAATTTTTTCTGAATCATCAAGCCCAGATCAACAGACGAATGATCAGGCGAGCCAGCAGCATAAAGATGATGCTGCTAATGAGCAAACGAATCATGACAGCGACAGGCAGGCAAACGCTGCTTCCCAGAAAGACGTGCCTATAAACAAGGAATCGGAAGAACCCGCCACTGGACTCAAGGAATTTTTAAATGACACCATCAAGCGGACACTGGATTTATTTAAAGATAAGAAAACATACGTAACCGCTGTTGGCGACTCACTGACCCAGGGTGTCGGTGATGATGTTGTGGATGGCGGTTATGTGGGGATTTTAGACAATCAAATTAATAAAAATAAAAACATCATGTCGTTTGCCAACTTCGGCAAACGCGGCAATCGCTCAGACCAGTTGCTGGAGCGCCTCAGCCAGCCTAAAATCACGGATTCAATTAAACATGCCGATATGGTGCTGGTGACAATCGGTGCTAATGATATTATGCAGGTTGTTAAAGAAAACGTAACCGACTTGCACATAGAGCAGTTTAAGCCGGCTAAACAAGCGTACAAACACCGGCTGCAACGCATTTTCAATAACATTCATGATCTAAATCAAGACGCCGCCATTTATTTAATAGGTATTTATAATCCGTTTGAGCATTATTTTGACTCTATTGATGAACTTGACATGATCGTTGATGACTGGAATGAAACAGGACAGAATATAACGGAAGAATACGATCAGGCAGCATTTATTCCGATTGACGACCTGTTCGCATCCGGAAATACTGATCTATTCGCCGATGATAATTTCCATCCCAGCCATGAGGGTTATCAGCGGATGGCCAAACGGGTACTGAATCATATAATTGACGACTAAGGGGGGTGTGCCGTGTCAAAACAAAAAGTGCATAAATGGAGACGCTGGTTTTTTCTGCTGCTTGGGGTAAACGTTCTGGCCCTTGCGTGTATTGCCATTCTAATCTTCTGGCCAGTATCTGAAACGGAAGAGCCCGATCCGGCTGATCACCATACCCAGCTCCGTTCGGAATTCGTTGTGCGTACAACGAAACAAAATTTAGATCAACTGATTAACGCCTATTTGGAAAAACTTTTAAAAGGCGATGGTCACCAATATCACGTCTCACTGGATAAAGATGTTGAGCTGGCCGGTGAACTGCCCGTATTTTCCACTACTGTTCCGCTATCGGTGCACCTTGAACCAATTGTGCAGAAAAATGGTGATATTACGCTTAAACAGAAATCAATTTCAATTGGGAAACTGGCACTGCCGAACAAGAAGATCATGGAATACCTGGAAAAGTACTTGCCAATGCCGGAGTGGGTAACGGTTAATCCTGCCGAAGAAGAAATTTATGTCGCGGTAACCGATATGGACATCAAAAGCAACTTCCATATAAGCGTTAAGCAAATTGATCTGGAAGCTGACAATATTGCCTTTAATATTGAAGTGCCCTACCGCTCTCTGGGAATTAAACAGGCAGCTTACAACGCGCAATGAACGTTGACGAAACATATGAAATAACTTAAGCTGACAGTAATGAAAAGAATTGGAGGACGTTAATGCATGATATCGGTTAATAATGTGAGTTTGCGATATGCGGATAAAAAATTGTTTGAAGAGGTCAATCTGAAGTTCACACCCGGCAACTGCTACGGTGTCATCGGTGCGAACGGAACAGGCAAGTCCACGTTTTTGCGTGTTCTGTCCGGTGATGAGGACCCGCAGTCTGGAACTGTCTCGACAGGACCCGATGAGCGGATTGCCGTCTTAAAACAGGATCACTTTGCTTATGAAGACTACAATGTTATGGAAACCGTGATTATGGGACATGAGCGGTTATACGAGGTTAAACAGGAAAAAGACGCCCTCTACATGAAGCCGGACTTTTCGGAAGACGATGGCATCCGTGCTGCCGAGCTGGAAGGCGAATTTGCTGAAATGAACGGCTGGGAGGCAGAAGCCGACGCAGCCGTTCTATTGAAAGGACTTGGTCTTGAGGAGTCCTATCATTCAGCACAGATGGCGGATTTGTCGGAAGCCCAGAAAGTTAAAGTATTGCTGGCACAAGCACTCTTTGGAAATCCGGATATTTTACTTCTGGACGAACCAACGAACGGTCTGGACATTCACGCCATTCAGTGGCTGGAAGAATTCCTGATTCAATCCGAAAACACCGTGATTGTCGTATCGCATGACCGCCACTTCCTTAATAAGGTATGCACACACATCGCGGATGTTGACTATGGCAAAATTGAAATCTATGTCGGCAACTATGACTTCTGGTATGAATCAAGCCAACTGGCGAAAAAAATGGCACAGGAAGAAAATAAAAAGAAAGAAGAAAAGATTAAAGACCTTAAAGCGTTTATCGAGCGCTTTAGTGCTAACCGGTCGAAATCAAGACAAGCCACATCCCGGAAAAAGATGCTCGACAGCATCACACTGGATGATATTAAACCATCATCACGGCGGTATCCCTATATTAACTTTACACCCGACCGGGAAATTGGCAATGACCTGTTATTTGTCGAAGGCTTAACGAAAACGATTAACGGCCGAAAAGTACTGGATAATGTCAGTTTCACCCTGGGCAAAGATGATAAAGTTGCGTTTATCGGCAAAGATGATGTCGCCAACACAACACTATTTGAGATAATTATGGGCAATATGGAACCGGATGCCGGTACGTATAAGTGGGGCATAACAACATCGCAGTCCTATTTCCCTAAAGATAATGCTGCCTATTTTGACGGCAATGATCTCCCGCTTGTTGAGTGGCTGCGGCAATATTCACCAGAAGATGAAACAGAAACCTTTTTACGGGGATTTCTCGGCCGCATGCTGTTTTCAGGCGATCAGGCACTGAAAAAAGCGAATGTCTTATCCGGCGGTGAGCGGGTTCGCTGTATGCTGTCGAAAATGATGCTTTCAGGTGCTAATGTGCTGGTACTCGATGAACCAACCAACCACCTTGACCTGGAATCAATCACGTCATTGAATAATGGGCTGAAGCGATTTAAAGGATCAGTGCTATTCACATCACATGACCACGAATTTATCGAGACAATCGCTAACCGGCTCATTGAAATTACACCTCAGGGCATTATTGATAGAGAAATGTCCTATGATGAGTATGTGGCCGATAAAGATCTGCAGGAAAAAGTTGAAGCCATGTATGAGGCCGTTTAAGAACCATCAATTCATTAAAAAACGTTCCCTGAACATTTCAGGGAACGTTTTTTTCAATCCTGTTTGGTCCGGAGTTTAGCCAGCATATCAGCAGTCATGCGGTCAATATCATAATCAGCTTTGAAACCCCATTCAGCTTCGGCAGCCGATGAATCCAATTGATCCGGCCAGCTTTCAGCAATTTCTTGCCGCGCTGGATCAACGTCATACGCCAATTCAAAATCCGGAATCTGCTTTTGAATGGATCTTGCAAAATCCTCTGGCGCGGCGGAAATCGCAGAAATATTATAAGCATTGCGGTGCAGCAGTTTAGCCGGATCAGCTTCCATCAGCTTCATGATCGCGTTCAGCGCATCCGGCATATACATCATATCCATATATG
The DNA here is from genome assembly GCF_042666895.1 of Lentibacillus kimchii. Lineage (GTDB taxonomy): Bacteria > Bacillota > Bacilli > Bacillales > Amphibacillaceae > Lentibacillus > Lentibacillus kimchii. Next base: position 89,116 of record NZ_JBHTGR010000056.1, read on the forward strand.
TCCCTTGTGCGATATAAGACGTATAACGCTTATGACTCAGGGCCTTATGGTAAATGTCAACTGCATAATCAGTTGTCCCGCCACCAGGCGGTGTGCCATGCGAAATCAACCCAGGGTACCGCACACCCCGTGTGTCAACACCATAATGCTCATAGTAGTAGTTGCACAGCAATTCGCCGGCTACTTTATTAACACCATACATCGTCGTCGGACGCATAATCGTTTCCTGCGGCGTCTTTTGCTTAGGCGTTGTCGGTCCGAAAGCACCAATCGAGCTCGGCGTGAAAAATTGCAGATTTAATTTGCGCGCTACTTCCAGGGCATTTAAAAGGCCGCCCATGTTCAGGTTCCAGGCAAATTTCGGCTGTTCTTCTGCTTTAGCCGACAACAAGGCCGCCAAATGCATAATGGTGTCTACATGATGCTTATTAGCAGCTTCATAGATGGCTTTTTCATCGGTGACATCGACCATTTCAAATGGCCCCTCGTCTGTTTCACTTTGTCTCAGATCTGAGGCGATAACGTTTGATGTACCATAATGTTGGCGTAGTGTTCTGACCAGTTCTGAACCAATTTGGCCCATTGCACCAGTCACTAAGATCTTTTTCATGTTTTTTCCTCCAGCTGTTTGGTCTCCTCATGCCGCGGTAGATTACGGGGCATATGTCACTGGTCATAACAGAATCCCGGAAAGGTTAGACAGCATCCCGGGATTCCGGCTTTATCATTGACTGAAAATATTAAATGATTTCCAGTTCCTTGCCAATTTTTTCATAGGCAGTCAGTGCTTCATCCAGCATAGCCTGCGTATGGGCGGCCGTTGGCATATTGCGCACGCGCCCTTTTCCTTGTGGTACTGTTGGGAAGACAATGGCTTTCGCATAAATGCCTTCTTCATTCAGGCGCTTACTGAAGGCTTGCGTTGCTTTTTCATCACCAATAATACATGGCGTGATTGGTGTCTCACTGCTTCCAGTGTCGAACCCGAGCTGTTTTAATCCACTCTTCAAGTAATCACTGTTCGCCCACAACTTTTCATTCAAATCGGATGATGTCATCAGAATCTCAACCGCCTTTGTACTGGCAGCAGCATCAGCTGGTGACACAGCTGTGGAGAACAGGAACGGACGGGAGCGAACTTTCAGCCAGTCGATCAGTTCGGATTTGCCGGCAACATAGCCGCCGATAACGCCAATTGCCTTGGACAGAGTCCCCATCTGAAAATCAACTTTATCCTGCAATCCAAAATGTTTCACGGTTCCAGCACCTTTGCCGAGTACGCCGGATCCGTGCGCGTCATCTACATAGGTGATCAGATCAAACTCCTCAGCAATCCCAACAATTTCCGGCAGCTTCGCAATATCACCGTCCATAGAAAAGACACCATCCGTAACAACCATAATTTTATTATAAGCACCGGACTCAACCGCTTCACGTGCCTTTTCACGCAGGTCGTCCATATCAGAATGATTAAAGGCGATAATTTTTGCTTTAGACTGCCGGCAGCCATCAATAATTGATGCATGGTTCAATGCATCAGACAGTATCGCATCATGTTTATCCATGACAGCTGGAATCGCTGCAATATTAGCATTAAAACCAGACTGATAGGAAATAACCGCTTCTGTTCCTTTAAATTCAGCCAGTTTCTTCTCCAGCTCCAGGTGCAGATCCAGTGTACCGTTAATCGTACGGACAGCTCCAGCGCCGGCACCATGTGAATCAACAGCCTCTTTGGCAGCTTTCTTTAACCGGTCATCGGTAGCCAGACCTAAGTAGTTATTAGACGACAAGTTAATCATTTGTTTGCCATCAATTTCAACCGTTGGCCCATTGGCTCCCTCTAATGGGTCGATTTCATTGTACAGACCACGTTCCTTTAAATCAGCAATGTTGTCCTGTAAGAACGATTGTAATCGATTGCTAGTCATTTATGGTTTCCTCCTCATGTGTAAGCATTGTTTCCGTTTCCAGTCATTAGCTTATCATATTCCTAAGACAAGTTTAACACATCAGGCTGCACTTTGGTATGTCACCTGTTATGAGGCCATCTAAATAATTCCATAATTTACCTGTTATGATTATTCGTATTTTGCTGACTAGTTTACTATAATAAAAGCAGGCAAATCGATAAGGAGAGGAATACCCCTTTTATGAAGCAGGTTTTACTATCATTATTTTTCATTATGATTCTCGGATTTGGTATTACCGGTTATTCGCAAACGCTGGACGATGATGAGGGTAAGGCAGATGACAATGGGAACATGGCAGAACAAGACAGCCAGACAGTTATAACAGATAAAATGTAAAAAGAGGGGCACCGATTTAGGTGCTCCCTCTGCATTCAGTGTATTTCAATTAATTAAGAATCGTTACATTAACGTTTTGAACGCCCCAGTTATTGGCTTTACTTTCAGAAGCAACGTGGACATCAATTTTGTTGCCGTTAATAGCGCCACCCGTATCTGCAGCTGTGGCACGGCCATAGCCTTCAACATAAACCTCTGTTCCTAAGGGAATAACATCTGGATCAACAGCTATGACTTTTTTATTCGGATTGGCATTCAAATTAACACCCGTTGCCGTAATACCTGAGCAGCCGTCACAGTCAGCGGTGTAGGCTGTTGCTGTTACCGAAACGGTTTTACCGTCGGGTTTATTCTGTGATGATTTCTGATTACTCTGTGATGATTTCTGATTATCTTTTGTTTTGTCTGATTTACTTGCTTGCGCCTGCTCAGTTTCATTTGTCTGAGCGGATGCATTTTGATTTGTGCTGGCTGACTTGACTTCCTCATCCTGATTCACAGCAGTGCCATTGATATGAAGACCCTGCCCAATCTGAATAATGTCAGAATCAAGATCATTCCATTCTTTCAGATCAGCAACCGTTACATCAAATTCATGGCTGATGGCGTATAATGTGTCACCTTTCTCAACCGTATAAGTCTCGTTATCTTCATTGATATTCAGAGTCTGTTTAGGCTGGATAATCGTTGTTTTAAGATCATTTATGTCGACGAGTTCATTCACAGTTGTATCGTGATCCTGGGCGATGCCCCAAAGGTTGTCTCCTTTTTCAACATCGTAGTCTGCTGCAGAAGCAGTTGTCATTGTCGCGCCTGCTAATATGACGCCTGTAGCGATTGAAGCTACCATTTTTTTCATTGGTAGTCCCTCCTTTGAATTTGCATTGCCTATATTAACACACGGCCATGGGGTGTGCAGTTACAGGTCAATTAAGAGTCTGTTACAAGGGTTGCCAAATGAATGCTAAAATATTACATGAATCATAGATTGATTGTAAAAGTCCCAAAAACATTTCAGTTCGATCTCAAAACAGCCATTATGTAAGCTATATGACACAAAAAGATGAGCTTTTCCATCATAGGAAAAGCTCATCTTTTTTAATACCGGCTGTTTTTTATGAGGTTACTTGTGCTGTTTGCCGTGCTTTATACTCATCATTGTACTTGTCATTGTATAGGTGACAAGCAACCCAATGATCCTCTGTATATTCCTGCCATTCGGGTTCAACGTTTGCACAGACATCCATAGCGAGCGGACACCTGGTGCGAAAGCGACACCCGCTTGGGGGATCAGTTGGACTGGGAACATCACCTTCAATAACAATTTGTTCCCGTGACCGTTCAACTTCCGGATCAGAAACAGGAATGGCACTTAAAAGCGCCTGTGTATACGGGTGTAATGGCCTATGATACAAATCATCACTTGACGCTACTTCTGCCATATTTCCCAAATACATAACCCCTACCCGGTCACTGATATGTTTGACCATTGAAAGATCATGAGCAATGAATAAATAGGTTAGGCCGCGTTCCTCTTGCAATTTCTTAAGTAAATTAACGACCTGAGCCTGAATCGATACGTCCAATGCTGAGATCGGTTCATCCGCTACAATAAATTCAGGATCAACCGCTAAAGCTCGAGCAATACCGATACGCTGACGCTGGCCTCCGCTAAACTCATGGGGATAGCGATTGCCGTGCTGTTGATTCAAACCCACCGTTTCTAATAATGCGTTAACACGGTTCAATCGTTCCTTTTTTGTACTAACCAGCCCATGAATGTCAATGCCTTCCGCAACAATATCTTTTACAGTCATTCTAGGGCTTAAAGATGCATACGGGTCCTGAAAAATCATCTGCATACTTCGATTGAAATCCTTGAGTTCCCTCTTGGACTTTTTTCCATGAACATTCTGCCCCTGAAAATCAACTTCTCCACTGCTGGCTTCATATAATCTCATAATAGTGCGGCCGGCCGTTGATTTCCCGCAGCCCGATTCACCTACAAGTCCAAATGTCTCTCCCTTATAAATACTGAAGGAAATACCATCTACCGCTTTAAGCACTATTTTTTTATCAACTTGAAAGTGCTTTTTCAAATCTTTTATTTCAAGCAGTTTTTCACGTTGTTCAGCCATTACTTTTCAAGCCTCCTGCCACAGCGGATTCAGGCGGTTCGACGTCTGGCGCTCGCTCATCCAGTAACCAGCATGCTGTTTTTTGCGTATCTGACAGCTCAGTATACTCAGGCATATGATTTTTGCAAACCTTCATCGCATAGGGACAGCGTGCTGCAAAAGGACAGCCCTTGGGCGGATCTAACAAATCCGGAGGTGATCCTGGAATAGCATGAAGCTCTTTATTGTCGTCCTCCAGCTTAGGCATAGATTCCAGCAGTCCCCACGTATAGGGATGCCGCGCGTTATAGAAAATCTCATCAACAGATCCCGTCTCAACAATTTTCCCGCCGTACATGACCGCTACACGATTAGCCGAATTGGCTACAACGCCCAAATCATGTGTAATTAAAATGATCGCTGTGCCCATCTGCTTTTTTAAATCATCCATTAAAGATAAAATCTGGGCTTGTATCGTTACATCCAACGCTGTAGTCGGCTCATCAGCAATCAGTACTTCAGGCGTACACGCCAATGCTATAGCTATCATGGCTCGCTGACGCATCCCACCTGAATACTCATGGGGATATTGGTTAATTCGTGCTTCCGCATTAGGCAAACCAACCAATTTTAACAATTCAATCCCACGTTTATGGGCTTGTTTTTTTGACATGTTCTGGTGTTTAATTAAACTTTCTGAAATTTGTTTTCCAACCGTCATAATTGGATTCAGTGACGTCATGGGATCCTGGAATATCATACTTATTTCCTGACCGCGAACAGATTCCATTTGTTTTTCGGACTTTTGGATAAGATCTTCGCCATTAAATTCAATGGTACCATCCGTGAACTTTCCCGGCGGCATCTGTACCAGGCGCATCAATGATTGTGCCGTGACACTTTTACCGGAACCTGATTCACCGACAATGGCCAGCGTTTCCTTTTCATTCAATGTGAAATTAACATCTCGAACGGCCTTAACATCACCGCCGAATGTCGTAAACGAAACTGAAAGATGGTTAACATCAAGAAGTTTTTTCATTATTTGTCCTCCCATTAGCTACGTTCCTTTGGGTCCAAAGCGTCACGCATTCCATCGCCAATAACGTTAAATGCGAGCATCGTTAATACGATAAAGAATGACGGAAAAAACAACTGATATGGCTGGAATTGCAAATAAGGCAAAGCATCATTGGACATCGTGCCCCAACTTGCGAGTGGAGCCGGAACGCCCAGCCCTAAGTAGCTTAAAAATGCTTCCGTAAAAATAGCATTAGGGATTGTCAATGTTAGAGTTACAAGGATAGGGCCCATCGTATTAGGCACCAGATGCCTGAACAGCACCCTAATTTTCCCAGCTCCGAGCGACTGTGCTGCCATAACATACTCTTCATTGCTCAGTTGCATAACCTGTCCTCGCACAATTCGTGCCATGTTAATCCAGCCTGTGATAGTCATCGCTAAAATGATCGTCCATAAGCCCTGTGGCAGAACAACCATTAGCAAAATAACAACAAGGAGATAGGGGACACCATACAGAATATCAGCAATGCGCATCATATATTCATCAATCTTGCCTCCAAAAAAGCCAGCAACTGCTCCCCAAATAACACCGATTATCAGATCCAAAAATGCAGCGGACAGTCCAATAAACAAGGAAATTTTGGCACCGTACCAATTGCGTGCAAATATGTCTCTTCCTAATTGGTCCGTCCCAAACCAGTGCTCACCAGATGGAGGCTTATTAGAATTAATCAAGTCGTTCGAATAATAATTGTATCCAGAAATTGGTCCGCCAAACAGGGATAATATTCCGAGCAAAACAATAATGACAACGCCGAACAATGCCAGTTTGTTTTGCTTAAACCTGCGCCAGGCATCTTTCCAGAAAGACGTTGTTTCACTCGCAATTTTTTCGGCTTCTGCCTCATCATATTCAATAGGTTCGAAGTCAGAAGAATTCAGATCAGGTTGTGTCAACTTTTGCTTCCCCCTTTACTGCCAATTTTCATACGGGGGTCAATTAGTCCGTATATCAGATCTACTAATAATATAGAAACTAATAAAAGAATACTAAAGAAAACAGTCGTTCCCATAATAACAGTATAATCCCTGTTGGTTATGCTTTGAACAAATTCGTTACCAAGTCCCGGTATCGCAAAAATCTTCTCAATAACAAAACTTCCAGTTAAAACAGCTACAACTAAAGGCCCCATATAAGACACGACCGGCATAATCGCATTACGAAGAGCATGTTTATAGGTCACCACGCGATCACTAAGCCCCTTAGACTTACCTGTTTTGATATAGTCGGCATTCAGCACTTCCAGCATACTTGAACGCATTAATCGTGCGATAAATGCGAGTGGCGTTGTCGCAAGCGCTACTGCCGGGAGTATGGTATGCCAAAAAGACTCAAATCGCGCAACTGGAAGCGCATCTAATTGAATGGCAAATACAAACTGCAGAAGAGTTGCCGCAATAAAATTTGGTACCGAAATACCCAAAACAGCAATCACCATTGCCGTATAATCACCAAATTTATTATGTTTCAGTGCAGCAACAACACCAAGGAGGACACCTACAGCCAGCGCAATAAAAATAGCCTCCATCCCTAATACTAAAGAATAGGGAAAACTGCGATTAATAATATCGTTTACAGATTGGGCAGGATATTTAAATGATGGACCAAAATCCCACGTTGCGATATCCGTCAAATAATCAAAATATTGCATGTAGAGTGGTTCATCTAATCCATATTGCGCATTTAATTGCTCTTCAATCTCAGGAGGCACATCTCTTTCAGATGCGAATGGACCGCCTGGAGCAGTCTGCATTAATAAGAAAGTAACCGAAACAATAATAAAAAGGGATATAACAATGAAGCCTAAACGTTTTAGTAAATATTTTGCCAAATCACCACACCCCATATTTCCATAAGTCAGGTTGATAAGAACAGGGGAGCAAACAAGCTATCGCTCCCCTATTTACTTAAATGACACTAATGTTCGGCAATATAACCCCACTTGAACTGGATAGTCCCCAAGTTTCCGACTGTAACGTCTTTGACGAAATCTTTATGCGCATAAACATTTGTGTAGAAGTAAACGGGTGCAAGTGGCATTTCATCCATAAAGAGCTGTTCCGCCTCACGAAGCAATTCTTTACGTACCCCTTCATCTTTTTCCTTTCTTGCCTCTTGCAGCAAGCTGGCATACTCATCATCTTCCCAGTTGGTATAGTTGTTGCCGCCAACTGTTTCAAAGATTTCCAGGAAGTTGATTGGATCAAGGAAGTCAGCAATCCAGCCCATACGGCCAACCTGATAGTTGCCTTCAGTCATAGAATCGAGATAAACATTCCATTCTTCATTATTCAATTCTACTTCTGCCCCGAGATTTTCTCGCCACATATCCTGCGCAGCTTTTGCTATGGCAGCGTGCGCTTCGTCGGTATTATAGGAAAGTTTAATCTTCGGCAGTTCATCAAGACCCATTTCTTCCAGTCCTTTATCAAGGTATTCTTTTGCTTTTTCAACATTATTATCGTCAAAGTATCCTTCTTCATTTTCTTCCCAAATAGCTGTTGGCACCAAAGCCATGCCAGGTTCTTGTTCACCTTTTGTAATGTTTTTGACGATGGCTTGACGATTGATGGACAATGCAAATGCCTTACGAATATTCTTATTGGTAAACGGTTCTTTCTCTGTGTTAAATGAATAGTAATACGTGCCCGCCTTTGGAGAGATTTCCAGATTGCCTTCCTGTTTCATTTGCGGGATGGCTGCTAAAGGTACCGCATCCAGCGGTGATCCGAGCCAATCTAATTCGCCTTCGTCATACATTTGTTTTGATGTGTTTTCATCGTTAACCATCTCCATCGTAATCGTTTCTAAATTCACATTTTCCGCATCCCAGTAGTCAGGATTCTTCTTTAAAACAACCTGGTTCTTATGCTTCCATTCATCTAATAGAAATGGACCATTTGTTACATAGTCTTCACCTGCATCAGCAGCCCAGTCTTCATTGCTTTCTGCTACATTTTGATTAATTGGATAAAACGTATAGAATGCTGTCAGCTCTAAAAAGTAGGGTGTAGGTTCTTCAAGTTCCACTTCGAGTGTCTCATCATCTACTGCTGTAATGCCGACATCATCTAAGGATTTGTCACCTTTCTTGGCTGCCTCAGCGCCTTTTATGGGGTATAGCTGATAGGCATAATCAGTATCCGGACTATCAGGATTCAATACCCACTTCCATGAATCAGCGAATGTTTGGGCTGTAATTGGGTCACCATTGGACCATTCAGCATCTTCGCGAATGGTAAAGGTATAGGTTTTCTTATCATCTGAAACATCAATTTCACTAGCCATTGCCTTTTGTGGTTCCCCGTCCGGACCAATGCGTGTCAGCCCTTCAAATATCTGACTCAGAACAGCATTCGAAGTTGTATCCGTTGCTTTTCCTGGATGCAATGATGGAGGCTCCGTCTTGATATTGACTGTCAGTGACTGATCGTCTGCCATTCCATCCGAATCACTGTCAGCTTCACCTTCTTCGCCCCCATTATCTGCTTCACCTTCATCGGATTCGTCCGTACTGCCCTCTGCAGATTCACCACCATCTTCTGAATCATTGCCACAAGCTGCCATAAAAAGTGCCATAACAAACATAAATGCAATAAGTAACTGCCATTTACCCCTTCTCATCAGTTCTTGACCCTCCTAATTTTGTAATATTAGCAATATTTATGTTTTACTAAATCACCTCCTGGTTTTGTTTCCTGAGTTATTGTTTCTAATAGTACTATTTTTCTGATAAATTGTAAAGTCTTTAAGCTGAAAAAAAGTAGACATGGATCGCCAAAGGAGAAAAAGAAAGTCGAAAATGAATAGGATTTGCGTTCATGGCGGTGAATTTGATGAAGTATACCACCATGAACACCTATCCAACTATAGATGGGGAATGTTCAAAGTTAAAAAAGACTAAGACAGACGTATCCTGTCAAACCAAAACCCGAACAATCAAAATGAACGCTTGCGTGACCAAACAGCTATTAGTTATTTAGCAGTCACTTGCTCTTTATATTCTTCAAATTCCTTCGTCGTACAGAGAACCCAGTGCTCTGGTTTAACCTCACGCAATCTTGGTTCCTCACTTGTATCATGATCAAACGGATCATAGGCTGTACGTCTGCGATGGCGTTCGTAAGCTGGATCCGGAAGTGGAATAGCTGACAATAACGATTTTGTATAAGGATGCAGTGGATGGTGATATACCTCGTCACTGCTAGCGAGTTCCACCATATGACCGAAGTACATCACGCCAATACGATCGCTGATATATTTCACCATCGACAGATCATGTGCGATAAATAAATATGTCAATTCCTGATCACGCTGCAGCCTTTGCAGCAAATTGACAACCTGTGCCTGAATGGAAACATCCAATGCAGATATCGGTTCATCAGCAATAATAAATTCTGGTTCAACAGCCAGCGCTCGGGCAATTCCGATACGCTGCTTCTGACCGCCACTGAATTCATGCGGAAAACGGGTTGCATGCTCTTTATTCAGCCCAACAGTCTCCAGCAGGGATTCGACGCGCTGCTTCCGCTCTGTTTCATCGCTGGCCAGATTATGAATATCAATGCCCTCAGCTATGATATCCATAACTGTCATTTTAGGGTTCAGAGATGATGACGGATCCTGAAAAATCATTTGCATTTTGCGATTCAATTCCAGCAATTGCTGTTTTGATTTTTTCTCATGGACATTTTCGCTATTAAATAATACGTCACCTTCAGTCGCATCATGCAATCGGATAATAGTCCGGCCTGTTGTTGACTTACCACACCCGGACTCACCAACAAGCCCGAATGTTTCACCCTTTTTAATATTAAACGAAATATCATCAACGGCTTTAGTAACCGTTTTTGATCCAGCTTTAAAATGTTTCTTTAAATTTTTGACTTCCAATACGTTTTCTTGTTCCATTAATCATCACCACCCATTGATGCAAATCCTTGCATACGACGTTGAATAGCCTCCGGCGGGTCAATTTTTGGCGCATATTCATGCAGCAGCCACGTAGCGGCGTAATGTGTATCGGATACCTGAAACATGGGCGGCTCCATTTGTTTATCGATTTCCAGAGCGAACTCATTTCTTGGGGCAAAAGCATCACCTTCAGGAGGATTCAGCATATCCGGCGGACTTCCTGGAATCGCATACAGCTCCCCGTCATTATCGCTTGTGGGCATTGATCCTAACAAGCCCCATGTGTATGGATGTTTGGGATTATAAAAAATATCCTCAGATGTACCGATTTCGACAATTTTCCCAGCATACATAACCGCTACTCGATCAGCTACATTGGCAACAACACCAAGATCGTGTGTAATAAAGATAATGGCACTGTCCATTTCCTGCTGAATATCCTTCATCAACTCAAGAATTTGCGCTTGAATGGTTACATCCAGTGCAGTTGTCGGTTCATCAGCAATCAGGATTTTTGGACTGCAGGCAAGTGCCATGGCCACAACAACACGCTGGCGCATGCCGCCGGAAAATTGGTGCGGATAATGACCTAATCGTGTTTCAGGCTGCGGAATGCCAACCAGTTCCAACAATTCAATTGTTTTAGCCTTTGCCTGTGACTTATTCAGTTTCCGATGTTTCATCAGACCTTCTGCAATTTGTTTTCCGATTTTCATGGTCGGGTTCAGCGAATTCATTGGGTCCTGGAACACCGTGGAAATATCTTTTCCGCGCAGCTTCTGCATTTGTTTATTCGTATAATTTGTAATGTCGTTGCCTTCAAAGCTGATATTTCCTGCTTTAATATAACCTTGTGGCTTTGGCAATAGCTGGGTAATAGCCTTGGTGGTTACCGACTTCCCTGAACCCGATTCACCAACAATCGCCAGTGTTTCGCCTCTTTCTAAATTAAAACTAATCCCTCTAACCGCTTGAATTTCTCCACTGTAAGTTTTAAAAGATACATGTAAATTGTCGACATTCAATAATTCACTCATGGGCTGAAGCACCTTCCTCATTATTTGTGCATTTTCGGATCAAACGCATCACGAAGTCCGTCACCAATCAGGTTAAACGAAATCATAATAGCTGAAATCAAGATAGCCGGATACAGAACCATAAATGGATACAGTCTCAGCACTTTAAACCCGCCATTGATCAAAGAACCAAGAGACGCATCAGGCGGTACAATGCCAAGTCCAATGAAGCTAAGGAAAGACTCAAAGAAAATAGCATCTGGAATCGAGAACATCATATTAATAATGACAATACCAATGATGTTTGGCAGCAGATGTTTGCTTAAAATCTTGCGGTTTGACTGGCCCAGTGTCCTGGCTGCCATAACGTATTCTTCGTTTTTCTGCTTAAGAACTTCACCCCTTACAATACGCGCCATGCTTGTCCAGCCGGTTAATGTGAGGGCTAAGACAATTGACATAATGCCCGGCTCAAGCAGGACTAAGAGCAGGAACATGACCACGAGCTTAGGAATCCCGATAAATATTTCAAGGATACGCTGTAGTATATTGTCTACTCTGCCGCCAAAATAGCCGGAGATAGCACCATAAGCAACACCAATCAAAAGATCAATTGCAGCAGCGACAAAAGCAATAATTAAGGACACTCTGCTTCCCAGCCACAGTCTGGTCCACTGGTCACGGCCCAGCCGGTCCGTACCAAGCCAGAAGTATTCACTCTGCATATCTTTTGCTTGATAAATATGATAAGAAGCTGAAACTTCAGCAGAGTCCGCGCTTCCATCTCCTTTTGACAATACATTGATATCAACAAAGTCTTCATCATTGTTGTACCGGGTCACAGCCTTTTGTGAAGCTTCCTCGACATCATCACCTTTAAACTCAGATTCTAATGTTCCATCCATGCCTAGAATAGGCATATCCTCAATAACCGGGACACGCGGCGGCATTTTAGCACGTGATAAATCCTGGTCATCCAGTCCAAATTCATTAATATGAGGTCCCAGTATACTCATAAGAATAATAATAGCCATAAGTATCATACTTACAACGGCTAGCTTATTTTTAAAGAATGTCCGCCTTGCATCCTGAAAAAAGGAGCGGCTAGGTTTTGTTATATCTTCACTTGTATCTTCCTGCCGTTCAAGGGGAACAAACAATTCTTTCTGTACTTCATCTTTGTCTCGATTCGTTGCCATTTAACTCTCTCCCCCTGTCAGCCGGATTCGCGGATCAATGATGACATAAAGAATATCCGTAATAAGGACGATAGCGGTGAACAAGAACGCAAACAGAAGTGTTGTACCCATGATTGTCGGATAATCAAGCACCTCAATAGAACTTACAAATTGCTCACCTATCCCTGGAACAGCAAAAATCTTCTCAATAACCAGTGTCCCAGTCATTAACGATACAGCCATAGGACCTATAACAGTTATGATGGGTATAAGTGAGTTGCGCAGACCATGTCTAAAGATAATGGACGGCTCATTGATACCTTTTGCTCGCGCTGTTGTAATATAATCAGAACCGAGAACATCCAGCATTTCAGTTCTGGTAAAACGTGCAGCCGTTGCCAAAGGAAAAATAGCTAACGCAATTGTAGGTAAAATCGTATGCTGATAACTGCCCCATAAGGCTACGGGGAACAGGTCCCATTCATTTGCTAAAAACCATTGCAGCAAGCCTGCAAAAATAAAGGATGGAATCGAGGTCCCTAACACAGCAACAATAGTCGATAAATAATCCAGCCAGCCATTATGGTAGATGGCAGCGATCAAACCAAGCAAAATGCCGGCTACAGTTCCAAAAACAAGTGCCTGTCCACCCAGTATCATTGACGGTCCCATCCGATTTTTTAATATATCTGTTACCGGCGTATTATCAAAGTGAAAAGATACACCCAAGTCGCCCTGTACAAGGCCCGTCATATAGTCTATATACTGAACTGGTATCGGATCATTGAGTCCATACTTTTCCATGACTATTTCCTGTTGCGACTCCGACAGCTTACCCTCTGCCTTCAGCGGACTTCCAGGAAGTAATTTCATGAGAAAGAATGTTAGAGTAGCAATGATAAACAGTGTAATAATCATAAAAACAAGCCGGCGTAATATGTAGCGAGCCATGCATGTGCCTCCTGATTCTGCATTTTTTAACTATTTTGTATTATCAAAATCTTTTAATACAGGATAGAAGAGAGTACATGCTTTAAAAGCACATACTCCCTTCAATAGTCACATTCTTATTACTGGCATTAAGTCAGGTTATTCTTTTGATTCGTCAAGACTTGCCCATTTATACTCAAATTTAGGACCAAAGAGGTTAACATAGACATCCTGGATTTTCGGACGAATCAATTTAGCTTTTGTCCGCTGATAAAGTGGGGCAACAGCACCCTCATCCGCCAGAATCTTTTCTGCTTCCTTGAAGTTATCATAACGTGCCTCTGGATCCTGAGCCAGCTCATCTGTCGTTTCATTAAGCAGTTTATCGTATTTATCATTGGAGAAGCCCATATGATTATTTTCGCCATCAGTAAGCCACAAGTTCAAGAATGTGTATGGGTCTAAATAATCAGCTCCCCATAAGAACGTCTGCAACTGATAATCCATTTTCTTATCAAGGTCTAAACGCTGTTCAAACGGTACTGACTTAAGCGTTACCTCCAGTCCCGGGAGATGCTCCGACAGTTGATTGATCATATACTCATCACTTGTCTTAGCGGTTTCAGTGTCACCACCGAGTAATTCAAGCTCAACAGAGTCTTTGCCGATTTCCTCGAGACCTTCTTTCCAAAGTTTTTTGGCTTTTTCAGGATTATATGTTACCAGATCACCATTTGCTTCACGGAAATCCTCACCATCAGGCGTGTTTGCCAGGCCTTTAGGTACATATCCAGTTGAAACAACCGATCCGTTATTCAGGATTTGATTGACCAAATCTTCTTTATTGATTGCCATCGATATGGCACGGCGCATCTTCTTATTTGCCAGGGCTTCACTTTGTGTCTGATTCATCTTCAGATAAGAGAGCGTTGATTCAGGCACGGTCTCATAATCATCATGTGTTTTATATTTATCGACGAGATCCGAGGATAGTGAAGCTCGATCAATTTTCCCTGATTCATAAAGATCGACTGACGTTTGCGGGTCTTTGACAACTTTGTAAGTCAGTTTATCCATTTCTACTGTATCCGCATCCCAGTAGTCTTTATTTTTATGAAGTTCCCAGGAGTCCGACGTGCTTTCCCATTTTTCCAAGGTAAAAGGTCCATTAAATAACAATGTATCACTGCTGGTTGCAAAATCGTCACCTTGCTTTTCAACAAAATCCTTATTCAATGGAAAATATGTCGGGAATGCTGCGAGTGACTCAAAGTATGGAACCGGATGCTCTAAGGTGACTTTCAGCGTATAATCATCAGGTGCTTCGACACCCAATTCCTCAAGGTCAGCTTCACCTTCATTGACAGCTGTCGCATTTTTAACAACATCACCCATCATATAGGGGCCATACTCAGAACCTGTTTCAGGGTCCACCGCACGGCGCCATGAATACACGAAATCCCCTGCTGTAACAGGGTCACCGTTTGACCATTTGGCATCTTCACGAAGGTTAAAAGTCCATGTTAAACCATCATCACTTACTTCGTGATCTGTTGCAATTCCGGGTGCGGCCTCCCCATCTTTCATACGATAAAGGCCTTCCATTGTAGCACCTGTAAATTGTATACCGTATTCATCCGTCGTCATGTTGGGATCCATCTCCGGAATCGAATCACTTTTCGTAAGATGAAGAACGTCTTCACCACCGGATTCTGCCTCTGCTTCGTCACCGCTGTCACCATCTGATGACTCAGAATCATCTCCTCCTGAGCATGCCGCCAAGAATATTCCAAGAAATAAAGCTAAAGCCATAAGCCATGCCTTTTTAAACGTCATCTCTATATGCCCCCTTTTTAAGCCCTTCTAAGTATAAGCAATAACTGCTTGTAAATAATAATACTATTTTTCTAACAAATTTGTAAAGAGTTATTTATTAAAAAATTATATTTATTGTTTTAATTCATAAAAACACTAAAATCCCGCCTATTTATTTATGTAATTCGTTTCTGGAACTATGCTATAATGACCCATGAAATCAGAAGGAAAGCAGGACGTTCGTATATGCTAAAAAGAAACGTGCCATTTTTCGCTATAAATATGTTTATTATTTCTCTATTGGTCTATTGGACTTCCCCGGGATTTACGCTGCGCCAATTTCTAAATACGACATTTTACGTTTCGATGGTCTATCTGCTTATTTCGCTAGCAGCATACACGATCAAAGGAGGGTTCTATGACGGTATAGCATTTGGCCTTCGCCGGTCCCGCCATGTCATTTCCAAGCATAAAGAATCACAAGACGAATCGCGCGAAAAACCACGTCCATCCGAAAAAATTAATCACATCTTCTATAAGGCTATGTGGTTTCAGTGTTTGTCGCTGCTTGGGGTGCTCGTTAGCTTATTAATTATCTACAACGGCAGCTAACGTTGATGGAAATCGACTATGACTGACACCTCAAAAACCCAGCTTTTATCTATCATAGCTCATTATACAAATCAGCCGATATATTAAACGGACCCAATCACTTCAATTGGGCCCGCAGTCTGATTCAGTCGTCTTGTGGATTGATAAGATTTGCTATGTCCCAGTCTCTAACATCGTCACTCAATAAAGTGCCGCCCCAAAGAAGCCCGTAATTTTATCAAGCATATTGCTGAAGAAAGTCTGCACACGATTCCAGAATCCATCATCATTGACCAGATCCTTAACCTTATTAGCAATATCGCCAAGCTGATCTTCAATCTTATCGAAATCAATATTCAGATCACGCATTTTATTAATTAAGTCAATCAACAGTTGCCGGTCCTCGTCGCTCAGCGAGATTTCCAGATCATCCAGTTTCTGATCAACAATCTCCTGGACTTCCTCTTTCGTTGCTGGATTCTTATCAGCGATTTCCTGTTTAATATCTGTCAGCAACTCGGTTACTTTTTCCTTGTTCATCCCTTCCTTGTCTGCCAGATCAGTTGCAACATCCAGCTCATCATTGGCCAGCTCCATGCGCTCCTTATCAAGCTCTTCACCTTTCGCATCGTATGCCTTATAAATGCCAGTGAGCGCCGATGTCCCCGTCACTTGTGCTGGAGATGCTACATCGACGCTTGCATTTTCCACACCAGCTGTCAGAAGCGCATTAGCATACATTTCATTGGAAACCTCCGTAATATTCTCCGGCGTCACAATATTGATATCAATCCCCTTACCCTCGTCTTCACGGGTTATCTTAACCGACGAAAACATATTCGAATTTGGATTGCCATCAATATAATTCGCAATGTCCTCACCTGTTACTGTGTACGCCTCCACAGCCTCAGGGTCCTTGATTTCCAGAAGTTTCGTTGTGTTCTGCTTTTGAGCGTCAGACAGAGCATCACCATATACGACAATGGGAGCATCAGATTTTTCCGTATTGTCATTCTCGGCTGCCTGGACAGGGGCAGTAAACGTGACAGCGAAACAGGCCAGTATCAGAAACGTCAATGCTGATTTCAGGAATCGTGACATCGTTACCAATCGCTCCTTTTGCAAATAAGTTTATTTGTCTATAGTTAAGCTTTATTATAACGTTTTAGACGTCAATTTAATAGCCTTTCGTTCCGTCAATAAATGCAATGGTCTGGCTGAATGACCTCAAGACAGATACTCATTAAGACGTTTATACAGAACCATAAGCATTAAGCTTTCAATTTTTCTAATTTTTGTATATATTTGCATTAGCGAAATAATTAGGAAGGAAGGGACCGACAATTGCTGAAGACACGAAGCATGTTAAACGAAATGTAGCTATTATGTGGGTTGCCAATTTCTTTGTTGGCGGCAGTCTTACCATGGTCCTGCCCTTTATGTCCTTATATATCGAGGAATTTGGAAATTTCTCAGAGGCCTATGTGCAAAACTGGTCAGGGCTGGTATTTGGCGTCACATTTGGCACGGCATTCCTGTTCTCACCGATATGGGGACGTATTGGTGATAAATTTGGACGGAGGAAAATATTGATCCTGTCTGCACTCGGTATGGGATTGTCCGTTTTACTGATGGGATATGCTGACTCAGTCTGGGAACTCTTTTTCCTGCGAATGTTTATGGGCATTTTCACGGGGTTCGTCCCCATGTCACAGGCACTCATATCAACCCAGACACCCAAAGCGATTGCTGGACGAGTGCTCGGGACACTCCAGACGGGCAGTGTCACCGGCAATCTGATGGGGCCGCTGCTGGGTGGTGTTCTGGCTGATGCTTTCGGCTATTCGGCGACATTTAAATGGGTTTCGCTGACAATTTTTCTGTCCGGCCTGCTCGTATTGTTAGGGGTGCGGGAAGTACTGTACAGTGGTGACGATGAGGAAGAAACAACCTCTTACACGAGCAAACAGGTGCTGCTGCATATTGCTGGCCACCCTGTTTTGCTGGCCGTCATGCTAATCTCAGCACTTGTGCAGATTGCCCACTTCAGCATACAGCCTATCCTGTCGCTATATGTAGCAGCCATTCATGGCCCAAACAGCATCGCCTTCTTTTCTGGTATGGCTTTTTCTGCAGCAGGTCTGGGCAATTTGCTGATGGCCCGGCGCTGGGGACGCTTAGGTGACCGGATCGGCTATATTAAGATATTAATTTTCCTGTTATTCCTTGCCGGCATTGTTTATTTCCCTGGTGCATTTGTCACCAGTATCTGGCAGCTCATGATTTTGCGGTTCTTCCTGGGTATTGCCATCGGCGGTATTATCCCCGTCCGGATTGCCTATCTAAGGCAAGAAGCGCCACTTTCCATGCAAGGCGAAGTACTTGGTTATAACACGAGTCTCAGGTTCCTGGGCAACCTCATCGGGCCAGCTTTTGGCGGGATGCTGTCCGGATTTTTTGGCTTTTCAGCTGTGTTTTTCGTCACCAGTGCGCTTTTAGTGGCAAGTGGTGTGATTATGCTGCTCACATGGCGTAAACAACAGGGCGGCGGGAAAAACCGAAAACGCACCCAGCCAGTGTCGACCCACTAAGGCTAACCCGCTCCTCTGTGTTGCCCCACTGGCTTTCGTCTAAGCAGAAAATGTGATATGTTAAATGGCACTATGTTAGACTTAAAACTATAGCAATTTTATTAGAAAGTAAGTGATAGCTATGGGCGCAATTGTTGTTGAGATCTGTGACGCAAATGTGATCACTTCTTTAGATATAGAAGGCATTATCGAAAAGGAATTTCCTGAGGTAGCCGTTTTAAACAATGAATGCTTAGCTTTTTGCGGCTTATGCAGGGTCCGTCCCTATGCTATGGTGAACAATCGCCGTGTTCACGGCAACACACCTGAGGAATGTTTAGATAATATACGTCAAGCCATCAAAGAAGAACTGGCCGTTTATCAATAATAACGGCCAGTTTTTTTATAAGCCTCAGGCGTTCGTATAGACGATCGCTTCAATCTCGATGAGTGCACCCTTCGGCAGCTGGCTCACTTCAAATGCAGCCCGCGCCGGATAGGGCTCTGTTAAGTAACTGCCGTAGATATCATTAACTGTTGCAAAATGATCCATCGATGCCAGATAGATCGTGAACTTCACCACTTGGGAAAAGAACGCATCAGCTTCCGTTAAAATCGCCTGCAGATTATGCATCACCTGGTGTGTCTGATTTTCAATTCCCTCAGCCAGAGCGCCTGTCTCTGGATTGAGCCCGATCTGACCGGAAATATACACAACACCGTTTACTTTAACCGCCTGTGAGTACGGTCCAATCGAAGCAGGTGCTTTATCAGTCTGAATCGCTTGTCGCATCATCATTCCTCCCTAGTCATTATAAGGCAAGCATATCATCACCCTGCTGGCAAAACTACTTTTTCGCCACCGATTCGGTATAGGTCATCACATCACGCGCGTAATAAATATCACCATAGCAGGCTTCAATCTTCGCTGTCCCTCTGCGTGAGCAGCGGTAGTTCGACTGGTTATCGGCATCTGCATACATTTCCTGAGAAAAGTCAACCGCCGCTTCTTGTGTAAATGTTCCTGAGTGGGCATTCACATAATCGATGAAGCCCTGGCCAAAGTTATACGACTGAACAGCTAGCTTGAGGTCCCCATCGGCTTTATCCAGCGCCTCAGCAAAATAATGCACGCCCTGTTGAACAGATTTCTCCGGATCATCAATACAGCCACGTGAACCGCAAAGGCTTTCCGAGGACTGCATCGGATCATCACCACGGCCGCCGGATTCCTGCATCATCATCGCCATCAGAACATTAATATGTTCCGCAACACCATACTTGTTTGCATATTTTCTAATCAGCGGCTGATAATCCAGCACTTGATTACTGACAGTCGTTGTGTTCCAATTAATCTCATCAGGCTGCCAATCGGTGGCCATAATCACAAAAAGAAATGCTAACCCACCGAGCACCAGCGCAGATATTACAAGCCTTTTCATTTTTCGTTTTAGTGTTCGTTTCATCATATCCCTCTATCTCGTGCTGTGCTAAACGGCCTATCACGTCATTCAGCCAATCGCAAATCTATCTCTCTGCTATTATAGCATGGACAGTCTCTATCTGCTAAATACAATATGTTCAATTTTTGCATAATTAAAATAATATGGTATTATGATGATAACGTCATACCACACTTAAAGGAGATGAGTATCATGATGCAAACACCACTCACCGTTGGCTCAATGCTTGAACACGCGGAAAAATTTTTTGCTAAAAAAGAAGTCATATCACAGACACATGATCAGCTGCATCGACTGACTTATGCTGATGTTGGCGAAAGAACGCGTCGCCTGATGAGTGCCCTGAATCAGCTTGGCATCGAAAAGGGGGACCGTGTCGGGACACTTGCCTGGAATCACCACCGACATTTGGAAATCTATTTTGCTGCGCCAGGAATGAATGCTGTGCTCCATACGATTAATATTCGCTTATCGCCAGAGCACATCGCCTACATTATTAACCATGCAGAAGATCAAATTTTATTTATTGATGAAGATGTACTTCCTTTGATTGAATCGATCCAGGATCAGCTCAAAACCGTCAAAGCATTTGTTGTCATGACCGATAAAGATACGTTGCCCGAATCCAGTCTCACCCCTTTTTATTCTTATGAAAAATTACTTGAGATCGGCGATCCACAGCAGGCTTTTGTAACAGATATGGATGAAAATGATCCAGCCGGCATGTGCTACACATCTGCAACAACTGGCAAACCTAAGGGTGTTATGTACTCTCATCGCGGCATTGTACTGCACACCATGGCACTGGGACTTGCCAACACGGCTGCTGTATCGGAGTCGGACGTGTTAATGCCCGTCGTGCCGCAATTCCATGTCAACGCCTGGGGGATGCCATTTGCCGGCACCTGGTTCGGATCAACGCTCGTCATGCCGGGTCCGCATTTCACCGCAAAACGGCTTGCTGACTTTATTGAACGTTACCGTGTGACCGTTACGGCAGGTGTACCGACCATCTGGATCGGACTTCTGCGTGAACTGGAACAGGGAAGCTATGATACATCAAGCTTACGCGGTGTTCTCTGCGGTGGCGCTGCAGCTCCAAAAGGACTGATTCAGGCATTTGAACAGAAACTGGGTGTTCCATTTGCCCATGCGTATGGCGCAACTGAAACAACTCCGCTTGTTACGTATTCCCGGCTGAAAAGCTATCAGCAAAACTTGAGTGAGGAGGATAAAATTAACGAACGTGCTAAACAGGGAGCTCTGGTACCAGGAATTGAAATGAAAGTGATCGGCAGTAACGGTGAGGCAGCCTGGAATGGTGAGGATATGGGTGAACTGTTGCTGCGCGGCCCGTGGATTGCCAGTGAATATTATAAGGATGACAGAACAGAGGAAGCTTTTCACGATGGCTGGTTTCACACCGGTGATGTCATAACAGTCGATGAAGAAGGCAACATTCAAATAGTTGACCGCACGAAGGATTTGATTAAGAGCGGTGGCGAATGGATTTCTTCAGTCGAACTTGAAAACGCTATCATGGCGCATGATAAGGTGGCTGAGGCAAGCGTTGTTGGAATGCCTGATGCGGAATGGCAGGAACGTCCGATTGCTTGTGTCGTCCTGCAAGAGGATTTAAACGAAACCGTCAGCAAGGATGAGCTGCTCCAATTTATTCGACCGAAATTTGCCAAATGGTCATTGCCGGATGACGTCCTGTTCTTTGATGAAATTCCGAAGACATCCGTCGGCAAATTTATGAAGCGGCAGCTGCGCGATCATGTGAAGGACCATTATAAGGTCTAATACTAATAGGTAAAAAGAGGCTGGGATAAAAAGAGTGATCATATGAACATTCGATCAGACTTGATATCAACATGAACGGGAGCCTATTCGAGATAATCGATATAAGGAGGGAAAAAACGGACCAGCGGGAGCAAGGGATAGGTGAGACCCCAGAGCGTGCCAGCTTGATGAGGCTCACCAGCCGCCCGCGGAGAAGATATCTATTTCCGGAGTGGTTTACCCACACACGTTGGTTAAGCGGTCACTATGACCCGTTCTTTTATTCCAGTTTTATTAAGGTGCATAAACGTCCTATACAAGTGACTGGACGATCTCTGCCGCGCGCTCTTCTTGTCTGATCGCTCCAACACCCTGGCCGGCCCATAACGACTGCATATCCGGGATTCCTTTTGTTTTACCGACAGAACGAATCGGTTTGGTCAGCTGGTTTTGGATAGGGAATGGCAATGGTGCTATACCGCTTGCCTCCACTTCATCGACAAACTGGTTGCGAATCGCACGTGCAGGCCTCCCGGAAAAGACTTTCGTGATCACTGTATCATGCGTATCCGCCCGAATCAGTGCCTGGCGATAGGCGGTGTTGGTTCCAGCCTCTGCGGCCATTAAAAACCGTGTGCCAATTTGCACAGCGGAAGCCCCCATCGTTAACAGAGCCTCAACCTGGCTCTTATGATAAATGCCTCCTGCAGCAATAACCGGCACATTCACGGTATTAAGCAATTCCTGCAGCAGGACATGCAAGCTGATTTGACTGCCAAATGAATACGTATTTACATCAAATGTTCCCCGGTGACCACCTGCTTCAACACCTTGTGCAACAATGGCATCATAGCCCGCTTCTTCCAGTTCAGAGGCTTCACCGAGTGTCGTCGCCATCCCGATCAGCACCACATCATGCCTTTTTAGCCGGGCAATCATCTCCGGCGGCAATACACCAAAAGCTGTTGTGACAATCGGAATCGCTTCCTCAATGATCACATCTATTTTTTCCGCCAAATAGTCCTGTATTTTAACAGATCGTTCGCCAGGCGCAATACCCAGCGTTTTCCGATACGTCTCCAAAAATGTCTGCATTGCGCCGGCATCATCAGACCAGGCCTCCAAATTAACCGCAAATACATTGACGGCAAATGGCTTGTTCGTAAGTTCTTTCGTTGAATGAATTATGTTTTTTAAATCAGGGCCGTTCATATAGCCTGCACCAATCGTGCCCAGCGCTCCTGTCTCAGCCACCGCTGCAACCATTTCCGGGGTTGTGATTCCGCCAGCCATCCCGGCTTGAACAACAGGTTTATCGATTTCACACATGTCTAGAAAGTTCTGCATGTTACTACCTCCTTTTCATTAAACATGAAGAGGCTATTCTACAGAAATAATCTGCATAATAGCCCCTATTCATTATTGAACACTGTTTTCCGCCGTCTCCATTCGCGAATCATTATCGTGACGATTCTTCTTCCACCACTGATAAACGACAATAACCGCGAATAAGCCTACTCCGGCTAAATCTGTCCAGAGACTGTTGTTGAGCAGAACAACGGCCGCTGCCACCGCCAAAATACGTTCCAGCCAGCCGAATTTTGTAAACAGATAGCTCTGAATAAAGGTTGACCACGCAAGAATACCGATAAAGGCTGTTGTAATGCTTAGCAGGATTTGCAGCCATGTTGCGGTATCATCCTGTAAAATCAGTATCGGATTCAGCACAAAGGCAAATGGCAGCAAAAGTGCCCCCATATCAAATTTAAATCCCTGCACACCAGTTTTCAACGGATCTGACTTGGCAATGCCTGATGTCGCATAGGCCGGCAAATTAATTGGCGGCGTATCGTCAGCCAGAATACCAAAGTAAAAGACGAAGAGATGTGCTGCCAATACAGGAATGTCCAGCTGAACCAGCGCCGGTGCCATCACGGCAGCAAGCACAATATACGTAGCCGTTGTCGGAAGGCCGAGCCCCATGACAATACAGGCTACCATGGTGAACAGAAGAACAAGAAACACCTGATTATTAGCTAAATCAAGAATCAGACCGGAAAAGATTGGCCCCAATCCGGTCATCGTCACGACACCAGTTAAGATGCCGGCAGTTGCACAGGCAATTACCACACTCAAGGCATTTTTCGCCCCAAGCTCCAAAGCCGTGAAAAATTCTTTCCAGCCAAATTTTATACGTGCCTCGCCGGCACCTGCCTTTTTACCTAGAACATACCAGATCAGCGCAAACACCAGACTGCCAATCGATACATACGTAATATACTCGTTCAGGCCGAACAATAGATGCGCGGCATACGCTATACCCGTGAACAGCAAGGCAACAAGAAAGCCGGAACCAAAACTTTTTTGCAAACGATAGGAAAATAAAGCAATCGTAATCGTCCCGACAATCGCCATAAATGACGCAAGAATCGGTGTCAAACGTAAAATCAGCAAGGTAATAATAGCAGCAATCGGCAACAGTAAATAACCGCGACCGGCAAAAATAGTCAATGGTGATGTCAATTCTTTTCTGGGAATGCCCACAAGGTTATGTTTGCTTGCCTCCAGATGGACCATGAACAAAATCGCCGTATAACTGAGCAATGCTGGAATGGCAGCCGATTTAACAATGTCCAGATACGGAACACCAGTGAAATCCGCCATGATGAAAGCAGCGGCTCCCATAACAGGCGGCAGCAGCTGTCCACTGGAGGACGCAGCCACCTCAATGCCACCAGCGACTTTAGGTCTGAATCCGGTCTGCTTCATAAGTGGAATAGTAAATGTACCAGTTGTGACTGCATTAGCCACTGAGCTGCCGGAAATGGACCCCATTAAACCGGATGATATGACAGATGCCTTAGCTGGCCCACCTTTTAATGACCCAACAGCCGACATAGCCAGATCGATAAACATTTTCCCTGCTCCGGTTACTTCTAAAAAAGCCCCAAATAAAATAAAAATAAAAACATACTGCGCTGAAACCGTCAGCGGTGTTCCGAAAATCCCTTCATTAGATAAAAACATAAACTCAGCAATTTCACGTAATGAAAAGCCAAAATGGTTCAGCGCATCAGGCAAGACCGCCCGTGCACCGAGAAAATCCGGCAAGTATGTATCTCCGAGCCATGCATAAAGCATGAAGACGGTTGCTAAAATGACAAGGGGCTTGCCGACGACACGTCGTGTAGCCTCCAAAACGAGCAGCAAAGCTATAAAAGACATGGTGGTATCCAGCATATTCGGATCGCCGACCTTGCCGACCAGTTGATCGGAAACCATCATGATATAAACGCCGGTTGAGATCCCAAGGATGGCTAGAACCAGATCGTACCAGGGAATTTTTCTTTGGCCAAGATTCTTCTTATGCGGGTAGATTAAAAATATAAGAGCTAAAGCAAACGCCAGATGCATAGCATTCTGCTGCATATGCGGCAGCATCTTTATACCAGCTGTATATAACTGAAACAACGAAAAAACGACGGCTACCACCAGCACAATGGCTGCCATCCAGCCAAACAGCGTCCGATCACTGCCTTGAAGCTCATCCAGATCGTTATCCGTGTCGTCCTGATTGGCGGCTTGATCTAAGTTTGGATTAGCCATAAGACTCCCCTTCCTGTCCTGCTGCGAATAAGCGTTGCCATAAATAGGTCATTCTTGTTTCTTTTTCAATTTTAAGTGAAAATGTCCTGCCCTCAAAGGGCTGACGCGATATCTGCCACGTCTCGCCATCGATCGTCAGTTCCTGTTCCGCAATACTGACGGGGTGAAAAAGAACATCATCGAACGGCTTATCAATGTCATCAATCACATAATAGCCATCCTCCAGCCTGTCTGTAGCTCCAGGCGGTGACTGTGTTGCAATACCGGCCCCGAAGCTGCAGTTCCAGCTTTCCATAAGCACCATCTTGTACTGGTCATCTATTTCATATTTCTCGATAATTGGACATTTCTCAACGGAATGAATGTAGCGGGATGACCACTGTGTATCTGTGTTGACACGTTGAGCCAATAAGACATCCCCGTTGTCTGCCTCCCCTAGCATGACATGTACAGAAGACAGCAGAACAAAACCGCCGATAAGCAGAAAAATACCAAAAAGCAGCCCGGCAAGCCTGCGTCCACGCAGGCTGTGCCGTTTTCGTGCTGACTCATACATTAGTCCGCGGAAATGCCTTCCTCATCATAGTACTTTTCCGCACCGGGATGGAGATCAATGGACATGCCATTCCGTGCTCCATCTAATGTAATATCCGTTCCGCGATCATGGGCTGCTTCAAGTTCATCACGGTTTTCAAACAGAGCTTTTGTCATATTATAAACAGTGTCCTCCGGCAGTTCACTGTCCACGACCATAATGGCCATGACCGCTACCGTATTAATATCTTCTTCCTGACCGTAGTCCGCATATGTGTCACCGGAAATCGTCCGCTCCGTATAATACGAGTATTTTGAAATCAGATTATCAATCACTTCATCAGAAAGGGACAGCACGTTAACGTCCTGGTTCGCACCCAATTCCTGAATCGCGCTTGTCGGGGCACCTGCCGTAATAAAGGCAGCATCAATGGTCCCATTCTGCAATCCTTGCGAAGCATCACCGAAGCCCATATACTGCGGCGTGATATCATCATACGTGATACCCGCAGCCTCGAGAATCTGGTTGGCATTCGCTTCAGCGCCGCTTCCCTGATCACCGACAGCTACGTTTTTGCCATTCAGGTCATCGAGTGACTTAATATCACTGTCAGCCGTTGTCACTACTTGAATATCTTCTGGATAAAGCGATGTCATGCCAGCCATATTATCTACCGTTTCGTCATTAAAGTCATCAAGCGTTCCACCATTCACAGCGTAATAGGCTATATCATTCTGAATTAGAACAGCATCATATTTTCCTTCAGACAATTCCTGGGCGTTGGTTACCGATGCGCCGGTAGAAACTGCCCTGGACTGTGACACACCGTCCACATCGGAAAAGATCTGTTCCGTCATGGCTACCCCCAGCGGATAGTATGTACCACTCGTCCCCCCGGTTCCGAGTGTCACACGCACTTCTTCGGCCGAATCTTTATCGCCGCCATTATCATTACCGCTGTCTGCATCAGCATCATCATCCTGTGCACTTCCACAGCCTGCAAGCGCCAACAGCATAATAATCAACAGAAAACCTGCAATCTTCAATTTTTTCACGGAAAAAATCCCCCTTTGTATTGATACTTAATTACATATTATTTAAAACGTTTTCACAATTTATGTCAAGCATTGGAATTAGTTGATAAGTCAGATTTTTAGTTCCACGGATACTGCCATTTTCAGGTACGATTTCACCACCAAAATCACTCTTGGCGGCCGCAGCTGATTGATACAAGGTGCCGGTAAATGAGCCTGCAGATTAACATACGAGACTGACGCCTAACGTTAGCACAGGAGAGTCAACACGCTAAAATGGCTTGGCAATCATTAAATAGAGGATGATCAAAGGGATAATAGTGGACAGACTCCCGACAACATCCCAGATCCTCGAGGCTTTTTGGTAGGACGCTTGATTGAATGGTTCACCGCTATAGTGGATCATCTTTCGCTGCAGCGGCAGCAATATGGCTGCCCATATCACCCCAGTCAGGGCAAACAGAGCCAGGGATACCGATAGCCAATTGATGGCATGCAGCGTATAAGAGCTATCAGCTGCTAATATAAATCCAGAAATAAGCAAGACGATAATGCCAGGCAATGTGAACACATGATCAGCAGTCATGATATTTTTAGCCGTTAAATGAATGTGCGTTTCATCTTTGGAAAACGCCGCTTTTACCTTCCAAAAGGCAGCGGTGATAATATTGCCGACAAAAATAATAGCCGCCGTAATATGTATAAACACTAAAAACGACATGTCACCAGCACCTTCACAAACATTTATTCCCAGCTTGCGCGCGACGGTCCTTAAGATTATCGCGATTTTACACGTTATCAATACACGCATGCCAGTCATTTAATCTTAACACATGTTGTAAAATTCAAAATATATTATCAATAAACGAGGGTGTGCTCACTGCAAAAGCACACCCTCATTCTTACTGATAATTAATCACAGCAGGAGCTGGGTCCAGTTTAAGCACTTGTTTCGGTTTCAGCAGCGGGTCATCATTTTGGTAGAAAAGCTTAAATCCCCCGTATTGCATGCCCTGCTTTCTGACCAGTTTCCCGTAGGCTGACATTTTGATAGCCGGGTCACCGAAACCGTCATAATTCAGCGGAACTTCCACGTGCTCAGTTGGATTAATTTTATCTTTATTTTGCACAACGCCATTGCCAAACTGATGAACAAGGACCATCTTGTCTGGCAAATGATTTTCTTCAACGAGGTCATTGACGTATTCAACCGCTTTTTGAATTTCGGAACCGTCAACCTGACCAAGATCTTCTCCTGGAATCTCACCTTCGTCCACACTGTATTCTGTATCAATCGCTAAATGAACGTAAGGTAATTTTAAGTACGGTTTCAGTTTTTTGACCTCTTTCATCACCGGAGCGCGCCCGAGCTGGACATCCAGAAGCAGCAGGGCACCATGTTCTTTAGCCAGCTTCGCGTAGCGTTCGATATCCTCATCAGGGGTATCTGTTATGTAATCACCACTCTCGCCCGGTTTCCGCTGCGCCACTGTCGAGATAAGTTCAATCATTGGAACCGCCGGGTGTGAGGGATCCGCCTTCGAATAGGCTCTTGTTTTTTCCTTCAGCTCCTCCATCATTTCTTCAGGAGGCATCTCACCTAATACACCCATATGTTCAGAATTGGGCGTCCCATAGTAAGCAACCAAGCGATGATCCTTTAAAGGACCATTCGTTTTATCTTCTTTGCCTTTGAGCAGCGTTTGACCAAGCGGAACCGTCCGGTCTGGATCGCCGCCATGTGCCTCGGCATGCGGCATTTTCTTTCTC
Organism: Lentibacillus kimchii; assembly: GCF_042666895.1. GTDB lineage: Bacteria > Bacillota > Bacilli > Bacillales > Amphibacillaceae > Lentibacillus > Lentibacillus kimchii. The sequence continues at coordinate 117,833 of NZ_JBHTGR010000056.1, forward strand.
ACTTTTTCTGAATACCTTTCTTTAAAAGGCTTCGCATCTTCCGGCGGCTCAATCGCCTGATACGGTGTTAAAATCGACTTCGACTTTGGTGTTATCTTATACTCGATTGTCTTGGCGTTGTCTGCCTGTTTTTTCCCGGATGATTGGTCATCGTCCTTCGTTGCACCTGCGGCTGATTGATCTGAACATCCGACGATCAGCATAGCAAGGAGCAAAGGCGACAACCAGGCTAACAGCTTCTTCAATGATACTTCCCCCATATGCCATAAAAAGTATAGTCTAATCAAAGAGGACATCCCGCACAGTCCAGTATTCCGCCTTATGGACGCTACTTATGCCAAGCATTGCCCTTCTTATGATCTGTCTGGTTTATTATACCATCTCTTGTTAAAATATAGCACCTATTCCAGCGATTGTATACAGGTTAAATGTGCCATTTTCTTGATTAAGAAGAAGCTTATGGTTATATAAAAATAAAGGTGCTAACCGTTTTGCGATTGGCACCCTTATAAAACATCGTCACAAATTTGTTAAAAACTAAGTCTCACTAAATGTTCAGCAGTTCGCGGACATCGTCCTCACTTAAGCTGGACAGCATCGCTTCACCCGGCTGGATAACCTGATCAATCAGTTCACGCTTTTTCTGCTGCAGTTCATAAATTTTTTCCTCAATCGTCCCTTCTGTCACGAGACGGATCACCTGGACAACGTTTTTCTGGCCGAAACGGTGAGCCCTTCCTGTCGCCTGGTCCTCAACCGCCGGATTCCACCACAGATCATACAGAATAACCGTGTCGGCACCCGTCAGATTTAAGCCAGTGCCGCCTGCTTTCAGGGACACGAGAAAGACGCTTTTCTCGCCGCCATTGAACCGTTCACTCATTTCAACCCGTTCTTCTGAACCCGTTTGACCATGCAGATAAAAGTAGTCAATGCCTGCTTCCTTAAGTTTCTCAATAATAATTTCATGCATGCTTGTAAACTGCGAGAAAATCAACAGGCGTTTGCCATTAGCCACCGCATGGTTAACCGTCTCCATCAGCTGATTCAGCTTGCCGGAACCGCCCTCATAATTTTCCACAAACATGGACGGGTGACAGCAAATCTGACGCAGGCGTGTCAGCCCGGCTAATATTTTCATTCGGTTTTGCTGAAAACCGCTCTCCTGCATCGATTGCGCTGCTTCCTGCTGCAGTTGGCGCCAATAGCCGACATACAACTCCTTCTGTTCTTTCGTCAATTCGGAGACATGAACCGTTTCGATTTTATCCGGCAGTTCAGTTAAAACATCCTGCTTCACACGGCGCATAATAAACGGCCGGGTCATCGAGGCAATTTTGTCATGCGACAACTGTTTAAACGTCTGCTGGTTCGGCATCAAGCCTGGTAAAATGACTTGAAAGATAGCCCACAGTTCATCAATGGAATTTTCAATTGGTGTCCCGCTCAAAGCAAATCGTCTGGTCGCTCGCAGCTGGCGTATCGCTTTGGATGTTTTTGTAGCATAGTTTTTTATATACTGCGCTTCATCAAGAAAAAGCGTCTGGAATGTCATTTCCCGGTAAGACTCAATATCCTGGCGCAATGTCGCATACGAAGTGATCCAGACATCCTGATTACCGTACGTCTCAATTTTCTTCTTCCGTTCAGTGGGTGTACCGGTTAGAATGGCTGCTTCCAGCTCAGGAGCAAACTTATCAAATTCCCTTTTCCAGTTGTACAGAACCGATGACGGTGCGACTACTAAGTGTGGGCTGTCACCGGGTTCGGACAGAATATAAGCGATGCTCTGCAGCGTCTTGCCAAGACCCATATCGTCCGCAAGAATGCCGCCAAGATAATAGTGACTGAGTGATTTAAACCACTGATAGCCAGTCTTCTGATAATCCCTTAGATCGGCATTCAGACCCTCTGGGAGCGGGTACGTCTGTGTTTCCGGTGAACGCAATTGCTGCAGAAGCTCTTTGAATGCTTTATCGTAATGCGTCGGTGTGTCGATCAGTTCATCAACCTGCGTCCCCCGGTAGACTGGCATTTGCACATTGCCGTCCTGAAGATCCTCTTGTGCAATGTTCAGGTCATCGAACAGCTGCTTCATCGAGGTGAATTCTTCCCCCTCAAGAGAAAGAAATGACCCGTCCTGAAGCCGGTAATAGCGTTTTTTCTCCATAACGGCATTCAAAACCTGTGTCACTTCCTCATCATTAATCCCCTCGATACTGAAACCAATATCAAGCAAATTCGATGATGATTCCAGCTGGACATTCGTCTGCGGTGACGGCTGACTATCCATGATAAGCGAGCGAATCTCGTCCGTCATGTACAAGTCGAGATACTTATCGAGCACCGGCAGCACATTAAACAGAAAGTCATACAGCGTATCTTCATCAACCGAAATATAGAGTTCTTTGCCATTGTAATGAAAATTGGCGTGCTCAATCAGCTGCATGATCTGCTGTTCCTTTTCCACATCACGGATAACGATCACATCATCCTGCTCACGGCCGGTGAACGGGCTGATCTCATAGTCACCATAGTGGTAGGTTAGCTCACCGATCATCCAGCTATCCTGTAATTTCAAATACATTTTGGCCTCAAGCGGCAGCTGGACAATATCCTCAGCTATATTGTCCGCCATGTGCACATCACCAATTTTTTCGAGTGACGGCACGACCTGTGAGATAAAATCATCCGCCTGTTCTTTGGCAACGGGAAGCTCACTGCCTTGCTGAGCAGCTGTTGCGATCTGATCAACAATTGGCAGCTGATCTTTTGCCGGAAAGTAAAACGTCCCCGCAACGAACAGCATTTCATACGGCTGCAGATACGTCACATCCTGAATGCCTTCCATTTGCAGCGACAATTCACCGCTGTCTGTTTTAGCAAGATCAAACGAAAATGGCAGGTCATTTTCAATAACCTCGATATTCTGATATGACGCCTCTGGTGCTTTAACTGTGAAATCACGCTCAGCCAGCTTTGACAGCAGCTGTTCTGCAGCTAGCGGCGGTATGACGACTGAGCGATCAGAGGTGTTCATAAACCGGTAAATACTCCGGTCATAATAGATCTTCTCATTGTTTAAAATGGCATACAGCCGCTCAAAAATAGACCAGTCCTGCTCATCAAAGTAATGATTGTCCGGATTATAGGTGAACGTTTTCGTAAAATAATGGTCACGGCCGCTGAAAACATCCTCCAGAAAATCCTCAATCTTTTTAACAACAAGTGGACGGCCTTCTCCGACTTTCAGTTCCAGCAGCAAGTTATCTTCAAAATTCCACCGGCAATAATACTCGACTTTCAGCGGCACTTTCTGCAGTGTTATCTCAGAAGCCGGCTGATAGCTCGTTAATGAGGCTATGGCATTCATCAGCCGATTGGTCGTCTGATAATCTTTTGCCATTTTAACCGGACTGTCAAACCCGCTTGCGTTGATAGCCAGTAATACCGCTGCAATATGTTTACACGGACCGAACTTGGCAAAGGCGGGACAACTGCATTGAATATCAAACCTGCCCTCTGCAAGATCAGACGTGCTGACTTCAACATAGTAGTCTTCCGAGCCCTCCACAAAGGCAGACCACATTTGGAAATTCCGATCATATACAAGGTTGTAGACACGGTCTTGATTATAATATTGTAAGCCGCGCTGATAAACATCAGCTGAAAAATTACGTTTGATATCATTTTCATGTATAGCCAAAGCGCATTTACCCTACCTTCTGCCATCTCTTTATCCATTATTGTATATCACTGAACATCATTTTTAAATGAAAGACTACGCACGATATAAAAAAAGCCCCAAAACAAGCTCGTCCCTCATTTACTGGAAAAGCTAATTCAGCGAGAGTCAATTATAAAAACCCCGGCGTTTGCCGGAGCTTCACATGTCGGTTAACTCATTTTGTCTGGCAGTGTGTGAATGGATGCGATCAGATCGTTCAGTTTGCCTTCGATTCGATGCAGCAAATAAAATGTGACAACGATCGGAAAGCCAACTTCAGTCACAAACGATATCCAGGCTTCCACGGACATGACCTCCTTTTAAGCGTGATGACTCAGACGTTTTAGACCTTTTTTGTTCATCCCCTTTTCTCTAAACAGTGTCACTGATTTCGGAGCCGTCCTGCCGCTCAATGATATAAAGCAAGCGTTCCTGGAGACCTGCAACAGCTGTTGCAATCGTATACAACTGATCTGCTGTAGCTTCCGGCTTTACGTTGTTAAAACTTTTTGTCTTATAAATCGTTTTGCCTGTCATCATATCGTCCCCGTCGTCCAGTGTCAGTTTCAGACGCGAATCGACTCTCTCAGCTATAGCCATAGTCCACCTCCTCTCACTGTTACAATCGAACGGCAAACGATAGTCGGGACAGCCTTATCAAATTAAACTATTTTAGAATAAGAGAGAGATGATTAAGTCATACTGAAAAGGGAAATAAAACCAATTGAAGGAGATGAATCGATATGACAAAGCGCCTCACACAGTTATTTTCAGTACTTTTACTGGCTTTGTTCCTGACAGCATGCGGCGGGAATAATGCAGACGATAATAACGCAGATGATAACAGTCAAGACAATAGCGATCAGGAAGAGATGGCGGATAACGGTGACGACGATACAGATGACAGTGATACAAACGATGGCGATATGAATAACACGAACGATAATACATCGGACAATGCCAATAACACCACTGATAATAATCAAACCAATTCCGACCAGAATATGATAGACAAAATGGGTAAACTAGACTACGCCGAATTTGAAATGGAAGCCGACTATGGTAACAATAACGAATACGCAGCGGAGATTGAGCAGGATAAAAATAAGAATATGATTGAATCAGACCTTGAAGATGAAGTGAACGATAACGTTGATACCATGGGGCAGGAGGCTTTTGACAAGATTTATCCGAATGTCAAAAAGCTGACCATTGATCGCGATACATCCAAACAGGATGCCATTGACGAAACATTAAAAGCATTCAGCCTGGATTCAGATTATAAGGAATTTGAAATGGAAATAACCTTCCAGGACGGCACAAAACTAGCATTTGAGGATAAATAACCCGGCTGGGACAAAACGAAAGTCACCAACTCCAAAGACCATACCCTTTAACTTACAGAGGAAAAGACTCAAGACTATTTTTAGACAGAAAAGGTGCCTGTCCATTGCCAGGCACCCCTGTCAGCCACTAGTCATCGAGCCTGCTGCGGCTCAGCACATTCATCACGATCAATACAATCGAGGCAAAAATTGTAAAGATCACTTCGCCGCCAAACCGTCCGAGTGCCCAAAAGAGCCCAAATGGTATAATAATGGCCAGTATCAGGCTGACATTTGGCATCCTATCCAGTAAATAAACGGCTAATATGTATATGGCGACAACGACAATAGCCAGCAGCCATCCCATTAAAATCACCTTCTCTTATACAGATTTTGCAGCGTGGATCCAGCATCAGGCTGTGGTTCCGGATCACAGCATAACTTCTGACGTCCCCCATTTTACACTTTTTCTCTGTTTTTTCCAGATGCCATATAACCCACACCATCTTATTCAGATATTAGGACAGTGTCAGTTTTTATAACCATAATTAACAGAAATTATAAACAAATTAAAACTTTCGAGTATTAGGATAGTGTGATAAACTATTAGAAGATTTGCCGTGGAAATTTTTACAACTAATCGAGGTGATTCAATGGAAACAAAGCTGACCGTCGACCATTTAGGTAAAGCTTTTAAAGACAAACAGGCCATCAGTGATGTCTCCTTTGACGTGCGCAAAGGCGAAATTATGGCCATCTTGGGTCCGAATGGTGCGGGGAAATCAACAACAATCCGCAATATTATGGGTATTATGTATCCAGACAGTGGCACCATTTCGTTTTCCGGCCATGAGACTATCCCGCGGCATCGCATAGGCTATCTGCCGGAAGAACGCGGTTTGTACCAGAATGTCAAGGTTATGGATATTTTGCTCTATTTGGCGGATTTGAAGGATTATCCGCTGCAGAAGGCACGGGAGCGCGCGCATCAGTATTTGAAAATGTTTGACCTTGAAGGACAGGAGAACAGTTCGATTGAAGAGCTGTCAAAAGGAATGGCGCAAAAAGTGCAGTTCATCTCTGCAATCATCCATGAGCCGGAGCTGCTGATTCTGGATGAGCCATTTTCCGGACTGGACCCAGTCAGCCAGGAACTGTTTAAAGAAGAAATCCGCAATCTGGCAGAGAATGGCACAGCCATCCTTTTGTCCTCCCATCAGATGAACCTGGTCGAGGAAATGTGCGACCGTTTATTCATGATGCATCAGGGTGAGCGCATTATTTATGGGGATATCGATGACGTTAAGAAGCGCTATGCCAATTTCAAATGCACGCTGCACGGGAAAAATGACCGCGAGCAGCTGGAAAGCCTCCCGCAAGTTGAACGAGTCGATCAGAACGGTGACACGTCCGTTCTCTATCTAATGCAGGATGTTCAGCCGGTGAACTGGCTGAAGCAGCTGCCAGAGCAGTTAAATCTTCTGGAATTATCACTCGACCGCATATCCCTGCACGAAATTTTCCTGGATATAGCAGCAGGCAGGGTATCTCCAGAAAAGGAGGGTGCTGTCCATGCGTAACGCTTTTAAAGTGGCCAAATGGGAAATTAAACGCAATCTTAAAAATAAAACATTCTTATTCGGTTTGTTTCTGACGCCTCTTTTAGTTTTGGGTTTCGGATTTTTAGGCAGTCTGATCGGTGATTCTGACGACGAGACAACACAGGTTTTGGTCCATGATGAGCTGGACGCCTATAATGGACTGGAAGCAGCGGTTGATAATGCGGACGTAAACTGGGACATGGCCACAACCGATGTGAGTGAAAGCGATGTGGAGGGTGAACTGGACGACCAGGCTAATACCGCTTATCTGTTCCTGGATGACCGCGCTTTAGAAGACGGCGTCATTCCCGTTTACACTGGTGACGCTGTCGATTCATCGTTTATGGAGCAAGTACAAGTGTTAGCGAATCCGCTTAAAACGCGCCAGTTGCAGCAGCTCGATTTGTCCGATAACGAACTTGCCGCTGTGTCGATGAATATGCAATTTAAGGAGACAACCGCAGACGAACTGGCCGAGTCCAGTGGCGAGGCGTCCGAAAGCCCGTTCCTTGGCGAGGACCCGTTTGAACGCGTCATTCCTGGAGCTTTTGCAGCTATTATACTGTTATCGATTATTATATCGGGGATGTATATTTTCCAGAGTGCCTCCAGTGAGAAGAAAGATAAAATCGCCGAGATCATTTTATCATCTGTGACACCAAGTGAATTAATGCAGGGTAAAATCATCGGCTACTTTGTCCTCGGTATGGTCCAGGCTGGTGTTTTCCTCCTGTTTGTACTGCCGATGGCTATATGGAAACTGGATCTGCCGATTATGGATTACTTGCTCACACCGGAGTTGCTGCTGATGATCGCCATTGCCATTCTTGGCTATTTCCTGTTTGCTGCTTTGTTTATTGGCCTGGGAGCGACGCTTGCGGATACGTCATCAGCGAGTAATTTCCAGGGTATCATTATGATGCTGCCGCTCCTGCCGTTTATACTTGCGGCACCGATCTTCAGTGATCCAAACGGCCTGGTTGCCCAGATTGGTACCTACGTGCCCATCACCACACCTGGTGTGCTCTTAATGCGGCTGATTGTCCTGGAAGACTGGCCATGGACAGAAATCATCATCGCCCTTGCCATTCTCGTCGTAAGCATCTGGCTTTTTACGAAACTGGCTGGGAAGATATTCAAAACCGGCATTCTCATGTACGGGAAAAATGCGTCACTGGGCGAGATCTGGAAATGGATTCGGGCTTAAGCATCACTAAAAGGGAGCGCCTTTAACGGGCACTCCCTTTTATTTTTAATGCGTTAAGTATACGTATCATGGCTTGACGCTCTGCTGCCAGAATGTCTTGCCTAAACTTTTATTATTACTGTTCACATGTACCTATGCTATTGATGTTTCAGGCAGCCGGTTTCAGAAAATCAGCTGTCGTTTCTGCCATGGCCTTGACGTCACCAAAGTTTGCCGAAGCAGCCGAACCACCCCCGGCATATTCGAGGACAACAAAGAAAACAATTAGGATAATTGCCAGTACCACAAACGTTATCAATGCTTTTTGCATTCTTAACACCGCCTTTCAAAAAACGACTATCTAACAGCAGAGATCCATTCCCAGCTTATCCGACAATGGCTACTTTCATCAACCCTTTAAAACTTATAACAATATTATAGTATACCCGATTTTGGTCTCATAAAAACGTTAGCTGGGCGGTCTTAACAGCTGCATTTTGTCTGCATACGGGACAGGCCGGCATGCCAAGCTAATCACAAAGGAGCTGACGCATGTGCCGCGCTTTGCCATTATGCTTATGAGTGTTCTGGTACTTTTGACAATCAGCCCAGGAATCGAAGCAGACGGGACCATCACCCAACAGCTGCAGCAGGATAACCCGTCTTATGCCAAATGGGGACAGCTCGCTATGGAGAAAACAAGTTCCCGTTATCCAGATGCTGACATTATCGATTACTTGCACAGAGGACGTGAAGAACAGGGCAACGAGATAACGGAAAAATTTAAATTATGGCTCCAGGAAGACGATAGAGAATTCGGCGTTTTCATCACTATCGTGTTTGACAGTGATACAGAAAAAGTGCACGCGATTACATTTGAAGAAACGACACATTAAAACCCTCCCCTCCATTTTTCTAAACTTTTTGAATCATGTTTTAAAAGACTGCTGATTGGACATGCTGGTGATAACACTAATAATCGGCTAACACGATGCACAAATCAGAAATTAAGGAGAGGGTTATTTCATGGGGAAGCTTCGTTTAGCCATAACAGCAGCCAGTTTGCTGCTGTTATGTATCACGTTCCTATCGATCGTGCAAGCGGATGATGGTAATACCTACAAAGTGGCCGATGCTGAGGCATTAAATATTCGGTCCGCACCATCAGCCAACGCTGATATTATCGGCGTGCTTAAAAAGAATGATAAAGTGACCGTCTTTCAGAAACAAGATGGATGGGCCCAAACCTATTATGAAGGTGAAGCCGGCTGGGTCTCGACACATTACCTGAGTTCTCTGGAACAGAACACGGCAGACGATGCTATCGCTGCATTCGCAAGCGGGAAATCTAAAATCGGCGAGTATCACAGCATCAAGCAGCCATTAGCGGGAGCACTCGAGGATTATACGGTTGTCCTTGATCCAGGTCATGGCGGAGCAGACCCAGGTGCAGCCGGTATTGACGGGACACTGGAGAAAGACCTCACAATGACAACAGCGGACTATGCTGCAAAAAAATTGCGCGACGCAGGAGCAAACGTTATTCTGACCCGTTCAGACGATAGTTATGTCTCCCTTGAAAAACGCGTACGCATCAGCAATAAACACAACACAGATGCGTTTATCAGCCTGCACTATAACGCTTATCCGGTTGAGAATGTTCACGGTTTCAGCACCCATTATGATACAGATGGTGCTGATAAGGCATTAGCTGCTGACATGCAATCAGCTTTAAAACAGACAATGGATCTGGACAGCCGCGGCATTAAACAAAATGGCTATCATGTTTTAGATGACAATCAAGACCTGGCCGTGCTGATCGAATTAGGCTTCTTGACCAGTCCCTCTGATACGAAGGCTATCAAAACAGATGCACATCAGAAAAAAGTCGGCGAAGGTATTGTGAACGGCCTCAAACGTCATTTTGAAGAATAAACTATAAGCTGTCCCGTTTAACGGTAACGTGGTCAGTATTGGCGGAGATAAATGCTAATAACAGCATAAATAGTACACTGGTTAGTATATATTCCAGCAAGATTTTAATCGTATAAATAGCATACAAAAACGCACAGAAAATAATTCTGTGCGTTTTAATGTAATAACTTGTTGTGTTATTAAACAATCACATCCAATTCTGGAAGATTGATATTACGAATAACTCTCTTCCTTTTTGCTATAAATTTCATAAGCAACATAGCCAAATAACATACCTATTCCAGTTCCCCAGGCAATTGAAGATAGTAAGGAAATTGGAGAAAATAAACTTAAAAGTACAGCAACAGCAAAACCAATCAGAATCCCGAGTGGTATTAAGCTGTCTAAGAAATCTTGGGCACTTTTTGTTTTCTTCTTACCCAGAGTCCCTTTCTCATACTTATGTTTCATCCTTAGCATTACAAATAATACAATCCCACCCACTATTATAACTGGCAGTACAATACGCAAAATTTCTAAGGGCAAACCCATATCATACACCCTTCTTTTTTCAATTTTAATATAGTTTATTAGTAAATGGCCCGTTTGCAGAACTAATAAGTTTCTTCTTAAAATAATCTTTTGCACATATTTAAAACGCTTTTAAGGTCATGATTATGTAAATTACCTAAATGACGTGTCAATTCCGAACCGTGTATAGAAGTGATTTTAGAAGTACGTCTGACTGGTAACTGGTGCAATAATGACATCTACATCTAACGCCAACTCATTACCAACAATAATAACAGGGCGTTGTTTGGTTTGATGTGTTCCTTTAAAACGAACATCTGCCAACCAAACCTCACCCTGCCTCATTTTATTGCTCATTGTATATGTCATCCTCCTTGTTATCCCACCAGGAGTAGTTTTCCCCCAACAAAATTACATCGGGAGCCATATATTTTTCCTTAATCTTATCAAGTACCTTTTGCCTTTCTTGTTCACTCAACATATCAATTTCTTTTATAATTTTCTCGGGAATGGACATATGTCACACCTCCATTATGCTGTACACTTATTATACATTATTATCTTAATAACATAAATGCTCATATATTTTAAACTTAAGTGATTTATCAAAATATTTGTTGTAAAAGTCATACCTTAATTTCCCGCTAAGATGCGCATATATTCTAGAAGATGTTCAATTTCATGTTCAGAAAGAAACTTTGGAATTCGCTTGCCCATCTTGGGTTCTTTTAATTTTGCTGCCGGATTTTTTAAAATAAACGCGTTTTGATGGATTAGGCTGTACAGTTATTCAGGAATAGCGCTCGATAATTGTATAGCTAATTATCTTGTCTTTTGTAAGTCATAATTAAGATTGTACAAATTAAAGTAAGTGTATTTAACAATAACTGCATTGTACCAGGTTTAAAAAAAGTAAAAATTAAGGTTAATGCAACTGCCAAGAAAATAATTGCTAGTACCACTCTTTTTTTAATTCCCATTATCCACCCCTTTCATCAAGCTATCTTGGCTCTTATATGCCATAAAGGGCGCAATGATTTATGCCGCAACTGCGCCCTTTAACGGAAGAATACAACTCATCTCTTCTCCAGGCTTTTAATAAGTCTTATAAACCAATATAGTAATATCCAAGGTAGAATAAATTTGGTTGCCCATTCTATTAAAGAGAGCGTAAAATAGTTTGTGTAAATCGCAATGACTCAATAATGGTCATAGAAAAAGGAAGACCCTTTCCTGTAGAATAGAGTTAGCCAAAACACACCCAC
>NZ_JBHTGR010000057.1:0-365078 GCF_042666895.1 Lentibacillus kimchii
TGTTTTAGTTCAACTACCATTATACAAGATTTGGGGAGGTACTTCCTTTTTTACGTTTTTAAGTCCTTGCGCCGCAAGGGCTATGAATTATGAAATTCGCTCACCTGATAGTTTGTCTTAATAACTGCGATGTGTATTCGGCTGTGTTATACTCTATTAAGTCTGAGTGAATGTATGATTGAAACAACCATAACAGCATGAAGAGGCGATTATGTGAGTCAGAATATAGGTGTCGTCGATTCCGGGGTTGGCGGCCTAACCGTCGTACATGAGTTGATGCGCCAGCTGCCGGGTGAAAGTTTAATCTACTTAGGTGATACGCTGCGATGTCCATATGGGCCGAGGTCCGAAACGGAAATCAAACGCTTCACTTGGGAAATGGTACGTTTTTTACTGCCTAAATCTATTAAAATGCTCGTCGTTGCGTGCAATACTGCGACAGCGTTTACATTAAAAGAACTTCAAGAACAATTACCGATTCCAGTGATTGGTGTTATTAAGCCTGGAGCACGAGCGGCTATTAAGTATACTGAAAACAGTCATATTGGCGTGATTGGAACAGAAGGGACAATCAGAAGTCAGGCTTATGCATCGGCACTGAAGCAAATTAATCCTGAAGTCTCCGTCGATTCCCTGGCTTGTCCGTCATTTGTTCCAATGGTTGAGCAGGGTGTCATGTCAGGAGACAACGCTGACAATATTGTATCTCAGTCCTTGCAGCCTCTGCAGAGAAATAATCGTATTGATACGTTAATTCTTGGCTGCACGCATTATCCTTTAATTAAGCAAACGATTCAAGAGGTTATGGGTCATAACATAGCCGTTATTTCATCGAGTGAGGAGACTGCGCGTGAGGCCAGTACCATTCTGGAATTTTATGATCAGTTAGTTTCAGGAACAGTACCGCCAGCTCATCGTTTTTACACAACAGGCGATATTGGTCACTTCGCCAAAATGACTGAATCCATTTTCAAAACATCAGTTGACCGATTCCAGGCTGTGACCATTGAGCAAGCCATTATTTAGAGCCCTTTTGATATTATCTTTCAAACAGGGTTCTAATTTTTTTGTGCTTAAATTGGTCTAAAATCTGTATTGGCTCGTATATATAATAGTACAAACCATCGTAGGAGGGTAAAACATGCTGAAGCGCACATTATTGCCATTGAGCCTGGCAGTGCTGATGATGATTATATTAACGGGCTGTTTTCAAGGGGAACAATCATTGGATAATGAAGAAATGGATCCGCCGCCAGATGCCGAAGCAACTGATGATAAAAAGGAGAAAACTGATGAGGGTGAATCGGATGAAAATAAAGATGGTGAAGGAAAGGAAAAGAAATCAGAAAATCAAGATAATAAGACATCGGAAACAGTCGAAAGACAACTCTATCTATTTGATGCCAATGGAATGGTAGCACCCCAAAAACTGGAAATACCTGAACCGGATTCAAAAGCAGTGGCTGAGCAATCACTGGAGTATCTTGTGAAAGATGGCCCGGTTACGTCGCTCCTGCCAAACGGGTTTGAAGCTGTACTGCCGGCAGGGACTGAGATTCTGGGGCTTAATTTAGAAGAGAATGGCACAATGATTGTTGATGTTTCCAAGGAGTTCGAAAATTATAAGGCAGAAGATGAATTGGAAGTTCTTGAAGCGATGACATATACGTTAACACAATATGATACTGTCGATGAAATGAAACTGCGCATTGATGGGAATCCACAAGAGTCCATGCCAGTTGATGGAACGCCTATTGCGGACGGTTATTCAAGGGCTAATGGCATTAATCTGGTTCAGAACGGTACTGTTGACTTGCTGGGCAGTGAATCTGTAACTTTGTATTATCCGTCCGCCCAAGGTGATAATAAGTATTTCGTACCAGTAACGGAACATATCAATGTGGATAGTGACCATGTTTATGAATCAGCAGTGCAGGCATTAATGCAGGGACCCGCAATGGATACGAATTTGCAGCATGTTTTCAACCAGTCTGTGGAATTAACGAGCCATCCGGAATTAGATGATGATGGTGTATTAGAAATGGTATTCAATCAGGAAGTGCTGGAGGACAACGATGATGCCATCATTTCGAATGATGTCATGGGGACGCTTGTTCGTACTTTAACACAGGATAAGGAAATTGAAGCGATTGATGTCAAAGTTGAAGATGTTGAAACATTATTTAATGAAAATGGAAAGGCCTATACAGAGCCGGTTACAGTGCAATCATTTACAGGCATAGAAAAACTCTAGTATGTATATTGCTTAGCGTTACTAAAGACTGTGCTCAGCAGTCTTTTTTCTTTTTCTGGCAGAGCAATTCATAATTTATGTTTACGGGTAAAAAATATGTTAATATATAAACTGACGCATTATGAAGGAGGTTAGGGTCAGTGAGACATGATCAGCGAGACTATAATGAATTACGACCGATCACCATAACGCCAGGGTATATTAAACATCCGGAAGGTTCCGTTATGATTGAATGTGGTGATACGAAAGTTATTTGTAATGCAAGTATTGAAGATCGGGTGCCTCCTTTTATGCGGGGTCAGAAAAAAGGCTGGATCACAGCAGAATATGCCATGCTTCCAAGAGCAACACAGCAGCGTAATGTACGTGAATCGTCCAAAGGCAAGGTAAGCGGACGCACAATGGAAATCCAGCGTTTAATCGGACGTGCATTAAGATCAGTTGTCGATCTGAAACAAATTGGTGAACGTACTGTCTGGGTGGATTGTGATGTCCTGCAGGCAGATGGCGGCACGAGAACCGCATCCATTACCGGTGCTTTTGTTGCTGTGGTATTGGCATTTGATAAGCTTCTGCAGAATGGGACCATTAAAAAAATGCCCGTGACAGAATTTATGGCAGCTGTTTCGGTTGGTATTGCGCCCGATGGGACAGCTTTGCTTGATTTAGACTATGAAGAGGACTCTGAAGCAGCTGTTGATATGAACATTGTGATGACAGGGGCGAATGAGTTCATTGAAATACAGGGAACCGGCGAGGAAGCGACTTTCACAGGCGGACAGCTGCAAACCATGCTCGGACTTGCCGAAAATGGTATGCAAGAATTGAATGCTGTGCAGAAAACGATACTTGGGACGTCTGCTGAACGAATTGGTGAAACAAAACAAACAAAGGAAGATACGCCTTGAACGAGATTATAATTGCCACAAAAAATGCAGGTAAAGCAAATGAATTTAAAACCTTTTTTTCCAGGTATTCAATAAATGCCATCTCGCTTCCGGAATTGTCTCAGGAAATCGCCGATATTGAGGAAACGGGTACAACTTTTGCGGAAAATGCAGCTTTAAAGGCAGAACAGATTGCTGAATGGCTGCAGAAACCTGTCTTGGCTGACGACTCAGGACTTGTCATCGATGCGTTGGATGGACGTCCTGGCATTTTTTCAGCGAGATACGCCGGAGAACCAAAAAATGATCAAACAAATATTGATAAAGTACTGCACGAACTGGACGGAATCGACATGCCTGACCGGACCGCTCACTTTGTTTGTGTACTGGCCGTGGCCATCCCTGGTGACGCAACCATTTTTAAAACAGGCTTCTGTGAGGGGATAATAAATACTGAGCAAGCAGGTGTCAACGGTTTTGGTTATGATTCGGTGTTTATTCCTGATGGTTATACGCAAACAATGGCAGAGCTTTCTTCAGATGAAAAAAACCGGATCAGCCATCGTCGTAAGGCCATGGATCAATTGGAAACATGGGTTCAGACATATGCAGCCAACTGAGGTGATACAATGACAAGCGTTTTAATTGTCAGTGACAGCCACGGTTCAACAGAGGAATTGAAAACGATTGTGCAACGGCACCGCCCTGATTATCAAATTCACTGCGGTGATTCGGAATTGGAAATGGATGATCCAGCACTGAAAGGATTCATTAAAGTAGGCGGCAATTGTGATATAGATGCTAGATACCCAGAGGAACAAGTCAGCACTATTGAGGATATAACATTTTTTATCGCACACGGACATCTCCATGAGGTCAAAACAAACCCGATTGCAATTGCGTACCGGGCTGAAGAAGAACATGCGCAAGTCGTTTGTTTTGGCCATACACATATGGCAGGTGCAGAGAAAATTGGCAATCAAATCCTTATTAATCCAGGAAGTATTCTTCTGCCCCGGGGACGAAGCGAGAAAACATATGTGCTAATGGACTGGGACAAGCCGGACAGCATTGATATCTATTTCTATACAGCGGATGGTGACCTTGTTCAAGACTTATCAATGACAGTCTCTTTATCATAATCGGCTGGCCGGCGAGATGAAGTGAAGAAATCGGCAGTCTTGTCGATTTCTGCAGCCATCCGTTTCAGCATATAAAAAGAAATGTTATATACAGATATCTATTGACAAATTGCCAGGAAATAAATATAATTAACGTTGTCTGTAAAAGGTTACATGCGAGTGTAGTTTAGTGGTAAAACCTCAGCCTTCCAAGCTGATGTCGTGGGTTCGATTCCTATCACCCGCTCTATGTATCAAAATGTCCCAGTAGCTCAGGTGGATAGAGCAATAGCCTTCTAAGCTATAGGCCGCAGGTTCGAGTCCTGCCTGGGACACTTCATTAAAAAGAGCCTGAATCTCTTGCCATATAAGGGTTCAGGCTCTTTTATATACTGAGATATCCAATCCATATCAGTCAAGTAACTGACGGTCAGTTATACATGGCATCAGTCCGTGCTTTCACTATCTTTTATGAAGGTATGTAGGTGAAGAGATCGCCTACATCACAGTTCAACTCCTTACAAATGCGCTCAACTAAAGGAACTGGAATACGGTCGTTGTTTCCTTGGTATAATTGGCGTACACTTTCGTACCGGTAGCCTATTCTTCTTGAAAATTCCCGGATGGAAATATCTCTGGAGTGTAATAATTCCTTCAAGTTCGATTTGATCATGGTTGTTTCTCCTTTTAAGTTTAAGTTCATGTCTATTTTGCCTTCGACTCGTTTTCGTCAGTCAGAAAGTCAATACTAAAAATGACTGACTCTAGTTTATTAGGCTTTCTATCTAAATGAAAGATGGCATCGACTTGTCTGCGGATACCACCACTTATTTCGCTCGCAAAGTTAGGGGGATTTCAAAACAAATTATACCCATGGCGTCGACGCTAAATGCGGCTTAATACTTTAGAAATAGTCAGGTATAATAATATTCATTTTAACGCAGCACTTATATATGGTACTATATAGCCAGCATGCTGCAACTGCTGACCAGTTATAAGGAGATTGGATCTTCCAGATTCCTGCTGAAAGGAGTGAATTTATGGCGAATCCGCCGGAAAATGTTATTCTTTTTCCAAAGTGGCGCTGGCGTTTAGAAGATGAGAGTCTTTTGGCTATCAAGGAGAAAAGATATGAAGACGCCCTGGAAAAGCTTAATGAGTTAATTGACTTCGGCATCTATAATCAGGAAATTAATATTGGCCGGCTGATATGCTTGATGGAATTGAATCGTTACCAGGAAGCACAAGACTTTTGTGAAACGCTTTTAACTTGGCATGACGATCATTACTATGACTACATTCATATCTACTTGACGATATTATTCCAGACAAATCAATATGAATTACTGATGAATCAAGCTGACCGGGAACTGGCTTCAGGAAAAGTCCCGGACGATATGACCAAACAGTTCAGGCAGCTGCATGCTGTCAGCAGAAGACTGCGCGAAGAGATCCGGGCGGAAAAGACGACCGAATACATAAACGATTTATTCCGGTCCGTCGAAGAAGCAAATCATGTTCGGCAATATGCACTTGTTGAACAGCTCCGCAAGCTGTCCATTGAACCAACAGATCAAGTGCAGCCATTGCTCGCTGATGACCGTGTGAATCCAGTGACCAAGACAGCCATTTTTGTTTGGTTTCAGGAAACAGGGGTTTCGGAAAAAATTCATATACATAAATTAGGGGCAGATCTGACGGTTGCCCCAGAACAAGTACCGCCGCTGCGTACCCATCCTGTGATGCAGGAGGTATCCAGGATCATCGATGATCAGGAACAGGAAAATCCAACTCTTTTTCAATTTATGGCTCAGCTGTTGCGGCATTATCTTTATGTGCGCTATCCATTTATGCCACATGAAGCTGATGGCGGATCGATTGCGGACGCCCTGATGGCAATTGGGAAAGATTATTTGCAAAAACCTGCAAACACCCGCACAAATGAAGGGAAGCCTGTATCTAAATACGTTGATGAGATCAAAACATGCGAAGCAATCTATTCGACTGTTATAGATGAGGCCTAGACTTAATCAAAGGTCTGCCATACTTGAAAGGCGGTCTATTTATGTTATAATGAGTTGGTGCAAAATGACGCATAACCATTTGAATGAAATATTGAGGACTTTTATTATGTTATGTAAGGACTAATAGATTTTGGAGGGTATGTTATGTCAGCAAATTGGGAAAAACAGGAAGGGAATCAGGGTGTCCTGACATTTGACGTCAGTGCAGATGAGTTCGATAAAGCACTGGACCAGGCGTTTAAAAAAGTTGTCAAAGATGTGGAGATCCCGGGTTTCCGTAAAGGGAAAGTACCTCGTAAATTGTTTGAATCACGATTCGGTGTTGAGTCCCTGTATCAGGATGCTGTGGATATCGTGCTGCCTGATGCTTATTCCAAAGCTGTGGACGAAACGGGTATTGAACCAATAGAACAGCCGGATGTTGATATTGACCAGATTGAAAAAGGAAAAGACCTTATCTTCAAGGCTACTGTTAACGTCAAACCCGAAGTGACATTAGGTGATTATAAAGGACTGGAAGTAGAAGAACAGTCCGTTGAGGTTACAGACCAGGATGTTGAAGATGACATTGAACAGCAGCGTGAACAGCAAGCTGAGCTGGTCGTTAAAGAAGAAGGCAGTATTGAGCAAGGCGATACCGCGGTAATCGACTTCAAAGGCTATGCCGATGGTGAGGCATTTGAAGGCGGAGAAGCCCAGGATTTCTCATTGGAGATTGGTTCAGGCCAGTTAGTTCCAGGTTTTGAAGAAGCTTTAGTCGGAAAGCAGTCAGGCGAGGAAACCGAACTTCAGCTGACGTTCCCTGAAGATTATCATGCTGAGAATCTGGCAGGCAAAGAAGCGGTGTTCGAGGTTAAAATACATGATATTAAAACAAAAGAACTGCCAGATTTGGATGACGAGTTCGCTAAAGACGTTGATGAGAACATTGAAACGCTGGACGAGCTGCGAGAGAAGAAAAAAGAAGAATTGCAGAGCCAGCGCGAACAGGATGCTGAGAATCAAAAGCGTGAAAGTTTGATCCAGCAAGCCACTGATAACGCTGACGTGACGATTCCGGATGCAATGGTCGAAACGGAATTGGACCGTATGCTGCAGGAATTTGAACAGCAGCTCCAATCACAGGGCATGACTTTGGATATGTACTACCAATTCTCTGGGCAGGATAAAGAAGCTCTGAAAGACCAGATGCGTGAGGATGCTCAGAAACGTGTCAAAACGAATTTGACGCTGGAAGCTGTTTATTATCAGGAAAACCTGGAAGTCACCGATGAAGATGTTGATAAAGAAATCGACAAAATGGCCTCGATGTATGGTACAGATGCTGATCAGCTGAAACAAATGCTCGGCGGAAATACCGATGCACTTAAAGAAGAATTGAAGGGAACAAAATCGATTGAGTTTTTAGTTGACCATAGTCAAACGGTCTAACCCTGACTTTAAGTTAATAAGATGTTAAAACAAGGTGCGGTGTTACGCACCTTGTTTTAAACTGTTAGGTTATTTTTGTTATCTATCCTGTACTCTTGGCATACGCTAATGAAAGAATGAAACAGCCAACGATATGCCAGTCTTTCTGGATCTGCTGCCAATTTAAGTAAAACGACGTTTGAAAAAGCGTTATTATTTTGTTTTCGCATAGTCATTTGATATGATGACGATAAGTTAATGAAGGTCATATGACAAGTAGCAGATTTAAACTTTAGGAGTGAAATGCATGTTTAAATTTAATGAAGAAAAAGGGCAATTGAAATGCTCATTTTGCGGAAAGGGTCAAGACCAGGTTCGCAAGTTAGTAGCTGGCCCAGGTGTTTATATATGTGATGAATGTATTGAACTTTGCACTGAAATTGTAGAAGAAGAACTGGGAACGGAAGAGGCAACGGAATTTGAAGAATTGCCTAAGCCGAATGAGATTAACGGGATGCTGAATGAATATGTCATCGGTCAGGATGAAGCTAAAAAGAACCTGTCTGTAGCGGTTTATAATCATTATAAACGAATCAATGCACCCAAAAATAATGCCGATGATGTTGAACTGTCAAAGAGTAACATTGCTATGCTTGGCCCGACCGGCTCCGGTAAGACACTGCTGGCGCAAACTTTGGCACGGATTTTGAATGTTCCTTTTACCATGGCAGATGCTACTTCGCTGACAGAAGCTGGCTATGTCGGTGAGGATGTGGAAAACATTCTGCTGAAGCTGCTCCAGACGGCTGATTATGATGTTGAAAAAGCTGAAAAAGGTATTATTTATATCGATGAAATTGACAAAGTTGCCCGTAAATCGGAAAATACGTCCATCACACGTGACGTATCCGGTGAAGGTGTTCAGCAGGCTCTCTTGAAGATACTGGAAGGTACAGTTGCCAGTGTGCCGCCACAGGGTGGTCGTAAGCATCCGCATCAGGAATTCATTCAGATTGATACAACGAATGTTCTGTTTATTGTCGGTGGTGCTTTTGATGGTATTGACCAGATCATTAAACGCCGTCTTGGGAAAAAGGTTATTGGTTTCGGTTCGGATGATGCCCAGCAGGATATGGATGACAGTGAATTGCTGCAGCAAATCCTGCCGGAAGATCTCTTGCAATATGGGCTGATACCTGAGTTCATCGGAAGAATTCCGGTTGTTGCCAGTCTGGCACAGCTGGATGAGAATGCACTGGTCGACATTCTGACACAGCCGAAGAACGCTCTTGTTAAGCAATATGAAAAACTGTTTGAAATCGATAATGTTGATCTCGAGTTTGAAGATGAGGCTCTCCGGTCAATAGCGAATCGGTCAATCGAACGGAAAACGGGTGCACGCGGGCTGCGTTCCATCATTGAAAGTATCATGCTTGATGTTATGTTTGAGATACCGACACGCGAGGATCTTAGTAAATGTATCATCACAAAAGATACGGTCGAGAAAAAGAACGGGCGTCCTAAGGTCGTATTCCAGGACGGCACGGTTCAGGATGAAAACGAAAAACTTCCCAAAGAAAGTGCTTAAGTCAACAAATTAACTGAAATGAGTCAGAGACTGGCATTTATTTGACTTCGCTCAAGATGGCATTTCAGGAGCAGAAGTCCAATAGTTGGTGTCAGTCTCTTTCTATGTTGTATGCTGAATACATGAGCTAACGTCAGCTCTCACATATTTCGAATGATAAATGGCTGCCTGCAGATTAGAGCTTGAAACCCAGTCTTGATGGAGGTACCTTACAAAATGACTAAAGAATCGATACAACTTCCTCTTCTACCATTGCGCGGGCTGCTTGTTTTCCCTTCCATGGTGCTGCATATCGATGCTGGCCGTGATAAATCAGTCGCTGCTCTGGAAAAGGCTAAGATGGAAGATAAGACGATTTTCCTTGCGGCCCAGAAGCAAGTGAGTGTTAAGGAGCCTGGACCCAGCGATGTTTATCCAGTGGGAACAGTCGCGTATATTAAACAGATGATGACACTTCCCAATGGAACGATAAGAATCCTGGTGGAAGGTCTTTATCGCGCGGAAGTCAACCAATTTACAGATGACGATAAAATGCTCGCAGTTGACATCAATGAACTGACAGATGAACACGATGATGCGGATGAAGAGGAAGCATTAAAGCGTTCCTTGCTCAACCAATTTGAGCGATACATAAATGTCTCAGAAAAACTGACAAACGAAACACTGGCTGCTGTTTCTGATATTCAAGAACCAGGCAGACTGGCCGATATTGTAACCTCACATTTGTCTCTGAAAATACCAGACAAGGAAAATCTTTTGGGAATGGTGAATGTCAAAGAACGTTTGAACCATTTGCTGGAGTTGCTTTCAAACGAGAAAAATGTACTGGATCTCGAAAAACAGATTGGACAGCGTGTCAAACAGTCGATGGAAAAAACGCAAAAGGAATATTATTTGCGGGAACAGCTAAAAGCTATCCAGACGGAATTGGGTGAGAAAGACGGCAAATCCGGAGACGCTGAAGAGCTCCGTGAAAAAATTGAGGCTTCTGATATGCCCGGCCGGGTAGCTGATGCGGCCAGAAAAGAACTCGCACGATTTGAAAAAGTCCCCCAAAGCTCAGGGGAGAGTTCGATCATTCAAAATTATATTGAGTGGCTGGTGGCATTGCCATGGACAGTTCAGACCGAAGATACGTTTGAAATTGATCGAGCTGAAGCAACGCTCCATGAGGATCATTATGGACTTGAAAAAGTAAAGGAACGTGTGCTTGAGTATCTGTCCGTTCGAAAACTGACTCAATCGATTAAGGGTCCGATTCTGTGTCTGGTCGGTCCGCCTGGTGTTGGTAAGACATCACTGGCTCAATCGATCGCCCGCACGATTAACCGGCATTTTGTTCGCATGTCGCTCGGGGGTGTTCGTGACGAAGCTGAAATTCGTGGACACAGACGTACTTATATTGGTGCGATGCCCGGTCGTATTATACAAGGAATGAAAAAAGCAGAAACGGTTAACCCCGTGTTTTTGCTCGATGAAGTGGATAAAATGGCCAGTCATTTCAATGGTGATCCGTCGTCTGCGATGCTTGAAGTGCTGGATCCGGAACAGAACAATCAGTTCAGCGACCACTACATTGAAGAAACGTACGATTTATCCAATGTCATGTTTATTACGACGGCTAACGATGCAGGCAGCATACCGGAACCACTGCGGGATCGTATGGAACTGATTACCATTTCCGGCTATACTGAAATTGAGAAATTACACATCGCTAAAGATCACTTATTGCCGAAGCAGCTGATGGAAAATGGATTGGGCAAAAGTGACCTGCAGATCCGTGAAGAAGCACTGTTGAAGTTAATTCGAATGTACACACGTGAAGCAGGTGTTCGCGGCTTGGAACGGCAGCTGGCTAATCTCTGCCGGAAAGCGGCGAGAATCATGATTTCCGGTGAAAAAAAGCGCGTTATTGTCACGGAGAAGAAATTAGAGGAACTTCTGGGTAAACCGCTTTTCCGATATGGACAAATGGAAGAAGAGAATCAAATTGGAGCAGCAACAGGGCTCGCTTATACGACGGCTGGCGGTGACACGTTATCGATTGAAGTATCACATTATCCCGGGAAGGGCAAATTAACTCTCACCGGGAAACTAGGTGATGTCATGCAAGAATCTGCCCAGGCTGCCTTCAGCTATATCCGGGCGCGTGCAGAAGAACTCGAAATTGACCCGGACTTTCATGACAAATATGATATTCATATTCATGTTCCCGAAGGTGCCACGCCCAAAGACGGACCTTCAGCTGGCATCACGATGGCTACAGCTCTTATATCGGCTCTGACAGGACGGGTTGTTAAGAAAGAAGTAGGCATGACGGGAGAAATAACACTGCGTGGTCGTGTATTA
Source organism: Lentibacillus kimchii (assembly GCF_042666895.1). Lineage (GTDB taxonomy): Bacteria > Bacillota > Bacilli > Bacillales > Amphibacillaceae > Lentibacillus > Lentibacillus kimchii. The sequence continues at coordinate 11,634 of NZ_JBHTGR010000057.1, forward strand.
CCGATAGGCGGATTGAAAGAGAAATCATTGAGTGCCCATCGTGCTGGGCTCACGACCATTATTATTCCAGAAGACAACGCCAAAGATATCGAAGACATACCCACAAGTGTGCGTGACGCGTTAACCTTTATCAAAGTTAATCACTTAGACCAAGTGTTAACACATGCACTGACGGAGGAGAAAACATGAAAGTAACAAATGCTGAAATCGTCATAAGTGCCGTGAGCCAAAAACAGTACCCGGCTGACAAGCTTCCTGAGATCGCTCTGGCCGGCCGTTCCAATGTCGGGAAATCGTCATTTATCAATAAGCTTATTCAGCGAAAAAATCTGGCCCGTACCTCCTCAAAGCCTGGCAAAACACAAACGTTGAATTTTTATAAAATCAATGACCTATTCTACTTTGTTGATGCTCCTGGTTATGGTTATGCCAAAGTATCGAAACAGGAGCGTCAAAAGTGGGGTGTCATGATGGAGGAATATTTTGCGACGCGTGATGTGCTGAAGGCTGGTATGCTGATAACGGATATACGACATGAACCGACTGATGGAGATGTGCAGATGTATGATTACTTGAAATACTTTGAACTGCCGGTTTTGATCGTTGCAACGAAGCTTGACAAAATCTCAAAAGGCAAGCGCGCTAAACATTTGAGCCAGACAACTCAAGCATTCAATATTGAACCTGAGGATGCGATTATACCCTTTTCCGCTGAAACGGGTGAGGGAAAGGATGACGTCTGGCGCAGAATCAGACAATATATCTGATTAGATATGATCCTTCCGGTATACCGGAAGGATTCGTATCTAACCTAATAGTATTTAAGCTGATATTTTGAAATTTCTATGGGCTAGTGACGGAATGCTTTATTCAACACGTGTTTGGGTTTCAAAGTCCGTTCACATTTTAAATAACGTTCGACGTCTATTCATGTTATAATAAAGATTAACTGATGTTTTGTTGGGGGTATAGCAATGGATTTACTTAAAGTTGGTTTTGATTATAAATCAGCCCCTCTGGAAATCAGAGAACGGTATGTGATTTCTGAAGATAAGCTCGATCAGGCAATGGTGCAGCTCAAGAGACAAAAAAGTATTCTTGAAGATGTGATTATCTCCACGTGCAATCGGACGGAAGTTTTTGCTGTAGTTGATCAGGCTCATACAGGGCGTTATTATATTAAACAGTTTTTGGCTGATTGGTTTCAGGTTGACTTGAGTTTTTTGTCATCTTATCTGCGTATAGCTGAAGGTGACGAAGCAGTTGATCACTTGTTCCGTGTGACAACCGGACTGGACTCAATAGTCTTAGGCGAGACCCAGATAATAGGCCAAATGAAGGCTGCTTTTTCTACGGCACAAAAACAACAAACGACTGGAACGATTTTTAATGAATTGTTCAAACGAGCAGTTACGTTTGCCAAAAAAGTTCATAAAGACACAACCATTGGCCAGCAGGCAGTATCGGTCAGTTATGCCGCGGTGGAACTTGCCAGGAAGATATTTGGTGATTTACAGAAACGGCATGTCGTTATTCACGGTGCTGGTGAAATGGGCGAACTAGCCGCGAAAAACATGCATGGATCAGGAGCTTCTGACATCACTGTTGTTAACCGGACATTTGCCAAGGCCGAGTCTCTGGCACAAACTTTTCAGGGTCAGGCGAAACCGATTGAACAACTGCAGGAACAACTGCAGAATGCGGATATTCTGATTAGCTCAACAGCTTCTGATTCTGTTGTATTAACCAGAGACTTTATGGAAACCGTGCAGCGAAAACGCAAAGGGCGGCCACTTTTCATGGTTGATATTGCTGTTCCAAGAGACATGGATCCAAAAATTGGCGAGCTCGATGATGTATTTTTGTATGATATTGATGATCTGCAGCATGTCGTTGACGAAAATCTGGCATCCAGAAAAGCAGCTGCAGAAGGTGTTGAAACAATGCTTGATGATGAGATTGCTGCTTTTAATGAATGGGTCCAGACACTGGGCGTTGTTCCAGTTATATCGGGACTTCGAAAGAAAGCACTGGCCATTCAAACGGAAACGATGAAAAGCATTGAGCGGAAAATGCCTGACTTAACTGAACGTGAAAAAAAGGTCTTGAATAAACATACAAAAAGCATTATCAACCAGCTGTTAAAACAGCCGGTAACACAAGCAAAAGAGTTAGCTGCAGCTGATAGAAAAGAGGAAGCGCTCCAGCAATTTATTGCGACTTTTGGAATAGAAGATGAAGTTAATGAGGAATCAGAGAGACAGGCGGAAAAATACAGCAGTACGAATTTAAATGAACATACGCCTTCTCCGGCTACGAACAGTTTATCATCGCCTTAACAGGAAAGGGTTGCTGTTATGGACGCAGTTAAATGGTTTCAGGAAATAATACTGGTCATTTATAGTTTGAGTCTCGTAGGGTATTTTATCGATTTTATACAACCCGACCGGAGGGTCAGCAGAATGGCCTTCTGGCTCCTGTGTGTGGTTTGGCTCTTGCAAACGGTGTTTTTATTGCAGCAAGTTTTTGTAGAAAAAGGCTTTCCGGTCTTAACGCTGAATGACGGGCTTTTGTTTTATTCCTGGATTCTTATTTCTTTTTCACTTGTTATCAGTAAATTTTCACGTGCTCAGTTAACGCTGTTCTTTTTGAACTTGCTTGGGTTTTTTACGCTTTTATTCTCGATCTCAGCCAAAATGTCAGAGCAAGCGCCTGAACAAGGGGCTGGCCTGATTCATGAGATGCTGATAGCGCATATCACTCTGGCCTTCGCTGCGTATGGTTTTTTCACCGTTTCGTTTATTTTTTCTCTCATGTATCTTATTCAATACAGGCTTTTGAAACGGAAAAAAGGTTTTCGCTGGGTATGGCAGATTGGTGATCTGTCTCAGCTCGATACGTACTCGTTTAAAGCTATAACGCTCGGGGTTCCATTACTAACGATTGCAATCGTACTCGGGGTAACCTGGGCGTATTTTGCCGGCGCTGAATTTTACTGGTTTGATCTGAAAACGCTCGGATCACTGCTTGTTCTCGGACTCTATGTCCTATATCTTGTGCTGAGATTAGGTAAAGGCTATCAGGGAAAAGCTATTTCCAGCTATAATTCGGCAGCCTTTCTGCTTTTATTAATTAATTTCTTTCTGTTTAGCAGTTTATCGAACTTTCATCTGCCGTAGAAGACGTAAGGAGGATTCCGGATGCGTCAAATTGTCGCAGGAACGAGAAAGAGCAATCTTGCCCTGACCCAGACAGATTGGGTTATTGATCAATTGAAACAAGCTGGTATTACGAACGATATTCAGGTTGAAAAAATTGTCACACAAGGTGACCGGATTTTGAATGTAACCTTGTCTAAAGTTGGCGGCAAAGCGCTGTTTGTTAAGGAAATTGAAAAGGCCATGTTCAACAAGGAAATTGATATGGCTGTCCATAGTATGAAGGACGTCCCATCAGAAATGCCTGAAGGGCTCGTTATCACAACGATTCCGGTCAGAGAGGATCACCGTGATGCCTGGATTGCCAAAGATGACATTCCATTGAAAGACTTACCGGCAGGATCCATTGTTGGTACCAGCAGTTTAAGGCGTAAGGCTCAAATACTGGCGGAACGCCCTGACCTGGAGATCAGCTGGATCAGGGGAAATATTGAGTCACGCATCCGGAAATTGTATGAAGAAGACTATGATGCTATTGTACTGGCTGTTTCCGGGTTAAAACGTGTTGGTTTAAGCGAGGAACTGATTACTGAGTATTTGGAGCCTGACGTATGTGTTCCTTCTGTCGGACAGGGTGCACTGGCGATTGAGTGCCGGGAAGAAGATTACGAGCTGCGCGACCTTTTAGCTCTCATTCATGATCAGGAAACAGCACAAACGGTGACGGCGGAAAGAACACTCCTCAAAATACTTGAAGGCAGCTGCTCGGTACCGGTTGGCGGTCACGCACGGCTGGAAAATGGTGATATTCATATGACGGCGTTTGTTGGCACAACCGATGGTGAAACGCTGTTACGGGAAAATGTGCAGGGAACGGATCCGGAAGAGGTTGGCGCAGAAGCAGCGAATAAATTAATCGGTCGCGGTGCTAAAGACATTATTGAGCAGATAAAAGAGGAGCTTGACAGTTAATGGTCTCCGGGTTACAAGGAAAACAGATTCTGATCACCCGTGAGGAAAAACAAGCCAGTGTTTTTGCCGATCAGATTTCGCAGTATGGCGGTGTGCCCGTTCAAGTGCCGCTGCTGAAAATCACTTGTCAGCATCATACGTCCAACAAAGAGCTTCTCCGCAGCCCAGGCACATACAAATGGCTGTTTTTCACGAGTGCTAATGGCGTGTCCTGTTTTTTTAACTTTCTAAGCGAGGAACAGGCAGTGCAGGATTTTACAGCCGGCAGCAAGTTTGCGGCTGTAGGCCGTAAAACGGCACGTGTGCTGGAAAGCTATGGGTATCAGGCTGATTTCATACCAACAACCTATAATGCCGAGACGATGACGCGTGAGTTTTTCTCTGAACACACACAACTGGAAGAACCCGTATTGCTTATCCAGGGCAACTTATCCCGGCGTATACTGCCTGTATGGTTCAACGAACAGGGGATTCGTTATAATACCATGGAGGTGTACAGAACAGACGTTCATCATGAGATGAAAGACCAGCTCAATGCTACAATCACCCAGCAGAGATTTGATGCCATAACATTTACCAGTCCGTCGTCAGTTAATGCCTTCATGGAGATGAAAAACGTTCCGCTTGCAGATGCGACGCCTATCTGTTGTATTGGGACAACAACCGAACAAAGGGCAGCGTCATTTGGATTTCGCAATCTGCTTGTCCCGGAGGAATTTACAATCGGTGGTATGGTGAGGAGACTGGAAACTTATTTTACAAAGAATTGAAAGGACCGATAATCATGCAACAGACATGGGAATTTAAAAGGCATCGTCGTCTGCGTTCATCCGCAGCAATGCGATCGCTTGTCCGTGAAAATCACTTGACTACAGATGATTTGGTTTATCCGCTATTTATTACAGAGGGCGACGCTATCAAACATGAAGTTCCCTCAATGCCAGGCGTTTATCAACTATCGCTTGATCAGCTGAAACAGGAAATGGATGAATTGCAAGCACTCGGTATCAAGTCGGTGATGCTGTTTGGTGTTCCGGATGAAAAAGATGAACAGGGCAGTGGAGCTTACGCGGAAGATGGCATTGTTCAAAAGGCCACACGGCTTATTAAACAAGAGGCACCGGACATGCTCGTCCTCGTTGACACGTGTTTATGTGAGTATACATCACACGGCCATTGCGGCGTGATTCACAATGGTGATGTTGATAATGATAAATCACTGGAACTGCATGCCAAAACAGCTGTTTCACAAGCAGAAGCGGGTGCAGATGTTATTGCCCCATCCAGCATGATGGACGGATTTGTAACGGTGATTCGGCAGGCACTGGATGAAGCAGGATTTGAAAATATTCCAATTATGTCTTATGCGGTCAAATATGCCTCGGCATTCTTCGGTCCATTCCGGGAGGCAGCGGGCAGCGCGCCGCAATTTGGTGATCGCAAGACGTATCAAATGGATCCGTCCAACCGCCGTGAAGCATTAAGAGAAGCAGGGACAGACGTCGACGAGGGTGCAGACTTTTTAATCGTTAAACCTGCTTTATCATTCCTGGATATCGTTCGTGACGTGCGCAATCATTTTGATACGCCGGTTGTTGCTTACAATGTAAGTGGTGAATATGCTATGATAAAAGCAGCTGCATTGAATGGCTGGATTGATGAACAGCAATTGGTTCTGGAGAAATTAACAGCCATGAAACGTGCGGGTGCTGATATCATTATTACGTATTTTGCTAAAGATGCTGCGGCATGGCTTCAAAACTAAATTTTTCTTGAGGTGATCATATTGCGTCAGTTTGACAGATCAAAGGAAGCATATAAACAAGCCGTGAATTTAATGCCCGGCGGTGTCAATTCGCCTCCAAGAGCATTTAAATCAGTAGATATGACACCGATATTCATGGATCAGGGGAAAGGTTCTAAGATATACGATATTGATGGCAATACTTACATCGATTATACGCTTAGCTTTGGGCCGCTCATTTTGGGACATGCTGATGATCGTGTTGTCTCTGGTCTTCAGGAAGCTGTTCAAAAAGGAACAAGTTTTGGTATGCCGACTTTAAAAGAAAATCAACTGGCTGAGCTTATCAAGGAGCGTGTGCCGTCCATAGAAATGCTGAGAATGGTTAACTCAGGGACGGAAGCAACCATGAGCGCCTTAAGAGTTGCCCGCGGTTATACTGGTCGCAATAAAATCCTGAAATTTGAAGGGAACTATCATGGCCACAGTGATTCTCTGCTGATTAAGGCTGGATCTGGAGTAGCAACGCTTGGACTGCCTGACAGCCCGGGCGTTCCAGAGTCAATTGTACAACATACTATTACAGTTCCCTATAATGATATGGACAGTGTACGTTATGCATTTTCCGAATACGGTGATGATATTGCAGCTGTGATTGTTGAGCCGGTTTCAGGAAATATGGGTGTTGTGCCGCCACAGGCTAATTTCTTGCATGATCTTCGGGACATAACGGACGATAATGGTTCACTTCTTATATTTGATGAGGTTATGACCGGCTTTCGCGTTGATTATAATTGTGCTCAGGGGTATTTTGGCGTAACACCTGATATGACTTGTTTAGGAAAAGTGATCGGTGGTGGTCTGCCGGTTGCTGCTTATGGGGGCAGACGTGAGATTATTGAGAAGGTTGCCCCGACTGGTTCGGTTTATCAGGGTGGTACCTTATCAGGAAATCCTTTGGCCATGACAGCTGGTTATGAAACATTAAATGCGCTGGATCAAACAGCTTATGAAGCCATTAATCGTAAAGTGGACAGACTTATTGAAGGATATGAGCAAGCATCGATTGATTATGATATCCCGCTTCAGGTCAATCGGGCTGGATCAATGGTTGGCTTCTTCTTTACAAATGAGCCAGTGATTAATTTTGAAACAGCGCAAAGGGCTAATGTCGATTATTTTGCTCAATATTACCGGATGATGATTGAAGAAGGCATCTTTTTACCGCCATCACAGTTTGAGGGTGTTTTCCTGTCAACGGCTCACACAGATAATGATATCGAGCAAACGATTGAAGCCGCACGTAGAGCATTCTCTAAAATTGAAAAATAACACTGATAAAAGCTATTCCGAAACAGGAATAGCTTTTATTATTATCGGGAATGTGCCTGTTTTTTGTCCAAAAATCATATCACCAGTCACATTCGCATATAGTTGCATTGAGGCCGTCAAGTATATGACGCATAGGCAGAAGGGAGGAAATCTTAGTGGAAAGCAATCAGGAAATCTTTCGTTTTGATCTGGATGAATCACTTTATTTTGAGACAGGACAGGAAGTTGGTGAAATGACTGGCATTTCACTGGATCCGGAAATTTCGATACACCCCCTTAATGATTATGTATCCATAAAAGGCGTGATGGAACTTCGGGGTTCTTATTTGAAAGATGCTGCCCGGGAGCCGAAAGAAGAAGAACTATCGGAATTTGCGGAAGATCAAGCCAAACGTTATATCGAAAATGTGGTGAGCGTTGATGAGGATCAGGCTGAATTCTCGCATCGTTTTCCAATTGAAATTTCAGTTCCGACGCATCGCGTGCACAATACAGATGATGTAACAGTCAATATTGGCGCGTTCGATTATGAGCTCCTCAATCCGAATCAGCTGAAATTACAGTCAACTGTTGAAATACGGGGGGTCAGTGCTGAATCGTCTCAACCGCCCGACAGTAATTTGGAAACAGCGGATTCACCAGAGTTGCTTAGGGGCAGCGGGGATTCGTTTGCTTTTGATTTGAAAATGGATCAGGAAGACGAAAGCACTGACGAACAGAACGCAGCTGATATGACACCTCCTCCGGCATTGTCACAGGAGACAGCCCCACTGGAAGATGAGGATCCGAAACAGACATCACCTTCACCTGAAAAGGAACGATTGAAACATAAAAAATCCCAGACACTGTCTGAGTTTTTCGGAACAGAAGAAAAAGCCAATCCAGAAACGCTGGAGCAAGAGTCAAGCTTAGGGACGACATCATCGGAGGATTATGCGGAACCGGCTTCAGCGGCTATAGAACTAACGGAAGAAGACTACGAGAACGACAGTGACGAAAGCTCTTCGTCTCTGGAAGAGATACGTTATTTGGCCGATATGTTCGGCGATGATGAGGAAGAAACGCATAGTAAAATGCGGTTATGTATTGTGCAAAGAGATGATACGATCGAGTCCATTGCGGAGCGGTATGAGATTTCGGCTATTCATCTATTAAGGCAAAATCGGTTTGCGGAAGAAGAAGATCTGGAAGAGGGACAGCTCCTTTATATTCCACATAAAAAGAATTCATAGTTATTAATACACCCCTTGCTTTTTTCCGGTAAGGGGTGTCTGTTTTCGGAATATAGCACTCAAACTGACTGACGATGTTCAGGATATCCAGAATACGTTCTATAAGGGGTGGCAAGCATAATGGAGGCAATCAGGAGCATAATGAAAGAATATGGAATTATGCTGGATCAGACAGAACAAGTGTCACCACGTTTGTATAAAGTGAGTGTTGGCCAGGATGTCTATGCCTTAAAAAAGAGCCGGCTCACCAAGAATACGGTCGAGGCATGGGAACAGGTCTATCATCAGGCTCATGCCAGGCAGCTGTCAGCGATTCTGCCTGTCTTTTTAACCCAGCAATCACGCTTATATGCAGCAGACGACGATGCTTACTATTATTTGACGCCTTGGGTCCCTGATGCTGAATTAACGCATGAGAAGAGTGTACGTCACACATTTGAGGCGATTGGGGATCTGCATGCCAGGACAAAAACCCCTATTTCAATTGATATCAATTCGGTTAAGCATTATTTTAATGATTATCAGAAAATAAATACTGAACGCCGTCATGAATTAATTCGCAGCATTGATCAATTTGAGCAAAGCCGTTATATGTCACCATTTGAATTGCAAGTGTGTACGCATTACCGTGTATTGGTAAAGGTATTCACAGAACTTAATTACCACATTGATCATTTTATCGAAGAGCTGGAATTGAATTCAGATTGGCATTGCAGTTTATGTCATAGGCACTTAACGTTACCCCATGTACGTCATAACAGGGATACCCTGTTTTTGAATTGGGAGTATGCTGCCTATGATCATCCCGTCGTTGATCTAGCGATGCTGTTTCATGGGATGGCTAAGACCTTCGACGAGAATTTGGGTCAGGTGGTCAGCCTATTCCCGGTCTATAATCAGCAAAATCCGTTGATGACAAGTGAACAACATCTGCTGGCCATTCATCTGCTGGATCCAGCAGCTTACATATCGTTGGTTGATGACTATGTGCAGAGTCCGAGGCAGCAAACAATGATAGAACGAACCCAGCAGCTGGAGATCGCATTTCGGCAGCTTAATGCGGGACTTGCCTGGTCAGATTTTATGGCTCATGCTGAGAACAGCTATGAAGATTCAGCGGGAACAGAAACTTAAATCCATTCTAAATAAAAGGCGATGAATAAACCAACAAGTGCACCAAGCAGGAAAACATCCAGTGAAGTTGGAAAGAGAAGCGTGCGAATGAGCTGAAAGATTAAGACAGGCAAGGTGACTTTTTCGACAACGGTTATGCAATTTCTAGCCCAGGACGGCAGCCGGTATCGGTAATGACGGGACATTCTTGTTCACCTCTTCCGTTTTGTATTATACTATGTATAAATAGGTTGGTTCTGTGCTAATCTTATGGGATATAGTTGATTTTCTCGGCAGACATGATAAAATGAAAAAACTAAAAGACTTATATTGTGTGAAAAGCTTAGAATGGGAAGAGTACAGAATGAAGGCTCTGAAGAGAGGGAGCGTGTATGGTGGGAACCTCCCGGGCGCAATCATTTTGGAAGGTCGCCCAGGATGCTGCTTCTTTGAATTCAGTAGAGGGAGCCGGCTGAGTCCGTTATCATGTTCCTGCGAGAGTGCATGGGTTTGGTATGCCCATGAATGAAGGTGGTACCACGGAGAAGATCCTTTTCGTCCTTTTATGGATGGAAAGGTTTTTTTAATGGTCTTAACGACTGACATAAGGAGGAATTAGGATGGGAAAAGCTAATGAAACGTCGATGCCATCGAAGTATAACCCACATGACATTGAACAGGGTCTTTATAAATTCTGGGTGGATGGTGATTTTTTTGAGCCGGCTGACGATAAGACAAAAGAGCCGTTTTCGATCGTCATCCCGCCGCCAAACGTCACAGGACGTCTGCATTTGGGACATGCCTGGGATACGACAATGCAGGATACCATTGCCAGAATGAAACGGATGCAAGGCTATGATGTGTTATGGATGCCTGGTATGGATCATGCTGGAATTGCAACACAGGCTAAAATTGAAGCACAATTACAAGAACAGGGGCAAAGCCGTTACGATCTGGGCCGGGAGAAATTCCTGGAGGCCGCCTGGGACTGGAAAGAGGATTATGCTGCGTTCATCCGCTCACAGTGGGAAAAACTGGGGCTCGGTCTGACTTATTCCCGGGAGCGGTTCACACTGGATGAAGGCTTGTCTGATGCTGTCCGTGAGGTGTTTGTCAGTCTGTATGAACAAGGCTTAATCTACCGTGGTGAGTATATTATCAACTGGGATCCGGATACCCAGACAGCTCTGTCGGATATTGAGGTGGAATATGCAGAAATCGAAGGCAAGTTCTATCATATGCGGTATCCGATTAAAAATAGTGATGAAATGATTGACATTGCCACAACCCGTCCGGAAACAATGCTTGGTGACACAGCGGTGGCAGTTCACCCCGATGATGAACGATACCAGCATCTGATTGGTCAAACAGTTGTCCTGCCTATTGTCGGCCGGGAAATGGACATTGTCGCCGATTCTTATGTTGATATGGAAATGGGCTCAGGTGCGGTGAAAATAACCCCCGCTCATGATCCGAATGACTTTGAAATTGGGAATCGCCACGGCCTTGAACGGATCCTTGTCATGCATGAAGATGGTTCTATGAATGAAAACGCCGGCCAGTATCAGGGTATGGACCGATTCACATGCCGGAAACAAATTGTCAGTGACCTGCAGGAGCAGGGCGTCTTATTTGAAATTGAAGATCATGTTCATCAAGTCGGTCATTCAGAACGAAGCGGAGCTATTGTTGAACCGTATCTTTCTACCCAATGGTTTGTTAATATGCAGCCGCTTGCTGATGCTGCTATTAAACTTCAAAATGGAGAAGAAAAAGTTAATTTTGTTCCTGATAGGTTTGAACAGACTTATCTGCATTGGATGGAGAATATTCGTGATTGGTGTATATCCCGGCAGCTTTGGTGGGGCCACCGGATTCCCGCGTGGTATCATAAAGAAACTGGCGAGGTATATGTCGGCAAAGAGGCGCCGGCTGATATTGAAAACTGGGAGCAGGACGCTGATGTTCTTGATACATGGTTCTCTTCCGCATTATGGCCATTTTCAACCATGGGCTGGCCAGATGAAGAAGCGTCTGATTTCAACCGGTACTTCCCGACAAATGTGTTGGTTACAGGCTATGATATCATCTTCTTCTGGGTAAGCCGCATGATTTTTCAATCAAAACAATTCACGGGCGAACGTCCGTTCAAAGATGTGCTGATCCATGGTCTTATTCGTGATTCCGAAGGCCGTAAAATGAGCAAGTCACTTGGAAACGGTGTTGACCCAATGGACGTGATTGACCAGTATGGTGCCGATTCACTGCGATACTTTTTGCTGACAGGCTCAACACCTGGACAGGATTTGCGATTTCATTGGGAAAAGGTTGAAGCAACATGGAATTTTGCCAACAAAGTTTGGAATGCGTCCCGTTTTTCCTTAATGAATATGGGTGACTTATCTTACGATGCTATTGATTTAACAGGTGAAAAATCACTCGCAGATAAATGGATTTTAACACGCCTGAACGAGACGATTGAACACGTTACCAAAAACACGGATAAATATGAGTTTGGTGAAGCAGGGCGCCACCTCTACAACTTTATCTGGGATGATTTGTGCGACTGGTACATTGAAATGGCAAAATTACCTTTATACGGGGATGATGAAGAACACAAACAGACAACACGTTCGGTGCTTGCCTATGTTCTTGATCAGACGATGCGTATGCTGCATCCGTATATGCCATTTGTTACGGAAGAAATATGGCAGAAACTTCCTCATAAAGGGGCATCGATTACAGTTGCCAAATGGCCGGAGCCCCGGGCTGAATTTCATGATGATAAGGCTGCCAGTGATATGAAACGGCTTGTAGCGATAATTAAATCAGTGCGCAATAGCCGCGCGGAGGCAGACACGCCTCTGTCGAAACAGATTCAATTGTATATCAAGCCGGAAAATGATGCGATTCGTGCTGAACTGGAAAACAACCGTCATTATTTAGAACGTTTCTGCAATCCGAGTGATCTCATTATTGCCACGGATGTGGAAGCGCCGGAGAAAGCCATGTCAGCCGTTGTCACAGGAGCAGAATTATTCCTGCCTCTGGAAGGTTTGATCGATATTAATCAGGAAATTGCACGGCTGGACAAAGAATTAACCAAATGGACGAATGAAGTGGAGCGTGTCCAGAAAAAGCTGGCCAATGAAGGGTTTGTAAATAAGGCACCACAGCAAGTGGTTGACAGCGAACGGCAAAAGGAACAAGACTACCTTGAAAAACAAGCTAAAGTGCAGGAACGACTGGAAGAACTAAAGAATTGAAAAACAAGCGGGAATCCTCTCTAGTCAGGGATTCTCGCTTTTAATATGCTGAATATAGTGTCTGAGAATATTAACATCACTGACTGCGCTCAACGTCCGGGATCCAACAACATCTTCTATTTCGTTGAAGATAAACCTTCCGTTCTGATCAAGCAGAAAGTCGATTCCCACCATCCCAAATTGAAAAGAAGCTGTAATTCGGCTGACGATAGCAACTTCCTGACTGCTAAGCCGATACCAAACCGCCGAACCGCCTAATTTGTAGTTGGCCCGGAAATCATGGTCGCTTTTTCGCAGAACGGCTCCAATAATCGTGGAGCCGACAACAAATACACGCACGTCACGGCCTAGCTGAATATGCTGCGCTGACTGAATAATTAAGTCATCCGGGAAGCATATATCTTTTAACTGTTCCCATTCAGGGGTGTTTGTAACTAAATAAACATTCTGACCGCCTCTGCCGCCAGCTTCTTTCATAACAAAGGGATATGCCATCGGAGCCTGTTCTGTGAGCCCGCTGTTTGGATCGACAAACAATGTATCATTTGTGGGAATCCCCAGCGAACTCACATGACTGTGCGTCAGACCTTTATGATTGCAGATACGAGCTGTATCAGCGTTGTTATACACGCTGATGCCCAGGCTTTCAAGATGCTGGTTCAAAAGCGGCTCAATGGTACGGACAACCGCAAAATCAGGCCGGGTCACAACCCCGCCGTTAAGGTGTATAGCTGGCTCACCATCGCTGATGCCAATGGTTAAATTCTCTCGCAGTATCAGCCGGAGGTTTACTTGTTCATGAGCTGCCTCAGTCTGGAACCAGCGGATAAAATGTTTATTGGTTTCAGCGTCTGTTTTACGGTAGATCAGCCAGCCTTCCATGGTTATGCCTCATTTCTTGTTGGATATAAGCCATCATCGCATCTGCTGCGTTGATACCGGTACAATCAAAGAGATTACGGATATGAGCATTTGAATTGATTTCACAAATAATCGGCGTACCATCAGGGCCAATTAATAAATCCACACCTGCAAAATCGGCACCAATGACTTTTGCCGTGGCAATTGCGAGACGTTCTTCTTCTTGTGTCGGCTGATAAGCCTCCATTGTTCCGCCTGTTGTAATATTAGAGCGAAAATCACTGGCCGAATGCCGCCTCATGGCAGCAACAACCTTATTGCCAACGATATGCAGACGTTTATCTTGTCCATAGCTGGACGCGATAAATTCCTGCATCATAAATGAACGCCCTTGCAGCTGTTGTATCGTATCAGTCAGTTCCTGTTGATTATGAATAAGATGCACTTGTTCACCAAATGAACCGAATGCTTCTTTAACAATCAGGGGAAAACCTAACAGCTGTACAGCTTTCTGATAGTCATCGATCGTATCAGCCCCGGTATTATAAAAAGCTTTAGGTGCGATAACGGTTTTGGGAACCGGGAAATTATGAGCTGCCAGCACTTGATAGGAGGCGATTTTATCGTCGCTTGCGGCAATCGCTTCTGCATGATTGAAAACACGAATTCCCATCAATTCCAGCTGCCTGGCCAAATAAATATCTTTATCGAGAAAGACAACAAAATCAGGCCTGGTTTCTGTATCAACCAGACCGACTGAATCAGATGTCAGGCAGCTCAGCAGATGATTATTTTTGTAAATTGTTGTTCGAATGCCCTGATTAGCGGCGGCGCGCTGGATCCATTCAGCAAAATCACGGAATTTCGTTCCCGGCAGGTAGCCGTTGTAGACAATCCAACCAGTAAGATTCATGGGATTATGTTCCTTTCTTCATGCAAATTGCAAGGGTCTACTGCTATAATGATGTTGTTTGAAACTGCACCTGACTTAAACGAAGAGAGGTGTTCGTATGTTTGACCAGTATCAGCAAGTGGAACAGTTTCTGCAAAAACGGCGGCAATATGGTGTGAAACCTGGTCTGGAGCGGATTAATAAGCTGCTGTACTTACTCGGCGACCCGGAAAATAACATACAGGCCATCCACATTGCCGGCACAAACGGAAAAGGATCCACAGTTCATTATTTAAAAAAAGCTCTAATGGCAAATGGTTTTCATGTTGGTGCGTTTCAGTCTCCCAGTCTAACAGGCTATACAGGTCATATAACGCTTAATGATACCAGCATACCAGAAACGGCTTTTGTATACTATGCTAATATAATTTATCCTGTCGTGGAAAGGCTTGATGCTGTTAATCATCATCCAACGGAGTTTGAAATCATAACTGCTATGGCGTTTTTATATTTTGCCGACACGACGGATATCGCATTAATAGAAGCCGGTATGGGGGGGCGGGCGGATACGACCAATTGCTTCATGCCTCTTCTGTCCATTATAACAAACGTATCCTGGGATCATACGGCATTTTTGGGTAAGACACTGGACGCGATTGCCTGGCACAAGGCTGGGATTATTAAAGGGAATAAGCCGATTATTGCCGGGGAAATGAACCAGGATGCACGTTCTGTTATTGAACAGGAGGCTTCTTCCCAAAATGCTCCGCTGTATTTAGCAGATGAGGCGTTTCATTACAAAACCGCTAACAGTAATGGATCAGAGCTGGCCTTTAACTGGCTGTCAAACGCGGGTGACCAATTGGAGATAACACTGCCGACAGCTGGTGTTTATCAGATAAACAATGCGTCACTGGCTGTCATGGCTCTTGTATTGCTTAAAGATATCGGTTTTCAGCTGGACATGCAGGTGAGCGCCCGTGGGTTAGCTGAGACCCGTATACCCGGCCGGTTTGAACAAATGCATACCAGACCAGCAATCATTCTGGATGGCGCCCATAATCTGGGTGGCGTGCGGGCTTTCACCACTGCTTTACAGTATCATTATGCTGACGCAGATAAACATCTGATTTTTGCCGCATTTCATGATAAAGATTTAAAAAATATGCTGGACGAACTGGAACCGTACTTTTCATCAGTAACCCTGACAACATTTGATCATCCACGGGCTGCCAGCCTTGAACAGCTTCAGAACAACAGTCATCATCAGGCTCAACAAGCCGTGCAGGACTGGCGAAAGGCTATCAGGGATATGTCTTCTGCCAGGGAGAATGACTGCTGCTGTATAACCGGGTCCATGCAGTTCATAGGAATGGTTCGAGCGTATATGCATGATGGTCCTTGTCCTGAATGAAAAACAGGAGCAGTTATGTGAAGCGCTTTAAATAGCTTATTATGTTGAATGATGCTGAAAGTTTTTCTGATAGGAAGACACGTTTCGCCTTAATTTGAACCGTCCATATGCTAAAGTTGGACAAACTGGCATATATGGAGGGGAGGGAGATATGTGCGTAAAACTAACAAAGTTGATATTTGGATAAACGGTAAAAAGATCAAGCAGACACAAAACGATAAAGCCCCGACTAAAAAGCGCGACCAGAAAGATTCCAGTGATGAACATGCTGCTGCAGTCGACGATACTGAGATCGTCAAGACAACTGAACAAGATCAAACGAGTAGACATACTGGCAGTGCTTTTACCCGCAACTCAAAAGTTAAAGACCTTAAACCCTTTTTCCTTGCAGCGTTTTCAGCGATTGTGATTGGCTCTCTATTAGGTTTTTTTCTATTGAATATGTTTGTCGACATCAATGCGGACATGAACGGCCATGAAAGCAATCGTCCTTCTGCAGCTGGTGCCGATGAAAAAGGAGACGGTACAGCTCAAGCTGATTCGGAGGGGCAAGGTACAACTGGTTCCTCTGTCCAGCCTGAGTCGGCTTTCGTTCTGCAGGCTGGCAAATTCAGTGACCAGTCTAATGCCCGCAGCAAAGCGGACGCGTATCGTGCAGCAGGTTATCCAGGCGTTGTCTGGGAAAAAGATGGATTCTTTTTTGTGTTATCAGGCATTGCCGGCTCAGCTCAAAAAACTGAAAAAATGGCAAGTGAACTGGACGACAACGACATGACAGTTTACGTTAAAAAATGGAAAACAGCATCTGTAGAAAAAGAATTGGCACAATCTGACAAAAAATGGCTGCAAACATTCACAGAGCAATGGCAGGCATCACTTAAACAAGTGAGCGCAGGTGAGTCTATCTCTAAAAAAGCGTGGTCAGAAGTTGTCAATGCTGTCCCTGCAGATACAGATCAATTGTCTGAACTTACAGCGTCTTTGACAGATCAGCAGCCACGCATGGGTGAAGGAGATGAATGGCACGATCAGCAAATACTTTTAAGCCTGTGGCAAAAAGGGAATCAAATCCTGCACTGACAATAAGGTGTCAGATGTAATTTTATGTTTTAACAGGCTGAGCAGGATACACTTGGTGATTTTATCTGGCACATTTTTGAATAATGGATGGGCTTCTGTTCGTGGAAAGCAATTCTTGTGTGTTTGTCCACCAGATCCAAAACATATATGCTAAAGATATATTTGTATAGGAGGATTGCTGATGAACTTACCGACCATTATGTTAAAAGATGTGCCAAAAGAGGATCGCCCTCGTGAACGGTTGTTAACGTTTGGACCAGACCACCTGTCTAATCAGGAACTGCTTGCGATCTTGATTGGCAGCGGTACGAAAGACGAATCTGTCATGATCTTAGCCAATCGGATTTTGATGCATTTTGAGGGCATCCGTCTATTACAGGATGCTACGATTGAAGAATTAACGGCAATAAAAGGCATCGGCACTGCTAAAGGTGTTTTGCTTTTGTCAGCTCTCGAACTGGGCAGGCGCCTGCACCAATACAGACCGGATGAGCTGTATGTTATTCATTCACCGGAAGACGGTGCTGATTACGTCATGGAAGAAATGCGGCATTTGAATCAGGAACATTTTGTCACGTTATTCTTAAACACTAAAAATCAAATCATTCACAGGCAAACCATTTTTATTGGAAGTCTCAATGCCTCCATTGTCCATCCACGTGAAATTTACCGTGAAGCTGTTAAACGGTCAGCTGCTTCAATTGTATGCGCACATAATCACCCCTCCGGCGATCCGGCACCTTCTCAAGAGGATATTCACGTAACCAGGCGTTTAGTGGATTCAGGTAAAATGATCGGTATCGAACTTTTGGATCATTTAATTATTGGTGATCGAAAATTTATTTCATTAAAAGAAAAAGGATACTTATAAAACACTATCTATTTTATTATTTTTTTCGTATAATTAAAGGGACGTTTAATGTTGCGCCAGTTTCAGATGCAGGATTGAAATTGGCGCTCAGTGTATTTTTACAGTACATATCGGATGGCTGATCGCTTCCATGCTGTATGGTAAAATAACTGCTTATGGAATGGTCGAATAATATGGTGAGACATCAATGAATCAGCTGCGGGAAAGGAAGATTCGTTTTGGGGAAATTCAGTTTGTCACAGGACTTAGGAGTAGACTTGGGGACGGCCAACACGCTTGTTTTTGTTAAGGGGCAGGGTGTTGTCGTCAAGGAGCCGACAGTTGTTGCCACAAATGTCCAAACAGGTGACATCCAAGCAGTTGGAGAGTCAGCTAAGCACATGATAGGCCGGACTCCCGGCAGTATTTCAGTAGTCCGCCCGATGAAGGACGGCGTCATTGCTGATTATGATACGACAGCTGTTATGATGACGTATTTTATTAAGCAAGCGATGCGGAAAAGGTCACTTTTTGCGCGGAAGCCAAATGTTATGATATGTGTCCCTTCAGGTATTACGATGGTTGAGGAGCGTGCTGTTATTGACGCAACTAAACAGGCCGGTGCTAAAGAGGCTTTTCCGATTGCAGAACCATTTGCTGCAGCTATAGGAGTGGGCTTGCCTGTATGGGAACCAATGGGAAGCATGATTGTCGATATTGGCGGTGGAACAACAGAAGTAGCGGTTATTTCACTGGGCGGTATCGTAACAAGCCGTTCTATCCGTACGGCTGGGGATAACATGGATGAGGCCATTACAAACTATATTCGTAAAGAATACAGTTTGATGATTGGTGAACGGTCAGCCGAATCTATTAAAATGGATATAGGTGCAGCGGGTGAAGAGCTGGAAAACGTAGATATGGATATTCGGGGACGTGATTTGCTTACTGGCTTGCCAAAGACCATCACGTTGACTTCAAGGGAAGTGGCCGCGTCTTTAGAGGACACGGTCGCTGGAATTACTCAGGCCGTTAAGCAGACACTCGAAAAGACGCCGCCGGAACTGGCTGCTGACATTGTTGACCGTGGAATCGTTCTTACTGGCGGAGGTTCCCTTTTAAAGAATCTGGATAAAGTTATCAGCGAGGAAACACAAATGCCTGTCTTCGTTGCAGAAGAGGCACTGGAGAGTGTGGTCATCGGGACAGGTAAATCTCTGGAATACATTCAGCGTTTCCGCTCCCGCCCGAATGTATCGTCTCGTCCAGTCGAGTAAGCGGGTGTTATCATGAAATTTCTGCGCAGAAGAAGACTGTTTATTTTATTAATCGGGATTATTGTACTTGTTGCATTGATCGGTTATTCATTACAGGACCGGGAGAAGACAACAGCTGAACAATTTATTAATGATGCAGCTGGATGGGTTCAGAATGTCATCTATATACCAATTGATTATGTGGCAGGTATCTTTAAAAATATTGGCGATATACAAGACACTTATGAAGAAAACAAAGTTTTACGCGAAAAAGTTGCTGAGTATGAAAGCTTGAAATATGATGCACAGGAATTGAAAGAGGAAAATGAGCAACTTAGGAAAACATTGGAAAAAACGGAAACGATTCGTAAATATAACCCGGTTCAGGCATCTGTGATAGCCCGATCACCTGAACGATGGGTCGATCAGATTACAATTAATAAAGGGAAGCAAGATGGTGTTGAGGAAAATATGGCGGTTATAACAGCCGAGGGAATGGTAGGTAAAGTTGAAAGTCCCTCAAAATTTACCTCAACGGTGAAACTTTTAACCGGCTTTGACGAGTATAATCGTATATCGGCTACTGTTTCCAGAGAAGACAGTGATGATGTCTTTGGTATGATCGAGGGCTATGATACAGAAGCAGGCCATTTGCTATTTCGAATTATTGAAGAATCTGATCAGGATTTAAAAGAAGGGGAAAAGGTGTACTCTTCTGGCATGGGGGGCGTTTTCCCATCAGGTTTGCCTATCGGCGAGGTCCAGGAAGTCAAGCCTGATCAGTACGGACTGACACGTATGGCCTTTGTTGACCCTGTTGCTGATATGTACGATATTGACAATGTGATTGTTGTCGAGCGCGAGCAGACTGCCTCTGATGATCAGAAGGAAAAAGGGAAGGATGAATCATCATGAAGCGATTGCTGATTCCGTTCATCCTATTTATCCTTCTTACCGTTGAAGGTGTTGCTTTGGACATACTGCCAGTCTCTCTTATTAAGAGCGACCTTATTTTTGTTCCGCATTGGGATTTTGTGTTCATTATCCTCATAGCAATTTTTTATGACAGGGAGGACACCTATTTTTCTGTTTTTTATGGCCTGCTGTTTGGACTTATGACAGATATCGTGTATACCGGTGTGCTGGGTCCTTACATGTTCAGCTATGCTTTGAGCGCTTATATGGTGCATGGATTGATTAAACTGCTGCACGCCAATTTTGTGGTTACCATCATCCTGGCTATAGCTGGCCTTCTGATGGCTGATATATTCATTAATGTCATATTCTCTGTTACGTCGCTGGCTGATATTAGCTGGTGGGATTATGTCATTAAACGGCTTCTGCCGACTGTTGGTGCCAACATGGTATTTTTACTGGCCGCTTATCCGATTGCGGTTAACCCGCTAACCAAGTGGAAGAAAGAACGTTCTTCGGGAAAAAGCGGATTCTAATCATGCGCAAGTTTTAAGGTGAAATATTGAGGTGAACAAAGCGTGCTTGAAAAGAACCAAACAATAACTATCAAGGGTACAAAAGACGGATTAACATTATTTATTGATGATCGAGAATCATTTGATGACGTTATGGATGAGCTTGCAGCAAAACTATCAGACTATCATCCCCGTCAGGATGAACCGATCGTCCCGGTTACTGTTAAGCTGGGTGAGCGGTATGTCAATGACCAGCAAAAACAGCAATTGCATGAGCTGATAGGCAATCACAAACGTTTTACAATTGATTCGTTTGATTCGAATGTTATACATAAAGATGAGGCTTTAACATGGAAAGAGGAAAGTGATGTAAAAATCCTTAATCGAATCGTTCGATCCGGTCAGGTACTGGAAAACACTGGTGACTTGCTGCTGATTGGAGATGTCAATCCAGGCGGAAAAGTTACGTCAACCGGGAATGTATTCATCATGGGAAATTTACTTGGGATCGCGCATGCCGGAGCAAACGGCGATCAGGATGCCGTAATAGCTGCATCTTATATGAGGCCGAACCAGCTCAGAATAGCGGATTACATCAGCCGCGCACCAGACTATGATTCTGAAGGTGTTTATATGGAATGCGGTCTGATTGATGATGAAGAGGATAAAATCGTTATTGACCGGCTGCATGTTCTTTCCCAGAAACGCAAAGATATCAGCGGGTTTGAAAGGAGAATGCTGAATGGGTGAAGCAATCGTTGTGACGTCCGGTAAAGGCGGGGTAGGCAAAACGACTACCACTGCCAATATTGGGACGTCGCTTGCCTTAATGGATAAAAAAGTTTGCCTGATCGATACAGATATTGGCCTGCGGAACCTTGATGTGATTATGGGGCTCGAAAACCGTATCATTTATGATATTGTAGATGTCATTGAAGAACGCTGTAAACTTGGGCAAGCTCTAATTAAAGATAAGCGATTTGATGATTTAACACTTTTACCCGCAGCTCAGACAAGCGACAAAACAGCTGTTACGATGGAAGGCATGACAAGCATTATAGAAGAATTAAAATTAACCTATGACTATATTATTATTGATTGTCCAGCAGGTATTGAACAGGGATTTCAAAATGCAATTGCCGGGGCAGATAAAGCTATTGCGATAACCACGCCCGAAAAATCCAGTGTCCGGGATGCTGATCGTATTATTGGACTGCTGGAAAACGAGGCAATCGAATCACCAAAGCTTGTGATTAACCGGATCCGCAATCATATGATGAAAAATGGTGACATGCTGGATATTGACGATATTATCCAGATTCTTTCAATTGACCTGCTTGGTATTGTTATTGATGATGATGAGGTTATTAAAGCTTCCAATAACGGTGAACCGATAGCACTTCAGAGTCATTCCAGGGCTTCTACATCCTATCGCAATATCGCACGGCGAATATTGGGCGAAACAGTTCCGCTGCAATCATTGGAAGAAGAAAAAGGAATGGTGCAGAAGGTGAAAAAGTTCTTTGGAATTCGTTCGTAATATGTGAAGCATGTGCGTTTTGATAATAGCCTTATATGTCATAATGTCAGCATATGGCTCATACACTTTTATCAAAGTATTATAAGGGTTGTGAGCCAATATGAGTAAAGGTGTCAATAAAATCAGAAAGTCCATTAATCAGCGGAAAAGAATGCGCGACTTAACATCCGGGTCTGCATCGTCAAAACAGATCACGCCATCTTCTATGCCGCAGGAGGAAGAAAAGCACGGGTTTCCTCCTGTTGTAACAAAGCAGACGTTTCCGGGCGGCAAGACAAGCAGGCGGCTGTCTGGCATGGTCATTAAAGGTATGTTATCTGTGATGCTTTTCTTTGCGGCTGCCCTGTTATTACAGACGGATTCAGATGTGCTATCCGGGACTAAAGAATGGACTGAAACGGCATTGACAAATGAATTCCCATTCGCTCGCGTTAATCAGTGGTATCAGGAAACGTTTGGTGAACCAATGGCTTTATCTTCACAATCAGCTAATAAGGGTGATAGCGGACAAGCTTTACCGGTCAATGGGAGTGTTTCGGAATCGTTTCAGGCAAATGGAACAGGCGTTATGCTTGCACCTGAGAAAGAAACGGATGTTTCAGCACTGCAGAGTGGTGTCGTCACTTTTGCGGGGAATGACCGCGATACGAACAAAACGGTTGTTGTTCAGCACCCGGATAACAGTGAAACGGTGTACGGCCTTTTAAGTTCGATTGATGTTCACTTATATCAATTTATTGACAGCGGTCAAAGCCTTGGAACATTCAGCCCGGATGATGATAGCCAAAACGTGTATTTTGCTATTGAACAAGGTGATGCATATGTTGATCCTGTTCAGGTGATCCAAGTTGATGACACGCCATAAATGGCTGCCGCCAGTCCGAATCCATCCCATTCTATTAATCTTTATCCTCATCTCGTTTTTGACAGGAACGTTTGTTGAACTGATGACGATAGTGTCTATTGTATTAATACATGAACTGGGGCATTTTACGGCAGCAAAATGGTTTGGATGGCGGGTGCGCGGTGTCACACTATGGGTATTTGGCGGCGTGATGGATACAGATGAACAAGGAACAAGGCCAGTCCATGAAGAAGTTATTGTGACACTTTCGGGTCCGCTGCAGCATGGTTTTATTTATTTGCTGTTATTTCTTCTGTCAAACAGCCAGGGGGAATTTCAGCCTGTTATTGAAACAGCTTATTTTTATAATACAGTCATTTTGGTGTTTAATCTGCTGCCTGTCTGGCCGCTGGATGGGGGCAAATTGTTACTGTTGTTATTCTCAGAATATCACCCATATCGTTATGCATACAATGCCGTCATTTTGTTTTCGTTATTGTGTAATGCGGCCTTAGTGCCTGTCTTATTGTTTGCAGTTCCATTTACGTTCAGTGCCTTTATGTTATTTTTGTTTTTGGCAGTTGAAAACCGAAATGATTGGAAACAGCGTTATTATGTATTTATCCGATTTTTGTTGCAGCGTTATCAGGGCAGAGTCTATTTTAAACGGGTTCAGTCGGTTGAAGTCCCTTGTGATTACAGGCTTCTGGATGTTTTTAACACGTTTCGCCGTGACAAGACACATACCATCTATGTGACATTTCCCGGAGGCAGCCGGCGGTCATTTCATGAAATGGAATGTCTGCACTACTACTTTCATGACCGCCAGCATCAGAAAACGATCGGTGAGCTTGTCAGTCATGTATCCTGATATGTAGAGATAATCAAACATTGACAAGCAAATTTGGATCATGGTAATATTTATATGCTAGATTACGTAGCACCAGTGCTACAACCGCTCAGAACAGGCTGGTTAACATCCGTTGATTTTTTAACGGAGGGCCTGTATGGCGAGTCTTAGGATATTAGGAGGTGCAACTATGTACGCTGTTATCGAAACAGGCGGCAAACAGATTAAGGTTACTGAAGGACAGGAAGTTTATGTCGAAAAGGTAGCGGCTGACGCCGAAGAATCGGTTACGTTTGATAAAGTTCTGTTTGTTGGCGGAGATGATGTGAAAGTCGGAGCTCCATATGTTGATGGGGCAACTGTTACGGCAAAAGTTGCAAAACATGGCCGTCAGAAAAAAATCAATGTATTCACTTATAAGCCCAAGAACAATTATCATCGCAAACAAGGTCATCGTCAGCCTTATACTAAGTTGACGATAGATAAAATCAATGCGTAAAGCAAATGATATAAGTGTGCTGGACGTTACGCAGCTTGTAACATCTTAAGAGGGTAATCATATGATCCAAGTCACAATAGACCGGCAGGACAGTCGGATTAGTCAATTTGAAATGTCAGGTCATGCCGAAAGCGGACCGTATGGCTATGACCTCGTATGCGCAGGCGTTTCAGCTGTCTCATTTGGTTCAATTAATGCGGTCATGACAATAGCTGGTACAGAGCTGGCGATTGAACAGGACTCAGATGGCGGATTTCTCCGGGTGACAGTCCCTTCCGGCCTATCAGAGGACGTTATGAACAAAGTCCAGCTCTTGCTTGAGGGTATGCTTGTCTCCCTGAGAACGATTGAACGGGATTACAACACATTTATACGAATTACAGAACATGAGGAGGTGCTGTAGTATGCTGCGTTTGGATTTGCAATTCTTTTCCCAGAAAAAAGGTGCCGGAAGCACGAAGAACGGACGTGATTCACACCCAAAATACCTTGGTGCTAAACGTGCCGATGGTCAATTTGTTAATGGCGGTTCTATTCTTTACCGTCAGCGCGGTACGAAAGTCTATCCGGGCTTAAATGTTGGCCGCGGCGGTGATGACACATTGTTTTCCAAAATTGACGGTGTCGTTCAATTTGAACGTATGGGCCGTCATCGTAAACGTGTTAATGTGCACCCAGCGGCTCAAGAAGCATAAGCTGCTGAATCAGCAAAAGAACCCCAGCCAGTCTTTGGCTGGGGTTCTTTTGCTATCATATGTCATTGTTTGCTATACTTTGCTTATTATTCGGGAGGGGAAAAGCATGGGGGACGACGATGTTATCGAGCTGTTCCGTCATTACCGTCATGATTTAATGAATCATTTACAAGTCATCGATGGGTATGCAAGTATGGGAAAAACAGATAAATTGCAGCATAAATTAAAGGATTATCTGACAGATTTGCAGGAGGAAAGCAAACTGATTAATTTAAATGCACCAGCATTTAGTTTATATATCCTGCAATTGATGATATTACATCCACGCTTTCACTTAGCTTATCGTATCGGTATGGAGAACGCTGATTTGCGAACAGTGGATCAGCTGCTTGCAGAACGCAGTGAGGAAGTCATGGCCAAAATCGAAAGGACGACAAATAACCTGGACGTCTATGATTTAACGATGCAATTAGACCATGTCTCGGATGACATTATCGAGCTGGCCTTTACTGTCAGTGGTTATTTGCCGCCAAATGTGTCAATACAGAACCTGGAAGATAGAGATAAGCTTATCACCGTCTATCAGGAGAAAAACAGTATGAAATATATCGTGACAATTCCGTATGAATGAGGTGGAAGAAACATGTTTGTTGATCAAGTAAGTATCTATGTTAAAGCCGGTGATGGCGGAGATGGAATGGTCGGTTACCGGCGGGAAAAGTATGTGCCTAAAGGCGGTCCAGCTGGCGGGGACGGCGGTAACGGCGGTGATGTTATGTTTCAAGTTGATGAAGGATTGAACACACTTATGGATTTTCGTTACAACCGTCATTATAAAGCCAAACGCGGTGAAGATGGCATGAGCAAAAATAAGCATGGCCGGAATGCAGATCCTTTAATGGTCGCCGTCCCTCCAGGCACAACCCTTATTGATGAGAATACAAATGAAGTGCTGGCTGACTTGACTGAAGAAGGACAGCAGGCACTTATCGCTAAAGGCGGTCGCGGCGGTCGTGGAAATAGCCGATTTGTCTCATCAAAGAATCCTGCTCCGGAACTTTCTGAGAATGGTGAACCGGTATATGAACGTCGTATTCGAGTTGAATTGAAATTACTCGCGGATGTTGGTCTTGTCGGGTTCCCAAGTGCGGGTAAATCAACACTCCTGTCAGTCATTAGTGCTGCCAAACCCAAAACGGCTGATTATCATTTCACGACGCTTTCTCCTAATCTTGGGGTGACGGATACCGGCGATCACCGAAGTTTTGTCGTAGCTGATCTGCCTGGGTTGATTGAAGGTGCGCACGAAGGTGTGGGACTTGGTGAGCAATTTTTGCGGCATGTTGAACGAACACGTGTCATCGTGCATGTCATTGATATGGCCAGCAGTGAAGGACGGGACCCATATGATGATTTTGTTACCATCAACAAGGAATTGAAAGCCTATGATTCATCACTAATGGAACGGCCACAGATCATTGCTGCTAATAAAATAGACATGCCTGGAGCAGAAGAGAATCTGCAGGCTTTTAAAGCTAAATTAACGAACGATACGCCCATTTATCCCATTTCGGCATTAACGAAAACGGGTATTCGGGATGTCATATTTGCAACAGCTGATCTGCTGGACCGTATTCCAAAAGAAACGAATGCTGTTAATTCGGAAAAACAAGTTGTGTACCGCTTCGAGCCTGAGGAGACACCATTTGAGATCACCCGTGATTCGGATGGTGCTTTTGTGCTGTCAGGTGGCAGACTTGAAAAATTATTCAAAATGACAGATTTCACAAAAGATGAAGGCGTACAGCGATTTTCCCGGCAGCTGCGCGGCATGGGTGTGGATGATGCACTGCGCAAACAAGGAGCTGAAGATGGTGATATTATCCGGCTGCTGGATTATGAATTTGAATTTATTGAGTAACCATTCGATTTGAAATGACTTCATAACAGGGGGGATAACATGGCGGCAATTGGCTATTTAGGACCGCGCGGCACATTTACGAAAATGGCTGTTGATACGGCGTTTAATGGGGGAGAAAAGCAGAGTTTTACCACCATTCCAAATTGTATCGATGCTGTTCAGAATCAGCAAATCGACATTGGGGTGGTGCCGCTGGAAAATGCGATCGAAGGCACTGTCCAATTAACGCTGGATTATCTGGTCCATGAAGTCAGGCTGCCGATCGTTGCGGAGATTGTTGTGCCTATCAAGCAGCATTTGCTGGTCGCGCCGGACTTCTCTGGTGATTTAACGAAGGTGAGGACTGTTTATTCACACAGTCATGCTATTGCCCAGTGTCATCAGTTTCTGCATAAACATATGCCCGCTGCCGCGTTTAGCTTTTCGTCTTCAACCGGAAAAGCAGCCGACATTGTTAGCAGCAGTGATGAAGCAGTCGCGGCTATTGGCAATAGACTGGCAGCTCACGAATATGGATTGCGCATTTATCAGGAGAACATTCATGACTATCCACACAATCACACCCGTTTTGCGGTTCTGGCGAAGGATAAGCAGCCCGTCAACCTTAGTCAGGAAGCGGATTCTGAAAAGACGAGTCTTTTAATCACGCTTCCCAGTGATTATGCAGGGGCATTGCACCAGGTTCTGTCAGCATTTGCCTGGCGCAAGATGAATCTGTCCAAGATTGAATCACGTCCAATGAAAACAGGTTTAGGAAATTATTTCTTTATTGTTGATGTGAATCAGCCCTATGACGCTGTATTATTTCCAGGCGTTAGAGCTGAATTAGAAGCACTTGGGTGTGGCGTCACTGTTTTAGGAACTTATCCGGTCTATCAGATGGATGTATAACAGGATAACTGCATGGACTGCCTTAACTGGTTTCGTATCCATACGTGGTTTTTTAAAATTGGATAAGCGTTTTTTTATTTTCAGCTCAACATTTCTTCATTCGCTGCATATGGTGTTAATGTGTGATCAGCCCAAGTTTTGAATGCTGAAGGAAAGGAGTATGTTTGAGTTGAAAATTCATATTGTCCAAAAAGGGGATACATTGTGGGAGATAGCACAGCAATACGGTGTCGACTTTAACGAGTTGAAACAGCTTAACCCGCAAATATCCAGTCCGGATATGATCATGCCGGGCATGAAAATCAAAATCCCAGCCTCCTCAAAACCAGTGAAGAATGAAGGTGCCCAGCAAAAGAACGTATCAAAAGCTGAACCAAAACCGGCAGCGGAAGAGCTTTATCAGGATTCATCACCGAAGCCGATGCCGTTTATTCAGGAAGATGATTCAGAGTCACCTAAGGAGATGAAACCGAAAATGCCACAAAAGCAGTCCAGCATGCCTGCCTACCCGCAGATGCCAAGCACATCCAATGTGCCACACCAGTCAAAGGCCGAAGCACCTAGCACGTCCGGAAAGCCAGCGATGCCGGAACATCCAAGCATGTCACAGCATCCGGCACCCCCTGAAACAAACATAACACCGTGGCCGGAAAATATGACTCAACCGCACATGCCCAGCCAGCTTCATACCCAGCCTATCATTTACAATATGACGTACTGTTTTCCACAAATGCCGGTATATCCGCAACCGCAACCACAACCGCAACCACAACAGGGACCATACGGCATGCAAAGTGGTATGTATCACCAGCCTTATCAGGAAATGTCTTATCAAAATCAGCAAACCCCGTATCCCGGATCAGCTATGCCCCCTATGAATCAGCATTACGGCATGCAGCAACAGGACTGCGGCTGTGGGGGCTATCAGTCGATGCCGATGTATCAGCAGCCGCCGAATGCTCAGCAGCCAATGCCGATTAGCCAGCCAATGTCCCAATATCCAGTCAATCCGAATTATTCATCATATGCTGGTTATATGGAATCGTCTGAGAGCTCTGATATGTTTGAGGCATCAACAGCCCCAACGCCTTATCCTAATATGGCAGGAAGCGGTGGCTATTACTCACCAGCGGGCATGCACCAGGGGTATCCTAATCCGCAAATGCCGCCAGCGATGTATCCTGACACAGGCAATCAACAGTATATGCCAATGCCTCCAGGTTATGGAAACATGTACCGCGATGACGAGGAAGATTGGGCCAGTGAGTAATCTGACAGAAGGAGAGATGAGTATCAATCGTCTCTCTTCTTTTTTGTATCAAGAGGGTGAGGTGAAGCCAGCAAGCCTTTTGCAAATACAAAAACATGTCTATCATCTCAAAACGGTCTCTCATGAGCATTTCCTGTTGAAGCGGCATAGCCAGAAGTTGCGGATGGAGCAGCAATGGGCTTTTTTTGTGAGACAGAGTTCGTCAGTGGTTATTTCTTTTCAAATGTTTCCTAATAAAAGGCGTTATTTATATGATGGTCATTATTATTGGACACTTTCGCCGTTTATCGCCGGCCGTAAACTGAATTATCGCACTGAGGCGGACCGTAAAGTCGCGCTGCAAACAATCAGGCAATTTCATAAGGATACAAAGGGCGTTAAGCTCAGTTACCCGCGCAGACCGGAGATATTCTATGAACGATGGTCCAAGCGATTGTACAGATTCCAGACAACAGAAATGATATTTCACAAATACGGGTATGAAACGCTGTTTTATGACATTGTCCGGACTGCTAAAATGTATTTACAGCTAATCAGAACGCTGGACTGGGAGACCGGGGAAATAGACGCATTGCGAACCGGGACCTGGAGTCATGGTGATGTTGCAGCTCACAACTTTTTGCAATATGATAATGATGTTTATTTGATTGATTATGATTTGTTGTCCTGCAGTTCCACGCTGCATGATTATGTACAGCTTGGGCAGCGATTTCTGCCTTATTTGAACTGGGATATTGATCGTCTTTTAGCATATCATATGGTAGATGAATCGCGTGTAAGAGCCTGGCTGTATGCGCTATGCATTCCCAGTGATGTTATGCGCGATTGGTTGTATTATATCCAGCGCTATTCCAGTCATACACAAAATTATTTAATAAAAATGGATGCAAATTGGAGCAAACAACGATCATTTTTAAAACATGTACAGAACGTGCTAAACTAACCTAAGGATCTAGAACATAACGGAGTGATTAGATGGAGAAGACAATTCAAAACATTATTGCATGGTTGCAGGAGCAGACAAAGGAAGCTGGTGTCAATGGCCTGCTGGTCGGGGTTAGTGGTGGTCTGGATTCAGCCGTTGTCGCATACTTGATTCAACGCGCGTTTCCGGACAACTCGCTCGGTGTGATCATGCCGGTCCACACGAATTCAAACGATTTGGCACATGCCAGGGAAGTCATGGATGGTTCGGGGATTCATGGTTTAACGCTCGACTTAAGTGAAGCGCACAATCAAATGTATACGACCATATCGCAGCAGCTTAAGGAAACGAATGCGTTTGAGCAGACCAGTGATCAGCTGGCAAATGCCAATCTCCAAGCGCGTTTGCGTATGAGTGCCCTGTACACCGTTGCTGCCCATTACAATTATTTAGTGGTGGGAACAGACAATGCGGCAGAATGGTATATCGGTTATTTCACAAAATACGGAGACGGTGGCGTCGACCTCCATCCTTTAGTAACGTATACGAAGCAGGAAGTCTACGCAATGGGTGAATACCTGGGTGTACCTGGGGCTATTCTGACGAAAAAGCCAAGTGCTGGTCTTTGGGAAGGTCAGACAGATGAAAGCGAGATCGGCATGACTTATGATACCATTGATGCGTATTTGGAGGGTCAGGAAATTTCGGCAGACGATAAAGAGCTGATAGAGCAAAAACATCAGCGAACAGCTCATAAGCGTGGAGCAGTGAAACAATATCAGCGCATGGATAAATAATCCTTTCATTTTCACTGATTAGAATAGCTTGTCTTATCCATCCTAAAGGGTAAGGGAGGTTGTTTTATGTTCGCAGGCAAACGTCTCATAATACCGATTTTGACTATTCTGCTTGCCGGCTGTATGCAAAATGATACGCAGGAATCTGAACAGGAAAATTCGAATTCTCAGCCGATCAAATATGAAACAGAACAAGAACAGAATGATGGTGAACAGAAAAAGTACCCGGATGATACGTATCAAAATGTGAATGAAGGTGATCAAGAAGGTCAAAGTGATAAATTCACAAATGAGTTATCAATGTCAATTGCTGATTCTTTAAAGGGACGCCAGGCTATTCGACAAGCGCAAGTCGCGGCAGGGGATGACAAGGTGGTTGTGGGTATCATGCTCAACAATAATGCATCGCCTGATATCCGGGATAACGTTGAACAGGACGTACAGGAAATGGTGCCGAAGCGTGACGTGCAGGTTTATACCGATGATAGCTACTGGGACCGGATGCGTAATAAGGATGCGGAGCTTGATCAGCTGAACGGGGATATGCGTGAGTATCTGCAAGAATTCTTCAGACGGGACAGAGAGCATTTTTAAAAAACGCCGGCCGATTCGGTTCAACTAACATTCAGCAGGATAAACCACCCTGCTGAATGAAGTTTCACTTTATCCAACAGGTGTTTTTTGATATAGTTATAAAGGAATTCCAGGAGAGAGGAGAGTGTCCTATGTCTGGTCATTCTAAATGGCATAATATACAAAAGAGAAAGAACGCGCAGGATGCGAAAAAAGGAAAAATATTCATGCGCCATGCTAAAAATATCTACACGGCCGCTAAAGAAGGCGGTGCGGACTTTGAGATGAATCCTGGACTGAGAACAGCGGTTGATAATGCAAAATCAGACAATATGCCCAGTGATAATATTGACCGGGCCATCAAAAAAGCTACGGGTGGTTTAGATGGGGTTCATTATGAAGAGATCACCTATGAAGGTTATGGTCCTGGCGGTGTCGCTGTCATTGTGAACGTTTTGACAGATAGTAAAAATCGCGCAGCTGGTGAAATCAGACATGCGTTTCGAAAATATAACGGCAACCTTGGGGAAAACGGAAGCGTGACCTTCATGTTTGATCGTTTAGGCTATATCGTTGTCTCAAACGAAGATGGCTCAATCGATGAAGATGCGATGAGCATGGAAGCGATTGAAGCCGGAGCGAACGATATTGTAGCTGGAGAAGGTGTCTACGAAATTTATACTGATCCGGAGAACTTTCAGTCTGTCCGCGATGATCTGCGTGACCAGGGCTATGAACTGGCTGAGGCCGAGGTCACATACTTCCCGCAAACGTATACCCCGCTCTCAGAGGATAATGAACAAAAAATGACGAATTTGATTGATGCACTCGAGGATAACGAGGATACGCAGGATATTCATCACAATATGGAAATATCAGATTAACTGTGTGGGACTTCTATTTCTCTCAATGAGAATGGAAGTTTTCTTTTATGCAATGTTTAGGGGCAAGTATGTTAGAATGGTGCAGGGAGTCAAAGGAGAAGGTTAAATGATTTTCTATATCAAAGGGACGCTTGCCATGATACAGGAAGAGGCTGTGATTGTTGATGTCCAGGGGGTTGGCTATGAGATTATTCATTCCAATCCATTCTCTTTTCAGGACTCATTACACCAGCAGGTTACGATATATACATATCATCATATCCGTGAAGATGCTGAGGTTCTCTATGGGTTCCGCACTGAAGATGAGAAGGTTTTATTCACAAAACTTATTTCTGTTTCCGGTATTGGGCCTAAAGGTGCGTTAGCCATAATGGGAAGTGCTGATGTCAGTCGTCTTATTGAAGCCGTTGAATGGGAGGACGATGCGTTTCTGACAAACCTTCCGGGAATCGGTAAGAAAACGGCCCGACAAATGATTCTGGATTTAAAAGGTGAATTATCTGCGATGGTATCTATTTCTGAACAGAATCCGGCGAATTCTGCTGCCAAAGCAGTTCCAGCCGAATTGCAGGAGGCACAGGAAGCGCTGAAGTCGTTAGGCTATACTGATCAGGAAATAAAAGCAGTTGTTCCCGATCTGCAGAAGGAAGATGACCAGACAACGGATGTTTTAATCCGTAAAGCACTCTCTTTGCTCACGAACAATCAATAAGGTGGGATACTGATGGAAGATCGCATGGTCACAGGTGAATGGCAACAGGAAGATTCAGCTGCTGAACTTAGTCTCCGGCCCACAACGCTGAACCAGTATATCGGCCAGCAAAATGTAAAAGAGAATTTACGCATTTTCATTCAAGCAGCCAAAATGCGTGATGAAGCCTTGGATCATGTATTACTGTATGGTCCGCCAGGGCTTGGCAAAACAACGATGGCATCTATCATTGCCAATGAAATGGGTGTACAGTTCCGATCGACGTCAGGCCCGGCCATTGAACGATCTGGCGACTTGGCGGCTATTTTGTCATCACTTGAGCCTGGTGATGTTTTATTTATTGACGAGGTTCATCGTCTGCCAAAATCAGTCGAAGAGATATTATACCCGGCGATGGAGGATTTCTTCCTGGATATTGTGATTGGCAGCGGACCGAGTGCCCGGTCGGTTCAGATTGACCTGCCGCCATTCACCCTGGTAGGAGCTACAACAAGAGCGGGACTGTTAACCGCACCGCTGCGTGACCGGTTCGGTGTCATGAGCCGTTTGGAATTTTACGGCATTGAAGCCCTGTGTGATATTGTGGAGCGGACCTCAGATATTTTTGCCACAACGATAACCCATGAGGCAGCTATTGAGGTTGCGCGCCGGTCCAGAGGGACACCCCGGATTGCCAACAGACTGCTGAAACGCATTCGCGACATTTCACAGGTTCGAGGCGAAGATGAAATCAGCTTGCAGACAACGGAAGAGGCTTTGGACATGCTGCAGGTTGATCGGGAAGGACTGGATTACATTGACCATAAATTGCTGACGAGTATTATGGACAGTTTTCAGGGCGGACCAGTTGGACTCGATGCAATTGCCGCGACAATTGGGGAGGAACCACAAACAATTGAAGATGTGTATGAACCGTATTTACTGCAAGTAGGCTTTATTCAGCGCACCCCTAGAGGCCGCGTCGTCACAGCGAAAGCCTGCCGGCACTTTGGCCGGGAGCTGAAAGATGAATGAACATGGGTAAATGGTTTATCACGCTTGGCATTATTTTTGTAGCTATCGGCCTTATCTGGACCTTTATTGGGAAATTGCCGGGAGACATTACAATTAAACGCGAGAACATAACGATTCATTTGCCAATCATGACATCCATTATCGTGAGCATTGCAGTGTCATTGATTTTACTGATCGTTGAAAAACTCAGCTGATTGAATTTGTTCACAAAAAACGTTTTGTAAAACTTTCATAACGACGATAGGAGAACCAGCATGAATCTTGAAGACTTTGATTATGAACTGCCGGAAGAATTAATTGCTCAGACACCGCTCGAGCAGCGCGATGCATCGCGGCTGCTCGTCTTGCATAAGGATACACAGGAAATGGAGCATAAACAGTTTCCGGATATCAAACAGTATTTGCACGAAGGTGATTGTCTTGTTCTGAATGATACGCGGGTGATGCCAGCCCGATTATATGGTATTAAAGAGGATACCGGCGCTAAAATTGAAGTACTGCTTTTGCATCAGCAAGAAGAGGATACTTGGGAGGTATTAGTCAAGCCTGCCAAGAAGGTTAAAGTTGGTACCGTGATTAATTTTGGCAATGGCGAGATCCGCGCAGACTGTACAGGCCTTAAAGAGCATGGCGGCAGAATCTTGAAGCTCTCTTATGAAGGAATCTTTTATGAGCGGCTGGATGAGCTCGGTGAAATGCCGCTGCCGCCATATATTAAAGAACAGCTGCCTGAGCGCGAACGCTATCAGACGGTTTATGCCAGTGAAGAAGGATCAGCTGCAGCCCCCACTGCCGGTTTGCATTTTACGAATGATCTGCTCAGCGATATAAGAGCAATGGGGGTTTCCATTGAGTTTATTACACTTCATGTTGGACTGGGCACATTCAGACCGGTCGATGAAGCTAATATCGAGGAACATGACATGCATGCTGAATTTTATCGCATGTCACAGGAAACAGCAGACAGGCTGACGGCTGTAAGAGAAAAAGGCGGCCGGATTATTTCGGTAGGTACAACATCAACACGGACGCTCGAGACAATTGCCCGGGATAATGATGGCGAATTTACTGAGTCGAGCGGCTGGACAGATATTTTCATTTATCCGTCTTTTGAATTTCAGGCTATTGATGGGCTGATCACCAATTTCCATCTTCCAAAATCGACGCTGATTATGATGGTCAGTGCTTTGGCTGGAAGGGAAACGATTATGCAGGCTTATCAGGAGGCCGTCGCTAAACGCTACCGCTTTTTTAGTTTCGGTGACGCGATGTTTATTTTGTAATGGAACTGTTAAAAATGTGATGATAAAGGAACGATATATGATGCCAGCTATAACGTATGAGCCTATTAAAACATGCAAACAGACCGGAGCCCGTCTTGGAAAAGTCCACACACCACACGGGTCCTTTGATACGCCGGCTTTCATGCCTGTTGGAACAATGGCAACGGTTAAAACAATGAGTCCGGAAGAATTAAACAATATGAATGCGAATATTATTTTATCCAATACGTATCACTTATGGCTTCGTCCAGGTGAAGACATTATTGCTGAAGCAGGCGGTCTTCATCAATTTATGAACTGGGACGGGGCTATATTGACAGATTCGGGCGGCTATCAGGTGTTCAGCTTGAGCAATCTGCGCGATATTAAGGAAGAAGGGGTCCATTTTCGCAATCATATTAGTGGGGAAAAAATGTTTCTCTCACCTGAGAAGGCTATGAACATTCAAAATGCGCTGGGTTCAGATATCATGATGGCGCTTGATGAATGCCCTCCTTATCCTGCGTCACATGACTATATGCAGGCGTCTGTTGAACGGACGTCACGCTGGGCAGAGCGCGCACTTAACGCTCATGCGCGGCCATCTGAGCAGGGATTGTTTGGTATTGTTCAGGGCGGCGAATACGAGGATTTGCGAAAACAGAGTGCTCGTGATCTTGTGTCACTGGACTTCCCTGGGTATGCTGTCGGCGGTTTGTCTGTCGGCGAACCGAAAAATGTTATGAACCGGATGCTTGAGTTTACGACGCCGCTCTTGCCTGCAGATAAACCCCGCTATCTGATGGGAGTAGGATCACCGGATTCTCTGATTGACGCGTCAATACGCGGAATTGACATGTTTGATTGTGTATTGCCGACACGCATTGCCCGAAATGGAACATGTATGACGTCACATGGGAGACTGGTCGTTCGCAATGCTCAATATAAACGCGATTTCCGTCCTGTTGATGATAATTGCCACTGTTATGTGTGCCGGAATTATACCCGGGCTTACATTCGTCATTTGATCAAATGTAACGAAACATTTGGATTCAGACTTACAACTTATCATAACTTGTATTTTCTGTTAGAATTAATGAAGCAAGTACGTGATTCTATTAAAGAAGACCGGCTTGGTGATTTTAGAGACGCATTCTTTCATCAATATGGATTTGATAAACAGAATGCGAAAAACTTTTAACCGTAAGGAGGGATAGATAGATGGAAATGATCGTATCACTGTTACCGATTATTTTAATGTTTGTTATTTTCTACTTTCTGCTTATTCGTCCACAGCAGAAACGACAAAAGCAAGTTAAACAGATGCAGGCTGATTTGCAAAAAGGAGATCAAATCGTTACCATCGGAGGCTTTCATGCAAAAGTTCATGCGCTTGATGAGGAAACGGTTGTTCTTCAGCCTGGAGACGGTCCAAAGTTAACCTATGACCGGTCCGCTATTAGCAAAGTTATAAATGAACAAATTGACCAAAGCGACCAGACACAGTAAAGCTTTTTGAATCGTACATAAAAAGGCGCAGAAGTCAGTTTTTATAACTGGCTGTCTGTGCCTTGTTCGATTCAATTCAATTTTCCGATTTCAGCATATTGACTCCGACAGATCCCCCCAGAAGTGCTGCCAGAATCAGTCCAGCATGGTAAAGTGACTGCTCCAGTGAAAATCCTTGCTGATAGCCAATATATTGGACGAGAAATGTGAAAAGAGTAAAGCCACCCCCTGTAGCAGCTCCGATGAGCCACCCTTTCTTCTGACCTTTAATACCTGCCGATAGGCCGCCAATAAATAAACTGATAAAGCCGACTGCAAGCGTTATCCACGATAATGCTGTTTCGGTCAGGACGGTCACTTCCAGAAGCAAGGCGAGAATAACACTTGTTGCAAGAATCAGCCCAAGCACGATAATCCATCCATATAACAGAGCAGCAAATTGTTGTTGACGCAAGCTGTCCCCCTCCTTTTCACTGATTGTCCATGTACTATGATCCTATTCAGCTGAATAAAAAAATAGACTTAAATATTTTGTGTTCTGCCGCATATAGTGATAAGAGAAGACGACAACCCATGGTGAAAGAGGATGTTATATGGACGTCATTGTGGCGGGGACAGTTTTTGTTATAAGCTATATTTTTATTATGACCGAAAAAATAAACCGGGCCGTCGTAGCGCTGACAGGTGGTGTATTGCTGTTATTAACGGGGGTTTACAGTACTGCCGACATGTTTACGAATTATATTGACTGGCGTACGATTGCTTTACTGTTTTCGATGATGGTTCTCATTTCAATTACTGAGAAAACGGGTTTATTCTCATTTATTGCTATACGATTTGCGCAAATGGTGAAGGGATCACCTATACCATTGTTTATCGGTATCAGTATTCTGACGGCTGTTGGGTCGGCTTTATTGGACAATGTGACAACGGTTCTAATTTTAGTCCCCATTATTTTAAAAATTACAAAACAGCTATCTTTGCCAGCGTTTCCTTATTTACTGGTGACAATTTTTAGTTCAAATATCGGCGGTACGGCAACGCTTATCGGTGATCCGCCAAATATTATGATTGGACAAGCGGTTGAACAGTTAACATTTCTATCGTTTATCAGTCATCTGGCGCCGGTAGCTGGCATCATGCTGCTGATTATGCTGGGGCTGTTAGTGCCATTGTTCCGGCGCCATTTGCCTTCTAAAAGCAGCCATATCGAATCATTGATGGAAACGGACGCGTCGCTTTATCTTGTACGTACACCGATGCTCTATCAGTCGATAGCCGTTCTTTTGCTGACGTTAACAGGCTTTTTACTGCAGGTGTTTCTCCAAATTGACTTGACGGCAATCGCTTTGAGTGGTGCGGTCCTGCTGTTGCTTTTAACGGAAAAAGAGCTCGCTGCGGAACAGGTATTTTCCCAGGTTGAGTGGATCACTCTATTTTTCTTTATTGGTCTGTTTGCCCTGGTGGGCGGGCTGAAATCTGCCGGCATCATTGATGACTTAGCACAGGCTATTGTAGCTGCAACAGATGGTCATTTTGCTGCAACGGCCATTCTGATTCTATGGGTATCGGGTCTTTTTTCTGGGATAGTGGATAACATTCCCTTTGTGGCGGCTATGATTCCAGTCGTTGAACAACTCCAGGGGTATGGCATGAAAGATATCAATGCTATCTGGTGGTCACTTGCGTTAGGGGCCTGCTTAGGCGGAAATGCAACGCTTATTGGTGCCTCAGCTAATGTTGTTGTAGCGGGTCTGGCGGAAAGAGAAAACGCGAAATTGTCATTCATACGGTTTATGTTTTATGGGATTCCTTTTGTTATCTTATCACTTGCAGTCGCTACGGTATATATTTATATTCGCTATCTGTCTCCTTAATAGTTTGATGATGGACAAGGAGCTGAACGTGGACCAGACAAATCGATTCTCATAAAAAAACGACGCTGCATCTCGCAGCGTCGTTTTTTCGTTAGGCCCTGTGTCATCAGGAAACCCATTTTTGCAGTACCGGCAACTGTTTTAATTCGTCCTTTGTTAAAAACTTTAATGCAAATAGCAGCATAATATAGACGACTGATAAACTTAGGAGTATCAGAATAAAGGTGAACAGGTTTGGCACTTGAGAGGTCATCAGTCCTTTTAAAAATGTTCCGCTGAGCCATGTTAACGTAACAAGTGCTGTCATTTTAACAAGGTCACTGCCGGGTATCATAAATCCAATCTCCTTATAAAGGCTTGTCAAATGCAGCAATGTTACAAGTACAACACCGACACACATGGCTATGGCAGCACCATTTATGCCAAAGTTCGCGTTTGACGCGAGTAAAACCAGAATTGTCAGTTTTGCAACTGCCCCAATTAAACTGTTCCACATCGCTGGTCTTGCCAGGTCAAGTGCTTGTAACGCTGCCTGTAGCGGTGATTGAATATAGAGGAGAAGGAAGAAAGGTGCCATGAGTACTAAAAAATGACCGGCATCAGCTGATCCATACATATAGGTTAGGATGGGTTCGGCAAATAGGGTCAGTACAACAGTCGCAATTGCTCCGGAAGCAAATGAAATTCTGATGGCTTGATGAATCCGGTAATTGATCATTGATTTATTTTGCCGCGCATCTGCATCGGAAATGGACGGTACCAGTGTAATGGACAATGAATTTGTGATAAATGTTGGCAGAAATAACAGGGGCATAGCGTAACCTGTCAGCTCGCCGTATTGTTTCGTTGCCATGGAACTTGATATTCCCGCAATTGCAAGACTCTGTGCTACCAATATGGGCTCAAGAAAGTTCGTTATATTGCCGATAATCCGGCTTCCAGTGCTGGGCAGAGAAATAGAGAATAATTCTTTTAATGTCTTTTTCCCGGATTTAATGTACTTGAAAAACTGGTGACGCACGTGTATCACTTTTTTTGATTTAAATGTACCTGTTAAATAGAGCATGGAAGCAAATTCGCCGAGTATGACACTGAACATGGCTCCCGATGCTGCAAATTCGATGCCATAAGGTATCAGCAGTTTGACAAAAAGGGCGACGAAACTAATCCGAATAACTTGTTCGATTACCAGCGCTATGCTTTGCGGCTTCATATTTTGACGTCCCTGGAAATATCCTTTCAGCACTCCAGACACGGCAATGATCGGAATGATCGGACTTATAGCGATCAAAGGATAGACAGTTCGTCCATCAGTCAGCAGCGTATCAGCGATGAACGGAGCAGCACTAATCATGCCAAGCGTAAAGATGACGCTTGTTAAGCCAGTAATGAGAAGCGATATAACAAGTATTTGCTTTACTTTAACAAAGTTATTTTTAGCCTCTGCTTCCGACACCCGTTTGGAAATAGCTACCGGAAGACCCAGCTGTGTCAGTGTAATCACTAAAAACAGAGTCGGAAGAGCCATCATGTAAAGGCCAACACCTTCTTCTCCCATGACCCTGGCAATGACCAGACGGTTTATGAAACCAAGAAAACGTGTTATCATACCCGCTGTGATCAGGATTAACGTACCTTGCAAAAATGTTTGTTTGGCCAATGTAGCCGACCTACCTTCTCAAAAATTAAAATTTCAGCTACAATGATATATATGCAACGAAGCTGGCCAAGCATGACAAGCATCGCAAACAAGTTGATAAAGGTATGGAGGAATGTTTCTGGAAATGATTAAGAATGTGCATGAATGGCGACCGGAGATTGAACCAGCCCTGAAAAGTAAGGCGACTGAACTAAAATTAATGGGTTATCATAGAACGACAAGTGATAATGTTTGGAACTGCTTACTTGTGAAAGTTTGGAAAGATGATGCATCCAAACGCTTATATGAAGTCGTTCAGGATATTTTTCATCTGTCCTCCAATGTTTATATGAGTTACTTAACCGTTAGCGCTCAACAAACGAGTGATTTGGCAGCCTCGATCGCTGCATTGACTGAGGACAGTCAAATGGATTCTCATTAATGACCTGCATATCAGACGAAGCGTGACACAGTAGGGAGGAAAACGAACGATGAAAACAAGAGGCAGAATTGTTGCCTTTTTTCTGATCGTCCTGGTTTTGGCAGGAACGATTGGAACAACGGTAACAAGTGTTGCAAAAGACATAAACTTAGGTCTGGATTTGCAGGGCGGCTTTGAAGTACTGTATAAAGTTAAACCTGTGGACGAAGACCAGCAAACAGACAGAGATCTGCTTGAGTCTACTGTCAGGATCCTGAACGAGCGTGTTAACCGGTTAGGGATCAGTGAAGCGAATATTAACATAGAAGGCGACAACCGGATTCGGGTACAGCTTGCCGGTGTTGATAATCCGGAAGAGGCCCGTAATTTATTGTCAACGTCTGCAAGGCTGAGCTTCAGAAATGTGGAAGATGAGAAGCTGATGGATGGCAATGATGTTGTTGAAGGCGCGGCCAGCCAGGACTTCTCTCAGAAGACCAATGAACCGATCGTTACGCTGAAGTTAAAAGATGCTGATGAATTCCGGAACATCACCAGCAATCTGTCAGATAAATTTGAACGGGGCGTTCCTTTTCCGGACCGTGAGGATTTATTAGTTATTTGGATGGACTATCAGGACGATGATTCATTCGCTAAAGAGGTTCAGAAAGACGATCCGAAGTATGTATCCGCAGCTGGCGTCACAAAAACATTGAATACGACAGATGTTATGATTCAAGGCAATTTTACCGTTGATTCTGCACAAAGGCTGGCGGATGTTATCAATGCGGGTTCGCTCCCCGTTAATATGACTGAACTTTATTCCAATACCGTAGGAGCTCATTTTGGTGAACAAGCTCTTGATAAAACGGTGTTTGCAGGGATTATTGGTATGGGTCTGGTGTTCTTGTTCATCATGGCTGTATACCGCTTTCCGGGCATTATTGCATCGATTAACCTGGGTGTTTACATATACCTGGTATTATTAATCTTTGATTTGATGAATGGTGTTCTCACATTGCAGGGAATTGCCGCATTAATACTTGGTGTTGGTATGGCAGTGGACGCGAATGTCATCACCTTTGAACGCATTAAAGAAGAATTGAGGTCAGGAAAATCACTGCAGGCGGCATTCAGAGCCGGTTCGAAAAGCTCCCTGCGTGCTATCGTTGACGCCAATATTACGACGCTGCTTGCAGCCGCTGTGTTATTTATATTTGGCACCAGCTCAGTCAAAGGGTTTGCGACTATGTTGATTCTGAGTATTGTTGTCAGTTTTATAACATCTGTTTATGGCACAAGATTATTGATGAAACTCTGGATTAAAGCCAAATTCCTGAGAAATCGCCCAGCTTGGTTTGGTGTTAAGCAGCAGGATATTCAGGATATCTCTGATACCAGTGAGCGGGAGCCGAAAGTTCTGAACCGTAAACTGGACATTGTTCGCCACCGGAAGAAGTTTCTGCTGGCTTCGGTTATCATGGTAGCACTTGGTGCCGTTTCACTGGGGCTGTTCCAGCTGAACCCGGGTATTGATTTCACCAGCGGTTCAAGAGTTCAGCTGGAGACAGACCACAGTATAACAACTGATAAAATCGAACAGGGATTGGACGAGCTTGGTCTTGAAGCCCAATCGATTGTTCTGACAGGTGATGATAATGGGGCCGCTATCCGTTATGACCGGGTCCTTAATAAAGATCAGATTGCGGACGTGCAGGACTATTTCAAAGAGAACATGGATGCCAAAACAAGTGTCAGCGTTGTATCATCGATTGTCGGCGAGGAACTTGTGAAAAACGCGCTTTATGCAGTCGGGATAGCATCGCTTGGAATGGTTATCTATGTGGCTCTCAGATTTGAGTTATTCTTTGCTGTCACATCAATTATTGCGCTGCTTCACGATGCGTTTTTCATTCTGGTGATTTTCAGTCTGACGAGGATGGAATTTGACGTGACCATTGTCGCCGCGATATTGACAATCATTGGTTATTCCATTAATGATACGATTGTGACGTTTGACCGAATACGTGAAAATCTGCGGGCCAAAAAACAGATCAAATCGTTTAAAGAACTCGCTAAAGTTGTCAATCGCAGTCTGGTGCAAACGATGACACGCAGTATTAACACCACTGTTACGACATTGCTTGCTGTTCTGGCGTTTTTGATCCTTGGTGCACAGTCCATAACAGGCTTTGCTGTGGCTCTTGGAGTCGGGCTGCTGGCAGGGACCTACTCCTCGCTATTTCTGGCATCTCTGCTGTGGCTTGTATGGCGCGGCAGAAATGTTAAAGAAAAACCAGTTGTCTTTGAGAAAAAGAAACAGACAGAAGGACCGCAAGTATAAACAACCACCCCCTGATGCTTTGATTGGCATCAGGGGGTTTTTAGGTTAAATTTAACGGATGAATACCGGCTTGGAATAAACCCGCGATTGCCCCCAAAGCTGATCTCTTGTATACTGATGGGCGTCAGAGGTGAGCTTATGTTAGAAAGCAAAATGAAATGGAACTTTGCCGATGAATATCACGATACAGCACAGTGGGAATCCCGTCGTTTCTCACCGTTTATGAAAGAAATGCTTATAAAGCTGGGCATTACATCAGATGAAGAGGCTGCTAGGTTTTTGTCGCCAGAATTGGCTCATATTAATTCTGTGCAGTTGTTGTCGATGATCGATGAAGCGGCAGAACGTGTCTATCAAAGTATAAATACAGGTGAAAAGATTCTTGTATACGGGGATTACGATGCTGATGGCGTAACGTCCACAGCGATCATGATTCAAACGCTGAA
This sequence comes from Lentibacillus kimchii, assembly GCF_042666895.1. Taxonomy (GTDB): domain Bacteria; phylum Bacillota; class Bacilli; order Bacillales; family Amphibacillaceae; genus Lentibacillus; species Lentibacillus kimchii. The sequence continues at coordinate 55,147 of NZ_JBHTGR010000057.1, forward strand.
GGAACTGGGAGCGAATTGTGATTATTATATTCCTAATCGATTCACAGAAGGCTATGGTCCGAATGAAGAAGCATTTAAAGCAGCGTCTGCGAATGGCTGTCGGCTAATCATAACTGTGGATACCGGGATTGCGGCTGTTCACGAAGCTGAGGTTGCCAAACAGCTGGGCATTGATTTGATCATCACCGACCATCACGAGCCGCAGGAAGTGCTGCCGGATGCTTATGCGACGATCCATCCAAACTGTTCACCGTCTTATCCATTTAAAGATCTGGCGGGAGCAGGCGTCGCGGTCAAGTTTGCGGAGAGACTGCTCGGGTACTTTCCTGAACAATTTCTCGACTGGCTTGCGATTGGGACAATTGCTGATATGGTTCCATTAAGAGGTGAGAACCGGGTTTTTGCCTCACTTGGTTTAAAAGCTTTGTCCGCTGCGACGAAACCAGGTTTAATCGCTCTTAAGAAAGTGTCTGGTATTGAAGGAAGTGTTGATGAAGAGGACATAGGCTTTTCACTTGGGCCCAGAATTAATGCTGTCGGCCGTTTGCAGGATGCCAATTTAGCTGTTCAGCTGCTGTTGAGCGATAATCAGGAGGAAGCCAGTCAGATGGCTGAGACCGTCCAGTCGATTAATCAAAAACGGCAGGAAATCGTTAATACTATTGTTAAAGAAGCAGAGGACATGATAGCGCCAGTCGGTGATCAAGGTGTTATTGTGGCAGCCAAAGAAGGTTGGAATCAGGGTGTGCTGGGCATTGTAGCTGCCAATCTGGTCCGGAAATACGACAGGCCGGCCATTGTGATGTCCATATTCCCGGAAGAAGGCACTATGAAAGGATCCGCTAGAAGTATTCCAGCTTTTGATTTATTCAGCAATTGTATGCGAGTAAAAGAGCTTTTCACCCATTTTGGCGGCCATGCCCAGGCAGCTGGGATGACGATGCCTTTGGACAACTTTGACACCCTTAAATCAGAATTGCATCATTTGATTTATGAGCAGCTGGATTCAGCAGATTTTACACAGGAGATAGCTGTTACAAAGTCGATTGCTCTGCCGGAAGCTAATCAGGAATTGGTTGAGGAAATGGCCCAGCTGGCACCATTTGGGATGGCGAATCCCAAGCCAGTTTTTCATATAAAAGAACTGCCGGCTGCTGCTAAGCAGGTCGGTCAGCGTAAAAATCATTTGAAACTGCAATTTCATAACCAGCAAAAGACACTTGATGCTATTGGTTTTGGATTAGGCGATTTATACGATTATATGACACCGCAAACGCAGGTATCGGTGGTCGGAGAACTCGGCATTAATGAATGGAATGGCTTTCGCAAAGTTCAGATTATCATGCAGGATATGAAAATTGATGAATGGCAATTGTTTGACCACCGGGGACAAAGAAACGTTGATATGACACGTTTCGTAAATCCTCAAAGGAAGCAGATAGCTGTTTACAGATCATTGCCGGATGAAGATCAGCTGCCGGATCATGTTACGCGGATGACATATGATGCGGCCATAGACAGCCTGGTGGGTGGCGATACACTATTTTTGTTTGATTTGCCAACTGACTTGCGAACATTGCACATGATGCTGCAAAAGCTGCAGCCTGAGAATATTCATGTCTGTTTCCAAGTGACGAACAGTGCATTTATGAATGTTTTCCCGTCAAAAGAGGACTTTAAATGGCTCTATAAGCATCTGCTGCAACGAAAGCAATTGGATATGCGTCATGATTTTCCTATGATCATGGACGCTAAAGGATGGACAAAGGATCATTTGCAGTTTATGGCAGATGTGTTTTTTGACCTCGGTTTTGTTAAAATGACGGATGGCACGATTGAGTTAAATATGGAGCCTGTTAAACGGGATTTAACAGAATCGGCGATTTACCAGGAACGACTGGAACAGGCCAAAATTGAGAAAACGTTATACTACTCAACTTATGATGAATTGCAATCGTGGCTAATAGCATGTATGAAAGACGTACAAGCGTCTGGGGAGGAAATGGCTTATGGACTATAAAAATTATGTCGAAATTGTGGAAGATTGGCCTAAAGACGGCGTTCAATTTAAAGATATCACACCTTTGATGAATAACGGGAAAGCTTTTAAATCAGCTACAGATGAAATTGTCACCTTTGCTCGTGAAAAAGAAATTGATCTTGTTGTGGGACCTGAAGCGCGCGGATTTATTATTGGCTGTCCTGTTTCTTATGCAATGGAAGTTGGCTTTGCCCCTGTCAGGAAAGAAGGGAAATTGCCGCGTGATGTGATAAAAGTCGATTACGGACTTGAATACGGTCAGAATGTCCTGACGATTCATCAGGATGCTATTCAGCCTGGCCAGCGTGTTCTTATCACAGATGACCTTCTGGCAACGGGCGGTACGATTGAAGCAACGATTAAATTAGTCGAGCAGCTGGGGGGTATTGTCGTCGGCTGTGCCTTTCTGGTTGAACTGTCCTATTTAAATGGTTCAGCTAAATTGGATGGCTATGATGTATTGACATTAATCCATTACTAGCGGCTGCCTAAGGTGTGTTTGTTTTAACGCATTAAGCTGACTCGAAGCGTGCGAAAACAGACATAATAAACGTTTTTTCTTTACATTTCAGCAAATTTTTTCAATACTGTAAGAACAGACATTGAAGTCCTTCGTATCGATATGTGAACGGTACAAGAGATTTAGCACTGGGCTGAACAATCAGAAAGTACAGTGAAAGTGAAATCAGGTGATGTTAATGGCTAAGGAAACGACGCTGACAAGTGACGACGTGATTAATGAAGCCCGCCGTTATTTGACGGAAGAGGATGCAGATTACCTGCGCCGTGTTTATACGTTTGCGGAGAATGCCCATAAGGATCAGTTCCGGAAATCAGGTGAAGCTTATATTATTCATCCGATTCAGGTTGCCGGGATTCTGGTTGAACTTGAGCTGGACCCGGTGACCATTGCAGGCGGTTTTTTGCATGACGTTGTGGAGGATACACCGGTGACATTGAATGAATTGGAAGATTCATTCGGTCATGAACTGGCCATGCTGGTTGATGGTGTGACGAAGCTCGGCAAAATCAAATATAAATCAAAAGAAGCTATCCAGGCGGAAAATCACCGCAAAATGTTTGTGGCGATGGCAAAAGACATCCGGGTCATCCTGATTAAACTTGCTGATCGGCTGCACAACATGCGGACACTGAAGTATTTGCGGCCTGAAAAACAGCGCAGTATATCCAATGAAACGCTTGAAATATTCGCCCCTTTAGCTCACCGGCTGGGAATATCAACAATCAAATGGGAACTTGAAGATACCGCATTGCGTTACCTGAACCCGCAGCAATATTACCGGATTGTTCAGCTTATGAAACAAAAACGCAATGAACGGGAATCCTATATTGATGATGTGATGAATGAATTGAATGATCAATTAAATGATTTCAGCATCGAGGCTGATGTTTCCGGCAGACCCAAACATTTGTACAGTATTTATCGGAAAATGGTTAAGCAAAGCAAACAATTCAATGAGATTTATGATTTACTGGCCATTCGGATTATTGTTAACAGTGTAAAAGATTGCTACGCCGTACTTGGCATTATTCATACACGTTGGAAACCGATGCCGGGCAGATTCAAAGATTATATTGCTATGCCGAAACTGAATCTCTATCAGTCATTGCATACAACGGTTATTGGTCCACAAGGTGACCCGCTTGAAGTACAGATACGGACCCAAGAAATGCATGAAATTGCTGAATATGGGATAGCTGCACACTGGGCTTATAAGGAAGGAAAACAGCTGTCGAAGGGAAGTCAGTCATTTGAGGATAGATTGACCTGGTTTCGGGAAATTCTTGATTGGCAAAGTGAAACCCATGATGCCGAAGAATTTATGGAAACATTAAAAATTGATTTGTTTTCGGATATGGTGTATGTTTTTACACCCAAAGGGGACGTTATTGAATTGCCCTCTGGCTCAGTGCCGCTTGATTTTGCCTACAAAATTCATACGGAAGTCGGCAACAAGACGGTTGGCGCTAAAGTGAACGGTAAAATGGAACCGCTGGATTATCAGCTGAGGAATGGTGATATTGTTGATGTTATGACCTCTCAGCATTCCTACGGTCCATCACAGGATTGGCTGGCGATCACCCAGACATCTCAGGCGAAAACCAAAATTAAACAGTTTTTTAAAAAACAGCGACGTGATGAAAATATCAGCAAAGGAAAAGAGGCGGTTGATAAAGAAATCCGCGCTCTTGGCATCGAGCCAAAACAGGTTCTGACTCAGGACAATTTAAAACGTGTATATGAAAAATATAGTTTTTCAACTGAGAACGACATGTATGCTGCAGTTGGTTATCAGGGTATTACCGCCGCCTTAATTGCGAATCGTTTAACAGATAAGGTACGCCAGGCTAAACAGAAAAAACAGCACCTGGAAGAATCCATCGAAGACATTAAACCAGATAAATTAACGCAAGAAGTGCAAAAAGGGGATTCAGGTGTCAAAGTAGAAGGTGTCGACAACTTACTGATTCGGTTAGCCAAATGCTGTAACCCGGTGCCCGGTGATCCAATTACTGGCTATATTACCAAAGGACGGGGCGTATCTGTTCATCGTACGGATTGCCCTAATGTCCAGTCAGATGAGGATGATCAGCGGCGACTGCATGTTGAGTGGGAAACTAATCAGTCAAATAAGAAACAGTATCATGTTGATCTGGAAATTTCCGGGTATGACCGTCGCGGCCTGGTGAATGAAGTGCTACAGGCAGTCAACGAAACCAAAACAAATATTACTTACGTTAATGGCCGCTCAGACCGGAAGCGAATGGCTGTGATTCATATCACCATTCTGATTCATGATAAAAGTCATTTGAAACGGGTTGTGAAGCGAATTAAACAGATAAAAGATATTTATACTGTGACACGGATTATTCAATAAACCATTAGAGAATAAGGGGTTGAAGCATGAAGGCAGTTATTCAGCGGGCGAGAGATGCGAGCGTAACAGTAAATGAATCAGTTGTTGGGGCAATCAACCACGGTCTGGTTGTTCTGCTTGGTGTTACGCATGAGGATACAGAAACAGATGCGGATTATCTTGTCAATAAGCTTGTCAATCTACGGATTTTCTCAGACGAAGATGGTAAAATGAACCATTCTTTAAAGGATATATCTTACGACGTATTGTCAATATCTCAATTCACACTGTATGCGGATACGCGTAAAGGAAGGCGCCCTAATTATTTGCAAGCTGCAAAACCTGAACAAGCAAGGGCTCTTTATGACTATTTTAATGAACAAATCAAAGCGCATCATGTTGATGTGAAGACAGGTGAATTTGGTGAAGAAATGCAGATTCAGCTCACGAATGACGGACCTGTAACGATTATATTGGACAGTGCTGAAACAAAGTAACGACATTAGGGAACGATAGATACGCTGTGTCTTGTCAGTGACATCATAAATTCTGATTGCATCAGATTCCTGCCACCGATGATTAAAAGTGACTGAATCGGTAAGACTAACGGTAACAAGGGAGGAATCTGCTATGCGTTTTCAGGACAAGCAATCGCGCTCAAACGTTAGTAATGATATTTACGGGGTTGACTTTCATCGGTTCATGGAAATTGAAGACAGCTTTCAGCATATGGAGATATCAGAAGAATTAGGCATCTCACTGGGTGCGGTGCAAAGACTGAGGAAAAAAGTAACTCGTACTTGACAACGGGGATGTGACATCTTAATATAGTAATCATTCAAGAGCGCTAATAGTAAAGCCAACGAAGGAAAGAGTAGTCAGATTCCTTATGCCAAGAGAGAAGATGTCAGAGGCTGAGAACATTTTTGCATAAGTCCTGATGAACGACATTCCTTGGGCTCTGTATCGAACAGGAGCAGCTGCAGCAAAAGCATTATCGGAAGCGCTCCGACAATGTCAGCTGTTTTCGAAGTAGTTGCAGACGTGTGCAGGCGTTAACTGCTGTGAGCGGATGTTAGAGACATCAACCAGGGTGGCAACGCGGGTAAGCTCCCGTCCCTTATTTATAAGGGGAGGGGGCTTTTTATATGTTGTAGACGGCAGGGGCAAAACCGCCCGGGTTAAAAACTGTGTAACAATCACAATCGAGTTGGAGGTATGGACAATGAGCATGAAGGCTCCACGGGGAACGTTTGATATTTTACCCGAAGAGGCTGCCAAATGGCAGTTTATTGAAAATACAATCAAAGATATTTGCCGCAGATATCATTTTGATGAAATAAGAACACCATTGTTTGAGCATACAGAGGTGTTTCAGCGAGGCGTCGGTGATTCAACTGACATTGTTCAGAAGGAAATGTATACATTCGAAGACCGCGGCGGCCGCAGTCTGACACTGCGCCCCGAAGGAACGGCATCGGTTGTCCGCTCGTTTATCGAGCATAAAATGCATGGTTATCCGACTCAGCCGGTTAAATTATATTATTTTGCCGAAATGTTCCGGTATGAGCGGCCGCAAAAAGGGCGGATGCGGCAAATGAACCAATTCGGGGTCGAGGCAATGGGCAGTGCTGATCCGGCAATTGATGCAGAAATTATCGACCTGGCGATGTCAGTATATAAGGAACTTGGCCTTTCATCTCTGAAACTCGTCATTAACTCACTCGGTGATCAAGAAAGCCGGGTAAATCACCGGGAGGCACTTGTGAATCATTTTACGCCTTATAAAGATGAATTATGCAGTGATTGCCAAACACGTTTAACGCAAAATCCGCTGCGTATTTTGGATTGTAAGACAGATCAGGACCATCCTGCTATGAAGACAGCACCTTCCGTTCTCGATTACTTGAATGACGCTTCGACCATGTATTTTGAAAAAGTTAAGAACTATCTCACCGCAATGGGAATTGACTATGAAGTTGATCCTACGCTTGTCCGGGGCCTTGACTATTATAACCATACTGCTTTTGAAATTATGAGCGAGGCAGAAGGATTCGGAGCGATCACTACCCTGGCCGGCGGCGGCAGATATAATGGATTGGTCGAAGAATTGGGCGGACCGAGTACGCCAGGCATCGGGTTCGGCATGGGACTGGAACGTCTGCTGATGGCGCTGGAAGCTGAAAACATCACCATACCGACTGATGAGGAGCTGGATTGTTTTCTGGTGACGGTTGGTGATGAGGCGGATGAGGCCTCAGTCCAAATTGCCCATGAATTGCGCCGTAAAGGCATTCAGGTTGACAGAGACTACCAGGACCGCAAAATGAAAGCACAGTTCAAAGCAGCAGATCGATACCAAGCCAAATTTGTGCTTGTATTAGGTGAGAGTGAAATTGAGCAGCAAGTGATTAATGTGAAAGATATGCGTACAGGCGAGCAACAAGAAGTGCCTTTAGCACAACTCGCAAACTACTTGCAAGGCAAGCTGTCAGGAGGAAATGTTGATGAGTGAACGAACATTAGCAGGTACATTGGAAGTTAAAGATGTTGAACAGACAATCTCATTAAAAGGCTGGGTACAAACGCGCCGTGATTTGGGCGGCCTTATCTTTATTGATTTGCGTGACAAATCCGGTATCGTCCAAATTGTGTTTAACCCGGATCATTCCCAGGAAGCTCTGAAAACCGCTGAGGAAGTCAGATCGGAATATGTTTTGGAAGTGAAAGGTAAAGTCGTTGAGCGTGATCCAAGTACAGTAAATCCGGCTATCGGAACAGGACGCGTTGAAGTTTTGGCGTCAGAAGCCAGCGTTTTAAATAAGGCTAAAACACCTCCGTTTCTGATTGAAGACGAAACAGAGGTCAGTGAAGACTTGCGCTTGAAATATCGCTATATTGATCTGCGTCGTTCATCACTGCAGGAAACGTTTAAAATGCGTCACCGTATAACCCAGGCTGTCCGGAACTTTTTGAATGATGACGGGTTTATTGAAATGGAAACACCAATTCTTACAAAAAGCACGCCAGAGGGTGCCCGGGATTATCTGGTGCCGAGCCGTGTCCATCAAGGTGAATTTTATGCACTTCCGCAATCACCGCAGTTGTTTAAACAACTGATCATGATGAGCGGCTTTGAAAAATATTATCAAATCGCTCGCTGCTTCCGTGATGAGGACTTGCGGGCTGATCGGCAGCCGGAGTTCACACAGATTGATATTGAAACCTCGTTTATGACAAGTGATGAGATCATGGATATGACTGAAAAGATGATGAAGCACGTCTTAAAAGAAGCAACAGGTGTGGATATGCCGCTGCCATTGCAAAAAATGCCTTATCGTGAGGCAATGGAACGATTCGGTTCAGATAAGCCAGATACGCGATTCGGTCTGGAACTAATTCATGTGTCGGATATTTTAGCTCAATCATCATTTAAGGTATTTAAAGGTGCATTGGATACTGGCGGGAAGGTCAGTTTGTTAAATGTTAAGGGTCAGGCAGCCCGTTATTCCCGCAAGGATATTGATCAATTAACCGAATTTGTTAAAGTCTATGGTGCCAAAGGTTTGCCTTGGCTAAAAATTGAGGACGGACAAGTTACTGGTCCGATTGCTAAGTTTTTGACAGACGAGGAGGCAAATAGCCTGATTGACCGAGCCGAAGCTGAAGAAGGCGATTTGCTGCTTTTTGGCGCTGACAAAGCATCAGTTGTTTATGACAGTTTAGGTGCTCTGCGGCTTAAGCTGGGTAAAGAATTGGAGCTGATTGATGAGAATCGCTTCAATTTCCTCTGGGTTACTGACTGGCCGCTATTGGAGTATGACGAAGATGAGGAGCGCTATGATGCCGCTCACCATCCGTTCACGAAACCATTTGAAGAAGATATGGATAAGCTGGATACTGATCCGGGAAGTGTCCGGGCCAATGCATATGATCTTGTGCTGAATGGCTATGAATTGGGGGGCGGCTCGTTACGTAACTATAAACGGGACCAGCAGGATAAACTTTTTGATGTTTTAGGATTCAGTCCGGAAGAAGCAGAGGAGCAATTTGGATTTTTGCTTGAGGCACTTGAGTACGGAACACCGCCACATGGTGGCGTTGCGCTTGGCCTCGACAGGATTGTTATGCTGCTGGCAGGCAGATCAAACCTGCGGGATACCATTCTGTTCCCTAAGACCGCCTCAGCCTCTGATTTGCTGACAGATGCGCCAAGTCAAGTAGCTGATAAACAATTGGATGAACTGTCAATTAGAACCAAATATGAGTGATGGTGTCGTGATTAACGACTTGTAATAGTTACCATTTTACTTATTGGGTGATTCAATATTGATCATCCATGACCGTTATGTTAATATGAATTTACAGTTAATCAGCTGAACGTTCAATCCTGATGTGTGCGTCTGTTACATTCATTTTGACCGAACATCTATATACAAGGGAGCCCACATAGGTTTTCATATTGCGTGCACGCCCCGATACGGGGAAGCACAATAGATATGGAACAGGGCACCCACCTGCCTGAAGCGGGTTCAAAACTGGACAACAGACGGCACAATTGGGATTGATAGATACATATGTCCCAAAGAGGAATCGGCAGACTGCCGGTTCCTTTTATATTTAAAAACGGAAAGGCCATCTCTATTGGTGTGATGAGCTGTCGGCGACTTGTTCAAGATTTCCGTTCTTATCCATCCGGAATGCCGGTGCTTCAGAACTGTCCTGCTGCTTATCAAAAACAGTCATTTTGCGGGCCTTGTCCATAATCTGCATAAACACTTGATAGTCTTCCTGAACAGCTTTAAGCTTTTGGGATGTTTGTGTTAACTGGCTTTCCAGATCACGCACCTGGTAACGAAGCTGCTCATTTTCCTGTTCCATTTGCTCCAATGACTTTTGAGCCTGGCTGGAAGCATGATAGTCCTCGTTAAACTGCTGCAAGTATTGAATAACGCTTTTAAGCGTCAGGGTCTCTTGAGCCGTTTCCATTTCTGTAGTAACTGGAACTGGCTGGGGCAGATTCCTGTCACTTTCTGCTGAGTCTGCCGCGGATAAAACCGGCTGTCTTTCTTGAGAAGCAGCGGCCCGCTTTTTCTCTTTTCGCTGCCGTTTGGCAAGTTCGATAGCATCATGGTATTTATTGCGTACTTCAGCATTCCAGCGAAAGCCGCAAGCGGCAGAAGTCCGGTTTAACTGATCGCCTACTTCTTCAAAGGCATTTAATTGTGTGCTGCCTTCCCGGATATGCCGCAATACGGTTTCCGCCAGTAATAAATCATCTTCGTGGGACCATGCATCCTGTCTAACTTTTGTCATTATAGTCAACTCCTTTTTCAATTACGATCAAAAGCAATATTTCTAGCGAATTGTTAGCTGTATTGTTTAGTTTGACCGTATGAAAAAGGAATTATACCTCTAGAATCTAGTATTATTTTTTTCAGATTGAATATTTTCATGAATCCTTTTTAACTGCTGTTCAAATTTACTGCTGGCTTTTGGCTTGTAATATGTTTTGTCTTTAATCGTATCCGGCAGATATTGCTGGTTCACCCAGCTGCCTTCATAATTGTGAGGATACTGATACGCGAGTCCCCGCCCCATTGCTTGAGCTCCCTGATAATGGCTGTCTTTCAGGTGGGCTGGGACGTCACCGCTTTTGCCGCTGCGAATATCGCTCAGAGCTTCGTCAAGCGCTTTGTAAGCCGTATTGGACTTAGGTGAGAGAGCCAGTTCGACAACAGCTGATGCCAGCGGTATGCGCGCCTCTGGAAATCCAACACGCTCCGCGGCCTGAACAGCTGTAACGGCACGCGGTCCGGCTTGCGGATTAGCAAGGCCAATATCCTCGTAAGCACAGACCACCATGCGGCGCGCGATGCTGTCGAGATCACCAGCTTCAATCAGGCGCCCCAGATAATGTAAGGCGGCATTGGCATCGCTTCCCCGTATGGATTTTTGGAAAGCGGATAAAACATCATAATGCGCGTCGCCATCTTTATCATGTGTGAAACTTTTTTTCTGCATGCATTCTTCAGCAGCTTCAAGTGTCAAAACAATGTTACCTTTCGCGTCTTTAGGGGTTGATGAGACGGCAAGTTCAAGACCATTCAAAGCTGCACGCATATCCCCGTTGGCAGCAAATGCCAAATGCTCAAGCGCTTCATCCGTTAACACGACTGGTTCAGACCCAAGGCCGTTTGTATCGTCATCAATGGCCCGGCTGACAGCTGTTTTCATATTGGCTACCGTTAATGGGTGCAGCTCGAATAAATGGCAGCGGCTGCGTATGGCCGGGTTAATAGAATGATAAGGGTTGCTCGTTGTACAGCCGATCAGTGTCAAGAGATTGCTTTCAATATGCGGGAGCAAAAAGTCCTGTTTTGATTTATCCAAACGGTGCACTTCATCGAGCACCAGGACAACCTGGCCGCTCATTTTGGCTTCTTCAACGACAATTTCCATGTCCTTTTTCTTATCAACCACAGCATTCAGCATTTTTACTTGGATATTCAGGCTCCTGGCCAGAGCGTAAGCAAGAGAGGTTTTGCCAGTGCCGGGTGGCCCAAAAAGGATCATGGGCGCCAGACGGCTGGCCTGGACCATGCGGTTTAAGATTTTCCCTTGGCTAACCAGGTGCTCCTGTCCGATAATATCGTTTATATGGTCGGGCCGCATACGATAAGCGAGTGGTTTTTGGTTCATTTTGATCGTCCTTTATAAAAATGATATGAGCTGTCTATGTAAAAGCGTAAAGCGGATTATGCTAAAATGCAAGAAACAGGTGATTCATGCTATAATGGTTATTTAGAGAGCAACAATGACTAACAGATTTAGCGATGTCGCGGGGTGTTTTAAAATGAAGATTTCCACAAAAGGACGCTACGGCTTAACCATTATGCTTGAACTGGCACGAAACCATGGCAATGGCCCAATTTCGTTAAAGACCATTGCACGGGAGAAGGGACTGTCCGAACATTATCTGGAACAGCTGGCATCCCCTTTAAAAAACGCTGGACTGGTGAAAAGTGTTCGTGGCGCGTATGGTGGTTATGTGCTGGCACAGGATCCGCGCGACATAAAAACCGGTGATATCATTCGCGTGCTGGAAGGGCCAATCACGCCTGTTGAAGGAATGGAGGACGAAGAGCCAGCGAAACAGGCTTTATGGATACGCATTCGTGATGCTGTTAAAGATGTGCTGGATACCACGACTTTGGAAGATTTGCGTCGGCACGAAAACGATCAGCATCAGAATACGTACATGTTTTACATTTAAATTATTTTAAGATAGAAAGGGCATTAACCATGGATCATATATATTTGGATCATGCAGCCACAACACCGATGGATCCCCAGGTAGCTGAAGCCATGCAGCCAGTTATGACGACTGTGTTCGGCAATCCATCAAGTGTGCATAGGTTTGGCCGGAAAGCCCGCCAGTATCTTGATGAAGCACGGCGCAGTATGGCTAAAAGCATTCAGGCTGATGAAAAAGAGATTGTTTTCACCAGCGGCGGCACAGAGGCAGATAACTTGGCACTGATCGGGACCTCTCTGGCTAATCAGGCAAAAGGCAATCATATTATTACAACGGCTCAAGAGCATCATGCTGTATTGGATACGGCTGCGTATTTAGAACAGCTCGGTTTCAGTGTCACTTATTTGTCTGTTGATGAAACAGGCCGTATCAATCCGGATGAGCTGAAAGCCGCTTTGACGCCGGAAACAATCCTGGTTTCTATTATGTACGTCAATAATGAAACAGGCGTTATTCAGCCGATTGAGGCGGCTGCTGAGATTTTATCAGATCATCAGGCCTATTTTCACACCGATGCTGTTCAGGCTTTTGGTTTAATCGATATTGATGTTAACCAGACCGGGATTGATCTGCTGTCAGCGTCCTCACACAAAATTAATGGCCCAAAAGGGGTCGGCTTCTTATATGCAGCTGATGGTATTAAACTGGAGGCACGTCAGCACGGCGGTGAGCAGGAACGGCAGCACCGGCCGGGAACAGAAAACATGGCAGGTGTCGTCGGTTTCCAGACAGCGGTTGAGCTGGTGATGGCAAACAAAGCTGAGAGACGAGGGAAGTACAGTCAGTTCAGGGAACAGTTTATGGAGCGGCTGACTGCTGATGGCATCACTTATACTGTAAATGGCAAGCTGGATGACAGTATTGCTTCTATTGTTAATCTTAGTTTTCCAGGAACTGGTGTTGAGTCTTTGCTGACCAATTTCGATTTGGAAGGCGTAGCAGCTTCAAGCGGAAGTGCTTGCACAGCAGGCTCAATTGAACCCTCGCATGTTCTCGCGGCCATGTATCAGGACAATGATGAACGCATCATGAATTCGATCCGTTTCAGTTTCGGATCGTTTAATACGACAGAAAATGTGATCGAAGCAGCTGATCGTGTTGCTAAGATCGTTAAACGTTTAACCAGTTAAAAGGCGGTGACTATTTATGAAACGAAATGAGGATACACGGGTAGTTGTTGGTATGAGCGGTGGCGTAGACTCGTCTGTCGCGGCACTGCTTCTGAAACAGCAAGGCTATGATGTCGTTGGCATTTTTATGAAAAATTGGGATGATACTGATGAAAATGGCGTCTGTACGGCGACCGACGATTATGATGATGTTGTCCGCGTCTGCAATCAGCTGGACATCCCCTATTTTGCCGTCAATTTCGAGAAACAGTACTGGGATAAAGTGTTCACTTATTTTCTTGATGAATATCAATCAGGCCGAACACCCAACCCAGATGTTATGTGCAACAAAGAAATTAAGTTTAAAGCATTTTTGGATCATGCCATGTCGCTTGGTGCCGATTACCTGGCGACAGGCCATTTCGCCCGCGTGAGAGAGAATAATGGACATTATGACATGCTGCGGGGTGTGGATGATAATAAAGATCAGACATACTTTCTGAATCAGCTGACATCAGATGTTCTGGAGAAGGTTATGTTTCCTTTAGGGGATATGACTAAAAATGAAGTCAGGGAAATTGCTCACCAAAATGATCTGGTGACAGCATCGAAAAAGGACAGTACCGGTATCTGTTTTATCGGCGAACGTAACTTCAAGGAATTTTTAAGCAGCTACTTGCCAGCACAGCCAGGACTGATGCAAACACTGGACGGTGTCGAAAAAGGCACTCATGACGGTCTGATGTATTATACGCTTGGACAGCGCCAGGGACTTGGCATCGGCGGAGCTGGTGAACCATGGTTTGTTGTCGGGAAAAACCTCGATGATAATATTCTGTACGTCGGACAGGGCTTTTATAATGACAATTTGTATTCTGACAGTCTAGTTGCCTCAGAGGTTAATTGGATTAGAGAGATGCCTGATCAATTTACCTGCACAGCTAAATTCCGTTACCGTCAGCCGGATTGCGGGGTAACCGTTACCAAAAAGGAAGATGGCAATGTTCATGTTGCTTTCCATGATACACAGCGTGCAATCACGCCTGGACAATCGGTCGTCTTTTATGATGACGAGGTTTGTCTCGGCGGCGGGACAATTGATGAGGTTCTAAAAGATGACACGTATCTTGACTATGTCGGCTGAACCATGACAGCAGCATGCTACTTTAGACAGTTAACGAGGTGACATAATGGAAGATAAAAACCAGCAGGCGATTGAGTTGATGAAAGAGCAAAAATATGAAGAAGCAGCAGGGCTGTTTAATGCCATTATTGAAGAAAGTCCTAAGGATCCGGTCGGCTATATCAACTTTGGCAATTTGTTGTTGCATATTAATGATACAGAGCGCGCTGAGCTTTTCTACAACCGGGCGATTGAGCTGGATCAGAATGCAGCAACAGCCTATTATGGGCTGGGGAGCCTGTATTATGATCAGGCAGATTTTGCAACAGCCCAAAAGCATTTTTTTCAGGCGGTTGAAATCGGACTGGAAGAAGCAGATGTTTATTATTTGCTCGGTATGACTTTCTTTCACCAGGAGGATTACAAGCTGGCGCTTCCGTATTTAATGCGTGCAGCTGAGCTGGATCCAAATGAGGCAGATTATTTATTTCAGTATGGGTTGTCACTTGCCCAGGGTGAGTATATCGATGATGCCAAACCGATTTTCAAACAGGTCCTGAAATTGGATGAGTCGCACAGTGATGCGCATTATAATCTCGGGGTTATTGCGTTGTATGAAGAGGATCTTGAGGGAGCTCTAGACCATTTTGATCAGGCGTTGGCCATCCAGCCTGAGCACATGCTGGCTTCCAATGCCAAGAAACAGATTATGGATGTATGGCATAATTCTGACGCGTAAGATAGTGAGGTAATCCGTATGGCAACAGATCAACAAACCCAAACGGCGTATGGCTATATTAAAGGGGAGCTGCTGCATACGATTTTTCGTAATGAGCAGGAAAATTTCTCAATTGCTAAAATTAAAGTTCTTGCGACCAATGAGGATTATCAGGAAAAGGACATCGTGATTAAAGGTTATTTTTCGGATCTGCAGGATTCGGCTGCCTATTATTTTTATGGTGATTTTGAGCGGCACCCCAAGTTCGGACTGCAGTATAATGTAACTTCTTATAAGACGTTTATTCCCGATACCAAAGATGGGTTAATTGATTATCTTTCCAGTGATCTGTTTTACGGAATCGGCCAAAAAACGGCCCGGAAAATTGTCGAAACGCTGGGGACTAACGCTGTTTCCAGTATATTAAATGATCCCAGTGTTCTGAGGCAGATTCCCGGGCTGAAACAGGATAAAGCTGACCAGCTTGTAAAAACGTTAAAAGAAAATCAGGGCTTCGAGTATGCTGCCGTTTATCTGGCTAAATATGGAATTGGTCTAAAACTTGCACAAAAAATGTATAAAGAATATCAGGATGAAACCGTCAGCGTACTGCAGGAAGATCCTTATCAATTTGTGCTTAATATTGAAGGGTTTGGGTTTCATACCGCTGACCAGATTGCCCAGGAGAACGGTTTGTCTTTAACACACGCAAACCGGATTGGAGCCGGGTGCGTTTATGTGCTGCAGCAGAATATCCAGGATGGTCATGTTTACTTGCCAGTTGAGGAGTGTATTCATCAGGTTGTGACGCTTTTAACTCAACCGGACGCGGAGCTTACAATCGACATGGTGCAAAATCGGCTGGAAGAATTGAATCGTGATAAGACTGTGATCATGTATGAAGGGAATGTGTACCTCCCCTCGCTTTATTATGCGGAAAACGGGTTTGCTGGAAATGTTGATCGGCTGCTCAGCAAATCAGTTGAGCATGATACGCCCTTGGCTGAACTGATGAAAATCATCGGCGATGTCGAGGAACAAGAAGTGCTCAGTTATGGCAAAGAGCAGTTTGAAGCGATCCAAGAAGCTATCAGTTCTGAGCTGATGATTGTAACAGGCGGCCCAGGCACAGGGAAGACAACGGTTATCAAAGGCATACTGAACGCCTTTGCTGAGATTCATAACTTGTCGATAGACCCTGATTCATATAGTGATGATGCCGATTACCCGTTCATTTTGACGGCGCCTACTGGACGGGCGGCTAAACGCCTGACTGAGTCAACCGGCCTTCCAGCCGTGACTATTCACAAATTGTTGGGCTGGGATGGTCAAAACGGCTTTGAAAAAGATGACTATGATCCGCTTAAAGGCCGTTATTTAATTGTTGATGAGTTTTCCATGGTTGATATCTGGCTGGCAAACAGCCTGTTTAAGGCGATTCCCGATGATATGCAGGTACTGCTGGTGGGGGATGAGGATCAGCTTCCCTCTGTTGGGCCTGGCCAGGTTCTGGCTGATCTTTTGACGAGTGGGCAGATTCCTTATGTTAGTCTGCAGGATGTGTACCGGCAAAAAGAAGGATCGAAAATTATCGAGCTGGCACATGCGATTAAACAGGACGCCTGTGATCATCATGCTCTGGAAAAAGCTCAGGACTTCAGTTTTATTTCCTGTCATGAACAACAGCTGATTGATGTGGTGACAACGGTTTTTGATCGTGCGCAAAAAAAGGGAATTGATGTAAAGGATATACAAGTTCTGGCTCCCATGTATCGCTCACAGGCGGGTATTACGATGATTAATCAGCATTTGCAAGCACTGATTAATCCAGCATCGCCGCAGAAGCGTGAAGCACGCACACAAGATGCTGTGTTCCGGGTCGGTGATAAAGTGCTGCAGCTTGTTAATCAGCCGGAAGACGGGATTTACAATGGGGATATTGGCGAAGTTGCTGCCATATTTTCAGCAAACGAAAATGTCGATCATGTTGAACAGCTCGTGATTGACTTTGAAGGCAAGGAGATTAGCTTTGAGCGAAAAGATTATATTAATATAACACTCGCTTACTGCATTTCCATTCATAAATCCCAAGGGAGCGAATTTCCGATTGTTATGCTGCCGGTTTTTCCTGTCTACCGGCGTATGCTGAAGAAAAACTTACTGTATACAGCGATCACCCGGAGCAAACAATCCTTAGTTATTTGTGGCGACAAGCAGGCTTTTTTAGATGGCGTTAAACGTCAGGATACCAATCAGCGCTATACGTCTTTAATTGAGAAACTGCAGGAGCGGCTGGTAGATGGTTCATCCGATGAACAGCCAGAAGAAAATGATGAAGCGGCTATATCGCCTTACGATTTTATGTGACAGCGATGTATAGCGACCAGTTATTTGGTGAAAGCTGACCTAATAAAAAGGAGCTTTTACCATGTTCGTTTGCCCGAATTGTAATGGGAAAAATATTGGAAAAATCGGGGCGCGGCACTATTACTGCTGGAATTGCTTTATTGAACTGTCCGTAATACATAACCGACTGGCAATCCACCAGGTGGAATCAGATGGGTCATTAAGTTCCCTGGATGATTTATTTACGGAAAATGAGCGCAGAATTCAATGGTAACGGTTCTCACACGATCAGTTGATCATGTTGTTCCTGGGGGTGCTTTATATGTTCCAGGACAATAAACCATTGAATTTTCTTTTCTGGACAGTAACAGGAATATTTGTATTCTTATTCGTTTTTCTGCTTGTTAAACTGTTCCCGGTATATGGGGCTATTGCAGCGTTTTTGTGGCATTTATTGCTCCCGTTTTTAGTTTCAGCCTTAATTGCTTATTTATTGTATCCGGTTATTGATAAACTTTATGAACGCCATATACCAAGAAGTCTGGCCATATTGCTGATTTATATCCTTTTTTTCGGGGGTCTTGGCTATTTGGGTTACAGAGTTTATCCTGCCTTTATTCAGCAATTGAATCAACTGCAGGAGCAGTTGCCCCAGCTGATTGGCATGTACCGCGAATTCATTTACAACCTATATGACTACACAGCGTTTTTACCAGAAGCGGTGCATGATAAAATGGATGAACTTGTTTATGAAGCTGAAGCCCATATTGAGAATTTGCTGACGGACTTGGTGAAACGTTTTACGAAAGTTTTTGATATGATCATTGTCATAACGGTGATCCCTGTGATCGTATTTTACTTTCTGAAGGATTTCGCGACTGTTAAACGACACGGCAAAAAGTGGATTCCGCAAAAATATCACGCGCACGCTGGAGAACTGATTCGGGCGATAGATAATGGACTGGGCAATTACATTCGGGGCCAGGTTATTGTTTGTTTGTTTGTCGCTTTAGCGGCATATGCAGTATTTAAATTCTGGGACATCCCGTATGCCTTGCTTCTAGCTATCATTATGGGGCTGACGAATATTATTCCTTACTTTGGCCCAATTATTGGTGCTGCTCCAGCTGTGGCGATCACGGCAACGATTTCCGGAAAATTAACGTTGTTTGTCTTAGTCAGTATTTTTCTTATCCAGCTGATTGAGGGCAATCTTCTGTCGCCGTTTATCGTTGGCAGAAGTATTCAGATCCATCCGCTCGCCATTATTTTTGCTCTATTGCTGGGCGGGCAGGTAAGCGGTGTTATAGGCATGATATTAGCTGTTCCGCTTCTGGTCATTTTAAAAGTTGTCATGTCGCATTTTTTGCGGGAGCGGTACAATAATTGACAATCAGCAAAATCTTGACTATACTATCAGCATAATAAGCGAAATAATCTAATGCGCAGATGGTTCTGAGTACATGAGCCTCCGTTCAAAGCATTTCCGGCCAGGCTAAGGTCAGCGGTGATGTATAGAGAGGGATTTCCACAGGCTGTAAGAAATCCCGGACGTTGAATCATGGAAGCTAAACCTGAGTGCGGCTAATTCCCGCCGGTTCCAAACCGTTATCAGACTGAGTGATGAATGAAGGCACATGCTTTTGTTCATAATTAGGGTGGTACCGCGACGTTATCTCGTCTCTAACACAAATTTAGAGAGGAGATTTTTTATTTCGTACAAGCTTGTATGCCACTGTAAAGCAGCTAACTCTTATGAACGGTTACATAACGCGGGCGTATGTTTTTCAGTCGGAAAAATAGCTTAACGATTACTGGAGGGTAAGGGCATGAAACAGTTAACGTCAGCACAAGTGCGTCAAATGTTTTTGGATTTTTTTAAAGAAAAAGGCCATCAGATCGAGCCGAGTGCACCGCTTGTACCGCAGGATGATCCGACACTTCTCTGGATTAACAGTGGTGTAGCGACCCTGAAAAAATATTTTGATGGACGCGTCGTACCGGATAATCCCCGGCTTGTAAACGCCCAAAAATCTATTCGAACGAATGATATTGAAAATGTCGGTTTCACAGCCAGACATCACACATTTTTTGAAATGCTTGGGAACTTCTCTATTGGTGACTATTTTAAAGAAGAGGCTATTGCGTTTGCGTGGGCGTTTTTAACAAGTGAGAAATGGGTTGGCTTTGATCCTGAACGATTGGCCGTGACAGTACATCCGGAAGATGATGAAGCCTACGATATCTGGCTTAACCAGATCCAACTTCCGAAAGAGCGCATCATCCGGCTTGAAGAAAACTTTTGGGATATTGGCGAAGGTCCAAGCGGCCCGAATTCAGAGATTTTTTATGATCGCGGTGAACGGTACGGGGCTGATCCATCCGATCCGGAATTGTACCCGGGCGGTGAGAATGAGCGGTATCTGGAAATTTGGAATCTCGTCTTTTCCCAGTACAATCATAATCCTGACGGCACTTATACCCCGCTGCCGAAAAAGAACATCGATACTGGTATGGGGCTGGAACGCATCGTATCCGTCATTCAGGATGTGCCAACTAACTTTGAAACAGATCTGTTCATGCCGCTCATACGGAAAACAGAAACGATCTCCGGAAAAACATATGGCAACAACGAGCGGGATGATACAGCATTTAAAGTGATTGCTGATCATATTCGCACGGTTACGTTCGCTATCAGTGACAAAGCACTTCCCTCCAATGAGGGCAGAGGCTACGTATTGCGCCGTCTGCTCCGTCGCTCCGTCAGATTTGCTAAACAAATGGGGATCGATGAGCCGTTTATGTATAAACTCGTCCCGACAGTCGGCAGCATTATGCAGGACTTTTATCCGGATGTCCTGAATGATAGCAGCCATGTGGCAAATGTTATTAAAGCAGAAGAAGAACGCTTTCATGAAACGCTGCAGGATGGTTTGGATATTTTGAATGCTATTATCGAAAAAGAACAGCAAAAGGGCAGTGACATCTTCCCGGGTGCTGAAGTCTTCCGGTTGTACGATACGTATGGGTTTCCGAAAGAATTGACAGAAGAATATGTAGCTGAGCATCATTTTACGATTGATCAGCAAGGATTCGAACGCGAAATGGAAAAACAGCGTGAACGCGCTCGAAATGCTCGGCAAAAAACGGATTCGATGCAGATTCAGGATGGCGTACTTGGTGAAGTGGACATAGACTCTGCGTTTGTCGGCTATGACCAGCGTGAAGCAGTGACAACGATTGAGACAATTGTGAAGGCTCAAGCATTTGCCGATACTGCTGAGGCGGGCGAAGAAGCACTTACGTTTCTGAAAGAGACACCATTTTACGCAGAGAGTGGCGGTCAAATCGGTGATAATGGCTGGATTTATACCAACAGTGCATCAGCATGGGTTGAGGATGTCCAGCAGGCGCCTAAAGGCCAGCATGTCCATAAAATTCATGTGAAAGAAGGTACCATTCGCTCGGGTGACAAGGTAACAGCAGTGGTCGATGATGCTTTCCGCACAGGCATTATAAAAAATCATACGGCGACACATTTGCTTCATCAGGCACTGAAAGATGTCCTTGGTGACCATGTTAATCAGTCGGGTTCACTTGTAACCCCTGATCGTCTGCGCTTCGATTTTTCGCATTTTAGTTCAGTCAGTCAGGACGAACTGCAGCAAATCGAGCAGATTGTTAATGAAAAAATCTGGGAGAATCTGCCTGTTGTCATCGATCGCAAAAAGCTTGATGAGGCCAAAGAAATGGGCGCCATGGCACTATTCGGTGAGAAATACGGTGATGTTGTCCGGGTTGTTCAAATTGGCGACTACAGCATTGAACTATGCGGTGGCTGTCACGTCAGTAATACAGGAACGATTGGCTTATTTAAACTTGTTTCAGAAACAGGCGTCGGTGCCGGTACAAGAAGAGTGGAGGCCGTTACGAGCAAGCAGGCTTATCAATTTATCAATGAGAAGCTGATACAATTACAAACAGCGGCTGATTTGCTGAAAACCACAGAGGACAAAGTCGCAGAACGGGTTAAAGGTTTATATGACGACATAAAATCGCTAAATAAAACAAATGAGTCACTCAATGCTAAATTGGCCAATCAGGAAACATCATCCCTTGTTGATCAATATGAAACAGTGAATGGCATTCCCCTTTTAGCACAACAAGTCAATGCCAAAGATATGAATCAGCTCCGGGATATGGTTGATGACCTGAAACAAAAGCTTGACTCCGGGATTATCCTGCTTGCCGCAGCTAATGAAGAAAAAGTGCAATTGGCTGCAGGTATTACAAATGATTTGACTGATCAGGGTTTTCATGCTGGCAATCTGATTAAACAGGCAGCCGAAGTATGTGGCGGTGGCGGCGGCGGCCGTCCGGATATGGCCCAAGCCGGCGGCAAACAGCCTGAAAAAATCAATGATGCTCTCAAAGCAGCGAATCATTATGTTACAAATCGTTCAAAAGTCTAGACAAACTTGTATTCAATTTGCTATAAAAGCTATAATGTGTAAAATAGACATGTTAGAATAGCCAGTAAAGGTAAAACATGCGGAATGAGGTGTCACGATGAGCTCTATTGATAAAACCATGAAGTTTAATTTTTCTGAGGAGCCTTTTGATCATGATATAAATGATATCTTGCTCACAGTTCATGCGGCGCTTAAGGAAAAGGGCTATAATCCCATTAATCAGATTGTAGGGTACTTATTATCCGGTGATCCGGCTTATATTCCGAGATATAAGGATGCCCGGAATCTGATCCGTAAAGTTGAACGGGATGAGGTCATTGAGGAAGTTGTGACATTTTATCTCAAACAACAGCAAAGGGAAAGCTAAATGAAAATTGTCGGATTAGATGTAGGTTCCAAAACAATCGGAGTTGCAGTAAGTGATCCTTTAGGCGTGACTGCCCAAGGTATTACGACTATCAAATGGGATGAAGAGGATATCTGCTCTGCCGATGGTCAATTGGGACAAATCATAAAAGAACATGAGGTAACGAAAGCGGTTGTTGGTCTTCCCAAGCATATGAATGGCTCGATCGGTGAACGCGGCGAAGCTTCTGAACGTTATGCTGAGCATGTAAAGGAAGCGTTTAATATACCTGTGCAGCTTTGGGATGAGCGTTTGTCGACGCGGGCGGCAGAGCGCGTTTTGCTTGAGGCGGATATGAGCCGTCAAAAACGCAAAAAAGTTATTGATAAAATGGCAGCCGTTATGATTTTGCAAACTTATCTTGATCAAGAGACATTTAAAGGAGTGTAGTCATGGCACTGGAAGAGAATGAACGAATTGTCATCCCTGATGAAAATGATGAAGAGCATCTTTTTGACGTGTTATTCACGTTTGATGTTGATGAGACGGGCAACTCTTATTTAGCAGTTATGCCGTCTGAGCAACAGGAAAATGACGAAGTAGAAGTATATGCCTTCCGCTATGAGGAGGATGAGCAGAACGAGGATTTCTCTCTTTTCCCGATCGAGTCTGATGAGGAATGGGAAATGGTTGAGGAGATGCTCAATACCATTGCTGATGAAGAGGATCAGACATGAAGCCGAATGATTTCAGGCTGATATCTTGATGGGATATCAGCTTTTATTTAAGACGGAGTGAACGATTAATTGAGACATTAATATCAGTAATGTCCGGAAAGCTGAATCCGGTCCCTGCCGATGCTTGACATTTATGCAGCATAAGCCGGATGAGGGGGATAATGGATGTCCAAAAAGAAAATGTCAGGAAGTTATAAAGACAATCTGCTGCAACGCAGTAAGGATGCCACAATCGTCCGAAAGTATGCCGCTATCATTATTATCTCAGCTATTCTGATATTAGTTATCGGTGGTATCTCGGGTTATTTGTATGTCAAATCTGCTTTACAGCCGGTTGATCCTGATAGCCAGGAGGACATTGCGGTTGAGATCCCGACAGGTTCCTCCACATCGGATATTGCATCCCGCCTTGAAGACAATGGGCTCATCAAGGACGATACGATATTCAAATTTTACATAAAGCTGAAAAACGTGACAAATCTTCAGGCGGGGAATTACATGCTTTCCCCTTCTATGGATATTGAAAAGCTCATCAAGGCACTGCATAAAGGCAGGGTTGCGAAGGACCCGATATATTCTGTCACAATACCTGAAGGGAAAACGATTAAGGAAATAGCTTCTATTTATGCGAATAAATTGCCATTTAGCAAAACCGATTTCCTGGACAAGGTCAATGACCGGGATTATATTAAATCATTAATTAACACGTACCCGGATATTTTGACAGAAGATGTCCTGAATCCGGAACTCCAGACACCGCTGGAAGGTTATTTATTTGCAGCAACATACGACTTTTACACGAAAGAACCAACAGTTGAAACAGTGATCAGTCGTATGGTGGAAAAAACAGGCAATGTCGTGACGCCTTATTTGGATGATATAGCTGAAAAAGATTTATCGGTCCATGAAGCTTTAACAATGGCCTCACTCGTCCAAAAAGAAGCTGGTTCGAATAAACAGCGCCGGAAGATAGCGGGTGTCTTTTATAACCGGCTGGATGAAGGAATGGCTCTGCGGACGGATCCGACCGTATTATATGCACTTGGCGAACATAAAGCTAAAGTGCTGAAAAAAGATCTGAAAGTTGATTCGCCGTATAATACGTATCGCATTCATTCACTTCCCGTCGGACCGATTTCCAATTTCGCTGCTGCATCCCTTGAGGCCACCGTTGAACCGGACGATACCGATTATTTGTATTTTTTGCATGATGATAAAGGCCGCATTCATTACTCTGAAACAAATAAAGAGCACAATCAATTAAAAGAAAAGTATATTGATTAATTCCGTGAATAACCAGGACGTTGACACGTCCTGGTTTCAGATAAGATGTCCGTTGCGGCACGTTAAGGATGACGTTTAAACGACTAAGGAGAGAAAGTGAATGGACGAAAAGCTGAGGAACTACCTGACGCGCTGTCTTCCGTCGCCTGCAGAATCGGTGATGGATTTGGAAGAGGAAGCTGCGCGTGACAGGGTACCGATTATGGATCCTCTCGGGATGGATTTTGTTATGCAGTTAATCCGGCTAGCAAAGCCTGAGCGCATACTGGAGATTGGCACGGCAATTGGTTATTCAGCATTAAGAATGCTTGAAGCCAACCCGTCAGCAGAAATTTGGACCATTGAAAAAGATGACGCCTGGTACAGACGAGCAGAGCAAAATATTCAACTCAGGCAGAAACAGGATCATATTCACGTCCTTTATGGTGATGCTCTGGAAAAGCTGGAGACATTAAGCAACGTTTACTTTGATCTTATACTGATAGATGCTGCCAAGGGTAAATATCAGCGTTTTTTTGAACTAGCCGCACCACTGTTACGTTCTGATGGTTTCATCCTGACTGATAATGTTTTGTTTAAAGGTTATGTCGCTGATAAAGAGAAGCAGCATCCCAGATATCAGGCCATTGCGGAGAAACTGCGCGCATATAACAGCTGGCTGGTATCCCATCCAGATTTTACAACGACCTTTGTTCCCATTGGAGATGGCATTGCGATCAGCAGCAAAGATGGACGAAAGGAGTGACTGTTTTATGTCTGATAAGCCAGTTGTTATTGGTGTTGCCGGAGGAAGCGGCAGCGGGAAAACATCTGTGACACAGTCAATCTGCCAGCGCTTTCAAGATAAAACAATTCTGGTTATTGAACAGGATTACTATTATAAAGATCAAAGCCATTTGCCATTTGAGGAAAGACTGAATACCAATTATGATCATCCCTTGGCATTTGATAATGACTTATTAATCAGTCATATTCATAAACTGCTTAATCATGAACCGGTTCAGAAACCTGTATATGATTATAAGCTGTATACAAGGTCTAATGAGGTGATCAAAGTTGAGCCGAAACAAGTGATCATTCTCGAAGGCATTTTAGTATTAGAGGATCAGCGGCTGGTAGACTTAATGGATATTAAAACATTTGTGGATACAGATGCTGATATCCGCATTATCCGCAGACTGTCCCGAGATATGAAAGAAAGGGGGCGAACACTGGATTCTGTGATTGAACAATATGAAAATATTGTTCGCCCAATGCATTTGCAATTTGTTGAACCAACCAAGCGCTATGCAGATATTATTATTCCGGAGGGCGGTGAGAACCATGTGGCAATTGATATTATAGCCACTAAAATCGAACAGTCTCTATCTCGGGATACAGAAAAATATCAATGAAAAAGCATTGAAAATCTAAAAAAAATCTGCCATAGTTGTTTTTAGTAATTAGTCAGAATGACGTTTAAATTATTTGACAATAAAGGAGTGTCACTGTTCATGGCAACAGAGAAAAGTTTCTATATGACACAAGAGGGGAAAGAAAAACTGGAAAATGAGCTTGAATATCTGAAATCGGAAAAAAGGCAGGAAGTCGTTGAACGCATTAAGACTGCACGGGATTTCGGAGACCTTTCCGAAAACTCCGAGTATGATGCCGCGAAAGATGAGCAAGCTTTTGTTGAGTCCCGCATAGCGCAAGTGGAAAACATGATCCGCAATGCAGTTATTATTGAAAATGATACAGAAAATCCGGATGTTGTTACATTAGGAAAATCCGTTACATTTAAAGAACTGCCGGATGGCGACGAGGAAACCTATACGATTGTCGGCAGTGCTGAAGCTGATCCTTTTGAAGGTAAAATTTCTAACGATTCGCCTATGGCCAAAAGCTTGATCGGGAAGGAGTCCGGTTCTGAAGTAACTGTCTCCACACCCGGCGGTGATATACTTGTTAAAATTGAGAAAGTAGAGTAGGCGCAAGTCTGAATCCAACACAAGAAGAGCCCGGATATACCGCGAGCTTTTCTTGTGTTGTTTAATCAATTGCGATAAGAGCAAGGAGGGGAGAGTCAGTGGCATCCTCACGTGTTGATAAATATGAAAAACGACGAAAAAACACAAAACGTCTGTCTTTGTTGCTGATATTAGCGGGAGTTTTAGTTATTGTATTGCTGGGTTTCCTCTTTTTTGGTGGTGACAGTGAGTCACATGAGTCAAATGAAAGCGGTACTGCGGAACAGACTTCAGATGATTCACCGTCCGATACGGAGAAAGATCCGGCTGACGACGAAAGTGAATCCGAAAAACAGAGTACGGGAGAGAACCCCGACTCTAAATCAGATGACGAAAATGAGAATGAAAAACAGGAACGGGAACAGCTCAAGTCTTTTGATGATAATGTGATAAAGGCTTATACATCTGATTGGGAACCCGTAGGCACCGAGCAGACCGGATCCCATACGACGAATTATGATGATGGCTCACAGGACAGGCAGGAAATGCGAAAAGCTGCTGCAGCTGCCACTGATTTAAATGAGAGTGATCTTATCATGTGGTGTGCTGAACGGAATGACAATCAGAATGACGATCAGAAGGTGATTAATACGGTTTCAGATTCAGATAAAGATGACATTTACCGCGTGTATAATAAGTGGGTTGCTAATGAAGGCTGGCAGCCGACAAAAGTTGAAAAGCTGAAAGAAAACGATAAGAAGCAGTAGACGTCTGCTGCATATTTAGGAGATGGAGGTAACCATGACCATAGGGATTATTGGTGCAATGGATGAGGAAGTTGCTCTGTTGCAAAGCAATATGATAGACACAGAAACCGTTACGATTGCCAATTGTTTATTTATGCGAGGAAACCTGCATCACCGTGACGTGGTATTATTGAAATCAGGCATTGGCAAAGTAAATGCTGCGATGGCGACAGCGATTTTGCACGAACAATTTCAACCTGATCAGATCATTAATACTGGTTCGGCCGGTGGCATTACGGATAATATGCAGGTCGGGGATGTCATTGTTTCGACACAGGTTGTCCATCACGATGTCAATGCCACAGCCTTTGACTATGCATATGGTCAAGTACCTGGTATGCCGGCAATGTTTCAAGCTGATACGGATTTAGTAGCTCAGGCAGGTCAAGCGATGAAGCAATTAGCCATACCTTTTTATGAAGGTGTTATTGCCTCGGGTGATTCTTTTATGAGTGATCAGACGAGAGTAGATACTGTCCGGCGGAATTTCCCTTCTGTACTGGCAACAGAAATGGAAGCAGCTGCGATTGCCCAAGTATGTTATCAGTATGACACACCATTTGTTATTATTCGAGCGTTATCAGATATTGCTGGAAGGGATTCCTCAATCTCCTTTGATGCGTTTATAGAGACGGCAGCACGCAATGCAGCCAATTTGATCATGACCATTATCAAAGCGCCATAATCAAACTGAACACCTGCAGCAAATTTTTCAGACTCCCTGCCTACAGCCGTTTTCGTTATTGTAATAGCAGGGAGCGACACCATAGGTAGCAGAATAGTTCCATATGTTAGTATTCAGTCCAGCTGATTAGGTTCCAAGCAGGCGACGCGTTCATAGCAGGTGTTACGTTTCGCGGTATTCTTGGCGGTAATATTCATGAAAGACTTTCATAAGCGCACGCTTCTCGATGCGCGATACATAGCTTCTGGAAATATCCAGCATGTTAGCAATTCCCTTTTGAGTCATTTCCTGATAATTATTCAGCCCATACCGGTATAGAATAACTTCTTTTTCACGAGTGTCCAGAATGGCCAAGTAATCATTCATTTTGTCAATTTCCATATTTAATTGAATGTATTCAATGATATTCTGGTTTTCGGCTTCTAAGATATCAACTAGACTGATCTCATTGCCTTCTTTATCCTGCCCGATCGGATCATACAGCGACACATCTTTTTTCACTTTCTTCAGTGCGCGCAGATGCATTAAAATTTCGTTTTCAATACATCGTGCTGCATACGTTGCAAGCTTTGTTCCTTTATCAGCCGAGTAGCTTTCAATGCCTTTAATCAATCCGATAGTGCCGATTGAAATAAGATCCTCCATATCTTCGCCAGTGTTTTCAAACTTTTTAACAATGTGTGCGACTAATCTTAAATTGTGTTCAATCAGCTTGTTGCGAGCTTCTTCATCACCTTCCTGCATTTGCTGAATATACTTGGATTCATCTTCTGGGGGAAGTGGCTGAGGAAATGCATGGTTTTTGACATAGGACACAAAAAAAATCGTTTCTTTAATCAGCAGTCCAAGAAAAGTTAAAATCCCCGACAAGATAGGCACCTCCTTTTGAGTCAGCTGGGCTATGGCCCATACACTAACTGTATGAGGGAGGTGCTGTTTTTGTGTCTGTCCAGTATAAACTTTGGATGTGTGGCACGGGAAAACAGCTGTTTAAAGTTAATAAAAAAGCGACCCGCTGGGGGTCACTTCTGATGTTCCTTTTGCTTCTGAATAGCTTTTTCGTATTCATCTGGCTGATGTTTTGTAATAGGTTTAATACCAGACCGGTGAGCAGCTCGTGAAATGAGATGGCCTGCAACAGGAGACGTGAGCATCGTAAAGACAATAGCCAGCAAAAGTTTTCCGCTGATAATATCATGTTTAACATACATAAATATAAAGGCGCCAATAAGCAATCCTGCAATACCTAATGTAGCTCCTTTTGTGGTGGCATGGAGCCGCGTATAAACATCCGGAAATCGAACGGTTCCAATCGAGCTCGATAACAGGAAAAATGACCCTGAAAGCAAAAATAAAGCAATAATGATATTGGCAATTCCCTCAATCCAAGTCTCGATCAATGATAACACCCTTTTCCAGATATTTCGCAATACCGATTGTACCAATAAACAACAAGATACCAATCACTAAGACGACATCATTTAATGTTGTGGTCGGGATAATGATGGCTATTAGAGCTGTAAGGCCCATCATACTCATTCCAACGGCGTCAAGGGCTACAGCACGATCAGCAGATGTCGGTCCTGCTATAATCCGGTAAAGCAGCAGGACCAGCGAAATAGCAATCGCCACTACACTAATAAGCGCAGAAATGGTTAATACGCTTTCGCTGAAATTCAAAACACTGTTCATCGTGTCACCTCCTTGATCGCTTTTTCAAATGTGTTTTTAATAGCATCAATTTCCTCATCAATATCATCAATGTTCATGGCATGAACATATAAATGGCTCTTATCCTGTGCAACGGCTACTGCCAGTGTCCCAGGTGTCAGGGTTGTTAAGTTAGCCAGGAGTGTGATTTCCCAATCCGTTTGGACGTCCATTGGCAGGGCAAAAATACCTGGTTCAAATTCCGGTTTTCGTTTAAAGACAAGTTTAACAATATCAATATTTGATGTGATTAACTCTTTTATGAACAGTATAATCAGATTGAATATTTTAAAGACGCGCCTTAAGTAAAAGTTTCCTGGAATAAACCGGTTAAGCAGCAGCAGTAAGAAAATGCCGATAATGTAGCCGATTATAAAACTTGAGATCGTATAACTTTCACTTAAAAACATCCACATGACGGCAATGATCACGTTAATGACGATTTGAAATGGCATAGAGCATTACTCCTTCATGACAGAATTTATATAAGCTTCCGGATCAAGTAAGTACCCAGCTATCGACTCAACAGATGGGTAAATAAATTCTGCTCCAATTCCCATAAATACGGATAAAACCGTCAATATTACAATTGGCGCTGTCCGCGCTTTGACTGATATCGGCTTGAATGCCGTGTCTTTTTCGCCCCAGAATCCTCTGATGAAAATCTTCATGATAGAATACAGTATCAGCAGACTGGACAACAAGGCAATAATGACAATTGCGATATGTTTATCGGCCAGCGCTCCTCTTATTAATTGAAGTTTACCAATAAAGCCGCTGAAAGGAGGGATGCCGGCAAGAATGAACCCTGAAACAAATAACAGCCAGCCCAGAAATGGATAGTAGTGAATCAGGCCGCTGAATTTCCGCAAATCAGATGTTCCGGCAACGTAAGTAATTGTTCCTGCTAAGAGAAACAAGCTTGTTTTAATGAGCATATCATGAATTAAATAGTACAGTGATCCACTCAAAGCATCCTGATTAAACAGGCCGACACCCATCAGGACAAATCCAATGGCGGGAATAATATTATAAGCCATAATTAATTTGATGTTATTGGTAGATAGAGCCCCAATGACTCCGAAAATCATTGACAAGCCGGCAATCCAGATGAATGTTTCGTGCGTGAGTTCTGGTTTATGTATGAAGATTAGAGAAAACACGCGGATAATGGCATAAATACCTACCTTCGTAAGCAAAGCTCCAAACAATGCGGAGATGACCGGGTTCGGAACAACGTATGATTTAGGCATCCAGTAATACAGCGGAAACAACGCAGCTTTTGTGGCAAACACGAAGAATAAGAGAATACTAACGGTTGTCAGGATTCCTTGCTGATCAACGTCTTGCACACGATCGGCGATCTGGGCCATATTAACAGTTCCAAGCGTCCCATAGATAAACGCGACAGCTGTCACAAACAGCATAGACGAGAAAAGGTTAATGAATACATATTTAATGGATTCACGCAGCTGTGTTTTATCACCGCCTAAAATAATCAGGGCATACGAAGCCATTAACAGGACCTCAAAGAACACAAACAAGTTAAAGAGATCGCCTGTCAAAAAGGCACCCGAGACACCTGTTATCAAAAAGAAAAAGAACGAATAAAAATAGTAGCGTTCTTTTTTGTTTGGTAAGGAATACGGCGCGTAGAAGGCGCAGGCAGAGGCCACAATGTTTGTTGTTAAAACAAGCAAAACAGCCAGTTTGTCAGCGACCATAACAATTCCGTATGGTGCCGCCCAGCCCCCGACTTCAAGTACAAGCGCTCCTTCGTTAAATACATGCCAGGCAATGCCAGCTGCAACAGCCAGATTTATAAGAATAAATAGTTTGGTTAACCGACGGACAAGGACTAATTTTTTTGGAAAAAAGGCCAGTATGATGCCCGAAATTAACGGAATAATGATTGGTAAAACTGCAAAATTACTCATTTTCGTTACCCCTTAGTTGCTCCATATTATCTGTATCGTTCTCCTCAGTTGTGCGGTATGCCAGAACAAGAAGCAGGCTCGTGATCCCAAAACTGATAACGATTGATGTTAGAATCAGCGCTTGCGGCAGGGGATCGGTGTAGTTCTCAACTCCGTCACTCAGGATCGGCGGACTGCCTCGTTTCAATTTCCCCATTGTCAGTATAAATAAATGAGCGCCGTGGGAAAGCAGTACAGACCCGATAACAAGTCTAAGCAGCTGTTTTTGCAATAAATTGTATATAGCAGCGGCAAATAGTATTCCTGCCAGAATTAAGATTATAAACTCCATTTATTTGTCTCCCTTGCCTGTTTTTAATTTAATGAGCGAGTAAATGGCCAGCACAGCAATGCCCAGTACCGTTATCTCAAATAATGTATCAAAGCCGCGCATGTCAACGAGAATAACATTGACAATGTTATGGCCGCCGCCAATGGTATCAGCCGTCTTCACGAAGTAATCTGAGATCGTTTCAAACCAGTCACTGCTGTAAGCCGAAATTCCCACAAGCGTTACCATGGCACCAAAACCGACGGACACAAGCGTATTGGTCGTCTTAGTGCGTATTGGTTCATGTTGTTTTTTAAGATTCGGCAGGTGGTGAAAACAAAGCAGGAATAACGCCACAGAGATTGTTTCAACGACCAATTGCGTTAAGGCGAGATCCGGTGCTCGGTAAATAACGAACAAAAGCGATACGCCATAACCAACAACACCTGCGATTAATATAGCGGCCACATTTCGCTTGGCAAAGATCGTTCCAATCGCTGCAGCTGTAATAACCAGGGAAATAACTACTTCTACGGTTGACACTGGTGCCAGGTCGCTGAAATCAATCGTAAAGCCGCTTGTTATCAGCATGAAACCAATTGTGACCACAAATATGGTGCTTAAGATAATAAGCATATACTGTCTGAGTGAACCAGTCATGTAAAAAGACGTCACGTTTTCTGTCCAGTTATCCAATTTAGCCATGATCCAATCGTAAATCTTCGTGACACTCCATCTGCCTGGCAATATCTGATAAATACGGTTCCATTTTGTTCTTGTGATAAGAAGAACGATCCCAGTCCCAACAACTACAAGGGACATAAGAAACGCAGGCTTGAAAAATCCATGCCAGAATTTTACATTCTCCACTACGTCTCCCCCGTACACAGCCTTGGCAGCATGGGCAATAAATGTGCCATTCACCGCATTTGGGAATAAACCGATTAAAATCACACCCAATACAAGAATCATGGGCGCTAAGAGCATGCCAAACGGCGCTTCATGCGGTTTTTTAGGCAGCTTTTGCAATTGTGTTTTGCCGCCGAACGTTCCAAATAAAAAGTACAATGCATAAACAAATGTAAAGATACTGCCAAAAACGGCCAAATATGGAACAGCTTCAACGAGAAATGTCGTTATAGCATGCGTTCCCCCATCCAGGCCAAGACTTGATTCAAAGAACAATTCTTTACTGTAAAACCCGTTTAAGAACGGCAGGGGAATGCCTGCCATAGAAAATGTTCCGAATAAGGCAAGCGTTGCTGTGATGGGCATTAACGTATACAAACCCCCGAGTTTTCGAATATCACGTGTGCCCGTTTCGTGATCAACCGTACCAGCAACCATGAACAGACTGCCTTTAAAGGTGGCATGGTTTAAAATGTGGAACATAGCAGCGAAAATAGCTGCGCCTGTTCCAAAGCCAAGCATTGCCATAATCATCCCAAGCTGGCTGATAGTGGAAAATGCGAGAATGGCTTTTAAGTCTGTCTGGCGAACAGCCATATAGGATGCCCAGCACAGTGTGACAATACCCGTTATGGTCACAATGATAAAGAACCACTCGAAATCAGCGAATACTGGCGAAAACCGGGCAACTAAATAAATACCAGCTTTAACCATGGTTGCCGAATGAAGATACGCGCTGACAGGCGTTGGAGCTTCCATGGCATCAGGCAGCCAGATATGAAACGGAAACTGTGCCGATTTTGTAAAGGCGCCAAGCAAAATGAAACCGAGCGCAAGCGGCATGTAGGAACTATCCAGTATGGTATCGGCATTTGTAATCATAGCCTGAATGCTTGTTGTTCCAGAAATGACGGATAAAAGTGCAAAGCCGCCCAGCATGCTCAGGCCGCCAAAGACGGTTATCATCATCGATTTCAGAGCACCATATCGTGACCGTTCATTAAAATGCCAATAACCAATCAGCAAAAACGATGAAATTGATGTTAATTCCCAAAAAGTATAAAGGGCAAACACGTTATCCGACAACACAATACCAAGCATGGCGGACATGAATATGAGCAGATAGACATAAAAGTGACCCAGACGCTCACTCTTATCGAGATAGTAAATCGAATATAACACGACAAGTGTCCCGATGCCGGTTATTAATAAGGCAAATAGCAGACTGAGACCGTCCAGGTATAAGTCCAGATTTATTCCAAGGGATGGAATCCACGGATATGTATTGGTTACTGTCTGAAAATCAGGTCCGATAAATCGGATGAAATACAAAAAAATGGCTAGTGGAATGATTAATACGAAAACGCCTGTATGGATTGTATATTTATACTTACTGATAAGTGGTATAAAACAAGCCAGTATAAGCGGAATTAATACTGTAAATAGCATCTGAATCGACGTCCTCCTCTAGATCGTCAGGGCATTATCGGAATCAATGAAAGCATGATCTCATATACGTTTTATACGCATGCAAAAGTTGTCATCAATAGCTTATCATAATCTTGTTCAAGAGAAAATAAAAAGCCCCGCGCTCAGCGGGGGTTTTATATACTGGAACAGTCAGATGCGTGTTTTGAGTTTGTGTGTCAATCCTCGTCTTTGAATTTCTTGTTCAATCAAATTTATAAAGTCGGGGCTTAAGTTCAGTCTGTTTGCCTTGTCATGGGATTCCATCAGCAGTTCATTCGATAGATACTCCATCGTTAGCCCTCCTTATATTGGATTATCCGGGCTTTACTGGATTGATTAACATTAATTTACCATGGAACAGCTATTAGAACAAGCTGGCAGTTATCTACAATCGCTTGTAGATAACTTGTGCACAAATGGCTAATTAAAGGGAAAAATGCTGATATTTCAGTGTGGATTTTGTTGATAGACTTATCCACAAATCAAAAAATGAAAGAAAATGTCGAACGTTTTTTGGCATACTTCTGGATGACATATATTTTTTGGCAGAGAATTGCTTACTATAATGGAAACCTCATAGTGATGTGCGTTATAATAAGTACCTGTTGTGTTATTTGCAGTTGTCTGGTTAAGATTCACCCTGATTAAAGCGGTTTTTATTATTCGCAAGAGGTGTAGATTGTTGCTAAAATATTTTTTGCCAAGTAAACATGTTAAAAGCATTTTTGATATTTATCCCGAATCCTTGAACGAACAGTCTGTTAAAGGTATCATTACTGATCTGGATAACACCCTTGTGGCTTGGGATGCACCCCATGCAACATCGAAAATAGCCGAGTGGTTCAGACAGATGAATGAGCATCATATTCATATAACGATTATCTCAAATAATAATCTGGAACGTGTGAAAAAATTTTCCGAGCCGCTGAACGCGCCGTTTCTGTTTAATGCCAGAAAACCGTTGCCCCATTCCTTTAAACGGGCTGCCAAAGAGATGAAACTGAGTCAAGATAACATCATAGTCATTGGTGATCAGCTGTTAACAGATGTGCTGGGCGGGAATCTCGCAGGGTTTTCGACAATTTTAGTTACGCCGATCGCTCAGACAGACAGCAAAGCAACCAGGTTCAATCGAAAAATTGAGCGGCGAATTTTAAGTTATATGCGGAAAAAAGGCAAGATAAGCTGGGAGGAATGATCATGACAGACAGATACTGTGTTGGATGTGGCGCGCCGATTCAAACGACTGATCCGGAGAAAGCCGGGTATACCCCTGCTTCAGTCTTAAATAATGATACCATTTTATGCAAACGCTGCTTTCGTTTAAAACACTATAATGATATACAGGATGTGTCGATGACGGACAGCGATTTTTTGGCTATGGTCAGCCAGATACGTGACAAGCCGGGTCTCGTCGTTCATTTGGTGGATATTTTTGACGCGGATGGAACGATGATCAGCAGTTTGCCGCGTATTGTCGGCAATAAGCGTGTTCTCCTGGCGGCGAATAAAACGGATTTATTGCCAAAGTCCGTTAACCGGAACAGTTTAACGAAATGGCTGCGTTCAGCGGCCAAAGAAGCCGGTATTGCGGTAGAAGGGGTTTATTTAATATCCTCGCAAAAAGGTTATGGTATCACTGAATTGAGCACGGCCATTGAAGAGGAACGGGCTGGTCAGGACGTTTATATCGTTGGCACGACAAATGTGGGGAAATCCACGTTTATCAATCAGCTGATCCGTAATACGACAGGGGATTCGAATGTTATTACAACATCCTATTTCCCTGGTACGACACTTGGGTTTATTGAAATGCCACTTGATAATGAAACAGCTATGATTGATACGCCGGGTATTGTGAACATGCAGCAGATTGCTCATTATGTTTCAGACCATGATCTGAAAATTATCAAGCCAAAAAAAGAAATGAAACCGCGGGTATACCAGCTTAATAGC
Source organism: Lentibacillus kimchii (assembly GCF_042666895.1). Classification (GTDB taxonomy): domain Bacteria; phylum Bacillota; class Bacilli; order Bacillales; family Amphibacillaceae; genus Lentibacillus; species Lentibacillus kimchii. The sequence continues at coordinate 91,252 of NZ_JBHTGR010000057.1, forward strand.
CAGCAGACCCTTTATTTCGGCGGATTGGCCCGTATTGATTTCGTGAAAGGCGAGCGGCAATCGTTTGTTTGTTATTTCGCCAATGATTTGACGATCCATCGGACTAAATTAGAGAACGCCGATAATCTGCTGACAAAACATAAGGGAGAACTTTTATCGCCGCCTGATGAGAAAACATTGCAAACACTCCCGGAATTAACAGCCCAGACACACAAATTGCCGCAGGAGGATATAGATATTGTGCTTCCTGGCTTAGGGTGGGTGGCTGTTCCCGGCGGAGGCGTCACGGTTACGGTTCATACACCTAAAGGTTTTCAGACATCACTGCGGAAATCGCTGATATAGGGGGGGAGACAGTTGTATTATCAATTAGGGTTAATCGGCTATCCGATTGAACATTCAATGTCCCCATGGCTTCACCGGCAATTTCTTCAAAAGAGTGACTTGCCTGGTGAGTATTCGCTCATCGAACTAGCGTCAGAACAGTTACTGGCCGAAAAGTTGCAGCAGATTAAACATGTACCATTCGACGGCTTTAATGTAACAGTGCCATACAAACAGGAGATCATACCATATCTGGATCAATTAGATGCTCATGCGCGAGCAGTTGGAGCCGTTAATACGGTCGTACAGGAAAACGGGCAATGGGTTGGCTATAATACAGATGGACTGGGGTATACGGCCAGTTTGAAACAGCATTATCCTGCTATTTTTCAGAAACAGACGAGCCGGGTTTTGCTGATTGGTGCGGGGGGAGCGGCCCGTGGTATATTTGACGGGCTGGTGACAGCTGGTCTGACCCGGATTGATATTGCAAACCGGACGCATTCCCGTGCCGAGCCTATTGCCGAACTGGGCGATGATAACGTTCATTCAGTTATTCTGACATTACAAGAGGCGGAGCAGCAACTCCACTATTATGATCTGATTATCCAGACAACGAATGTCGGAATGAAACCGAATGATAAAACACTTATTCTGTCATTGGATAACCTAAGGGAAGACACAATCGTCAGTGATATTGTCTATCAGCCGATTGAAACGGCATTTCTGCGGCAGGCAAAGCAGAAAGGGGCTGCCATTCTTCATGGTCATACGATGCTGTTTTATCAGGCGCTGTATGCCTTTGAATTATGGACGTCGGAAAAAGTCAAAACGGAAACTATGGAACAGACGTTAAAAACAGTACTGGAAGGGAGATAAACTATGCTGACAGGTAAACAGAAACGCTATTTGCGCTCACAGGCAAATTCATTAAAACCCGTTTTTCAAGTCGGCAAAACAGGTGTCAACGCTAATATGGCTGACCAGATCAGCGAGGCGCTAGAGAGACGGGAATTAGTGAAAGTGAGTGTGCTTCAGAACTGTCCGGAAGATAAAAATACAGCAGCTGAAAAGCTTGCTGACCGGAGCGGAAGTTATGTTGTGCAAGTCATTGGCCACACCATTGTTCTTTATAAAGAATCGGATGAGCATAAGCAGATTGTACTTCCAAAAAGCAATGGTTAAGGAGTGACTTCTGTATGAAATCTATTGGGATATTGGGAGGTACATTTGATCCGCCGCATATTGGTCATTTAATAATAGCTAACGACGTCTGCCATGCTCAACAGCTTGATGAGGTATGGTTTATGCCTTCGTATGAACCGCCGCATAAGGAAAGCGCTGCTGCTGACACAATGGACCGTGTGGCGATGCTTGAACGGGTGACGGCGGACAATCCTCTTTTTAAAGTTGAGACGACTGAAGTGAATCGTTTAGGAAAATCCTTCACCTTTGATACAATGAAATGGCTTCAGGAAGCTCACCCTGACACATCGTTTTATTTTATTATTGGTGCTGATATGGTGGAGAACTTACCGCGCTGGAGGCATATTGAGCAACTGCTGGAGATGGTGACGTTTGTTGGTGTTAATCGCAAAGGCTACACGATTAACAGTCACTATGCCATACGGACAATGGATGTTCCGCTCATGGAAATTTCCTCAACGGCAATAAAAAACCGTGTGCGCAGCGAAAAAACGATTAAGTACATGGTCCCAGAGAGCGTTGAAACTTATATAAAGGAGAACCGATTGTATGAATAGAGATGAAGCTATTGAAATTGTCAAACCTCATTTAAAACAGACACGTTTCGATCATACACTTCGAGTAGCTGACGTTGCCAAACAACTGGCGGAAAAAAACGGGGCTTCAATTGAAAAAGCTGAGATAGCAGCTATTTTGCATGATTATGCTAAATATTTTCCGCTCGAAGATTTGCGCGGGATCATTCAGGATAATGATTTGCCAGCCGATCTGCTTGATTACCATCATGAACTGTGGCATGGTCCGGCAGCCTACATGATCGTTAAGCAAAAACATGGTGTAGCTGATCAGGACATACGAAATGCTATTTATTATCATACAACTGGCAGAGCTGATATGAGCTTGCTGGAGACGATTCTGTTTGTTGCGGACTATATTGAACCCGGCCGATCGTTTCCCGGCGTAGAGGAAGCCAGGGAGATGGCTGAAACGGATTTAAATCAGGCAGCTTGGATGGCTTTAAGGAATACGATTCAGTTTTTAGTCAGTCAGCATAAAACCGTCTATCCCGATACATTTTATGCTTATAATGATTTAACGATACGTTTAAGCGGAGGTAATAACAGTCATGGATAATCAAACGGTCATACAAATGGTTGCAGATGCCTGTGATGCTAAGCAGGCAAAAGATATTATTGCTTTGGATATGGAGGATATTTCGCTGATGACAGATTATTTTCTAATTTGTCATGGAACGAATGAACGTCAGGTTCAGGCCATTGCGAGAGCTGTTAAAGACACAATGGACGAAGCGGAACTCCAGGTTATACGCATGGAAGGTTTTGATCAAGCCCGCTGGATCCTGGTTGATCTGGGCGATATTGTGTGTCATATTTTTCATCATGATGAACGACAGTATTATAATCTTGAGCGTTTATGGGGGGATGCTTCCCGAGTTGAACTTAACGCCGGCCAGAATGGGTGACAGCTATGACGTATGAGCAAATGGCTTATTATTACGACCAGCTTATGGAAGATGCGCCATACGATGATTGGATAGACTTCACAGGTCAGACAATTCGATCATGTGGAAAGGATATTGACTCAATTGTCGATTTAGGGTGTGGCACAGGCCAGATTACCACGAGGCTTTCCCAGTTGGGCTATCGCATGACGGGCGTTGATAATTCAGGTGCCATGCTGAGCGTGGCGGAACAGCGTGCCAGTCAAATTGATGTCCCAGTTCAGTGGCTTCAGCAAGATTTACGTGAGCTGAACGGCATTGTAGATCAGGATATGGCGATCAGTTTTTGTGATGTTATCAATTATATAACGAAAGAAGAAGATGTTTATACGGTCTTTGAAAACGCAGCCAGCGTACTTAAACAAGGTGGGCTGTTTGTCTTTGATGTCCACTCCCTTTTTCATGTTGAACACCATTTGGTCAATCAGACATTTGCTGTTGTTTCGGATGATATTTCATACATATGGTTTTGTCAGGAAGGTGACGGGCCAGGTGATATGTATCATGACCTGACTTTTTTCGTCAGAGATCAGGAGCAATTTAACCGGTTTGATGAATGGCATCATCAGAGGACCTTTTCAATTGATTTTTATAATCAGGCGTTAAAGCAAGCGGGTTTTGACATACAATCTGTTTCGGCCGATTTTTCACTGCATCCGAATGATCATGAGAACGAGGCTGAAAGACTGTTCATAACGGCTGTTAAACGATCGGAATAATTTTTTCCGATCTTTTCATATGTTTAAGAAGGATTTTGCCAGAGAATGTCGAATAGATTAACCAGAGGTATAGAGCGTCTCGTGAAGAACCCCCCATTAACTGCTTCCAAACGCTAAACCGATTGACCTCTGACTTTTCCCCGAAGGATGTGACGGCATACATTGTTAACCCCTCTTAAGAAGTTTGGTTTCCCGCTAGTGATTGTGTTAATAATTGGTCTGGTTTTGCTTTTTAACCACAATACGGGTGCTGATACGGCAGTATCTGACCCAAGTTTGCCATCAGAGGAAGAAGGTACTCTCACAAAAGCAAGTGAAGATGACGTATCGGAAGAAGGGCGTGTTATGGTAGATGTGAAAGGTGAGGTGGACGAACCTGGTGTGTATGAGGTGGAATCTGACACCCGCGTTAATGACGTTATTAAGATGGCCGGCGGTTTCACAGAAAAGGCTGAGCAGGCCACGGTCAATCTAGCTCAAAAAGTGCAGGATGAAATGATTGTGAACGTGCCGAAAGACGGTGCTGACAATGCAAAACCGGCATCTGCAAACAATAAAACGTCGCAAATGCGAATTAATAAGGCATCACAGGAAGAATTGGAAGAATTGAATGGCATTGGTCCATCCAAAGCAGAAGCGATTATTCAGTATCGAGAGGAGAATGGTTATTTTAAAACAGCCGACGATATTCTGGACGTATCAGGTATTGGTGATAAGACATTGGAATCTCTGAAGGACGATATTCAAGTTCCCTAGTATTTCAATAATGGAGAGGATCTATTCAGTTAGAAGAAGGAGGACGATCATCATGGAACGTATTTCCTGGAATCAGTATTTTATGGCGCAAAGCTACCTTCTGGCATTGCGGAGCACTTGTACAAGACTTATGGTGGGGGCAACAATCGTCAGAGATAAACGCATCATTGCCGGTGGATATAATGGAAGTGTTTCCGGTGATGTGCATTGTATTGACGAGGGGTGCTACATGATTGATGGGCATTGTGCCCGTACTATTCATGCAGAAGCCAATGCACTTCTGCAGTGTGCTAAGTTCGGTGTCCCAACGGATGGCTCCGAGATTTATGTCACCCATTTTCCATGTCTGCAGTGCTGCAAACAACTCATCCAGGCCGGCATCAAAAAAATTTATTATGCTGAAGACTATAATAACCATTCGTATGCGATGGAATTGCTTAAAAAGGCCGGGGTTGAAACGTATAACGTTGTGTTAACGGATCTGCAGATTGATCAGGAGTATCAGGAAAAAGAAGCGTATGTCGACCGGCTGCTTCAGGAACTTGAAACGCAAACGAATGACCGCTCTCGTTATGAAATGTTAAAAGCTGAAGCTGCTGGTTTGTTTCATAGGTGAAGGCATGAAAGGTTTCTGGCATTTTCCTGCCTTGGGCGTCACGGTTGCTTTTCTGACAGTCTTATTTGGCCAAAAATGGCTGCTGGCTTTATTTGTTATTTGGTTATTGTATTTAGTTTATTACAATAGGTTAGGGAAGCTTACTCTCCTCATTTCCTTAGCCTTTGCCATGTCAGCCTCAATTTATATCCCTCAGTTAGAAAAACCACAGAGCAGCAGTGAGACGTATCCCATGAATGAATCCAATTTTACAGGAGAAATTACCAGCCCCATAGAAACATCTGACAGCCGGACTGCTTTTGAGCTCTCCGATGACAGATCAGACCACACATTTCTTGTTGTCCATTTTAATGATGCGAAAAATATAGGCAAGCAATTAAAATCTGGTGCGACCTGTACAATTCGGGGCGATCCCGAAATACCGCCGTCAAACAAAAATCCCGGTCAATTTGATTATCAGCGGTATTTACTGACACAGGACATTCGTTATCAAGTGGTACTTGATTCGCCGCAGGACATTAGCTGTACTGGGGCTTCAATGATGAACACGGTTTATGAGCTGCGTAGTGATCTGATTAAGTATGTTGATAGTAAGGTTAGTTCCGATACTGCTTCATGGTTAAATGCTCTTGTATTTGGTGATGATTCCGGGCTGGATGAGGAAATGACGGAACGTTTTCAGCGGTGGAGTTTATCACATCTGATGGCCATTTCCGGACTCCATGTTGGTATCGTTGTCGCCTTAATCTATTTTCTGCTTGTGAGATTGAATCTGCTCACCAAAGAAAAAGCACACTGGATCGTTATCTTCTTTTTACCGCTCTATGTCTTCCTTGCTGGTGGTGAGCCATCTGTTCTGCGGGCAGCTTTTATGGTTGTTTTATTCTTGCTTGCTAATAAGTGGAAGTGGACGTTGAGCGTGACTGACGTTCTCAGTATTGTTTTTTTACTGCTAGTGCTGTTTGATCCATATATGCTGTATTATGTCGGTTTTCAATTCTCGTTTTGCGTCACGTTTGGTCTGCTTTTATCCAGAAGCTGGCTTGCTCAAACGACCAGTTCTTTTTTCACCGTTCTAAATATCAGTTTTGTCTCACAAATGATGATTTTGCCGCTGCAGATAGCCTATTTCCACACATTTCATCCGCTGTCTATACCCTTAAATCTGATCGTTGTTCCTTACTTCACACTGTTTGTTATTCCTTTTATGTTCGGGATCCTGCTGGTGGCTCCAGTGTCTCAGTGGCTTGTTTCTTATGCTGATCAATTATTTATTTCAATTCATGATATGTTTCTGTCATCTGTTGAATGGATTGATCAGACTTTATACATTCCCTGGGTGATTGGCTCCTTTCCGCTTGCCGGAGCGCTCGTATACTATACTTTGTTTGTTATTTTTATGAAGAAAGTGACGTTAAACCAGCTGTGGCAAGCCTTTAAGTACGGTTGTTTCATAACCGCGCTTATAATGCTGCTTATGCTCCGTCCTTATTTTTCTCCGGCAGGTCATTTCACCATGCTTAATATTGGGCAAGGGGGTGCAATGGTTATTGAACTTCCTTATCGCCAAGGTGTGATAGTTGTGGATGCCGGGGCAGAGTTATCTTTTGGCGATGACGCTGCATCGGATAATGAATACAAACAAATTATTCGTCCGTATTTATATTCGCGGGGTATAACGCAGGTGGATGCTGTCTTTATTTCACATGATCATATGGACCACATGGGCAGTGTGAAATTTATGGCCGATGAGCTGACCGTTGGCAGTGTCATTGTAAGTGATTATTTTGTCTTTTCGAAACAGCTTGCAAAGGCATTGGAAAGGAATGAGACAGAGGTGATCCGTGCATCGACTGACGACGTTATGACGGTAGGTAAACAGACCTTCCAGGTATTAGCACCCCATACGGATAAAAATGATAAGGATCAAAACTCACTTGTCCTCTATACACAAATGGGCGGAGAAGAATGGTTGTTTACGGGTGATATCGGAAAGGAAACAGAAAGACAGCTGGCGGGTGATTATCCTGGTTTGAACCCCTCGGTTCTGAAGGTGGCACATCATGGTAGTAACACGTCTACGGATCCCGGCTTTATCGAGCAGTTAGAGCCGGCATATGGGCTGATTTCAGCCGGTGAGAATAATCAATACGGCCATCCGACTCCGAGTGTTATCAAGACACTTGATGAGGCAGGTGTTACTATTTTAAGAACTGATCAGAAAGGTGCCATTCAGTTTCATTTCACAGGGTCAAAGGGAACCTTTTCTGTCTTTAAGCCATAGACTGTCATACAAACAAAAAAGAGACTGTTTATCATCTACAGTCTCTTTTGCTGCCATTATGAGCCGAAATAATTGACGGCTGAACCAATAGCAAAGATCAGAACAAAGAAAACGAAGGAGAATCCAAATCCTTTAATTGAGTCGACAACATCATTATTTTTTGACTGCACATCTTTTTCAAAATCGTTCATCGTCACCCCTCCTAATATATTCCAAGTATAAAATAAATACATAAAAAAATCCACATTTAGTCTGAAAATGATTAACAAGAGTTGACATCTATACTTTCATCAGTCAGGGATATGCTAATAACTGCAGGGCCAAACACCGTTTAAAAGTCCGTTTCTAGGGCTGGCTTTTAAACGTTTATTTATAGATGATAGGCGGGGAATTAACTGTTCCCCGCCATTTTAAGTGCATGTATGTCTCACTTCAGCGTTTTCCTTACGTACGTGAAAACTGTTTGCTATTCGGTGCATTAAGCTTTACGATTGTTTATATCGCATTGGAGTGAATATCTTGGCATATATGGATGTACTGCAACGAGTTAAGCAAGAACAAATCGCACCTGTCTATTTATTATATGGAACGGAATCTTATTTTATACAAAATATAACAAAGTACATTAAAAGTGCTGTTCTCACAGAAGAATCTGAAGAGAATTTAGTGGTTTACGATTTGCAGGAGACACCGATCCAGGATGTGATAACAGACGCTGAAACTTACCCTTTTTTTGGAGGCACTAAACTAATTATGGCGGACAATCCGTCGTTTTTAAAGCCCAAACCGGATAAACTCCCCTTTGAACATGATTTAAATGCTTTAATTCACTATTTGGAACAACCGGTTGACTATTCGGTGCTTATCTTCTCTGCCCCCTATGAGAAAATTGATGAACGCAAAAAAGTCAGTAAAGTTCTGAAACAAACAGCTGTTACAGCTGAGTGTCAGCCAATCAAAGAGTATGAACTCAAATCCTGGATTAACAATTTAGCCGGTGCTATGCGTGTTTCAATTGAAGAAGAAGCATTGGATATGCTGGCGTCAGAGCTGTCAACGAATCTGTATCAGGTTCAGAATGAATTGGCAAAGCTAGCGACTTTTACGGGCGGAAATGGTGTCATCACCAAGGATATAGCTGATCATCTAATCTCACATACCGAAACCGGTTCTTCATTGCGGCTTGTTGATGCTGTTATCAATCGTGATTTGCACAGAGCTGTTTCCATATATAAGGATCTGGAGAAAATGAAGGAAGATCCTATTGGGCTGATTGCACTGCTTGCTTTTCAGTTTCGGACTATCTTGCGCGTAAAGCTTATGAGTCACAAAGGATACACGCAATTTCAAATGCAAAAACAAATTGGTGCCCATCCGTATGTCATTAAAATGGCCAGCCAGCGAATGAGTCAGTTTACAATTCAGGGGTTGGAGAAGATTATAGATCAATTAACACAGACCGATACAGCAATCAAACAGGGCAAAATGGAAAAAGAACTTGCTTTTGAGCTTTTACTCTATCAACTAATCCGCTGAATAGCCATAAAAAAAGCGATCCCCATAGGAGGATCGCTTTTTTTATGGCTAAAAACAACCATGTAACATGTACAGTCTTAGCTGTATTAGTCAGAACTGACTGTAATCATCAGGCACCCAGTTTATTAATTTCTTTTGTTAAACGGGATTTTTCGCGATTGCCACTATTTTTATGGACACCGCCGTGCTGAACAGCTTTATCGATTTTCTTGATAGTGTTTGGAAGGGCCTCTTTAGCTCCTTCTGCATCATTTTGCTGGATTAGTTTATCCAAATGTTTAATATAGGTGCGCATTTCTGATTTGAATTCGGCGTTCCGAATGCGGTTTTTTTCATTAATGTCAATACGCTTTTTTGCTGATTTAATATTTGCCAATGAAGTCACCTCCTGAAAATATACATTTAAACCTTGTAAAACTCATTAAGTTCTAGCACAACAACGGATATTTTATCAGACACGTTACCCCTTTTCAATAGATATCGCTTGCGTCTGTATGATTTACACAGAAAACGTGAAACCTATAAACACGTTTAGAAATGTATGAAAGTGAGGGTTTGTATGACTGTAGAGGACGAGTTGTTCAATGTTCGAACTGATTTGGCAGTTGAGTCCCGTGATATGTATGTGGAAAAAGACAAAGAAAACAAGCAGGATATTAAGGGTGTCACGGTCCGTGATAAACAAGAGCGAGACATCGCTCTAACGTATATTGACATTAATGCAGAAGGTGAAAAACGGATCGGAAAAAAAGAAGGTTCCTACATTACGCTTTACGCTGATGGCGTTAAAAAGCAGGATACGCAAAAACAGCAAAACGCGGCTAATGTATTTGCAAGTGAATTAAAAGAACTATTAAAGAAACATCATGTGCCAGCTGACAGTACGGGATTAGTTGTCGGGCTTGGCAATTGGAACATCACACCAGATGCGCTCGGACCAATGTCTGTTGAAAAGGTGCTTGTCACGAATCATTTGTTTGAGCTGGAACACGAAACAGTCTCAGACGGTTACCGGCCAGTAGCTGCTGTTACACCGGGGGTGATGGGGGTAACAGGGATTGAGACCAGCAACATTATTTTTGGAATTGCAGAGAAATTCAAGCCGGATTTTGTCATTGCTGTTGATGCTCTTGCTTCCCGCTCGGTTGATCGTGTGAATGAAACCATTCAAATTTCTGATACGGGTATTCATCCGGGCTCGGGTGTGGACAATAAACGAAAAGAATTAAGTCAGGAAACACTTGGCGTGCCGGTATTTGCTGTTGGCGTTCCAACCGTTGTGGATGCTGTCACCATTACAAGCGATACCATTGATTTGATACTAAAACACCTTGGCAGAGAATGGCGGGATAAAGACAGACCTGCCAACTCATTAACGCCTGCCGGATTAACATTTGGTCATAAGGAGTTAACTGATGATGATTTGCCTGATGACGAAAAACGGAAGCGATTTCTGGGAATCGTTGGAACGTTATCTGAACAAGACAAAAAATCATTAATTGAGGAGGTTCTAACACCAGCTGGTTACAATTTAATGGTAACTCCGAAAGAGGTGGACGGATTCATGAGGGATATGGCGGATGTTATAGCTAAAGGATTAAATGCAGCCATGCATAGCAGCATAACAGCTGATAATGCTGCAGACTATTCCCGTTGAAGGCCGCTTTTGATTTGTCTATCATTTCTGGCATTTAAGAGAATTGGTTCTATCTCCTGAATGAATGTCATAGATTCTACTAAGGGACATTCTTAAGAGGAGTGGGACGATGGATCATAACAACAAATCAGAGCCAAAACGCAAAAAACTATTGCGGCATTTTTATCAGAAAAGCGGTCTTTATATCATCTGTGTAGCTGTTTTATTTATCGGTATTGGTTTTTTGACGACTGTATCACCGGCTTACCGGTTTTCCTCGAACACAATTACCAACTGGACGAGTGATTTGGACAGTTCGATTTTTTTATACTTGATGCGTATGGAGAACAAAGGGTTTGAAGAAGCCTATCCGGAAGATCAGGAAATGCCGGATATCTCCAATATGCTGTTTGAAATGGCTACCAATATCAAACCAAGTGATACACGGAGCCTTTTAGGTCAGGAATTGCCGGGATTTCTAACGTTTCAGAATGAAATCATCGTAGCTGGAGAAGGAACAGATTATACGAATTTGCCTGTCGAGTCAGCGCCTCCTCTGGATGAGATTTTAAAAGAACGCGATGCAGTAGTTGAGGAGGAGAAAAATCAGGAAGAGACAGACGGTGATAAAAAAGGACCGACCACAAAAGATCGTAATGTTGTCTTTATCTACAACACGCATAATCGGGAATCATTTTTACCTCATTTGCCCGATGCTGACAATGGTGATGAGGCTCAGCACGATGAGGTGAATGTTGGCAAAGTAAGTGAGCGGTTTGCTGATGAATTGGAGACAAATGGTATTGGGACTAAAGTAGATCATACTGATATTATGCATGAACTGAACGAACAGGATCTGGAATACTATGAATCCTATCAGGCGTCAAGAGAGGTCGTTGAGGAGGCGTTCACGGGTAATGACGACTTGCAGTACTCTTTCGATGTGCATCGGGATTCGATGAAACGGGGCAAAACGACTAAAGAAATAGACGGTGAAGATTATGCCCGGATTATGTTTGTTGTTGGGGCGAAGTATGAGGATTATGATAATAATCTGGAAATCGCCAATGAGCTTCATAAGAGAATTGAAGAAACATATCCAGGCCTCAGCAGAGGTGTCATTACCAAAAAAGGTGCTGGCAGTAATGGAATCTATAATCAGGATCTATCACCGAACGCTATGCTGATGGAAATTGGAGGCATTGAAAATAATCTGGATGAGCTGTACCGGACGGCTGATGCAGTTGCTGATATTTTCAGTGATTATTACTGGGATGCTGAGAAAGTGGATGCTGATGAATAGGGGGGGATCTTGTGCGTACGCTTATTGTCATGCTGTCATTAGCCGTGTTTTTTTTAATAGGCCTGGTCATTGGAATGGACCGTGAGAATCAGGCGAACCAGACTGATTCCGATAAAACGGTTGAACAAGCTGAGGAAAAACAGGTAATTGTTGAAGAATTGCCTGAAGAGGAACCGGAGATGTCTGACTCACCCGACCATTTAACACAGAAAACGGCTCAATTTTTAGAGTCTGGTGTCAAGGGATTTTATGAAATAGTCGTTGGTATGACATATGATTTGGTGCAGGTATTTTTTTAAAGTGCTTGTTGTTTAGGTGGCTGTTTCTTGAATGTATGCCGTGCTATTGCTATAATCAAACCTAGTTATCATGGTTTCCGTGCAGATTCGTTAAGTTGGAGGAAACAGGAAATAAAGTAGGAGTGGACGGTCAATATGACTATTAAACAAGCGAACGTACGCAACTTTTCTATTATTGCCCATATCGATCATGGCAAATCGACATTAGCAGACCGCATTCTGGAAAAAACAAAAGCCTTGACACAGCGTGAAATGAAAGAGCAGTTTTTGGATGCGATGGACTTAGAGCAGGAGCGGGGTATTACGATTAAGTTAAATGCCGTGCAGCTGAATTATAAAGATAAAAACGACGAGGACTACCTCTTTCATTTAATTGATACGCCCGGACATGTCGATTTTACATATGAGGTTTCCCGAAGTCTTGCAGCATGTGAGGGAGCTGTTTTAGTTGTGGATGCAGCTCAGGGAATTGAAGCTCAGACGCTTGCGAACGTCTACCTCGCCCTTGATAACGATTTGGAGATTATTCCGGTTATCAATAAAATTGATTTGCCAAATGCCGATACAGAACGGGTGGCGCAGGAACTGGAAGACGTTATTGGTATCGATAAGGACGAGATTATACTCGCATCAGCCAAAGATGATATAGGAGTTGATGAAATTCTGCAGCGAGTTGTTGCCGATGTACCAGCACCGGCTGGCAAGCCAGATAATCCGCTGAAAGCTCTAATATTTGATTCGCTGTATGATTCTTATCGCGGTGCTGTCTCTTATATTTGTATTAGAGAGGGTTCAGTCAAAGTAGGTGATAAAATCCAGCTGATGGCCAATGGTAAAGAATTTCAAGTTAATGAGCTGGGCGTTTTTAAACCTAATCCGATAGCCCAGGAGGAATTAACGGTTGGCAATGTTGGCTATTTGACAGCTTCCATCAAGAATGTCAGCGATACAAAAGTCGGTGATACGATCACGCGTTCCAAGAATCCGGCCAGTGAACCGCTGCCTGGTTATCAACAAATGAAACCAATGGTATTTTGCGGTCTGTTCCCCGTTGAATCTGACCAATACAGTGATTTGCGTGATGCTTTGGGGAGACTGGAATTAAATGATTCATCACTGCAGTATGAAGCTGAAAGTTCACAAGCATTAGGATTTGGCTTTCGTTGTGGTTTTCTGGGCATGCTGCATATGGAGGTCATACAGGAACGGATTGAACGTGAATTTAATGTTAATTTAATTACGACGGCTCCATCAGTTATTTACGAGGTCGAAAAGACAGATGGTGATGTAGTTGAAGTTGATAATCCAACTATGATGCCTGATTCACAGCTCGTTTATGAAGTCCGGGAGCCATTTGTGGAAGCATCAATCATGGTGCCGAATGAATTTGTCGGTTCTGTCATGGAAATTGCTCAGGCAAAGCGCGGCCAGTTTACTGACATGAAATATCTTGATGAGGTCCGCGTCAATATTGTCTATCATATGCCATTGTCGGAAATCGTTTATGATTTCTTTAATCAGCTGAAATCCCAGACTAAGGGATATGCTTCATTTGATTACGAAATAATGGGATATCATCCTTCCGATCTGGTTAAAATGGACATTCTTTTAAACGGCGATACCATTGATGCCTTGTCTTTTATTGTTCATCGGGATTTTGCTTATGAACGCGGAAAACACATCGTTGATAAGCTGAAAGACCTCATTCCCAGGCAGCAATTTGAGGTGCCGGTTCAGGCTGCTATCGGTAATAAAATTATCGCCAGGTCAACCATTAAAGCCGTGAAGAAAAATGTCACAGCGAAGTTATATGGCGGCGATGTGACACGAAAACGCAAGCTTCTGGAAAAACAAAAAGAGGGTAAAAAACGTATGAAAATGGTTGGATCAGTTGAAATTCCTCAAGAAGCATTCATGGCTGTATTGAGAATGGACGACGGCGACTAATTTTGACAGAACTGGGCATGCCCTGTCCTGTTCTGTGTAAGGGAGATTATCATGGAGGCTCAATCGGTTTATATTCATATACCGTTCTGTCAGCAAATTTGTTACTATTGTGATTTTAATAAAGCTTTTTATAAAGAAAAACAGGCAACAGACTATATTGAGGCACTTGCCCAGGAAATGAATACACAAGTTCCCGGGCTGAATAATCCTGTCAAAACGATTTATATTGGTGGCGGAACCCCCACTGCTTTAACGATATACCAGATGCGATCACTCTTGCAGGTGATCAGCAGTAAATTTGATGTATCCAGCTGTTCTGAATTCACGATCGAAGGTAATCCCGGCGATTTTAATAGTGATATGATCGAATTGCTGAAAAGTTATGGTGTGAGCCGCATTTCATTAGGTGTTCAGGTATTTGATGATGCTTTTCTTAAAGAGATTGGGCGGTTGCATACAGTCAGTGATGTGTACCGGACACTTGATAGTTTGCAGCAGCATCATTTTAATAATATAAGTCTTGATCTGATTTATGCGTTGCCGAACCAGACAGTTGAGCATTTCAGGCAGACACTTGATGAAGCTGTGGCATTTGATTTGCCGCATTATTCTGCATATGCTTTACAGATCGAACCCAAAACGGCCTTTTACCGCCGTTATAAAAAAGGAAAATTGCATCGTCCGCCACAAGAAGAAGAAGTTGAAATGTATCACATTTTAAAGAAAACGATGCGCCATCTGGGAACCAGGCAATATGAAATCAGCAATTTTGCCAAACCAGGCTTTGAAAGCCAGCACAATCTTGTTTATTGGGATAATGAGTATTACTACGGGTTTGGAGCGGGTGCCCACGGTTATCTGCCCGGCAAACGAGTGAGCAATATTGGGCCGCTTCCGGATTATGTGCAGAAGGCTATGGAAGACGGAAAGCCGGTAGTGCATACTGAAGAGATAGGTCTTAAGGAAATGATTGAAGAAGAGATGTTTCTTGGTTTGCGCAAGACGGAAGGTGTTAATGCTGACCGTTTCATGTCGCGATATGGATTTTCCCTGGAGACGCTTTTCAATGACGCTCTCGCTTTTCTCAGTAAAAAAGGCTGGCTGCAGCAAAACGGGAATAATCTTCAGTTAACTGACAAGGGTATGTTGTTTGGTGACGATGTCTTTGAACAATTCTTGCTGGATGAACAGGAACTGGAACATGTTCGTTGACAAAAAAAACGGGATTTGATAATTTATGGTTAGCATTAGCACTCGGAAGGGCGGAGTGCTAACAGAGGTGATCCTCATGTTAACAGAAAGACAGTTACTGATTCTGCAAGTCATTATTGATGATTTCGTTGAATCAGCACGTCCTATTGGTTCACGTTCGATTGCTAAGAAGAATGACATTCAGTACAGCCCGGCAACCATCCGGAACGAAATGGCTGATTTAGAGCAATTGGGATTCCTGGAAAAAACACATTCATCTTCCGGTCGAATTCCATCAGAACTGGGGTATCGGTATTATGTTGATCATCTGATTTCGCCTTTGAGAATGAAAGACGATCGACGGATTATCCGAAACAGGCTGCAGAATGGGCTGTTTCAATTTGAACAGATTGTCCAAAGTTCTGCGGAGATTCTGTCCGAGATAACAAACTATACCTCCATTATTCTGGGGCCGGAAATGTTTGAGACGAGAGTGAAACAGCTGCAAATCATTTCTTTATCGCCTTCAACTGCAGTGGCTATTTTGGTAACCAATACTGGCCATGTGGAGCATCGTTTGTTTTCAGTACCGGAAATGATTGATGCATCAGATCTGGAAAAGATGGTTAACATTTTAAATGATCGATTGCATAACGTGCCTTTAATTAATATGCCCAATAAGCTAAATGGTGAAATGGCTAATATAATGGGCAAGTATATGGGAGATGTCGAATCGTCCCTTGCCTATCTGAAAGCGGCATTTGATAATGAAAACACGTTCAAATTGTATTTCGGCGGTAAAACAAATCTGCTGATGCAGCCTGAATTCAATGACATTGATAAAGTGCGTTCGGTTTATTCACTGATTGAGGAAGAAGATAAACTGGCAGACTTGCTAAAAGATGCTTCTTATGGCATTAGAGTTTCCATTGGTCATGAAAATAAAGTTGATGCGATTAAAGAATGCAGTCTGATTACAGCAACATATGACATGAATGATGGGCAAACGGGAACGATTGCATTAATCGGACCGACACGGATGGAATATAAACGGATGATTGCCTTGTTGAATGCCATATCATCCGAAATGACTGACGTACTGGGTGAGTGGTATCATCCTGATGACTGAGATGCTTGCAACCCGTCAATGTTAAAGAAGAAAATCAGGAAACTGTCTTCTTCTTACATGGACAAAAACACTTGTTTTGTCCAATATTGACTGTTTAGCATGACGTCATATTTTTTAGGAACAATATGTTTATATTCAACATGTTTCGTGGTATATTCTATCTTGGCAAATTTCATACTGGAGGTGGCAGGGATGGCAGATAAAAATCAGGAAACAATGAATCAGAATGACGAAAAGGATGAAGAAACAGAAGAGACCGTTACAGCAGAAGTTATTGATGCTGATAATCAGGAGAGCTCTGAAGAGAAGTCATCAGAAGACGGCGAAAAGCCCAATCAGGCTGAATTGGATCAGCTCCAGCAGGAAAGGGATGACTTAAATCAGCAGCTGCTCCGTGTTCAGGCAGAATTTGACAACTTCAAAAAACGGTCGCAAAAAGAAAAAGAGTCAGAGCGCAAATACCAGGCAGAAGATCTCGCGAAAGAATTACTGCCAGTTCTTGACAATTTTGAACGCGCGCTTCAGACAGATGTGCCGGATGATACAAAAAGTTTTGCTGATGGCATGAATATGGTATATAACCAGATGAAAGACGCATTGAAGGCACAGGGCGTTGAGGAAATTGAATCGGTTGGAAAGCCATTCGATCCAAACATCCATCATGCCGTTATGCAAGTTGAAGATGAACAAGCAGATTCAGAAGTAGTTACAGAAGAGTTGCAAACAGGTTATTATTTGAAAGATCGCGTTATCCGGCCAGCTATGGTCAAAGTCAATAAATAATCTATTGGATAAGCTTTGAAGGAGGAGATTGACTATGGGTAAAACAATTGGCATCGATTTAGGAACAACAAACTCGGTTGTAGCAGTGATGGAAGGCGGCGAATCAGTCGTTATACCAACACCTGAAGGTAATCGTACAGTACCATCTGTTGTAGCCTTCAAAAATGATGAACGCCAGGTTGGCGAAGTAGCTAAGAGACAGGCTATTACAAACCCTGATACAATTGAGTCTATCAAAAGATATATGGGTACTGATCAAAAAGTAACCATTGGCGAAAAAGAATACACGCCACAAGAAATTTCTGCGATCATTCTGCAGCATATTAAATCTTATGCTGAAGATTATTTGGAAGATACGGTCGATAAGGCAGTCATTACAGTACCAGCATATTTCAACGACGCTGAACGTCAAGCAACAAAAGACGCAGGCAAGATAGCGGGAATGGAAGTTGAACGGATTATTAACGAACCGACAGCAGCATCTCTGGCTTATGGCATTGATAAAGAAGAGCAGGATCAGACAATTCTCGTTTTTGACCTTGGCGGTGGTACATTTGACGTATCCATCCTAGACATTGGTGAAGGTACGTTTGAAGTTGTTGCGACAGCTGGTGACAATAAACTGGGCGGCGATGATTTCGATGAATTGATAATGAATCATATGATTCAAGAATTCAAAAAAGAATATGGCATTGACCTTTCACAAGACAAAATGGCTAAACAACGCATGAAAGATGCTGCCGAGAAAGCTAAGAAAGAACTATCTGGTGTCAGTCAAACACAAATTTCATTGCCGTTTATTACAGCTGGCGAAAATGGCCCGCTGCATTTTGAAATGAACATGACACGTGCTAAATTTGAAGAACTCACAACAGATCTTGTTGAGAGGACGATGGGACCAACACGTCAAGCACTTAAAGACGCGGATATGGCAGCGAAAGATATCGACAGGGTCATCTTGGTAGGTGGTTCAACCCGTATTCCTGCTGTACAGGAAGCTATCAAGAAAAACATCGGCAAAGAGCCATCAAAAGGCGTTAACCCTGATGAAGTAGTTGCAATGGGTGCTGCTATTCAAGCCGGTGTTCTGCAAGGCGATGTCAAAGACGTTGTGCTTCTGGACGTTACACCACTGTCACTGGGTATTGAAACAATGGGCGGTGTTACGACAAAACTGATTGAGCGTAATACAACGATCCCTACCAGTGAATCTCAGGTCTTCTCAACGGCAGCTGATAATCAAACGGCTGTTGATATTCACGTGCTCCAGGGTGAACGTGAAATGGCTGCCGATAATAAGACGCTGGGCCGCTTCCAGCTGACGGATATTCCGCCAGCACCACGTGGCACACCGCAAATTGAAGTAACATTTGATATCGATGCAAATGGCATTGTCAATGTCAGTGCTAAAGATAAAGGCACGAATAAAGAACAGTCTATCACCATTAAGTCGTCATCGGGTCTGTCAGACGATGAAGTCGAAGATATGGTTAAAGAAGCAGAGCAGAATGCGGAAGAAGACAAAAAACGCCGTGAAGAAGCCGATCTTCGTAATGAAGCTGATCAGTTAGTATTCACAACTGATAAGACGATCAAAGACTTGGGCGACAATATAACAGATGATGAAAAACAAAAAGCTGAAGATGCTAAAAAAGAATTGCAGGACGCTATTGAAGCGGATGATCTTGAACAGATCAGAGAAAAGAAAGATGCGTTACAAGAGCAAGTCCAGCAGCTGTCTGTTAAGATGTATGAACAAATGGCTCAGGAACAGCAATCTGAAGAAGGTCAGCAAGATGATGGCCAAAATTCAGATGACAATGTCGAAGATGCGGATTATAAAGACGTCAATGATGACGAAAATGATGACGAAGACAACAAAAATAACAGTTAAGGGACTAAATGATAGTCGCTTCATAAAACGTGATCAATGACGTTAGCTCTGCAGGGGGGGAGGAAAGCGTGCCCGTCACGTGTCTGTCAGCAGTATGAGCGTTTCTGTGAGACTTCTATTTCCTCCTCCAACAGGGTGACGAACTGACCTTTATTCAGTAAAACCAAGTCAAAGTCAGGTTTTCTTGACTTTGACTTTTTTCACTGATGAACAGACCATGATACCAATATTTGCGATGAAAATGGTATTAATGGTACGATAATATGTATTGAATAGTGTCGGGAGAGTGATGCACAAGTGAGTAAACGCGACTATTATGAAGTGCTCGGCGTCGATAAAGATGCTTCGAAGGACGATATAAAAAAAGCTTATCGCAAATTGGCAAGAAAATATCATCCGGATGTCAGTGAAGAAGAAGATGCTTCTGAAAAATTCAAAGAAGTCAAAGAAGCTTATGAAGTACTGAGTGATGAACAAAAACGAACACAATATGATCAGTTCGGCCATGCTGGAGCTGAAAGCCAAGGTGGATTTGGTGGTGCTCAAGGCTTCGGTGACTTTGGCGGTTTTGGTGATATATTTGATATGTTCTTCGGCGGCGGACGCAGACGTGATCCGAACGCACCGCAGCAAGGCGCTGATTTACAGTATACCATGACATTGGATTTTGATGAGGCCATCTTCGGGAAAGAAACAGATATCAATATACCAAGCGAAGAAGAATGTGACACATGCGATGGTTCCGGTGCCAAACCTGGTACGAAAACGGAGACTTGTTCCCATTGTCAGGGATCTGGTCAATTAAATACCGAGCAGAACACACCATTTGGCCGTGTCGTTAATCGCCGTGTATGCCATTATTGTAATGGTACTGGTAAAATCATTCCGGAAAAATGTAATACATGTGGCGGCAACGGCAAAGTGAAGACGAATAAAAGCATTCACATCACCATTCCTAAAGGTATTGATGAAGGTCACCAAATCAGAGTAGCCGGCAAAGGCGAGCCAGGTGTTAATGGCGGACCGCCGGGAGACTTGTTTGTCGTTATTCAGGTGCGCACGCATGAGTTTTTTGAACGTGATGGCGACCATATCTACTGTGAACTTCCAATTACGTTTGCACAGGCAGCTCTTGGCGATGAAGTTGAAGTGCCGACTGTTCACGGCAAAGTGATGCTGACAATTCCTGCGAGCACACAAACAGGAAAAGTCTTCCGATTAAAAGGTAAAGGTGCTCCTAACGTACATGGCTATGGCCAAGGCGACCAGCATGTTGAAGTTAAAGTGGTCACACCGAGCCAGCTGTCTGATCGGCAAAAGGAATTGCTGAGAGAATTTAATGAAATTGGCGGAAATGAAGCCACAGACGAACAAGGCTCGTTGTTCCAGCGTTTCAAAAATGCCTTCAAAAATTAACATCCGGCTGACATAAGAAAGATTATGAGGGACTTCTGAACGCCCCCCTAAATAAGAATTATTTTTATAGAATGGGGGTGCTGGCAGAAGTCCTTTCATTCTAATGGTTTGATTAAATTTTAATTGTTTGCTATCGCCAGAAAAGCAGGAGGCTGTATTGTGAACTGGTCTGAAATACGTATACATACAACCCGTGAAGCTGTTGAACCAATTAGCAATATTCTATATGAGACAGGCATTAATGGGCTGGTTATTAATGATCCGGCCGATTTAAATAAGGAACGAAGGTCTTCTTTTGGTGAGATATATGAATTGAATCCCGCTGATTATCCTGAAACAGGCGTTTATGTTACAGCCTATTTGCCGGTAAACAGTGACTTGCAGCAATCAATTAAGCATATTGAGTCAGCTGTTCAGGCACTGCCTGCATATGAAGTGGATACCGGAAAGACGCAAATTGAGGTGTTGAACGAAGTTAACGAAGAAAATTGGGCGAACGCTTGGAAGAAGTATTATAATCCCGTTAACGTATCTGACACAATGACAATTGTCCCGACTTGGGAAGACTATGAACCAGCAGATCATGAAATTATGATTGAACTTGATCCAGGTATGGCATTTGGAACTGGGTCACATGCGACAACGCTGTTAAGTCTTCAAGCTGCAGAGTGCTATATACATACGAATGATACCGTCATCGATGTAGGATGTGGTTCCGGTGTGCTAAGTATTGCTGCCGGTCTTCTCGGTGCCGGGGTCGTTCATGCATTGGATCTCGACGATGTTGCTGTTAAAAGCACGCAGATTAATCGTGATTTAAATGGTCTCCAGGATAAGATTTTTGCGGAACAGAATGATTTGCTCGATCAGGTTGATAGACAAGCTGACACTATTATAGCCAACATTCTAGCGGAAATTATTGTGACTTTTATTCCTGATGCCTGGAAAAACCTGAAACCAGGCGGCTATTTTATCACGTCTGGCATCATTCAGGATAAGCAACAGATGGTGGAAGATGGTCTGAAAGAGGCTGGTTTTCACCTTGTTGGTGTGAGTGCTATGGAAGACTGGATCGCGATTGTTGCACAAAAGCCTCAAAAAGAGAGTGGTGCGTGAGTTGCAGCGCTATTTTGTACCAGCAGAAAATTGGAATGATAACGAAATTGTGATAACCGGTGATGATGCCCATCACATCATCCGCGTTATGAGGTCTAAAACGGGTGAAACGATTATTTGCAGCCATCCGAACGGGCAAGCTGCCACCTCAACCATAACGTCCATTACAAATAATGTGGTTCACGCGGTCGTTAAGGAATGGCTGGAGGGATCTGCCGAATCCCCTGTTGAAGTGACGATTGCCCAGGGACTGCCAAAAAACGATAAAATGGAAACAGTCCTGCAAAAGGGAACAGAACTGGGTGCGGCTTCATTTATTCCTGTCCGGTCTGAACGGACAGTTGTTGTCTGGGATGATAAAAAAATGGACAAAAAGATGCGGCGATTTAATAAAATTGTCAAAGAAGCAAGTGAACAAAGCCAGCGTAATAAAATGCCGTCTATTCAGCCGATCAGTGATCTTAAGAAACTGGCTGAGGTGAATGCAGGCTATCATCTGAAATTGTTCGCTTATGAGGAAGAGGCAAAAAAAGAAACACAGCAGTTATTCAGCAGTTATATCAAGAACGTGCGGCCGGGAGAACGCGTACTGATTGTTATTGGTCCAGAAGGCGGTTTTTCCGAAAAAGAGGCTGATTTGTTAAAACAAAATGCATTCTACCCTGTACGTCTGGGGCCGCGTATTTTACGCACAGAAACAGCTGCTTTATATGCGCTGGCAAGTATCTCTTACCAATTTGAAGAGTCAGCGTATTATTAATATCGAACAAGGTGCTGTTTCTTTCGCCGTTGCGTGATTTGCTGTGATCTGAATCTGGTACATGCCGGCGTTAACGCCTGCATCTCTGATACCGATATGTTAAACTCAAGAGATACCATTGATGATTTAGGAGGAATCAGAAAATGAGCCGGGAACTAGCTAAATATATTGACCATACACAATTAAAACCTGATACAACTGAAGACAAGATGAGCCAGGTCGTCAGAGAGGCACGGGAGTACGGGTTTGCCTCGGTTTGCATTAATCCTTACTGGGTCCCATATTGCTATGCTTATTTACATGACACAGACGTGAAAGTATGTACTGTTATAGGGTTTCCGCTTGGAGCCACATCGACAGCATCCAAAGTTGCTGAAACAAATCAGGCACTTAAAGATGGTGCGACTGAAGTGGATATGGTAATGAATATCGGTGAATTAAAGTCGGGCAACGATGAAACTGTCCAGCAGGATATTGGGGCCGTTATTGCTGCAGCAAAGGAACACGCTTTGACAAAAGTGATTATTGAAACGTCTCTTCTGGAGAATGCAGAAAAAGTACGTGCCTGCTACTTGGCTGAACAGGCAGGTGCCGACTATGTTAAAACATCGACAGGATTTTCGGGCGGTGGAGCCGCTGTCAGCGATGTTCAATTGATGCGGAAAACTGTTGGAAACGCTATGGGTGTTAAAGCTTCAGGCGGCATTCGTGATCTGTCAACGATGACAGCCATGATTGATGCTGGCGCTTCCAGGATTGGTGCCAGCGCCGGTGCTGCGATTATAGACAGTGCAGAAGAGTGATTCCGACAGGCAGGTGCCTCTGAGTCGGTCTTGGTTATAAACTTTTAGTTGATTTAAAGACTTAAATATATTATACTGTATCCAGACATGTTTGACATAAGTCTTGAAGTTATACATGTATTATTTTATTTTTGTTTTGTGCTTCGGAGGGAGGGAAATTAGTATGTCAAATACAACTCGCGTTCGTAAAAACGAGTCTCTTGATGATGCTCTTCGCCGCTTTAAACGCGATGTATCCAAAAGTGGTACATTGAAGGAATACCGTAAGCGTGAACATTACGAAAAACCAAGTGAGCGACGTAAGAAAAAGTCTGAAGCTGCCAGAAAGCGCAAATAAAGAAGGTGCAGGCCCATGGCATTGATGGAACAGCTGAATGAGGACATGAAACAGGCAATGAAAGCCAAAGAAAAAGACAGACTTGCGGTCATTCGCATGCTGAAAGCTTCATTGCAGAATGAAACCATCAAACTTGGTAAGCAAAGTCTTTCAGAAGACGAGGAATTAACGGTACTTTCAAAAGAGCTGAAGCAAAGGAAGGATTCCCTCCAAGAATTTAAATCAGCTGGCCGCGATGATCTTGTTGAGCCACTGGAAACGGAAATTGATGTTATTCAAACATATATGCCCCAGCCGCTTTCCGAAGAAGAACTGGAACGAGTTGTGAAGGCAGCCATCGAAGACGTCGGGGCAACTTCCAAACAAGATATGGGCAAGGTTATGAGCACAGTTATGCCAAAAGTTAAAGGAAAAGCTGATGGTGCTCAAATTAACCAATTGGTCCAAAAACATTTAGAGTCATTTTAAAAGTCTTGCCGGCTTACGGTAAGACTTTTTTAACGTCTATGGTTTAGTCGAATCAGTTCTTTAGTGAAAAAACCTATAATATTATGAATGGTTTATGTTATGATTTTAAACAAATGTCTAAATTGAAACAATCATCTATCATTAAGCATGGCGAGTGATTTGGTATAAAGGAAGGAGGAATTGGGTGAAAGGGACTGGATACAGGCAATTTTTTCTGATAATGATCGTTAGTGTATTATATGCTTTATCCGGTATGCTGCTTCCGTCCTTTGCCGCAGAAAGTGGTCATGACAGTGAGCACGTTTATGTTATCCCGATTAAGGATGAGGTCGAAAAGGGACTTGAAGCATTCCTTAGTCGTGCGGTTGATGAAGCGAAAGAGAATAAAGCGGATCATATTATTTTTAAAATTGATACCCCAGGCGGGGCCGTGAATGCCGCTGAACAAATCGCTCAGAATTTCCAAAAGGTGGACATTGAGACGACTTCCTTTATAGCCAATCGAGCTCTGTCTGCTGGATCTTTCTTAGCACTGAATACAGATAATATTTATATGAAACCACAGGCGACTATGGGAGCAAGCGGTGTTATCAACCAGGACGGGACAGCTGCTGACAAAAAAGCCCAATCAGCGTGGCTGTCAGCTATGAAGAGTGCTGCCGAATCGAATGGACGCGATCCACAGTATGCTGCTGCGATGGCTGATCCAAGTATCGATATGCCGAAATATGGAGCGGGTGAAGGAAAATATTTGACTCTTGAAGCAAGCACAGCGAAAGAAATTGGTTATTCAAATGGGACAGTTGAAAGCCGTGCAGAACTTTTGGATAAATTAGGCTACAGCGATGCTGATGTCACAGAGGTCGAAATGACCTTTTCCGAACATCTGGCAAGATTTATTACGAGTCCTGTTGTTGTTCCGATTCTTTTATCAGTAGCCAGCATTGGTTTGATTGTGGAGCTGTTCTCACCAGGTTTTGGTATTCCTGGAAGTATTGGTATACTGGCACTAATCTTATTTTTTTATGGCCATATCATCGCTGGCCTCGCTGGCATGGAAGCTGTCATATTATTAATACTGGGTATTGGACTTATCATTGCGGAATTCTTCCTGTCAGGTGGGATTGCTGGAATACTGGGCGTTGCTTCAGTTATTGGGTCGCTTATCATGTCAGGTCAGGATCTTGGTGAAATGGTGATGAGTATCAGCATTGCTTTAGTTGTAACGCTAATCGCCGCGGCTATCCTGTTTAAAACCATTAGCCGCGAAAAAAGTTTTTTCAACCGTATTGTACTAACTGATCAGACCTCAACCGAGCACGGGTATGTGGCTACAGACAACCGGGAAGAACTTCTTAATTGCACAGGCGAAACGCTGACACCTCTAAGACCGTCCGGCAGTGCCTTAATTGGCAATGAGCGGGTTGATGTTGTTTCTGAGGGGGGATTTATTGAAAAAGACAGATCAATAAGCGTTGTCAGAGTTGAAGGGATTCGTGTGATTGTAAGAGAAATTTAAATCATTAAGAAATGAGGGATTTATTTGGGTCTGGAACAACTGATGCCGATTATCATTATTGCAATTATTTTAATTGCTCTGGCTATATTATTCACATTTATTCCAGTTCTTCTATGGATCAGTGCCCTTGCTGCAGGGGTGAAAGTTGGCATATTTACACTCGTTGGGATGCGCTTGCGCCGGGTTGTACCGGCCAGAGTCATCAATCCGCTGATCAAAGCTCATAAAGCAGGACTGGGTGTGTCCACGAATCAGCTGGAAAGTCACTACCTTGCAGGAGGAAATGTTGACAGAGTTGTCAATGCCCTGATTGCTGCCCAGAGAGCGAATATTGAACTGTCATTCGAAAGGACGGCAGCTATTGATCTGGCTGGCCGTGATGTATTGGACGCTGTGGGCATGAGCGTTAATCCAAAAGTAATTGAGACTCCATTTATTGTGGGTATCGCGATGGATGGCATTGAAGTGAAAGCAAAAGCGCGGATTACGGTACGTGCAAATATTGACCGACTGGTCGGCGGCGCCGGAGAAGAAACGGTTATCGCCCGTGTTGGCGAAGGCGTTGTCAGTACAATCGGGAGCTCTAAGGCGCACACAGATATTCTGGAAAATCCTGATGCTATCTCTCATAATGTTTTAGGGAAAGGACTGGATTCAGGCACTGCGTTTGAAATTCTGTCAATTGATATTGCTGATGTCAACATTGGCGAAAATATTGGAGCTAATCTGCAGACAGACCAATCTGAAGCAGATAAAAACATTGCGCAGGCTAAAGCTGAAGAAAGACGTGCAATGGCTGTGGCAGAGGAACAGGAAATGGTGGCACGTGTGCAAGAAATGCGTGCTAAAGTGGTTGAATCTGAAGCTGAGGTGCCGCGTGCACTTGCTGAAGCCCTGCGTTCCGGCAACATGGGTGTTATGGATTATATGAATTATAAGAATATCGACGCTGACACGGATATGCGTGATATGATTGGCAAAATAACGGACGATGACAGCGAGAAAAATGACAACAATCGGAATGAATAACGGTCTCTTTGATGATATAGGAGGGTTATGATGGAAATCATTTTAGCCATTATCGGCATCATCATTGCGATCTTTTCGAACCACTTTTTTAAAGACAGTACGGAACATGATGATGGAGATGCTGGGAGTCCTCGCCGTGATCAAACGGCGTCTCGGTCTTCCTCTTCTGGCAGTGAAACGCAAACAGCTGGAGGCGCGAATTTCGAACGTGAGCCTGAACCAGTTGACTTGCCTGCATCTATTGAGGAACAACAAGAAGAGCAGCGAAAACAATTCGCTGACTATGTGAATCCGGCTGGCAATAGTCAAACACAGGAACCAGCTTATCATGCGCCGGATCAGCATAATACCAGGAAAACGGCAGAAGGTTTAACATCAGCCCAGCAAGTGATGCGAAAAGAGATGCGTCATAACTTGACGCGAGAGGGTATTGTTAACGGTGTGATTATGTCGGAAGTACTGGGGCAGCCGCGGGCTCTTAGACCATATCGAAGCCAAGTTGCCCAACGAAAACAAAAATATAGCAAAAGAACCAATTCCGGACAGATGTAGTCCGGGATTGGTTCTTTTTTTGTTCTTATCCTAGCCTTACAGTCATAAATATATGGTGAGAGAAGGGGGGAGGCTTCAGTGAAAAAATGGCAACAGCGAATTGGTCCATGGCTATCTAAACATTTTTCACTTCCTTCTGACGTTATGATGGAGTTACCCCGGATCACCATGATCGGTCAGCTGCATATCTATA
Source organism: Lentibacillus kimchii (assembly GCF_042666895.1). GTDB lineage: Bacteria > Bacillota > Bacilli > Bacillales > Amphibacillaceae > Lentibacillus > Lentibacillus kimchii. The sequence continues at coordinate 118,590 of NZ_JBHTGR010000057.1, forward strand.
TTGAAAATCATAAGGGTCTAATGGTTTATTCCGAAACTGAGCTTAAGCTTAAAACGAACAAAGGGTATATACAAATTACTGGGACAGCATTTGTCTTAAAAATGATGCTGCCTGAAGAAATATTGCTGGAAGGCAATATCGAAGAAGTCAAATTTATGCCTGATTAACAGCAGATTAAGGAGGAGGACATGAAATATATACAAGGCACTTCACTGACAGGCTATGTGACCATTCTGGTAAAAGGCGCCAAACCGGAATTATTTTTTCAGAAATGCAGTGAACAGGGGATTGCCGTCTGGGATATTGAAAAAAAATCTGAGAATACCTGCTCCGGAAATGTGACGTTACAGGCTATACCTGATATAAAACGCTTGAAACAGGGGACGAGCTATCAATTATCATTTACTGGCAGACATGGTTTTCCTTTTTTGTTCAAGAAATTTATTCGCAGAAAACAGATTTTAATTGCTCTTTTATTAAGTGTTATACTGCTTTTTTGTTTGTCAAATATTATATGGGAAATACGTATTACAGGTGTTCCAACAGATATTGAGGAGAAGATCAGTAAACAATTGAATGAATATGGCATTTATCAGGGAACATGGACGTTCACACTCGATTCCCCAAGTGACATTCAGCAAAATCTGATTAATGATATTCCTGAATTATTATGGATCGGTGTTGAACAGCAAGGGACAAGCTTTCTGTTTGAAGGCGTTGAAAAAACGGTTGTGGAAGAGGAGGAGGTTGACGGACCGCGCAATCTTGTAGCCGCCAAAACGGGCGTTGTTGAAAAAATGTATGTTTCAAAAGGCCGACCACTCGTTCAGGTGAACGATTATGTTGAGCCAGGAGATGTGCTTGTTTCTGGTGAACTGCAGGATGCAGAAAATGACGATGAAGAGGCGGATGAAACCAGTGACAAGTCAGATGAAGTCGTTGCTGCCGAGGGTGAGATAACTGCTAAAACCTGGTATGAAACAGAGGTGACCGTTCCCTTAGAAGTTAATTCTGAACAGATAACAGGGAATACTGAAAAGAGATACCATATAAAAATCGGTCATACAGAAATACCTATATGGGGATTTGGTGATCCGGACTTTTCAGATGTTCAACGCGAACGGCAGGAAAAGGATCTTTATTTGTTTAAATGGAAACTGCCTATAAGTTTAATGGAAACGACTTTAAATGAAAAAACATACCATAAAACAGAAAGAGATAAAGATGCAGCTGTTGAAGCTGGCATTAAACAGGCACGAAAAGAACTCCAATTAAAATTGGGGCCCGAGGCAGTAATCACGTCTGATAATGTTTTGCAAGAAACAGTCGAGAATGGTAAAGTTAAACTAATCTTATACATGTCTGTTGAAGAGGATATTGTCAAACATGAACCAATAGACCAAGGAGATTGATTATGCCGAATAACCTGAAAACAATCGATTTGGAGCTTACAAATCCTAATGAAGCGTTAGGTTTGTTTGGTACGAATGATAAACACTTACAACAACTGGAACAGCAGCTGGACGTATCAATCGTCACCAGAGGCGAACATGTCAGTGTTTCCGGCAATCACGAACACATTGCCTTGGTGGAAGATATTTTGCTTACACTGCTATCGATTGTCAGGAAAGGGCTGGACATTACAGAACGCGATGTTGTTTATGCTGTTGATCTGGCAAAAAAAGGGAAAATTAATCAATTTGCCGCACTTTTTGAGGATGACATCACAAAAAATGCAAAAGGTAAAGCCATTCGCGTCAAAACATTGGGTCAAAAAAGTTATATTGATGCTATTAAGGCGGACGATCTTGTTTTTGGAATTGGACCGGCCGGTACAGGCAAGACATATCTGGCTGTTGTTATGGCTGTTCAAGCATTAAAAAACGGCGAAGTTAACCGTATTATTTTAACGCGCCCCACTGTCGAAGCAGGTGAGAGTTTGGGCTTTTTGCCAGGCGATCTGAAAGAAAAAGTTGATCCGTATTTAAGACCTTTATACGATGCCCTGCATGATGTGTACGGAGGAGATCACACCAATCGCCTGATCGAGCGTGATACGATTGAAATTGCTCCGCTTGCTTATATGCGTGGACGGACACTTGATGATGCATTTGTTATACTGGATGAGGCGCAAAATACAACGCCGGAACAAATGAAAATGTTTTTAACACGTCTGGGTTTCGGTTCAAAGATGATCGTTAATGGCGATATCACCCAAATTGATCTGCCAAATGGTGCTCAATCCGGCTTACAATCAGCTCAGCAGTTATTGGCGGACGTCGCTGGCATCTCGATTGTTCATTTGAACGAAACAGACGTTGTCAGACATCCTTTAGTGCAAAAAATTATTGAAGCCTACAAAAATACGACCTAGTGCTGCCGGCAGTATTAGACCTCAGCTGTTATGGGGGCTAGTTACTTACGGCAATGAAAACGATGCGGGTTTCGAACCTATTGGTGATGGTGCTGCTGGAAGGGCGTATAAATCAGCACCCTGGCATCTATTATGACCATATTTAAAAGACCTACATGTGTTGATGTGAGGAGGCTGAATCATGCATATTGATTTCCAGGACCAAACAAGAGCCGTTGCAGCGGACTATATAGATTTGCTTCAGCGTCTCATAATATTCGCGGGTGAAAAAGAGGGTGTGGCCAGTGCGGCCGAAGTATCTGTGACGTTTGTCAGCAATGAACAAATCACAGAAATTAACCGGAATTACCGCCAGCAGGACCGGCCGACAGATGTGATTTCATTTGCTCTGCAGGAAAATACGGCTGATGAGACAGAAATTATCGGAAAGGAGCTTCCGCTCATCCTTGGTGATATTATCGTTTCGCTGGATAAAGCAAAGGAACAAGCGGAGGAATATGGTCATTCGCTGGAAAGAGAACTGGGTTTTTTGGCTGTGCATGGGTTTCTTCATCTGCTTGGTTATGACCATATGAATCAGCGTGATGAAAAAGAGATGTTCGGCAAGCAGGAGCACATTCTGGGTGAATTCGGCCTTGAACGATAATCACACGAAATCTGTGATTGGGCTCTTTCAAGCTTATAATGGTCTTAAAGAAACCTTCCGGACAGAACGTAATTTCAGGATCCACTCGATCGTAGCATTAGCTGTCATAGCAGCTGGCTTTGCACTGCATCTGCCGCTTATAAAATGGGCTTTTATTTCACTCCTTATTGGTCTGGTATTGACAGCGGAACTGTTTAATACAGCTGTTGAAAAGATGCTCGATTATCTCAGGCCGAACATACATCCGCAAGCAAAAGTGATTAAAGATATAGCAGCAGGGGCGGTTTTGATCTCGGCAATTGCTGCTGCTGTCGCAGGGATTATCATTTTTCTTCCTGAACTTGGATAAGACGCGCAAACCCGCAGGCGCACAGATTGGCAATTTATGTAGAACTTATCGTTATTTTTGCATGTTTTGTCTATTCACATGAAATATATTGAAATTTACAGTATCATAAAAACTATCATCCCTGTAAAGAGGCATATTTCGGAGGCTGCATCATGTCAGAAGAATTTAAATCAGGGTTTATTGCTATTATTGGCAGACCCAACGTCGGTAAATCGACTTTTATGAACCAAATGATTGGCGAAAAGATTGCGATTATGAGTGATAAAGCACAAACAACACGGAATCGTGTCCAGGGTGTTCTCACAACTGACGATGCGCAATTTGTATTTATTGATACACCAGGTATTCATAAACCCAAGCATCGTCTGGGTGACTTTATGGTCAAGATTGCTGAAGATACCTTGAACGAAGTGGATGCCGTTTTGCTTATGGTTAACGCGGAAGAGGGCTATGGCAAGGGGGATCAGTACATTCTGGACCGGCTGCAGCAGGTTACGAGTCCTGTGTTTTTAATTATAAATAAGACGGATCTGATTGAATCAGACCAGTTGCTACAATTGATCGAAAATTATAAAGACAAATATCTATTTGAAGCGATTATTCCGATTTCCGCGCTAACAGGTCACAATTTACCCCAAATGCAAGACGAATTGAAAAAGCGTATTCCGGAAGGCCCGCAGTATTATCCAGCCGATCACATCACTGATCATCCCGAGCGCTTTATCATCAGTGAGTTAATTCGTGAAAAGGTGCTCGAATTAACGCGCGAAGAAATTCCTCATTCAATTGCTGTCGCTATTGAAAACATTGAGGAAAGACAGTCGAATACTGTTTTTATTCAGGCAGTAATTGTTACTGAAAGGAAATCACAAAAAGGCATCATCATTGGGCATCAAGGAACCATGCTGAAGACAATTGGTCAAAAAGCCCGTAAAGATATTGAAGCACTCCTCGGTTCGAAGGTTTATCTGGATCTTTGGATAAAAGTCAAGAAAAACTGGCGCAACAGTGAATCCCAACTTCATGAATTCGGTTTTCGCCATGACGAATATTAACTTGGTAAAAATTAATACTCATCGTACAAACAACTAATGGAGAATCTAATACTGCAGGCAAACATTACATGCAATTGAAAGGCGGGTTTCTTGTGATCGGCTTTACTTGGGAATTATTCAGTCAAACAGGAAACATTGAAACCTATTTATTGTTAAAAGAGCTGGAAAAAGGGCACTACCAGGAAAACGGGCAGAAATATCATAACGATAAATCAATTAACACAAACATGTAACGACGATTTGTCATTGTGAGAAGGTGATATGTTTTGCTTGAAAAAATGCCGGCAATTGTGATGAAAACACAAGATTATGGTGAATCGCATAAAATTGTGACGCTGTTTAGTGAACAATCAGGAAAAGTTCCTGCAATAGCCAGAGGAGCCAAAAAACCAAAAAGTCGAATGGCTGCTATAACGCAGCCATTCATATATGGTGTCTTTTTTGTTTATCTTAATTCAGGGCTGAGTACAATTCAGCAGGGAGACGTTAGTTACTCATTCCGGCATATACGCGAGGATATTATCAAAACCGCCTATGCTGCTTATATTGTTGAATTGACCGATAAGTTAACAGAGAATTATTCACCCGACCCATACCTGTTTGATCAGCTTTACCAAACACTGGAGTGGATTGCGGCGTATGATGAGGCCGGTATCCCTATCATGATGTATGAGTTGAAGTTATTCAAAAAAGGGGGATTTGCCCCTGTTGTTAATCAGTGTGTCCATTGTGGCGGCACCAGTGGCCCCTTTGCATTTTCCATCGCTGAAGGCGGCCTGCTTTGCTCCCGGTGTTATCATGAAGATCAGCAAGCAATTGAGATTTCCGATAATCTGGCACGCCTGTTTTTTATATTTTCCGAAGTTGAACTGCAGCGGGTAGGCCGTATTTCGGTTAAGCCGGAAAACAAACAGCTGCTGCGACATATCCTGGATGCGTATTATGATCAGTATGGTGGCTACTACCTTAAATCAAAACGATTTCTTAAACAATTGGATAAACTTTATTAGACTGAAAACTTGACAATGTTGCTGTTGCTATGTATGATATTTATACTTAGTTTTATTATGTATGGAATTGTGCTGATGGAGACGAATACTTTATGAACAGTTGTTTTGAAGCGAGTCCGGAATGGTGAGAGCCGGATTAACAGCCCATAAGGGATGGCACTCCGGAGCGATGCGGATAAAGTGGCTCCCTGACAGGAGCAAATAGGGTGGAACCGCGGAATACCCCGTCCCTATGTCTCAATGATTGACATAGCGATGGGGTATTTTTCATGTTTATATAACAGCCTGTCTAAGAGGTTATCGGAACAGATCCTCGATAGCTGCTTTTTATAATGCAGGCGTGTTTACTTTTGAGCGAGAAATGGAGGGGATCAAATAATGACGATTCAAGAAATGATTTTAGCCCTGCAGAAACACTGGTCAGAGCAAAATTGTATATTAGTGCAGGCTTATGATGTGGAAAAAGGAGCAGGTACTATGTCGCCGATGACACTGCTCAGAAGCCTTGGACCTGAACCCTGGAATGTGGCGTACGTTGAACCGTCACGTCGGCCTGCGGATGGACGTTACGGTGAGAACCCAAACCGTTTGTACCAGCATCACCAATTTCAGGTTATTATGAAACCATCACCGGAAAATATTCAGGAATTGTACTTGGATTCCTTAAAGGTACTTGGTATTGATCCGCTGGAACATGATATCCGTTTTGTGGAAGATAACTGGGAAAACCCCACCCTTGGAGCTGCAGGTCTCGGCTGGGAAGTGTGGCTGGATGGCATGGAAATCACACAGTTCACCTATTTTCAGCAGGTTGGCGGACTTGATGCTGATCCTGTTTCCGTTGAGCTGACGTATGGTATTGAACGGCTCGCATCGTATATACAGGATCGGGATAACGTGTTTGATTTAGAATGGACGCATGGTGTCACGGTTAGTGACATCTTCTTCCAGCCTGAGTATGAGCATTCGAAATATACATTTGAAGAATCTGATACAAATATGCTTTTTGAGCTATTTACAATGTATCAAAATGAAGCGAAGCGAACGATGGAAAATGGTCTGGTATTCCCGGCATATGATTACGTTTTAAAATGTTCACACACCTTTAATTTACTCGATGCAAAAGGTGTCATCTCAGTTACCGAGCGGACCGGCTACATTTCCCGTATACGCCATCTGGCCAGAGAAATTTCTAAAGCCTATGTAGCAGAGCGGGAGCGGCTCGGCTTTCCAATGCTGAAAAAGGAGGAGCAATAATGGGGAAAAATGTTTTAGTAGAAATCGGGCTTGAGGAACTTCCGGCCAGGTTTGTTGCTGACGCGCAAAAACAGCTGCTTGAAAAAGCGGAAAACTGGCTGGCTGATTCACGAATTGCTTACGCATCCATTCAATCATTTTCCACACCGCGCAGGCTCGCTGTCCAGATAACCGATGTGGCTGAGGCGCAGACGTCACTGGAAGAAGAAGTGAAAGGGCCATCATTGAAGATTGCCCAGGATGCTGAGGGACAATGGACGAAAGCAGCAACCGGCTTCACCAGAGGACAGGGGAAAACAGTGGACGACATTTATACGAAGGATGTTCAAGGCACACCTTATATTTTTGTAACCAAACAGGTCATTGGACGGCCGACAGAGGAGCTATTGCCGCAGTTTCGTGATATTGTGACATCACTCCAATTCTCGAAAACGATGCGCTGGGCTGATCATAAACTGCGCTATGCGCGTCCAATACGCTGGCTGGTGGCTTTATTCGGTGAAGAAGTCATACCATTTGAAATCACCGGTGTGAGCACGAGCAATCGGACTTATGGGCACCGTTTTTTGGGCGATGCCGTAACACTAGCCTCACCTGCTGACTATGAAGAAGTCCTGCATCAGCAATATGTTATTGCTGATCCTGAAAAGCGGCGGCAAATGATTGTCTCCGGTTTACAGCATGCGGAATTGGCGAATGGAATTACCATCCCGGAAGATGATGAATTGCTGCAGGAAGTGACTCATTTGGTTGAGTACCCGACCGTTTTTATCGGGGCATTCTCCGATTCTTATTTAAGACTCCCGCCAGATGTTCTGATAACGTCGATGAAAGAACATCAGCGCTATTTTCCGGTCAAATCGGGGAATGGTGAATTGCTCCCGCATTTTGCCGGCGTGCGGAATGGAGACGAACATGCCTTGAATACGGTGGTCAAAGGGAATGAAAGAGTGCTTAAGGCGAGGCTCGCAGATGCGCAATTCTTTTTTGAAGAAGACCAGAAACAGTCCATCGATTATTATTTAGAAAAACTGAACCGGATTGTGTTTCAGGAAAAACTGGGAACAATTGGCGATAAAGTGAAACGGGTAACAGCTATAACCGACAAACTTTCGCAATGGCTTGATCTTGATGAAGAAACACGGTCAAACGCAATAAGAGCAGCGGAGATATGTAAATTCGACTTGCCAACTAATATGGTCAATGAATTTACAAATTTACAAGGTATTATAGGCGAAACATATGCGTTAAATGCGGGTGAAAAAAGTGATGTTGCAAGAGCAGTAGCAGAACACTATTTACCTGATCAGGCAGGCGGCAAGCTGCCGGAAACAACTGCAGGAGCACTTGTCAGCGTGGCTGATAAACTGGACACAGTTGTCGGCTGTATTTCAGCCGGATTGACACCAAGCGGCTCTCAGGATCCTTATGGACTGCGCCGGCAGACAACTGGCTTGTTAAAAATTGTAAAAGAATGGAACTGGCATGTGTCTGTCGAATCATTCCTGACATTAGCTGAACAGCAGTACATGGATATGGATTCGAGCCAGGAAGCGTCTGAGGCAACGCGAACAGCGATCGATCAGTTTATCAGAAATCGTATGACACACCTTCTTAAAGAATTATCGCTTGAGGCAGATGTTATTCAAGCCGTGCTGGCTGATGATATCGGGATCATCTCTTATATCGCAGCAAAAGCAGAAAAGTTATCACATGAACGGAATAATCCGGATTTCAAACCTGTCCAGGAAGCGCTTGTCCGTGTGTTAAATCTTGCTGCTAAAGCTATCCGGACAGAAGTCAGCCGGAGCCTTTTGGCAACAGACTCCGAACAAGAACTGTATGACACGTATCTGGCTGTTAAAGACGATTATTATGAGAAGGTTCATAATCAGGATGCTGCTGAAGCATTGGAGCAGTTAAGCAGGCTCCAGGGGCCTATCCATCGTTTCTTTGACCACAATATGGTTATGACAGACGAGAAGACTGTACGTGAGAACCGGCTTGCGATGCTTTATCAGATAGCTTGTCTCATATACGATTATGCGGATTTGTCGGCAATCGAATGGAAACAGCACATTTGATTGACGCGTCTTTTTCTTCTTTATTGTAAGGTGTATAATAGTCATGAGCAGTATGTCACATTGACACGTACAGGTGGTGACAAAGTGGAATTATCGAATCGACAGAAACAAATCATTGAGATTGTGAAAGACAATGGCCCGATCACCAGTGAACATATAGCTGAACATTTGAGCTTGACGCGTGCAACTCTAAGACCGGATCTGGCTATATTGACAATGGCGGGTTTCCTTGAAGCAAGACCCAGGGTTGGCTATTTCTATACGGGTAAAACAGGTTCTGAATTATTAACTGAAGCGATTAAGAAATTTAAAGTTTACGAATACCAATCAGTACCGGTCGTCGTTAAAGAGGAAGCAACTGTCTATGATGCCATCTCGACGATGTTTCTCGACGATGTGGGAACAATTTTTGTTGTCGACAGAGATGCATGCCTGACAGGTGTTGTGTCAAGGAAAGATCTGTTGCGTGCCAGTATCGGCAATCAGGAATTAGACGCTATTCCAGTCCATATTATTATGACCAGAATGCCCAATATCACGGTTTGTTATGGCGATGATCAGCTGATTGACGCTGCCAAAAAGCTAATGAACAGGCAAATAGATGGGCTGCCTGTTGTCAAAGACTCAGAGAAAGGCACTGAAATGGTCGGACGTATTACCAAAACAACCATCACTAAAGCCTTTGTAGAACTGATTACGGATGAACATTTGTAGGGGGGATATTGATGGGAGATAAACCACATATTTACGTTCTTTCCGACTCAGTAGGAGAAACGGCAGAACTTGTGATCAAGGCAGGTTTAAGCCAATTCAATGACGGGGAATACAAAATACAGCGCGTCCCATATGTGGAAGATAAAAAAACGATTGATGACACATTACAGATAGCGGCAGAAAATCAGGCGCTGATCGGTTTTACGCTCGTGGATCCTGATCTGCGTATGTATGTCAATGAGGCGGCCAGTCAAATGGGGCTGGAAATCATTGACATAATGGGACCCATGATGAAGGCGATGAAGCGCACCTTTAACAAAACACCACGCTTGGAGCCTGGCTTGGTTCATCAATTGGATGAAGATTACTTTAAACGCGTTGAAGCTATTGAATTTGCCGTTAAATATGACGATGGAAGGGACCCGCGCGGGATTGCTCGTGCTGATATTATACTGCTCGGTGTCTCCCGCACGTCCAAAACACCCTTATCACAATATTTGGCGCATAAACGACTGAAAGTGGCTAATGTCCCAATCGTACCGGAAGTTGACCCGCCCGAGGTCCTTTTTGATATTGATCCTGCTAAGTGCGTTGGCTTACGGATAAGTGCGGAAAAATTAAATGATATCCGAAAGGAACGGCTCAAAGCATTGGGGCTTGGTGATCAGGCTACTTATGCTAATATGGACCGAATCCAGCAGGAGCTGGCTTATTTTGATGAGATCGTTGAAAAAATAGGCTGTGAGGTTGTTGATGTGTCGTATAAGGCGGTTGAAGAAACGGCTAATACGATAATGCGTATGTTCAGACAGCGCTGAAGAATTCGAAAGAACGTGACCTTCTCTGCGGCGAAAATTTAGTGATAGACACCTTCAATTGTTTCCAGTTGTTTAATGGAAAAAACTTGTTCAACTATTTTTATGGCATTTTTTCGATGTTTGTATTATAATCGGTTGTTGTGTTTCAAAGTATAAGCATTGGCGAACACGTCTGGGGTGACAGTTCCATTCTGTGAGTAAACGTGTTATTAGAGAAGGAATAATGCAGCATCATATAGAATATAACTATAGAGGTGAGTATGATCTAAACATGCACGTCAGATGAATTATAGCTGCTGTCTGACAGCAAGAGAAAAACCTATTAAACTAGTGCATAATGTTAATGACCGTTAAAAAATTATCGATATGTAAAATTATTTGTCGAATAACAAAGGATTTTCAGGATGACTATCGAAATATAAAAGCATGGTGGTCCATATGTCTGCCCAAGTATCAGAGGATACGATTGAGGAAGTACGCAAGTCAAATGACATAGTTGATGTCATTGGCGACTATATTCAGCTAAAAAAGCAAGGGCGTAATTATTTTGGCCTTTGCCCTTTTCATGGGGAAAAGACGCCTTCATTTTCTGTCACTCAGGATAAACAGATTTTTCACTGTTTCGGGTGTGGAAAAGGCGGCAATGTGTTGACATTCATCATGGAAATAGAAGGTTATACGTTTAGCGAAGCATTGAAGTTTCTGGCGGAAAGAAGCGGGATTGAAGTGCCGGAAGCCATCCAGAATCCTGGCGCTTCTCTGTCGCAGGAAAATCAGAACATCCTTGATGCCTCTGAATGGGTTGCTAAACTTTATCACCATGTTCTGCGTTATACGAAAAATGGCGAAGATGGCTATCACTATTTACGCGAACGTGGTATTACCGATGAGACCATCCGGACGTTTCAACTCGGGTTTGCCCCAAACGTCAAGGATTTTACAGCCGAGTTTTTAGCGAAAAAAGGTTTTCACCAGCAGCACTTGGCTAAGGCAGGTCTAATATCTGTCAATGATGACAATACTCTAGTGGACAACTTTCAGGGCAGAGTAATATTTCCTATCCGTAATCACTTGGGAAAAACGATTGCTTTTGGCGGCCGTACATTATTTGAGCAGGACCCTAAATACCTGAACAGTCCGCAAAATGATCTGTTTCATAAAGGAAAAATTCTATACAACTTTGATTTAGCTAAAAAACAGATCCGCAAACAAGCTGAAGCTGTCTTATTTGAGGGATATATGGATGTGATCGCTGCTCATCAGGCTGGTGTGGAAAATGCTGTGGCGACGCTGGGAACATCTCTGACTGAATCCCAGGCGAGGCTTCTGCGGCGGTATGTTGATACAGTTGTTATTTGTTATGATGCCGATGCAGCAGGGACGGATGCTGCTTATAAAGCTTCAGAAACTCTGCGAAAAGCCGGATGCCATGTAAAAATAGCCAATTTGACAGAAAATATGGATCCGGATGATTACATCACAGAATACGGCGCAGAATCGTTTCGGCAGAACGTTATTGCCTCAAGCATGACGTTTACCAGTTTCTATATGCAATATCTAAAAAGAGACTTTAATCTTAGTGTTGAGTCCGATCGCATACAATATATTGAAAATGTACTGAAACACCTCGCAACGATTGATAGTGCCGTGGAACGGGAATATTATTTAAAAGAAGTCAGTGAAGCCTATTCTGTCTCAATGGACTCACTCTTGAATGAAATTCAGGCAAATCGGGAAAAAATGGGACTTGACAAGGATAAAAAGAGTAGGAACAGTTATACTAGTAAGGGAGAAAATAAAAATCGTTCAGAGAAGCTGCGTCCGGCTTTTCATAACGCAGAACGACAACTCATTGCATACATGCTGCAGGACGCGTCCATCGCTGAAAAAGTGCGGGAGGATATAGGTGCCTCTTTTACCATTGAGGATCATAAAGTTATTATAACATATCTTTATGCTTATTACGAAGAAGGCTATCAGCCGGATGTCAGCTCATTTCTGGAAATGCTGCCCGACAGTCGATTAAAGGAAATGGTCACAGAAATTGCAATGATCCCCGTCCATGAGGCTATTACAACCAGTGAAATTAATGACTATGTACGGGTTATACGTTCTGAGCAAAGTAATAAACAGGATATTCAATCGTTAAAAACGGAACAAAAGCTTGCCGAACAGCAAAATGACCCCATTAAGGCGGCTGAGATTGCCATGCAAATGATTGAAATTCAGAGGCGATGGAGACTCTAAAATGACTGTAGTTGGAAGGAGGGGGACTCATGGCCGAAAACAAATCGTCACAAACAAAAGACAATAATTCTAATAATGAAATGACACTGGATCAAGCAAAAGCTCAATTGCTGGAGATGGGCAAGAAACGTGGCATACTGGCTTATGAAGAAGTTGCTGATCGTCTGTCCAGTTTTTCGATGAGCTCAGAGCAGATGGATGAATTTTATGAGTACCTGTCAGATCAGGGTGTGGAAGTGATCGGTGACTCTGAGGAAGATCCTAAAATGCAGGAAATTGCCAAAGAAGAAGAATTTGATTTAAATGATATCAGTGTCCCGCTCGGTATTAAAATCAATGATCCGGTCCGTATGTATTTAAAAGAAATTGGCAAAGTCGATTTATTATCAGCTGCTGAAGAAATCGATTTGGCAACAAGAATTGAAGATGGCGATGAAGAGGCCAAAAAACGCCTCTCAGAAGCGAACTTGCGTCTGGTTGTCAGTATTGCCAAACGCTACGTCGGTCGTGGCATGCTATTCCTCGACTTAATCCAGGAGGGGAATATGGGCCTGATTAAAGCGGTTGAAAAGTTTGACTACCGTAAAGGGTTTAAGTTCAGCACGTATGCCACATGGTGGATACGGCAGGCGATCACGCGCGCCATCGCTGACCAGGCACGAACGATCCGGATACCAGTGCATATGGTTGAAACGATCAATAAACTTATACGTGTTCAGCGCCAGTTGCTGCAAGATTATGGCAGAGAGCCAACTCCTGAAGAAATCGGCCAGGAGATGGAACTTTCCCCCGATAAAGTCCGGGAAATCCTGAAAATTGCTCAAGAGCCTGTGTCGCTTGAAACACCGATCGGTGAAGAGGATGACTCACATTTGGGTGATTTTATTGAAGATCAGGAAGCTGTTTCACCGACAGACCATGCGTCATATGAACTGCTGAAGGAGCAGTTGGAAGGTGTCCTCGATACGCTGACAGACCGTGAAGAGAACGTATTGCGCTTACGGTTCGGACTGGATGATGGCAGAACACGGACGTTGGAAGAAGTTGGAAAAGTGTTTGGTGTCACCAGGGAAAGAATCCGGCAGATTGAAGCAAAAGCATTGCGTAAGCTGAGACATCCAAGCCGCAGTAAACGGCTGAAAGACTTTTTGGAATAGCACGCTGTTCAGTCATTGAGCACAATGATTTGTGTGCAATGACTGTTATACATACGTATCAAACCTATGACAGACGTTCTTTCCAGTCATTTGTTTTTTTGGAAAATGCTGCACATTATCCTTTAAACTTGCCCGGTTTTGCAGTAAAATGAATTTAGCTGGGCATTTCTAATCATATCACATACATAGGGAGGAGCTACCATGCGAAAAAATGCCGTTATTCCTTATGCTTTAATTGCTGGTATAGGCATACTATTAGTTATTGTTGTTTCATTTGTAGGGTTGAATCAGCAAAAGGCCATTCAGGAAGATGATGAACAGCAGGAGCAAGCTGGAGACCAGGAGGATCAGAATGGCGATGATTCCTCTGGAAAAAAGACATCTGTTGATGGAGAAAAAGTCTTTCAGAATAATTGCGCCAGCTGTCATGGCCAGGATTTATCGGGCAAAGTCGGTCCTGCTCTGGATACAATCGGCAGCGACCATTCGAAAGAGGACATCAAAAACATTATTGCCGAGGGCCCTGGTAACATGCCTCCTGGTGTCGTTAAGGGAGACAAACGTGAAGCTGTGGCAAAATGGCTTTCGAAGCAAAAGTAACACGAAGCAGGATCATGTTAGTGCTAAAAGAGTAAGCTTACTGGTTAGGCAGCAGGCTTACTCTCTTTTATGTTAAAGTTGAGTCGACGGAGGACGTTTATATGAATTTGGCCAGTCAGCTTTCTCAGCGTTTAGAATATGTGGCATCATTTATAACAAGAGGATCCCGATTTGCTGATATTGGATCAGATCATGCTTATATTCCCTGCTATGTATGTCAGCAGGATGATCTGGCAGAAGCCGTAGCTGGCGAAGTGGCAGACGCCCCTTTTAGAAGCGCTCAGGCAACAATCAGCCAACACGGATTAACGGATCGAGTCAGTGTGCGTCATGGGAATGGTTTAGACGTTCTAGAGAGTGGAGAAGTTGACTCAGTGGTTTTAGCAGGTATGGGCGGAACATTGATTAAAACGATTCTTGATGATGGACAGGATCGGCTCAGTAATGTTGGTCGTATTATTGCTCAGCCTAACGTAGCGGTACCGATTGTTCGTCACTGGCTTGAGGAGCATGGCTATCCCATCACAAATGAAGGTATTATTGAAGAAAATGGGCATATTTATGAAATTATTGTGGCTGACAAAGATGCTGCAGCAGTGCCTATGACTGAAAAACAATTACTGTTTGGTCCTTATTTGCTGCAGCAGAAAACGCATGTGTTTTACCGGAAATGGTACTATGAACGCGCTGTACGCCGTCAGATTATTGAACAAATGAAACAAGCTGCAGAACCGGACACAAGGAAACTCGCGGCTGTTAGACAGGAATTAGCATGGATTGAGGAGGTTTTAGACGATGGCAGCTGTCATACGCAACGCTGATATTTTTACGGCAATGGAAAAATGGGCGCCGAAACATCTGGCTTTTGACTGGGATAATGTCGGATTGCAAATCGGTTCCTTTCAAAAGCCTGTTAAGAAGATAATGGTCACTCTGGACGTACTGGAGTCAACTGTTGACGAGGCTGTACAGCATGATGTAGATCTGATTATAGCCCATCATCCTCTGCTTTTTAAACCAATGAATCAAGTGAATGCGGATACAGCTAAAGGACGCGTGGTCCAAAAACTTCTTCAGCATGATATGACGGTGTATGCTGCTCATACGAATCTGGACATTGCACAAGGCGGCGTCAATGATATGCTGTGTGATCAGCTGGGGATTGAAAACCGGACAATCCTGGAGGTTAATCACACGGAAAAACTGGTTAAATTGGCTGTTTTTGTTCCCGAAACACATGTCTCGGCTGTACGAGATGCTATGGGTGAACAAGGAGCAGGGTATATAGGTGCCTACAGTCACTGTATGTTTCAATCCCCTGGTCAGGGAATGTTTAAACCGCTGGCTGGGACTGATCCGTATCTTGGGTCGCAGGGCAAATTGACATTTGCTGATGAAGTTAAGATTG
This sequence comes from Lentibacillus kimchii, assembly GCF_042666895.1. GTDB lineage: Bacteria > Bacillota > Bacilli > Bacillales > Amphibacillaceae > Lentibacillus > Lentibacillus kimchii. The sequence continues at coordinate 134,309 of NZ_JBHTGR010000057.1, forward strand.
AAACGATACTCCCGGCGTCAAAATTATCTGCCGTACTGAAAGCTATGACTGCTGCACATCCCTATGAGGAAGCTGCCTACGATATTTATCCTGTGGAAAACAGTGGTCAGGCCTATGGTATTGGGCGTATTGGTGACTTAGCTGATAAGCTGACGCTCGCGTCATTATGCGAAAAGGTCAAGACAGCTTTTGAGGTGCCGCATCTTCGCGTAACGGGAGACTTAAGCAAGAAAGTTAAAAAGGTCGCTGTATTAGGCGGAAGCGGCGAAAAATATCTTCACAAAGCAAAACAGATGGGGGCTGATGTTTTGATTACCGGAGATATGACATTCCATCCGGCGCAAGAAGCCTGGGAAAAAGGTTTGTCAGTTATTGATCCGGGCCATCATGTGGAAAAAGTGATGAAACATGTTACTCAGTCGTATTTAGCAGATTATTTTGCCGGCAGGGGTGTGGATATCATCGTATCGCATGCTGACACAGAGCCATTCCAATTCATTTAAGATTAAATCGTTTTTTTAATATGCCAGTATACCACTAGTAAAGGAGTACAGCTATATGGATAACCAATTCAATCAGTTATCGTTTCACCCTGTCATAAAAGAAGTCATTAATCAGCTGGCTTTTCATGAGCCGACGCCGATTCAACAACAGGCGATGCCATCGATTTTGCAGGGGACGAGTGTTATCGGCCAGTCACAGACGGGTTCTGGTAAAACGCACACATACCTGTTACCGCTGTTCAACCGGCTTGATGCGGCCAAACAGGAAGTTCAGTTTGTTATAACAGCACCAACGCGGGAACTTGCTTCACAAATATACGATGAAGTCAAAACCATTATTCAAAAGGCTGAAAAGGCTGATGAATGGTCAGCTAAGCTGCTTGTTGGCGGGACAGACAGGCAGAAAATGCTGGATAAATTAAAAAAGCCGCCACACATCATTGTGGGTACACCTGGAAGAATTCTCGATGCTGTTAAATCAGGAGCTGTATCCATATATTCGTCTTCGGCTTTCGTTATTGATGAGGCTGATCTTTCACTGGAATTAGGGTTGATTCAAGATATTGATCAGCTACTCATCCGGACGAAAGAAGACCTGCAGATTCTTGCTTTTTCCGCAACGATTCCTGAGCAGCTGGAACATTTTTATCGTAAATACATGGAAAATCCCTTGCGCGTTAAAATCAATGATTCCTTGTTGCCGGAAACATTGGAGCATCGGCTTATTTCTGCTGAACATCGGAACGACGCTGACATGATCTATGGCATTTCTCGTGCTATTCAGCCTTATTTGGCCATCATATTTACAAACGGAAAAGATGAAGCTGATGCGCTGGCAGCGTCCTTGCAGCAAAAAGGTCTGAAGGTCGGCATTATTCACGGCGGCTTATCACCAAGGGAACGGAAGCGGACCTTTAAAGAGATACAAAATCTGCATTACCAATATATTGTAGCAACTGACCTTGCATCCCGCGGGATTGATATCAAAGGTGTCAGCCATGTCATAAATGCTCAGTTGCCTAAAGAAGATAACTTTTATGTACATCGCGCCGGCAGAACAGCCCGTGCCGGTATGGAAGGAACGGTTATCAGCCTCTATCATGATGCTGATAATCAGTTGATTGGCAAGCTGCAGCAAAAAGGAATAACGTTCACATTCTGGGACATTCGAAACGGCGAATGGCAACAAACAAAATCACGGAATGAACGCAATCGCCGACAAAAAACTGCCAGTCAAACCGATGGGGCAGCATGGCAAAAAGTGAAAAAGCCGAAAAAAGTAAAACCAGGTTATAAGAAAAAGATGAAAAAACAAAAAGAAACAATCAAAAAGACGATGAATCAAAATCCGAAAAAATAATGCTGGGGTGAAATTATGTTAAAAATTGGTTCACACGTATCAATGAACGGGAAAACAATGCTGAAAGGTTCCAGTGAACAAGCCGTTTCATATGGTGAAAACGTGTTTATGATATATACCGGTGCACCACAGAATACAAAGCGGAAGCCGATAGAGGATTTAAATATTGAAGCCGGCAAAGCCCACATGAAAGAGAATGGCATCGATGATGTGGTCGTTCATGCGCCGTATATCATCAATATAGCCAACACAACAAAACCCGCGACATTTGAATTAGGTGTGGATTTTTTGCGCAGTGAAATTGAGCGGACCAATGCCCTTGGCGCCAAGCAAATTGTACTGCACCCGGGATCACACGTAGGTGCTGGAGCTGATGAAGGGATTGCGAAGATTATTGAAGGCCTGAATAATGTGCTGGATAACGTTGGCGGCAGCGATGTCCAGATTGCACTGGAAACGATGGCCGGAAAGGGTTCTGAAATCGGGCGAACATTTGATGAGCTCGCGAGGATTATCGATGGTGTTACCCATAACGAAAAATTATCAATCTGCCTTGATACATGTCACATACATGACGGTGGTTATGATGTTGTGAATGACTTTGATGGTATTCTGAATGACTTTGATAACACGATCGGTCTGGACCGATTGAAAGTAGTCCATGTCAATGACAGTAAAAACGAACGGGGCGCCCATAAAGACCGCCATGAGAATATTGGATTTGGCTATATTGGATTTGATGCGCTGCATTATGTGATTACTCATCCACAGCTGGAGCAACTGCCTAAAATATTAGAAACGCCGTTTGTCGGTGAAGATAAGAAACATAAACAACCCCCTTATCAATTTGAAATTGACATGATTAAGCACGGACAATTTGATCCGAACCTGAAGGAAAAGATCATGAATCAGTAACGATGCTGCCAGGACAGATCCAGCATGGTTACTGATTTAGAAAAAGTTTCGTCTGTTTACGAAAACAGATCGTCAAGCCCATAGGCGGCTACGATTTTCTGAAATAATGTCTCAGCTTGATCAGCTGTTTCATCATCTGTAATACGTGCAAGTTCCTGAACCATTTTGTCCCGGCTGGCCGGATCAAATGGATCGATAGAAGCTTGCTGCAGGTAGGCTGTTATGTCGGTTGCCTGTTTGCGATTTATTGAAAAATGGTATTTCTGTGCATGGTAAAGCAATTCATCTGTTGTAAGCTGCTGCAGCTTACTGCGAACCATTTGCTTGATAAATGTCGACATAGATTTGGCTCCTTTGCCGTTATTTAGTATTTATTATATGCACGATGGCTGTGAAATGACCTTATTAAATTGAAAAGTCATGACGAACCGAATTTTTCCTGTTTTTCTTTTTAAACCGTTTGAGCAGCAAGGGAGACTGACATGCTGACTTGCTTAGTGTCGTATACGGGGAAGTAATAATAGTCCCCTGCCTCAACTTCGAGCGGGGAAGTATCAGGATTCAATGTTTTGAAATCAGTCATAATCTGTGACACATTCTGCTGATTCATTGATTGATCCTGGTCACTGAGCCGTTCGACAATTGATAATACCGTATCACCTGTTTGTACTTTGACTTTAACAGCTGTTAGTTGTAATTGTTTTTCTGGCTGATGATCGTGACTGTTTAAATCAGTCTGCAGCACTGTTCCGTTGGTTAAATCATTATAAATACTTACTAAAAACAATATGATACATAGTATAAAAAGAAATTTTGTTATTTTTTTCATATGAATTTCCCCTAACAATGAAATGTAATATCAGAACGGCCATAAAATGTGGTAAAGGGGGTGAGTGTTATGATGGCTATTTTAACGATGGACTGGTTTGGGATTGTGTTAACCGGATTTGGCACCTTATTTTTAATTGGTGAACTGCTTGTGAATATGCGCGGTTTTTTTGCTCTGCTCGGTATCGGTTTTATGACCGTTTATTTCACTGTTTATGTGGAAACAGGCTCTTTTATCATGATGCTTATTATTTATCTTGCCGGAATATTACTGATTGTTATTGATGGTAAAGCTGTTAATGACGGTACCCTTGCGGCCATTGGACTGGTATGTATGCTTCTGGCTGTTGCATTGGCTGCTCCCAACATATTTGCTGGCTTATATGCGGCAATAGGTGTTATTATCGGTGGATTTTCATCGCTTATTTTCTTAAAGGTGTTTAAACGCAGGGATATGTGGTCAAAAATCACGTTGAAAGATCAGCTGACAAAGGAGAGAGGATACAATTCCCTGAATATGAATGAGAAACAACTGCTTAATCAGCGGGGGAAGACACTCAGCGATTTGCGCCCAGTGGGAACTGTTCGTATCAGTGACAATAATTACAGTGCCATGTCTAATGCAGAGTGGATTTCTAAAAATACTGCGATCAAGGTGGTTCAGGTTGATGGCACAAAAATACTGGTGGAAAAAAGCACAGATGAGCAGGAACACACCTATGATTCTTGACGATTCATAGGTTTTTTAATGTATGCCATGAAAATAATGAAAATTTTGCCTTAAATTTTGAGTAAAAAACACTGTGTGGCAGGGGAAACTAAATTTTATACTGCGTTTTCGTAAATATCCTTTACAAATTAGCTTATGGGCTTTAATAATAGGGGAGGTATGTGACAGATTTCAGCATCATTCGAAGGGTGGAATAATCTTTGAATATCGATGTGCAAACACTGATATTTGAGTTTATCGGCGGACTCGGCATTTTCCTTCTGGGGATTAAATACGTAGGCGAGGGGTTGCAGAAATCTGCTGGTGACAGGCTTAGAGATATATTAGATAAGACGACAAGCAACCCCTTTATGGGTGTATTAGCTGGTATAGTTGTCACCATTTTAATACAGAGCAGTTCCGGGACAACGGTTTTGACCGTTGGTTTGGTTAATGCCGGTTTTATGACGCTCAGACAGGCGATCGGTGTTATTATGGGCGCGAATGTTGGGACAACCGTGACGGCTTTTATTATTGGTATTGATATAAATGAGTATGCGCTTCCGATCATGGCAATTGGTTCATTTCTTTTGTTCTTCTTTAAAAACCAAAAAGTTAACAACGTGGGACAGGCTATATTCGGGTTTGGCTCATTATTTTTTGGCTTGAAGTTAATGAGCAGCGGTATGTCACCATTGCGTGATTTGCAAGCCTTTCAGGATCTGACGGTCAGTATGAGTGATCACTCCATTTTAGGTGTCATCATTGGAACACTATTTACATTTGTAGTTCAGAGTTCATCAGCTACAATTGGTATTCTGCAGGGATTATTCGCTGAAGATGCTATTGGTATGAAAGCTGCCTTACCGGTCTTATTTGGTGATAATGTTGGGACCACAATTACAGCCGTTCTCGCATCCATTGGTGCAACAGTTGCTGCAAAACGGACCGCATTTGTCCATGTTATCTTCAATCTAGCCGGAGCAGCTATCGGCCTGCTGTGTCTCGGTATTTTCAGTCAATTTGTTATGTATTTACAATCTGTGTTTGACCTTAATCCGGAGATGACAATTGCATTCAGCCATGGCAGTTTTAATTTGGTCAACCTTATCATTCAATTTCCATTTATTGGATTACTTGCTTGGATGGTAACAAAAATGATTCCAGGTGATGATGCAGTCATTGAGTATAAGCCAAAACATCTTGACCCTATTTTTATTCAGCAGTCCTCAACATTAGCTTTGGACCAAGCAAAAATGGAAATCATCCGTATGGGTGAATTTGCTTCTAAAGGGCTTGAGGAAACGAACTTATATCTAACGACACAAAATCAGAAGCATTCGGAAATGTCTATGCAATTTGAAGGGGCCCTCAATAATTTAGACAGGCGTATTACAGATTATCTGGTGGATTTATCCGGCGAATCAATGTCGGAAATGGAAGGTGCTAAACATACTGTGTTAATGGATTCTGTGCGGGATATTGAACGTATGGGTGATCATTTCGAAAATGTTATTGAATTAATAGAGTATAAAGTTACGAATAAGGTTCACCTGACGGAACAAGCTCAGCAAGATTTAAACAACATGTTTGATTTAACGATCCTGACTGTCAGGCAAAGCATAAAAGCTCTTGATAATATGGACCGCGAAGAAGCATTGGCTGTTATACAGAAAGAAGATCAGATTGACCGAATGGAGCGCACTTTTCGCAAGAAGCATATTATTCGCATGAATGAAGGACGGTGCACCGGTTCGGCAGGCATTGTATTTGTTGATATTATCAGTAACCTTGAGCGGATTGGTGACCATGCTTCGAATATTGCAGATGCTGTTTTAGGTGAGTAGATCCCCTTCGTTTTGAGTTTGTGGTACACAGTTTGGTGATGCGGTTTATCAAGATGTAATTGATTTTTTTATTGAAAACTATGTCTGGAGATGCTATAGTAATGTTGTTGTTTACATATTACACATCATTATTAAAAGCACTCTTAAGATTTAGTGGCCAAAATGATTGACAGATTCTGTCGGATGTGATAAATTATATTGCGTCGTTTAATTGAAATTAGTTTTTGACCACAACATTTTATTGATACACATTTATGGTTTAACAGCTTATGGGGGTAACCCTATCAGCTGTTAACCTACTGATCACAGGTTTGAACCTTTCCTGTGAAGTCATATGGCGGCGTAGCTCAGCTGGCGAGAGCATACGGTTCATACCCGTAGGGTCGTGGGTTCGAATCCCTCCGCCGCTATCATTGTTTAAACGGCGGCCGTGGCGAAGTGGTTAACGCACCGGATTGTGGCTCCGGCATGCGTGGGTTCGATCCCCACCGGTCGCCCCATAAGAGATTCAGGAAAATGCAAGGCTGCTTAATGATACGGACCCTTAGCTCAGCTGGTCAGAGCAATCGGCTCATAACCGATTGGTCGCAGGTTCGAATCCTGCAGGGTCCACCACTCATATGGAGGTATACCCAAGTACGGCTGAAGGGATCGGTCTTGAAAACCGACAGGCGGGTCAAACCGCGCGGGGGTTCGAATCCCTCTACCTCCTTTTTGCCATTTGGCTTGATAAGACCGCGACTTGGCGGTATTTGCTTGGCATACAGCTGTTCATGAAAAACTATGGCCCCTTATGGACTATAACAGTATTATGGCTCGGTAGCTCAGTCGGTAGAGCAACGGACTGAAAATCCGTGTGTCGGCGGTTCGATTCCGTCCCGAGCCATCTTTTAAACAGGCTTATAAGCTTGTTTTTATTTTATTATCGCAAAAAAGAAATGATATTAGGTAGAAACTGGGTTATTTGATTAGCAGATTGGGGAAGAGCGGGGCAGCACCTTTCATTTGCAATGGTTAAATCGCTTTGATAGGCTGGGAATTAAAGGGTAGCTATCAATCCCTTTAGTCCAAATATTAGAGGAGGCTGTTTAAAAATGGCATTTGAATTACCAGAACTACCGTATGCTTACGATGCTTTAGAACCTACGATTGATAAAGAAACCATGAATATTCATCATACGAAGCATCATAATACTTATGTAACAAAGCTTAATGCTGCGATTGAAGGAAAAGCAGATCTTGAGAGCAAGTCACTTGAGGATCTGATTGGTGATCTGGATGCTGTTCCGGCAGACATCCGTACGGCAGTACGCAACAACGGTGGCGGACATGCCAATCACAGTCTATTCTGGAAGGTTATGTCACCAAATGGCGGCGGCCAGCCATCAGGTGAAGTTGCCGATAAAATTAAGGCAAAATATGGCAGCTTCGATGAATTTAAAGAAGAGTTTGAAACAGCAGCAAAAGGACGTTTCGGCTCCGGCTGGGCTTGGCTTGTACTGAATAATGGTGACGTGGAAATTATGAGCACACCTAATCAGGACTCACCATTAATGGAAGGCAAGACACCTATTTTAGGACTGGATGTCTGGGAGCATGCTTACTATTTGAATTACCAAAACAGACGCCCAGAATACGTCGCTGCATTCTGGAGCGTTGTCAACTGGGATCAAGTTGAGAAAAATTATCAAGAAGCTAAATAAATAACGCAAAGGACACGGGAAATAGCCCGTGTCTTTTTTGCGTTAATTCAGCACCGTACAAAGCCCGGACTATGGTGTGCATATATGATACCGATTTGTTCAAACTACAACTGAACAAAAAGGAGAAATCGTTATGCACAAAAGTCTGGAATATATAGCTGGTAAAATTGATATAAGCCGTGACCTCATTTTATTGCTGATTATCGGCGGTCTTTATTCTTTAAGTATTTTCCTTTCCAATACCTTTGTTAACGTCTATTTATGGAAACAGGCAGGGGACTATGTAACAATTGCCTTTTACAACCTTGGTATTTATGTGTTTCAGCCCCTCACATTTATACTGGCTGGAAAAATTGCTAAAAAGGTTGATCGAATCATTGTTTTGCGTTTAGGGGTTGCGTTTTTATCCTTGTTCTTTTTGAGTGTTTTACTTATTGCGGATAATGCTGCCACTTATAATTTCCTGCTTGGCAGTGTATTAGGTGTAGGTCTCGGATTTTATTGGCTTGCCTTCAATGTTCTTACCTTTGAGATCACTGAACCTGAGTCGCGTGACTTTTTTAATGGTCTGCTTGGCGTCCTTCAGTCGTTTGCGGGAATGATCGGTCCGCTGTTAGCAGGATCCATCATTGCTGCTCTGCAGGATAATATTGGCTATAATACTGTATTTGCCATATCCTTTATTCTATTCATTGGAGCGGTTGTATGCAGCTTTTTTCTGAAACGCAGGCAAGCAGAAGGCCTTTTTCATTTCAGGCGTGTTTTACTTGAACGTCGTCATAACAAGGATTGGAAAAACATTCTTAACGCTCAGGTCTCACAAGGTCTTCGAGAAGGCATTTTTTCGTTTGTTATTTCCATTCTGGTTTTTATTGCAACCCAAAGCGAGTTCGCTTTAGGTCTGTTTAATTTGCTTCTGTCAGGCTCATCATTTATTCTTTACTTCATCGTAACCAGATGGGTGAAACCCTCGATGAGAAAAAGAGCGATCCTGGTGGGGGCGCTTATATTGTATTTCTCTATATACACGATTGTTTTCGATGCCAGTTATGTCCAATTGATGATTTATGCCGCGCTCATTGGTATTGCCTATCCCATTGTCAATGTCCCATATGCTTCTTTAACGTATGATGTTATCGGGAAAGCACGGGAGGCAAAAGATCTGCGAGTGGAATACATTGTTGTCAGTGAATTATTTGTTAACATTGGCAGAGTCACGGCAATCGTCGTATTTTTGGCAGCCATGTTTTTATTTCAGGCTGAGCAGGTTATACCTTATTTGCTTGCGGTATTTGGACTGGGACATCTGTTCATTTACGGCTTTATTAAGAATATTACTCTGGAAAGTACAAGCAAAAAAGAAAGTATAACGAAAGAGCCCATAACAGATGAAAAAAATCGCTGAACACACTTAGAATTCGGTCTAATAAATGATATAATGGGGTGACTAACTGTTAGAGGCTTAGGAAGAGGCGTAATATGTTAAAAAAGAACAAGAAACGAAAAGCACCGCTTCCTTTTCGTTTAAATATCCTTTTTTTTGCGGTGTTTTTATTGTTTTCCGTGTTAGTGCTTCAATTGGGCGTTGTTCAGATTCTCAACGGTGATGCGTATCAGGCAGAGATTGACCGGACGACGAGTGATTATACTAAAGTGCCGGTTCCCCGGGGGAAGATGTATGATCGTAACGGCAACCTGATTGTCGGTAACGATGCCGAGTATTCGATTACATATACACCGGAAAAGGGGACACAGCCAGCAGACAGGCTGGAGACCGCTGAGAAGCTTGTCGATTACATTTCGATGGACGCTGATAACTATCTGGACAGTATTACGACGCGGGACAAAAAGGAATATTGGTACTTAAAAAATACTGAAAAAGCTAAAGATCTGCTGTCTAAGAAAGAAAAAAACGATCTGGATAATGGGGAAACCTATACAGAAATCCTTAAACGAATTGATGAGGATAACCTGGATGATTACTCCGAACGGCAGCTTGAAGTGATGGCTATCAAAAAAGAAATGGATAAGGCGATGGCTTTGACACCACAGGTTATTAAAAATAATAATGTAACGGCTAAGGAATTTGCGCGTGTCTCGGCTCATTTAGATAATCTTGGCGGCGTCAATGCAACGACTGATTGGGACCGGAAGTATCCTTATGATGAAACATTCCGTGACTTCGCAGGATCGATCACATCTCAGTCACAGGGCATACCTAAGGCCAAAGAGGATTATTACTTAACACGGGGATACAGCCGGAATGACCGTGTTGGCAACAGTGGTCTGGAAGAACAGTATGAAAGCGCTCTGCGGGGCCGCAAAGGAAAAATTGAGTACACAACTGACAGCAGCGGTGACATTGTGGACTCGGATACCGTTGTTGAAGGTAAACGCGGAAAAGATCTTGTATTGACGGTTGATATGGAGCTGCAGAAAAAAATTGATAAGCTTATGCGCAGTGAAATGAAAACAGCCGTCAGAAATCAGCCTGGTGTGAATAAGGAATTAAAAAAGGCTATGGCGGTAGTTATGGATCCGAATACCGGTGATATTCTGGCAGCGAGCGGTCAAAGGTATAACCATGAAAAAAATGAATTCTCTGACATTGGAACTGCAACGCTGTATGATGGGAATCCATTTGGCTCTTCTGTTAAAGGGGCTACAGTCCTGGCTGGCTACCAATCCGGAGCTATAGAACCTGGCCAGACATTTTATGACGACGGGATTAAAATCAAGGGTTCACAGGAGAAAAGTTCTTGGAAGGACTTGGGAATGGTTAATGATCTGCAAGCCTTAGAACAGTCGTCGAACGTTTATATGTTTCACATCGCCATGCGCATGGGTGGTGAATATAACTACCAGAGAAACAAAGCAATTGATATTGATTACGATACATTTGATCAATTACGTAATTATTATGCTCAATTTGGTTTAGGCGTTCCAACTGGTGTCGACTTCCCTTATGAGTCAACCGGCTATGAAGGGTCTAATCCGTTAGCTGGTAATCTGCTCGACATGGCAATTGGACAGTATGACAACTATACAACCATGCAAATGGCGCAATACGTTTCAACAATTGCAAATGGCGGCTATCGTGTACGGCCCCATTTCATGAAGAACATTCGTAATCCCCTTCCGCACGATGAAGGTCTTGGTCCGGTTTACAAAAGCAAAAATACGGAGGTCATGAATCGGATTCAAATGAGCGACAGTGAAATCAGCCGGGTGCAAAAAGGATTCCATCGTGTCTTCAATGGATCCGAGGGAACAGCCGCAAGACAGTTTGCTGATCAGCCCTATGATGCGGCTGGAAAGACGGGAACAGCTGAGTATGATATTTATTACCCAAATGGTGATCGAAAGAAAACGGATAATACCGCTCTTGTCGGCTATGCGCCATATGATGACCCGGAAGTCGCTTTTGCCCTTATCGTGCCACATGTTGGAAAAAATGATGATTCCGATATCAACTTAAAAATCGGCGATGGCATTTTAGATGCTTATTTTGAGGAAGACCATGAGGATAACGATTAATAACTGTCGCCAAAAGACCTAAACGCCTATTAAAGGGTTTAGGTCTTTTTTAAATAGAAGCATTTTGGCTGCGTGAAATTGAGTCCATAAAAAACTGCATTGCCTGTGGCAATACAGCTTAATCTGTAAGCGTCTCGGCTATTTTCTTACGATCCATGTCCCCGGATAAATTGGATTTGCCCAGCTGTATCTGTTCACTGTAACCTTCATCTTCCAAATAGTCACTGAACTTCTGAGCGTTCTCAATAATACCATGTTCCTCGAGTTCTTCACTGATTTCCGAGGTAGCGGTACCCGATGTAACTTTTAGCGTATATGTTTTTGCATCATCCTTTGATTTGTCCTTGGCGTCTCCATCTTGATCCTGCTTATCAGCGTTACTGTCATTATCTGATTTAACTGAAGCATCGATATACTCGGACTCTGTCAGCACGTGATAACCTTCCTGCTTGATATGCTTAATCATATCATCTGTCGCAATATCATCGGCATCAGCTTGTGAACCACCAGCAAAATAGAACGTGCCCAGCATAATGATGCCAGCGGTGAGCAGACCCAAGGCAAACGAGCGTATAATTTGCTTCATTAAGGTCACCTAGCTTTCTGAGCCATTGTCTGTATTATGTAGCGTTTTATCGGACAAATCGTCCGTAAGCAATTCCTCTTCCAAGACACTGACTTTTTTCTTTAACTGGTAATTTTCCTGCATCATGGAAATTGAAAGCTGCTCCAGCTCACTTTCCAGATCAGCCATTTTATCGTTCATAAAAAACGACAAAATTAACAGGACAACTGCCATAACTGTGATGGCAATAATAGCATACAGCATATTTTTACCTCCATTCTACCATCACTGTTATAACATACATGATTGAAAAGCAAAATGGTCAAAATTTAACAATACCTGGTTCTTGAATATATAGCAAACATCTGCTATTATAGTAAAGGTCTGAAATGTGATGAATGGCTTTTTAAAATAGCTATTATAGTTTGGAGGGAAAAACATGCGTGTAAATATTACAATGGCTTGCACAGAAACAGGCGACCGTAATTATATTACAACTAAAAATAAACGAACCAATCCGGAACGTTTAGAACTTATGAAATACAGCCCAAGATTAAACAAACAGACACTGCATCGTGAGACAAAATAATGCATACGTGAAGGGTTCCTGCCAGACTGCAAGGCAGGAACCTTTTTAGTTTAAGGGCTTAAATCAGTCAGGGTGAGGTGATAAGGTGGGCAAAAGCATGTTGCGGAAACAGATCATTCAGCAGTTGGAAGCGATGCCGTCTGCTGAACGTGCTGCAATTGAAAACGCACTGACAGATCATCTTGTGTCTTCCGACCTCTGGCAGCAATCCAATGTTATAGGTGTCACGATGTCACGTGGCATTGAATGGTGTACAGAGCCTATTATTCGAACGGCCTGGAAAGAGGGGAAAACGGTAGCCGTGCCTAAGAGCTATCCCTCAGACCGAAGCCTGGCTTTTTTTATCATGCACCATTATAATCAATTGGAAACGGCGCATTATCGCTTGCTTGAACCAATACCAGAGCAAACCGAAAAATTAACGAAACAGGCAATAGATTTACTGATAGTGCCTGGAATGGTATTTGACCGGAAAGGTTATCGAATTGGCTTCGGCGGTGGCTATTACGATCGGTTTTTGTCGGACTTTCCCAATTACAAGCTGGCTTTGGCGGCAAATATGCAGCTTATTGATGAATTGCCGGCTGAATCATTTGACAGACCAGTAGACGCGATTATCACAGAGACCGGTTTTCTGTCACAGGGAAGCGGTTTGAACAGTCAGGACTTAAGCTAACCGGCGAGGTTCTCAATTTGCAGTATATCTTTTCAAGCCACTCCTGATGTATAATCTCTCTTGTTTGGAGAAGGACTATATATACAATATGAGAGAAAAGGGTGTCAGGAAATGCGCATTTTCACAGTATTAACCGTAATCGCAAGCATCATGTTTTTCGTTTACAGGTGGCGCTATCGTATCATCAATACGCTTTTGGCCATTAGCTTTTTACGCAAAGCAGTCGTAACGCTTTCTATGAATATGCCGATGATCCGCGACAAATTTTTACCGGCCTTATTTCAGCGCCGGTCCAGTTAATAATTATCCATCAAGAAGCTGTCGAGAAACAGCTTCTTTTACATATATAGAAACCAAAGCTTTTGTTATGATGGATTAAGGGGGAGAGGGGAATGGACCTGGACGACAGCTACATAATGTACACACTGGCCTGTCATCTGACAGATCAGGAAGGTTTTGAACCATTGCATTTGAATCAGCAAACGGAAGAATTATGGCTTGAACGTCACAAAGGGAAGACGTCGCAGGTTATCCGTCTGTTTCATGGCGGCTATGACTGGAAAAATCATTTAAAACAGGATATAGGTCAGGTTTTTCAGAAAGTGAAAACAATGAAGCAGTATCTCAAAGGCAAGCATATTGAAATACATAATATTTATATTACAGCGCATTCGCCCGTAGATGACTGGAATGTTTTAAAAAAACCTATGCAATTAAATGAAAAAAACCCGATCAGGATGCGCGTCTATTATTTATCTGATGATGCACAGGCTGAGGAATTGGCAAAACTGCAGACGATCTTGGGAACAGCTTATGACGATTCATCAGCCAGCCTTTCAGAAACGGAAAAAGAGACTGAGATTCGTAACGCCCGGCAAAAATTAACTGACCGCATGAAGCAACCAAAGAAGGATGATCAAGCGCTATTTTCCGATGGCAGGCCTTTTGTGATTTATTTTCTGCTTGCTATAAATATTCTGATTTTTTTACTGCTTGAGTTAAAAGGCGATAGCACATCGACGGCGACGTTAATTGATTTTGGCGCTAAATATAATCCGGCGATTATTGAAAATGGTGAATGGTGGCGGATAGTGACTGCCATGTTCCTCCATATTGGATTTGTTCATCTATTAATGAACATGCTGGCTGTTTATTATTTGGGCTCGATTGTGGAGCGGATATATGGATCACTCAGATTTCTGGTCATTTATTTCCTCGCAGGAATCGGCGGGGGACTGGCAAGTTTTGCCTTTACAACTACTGTTTCGGCGGGCGCATCCGGTGCGTTGTTTGGGTTGTTCGGGGCTCTTTTGTTTTTTGCCTGCATACATGGAAAACGCTTTTTCCGGACGATAGGCACGAATGTATTGATCCTGATTGTGATTAATATCGTGTTTGGATTAAGTATGGCGCATGTTGATAATGGTGCCCATATTGGCGGGCTGATTGCTGGCTTTATTGCCTCAGCCATTATGCATTTGCCAGGCAGACGAAACTGGATTGTCCAAATCTCATTCCTGCTTATATATGTCTTGATTATAGGTGGTCTGGTGAATTATGGCATTGATCATAACAAGAATGATCCGTCATATCAGCTGATGCAATCCCAACAGCTGGTATCAGACGGACAGTATGAGAAAGCGGCTGATTTGGCAACAAGCGGACTGGAGAAGTCGGATAATCTGGATACAGAATTGGAGAGTCATTTACTATTTCAACGATCTTTCGCTTATATCCAGCTGAACCAGATTAATCAGGCAAAAACAGACTTAGAAAAATCAGTTAAACTCAATGATTCATTTGCACAGGCGCATTATAATTTAGCCATTCTGTATAATGAACAAAATGCGACAACTAAAGCCAAACAGTCTATTGAACAAGCACATGAACTGGCTCCTGATAATGAAGATATTCAACGTTTATTTGAACAGCTCCATAACCGTCAGTCTTAGAGATAGGTCAGACTCATGCAAGATGCGTGCTGGTTATGCAGTGCAGTCTTGTATCCGGATATGATTACAATAAGAGTTGGTGAATTGATGTGAAGACGATTTATGATGTGCAGCAGTTATTAAAGAAATTCGGTACAATTATCTATATTGGAGACCGATTAGCTGATCTTGAATTGATGGAAGATGAAATAAAAGAATTATACCGGCTTCAGTGTATCGGAACCAAAGAGTATCAGGAGGCATTGCTGCTTTTAAGAGGTGAAATTTCCCGGCTTGGTCGTGCCAAAGGAGAAGAAACGAATGACATCAATAATCGGAATTGATATTGGCGGAACAAGCATTAAAATAGGGAATGTTGATACAGATGGCCGTATCTTAAATAAATGGGAAATAGCTACCAGCCATATGAATGATGGTGCATCTATTATTTCAGATATCTGGCAGTCGTTAAGTCAAAATATATCTGATATAACAGCTGTTAAGGGAATTGGAATAGGAGCTCCCGGATTTATTGACAGTACGACCGGTTACGTGTATGAAGCTGTTAATATTGGCTGGAAGGATTTGGCGCTTGCTGAGGAGCTGCGTGCTCTTTCGGGTTTGCCAGTATTTGTCGCTAATGATGCGAATGTTGCTGCTTTGGGAGAAAATTGGAAGGGTGCCGGTGACAACGCACAAAATCTTATAGCCTTAACAATTGGGACAGGTGTTGGCGGTGGCTTGATTGTCGATGGTGATATTGTTGACGGTGCAAATGGCATGGCCGGTGAAATCGGGCATGCCACCATTGAACCTGGTGGCTATTTATGTAACTGCGGGCGAAGAGGGTGTCTGGAAACGGTTGCTTCAGCTACTGGTATAGTTCGCCAGGCTATGGAGACAATCAAGACAGGTGCAAATAACCAGCTTATTCGCCACTATCAGGCAAAAGGTGCCATCACAGCAAAAGATATTTTTGATTTGGCTGATCAGGGTGATGCCGCTTCAAGGGAAATTATTATGCATACCGCTGATACCTTAGGGATGGCAATTGCCAACGCCGCGGCGTTTATGAATCCCGAAAAGGTTTTGATCGGCGGTGGTGTTTCAAAAGCGGGAAATCATTTCATTGATCTGATTGATGCAGCCTTTCGGAATTATGCTTTGCAGCGTGTCAGTGTCATATGTGATCTAAAAGCAGCTCAGCTGGAGAATGATGCCGGTATGATCGGAGCTGCTGGTTTGGTTAAGCAAAAGCTGGATTTATAAGTTCTGGCGGGTTGGTGACAGGATAAATCAAGAGAGCTGACCCAGATAATTGGCGCTGGAATCAGCTCTCTTAATAATCGACAAGGCTATCAGTCTTTGGATGTCGCTGGATTGAAGAAACGAGAACCGTTGTTAGATGATACCGATTTCGGAAATGATAGTAGAAATCGAAAAGAAACCAAAAACCAACACAGAAATACCTGAGAAGGCAAGTGCGAATAAATTTTTAATCTTGAGCTGACGGATGACAGATATAACTGCCAGAATTGTAACAAGTAAAAAAAGAATTCCCAAAACCATTTGTAAAACCAACCTCCTTACAAATCGATAAGAACTATCTGTATTATTATGTACTCAATCGTTTTCTATACTTATTCTATATTATAAAATGGGATTTGTCGAGTTAATCACTATGAATTTAAGAATGTTTTGAATGGAGGCACCGCAATGAACGTAGAAACAATACCAGCTGGTCCAGCAGGTACGAATTGTTACATGGTCCATAATGGTACAGACGCATTAATTGTGGACCCCGGTGGCGAGCCCGAGAAACTAAAAACTTACTTGGCTGAGGAAGGTGTTGAACCACAGGCCATTTTGCTGACGCATGCCCATTTTGACCATATTGGAGCGGTTGAACAATTACGAATGGATTTTCAGATCGATGTTTATCTCCATGCAGACGAGAACTCCTGGCTTGAGGACCCGCAGCTTAACGGATCCGCGTTGCTTTTAGGGCGTGAAATTGTGGCAAGCCCAGCTGAACAAAATTTGGTTCCAGGGCATATGCGAATTGGGAGCATCCCATTTGAGGTGGTTCATACGCCAGGGCATTCGCCGGGAAGTGTTAGTTTTATTTTTTCTGATGACAAGCTTGTGCTTGGCGGCGATGTGTTATTTAATCAGGGTATTGGGCGAACGGACTTGACTGGTGGCGATCTGGAACAGCTGGAGCAGACGATTCGTCATTCACTTTATCAATTGCCGGATGATTATACCGTCTGTCCGGGACATGGACCGAAAACTGCAATAGGGGAGGAAAAGCAGCATAACCCTTTCTTTCCCGTTTAGCCGGGCAGCATGTTTCACTTAAGACCTGACATGATAAGAAAAACCCTGCATTGCTTCTGTGAGCAGGGTTTTCTTATCTTTTACGGTTGGGTTGTCAGGAGTTGTTAACTTCCTATGCCCGGCACTAAAATGAATTCTGAATACCAAGTGAAGCCGACGAAAAATATGGTACAATAAGCTGCGAATAAATACATATACATACGTTCGGATAATTTCAAATAGCCTACTGTCAGGAAAAATGCTGTTTGGATAAGAAACAGCAATGCGACGTTGATCATGTCGCCAATGTAAAACATGACAGTAAAGATACCTGTCCAAAAGGCCAGGACGCGAAACATACGATCCATATTTTTCCCCTCCTTTTAAATTCAACTTTATAAATGTATTATAAACGACCTTTTGCATAATGTAAACGAATCATACAGTATACACGACCTTTTTCATGGTGTTAGCGCCATTTTAGCGCTGTTGTTATTCTTTCTAATATCGTTACAAAACAGAATGTAAATGATAGTATCCCATTTTAAGGCCATTTTATTCAGACGTGACAGTCAATTGGTTGCGCAAACTATGTTTGGCGCCATTGTCTGTTTTTATCTGGAAGTACAGCCAGTATGTCTGGTCGTTTAGTTTGGTATATTTGACTGTAACATCGCCATATGGCCAGTTATAGGATTTTTCCCCGTTAGATTCAGGCTGATTGCTTAGATCATTAGCAAGTTGTGTCCTGGACATTTGAATCAGTGTTTCGATTTTTAATTGCTCTGACTGATTATAGGCAATACTGATTTCACTCTGATATGACTGAATACTTGCGGTTAGAATAATCAAGGCCAATGATACAACAAACAAGACGTAAGGAAAAATAAAACCTTGTCCGTCAGTTGTAATAAATAATTGTTTTTTCAAATTGATCACCATTTAACATTGTTATAAAAACGTTAACACCATATTCCACAGCGGCGAATCGGATATCCTGAACCTGACGGAGAAATACTTCAAAGCCATTGTCAGCTTTTCTGACAACCATATCATCATGTTGCTCAATTATAGACGCTGATTCGCCCCGCAGTTCAAACGTTAGACTGAGTGACTCGACCGACACACCAACAGATTCAACAGCTTCATCGCGTAGAAATAAGAAAAACTGATTGACGGATAATTGATCATAGGAAGACCTATAATCAATTGTTTGAATAAGATAGGCAGCAAAAGGAATGGTCATAAACACAATGCTCACCATGGCAAAAACGGAAATAAAAGAAAACCCATTTTTATTTTTCCGGGTATCCATATAAACAAAATTGGTCTGTTCGTTTGCTGGCATTTTCCCAGGTTACACATCCTTTCACTAAATCATTTTCAGTTGTGAATTGAAAAAAGGCTTCAGTCTCTTTTATTGTTTTTGAAAGGGTGTGTGGGAGACTCGGGTCTTCCTCCCACACAAAAGGCTGCAGCTCATGATGTAATTCGTTGTGTATCGTCTGTTTCTGCTGCATGCTGATCCTTTCACTAAACAGCAGGCTTGAGAGCGGGACCAGTGTTGTGATGACCATCAAGAGAATACTTGCTGCTGCAAGGGATTCAACGAATGAAAAACCTTTATTGTTTCGCAACATAACACCGTCCTTTTCCAAGCGGGCAGGTAAGCTTATATGAATTGGATAACGTTTTAATGGTAAGATTCCCCGGCTGACGTATCGTTCCGGTGTGTTTGAATGCAATATTTTTAAGTTTCCGGGTTTTAATTTGCCATCCTTCAGGTAATTCCCGCTCAAGAATAGTGGCGCTGTTTTTATCAATAAAATAACGATTTTCTTCAAAGGTCAGCCTGTAATAGTCTCTAGTGTTATAAGCCAAACTTTGTAAATGTAAGATATCCATATCCAGCGTTTCCAGAAAACGCTGTTCAGTTTGCTTGTCCAACACCGATATGTGAAGCGGTGCACTTATGACAACCAATACTGATAAAATGGACAGAACAAACAGTACCTCAATCAAAGTGAAACCGTTATTGCGTGCCATTAGACGAGACGGTTCCATTTTCAATTGCCAAATTTGCCCCATTAGAACATGTTTTTTGGTCTTTGGTTATATAATTACCATCTAATAAATCCTGCATAGAGGGATCACGGTTTTCATCAATATGGAAAGCATCGGCTTGTGCCTGAACAAGACTGACCAGTGCTTCGCAGCCTTTATCATGAACATCGTCACTTTTCTCCCCCAGATTCGGAATGATTAAGATAATCAGCACAGAAATGATCATCAGAACGACTAGCATCTCAATTAATGTGAAACCTCGTTGGTTCTTAAACATTACTTACATCTCCTTTTAGATAGTATTGATTAATTGGAACATAGGCCATAGAAGCGCTATGTAGATAAAAACGATAAAACCGGCTAATAAAGAAAAGAAAATCGGTTGAATATAAGTGATGATTTTCATAATTTTACGGTGCAGTTCCTCCATCTGAAATTCCGCATAAATGGCCAAATCTTTTTCCAGAGCGTCCTTGTCCGCATTTCTTTGGAAAATGGCGGCCATCTGCTTATCAATCAAAGGTAAACTGGACAGCAGGCTGGTAATATAAATACCTTTGGATAGCTCTTCTGTCAGCAGTGAAGCGTAGTAAGCAAGTATGGGCTGCTTTTTCTGCTGGGACATCGTCATTAAAATTTCCTTAATTGAGAGACCTGTTGTCAGTAAAGAGCTGAGGTGGGCGGCAAATAAAAAAGATATTTCCACTTTTTTATATTGCCGGTACACAGGAAGCTTGTTATAAAATTTGATGCGTTTTTCAATGGCGACTTTTTTCTGACTGAAGCGCCAGATCAAAAGCCCAGCAGCAACGATAAGGACGAGGATTGTAACTATATGCCCGGCGACATCGATGATAGTCATGGTCAGCATAACGGTTGAAGCATTTTCCTGGCTGTTTTGGAATAAGCTGATAAACGAAGGAAGAACCGATTGTTTGACAAAGTATAACAGCACCGCAAATATAATAAGCAGTATAGCTGGGTAGCGGGTGGTTTCCTGCAATTTCTTCATATAAAGCAGGCGCTGTTCAAACATCTCTATACCCTTTTCGATATTGGCTGACAGATCACCGTTTCGGCGGACTAAATACAGATAATCGGTTATGATGCGGTTGAAGCGGACATGTTCCAATGCTTCATCAAATTGACTGCCGGATTTAAGGGATTGAATGACAGATGAGGAAATGAACTGCAGCTGCTGATCCCATTCAAGCATTTCAAGTGCTTCAATAATGGGATAGCCATTATCGAACAGCCGCAGCAGGCGACGTAAAAAGCGCAGCTGAACATCTTTTTTCGGAGGCCTACTGCCCGGCTTCCAAAAAGGTTTCGTTTGTGATAAATCCATAGGCCAACGCCTTCTTTCGTAAATGTTGAAAAGTATGAAATTGGTTATTCGATAGTGGTTCCCCTCCATTGATCGTATTTTCCAGTGCTGGGCCCTCCAAAAGTTCCATAATGGCAGCCCGTCTGGTTGTTTGCTGATTTCTGTCAACTGGTAGTAATTCCAGTGCTGCAACAGCTATCAATGATTGCCTCAGATCATTTTTCTTCATACCCATGTCAAGTAAACGTGAGATTGTGCCACGTGCATTTTTTGCATGCAGTGTACTTAAAACCAGGTGGCCGGTGAGGGATGCCTCAAATGCAAATTCTGCTGTAAACCTGTCCCTGATTTCACCGATCATCAGGATATCCGGATCGTGACGCAGGGCGGCTTTGAGCCCTGTCTGGTAAGTCATACCTGCTTTTTCATTGACCTGTACCTGTAAAATGTTATCGATATCCTTTTCAATCGGATCTTCTAATGTAATTGTCTGAAGTGATGCTTCAGTGAGGATTTTTTGCAATAGGGCATATAAGGTGGTGGTCTTGCCACTGCCGGTCGGACCGGTCAGCAGTATGATGCCGCTTTTGTTTGTAATCCATTTTTTCAGCTGCGTTAACTGATCGGGAAATAGAAAAAGATTATCAAGCGTCAGATTGTTTTCCTGCGGCAAAATCCGGATAGCGAGACTCTCAGTGTGCTTAATCGGAAGCGTGGAGAGGCGCAGTGCGTAATGGCAGCTGATTTGTTCGTAAGTGGTCGTGCCATTTTGTGGTTTACGGACTTCACCTATATCCATCCCTGATGTAAACTTATAGTATGTGAGCAGCAATTGGTATTGACTTGCAGAAATGGTTTTGTGAAGGTTACGTTTTCCATGCACGCGAAAGAAAATGCTGACGTGATTGGTTAAAGGGTAGAAGTGAATATCCGAGGCATTAGCATTAACAGCTGACTGCAGCAAGTTTTTCGACAACTTTGCGGCAGCTATATCCAATCATTCTCACCTCCTTCAAGTGACTATATTCGACAGGCGTCTGCAATATCCTTTTTTTCGCGAAGATTATTTTTAATTTTTTCAGGGAGGCTGAAAATGTGAAGACACTTTATTTAATTGGGTTTATGGGCAGCGGGAAGAGTACGGTAGGTGATTGGCTGAAGCAAAAGTCAGCCAGGTTTCATTTGGATACAGATCAAATGATTGTGGATCAATATGGGGAGATAGCTTCGATTTTTAAGGCGGAAGGTGAAAGCGTGTTTCGCAGCTATGAGACAGAAATGCTGGCCCGGGTTCCGGAGAGAAATTATGTGATTTCGACCGGCGGCGGCATTGTCGAACGGAAGGAAAATCATATGCTTATGAAAAACAACGGTCTGATTATCTTTCTGGATACGTCTTTTGCCGAAGTTTTAACGCGACTGGGTGAGGATGTATCAAGACCTTTGTGGGGACAGGCTGATCATGCCAGATATAACCTGTATAAACGCAGATACCCGGTATATCGTTCATTGGCTGATATGACTGTTCATACCGACCAGAAAACACCAGATATAATTGCAGCAGACATTATGGAACGTTTACCGCAAAGTTATGTATAATGCTTAAAGCACTCTGGCAAGCTAATTGTATAGAAACACATTCTAAATTTGTTAGGTGATAACGATGTCTATCAATGATTATGTGAAATATTTGACACAGCAAATGACAGCTTATCTGGACACGCCGGCAGAGGAGAAAGAAAAGAAGCGTTCAAGGCATACAACAGAGGCATCTGCCTACAGCAGCAGATGGTTCGGCGTGGTTCCTTTTGTTTTTAAAATGGCAAGAAAGAAGACGAATTGACATGCTTCTAAAAGGGGAAGCGTGTCAATTCGTTTTTTATTGGTTATCGGTTAAGTAAAAGATGCCGCCATTCACAACATCAAAGGAAATACGGGGCGAGTAGCGCTTTTTAATATCACCGATTTCCTTATTCATCTCCTGCTGTTGTTCCTCTTCCTGATAAAAATGACGAAGCAGATTCATTTCTTCATCCATTCTTTGCCGTGAAGCCTCAGCCCAATCATGGTCCTGATCTTGTATATAACTTATCAGCACATTTTCGATACGCCTAAAGCCACTCTGCAGTTTTATCATCGGTGAAATGGTGTAACAGTAGTCGGAAATGGCATTTTGCATTGATCTTTCCTGCAGCATTTCCATCATTTCCAGTCTCATGGCACCGTTGATCAGGTGCAGACCGATGGATATGATCTCATCTTTCTTTTGTTTTCCCTGATAGCTGATTTTGATATTGGTAATAAGCCATGGATATAATGCCGTTTTCTGGTTTGCATTGACGCGCTCGTACAATTTCGTGAATTTTTCATGTTCCAGCAAATGATTGGTGATTTGCTGGAGACGCGGACTGCCGTAATGGATCCATTCATGTTTTCCGTCACGTTTGTCAGGGTTTGTGATAACCGTCAGCTGTTTGGGTTCTCCTGCAAAACCCATTTGTTTCACATAATGCCAATAAAATGGGCGATTTATTAACGCACGATCCATTTTTTCCGTTAATTGAACGGTCAGCATATTCGCGTCATCATACAACAGAGAACAATGGTGAGCAGAAAAGTACGATGTCAAAAAATGGTGCAAATCGTTAATAGCCATGCTATTGTTCACCTCCAGCAGCCTGATCCTCGGTCGATTGGATAACAGAAGACAAATTTTCAAGTTTGATCTTAGCTTCTCCAGTCGATGCAGACTCTGAGAAAATTGTTTGAAGTTCCGATTCCAGATTCCCAATATCCAGCTCAGCCAATATGCTGTCCAAATGACCGATCAGGTGTTCAAATAAGTCAATTTTTTGATATAAAAGAGTCATAATATGTTCCTCCAATGTGTCCCGGATGGCCAAATTATAAATATGCACGTCTTTATCCTGACCGTAGCGATGAATTCTGCCTATTCGCTGTTCCAGCCGCATGGGATTCCATGGGAGATCATAGTTGATCATATAATTGCAGAATTGCAGGTTAATCCCTTCTCCTCCAGCTTCCGTGGCAATCAATACTTGGGCATGATTCTCAAACAGCTGCTTCATCCAGTCTTTTTTGCCTCGTTTAAAGCCGCCGCGATATGGAACGGAGGTAATGCCATTTTCATTCAGGTACCATTGCAGGTAAAATTGCGTTGCTCGGTATTCTGTGAAGATAATGATTTTTTCATCACCGATTTGCCTGATTAATTCAACCGTTTTGGCAGCTTTGACATGCTGGGGAAGTTGTTCAATTTCCTCTGAGACAGGTTGCAGTAACGATTCCTGGTTTTCGTCTGTCATCATCTTTTTAAGCGATAAATAACAGGCTTCACGGGATGAACAGATTTCTCGCAGCAAGGTCATTCTCGCAAAAGCTGGCAGCGTTTCAGTTGCATTTTCGACTTGCGTATAAACGTCCCGTTCGGCATCGGTGAAATCAGCCCAGACCGTTTCAATATGGCGTTTAACGTTATTCAATTCTGCATTCTTCCGTGTGTTTCGCACCATTACTTTTTGAATCAGTGTCTTTAAATAACCATCCTGGCTAAGGTTTTGACGGTCTTGTCCGTATTGTTCCAAAAAGCTCTCATAGTTCCCCAGATGGCCTGGTTTCAAAATAGATACCAGATTAAAAATCTCCACCAGTTTGTTTTGTACCGGGGTGGCTGTCAGCAGCAGGCAATATTTTTTCTTGAGAGCTTTTATAAATGCAAAGTTTTTGGTTTTATGGTTTTTTAATTTGTGAGCTTCATCGACCAGGAGAAAATCATAATCCTGCTCGAGAATTTGTTCGCGATGAGGTGAACGTTTAGCTGTGTCGATTGACGTAATAATGACATCATGCGTGTCCCATGGATGACTTTTTTGGAACGTGACTGCAGGAATATAGAATTTTTCATTCAGTTCCCTGGACCATTGATTGACTAATGAAGCTGGAACGATGATCAGTGCCTTTTTGACAAGGCCGCGGAGCATATATTCTTTCAATATCAGACCAGCCTCTATGGTTTTACCCAAACCTACTTCATCAGCTAAAATAGCCCGGCCGTTCATTTCTTCGATGACATCTCTGGCACATGATACCTGGTGATCCAGAAATGTTACTTGTGGTAAATAATCCAACGCTTTTAGGCCTTTAAATGAGGGGATCATAGCCGTCTGGGCTGCATGGTAATTCATCTGGAAAAGTTCCCATGAGGAAAAAGGCCCTTCTGATTCCAGACGGTTTATAAGTTCACCCATAAATGACGAATCATATTGAATATCAGTCTGCATTATTTTTCAGCCCCCTAGTTGCATTTAAGTTATGATTAGCCCTACTGTTGAGAAGATACATGTGCTATAATGCAAGTAAATAGAGATTTGCGACATTGTGCACTTAGTATAACCAAAACAATCTATATCATAATGCGAATGAATACAAGGGGAGAGCTTACGGGGTTCTTGCCGTAACGCCGAAGGAGCAAGCACGCACACAGTGTGAATCTCTCAGGCAAAAAAGACTCTTGTAGGACGCAGCTCTGGAGAGCGTTTACATAAGTAAACCACCCACGAAGCAAGCATGGTTTGAATTCGTTTACAGCCATGTGCAACTTTCTGGTTGAAGAACAGAGATTTTCCAGTCAGGAAAATCTCTATTTTTACGCCCTAATTGAGCGAATTTTCAAAAATGAGGTGAGAAGCATGACTGAGTTGAAACGCACACCGCTGCATCCTGAATATGAGAAGTGGGGAGCGAAAACCATCGATTTTGGCGGGTGGGACTTGCCTGTACAATTTGCAGGCATCAAACATGAACATGAAACAACACGGACAAAAGCAGGATTGTTTGATGTGTCCCATATGGGCGAAATCATGGTTAAGGGTATGGGCAGCGAAGATTTTTTGCAAAGAATGGTGACGAATGACGTTTCCAGGTTAACGCCAAAACGCTGTCAATATACGTTTATGTGTAACACAAACGGTGGCACGATTGATGACTTTATCGTGTATAAGCTGCAAGAAGATCTCTATATGCTCGTGGTTAATGCAGCCAACAGGGAGAAGGATTTTAATTGGCTAACATCCCATAACGACTCGGGTGTCACGATTGAAGATTCTTCCGATAACTATGTACAGCTGGCATTGCAGGGACCGGAGGCCGAGCGTATTTTACAACGGCTGACTGATACAGATTTAAGCGCCATAAAGTCTTTTCGGTTTGAAGATACTGTTCACTTTACAGCAGTTGGAGCAAGTGCAATCGTGTCGCGGACAGGCTATACAGGCGAAGATGGGTTTGAAATATATCTGGATGCTGCTGAAGGAAGAGATTTATGGAACCGGATTCTTGAAGAAGGCAGGGAAGATGGGCTCGAACCGATTGGTCTCGGTGCAAGAGATACATTAAGATTTGAAGCCAAATTGCCTTTATACGGTCAGGAGCTATCTGAAGACATAACACCTGTTGAAGCCGGCATGCCATTTGCGGTTAAAGTTAAAAAAGAAGCGGCGTTCATTGGAAAAGACGTATTAAAACGTCAGAAGGATAACGGTCCGGACCGGAAACTTGTCGGTCTTGAAATGATTGATAAAGGTATACCGCGTACTGGTTACCGCGTTTTCGATAGTGATAAAGCGATCGGGTTTGTAACAACCGGAACCCAGTCACCCACTCTTCATAAACGAATCGGACTTGCACTGGTGAATCATGCCTATACGGACCTGGGAACCGTGGTGTCTATAGAAGTGAGAAAAAAACAATTAGAAGCAGTCGTTGTGGAAACACCGTTTTATAAACGGGATTAATAAGGGGGACAATTTGTCATGGAATTTCGTTATTTGCCAATGACCGAAGCGGATAAACAGGAAATGCTGGCTGCGATAGGTGTGTCATCTGCTGAAGAGCTTTTTTCTGATATCCCGAAAAATGTCCGGTTTACTGGCGAGCTGAATTTAAAAAAGCCAGCTGATGAAACAGCTTTAATGAAAGATCTTACACGAATGGCGGAGCGCAATGTTAATTTAAATGATTACAGTTCATTTCTCGGTGCCGGTGTTTATGATCATTTTATTCCATCCGTTGTTGATCATGTCATAAGCCGTTCGGAGTTTTATACAGCATATACACCCTATCAGCCGGAAATTTCTCAAGGTGAATTACAGGCGATTTTTGAATACCAATCTATGATATGTGA
The DNA here is from genome assembly GCF_042666895.1 of Lentibacillus kimchii. Classification (GTDB taxonomy): domain Bacteria; phylum Bacillota; class Bacilli; order Bacillales; family Amphibacillaceae; genus Lentibacillus; species Lentibacillus kimchii. The sequence goes on from NZ_JBHTGR010000057.1 coordinate 161,384, forward strand.
ACTGACCGGAATGGAAGTCGCAAACTCGTCTATGTATGACGGCGGCACAGCGCTGGCCGAAGCTGTAACATTATCTGCAGGGCAGACAAAACGCCAGAAAATCATTCTTTCTAAAACAGTCCACCCCGAGTACCGGGAAGTGATTCAAACGTATGCAAAAGGACAGAACCTTGATATTGTTGAAATTGATCACAGGAATGGCATGACCGATCTGGAGCAGTTAAAGAACGCGATTGATGACCAAACGGCAGCGGTCGCTTTTCAGTATCCTAACTTTTTCGGACAAATTGAACCGCTTGAAGAAATTAATCACATGATTCGTCAAGTGAACAAGGCAATGTTTATCGTATCCAGCAATCCGCTGTCATTGGGCTACTTAACGCCGCCTGGCGATTTCGGCGCCGATATTGTTGTCGGCGATACCCAAGTATTTGGCATTCAGCCGCAATTTGGCGGACCGCATTGTGGCTATTTCGCGACAACGGATAAACTAAAACGAAAAGTGCCCGGCCGCTTGGTCGGTCAGACAACTGATGAAGACGGTGAACGCGGTTTTGTCCTGACATTGCAGGCAAGAGAACAGCATATAAGAAGAGATAAGGCCACCTCCAACATTTGTTCCAATCAGGCACTGAACGCCCTGGCCAGTTCTGTGGCGCTAAGTGCTATTGGTAAACAGGGGCTCAGGAAAATGGCCGTCCTGAATATGCAAAAAGCCCGCTATGCTAAACAACAGTTAAATGCTGCTGGTTTGACGGTTGCTTTCTCCGGACCATTTTTCAATGAATTGGTGATCCGAGTGCCAGGTGACGTATCAGCTATTAATAATCAGCTGCTGCAGCATGGTATTATTGGCGGCTACGACTTAGGCAAGGATTATCCAGAATTAAACCAGCATATGCTGGTGGCTGTGACTGAGAACCGGACAAAAGAAGAGATCGATACATTTGTGAACGAAGTGGGGGATATTCATGGCTAAAACAGATTTTCCATTAATCTTTGAACGGAGTAAAGAAGGCCGAACAGGGTATAGTCTGCCGGAAATGGACGTACCGGAAGTGGATTTGGACAGTGAATTCCCGGATGCTTATATCCGCCAGGAAGCACCTGACCTGCCCGAAGTAAGTGAACTGGATATTATGCGGCATTATACGGCGCTTTCTAAACGCAACTATGGAATCGATTCCGGTTTTTACCCGCTTGGTTCCTGCACGATGAAATATAATCCGAAAATTAATGAGGATGCAGCGAGACTGCCGGGCTTCAGCAGCATTCATCCGCAGCAGGATCCGTCCACAGTCCAGGGAGCTCTGGAGGTGATGCATGATCTCCAGATGTCGCTGGCCGAGATTACAGGAATGCATGCTTTTTCACTGCAGTCAGCTGCTGGTGCCCAAGGTGAATTCACCGGACTGATGATGATCCGGGCATTCCACGAAGCTAATGGTGATTATAAGCGTACGAAAGTGATCGTTCCGGACTCCGCACATGGTACGAATCCTGCATCAGTGTCAGTGGCTGGATTTGATGCTGTTACGGTTAAAACCAATGAACAGGGTCTGGTAGATATTGAGGATTTAAAACGAGTGGTTAACGACGAAACAGCAGCATTTATGCTGACCAATCCCAATACGCTCGGCTTATTTGAAACAGACATTATGGAAATGGCAGATATTATCCATAAGGCTGGCGGTAAACTTTATTATGACGGAGCAAACCTAAATGCCATTATGGGCTATGCGAGACCCGCGGATATGGGTTTTGATGTGGTTCATCTGAATCTGCACAAAACATTCACAGGACCGCATGGCGGCGGCGGCCCCGGTTCAGGACCTGTGGGCGTAACCAGTGAGTTCGAACCTTATTTACCAAAACCGGTTCTTATTAAAACGGATGATTATTATACGTTTGACCACGACCGTCCGAAGTCAATCGGCCGGATAAAACCTTATTATGGCAATTTCGGCATTAATTTGCGTGCTTATACCTACATTCGTACAATGGGCGCTGAAGGCTTGAAAAAGGTCAGTGAGTATGCTGTCCTGAATGCAAACTACTTGATGCGCCGGCTGGAAACGGAATATGCACTGCCTTATGCGCAGCACTGCAAACACGAATTTGTGCTATCGGGCAAAAAACAGAAACAGCTTGGTGTCCGGACACTGGATATTGCCAAACGGCTGCTGGATTACGGCCATCATCCGCCAACCATCTATTTCCCGCTTAACGTCGAAGAAGCGATGATGACAGAGCCAACAGAAACGGAATCAAAAGAAACATTGGATGATTTTGTTGAAGCGATGTTACAAATTTCGCAGGAAGTCAAAGACGATCCGGAATTAGTTCAGGAAGCACCGCACGAGATGGCCGTTAAGCGAATGGATGAAACAACCGCTGCCCGGAAACCGATTTTGCGTTATCAGAAAACTTAATAGGACCAGTGCTGCATGAAAAAACGTGACGGGGAACTCGGAACCTCGTCACGTTTTATGAATTAGTCATATTTGGTTTTCGTTTTCACTTTCCCTGTCCATTTCTTAAAGCCGCCTTTTAGCTGGCTGATATCTTCATACCCTTTTTTGTGAAGCAGCTGAGCAGCCCTTGCTGATCGCGAACTTCCCTGGCAGTATACATAGACTGGTTTATCTTTTCGAACTTCGATAAGCCGTTGTTTCATTTGTGTCAGTGGTATATTTCTGGCGCCAAGAATGTGGCCTTTGTCAAATTCGTTTGGTTCACGAACGTCAATCAGCTGTGCTACTCGATACCCTTCTTTGAATTGTTGTTCGGATAATACTTTCAGAAACGTTTTCCGTCTGAAAAATTGGAACAAGCCAAAGGCAAAAATGGCTACAAGGAGTATGATTAAAAACACCATTCCAAGAATCCCCCTGTTACATAAAGTCTCTCCTGGCTATTATATGGCGGATGCTTATTTTTTTCAAAGTATTGTTATTGTAAAAGGCTGTCCAGGTTCGATTAACAGAATTTTTGAGCTCAGACTTTCTTTTTTAAAACGTCTGTTTATTTCCTCCATGATTGACAAATAACCTTATTTTTGCTTTTAGAAACCATATATCGTAGCATTCAAACATCTTCTTTACTAGATATTGTTTCGATGATATGCTTTATTTATAGTATAACAGTAAGAAGGAGTGAAATCCATTATGCCGACAGCTGCCGACAGCCGGGCCGAAATTGATACGGGAATGCTGAATGAAGATATCAAACGTTTTCCGCAGGTATATGCGATTACCCGCGATATGAAGCTCACACACAAAGGTGTTTCACGGCTTGTTATGCTTGACCGGTATGCTTTCAAAGATACGGCAAAGCTGACGCTTAAAGAAGGGGATTTTGTCGTATTAACTGTTAAATCCGACCCTGAATTTCCGGCACGGGGGTTAGGATTTATTCATTCGGTTAACTGGGACAACCAAACAGCTATGGTCCAGATAGGTTCAGAATTTGTTTCTGTGCTTGATGATGAAGAGGAAGCTGCCACAGGTATTGTCAGACGGTCACTCGAAGTGATTGATAAGCCTTTGGAAGTTTATTATGAACAGATTGCTATGCGCAATGCGACAGGTCTTTCGAACGTGGAAACAACACAGGCTAAACAGCAGGAATGGTTTGAACAGTTTAAACAGGAACTGACCAGCATGAATTTCATTCCAGCAGGACGTGTTCTTTATGGGGCTGGAGCAGATACGGATGTCACGTATTTCAATTGCTATGTGATGCCCTATATTCAGGATTCAAGGGAGGGTATTTCGGAACACCGTAAACAGGTGATGGAAATCATGTCACGCGGCGGCGGTGTCGGGACAAACGGTTCGACACTTCGTCCACGGAATACACTCGCCCGGGGAGTCAATGGCAAATCTTCCGGATCGGTCTCATGGCTCGATGATATCGCTAAGCTGACTCATCTTGTCGAACAGGGTGGATCCAGACGTGGTAAAATGAGTTGCCTCGTCTCTAATTAAACCTCGTGAATTGCTGGAAACTCTTTTATGGCTTGTTGGCTACAACGTAACTGGAAACGGTAAGCGTGACAGCGAAAAAACAAACAAGCGGACAAAGACAACCAGCAGCCAAGCTTCCAGTGGAAGAAGGTTCAACGGCCATCGAAAGCACGTATTAACGTAAGCGAGTAGAGTAGAAATCAAGCGATTTCGAAGCGCGAGGACACATTACTATATGTGTAAGATATGGTCTGAACTTCAGGGTGACCTGGAGAGTTGATGCAGCGAATCGACGCAACAAAATGGCTCAAATGATTATGCTAGCTGATTCTCATCCCGATATTATTGAGTTCATCATTTCCAAGATGCAGAATCCGCGCATTTTAAGATATTTACTGGAAAATACTGAAGACGAACAGATTCGAAATCGCGCCGCGGAAAAATTGCAGTTCACTCCGCTTACACAAACAGAAGCTGATATTTATCAGGGTATTCTTAACTGCCGATCAATGCCGGGACAGGGTGGATTCAGTCAGGAAGCCATGCGTGAAGCGGAACAAAAACTGGCTAATGGCGGCACGTATAGTGTTCATAACCCGGAGTTTTTATCCGGCGCCAATATTTCGGTGAGTATCACGCAGGACTTCATGGAAGCTGTTGAAAATGATGATGTTTATGAACTGTGTTTTCCCGATGTCGAGAATTATACAAGTGACGAAATGAAAGCTTACAATGAACAATGGCATGAGGTTGGTGATGTTCGTAAATGGAAGGAAATGGGCTATGGCGTTCGTGTTTATCGCCGTATAAACGCAAGAGATCTGTGGAATTTAATTAATATTTGCGCCACTTACGCCGCCGAGCCAGGCATTTTCTTTATCGATAATGCGAACGACAAGACTAATGCAGCAGCCTATGGTGATCAGGTAGTTGCAACAAATCCGTGTGGTGAACAGCCACTCGCACCTTACTCAGTCTGTAACCTTGCAGCTGTTAACTTAGCCCAGATGGTTGATAAAGAGGCGAAAACAGTTGATTATAGAAGACTTGAGCAAACAGTCAAAACAGGCGTGCGTATGCAGGATAATGTGATTGATGCAACACCGTATTTTCTTAAGGAAAATAAAAAACAGGCACTTGGCGAACGCCGGGTTGGACTTGGTGTGATGGGACTGCATGATTTATTGATTTATTGTGAGACAAAATATGGCTCTGAAGAGGGTAACCAGCTGATAGATGCCATTTTTGCAACCATTGCGAAAACAGCTTATCGCGAATCAATTGAACTGGCCAAAGAAAAAGGAAGTTTTCCATTTTTGACAGGTGAAACGGACGAAGAAACAAACCGTTTGCGCAAAGCTTTTATTAATACAGGCTATATGCAAGACATGCCTGCTGATATTAGAAATGGCATTCTTGAATATGGGATCCGTAATTCCCATTTGTTAACCGTTGCGCCAACAGGATCAACTGGAACAATGGCTGGTGTCAGCACCGGACTGGAGCCTTATTTTTCCTTTTCTTATTATCGAAGCGGACGTCTTGGAAAATTCATTGAGGTTAATGCTGATATTGTGCAGGAATATCTTGACCAGCATCCTGACCAGGATCCGGATCATCTGCCCCAATGGTTTATATCAGCTATGGATTTGACGCCGGAAGAACACGCGGATACACAGTGTGTTATCCAGAAATGGGTGGACAGTTCAATTTCCAAGACCGTTAATGCTCCAAGAGGTTATACCGTTGATCAGGTAGAAGGCGTCTATCACCGGCTTTATAAAGGCGGTGCTAAAGGCGGAACGGTTTATGTGGATGGCAGTCGTGACACACAAGTGCTGACTCTGAAAGGTGAAGAAAGCTCTTCAGGTGAACAAACTGAACTCTTTGACGAAGAAAAATCGAAGGTCGTTCTGATGGATACAATTGAAGAGTTGGACAAAACGAATGTTTCAATTGGATCGGATATCGGTGACACTTGTCCGATATGCCGAAAAGGAAGTATTAAGGATATTGGCGGCTGCAACACATGTACAAGCTGTGGTGCCCAGTTAAAATGCGGATTATAAGATCAATGAAAAGGGACCAGTTCTTAGCTGGTTCCTATTTTCATAGTAACAGGCTTGCCATACATAGTCATATCCTGTATCCTGATTAATAGAGAAAAAGTGTTGCCTCTGATAAAAATTTATGAAAAGAAGTGAGTGATTCGATGCCTACAGTGAGCATGGAAGATTATATTGAACAAATTCATAACTTAATGGAAACAAAAGGCTATGCTCGGGTATCTGATATAGCAGAAGCGTTGCTGGTGCATCCATCATCGGTTACAAAAATGGTGCAAAAATTGGATAAGGATGGCTATTTGAATTATGAAAAATATAGAGGGTTTGTTTTAACGTCCAAAGGTGAAAAACTCGGGGAACGATTGGTTTACCGCCATGAATTACTGGAAGAATTTCTGGAAATTATTGGTGTTGATAAAGATAAAATTTATGATGATGTGGAAGGAATTGAACATCATCTCAGCTGGAACTCCCTTGACAGGATCGGGAACCTGGTGCAGTATTTAGAGACTGACGATCAGCGTGTTACGGAACTCTTGAAAAATATTGAAACAAATGATGCATCATATTAATGTTTTAATCACCCCGTTCGGTTTTTTAGTATATACTATATAAAGACCAATCGGGAGAGAGACAAATGAGAATTGATGGCGTTTTTTCAGGCGGCGGAGTTAAAGCCTATGCCTTCTTAGGTGCATTGGAACGAATAACGGCGAATGATTATTCATTTGAACGCGTCGCTGGTTCATCTGCTGGAGCCATTGTAGCTGCCTTTATTGCAGCTGGTTACCAGATTCAGGAGATGGATGACAGGCTTCGCGAAATGGATGCAGCCAAGCTGTTAGATCCCCCTAAATGGACGACGTTAATCCCCTTCTCGAAATGGCTGAATCTTTACTTTCATCTTGGTCTGAATAAAGGGGAAAAATTGGAAAATTGGATTTATCAGCTGCTTGCAAGAAAAAATGTTTACACGTTTGGCGATTTAAAACCCGGCTATTTAAAAGTAGTGGCGAGCGATATTTCGATTGGAAAGCTTGTTGTTATTCCGGATGATCTGCAACGCATTTATGGAATTAATCCAGCCAATTTTCCGATTTCAAAGGCAGTGCGCATGAGTGCGGGTTTTCCTTATTTTTTTATACCCAGTAAAATAACAGGGAAAACGCACAATAAAAGTCTGATCGTTGATGGCGGCCTTTTAAGCAATTTTCCGTTATGGGTTTTTCAGGATGAACTGCGGCGGGATAAGCGACCGATTTTAGGCATGAAATTAAGTGATGAGCCAGGACAGCAAGAACCTCATGATGTTAAAAATGCATTGGATATGTTTCAAGCATTATTTTCGACGATGTTAAATGCGCATGATGCCCGTTATATCTCAGAAACCGACAAAAAAAATATACTTTTTATACCAGTGAATCACGTTGCGACGACTGATTTTTCTCTGACAGATGCGTCAAAAGATCATTTGGTTAAGGTCGGACGTGAAAGGGCCGATGAATTCTTAACCTATTGGCCTGATTAAAAATCGGACCAGTTTTAAAAGCTGGCCCGATTTTTTCGTTTTGATTTGCTGCCATCTATGACACGTAAATGTGACTTTTGTTTAGTTGGTTTCCTCTTTATGCCAAATCGCTGTGAATCTTTGGAAGTGGCTGGCGGTGTTTGCTGCTGCTGACTATATTTGGCTTTTGATTGCTTCACAGCTTGTTTATACTTTTTAGCATCGTTGGACGATTGTTTTTTCCGGAAAAGTAAGAAGTAGAGCAGGCCGGAAACAACAACCCCAAATCCAACCATTGTAAGGACTGTTGTGAAAAAACTGGCTGCGTTGCTGAAAAGCTGGGTAATAACACCGATAACGGCTAGACCAATTATCACATACACAACCAGGGAGCCTTTATGATTAGCCACTGAGATGTCCTCCTTTTTTTAGTCTTATTATACTAAAAACTTAAACAGTGAACTTAACATATGCGGCATTAAAAAACGAATGCTATTTTAATTGTTTCCGTTCTTGTATAAATTATGCATTATTAAATCATAATTCTCTCTATACGCATTTTACTAAAAATAAGCGTAAAAAACCACATATAGGCTAATCTCGAAAAGCACGGAATTAGCGTGATTGAAATCGCGCGCGTTTGGGCAACACTATCACTGGAGGTGTTGTTATGCCAAGACAGGTAAAAAAGTCTGATCAGACTGAGCGTGAGTCCCGTTCAAATGTGTTAACCCGATCACTGCAGACAGGATTTGCCGGCGGTTTAATCGGTGGGGTTATGTGGGTCATTTTATACTATTTTAACTTCTCAGAAATAGCTCCAAAGCATTATCTGCTGAGCTCATGGACTGCAGCAGGCTGGGTTGACAGCTGGCTGGGCACTGTTATATCAATTTTAATGATTAGCATTATTTCCATTTTAGTGGCATTAATCTATTTTGGCACGTTTAAAACCATTAATTCGGTTTGGATCGGCGTTTTCTGTGGTGTGGTGCTGTGGTTTATCGTATTTTATATTCTGAAACCCATTTTTCCAAACATACCTTATGTTACGGATTTGAGCGCCGACACTATCGTTTCAACGATTTGTCTGTATATTTTATATGGAGTGTTTATTGGATTTTCCATATCTTATGATTATCATGATACCTTTGTAAAAAGCAAAACAGAACAAACAGAGTGACGGCTTATCATTATGAGTTGTATTATTCAAAAACCTGAATTTGTGATAAACTGAATATGTTGATCTGATTTTGATGAAGGCAGGCGTGTTAAATGAAACAACGGTTTTTACTGTTGAACGGGCCTAATATTAATTTACTGGGTAGCCGGGAAAAAGCTATTTATGGAGAGGTTACACTGGCGTCCATTGAAAAGGAATTAACAGAATTGGTACAGCAATACGAAGGAGAATTGGACTGTTTTCAGTCAAATCATGAAGGGGAATTAATTGATTCTCTGCATAAGGCCAATGCATCAGCCTTTGATGGCGTTATTTTTAATCCAGGTGCCTACACCCATACGAGTATCGCTCTGCGTGATGCGATTGCAGCTATTGATATCCCGGTTATTGAAGTCCATATAACGAATGTGCATCAGCGGGAGGCCTTCCGTCACCAGTCAATGCTTGCTGCCGTCTGCTACGGCCAGATTGTTGGCTTTGGCAAGGATAGTTATCGTCTGGCAGCATGGGCTCTTCTGGAAAATGAATAGAAAGGAATGATAATGATGAGCAAGCTAAACAGACTTCGTCAAAAACTAGAAGAAAATCAGCTTGATGCAATTGTGATTGCAAGCCCCGCCAATAGAAGATATATAAGCGGTTTTACGGGCACATCAGGTGCGGCTGTCGTCAGTCAGAACGATGCGCGGTTTATTACGGATTTCCGTTACATAGATCAGGCAAAGGAACAAATAGCGCATTTCACTGTTGTTAAACATACCCAGTCGATGAATGAAGAAATTAATGACCAATTGAAGCAAATGAACGTCGGACGGGTTGGGTTTGAAAAGGATCATGCATCCTATTCGGAATATGAACAGTATAAGAAAATATTCACGGCTGAACTGGTTCCTGTGAGCGGACTGGTTGAGGATTTGCGCCGGATTAAATCAGATGATGAATTGACCATCTTAAAACAGGCCGCAAAGATAGCTGATGATGCGTTTGTGCATATTCAGGACTATATAAAACCAGGCGTTAAAGAAATTGATATTTCCAATGAGCTTGAATTTTTTATGCGGCAGCAAGGGGCGACATCATCCAGTTTTGATATTATCGTAGCTTCGGGCTATCGTGCTGCGCTGCCGCATGGGGTGGCATCAGATAAAACGATTCAAAACGGCGAACTTGTGACGATGGATTATGGTGCCCTTCTGAACGGCTATTGTTCAGATACAACCCGAACGGTTGCTGTTGGTGAAATTAGTTCAGAGCTCAAGCAGATCTATAATACGGTGCTTGAGGCACAAAAGCGTGGTGTCAAAGGTCTGAAGCCAGGGATAACCGGAAAAGAAGCTGATGCCATAGCACGTGACTATATAAACGAACAGGGTTATGGCGATTACTTTGGCCATTCAACCGGGCACGGCGTCGGCATGGATGTTCATGAAAGTCCAAGCTTGTCCAGCCGGTCCGATATGAAACTGGAACCTGGTATGGTCGTAACCGTAGAACCTGGCATCTACATTCCAAATACGGGTGGCTGCCGTATTGAGGATGATATCGTTATAACAGAAACCGGTCATGAACGTCTGACCAATGCTGAAAAAGAATTAGTCCAGTTATAGGTTAAGGGAGGTGTGTAACATGGTTTCAGTTAATGATTTTAAAACAGGCTTAACCATTGAACTTGATGGTGAGGCCTGGCAGGTTGTTGATTTCCAGCACGTTAAGCCTGGAAAAGGTGCTGCATTTGTCCGGTCCAAGTTAAAAAATGTGCGAACTGGCAATATCCAGGAAAAAACGTTCCGTGCTGGCGAAAAAGTCAATCAGGCACACGTAGAAAGCCGAAAAATGCAATATCTATATGCATCGGGTGATACACACGCCTTTATGGATACTGACACATTCGAACAAGTGGATCTGCAAACGAGTCAAATCGAACATGAACTGAACTTTATGAAAGAGAATATGGAAGTGTCGATCATCATGTACCAGGGAGATGTGATCGGTGTTCAGCTTCCGAAAAACGTGGCATTAACAGTATCCGAAACAGAACCTGGACTAAAGGGGGATACAGCCAGCGGCGGTTCGAAACCGGCAACGCTCGAAACTGGTTACGTTATCCAGGTCCCCCTCTTTATTAATCAGGGCGAGACACTGCTGGTTAATACGTCTGAAGGTAAGTATGTATCAAGAGCTAATGAGAAATGAAAATAATAGTCGTTAAAAGCGGTCCTGTCTATCAGGATCGCTTTTTTATTGTTTATGCAAGTCATAATTTTGCCTTGTAAACATATAGTTGATAACAAGCTATCGAAAAGTGAGGACATGTTATGGACGAAATTTTGCGTTTATTTCCCGAAAGAATTCGTATTCCTATGAAGGCTAAACTTCAACATCGGTGGGGCAGCATGCAGGAAATCCGCTTTCGTCTTGCTCAACCAGTTGAACTTATTTTTGACGATCATACCGAATGGCTGTCTGATATTAAGCCTGATCGCAGAGACAGTATTTATTTGCTGAACCAACTGAGTGAATTTTCTTTATACCGTATGGAAGATGAATTGCGCGAAGGCTATGTCACGATCGAAGGCGGTCATCGTGTTGGGTTATCCGGCAAAGTCAATACATTGCATGGGCATGTTAAGGCAATCCAGCACATAGCATTCTTTAATATTCGGATAGCCAAGCAAATAATGGGTGCAGGTCAGCCGCTCATCCCCTATCTCTATAAGGAGAACTACTTGAACACGCTTTTGATCGGACCGCCACAAACAGGCAAAACCACGTTAATTCGTGATGTGGCGCGTTTGATTGGAACAGGCTGGGAAGGAGCAGGTGCCCATAAAGTAGGCGTTGTCGATGAAAGGTCGGAAATAGGAGGTGCCAAAAAAGGGATTCCGCAGCATGATATAGGTGCCCGAACTGATTTAATGGATGCCTGTCCGAAAGATGAAGGAATGATGATGATGATTCGTTCGATGTCTCCTGATGTCCTTATTGTGGACGAGATCGGACGTGACTCGGATGTTCAGGCCTTAATGGAAGCTATGAATGCTGGGGTTATTGTTATCTGCACCATTCATGGGAATTCACTTGAGGCTTTGCAAAAGCGCCCGTCGTTACAGCCATTGTTTAGACAGAATGTTTTTGAACGCTATGTGATATTGGACAGGCATAAACGGCCGGGTAATGTCCACCGAATCTACAATCAGGATGAGACGAATCTTTTGCAGAAATCGAGGTGCGTATCGGATGCAGTGGATTGGCGCGCTTCTTTTCATAGGGACGACAACACTGGCTGGATTTGATATTAGTAAACGGCTGAATGAGAGACCGCGTGACATTCGACAAATGAAGAACGCTTTGCAGATGCTTGAAGCCGAAATCCTTTACAGTCAGTTACCGTTACCGGATGTATTTGCAACCATTGCAACTCAAATACCACAGCCGACAGGTTCATTTTTTGATGGTATTGAAACATCCTTGCGGCAGCATGCCGATTTGCACGATATCTGGGACAAGCATGTCGAGGACCTTATCAAGCGTTCAGCGTTTGCTTCCAGCGAAGGGGAAATTTTAAAACAATTCGGCAGGACGCTGGGGCAGCACGACTTTGAACAGCAGCAAAAGCATATCTATCTGACGCTTAAACATCTGGACCGGGAACTTGATGAAGCCCGGGATCAACAGTTTAGATACAGCAAAATGGCTCGAACACTAGGTCTGTTATGCGGTCTTTTCATTGTATTGCTGCTTATCTAGGCAACGGAAAGGAGTACACGTATGGCGATGGATGCATCTATACTGTTTCAGATTGCCGGCATTGGGATTATTGTTGCGCTCATTCACACAATACTTAAGCAGCTGGGGAAAGAAGAAATTGCGCAATTTGCGACGCTTGCCGGCTTTATCATTGTACTGGTTATTGTTATTGACGGCATTTCCGATCTCTTTCAGCAGATTAAATCAGTCTTTCTTTTCCAAGGGTAGCCTTCATGGATATCGTGCAAATCGTTGTGATTGGGATCATCGCCAGTCTTCTTTACGTTGTTTTAAAAGAAATCAATCCTTCTTTTGCTTTTATTTTAATTCTCATAACGACGATTTTGATTTTTTTGGTTGTCATGCAGCAAATTGGCATCATTTTTGAGATGATCACGTCACTGGGATCTAAGGCGAACGTCGATGGCATGTATATGGACACGATTTTAAAAATTATTGGAATCTCCTATATTACTGAAATTGGCGCCAATCTTACAAGAGATGCTGGTCTTGAATCAGTTGCAGCCAAAATTGAACTTGCTGGGAAGATTTTTATATTAGTATTAGCCGTTCCCATTATTAAAGCGGTCATTGAAGCTATTTTAACCTTCGTCAATTCGGTTTAGATTCAGTTCGGGAAAGGAGTCATGCCCTAAGTGATACAACGTAAGCCATTTGCTGGCATTGTCTTCCTCTTGCTGTTACTTACGATGAGTCATGGGACCGTTTCGGCTGCGCAGGATAAAACGGATACCGATCCGGAAAAGGCTGAAGACCAGATTCTTGATGATATGTCGCTTGATGGCGTTGACTCTTATTGGCAAACACTTGCTGATGACTATGGCGGGTATATTCCTGAACTTGAGAAAACGAGCATCTATGAGTTCATAAAAGATAACGGATCGTTTTCGATTAAAAATGTATTATGGGGGGTGTTTGAATATTTATGGCATGAACTGCTTCTGAATGGAAAATTATTGGGAACACTGCTTGTGCTGACGTTATTCTCCGTTATCCTGCAAACGATGCAAACGGCTTTTGCAGACAGCACTGTCAGCAAAGTGGCCTACTATGTGGTTTATATTGTTCTCATTTATTTAGCTATGAACAGTTTTTACCAAGCCGTTTCTTATGCAAATGACGCCATTTCGACAATGAGCAGTTTTATGATTGCTTTATTGCCGCTTGTTTTGGGAATTATGGCCACCCTGGGCAATGTCATCACCGTTTCTTTTTTTCACCCGATCGTGATTTTTTTAATTAACACCAGCGGTATTCTGGTTTCCAAATTTATTCTGCCCTTACTGTTTCTAGCAGCTCTTTTATTGATCGTAAGCAGTTTGAGCGACACCTATAAAGTTACAAAACTTGCTAATTTATTTAAAAACGTCGGGATAGGTGCATTAGGTATCTTCTTAACGGTTTTTATGGGTGTGATGTCCGTTCAGGGTGCGACCAGTGCTGTCCAGGATGGTGTGGCCATGAAAACAACTAAGTTTGTTACCGGCAACTTTATTCCTGTTGTTGGCCGAACGTTTACAGATGCGGCTGATACCATTTTAAGTGCCTCATTATTGCTGAAGAACGCTGTCGGGATTGTCGGTGTGGTGATTATTATTTTAATTGCTGCATTCCCAGCTATTAAAATATTTACAATTGCCCTGATTTACAAGCTGGCAGCAGCCATTTTACAGCCGGTTGGAAATGGTCCGGTTATCACAGCACTCGATATTATCAGCAAATACATTGTGTTAATTCTTGCCTGTCTATTAGCAGTCACCTTAATGTTCTTTTTATCAATTGTCATTTTAGTTATCGCAAGCAATATCACCATTCTTTTGCGTTAGGGGTGAGGCAATGGCTGTATTGATTGAATGGGTCACGCAGATCATCATATTTTTGCTGCTGGCATCGGTTGTTGATTTACTGATTCCGTCTAAATCAATGAAAAAATATGTCAAATTGACTGTGGGTCTGATTCTGATTCTCATCTTCTTAAAACCTGTGTTTTATGTTTTTGATATGGATGTCAAACAGACTCTGGAGCGTTCCTTCATGCAGCTTGAAGAAGAGCAGGAACAGGTAACTGAGACAGAAAATTTACTTAAAAAACAAAAAAATGAAATACAAGACTCCCAGCATGCATATATTTTAGAAGAGATGGCTGTCCAACTGAAAAAGACGGCCAACAAGTCCCTGGAGCAGAAGTATGAGCAAAAGGCAGCAGATATTGATCTGCAAATGTCACAGAAGACGAATCTTACATATGAAAATCTGAACGACCACCTTGAGCAGGTCGATGTGACATTACAAAAAGCTCAGGACGAGGAGGGGGTGGAGGCTGTTGAAGATATTGTTATAGATTCAGAGGGAAATCGTGTAAGTGACAAAGATGAGGCCGCCATTGATTTACAAGGTATCAAAAAATTGCTGCACAATGTATGGGATATTGATAAAGAAAAAATCACCATTATTGGGGAGGGGGGGTCATCTTGAAACAGTTTTTACAGAAGTGGCTGCAGACGTCCGATTCAACTGACAAACCGCCCAAAAAATTCAACTATATTCTTATTATCGGTTTAATTGGATTGTTGCTGCTGATTATAGGCAATGTCTTTTCGTCTTCAGATGAAGCTCAGGAAACGCCTATGGATGATGTTCAGGAAGAGACGGACAAGCAGCCTGCAGACGAAACTCTATCGGATAAAGCAGCGGATTCACCTGAAATGGATGAAGTGGAAAAGAGTTATGAGGAAGATTTGCAGCACATGCTGAATCAAATTGAAGGTGTTTCAGAGACAGAGGTAATGGTTAATCTCGACTCAACAAGTGTAAAAGTATTTGAAAAAAATCTGATAAACGGGCAGCAGGTAACTGAAGAAACAGATGAAAACGGTGGAACGCGTGATATTGAAGATACACAAAAAGAAACAGAAGTGGTGCTGATTAACCGTGGTGATAAGGAAGTGCCGCTGCTTGTCCGGACTGAAAAACCAGATGTAAGGGGGGTTTTCATCGTTGCAAAGGGTGTCGATCATGCCACCGTAGAGAAATGGGTTGTTGACGCAATTTCCAGTGTTCTCGATGTCGCAACGCATAAAGTATCTGTCATGCCAAAATAACAGGAGGGAATTATTATGTTAAAAAAACAGACAGTTTGGCTTTTGACCATGTTAAGTTTGATGATCGTCCTGAGTGTTTATTATATGACGTCGCCGGATAGTGATGGTGATCTGGCTTATAATGATCAGAATGAGAAGGCATCCGAGGAGGCATCATCCGATGAAGCATCATCTCCAGATAAACCGAAAAATGAAGGAGATGAGGATGAAGTGGATGCTGAAGCTGAAGCCGATGTCGGGGACATGTCTAATAGAGGTGAAGATCAGTTGTTCGCAAGCATCCGTATGGACATTCAGGATGAGCGGAGCGAAATGAAAGATCAGCTGGATGACGTAGTAGCCTCCAGCACGGCAAGCGTTGAAGAAAAGAGTAAGGCTAGGGATGAAATGAATCAGCTTAATGAGATATCGAAAAAGGAATCAATTTTAGAGAATTCCATTATCGCAGCAGCTGACTATAAGGATGTACTTGTGCGCCATGACGATGATGTGGTCCATGTTCGCGTTAAAGAAACCAAACAGTTAAGTAATTCTGAAGTTGTGAATATTATGCAAATGGTCCGTGATGAATTCGGCGAGATAACGGTTGATGTTGTCCAGCCATCAGAAGATTAAACGTCTCTGTATTCTTAAAAGAGCGATGTAAGAGAACCGGATGGTTTTTCCTCCGGTTTTTGTTTTGTTTCACCACCACATCACCATAGTCGCATCATAAGCGTATGACTGGTATAATCTTCATACTGGGAATGATTAATTCAGGCAGTATCTGCGTAAATGGTGTCTTGCTCGACTTGAAGTTTTTATTCCATTTATCGTAAAATATGAAAAGGAACGATCCGCACTATTAGTAATCTGTAAATAAGGAGTGCCCTGTATGTTAAAAGTTGAAGAACTGCGTGAACTTGTCAAAATTGTTGACCAATCAACCATTGATGAATTCACTTATGAAACGGACGGAACAACGGTTACGATGAAAAAGACAAATGCACAAATGCCGCCAGCTGTAAACGTAAGCCCAGCCAGTACAACTTCAGAATCGCAAGCACCAGTAAGTGCAGCTGAGCCGGAAGTTAAGGCTGCACCAGCAACAAGCAGTTCGCAGACCGATCAGGCTCATGCGGAGACACAAACTGCAGCGGATTTTGATTATGAGATCGTGTCGCCAATGGTTGGTACATTTTACACGAAACCGGAACCTGAAAGTGATGCCTATGTTAAAAAGGGTACGAAAGTGGCAAATGATTCGACTGTTTGTATCGTTGAAGCCATGAAACTATTCAACGAAATCGAGGCGGAAGTCAGCGGTGAGATAACCGAAATTCTTGTGGATGATGGTGAACTGGTTGAATACGGGCAGCCATTGTTCAGAGTGAAGACCAAGTAAGGAGATGTCTCAGTTGATTAAAAAAGTATTGATTGCGAATAGAGGAGAGATAGCGGTTCGCATTATTCGGGCATGTAAAGAAATGAACATAACCACTGTAGCGGTTTATTCTGAAGCTGATCAAGAAGCGCTTCACGTGCAGCTGGCTGACGAAGCTTATTGTATTGGACCAGCCCTTTCCTCTGAAAGTTACTTAAATTTGACGAATATTATGAGTGTTGCTACGCTGACAGAAGTTGATGCCATTCATCCAGGCTATGGCTTCCTTTCCGAAAACGCTGATTTCGCTGAGATTTGCAAGGCATGCAATATTACATTTATTGGTCCATCTGCTGAAGCGATTCAAAAAATGGGTGTAAAAGACGTTGCCAGAGAAACAATGAAGGCAGCTGATGTCCCAATTGTACCAGGATCAGAAGGTATTATTCAAAATGAAGAGGAAGCCAGAACAGTCGCCGAAACAATTGGTTATCCTGTTGTTATTAAAGCGACAGCAGGAGGCGGCGGAAAAGGGATACGTGTTGCGAGAACTGAAGAAGAACTTGTGAATGGCATTCGCATTACACAGGAAGAAGCGGAAAAATCCTTTGGCAACGCAGGGGTTTATCTGGAGAAATATATTGAAGATTTTCGCCATGTGGAGATTCAGGTTTTGGCTGATAAACACGGTCATGTCATCCATCTTGGCGAGCGTGATTGTTCGATTCAGCGCCGTCTGCAGAAATTGGTTGAAGAGACACCATCACCGGCGATCACACCTGCCATTCGCCAAAAAATGGGAGATGCTGCTGTGAAGGCCGCAAAGGCTGTTGATTATGTTGGTGCCGGTACAATTGAATTTATTTTTGACCGGACGGATGAGACGTTTTATTTTATGGAAATGAATACTCGGATTCAGGTTGAGCATCCGATCACTGAGATGGTAACAGGGGTTGATCTGGTTAAAGAACAGATAAGAGTAGCTGACAATGAACCGCTCCCCTTTGCGCAGGAGGATATCACGTATGAAGGATGGGCTATGGAATGCCGGGTTAACGCGGAAAATCCATTTAAAAATTTCATGCCATCACCAGGTAAAATTGACTTGTATCTGCCACCCGGCGGTTTTGGTGTAAGAGTTGAATCCGCAGCCTATACGGGCTACAGCATTCCGCCTTTTTACGATTCAATGGTTGCTAAGCTCGTGACACACGGCAAAACACGTACAGAGGCCATTGATCGGATGAGACGTTCACTGGATGAGTTTGTTGTTGAGGGTGTTGATACAACGATTCCATTCCATCATCAAATCATGGAACACCCCGTTTTCATAAGTGGTGATTTTAACACGAGATTCCTTGAGGAAAATCCGATTAAAGAAAAGGATGAGGACTGATGAGCGAACAGCCTTTGGTTAATGTAAGTGATGATTTAACTTTGGGAGTTGTTGAGATCGCTCCGGAAGTTATTGAAGTAATCGCTGGGATTTCCGCCTCCGAGGTAACGGGGGTATCTTCCATGCGCGGTAACTTTGCCACTGATGTTGTGGAACGGTTTGGCAAAAAAGCGCATAGTAAAGGTGTTAAAGTTGATCTGACTGAAAATGGCATTCTGATTGATTTGTTCGTCGTCCTAAATTTTGGTGTCACTATACCAAATGTGGCAAAACAGCTTCAGGATAACATTCGTCAAACATTAAAAAATATGACGAATCTGGATATCGCTGAAATCAATGTTCATGTTGTTGGCATACAAATGGAAAGTGCGGACGAACAGGAATAAGTCAAAAGATATGATCTTTTGACTTATTTTTTTGTGAAGTCTGGTAAAATGACCAGCCTTCTGATAGGATAATACTCTGTCTGGCTTTAAGAAAGCTGTTCGTGTTATGATTTGAATACGATATAAATTAAAGGAGTTATGGCTGATGAACCGGCATGCAGCACGAGAAAAAGCAATGCAGATTCTATTTCAACTGGATATAAACGACAAAAACCCTGAACAAGCTATGACTGATTATCTTGAGTCACTTGAAATTGATCCTTATTTGCAGGATCTTGTTAAAGGCGCAGCCGCACATAAAAGTGCAATTGACAACACAATTATAACGCATTTGGAAAATTGGACCATCGACCGTATAGCCTCGGTGGAACGCACGATTTTGCGAATTGCTGTTTATGAACTTGACTGGCAGGATGAGGTGCCGCAAAATGTGGCCATTAATGAAGCGGTCGAACTTGCTCATAAATATGGTGATGATAATTCCGGCAGATTCGTCAATGGTGTGTTATCAAACGTTATCGCATAGGAAGGAGTTGACACGATGGCGGCTAATATTATCGATGGAAAAGCGCTCGCTCACAAATTGAGGGAGACGATAACAGAGGACGTATCACAATTGCGGCAGGATGGCGTTATACCACACTTGACAGTGATTATCGCTGGTGACGATCCCGCTTCCAAGTCCTATGTCAGAGGAAAAGAGAAAGCAACCCAGCAGACAGGTATTTCATTTGACGTGATTGATATGCCAGCAGCGATTTCGGAAAAAGAACTTCTGGATTCAATTCGTGAATTAAATCACGACAAATCCGTTCATGGCATACTTGTCCAGCTGCCTCTTCCAGAACATATTGATGAGCAAAATGTTATTCAGACGATTCATCCTGATAAAGATGTAGATGGTTTTCATCCTGTCAATATTGGCAAATTAATGAGTGGACAGGCTACGTTTTTGCCTTGTACGCCCTATGGCATAATGACAATGCTCGAAGCCTATAATATTTCGGTTAAGGGAAAACATGCGGTTGTGATCGGACGAAGCCGTATTGTCGGAAGGCCGGTGGGACAATTGCTTTTGAACCAGGATGCAACGGTGACGTATTGCCACTCCAAAACACACCAGCTGACAGCTTATGCAGCCAGTGCTGACATCCTTATTACGGCAGTTGGAAAGGCTAATATGATTAACAGTGAAGCGATTAAAGAAGGCGCCGTTATTATTGACGTGGGTATGAATCGCCTTGATGACGGGTCATTGACCGGAGATGTGGATTTCTCATCAGCAGCAGAAAAAGCATCTTACATAACGCCAGTTCCAAAAGGCGTAGGCCCCATGACAATTACGATGCTCCTGAAGAATACTGTTCAGGCCGCTAAAGGACTGTCCTATTTTGCAGGATAACTATTTAACAGTCACTGCGCTGACAAAATATATCAAACAGAAATTTGCGACAGACCCGCATTTAAAGCATATATGGCTAAAAGGCGAGATCTCCAATTTCAAACGTCACAGCCGCGGCCATATGTATTTAACCATAAAAGATGACAACGCACGGATTCAGGCCGTTATGTTCGCAGGCAATAACCGCCGTTTGAAATTTCGTCCGGAAGATGGCATGAATGTGCTGATAAGCGGTGAAATCGGTGTGTTTGAACGATTCGGCCAATACCAGCTATACATTCAGCAAATGGAACCGGACGGCCTTGGCTCTCTCTATTTAGCATTTGAACAATTGAAGGAGAAATTGAATCGGCAGGGCTATTTTGTTCAGGAACATAAAAAGGAACTGCCGGCATTCCCGGAGCATATCGGTATTATGACATCACCAACAGGTGCGGCTGTGCGCGATATTATTACGACGATTAAGCGCCGGTATCCGATTGCCCGGACAACTGTTCTGCCTGTTATTGTTCAGGGCGAGAATGCAGTACAGTCAATTGTAGATGGCATTAGCCGGGTTGACAGGGAAACAGACTGTGATGTTCTGATTGTCGGTAGAGGCGGCGGTTCAATTGAAGAACTGTGGGGATTCAATGAAGAAAAAGTGGCGGACGCTCTGTTCCGCTGTACGATACCTGTTATTTCAGCCGTCGGACATGAAACAGATAGCACAATCAGTGATTATGTAGCCGATGTGCGTGCCCCAACTCCAACTGGAGCGGCTGAGATAGCTGTGCCATCACAGCTGGAACTTCTGGATCGTATAAACGGGCACCGTCGATCATTAACGCGGGCTATGACAGAACAGCTGACTTCCTCTAAGCAAAACGTTCAGCGCATCAGTCAGTCATATGCATTTCGTTATCCAGAACATTTAATCCGGCAGAAAGAGCAAGAGCTGGATAAGCTTGTCGAACGCCTGGACAAATCAGTGAACCTTGAACAACGCCGCAAACACGAGGCATTGACCCATTTGAAGTCGCGTCTTTTGGGATCGCACCCCACAAAGCAAATTAATCGCACTGCCCAAGAGGTTGGCCAATTGAATAAGCAGCTCAATCGACTAATAACACAACAGCTGACTGAAAAGTCGTCCAGGCTGCAAAAGACACTTGAAAAATTATCATTGCTGAATCCACTGGAAACCATGAAACGCGGGTACGCTATTCCTTATACCTCAGAAGGAGAGCTGCTGAGATCAGTTGAATCAACGGCACAGTCTGCTAAGATCAGTGTTAAACTTGCTGATGGGACGCTCGATTGCCGTGTATTAGAGATTAAGGAGGAGACTTATGGAGGAGGAGAAAGAAGCTAATCTGTCGTTTGAAGAAGCTATGCAGCAATTAGAAAAAATCGTGGAAAAACTTGAACAAGGTGATGTACCGCTGGAAAAAGCTATTTCTTATTACCAGGAAGGGATGCAGTTATCTAAACTGTGCAATAACAAATTAACAAATGTTCAGGAAAAGATGACTAAAATCATGAATGAGCACGGCCAATATGAGACCTTTGATGTGCAGGAGGAAGAATGATCGTGCAGCAGGAACTAAATGATTTCATCAATACAACGAAACAGCTGATTCAACAGGAACTGCAAAAACGTTTGCAAAATTTGGATATACCGGAGCGTCTAAAAAATTCAATGCTATATTCCATACGGGCTGGCGGTAAACGCATGCGGCCGGTTCTTTTAATGGCAAGCTATGAAGCCTACCATCATGACAGAGAAAAAGCTCTATCTGCTGCTCTCGCACTAGAAATGATTCACACGTATTCACTTATCCACGATGATTTACCAGCGATGGACGATGATGATTTGCGCCGCGGGCAGCCGACTAATCATAAACAATATGATGATGCAACGGCTGTATTAGCTGGTGATGCGCTGCTGACTTTCGGTTTTGAAGTGATTGCTGCTGATGCGTATTTAACAAGTGAGGAGAAAGTGCAGCTAATTCAGTTGTTATCTGAGGCAAGTGGTCCTAAAGGAATGGTAGCTGGTCAAATGCTGGATATGGAAGCAGAAAAAAAACCAGTGACACTGGCAGAACTGGAAACCATTCATTTGAACAAAACGGGGGAGTTGTTCCGTTTTGCGATACATTCAGGAGCCTATCTTAGCGGAGCCACAGCCGAACAGCTGGCTTATCTGGATCAATTCGCTCATTATCTGGGACTTATTTTTCAGGTTCAGGATGATATTTTGGATGTAAGCGGCGATCCGGAAAAGTTAGGGAAACCAGTGGGCAGCGATAATGAGAATGAAAAGAATACGTATGTCAGATTACTGGGTCTTGAGGGCGCTGCCAGCATGAAACAGGATTATGTCCAGAAAGCGTATGATGCATTATATGGTGCCAATGCCGAAACATCACTTTTGAAGTCGCTGACTGATTATTTCAGTAACCGCGATCACTAATGCCGGCAGGAAATAGAGCAGAATCCTGACTAGTATTTTTTATGTAAATATGTTATATTAAACACGTAAAGGAATGGTGCAGTATTCTAGTCAGCCCTCCGTTTCTGAAGGCGGGCCTAAAAATCCGCTAAAGGGCATATCGATGAAGTTCCTTGTGTCGGCTTGAGGCGCCCAGCCTTGGGTCGGTGCTGGGAGTTAAGGTTTTCGGGCGATCCGCAAAGGCATGCGGGCGTAGACCCGATTACCGTGGAGGCCCATATCTGTCGTGTGGCCTAAGCCTAGGTCACATTATGGAATGGGGTATGAACCTGTGGAATAGGGGAAGGGAGACCTTATTTACAGCGTAGCCTGCCTTGAGTGGTGGTGTGGGGATTAGGGTCTTAATTGGCATTTCAGTGGCCACTGAAATGCTGCAGTACCCCTATGAAATCATCACTGCAAAAGAGGCTAAGAAATGGCCAAAGGTTGCTGAGGAAAACTCCTAGACTGTTCATTGACATTTAAAAGGCATTATAGTGTGGACTAAGTGGTAATCCAGTCCGGCTTCCGGCGACGGAGCTGAGATAGGTTTAAAGGGGAACCGCCCATATGGCAACATGGGGTACCTATCTGGGAAAACCTACTGGACCTAAGCTGCAGTTTTCGCCTTTTAAATGACCATTCCTGTCTATACATATTTGATGAAACAGGAGTTAAAATGAAGCCGCGAACTAGAAAATCACTAAAATTCAGTGTTAGTATTGCCGTTATCACGTTTGTGCTAGCGGCTATTTTTTCAATTGCTTCTGAAGCCGTTCTCAGTAATGTTATTTGGTTTATAGGATTGTTCACCGTTTTTATAATAGTGTTTCTGGGTGTAATCTTTGATATGATGGGGATTGCCGCCACTTCGGCGGTTGAAAGACCATTTCACGCGATGGCAGCAGAAAAAATTACTGGCGCCAAAGAGGCCGTCAGCATTATCCGCAATGCTGATAAGTTTGCCAGTTTTTGTAATGATGTTATTGGCGATATCTCAGGCATTATAAGCGGAACTGCTGCTTCTGCCGTGGTGCTGCAGGTTGCCAATTTATACGGTCAGGATGATGGTGCTTCCTTGCAGGTTGTCTTATCCGTTGTGTTGACAAGCCTTGTTGCGGCTCTGACGGTAGGCGGCAAGGCTATAGCTAAGCATATTGCTATTAATTCATCAACAGATCTGATTTTTTTCGCAGGTCGCGTGATTGCTTTTATCGAAAGCCATTTTAAAATCAAAATATTGCCCAGAGCTGAGAAAAATGAAAAAAAATAATTGCCTTCAAATCTAAAAATTAATAAAAGGGTATTTTGAGATGATAAAAAAGCGAGTAGACAGTCTGCTGGTAGAACGTAATCTGGCTGAGACAAGAGAAAAAGCTAAACGTCTCATTATGGCCGGGCTTGTTTTTAACAATGAAGAACGTTTAGACAAACCGGGTACAAAAGTTAGTGAGACAATGCCACTGTATGTTAAGGGACAAGCATTGCCATACGTCGGACGTGGCGGATTAAAATTGGACAAAGCATTACAGAAGTTTCCCATTGAACTGGCGGACAGAACAATGATTGATGTTGGTTCATCTACTGGCGGATTTACCGATTGTGCACTGCAGCATGGCGCAGTGCTCAGCTATGCTGTTGATGTGGGTTCTAATCAACTGGCATGGAAACTGCGTAAGGACCAGCGGGTTATTGTTATGGAACGGACCAATTTTCGTTATGTTACATCTGATATGATCCAGTACGGCTGCCCGGATTTTGCCGCGATAGATGTATCATTTATTTCCCTGAGATTGCTGCTCCCCGTTTTGAAGCAGCTGCTGCAGTATGACAGTGATGTAATCGCTCTAATTAAACCACAGTTTGAAGCAGGACGGGACCAGGTTGGTAAAAAGGGAATTGTCCATGATAAAAGGATTCATACAGAGGTGCTGAATAGGATAGTTGACTTTGCGGAAAGAGAAGGTTATCAACTGTTAAACCTGACATACTCACCGATAACAGGCGGTAATGGAAACATTGAATTTCTCGCCCATTTAGGCTGGAAAAAAGATCAGGCATCGATTAAGCAATGGACTGACATCGAAACATTAGTCGAAACAGCCCATGCTGAACTGCAGGCAAAAGCAACAGAGTAATCAGGAGTGGGGATATTGTATGAGTAAAATTCAGCGTCATATCAAAATCCGTCAGTTGATAACTGAAAACGAAATTGAAACTCAGGATACACTTGTGGATAAGCTGATAGCACTTGGTTATCATGTGACACAGGCGACCGTTTCTCGTGATATTAAGGATTTGCATCTTGTCAAAGTGCCTTCATCCAATGGCCATTATAAGTACAGTTTGCCTGCCGATCAGCGTTTTAACCCACTGGATAAACTTAAACGCCTGGTTCAGGATGCGTTTGTGAAAATGGAGTATACAAGCCATTTCATTGTACTGAAAACACTTCCAGGAAATGCACATGCCATTGGTGCTTTGATTGATAATCTGGAGTGGGATGAAATTATGGGTACGATTTGCGGTGATGATACATGTTTAATTATTTGCCGTACAGAAGATGATTCAGCTGCGATCCAACAACGCTTCCTGAGTATGCTCTAATGACGGGGTGACTATATGCTTACAGAGCTGGCGATTCGGGACTTTGCTATTATTGATGACGTCTCAATCACATTTACAAACGGTTTAACGGTTTTATCAGGTGAGACGGGTGCGGGAAAATCCATCATTATCGATGCCGTCCATTTGCTGTCAGGCGGACGCGGTTCTGTTGAATACGTTCGTCACGGAACAAAAAAGGCTGAAATCGAAGGACTTTTCACACTTGATTCGGATAATCAGCCTTTATTGGACACTGCAGATATCTATGGCGTCGATATCCAGGACGGGATGGTTGTTCTGCATCGTACCATAACAGCTGCAGGAAAGAGTATTTGCAGAATTAACGGCAAATTAGTAACACTGGCTATATTGAAGGAATTTGGCAAGTACTTAATTGATATTCATAGTCAACATGAGACGCAATCATTGCTGAATGCTGATAATCATATACAACTCCTCGACCTATACGATGAGAAAGCTATTTCCCAAACAAAAAGTGAATATACGGATTTATATGAAAAATTAACCACGTTGCAGAAACGCTATAAAGAATTAAGTGAAAATGAACGGGAAATTACACAGCGACTGGACTTGCTCACGTTTCAGAAGAACGAAATTGAAGGCGCTAATCTGGTGCCGGATGAAGATAAACAACTTGAAGAAGAGCGTAGTCAGCTAGCCAATTTCGAACGCATTTATACCAGTCTTCAGGATGCTTATAATGCTCTCTACGGTGAACAGAGGGGCTTAGAATGGCTGAGCACTGCTAATCAGGCACTGCAAAACAGCCGTGAATATGATTCCTTTATTGCCGAAAAAGCTGAAGAAATGTCTAACCATTATTTCCTGATGGAGGAATTGGTATACGATCTACGTTCCTACACTGAAACGCTGCAGTATGATTCCGGAAGACTGAATGAGATTGAATCGCGTCTGAATGAAATCAGCCATCTCAAGAAAAAATATGGCTCAACCGTTAATGACATTTTGGAATACCTCGGTCAGGTAGAAGAGGAATTGGAAGAAATAACACATAAAGATACCCACTTAACAAAATTGGAACAGCAAATTGCTGACACACGGGAAGATGCCTATCTGGAAGCGAAGCAGCTGCATGATTTGCGTCAGAAAGCAGCTGATGCATTAACAGAGGATATTCATCATGAACTTAAAGATTTATATCTGGAAAAAGCCTCTTTTTCAGTTTCCTTTAATACATCTGAAAAATCTGGGGAAACAACAAAACTTCATCGAAATGGCTTTGATGTGATTCACTTCCGGATTTCAACCAATCCAGGTGAACCTCTAAAGCAGCTGCACAAAGTCGCATCTGGCGGTGAATTGTCCCGTATTATGCTCGCATTAAAAAGATTGTTCGCTAAACATCAGGGTGTGACCAGTGTTATTTTTGATGAGGTAGACACCGGCGTCAGCGGAAGGGTTGCACAGGCCATGGCTGAAAAAATTCAGGAAGTTTCCAATCAATCACAAGTCTTGTGTATCACGCAT
This sequence comes from Lentibacillus kimchii, assembly GCF_042666895.1. Classification (GTDB taxonomy): domain Bacteria; phylum Bacillota; class Bacilli; order Bacillales; family Amphibacillaceae; genus Lentibacillus; species Lentibacillus kimchii. The sequence continues at coordinate 188,116 of NZ_JBHTGR010000057.1, forward strand.
TTACCTCAAGTTGCAGCTATGGCTGATACCCATAAGCTGATTCAAAAGTATGAAGAAGAAGACCGTACCTCAACCACTGTGGAAGAGTTATCGACAGATGACACCATTACAGAACTGGGCAGAATGATAACCGGTACTAAATTGACGGATACAGCCAAAGATCACGCCACAGAGTTGCTCGAACTGGCTGATAATTACAAAAAACAACATGGATAAAGAGCCGGAATTGGATTTTTCGGCTCTTCTTTTTTCCAGACAATTAAATAATTGTCTCCTTGTTCACTGATCCCACAGTCACAGGAAATGTTACACATCTTTTCTTGAATTTGACCTGTTTAAAACACAAGCGGATCGGTCAAATTAGAAGTACAGAGATAAAGTATTGATATGGGGTTAGGAGGAGGAGAGTGAATTAGGTGAATTATGACAATAAAGTACGGTTCATGGCAGGAATATTGTTTCTCATAACAGTTTTGGCAATTCCTTTCATCTCACCGTTTAATCATTACTTTTCCATTCCTGATCAGGTTATGGCTCATTCAGCAAACAATGATATCGGACCGGCCGACGCTTCTGCAGAACATGTTCAAGCATTTGGATCCAGTGTGTTCTATGCAAAACAATCCAAAAATCGTATGCCTGTTCAACAAACTGCGACTGAAGCAATGACGCAAGCCGATCAATCAGCACTTGAAGATGTAGAAATTGTTCCCGGTGGTCAATCACTTGGTGTACAGCTTAACACGCTTGGTGTCCTTGTTGTCGGTTATCATCAAATTGAAGGCGAAAACGGAAAAATGTCGCCTGGAGAAGAAGCCGATGTTCAAGTTGGTGACATGATTTTGGAGATAAATGGCAAAGACGTGGAAGACATGGAAGATGTTAAGCCTTTTGTTCAAAAAGCAGGCAAATCCGATGAAGAAATGGCTATAACCATTAAGCGGGACAATAAAACTTTTGAGACAGCAATGGAACCGGCAAAAGATGCTAAAGATAAATATCGGATTGGATTGTATATAAGAGACTCGGCCGCGGGAATTGGAACGATGTCTTTTTATGATCCTGCATCCAAAAAATATGGTGCACTTGGCCACGTTATCTCTGATATGGATACACAAAAGCCGATCGAGATCCATAACGGTACCATTGTGCGTTCCAATGTCACGGCTATTGATAAAGGAAACAGTGGAACCCCAGGTGAAAAGCAAGCAAAATTTTCAAATGAAGACGAAAAAATTGGAAACATTACAAAAAATACGCCATTTGGTGTTTTTGGTGAGCTTAACAAATCATTATCGAATAGTCCATACGATGAACCAATGCCGGTTGCATCGCCAGATGACGTCGAAGAAGGTCCGGCAAAGATTTTAACTGTTCTGGAAGGAGAAGAAGTGCAGGAATTTGACGTTGAGGTTGTCAGCAGTGTCCCCCAGAAGTATCCTGCCAAAAAAGGCATGGTTATTGAGATTACAGATGATGAACTGCTGAACGAAACAGGTGGTATCGTGCAAGGCATGAGTGGCAGTCCCATTATTCAGAATGACAAGATCATCGGTGCTGTCACCCATGTATTTGTAAATGATCCAACAAGCGGATATGGTGTTCATATTGAATGGATGCTTCAAGAAGCTGGTATCGAGGGAATACAACAAGGAAACCAGGCGGCTTGAAGAAAGCTGAACTTTAACAAAGGCTTGCTGCAGTGATTTACCCTGTGGCAAGCCTTTTTATATCGGAATCATTTCCAACAAAAGATATCAACTTTTGTCAGATTTCGTCAAATAAGACCGATATTTAAAGAAATACAGAGCAAAAATGCATATTAAGGAAAAATATGAAATTTTTTTATAATAAAAAAAGGATATTCCAATCTTATGTCGAATATATTGTATGGAGATGGTTCGAAGTAAAGGAGGAAACTTGTGTGGAAGAAATTTCAGTTTGTTTAGTGGACGATAATAAAGAATTTGTGGAACTTATGGAAGAGTACTTTTCTGATCTTCAGGATATTAACGTTATCGGAACTGCGTATAATGGTAGGGAATGTCTGGAAATGCTGGAGAAAAAGGAGCCGGATGTTCTCGTTTTAGACCTTATTATGCCGCATATTGATGGTTTGGGTGTTTTAAAAACAATTCGTGATTCAAATCGTAAAAATAGTCCAAATGTTATTATGCTTACTGCCTTTGGGCAAGAGGAGGTTATGAAAAAAGCAGGAGATCTGGGAGCTTCCTATTTCATTTTAAAACCATTTGAACTGGATAATTTAGCTGAGCAAATACGCCAGGTCAAGGGAGCTAAAACAGCCAAGCCATCAATATCAAAAAGGGAAAACAGTCAGGAGCGCAATAAAAAAGATCTTGAAACGAATATTACAAGTATTATTCACGAAATTGGCGTTCCGGCCCATATAAAAGGTTATATGTACTTAAGAGAAGCCATTACAATGGTTTATAATGATATTGAACTTTTGGGTTCGATTACGAAGGTGCTTTATCCAGATATTGCAAAAGCGTACAATACAACGGCATCGCGCGTAGAGAGGGCGATCAGGCATGCAATTGAGGTGGCCTGGAGCCGGGGGAATGTTGAGTCAATTTCACAGTTATTTGGCTATACCGTTAATATTTCCAAAGCTAAACCAACCAACAGTGAGTTCATCGCCATGGTGGCTGATCGTCTGCGTCTGGAACATAAGGCCAGCTGACGGATTCACAGAGACTCACTGAACGATAACACCAAAATATAAAACGCCTTCCTTTATCAAATAATAATGCCAAGTTGATAAGGAAAGGCGTTTTCTGTGATCTGGCTGCCAGTTAATTAAAAAATTTATTGTACAACGCTTTTATAGCTTTATGAAGCTTATCTTTACGTATTCCAAACATAACCGATACTTCAGATGATCCCTGGTTGATCATCTCAATACTGATATTGGCATCAGCAAATGCTGCTGTTGATTTTTCGGCAATTCCGACAGCACTCATCATCCCTTCGCCAACCACCATAACCATCGCAAAGCCATAATCGATTGAGATGGTATCCGGATTCAACTCCTCATGAATTCGGTTGATGACGCTGAGCTCTTTTTCCGCCGTCAGCTCATCATCCCTTATAATAACGGACATATTGTCAATTCCGGATGGTGCATGTTCAAATGAAATGCCTTCGTCTTCGAGGATTTGCAGCAAGCGCCGTCCAAAACCGAGTTCACGGTTCATTAAATACTTACTGACATATAAATTGGAAAAGCCAGTATCACTGGCAATGCCGACAACACCTCTTGATTCTTCATTTTTATTAGAAACGATCATTGTACCTGCACTTTCTGGATTGTTGGTATTTTTAATACAAACCGGTATTTCCGCCTGAAAGGCAGGCATGAGTGCTTCATCATGAAAAACACCAAACCCGGAATATGACAGCTCACGCATCTCTTTATAGGTCAATGTCGTTACTTTTTCGGGGTTTGGGATGATTCTCGGATCAACAACATAAACAGAATCAACATCGGTGAAATTTTCGTATAGATCAGCTTGGACCCCTGCTGCCACAATGGAACCGGTGATATCTGATCCGCCTCTGGAAAATGTCATCAGTTTACCATCCGTTGTAAAGCCAAAAAAGCCAGGTATAACCATAATGCCCTTCTGTTCTCGCATTTCGTATAGTGTTTTGTAGCTGTCTGGTAATATTTGAGCGTTTCCCGGCTCATTACTGACAATAATACCAGCTTCTTCTGGATTAACATATTGCGCATTTAAACCAATGGTATTTAAATACCTGCTGACGATTTTAGCACAGCTGTCCTCACCAATGGATTTTAAAATATCCGTTTTTCTTTGCTGATCAGCTGTTTCAACGCTTGCTGCAGTGTCAATGGCTTCACTAATTTCTGTAAGAATCTCATTAGAAATATCAAGCTCATGGACGATCTTAGCAAAACGTTCTATAATTTTATCTGAAATGCTCTTGTATTCTTTCGTATTAAATTCAACATAACTTAATTCAATTAAACGATCTGTGATCTTTGTATCCGTATCAAATTGTTTGCCAGGAGCGGAAACAACGACAAATTTACGTTCTGTGTCTTCTGCAACGATCGATCCTGCTTTTTTTATTTGTTCACTGCTGGCTACAGAACTGCCCCCAAATTTAGCTACTTTCATGTGACATCTCCCCGTTTAGGCTAATCTCATATTTAGTCATTTTTTTTCGCTTGCTCCCGTTTTTTTCGGTCGCGATGGACGATGAAGCCGCCGACAAATGCAACTCCTCCAAGAAATAACAGCAGGCCGACAACAAACTGAACGTCTGTATGTACAAAAATCGGATAAAATTCGCTGAACAACGCATCACGCATCAGCTTAATACCATAAGCTGAAACAATGCCTGGAATGAGCAGCATCAGAACTGCGATAATACGAATCATAGTTTGTTCTCCTTTTATGCATCTAAGGCCAAACCTTTTTAATTTGTATAAACAGACTCCTCTCAGTATAGCAAAAGTTAGGTAAAATATGAACTGTCTGACTAACTTTTCAGGATAAATATCATTTGTTAGTATAACAGATTGTCTGGTTGCAATATGTTTCAGGATTTGGTACTTTAAAATAAAGCGCTTTCAAAATGAACAGTCGGCGTTAACTTTGGTTAAATATAAGGTTGAGGGATGCATGTCAAAAGTAAAATGGTTGGAACTGGTGTTCATATGCGATATAGTACTATTATGACATATGCATCTGTCAGCAGTTGGTTCTAATACTCAGATAGAAGGCAGGGAGATGCAAGGATGGAACTATTGAATTCTATGGAAACAGATGATTATGAACAACTCGTTTTTTGCCAGGATAAAAATTCAGGGCTGAAAGCAATTATTGCTATACATGATACAACACTTGGGCCGGCACTCGGCGGTACACGTATGTGGACATATAATTCTGAAGAAGAAGCTATAGATGATGCACTGAGACTGGCCAGGGGAATGACATATAAAAATGCTGCGGCAGGTTTGAATCTGGGCGGCGGTAAAGCCGTTATTATTGGTGATCCGAATAAAGATAAAAATCCAGAAATGTTTCGTGCTTTTGGCCGTTATATTGAAAGCTTGCATGGTCGTTTTATTACAGCTGAGGATGTGGGAACAACAGTCGAGGATATGGATCTGATACATGTGGAAACAGATTATGTAGCAGGTTTGTCGCCTGAGGAATCAGGTTCTTCAGGTAATCCGTCCCCTATTACCGGTTATGGGCTTTATACAGGTATGAAAGCAGCAGCAATGGAGGCATTTGCTGATGACTCTTTGAAAGGACGGACAGTTGCTGTTCAAGGGGCCGGCAATGTAGCTTATGCTTTAAGTGATTATTTGCATCAGGAAGGTGCCCGCATCATTGTGACAGATATTAATGAACAGGCTGTTCAGCGAGTGGTTGACGATTTTGGTGCTGAAGCGGTTGCGCCTGATGACATTTACAGTGTAGACTGTGATATTTTTGCTCCGTGTGCGTTGGGTGGCGTACTCAATGATGAAACGATACCGCAGCTAAAAGCAAAGGCAATTGCAGGATCTGCCAACAACCAGCTTAAGGCGGATGCGCATGGTGATAAACTGCACGAGATGGGTATTGTTTATACGCCTGATTTCATTCTCAACTCTGGCGGTGTCATTAATGTGTCAGATGAGTTGAATGGCTACAATGAAAAGCGGGCGATGAAAAAGGTCGGAGCCATTTATGATAATTTATTGCAAGTGTTTTCGATAGCAAGACGTGACAATATACCAACTTATGCTGCTGCCGATCGCATGGCAGAAGAACGCATTCAATCATTGCATGCATCACGCAGTCAATTTTTAACGACTGATAAGAATATCCTGAGCAGACGCAATTAATCATTGGAAAACAGTTGCTTCCACTGGAACATTTTAATTGTCATTTAACGAAGCAACAGCTTATGATGCAGGAAGAGAAGGAAACGCCAGCAATACAATGTGAGAGGGGTTTATCGGTCATGTCAGAAGAATACGATCTCATAATCCTTGGAGGCGGCACTGGTGGCTATGTGGCAGCTATTCGTGCATCGCAGCTGGATATGCGGGTTGCCGTTGTCGAAAAAGGTGAGCTGGGCGGAACGTGTTTGCATCGCGGCTGTATTCCGTCCAAGTCCTTGCTCCAAAGTGCTGAGATCTTCAGACAAACGAAAGAAGCAGGCGAATTTGGAATAGATACAACGAATGTTACACTTAATTTCGCCAAAGTTCAGGAACGAAAAAATCGGGTTGTAGACAGCTTGTACCAGGGCGTAAAAGGTTTGATGAAAAAAGGTAAAATTGATGTATACGAGGGACTGGGCAGAATTTTGGGACCAAGTATTTTCTCGCCAATGCCTGGTACGATATCCGTTGAGTATGCCGATGGCAGTGAGAATACAATGCTTACAGCACAAAATGTTCTGATAGCAACTGGTTCCGAGCCAAGGTCACTCCCAGGCCTGGAAATCGATGGCCAATATGTGCTGACGTCCGACGAAGCTTTGCAAATGGAGGCTCTACCATCATCAATTATTATTGTTGGCGGCGGTGTGATCGGAATTGAATGGGCATCGATGCTCGCCGACTTTGATGTTGACGTGACAGTTATCGAGTATCTGGAACACATTTTGCCAACAGAAGATGAAGCAATCGCTAACGAAACCGAGAAACAGCTCGGGAAAAAAGGCGTTCGGTTTGTAAAAGAGGCCCAAGTGCTTCCAGAGACATTGCAAACAGATGGGCATGTTACGATTGATGCTTATCTAAATGATGCACAAGAAACGTTTTCGGCTGATAAGATGCTCGTATCTGTTGGGCGTTCAGCTAATACATCGGACATTGGACTGCAAAACACCGGTATAACAACCAGCAATGGTGTTATCGACACAAATGATGTTTATCAGACGAAGGATTCACATATTTATGCCATCGGGGATGTTATCGGTGGCATGCAGCTGGCTCATGCTGCCTCGCATGAAGGCATCGTTGCTGTCGAACATATGGCAGATAAAGACCCATTGCCGCTTGTCTATAACAATATCCCATCATGTATTTATGCTGACCCGGAAGCTGCAAGTGTTGGTTTAACGGAAAAACAAGCACAGGAACAGGGATATGATGTAAGAGTAGGCAAGTTTCCCTTCAGTGCCGTCGGAAAAGCGCTGATACACGGGGAATCAGAGGGGTTTGTCAAATTGATTGCTGATTCAAGTATGAATGATTTACTCGGGGTGCATATGATTGGTCCGCGTGTTACGGACATGATATCTGAGGCTGGTCTGGCCAAGGTGCTGGACGCAACGCCTTGGGAAATCGGCCAAAGTGTTCATCCGCATCCGTCCCTGTCTGAAATTGTAGGCGAAGCTGCATTGGCCGTTGATGGCAAGCAAATTCATGGATAATGGTACGAGGAGGAAAAACAATGGCAAAGAATCGCCACGAATCGTTAGGTTTAACAGATGAACAGGCAGTTGATATGTATCGGCATATGCTTTTAGCCCGCAGACTTGATGAGCGAATGTGGCTGTTAAACCGCGCTGGAAAAATTCCGTTTGTTATCTCATGTCAAGGTCAGGAGGCTTCACAGATTGGTGCTTCATTCGCATTCGACAGGACTAAAGATTATGTTTTACCCTATTATCGGGATTTGGGGATAGTCCTTGCATTTGGCATGACACCTAAAGAATTAATGCTGTCAGCGTTTGCTAAAGCAGATGATCCTAATTCGGGTGGCCGGCAGATGCCAAGTCATTTTGGACAAAAGGAAAACCGGATTGTGACTCAGTCATCTCCTGTAACAACACAAGTGCCGCATGCAGTCGGGATTGCTCTTGCCGCTAAAATGGATGACGAAACGTTTGCTTCATTTGTCACATTGGGAGAAGGTTCTACTAACCAGGGTGACTTCCATGAGGGTCTTAATTTCGCTGGTGTACATAAATTGCCGGTGATTACAATGGTGGAAAACAATCAATATGCCATTTCGGTTCCGCTCGATAAACAGTATGCCAGTGAGAATATATCCGCCCGTGCAGCAAGCTATGGGATGCCGGGCGTAACGGTTAACGGCAATGATCCTCTGGCGGTTTATGATGAAGTGAAAAAAGCGCGGGAACAGGCCGTTAATGGTGAAGGTCCAACATTAATCGAAACCCTGTCGTATCGTTTCACGGCACATTCCAGTGATGACGATGACAGTCAATACCGGGAAAGTTCGGAAGTCGAAGAAGCTAAAAAGAACGATGCGCTCATTTCGTATGCTGCTTATTTAAAAGAATCGGGTGCTATGAGCGATGAAACCGAACAGAAAATCAGCACTGAAATAGATAGCATCGTAAATGAAGCAACCGACTATGCGGAAAAAGCAGATTATCCTGAACCGGCGTCAGCACATAAATATGTCTATGAGGAAGTGTAGGGGGGAAACGAATGCCAGTCATGTCTTATATTCAGGCGGTGACCACCGCTTTGCATGAAGAAATGAAACGTGATGATAACGTCTTTATTATGGGTGAGGATGTTGGTAAAAAAGGGGGCGTGTTTGGAGCAACTCAGGGACTGTATAACGATTTTGGCAATCAGCGGGTACTTGATACGCCCCTGGCTGAATCAGCTATCGCTGGTGTCGGTATCGGAGCAGCTATGTATGGCAAGCGTCCTGTTGCAGAAATGCAATTTGCTGATTTTATGCTGCCGGCTGTTAATCAGATTATTTCAGAAGCAGCTAAAACACGCTATCGCTCCAATAATGATTGGCATGTGCCCATGACTATCCGCGCACCTTATGGCGGTGGTATAAACGGAGCCTTATATCATTCACAATCGCTTGAATCGATCTTTGCTAATCAGCCTGGTCTGAAGATTGTTGTGCCCTCGACACCATACGATGTTAAAGGGCTTTTAAAAGCGTCTATCCGTGACAATGATCCAGTGCTTTTCTTCGAGCACAAAAAAGCCTATCGTCTGTTAAAAAATGAGGTGCCGGATGATGATTATGTTCTGCCCATAGGCAAGGCTGATGTAAAACGTGAAGGTTCTGATATTACTGTGATCACATATGGCTTGTCTGTGCATTTTGCAATGCAGGCTGCTGAAAAGCTGGATGAAGAAGGTATCAGCACACATATTCTCGATTTGCGGACTGTCTACCCGCTTGATCAGGAAGCGATTATCCAGGCAGCAGCCGCAACCGGCAAAGTGCTATTGATTACTGAAGACAATAAAGAAGGCAGTATTATTGGTGAAGTGGCCGCCATTATCGCTGAGAACTGCCTGTTTGATCTCGATGCGCCGGTTCAGCGGCTGGCTGGAGCAGAGATACCGGCCATGCCCTTCTCACCAAAGCTGGAGAAATATTTCATGATGAATCCGGATAGGGTCGAAAAAGCTATTCGTGAACTGGCTGAATTTTAACCAGGATAAGAAGGAGCGATTTTGAATGGCAACCGAAAAAATTAACATGCCACAGCTTGGTGAAAGCGTGACTGAAGGTACAATCAGCTCGTGGCTGATTAGTTCAGGAGATCATGTCAACAAATATGACCCAATTGCAGAAGTGATGACGGATAAAGTCAACGCTGAAGTTCCATCATTGTTCACAGGTGTTATTCAAGAGCTTAGTGTTCAGGAAGGTGACACCCTTCAAGTCGGTGAACTTATGGGCTATATTGAAACTGAGGATACTTCGGATGAAGAGGCTGCTGTTTCTTCCGGGCAAGCAGAAGAAAAACAGGGATCATCTGAAGAATCTGCCGGCGATCAGTCAATGAAAAAACGCTACTCGCCTGCTGTCCTTAAGCTTGCACAAGAACATAACATTGATTTGGAGCAAGTAAGCGGTTCTGGCCGGAGTGGACGTATTACTCGAAAGGATATTGAACAGTTGATTGCATCGGGTAAGAAGCCGGAACAAACAGCAACCGGCAAAGATACCGAAGCATCCAGTTCCGCCCAAGTGCAACAGCCAGAACAGGCGGCTGCACAAAAACGGCCAACGCAGTCAGGTGATTCGACTATACCTGTTACTGGGGTCAGAAAAGCCATTGCACAGAATATGGCACGTTCCGCTCAGGAGATACCCCATGCCTGGATGGCTGTTGAAGCGGATGTGACTGAATTAGTGCGCTACCGGGATCAGGTGAAGGATAACTTCAAACAGAATGAGGGCTTCAATCTTACGTATTTTGCTTTTTTTGTCAAAGCTGTAGCTCAGGCACTGAAGGAATACCCACAGCTAAACAGTTCATGGGCAGATGATCAAATTATCCAGCATCGCGATATAAACCTTTCAATAGCGGTTGCCAAGGATGATGAATTGTTTGTACCAGTCATCAAACAAGCGGATGAAAAAAGCATTAAAGGTATTGCAAGAGATATAACTGATCTTGCAAATCGTGCACGCACGGGGCAGCTAACGTCTGAAGATATGCAGGGCGGTACATTTACAGTTAATAACACGGGTGCTTTTGGGTCTGTTCAGTCGATGGGCATTATTAACCCGCCTCAGGCTGCGATATTGCAAGTAGAATCGATTGTTAAACGGCCGGTCATGATTGGGGATATGTTTGCCGCTCGTGATATGGTCAACTTATGCTTGTCTCTTGACCACCGCGTGCTCGATGGATTGATTGTGGGCCAATTCCTGGCGCGTGTGAAGGAAATTGTGCAAAATATAAGCTCTGAAACAACCAGTTTATATTAAGTGATTCAGTGTGCTGGTCTTCTGGTACCAGAAGACGAAGCATTCCAACAGGCCGTCAAGCTTTATGCGTTGAACTCACGGGACAAAATTGATAGGATAAATTTAGATTCAATTAAGATAATACTTAAAAGGGGATAGATGATCATATGGATTTCGATCTGTTCATGAACGATGTCGTAAATGTCGCCCGGGAAGACGTCCGCGACGCTGGATACAAGGAACTGACAACATCTGACTCTGTCGATGAGGCCTTGAACCGCGAAGGCTCCACGCTGGTCATGGTGAATTCAACATGCGGCTGTGCCGGTGGTGTTGCACGACCTGCAGCAGCAAATGCGATTCATTATGATAAGCGGCCCGATCATCTGGTAACCGTTTTCGCTGGACAGGATCAAGAAGCAACTGAAAAAGCGCGGGAGTATTTTGAAGGGTATCCGCCTTCGTCACCATCTTTTGCGTTTCTCAAGAATGGTGAGCTCGTTACAATGCTTGAGCGCTCTGACATAGAAGGTTATAGTGCTATGGATGTCGTCAGCAAACTACAGCAAGTATTTGATGAGCATTGCAGTGAGATATAAACGTATAAGATCATATAAGGCTGTCTCAATTGAAATGGGTCAGCCTTATTTTGTTTTAAGGTCAGTCTGAGCATACCAGGAGGGGAATCAAGGTGAAAATTGGCTCCCGTACGATTAAGACAGCAATTGGTACACCAATTTCTATCTCGTTAGCGCAGCTTTTTGGGCTTTCAAATTTCATCTCGGCAGGCATATTAACAATTCTGTGCATCCAGTCTTCCCGGAAACGGTCAGTTATGACGGCATGGCAGCGTTTTTTGGCTTGTGTGGTGGCTGCTGTACTTTCTGTTCTTTTCTTTGAATTGTTCGGGTATAACCCTATTGCTGTCGGTGCTATGCTCGTTTGTTTTATTCCGGTGCTCGTTTGGCTGAAGGTGACCCCGGGAATTGGAACAAGTTCAGTTATTATTTTAAATTTGTATGGGGCCCAGCATTTATCGGTGACATTTTTGGTTGATCAGTTTTTTGTCATTATTGTTGGTATTGGCGTCGCGTTGCTTGTGAATCTTTATATGCCAAGTATGGATAAACAGCTTAAAAAGAAACAGGACGAACTGGAGCATTATTTCCAGACTATCTTAAATGAAATTGCGCTGTACATACGGAATAAAAATGAAAACTGGGATGGCAAGGAACTGCAGCAGTCTGAAGATTTGCTGGAAGATGCTATGGAACTGGTACTGTTCGACAAAGAAAATCATTTGTTGCGTGCGCATCACCCCTACTACGATTATTTTAAGATGCGGCAAAAGCAGCTGGAATTATTACAAAGGATGCTCCCCCTCGTCAGTCGTCTGCCGGATCAATATACGATTTCCTTTAAAGTCTCCGGATTTTTTGAACAGCTCGCGGAAGCTGTTCACCCCGGAAATACGGCTGTTGTGTATCTCAATGAACTGGAGGGTTTACGGCAGATATTTGATCAGCAGCCCTTACCGACAACGCAGAAAGAATTTGAAACACGGGCTAACTTGTATCAATTACTTCATGAAATAGAAGATTATCTATTAGTTAAGAAGCGGTTTAAAGAGAGTGATGTTAATGAAGCCCAAGGGCATAAAAAAAGACCGGGTTAACGTGAATGCCAGTCTTTAAACGGCCGATGGTATCGTGTTGTCAGTAGTAATCTAAACCGTACCTCGGCCATTTTTATGCCAGTGCGGAAGATAAGACATTTGTTATTATATGAACATTGACAGTCCCATTGTTAACGTTGAAACAAACATGGCCAGAATCATAAGATAGACAACAACTTTTATTCTGCGTTCTCGTTTGGACTTTTTTCCTGCAGCCATTATAATGCCTCCTTCTTTAATCCGTCTCTTAATTAATATTCTAACTTTAATTATGCAACAGAACAAGGGCTGTGATATAATTTATAGGTGTTTAAAACCAGGGGTCTACCTATAAACTGTCTGTGATCGTATGAAGGGCAGTTGTTTTTGCGAATTCTTTCGCCACAGATTGTGTCATATAATTAATAAACAGCCGGCAGCTTCGCAGATACTTGAATCATTAAACTTTTGAATCCAGCATAATACAAACAAGCATCACGGTTATCGTCTATAATGTTAGCAGGAGGCAAATTATGATATCTATAAACCAGGAGAGATTAATCAGCACGTTTTTTGAACTGGTACAAATTGATTCAGAAACAAAACAGGAAAGAGAAATAGCTGATAAGTTAATTCAAAAATTCAGCGATTTGGGGTTGGACGTTACAGAAGATAACAGTCAGGAAACAACTGGCCATGGTGCTGGCAATCTGAGCTGTATTTTGCAAGGCAGCCTCAGTAACGCAGATCCCATATACTTCACATCGCATATGGATACAGTCGTTCCAGGCAAGGATGTTAAACCCGCCATCAAGGATGGTTATATTGTCTCGGATGGAACGACTGTTCTTGGATCAGATGATAAGGCGGGGCTGGCAGCTATCTTAGAAACCATTCGCACACTGCAGGAAAAAGACATCCCGCATGGAGATATACAATTTATCATTACGGCTGGAGAAGAATCTGGGCTGGTTGGTGCTAAAGCACTGGATAAATCACTTATTCAGGCAGATTATGGCTATGCGATTGACAGCAATGGTCCGGTCGGCGATATTGTTGTGACAGCCCCGACGCAGGCTAAGCTGTTTGCTGTTATGAAAGGAAAGACAGCACATGCCGGACTTGCACCAGAGGAAGGTGTCTCAGCGATTACACTGGCAGCCAAAGCTGTTGCCAAAATGTCGCTTGGCCGGATTGATGAGGAAACGACAGCTAATATCGGCCGGTTTGAAGGCGGAAAGCAAACCAATATTGTAGCTGACCGCGTTGATGTGGTAGCTGAGGCCCGTTCTCTCAGTACGGAAAAAATGGATAAGCAAGTTAATGCTATGAAGGAAGCATTCGAAACCGCTGCTGAACAATATGGCGGCAGTGCCGAAGTGGATGTGCAAGTGATGTATCCAGGTTATCATCAAGAGTCTGAGGATAAGGTCGTTGATACAGCCAAAAAAGCTGCCGAAGCAGTTGGGCGCGACAGCCACCTTAAAGAGAGTGGCGGCGGCAGTGATGCAAACGTCATAGCCGGACTGGGCATCCCAACTGTTAATCTTGCTGTTGGCTATGAGGCGATCCATACAACTGATGAACGGATTCCTGTTAATGAGCTTGTGAAAATCACAGAAATGCTAACGGCGATTATACAGGAAACGGCCAAACGATAGTCAGTTTGCCTGCTAAGAGAATAAAACATCTTCTTTGGGGAATATGATATAATAACTATCGGAAACAGCTTTTAAAGGATGTCTTATGATGTCGCAATGGTCTCCAAAAAAAGGCAGGGTTATTTTTCATGTGGACATGAACTCATTTTATGCCTCAGTTGAAACAGCCTATAACCCAGAATTAAAGGGCAGGCCAGTGGCAATTGCGGGCAATCCTGAAGAACGCAAAGGCATTGTCGTAACAAGCAGTTACGAGGCACGGGCTAAAGGCGTCAAAACGACAATGCCGCTTGGACAGGCAAAGAAATTATGCCCGGAATTAATAGTCCTGCGTCCTAACTTTGACCGGTACCGGACAGCATCAAAGGAAATTTTTCAAATGCTTGCAGAGATAACACCCTATATCCAGCCAGTTTCGATTGATGAAGGGTATATGGATATAACCGGCACTGAACAGCATGGCAGTCCGGTTGAAGTTGCTCAGAACCTGCAGCAGCGAATTCACGATGAACTTGACTTGCCATGCAGTATTGGAATCGCCCCAAATAAGTTTCTGGCAAAAATGGCTTCAGATATGCAAAAGCCGATGGGTATCACGATTTTGCGCAAGCGGGATCTTCATGAAAAACTCTGGCCGCTCCCGATTGAAGAAATGCATGGTGTGGGTAGTAAAACGGCAGATAAACTTCGCAGCATCGATATTGCGACAATCGGTGATCTTGCTGCAAGTGACAGCTATCAATTGAAACAAATCTTCGGTATTAATGGTGAACGGCTGCAAAACAAAGCGAATGGAGCGGATATGAGTCCGGTTGATCCGGAAGCTGTTCATGAATTTAAAAGTATTGGCAGCTCCCAGACACTCGCTGAAGATACGACTGATGAAGCGGCAATCCGTAACCTTATGCATGAGCTGGCTGAAAATGTTGAGAGACGTATGAAACGCAAGCAGGCTGTAGGGAAGAGTGTGCAAATTACGATTCGTTATCATGATCGGCAGACGATAACCCGAAGTCAGAAGCTGCCTCAATTTATTGAGCACAAAGAAGATATTTTACACGTCGTTAATGAGTTATTTCGAAAACATTGGAATTTGGAGCCGATCCGTTTGTTGGGTATTACGGTTCAGGATGTTGATGAGAAACAAAACATTGGTAAACAGCTGGATTTGTTCACATATGAGCAGGAAGCTGAAAATGAAACGTTGTATGAAGCGATTGACTACTTATCACAAAAGTATGGGAAAAATCCGTTTATACAGATGGCGTCTGAAAGGAAAGACGAGCCGCGGACAAGTTTCCAGAAAGATTTTCTCGATGATTATAAACATTAGCGCTCCTGCCGGTAAATCAAGCAGGAGCGCCTTTTTGATATGACTTATTTGGATTCAACATTTATCGACGTGAAATCGCCAGCCAGTTCTGTATTCGGGAAAATGGTTCGCGCTTCATCGAGCAGCTGCTGATCATCACCTTGCTGATAGCGGGAGGAGACGTGTGTCAGTACAAGTTTTCCGACCTTGGCTTGGTGGGCAAGATCCGCAGCCTGTTTTGTTGTGGAATGAAAATAGGCTTGAGCAAGATCTGCCTTGTCGTCTCCGAATGTTGCTTCATGGACCAGTACATCAGAGTTCTGAACAAAGGCCTGATTTTGGCCTGATTCGCGTGTATCACCCAGAACTGTGAGCACTCGGCCTTTTTTATCGGGGCCAATAAATGATTGACGATGAATGATCTGCCCCTCTTCGGTCTGGACAGTTTCATGTTCTTTAATTTGCTGATATATCGGCCCTGGCTCAATTCCGGCCGCTTTTAATTTGTCAACGAGGAGTTTGCCAGGTTTATCACTTTCCGTAATCCGAAAACCGTAGCTTGGAAGATTGTGATCCAAAAGTTTGCAGGTAACCTGGAACTGTTCATCCTTGAAAACATCACCCTCTGTGAATTCAACAATCGAAAGCGGATAAGTAAGTGTCGTTCCACTTGATGCGAGGCTTGTTTCAATATATTCCCTGATTCCCCGGGGGCCATAGACGGTTAAACGATCGTTGCCTCCTTGAAATGATCGGCTGCTCAAAAAACCCGGTAAGCCAAAAATATGGTCTCCATGCAAATGTGTAATGAAAACTTTTCTGATTTTCCCCGGTTTAATCGATGTGTGCAGAATCTGATGCTGGGTCGCTTCACCACAATCAAACAGCCAGATGCTGTTTTGTTCCTGCAGCAGTTTTAAAGCAATGGCAGATACATTCCGCTCTTTGGAAGGAACACCAGACCCTGTGCCAAGAAAAACGAGTTCCATTATTTCCAGCCCCGTTCATACTGTTTTGGCCCAGAAATGGCTGCACGGAAGATATAATGCGTCATGTGAAATGGCGTGATTTTTCCGCCCTGATCTGCACAGGAATACATGCACATTGAAGACATGGCAATCCGGTTTTTAAGTTCAACATTGTTAAATGTAATAGGTGAAAAAAGTTTCGTCACGTTAATTCCTCCTGAGTGATGACACTGAAATGCCTGTTAAGAGCTGATAGTGCCGCTTCAGCTTATACAGTCTGACAACCGACGTCGTTCTTATTTAAGAAACGTAACGTTTATTTTATTATATCTTAACGCAATGTTAACTATAAGCGTTCACCCTGTTCCCATTCAAGGATTTAGTTTTTTATGAAAGCCGTGACCTGGTCCGGCTCCTAATCGATGTGTGACTTTTTCTGGCAAACAGGCTATAATGACAGCATGACTGAATCATCATTCATCACTTGGAGGCCTGATTATGAAAATACTTGATAATACGCTCAGTCAGCTGACGATCCCTACGCCATTTCCGGTCGGTGATGTCCATGTTTACTTGCTTAAAGGTGATAAACTGTCACTCATCGATGCCGGTGTTAAAACCAAAGAGGGGTGGGAAGCCCTTAAAACGCAGCTTCATCAGTTAGGGTATGCACCTGAAGATATTGAACAAATTATTTTAACACATCATCATCCGGATCATATAGGCTTAATCGAGCAATTTCCGCGTGCTGAAACGCTGGCAGCCCACCGGAATACCGGGGTCTATTTATCACGTGATGAAGCGTACTTTGCGAAGCATGAGGCTTTTTTTAAACAGCTTTTTGTGGCTTGTGGCGTTCCTGAAGAATTGACAGTCCATTCGGGTGAATTGAGCGGAACGATGCAATTTGCCGGGAAAGGGGAGCTGACAATGACACTCGATGAAGGTGATACGCTTCCTGGTCATCATGACTGGCACGTCATTGAAACAAAAGGTCATGCACAAAGCCATTTATCGTTTTTCCGTGAAAGTGACGGGGCCTTTATCGGAGGTGATCATTTGCTGCATCATATTTCCCCAAATCCAATGCTTGAAGCTCCAATTGCGAGTGACGTGCGTCCTCAGCCTTTGCTGCAGTATCGTTCTAACCTGCTGAAGTGCCAGTCGCTCGGGATTCAAACGGTGTATCCTGGACACGGGGACATCTTTTCAGATGTGAGCACTATTATTCCTGTCCATTTGCAGAATCAGGAGCAGCGGGCAGCGCGTGTTTATCACTTGTTGCAGGAAAAGGCCCAAACACCATTTGCTCTATCTCAGCAGCTTTTTCCGAACAAATATACAAAACAGCTAAGTCTGACGATGTCTGAGACGATTGGCCAGCTGGATTACCTTGAAGACAGAGGATTGGTCACCAGGGTGCTGACAGACGGTATCTATCATTATCATCTTGTTCCCTGATAGAAAGAGCACATTCAGTGCTGCAGCATATATCAGAAAACAGTAAGACATTGCGGTAATGAGTTGGTTCTCTTTCACGCCTGGTGCCCGCCGATTTTCCCGCTGCGTTCGATCGTGATCCCAGCGTTCGTGTAGCTGGCTGCCCTGAGAATGGCGGTGGGACCGTATTTCGCGCGAATAGCATCCATAACATAGCCAATGTCTTTTTTCTTTGACTTATCAGCAAAAAGGTTTAATTGTGTTTCGCCGTCTTCGTACAGATTACCAAGCGTTACATAGACATGTCGTATGCTGCTTATGCCATCGTAAAACGCATGAAAAAGCTGCATGCAGACGTGATAGACGTCCATCGTGATATTGGTGGGTATACTAACAGACCGTGACCGGCTGAATCCGCCGTGTGTTTCTTTAGCGTATGTGATGCCTAAGTGAATGGTTTTACCAGCCTGCTGTTTATTTCGTGCCCGCCGGCATACTTCCTCGCATAAATCGAGAATACATGTCGCCGCCTCGTCACCTGTGTAATCACGCAGCAGGGAGATGCCTTGTCCGAAGCTTTTTTGATCTGTTTTGGTAAATTGGCTGAACACCGGACTCAAATCAATTCCCCAAGCATGCCAGTAAAGCTGTTCACCCATGATACCAAAACGTTTGGTCAGCTGCTTCAGAGGAAAATGGGCCAGCTGTCCGAGTGTTACAATGCCCATCCGGTTTAAATGCTGCTGCATTCGTCTGCCAATCCCCCACACGTCCTGCACCGGAAATGGCCACAATTTTTCTTGAATATCCTCATAGGTGCATTCCGCGATACCATGCCTTTTAGCATGCAGATCCATAACAACTTTAGCCAGGAACTTATTATCGCCTATTCCGATAGAGCAGGTCATCCCGAAGTGTTCTAAAATATCGTGTTTAATACGCCTGGCAATTTGCCACCGGCCGCCGAATAATTGATCCATCCCGTTAACGGTTATCCAGACTTCGTCAACGGAATATTGATGAATGGCTTCTTTCGGTGCATACTGCTGAATAAGCTTGGTGATTTCCAGTGATACCTGCAAATAATCAGCCATATGCGCCGGCGCAATGATTATGTCAGGATCGTCAGGCAGTTCAAAAAAACGGCTGACATTGCTTATGCCATGCTTTTGCTTCAGTGGCGGCGAGGCGGCAAGAACGATGCTTCCAGATCGGTTGACATCACCGACTACAGCGAGTGGCACAGTCATAGGATCAAGTCCTCGTTTAACCGCTTCAATGCTTGCATAAAAGGAGCGGATATCAATACAGAGCACATCATTTCTCGAATAATGGCTATAATCCATGCAAGGTCACCTCATTAAAAGGAACGTTTGTTCTCTATTGTATATCAGCTTGCTGACTTTAAGCAATGGCAATTCATAACAGACAACCGACTTTCTTGAAATGACGGTTGTCATAACACATTAAAAAGCGGCATCGACTTATATATCAGATGCCGCCTTTTTAATGTGTTATACGATTATTACTGACGATGATTGGTATACTGAATAGCTTTTGTTTTATTTTGTATCGTTTGGTATGTATCGTCCGTCAATACCGGAGAAACGGCTGTATTGTCGTCAACTTGTTCGACGGAACTGGCACCAAATACAGCACTCGCAACAGCGGGGTGCTTCAGTACATAGCTTAATGCAAGACTATTCAGTGAGTCACTCGTTTTGATGTTTTCCAGCGTCTGATGAATAGTGGTCAGCTCTTCATAAGAATAATCGAGAAAACCGTTTTGTCCCTTCTTCCTGATCTGTTCGTCTGCACGGTTGCTGAGCATGCCTTTGGCAAGTGGCCCCCGTGCCAGGACACTAATATCGTTTTCATTCAGCAGGTTCAGCAGTTCCTCTTCTGGACGGCGGTCCAGTAAATTATACTGCATCATGACCGCATCCATGTTGGCACGCTGCACATATTCGCGGATAACATTTGGGCGAATTGAGGAAATACCGTAAGCCCTGATCAAACCTTCTTTTTTAAGATTTTCAAACGCTTGAATGGTTTCATCTATCGGATCATCGATTTTACCGCCATGCAGCATATAGAAATCGATATAATCTGTCCCGAGACGGTGCAAACTATCTTTAAGGCCTTGTTCAATGTGTTTTTGCGATGGGTCCCAGAACCAGTCCTCTTTTGCTTGATCAAAGTTATTACCGACTTTTGTTGTTAAAATAATCTGTTCCCGTTTATTTTTAATAGCTTCACCGACTATCTCTTCGTTACGCCCAAAACCGTATAAATCGGCTGTATCAAGATGATTAATGCCGGCATCAAGAGCCCGGTCAATAATTCCTTTTGCTTTCTGACTGTCTGTTCCAAGTGACATGCAGCCCAGCGTCAGTTCTGATACATAAATCCCTGATTGTCCCAGCTGATTCTTTTTCATGATAAGACCTCCATTGAGCTCTGGTTATGTCTATTGTAAGAGAAGGGGCCTGGCAAGTACAATGATTAACTATATGATAAAATAGAAACGATCGTTACGAGAAGGTGGGCGGTATTTATGAAAAAATTTATGGAAACAACCACACAATCTGAAACCATATATGACGGCCGGATTGTGAAAGTTCAAGTGGACGATGTGATGCTTCCGGACGGAAAAACATCCAAACGGGAACTGATTAAGCATGCGGGTGCTGTAGGTATCATTCCGGTAACAAAGGCTAACAAAATCGTGTTTGTTGAACAGTTCCGAAAGCCATTGGAAAAATCGCTGGTGGAAATTCCGGCCGGAAAGCTGGAGAAGGGAGAAGAACCGTCCGTAACAGCATTGCGTGAATTAGAGGAAGAGACAGGTTATACAGTGAACACCCCGAGGTTTATAACGTCGTTTTACACCTCACCCGGTTTCGCTGATGAAATGATGTATCTGTATTTAGCGGAGGATCTGGAACCTGTGGATTATCCGGCTGCCGGTGATGAAGATGAATTTATCGAAATACTTGAGCTGACGCTTGATGAGGCGAAACAGTATGTTAGGGAGCAGCGGATCCATGATGCGAAAACGAACTACGCCATACTATACTTGGAAACACTTGAAAGGATGTAGGCAGTGCTGAAGTCATTTTTTGCAGATATGCATATTCATATTGGACGGGATGTGGACAACCATCCCGTAAAAATTACCGGGGCGAAAACATTAACGCTGACCAATATTTTAAAAGAAACAAGCCGGAACAAAGGCATCCATATGGCTGGCGTGATTGACAGCCATGCGCCCGCTGTCCAGCAGGAAATAAAGGACCTTATACAAGCAGGTCATGCACGGGAACTGGCAGATGGCGGTATTCGTTTTGAAAATGCAACGCTCATACTTGGTTCGGAAATCGAGGTGTACGATGACAATTGTCAGGGCCCTATTCATGTTCTGTGCTTTCTTCCGTCACTGGCTGACATGGAGCATTTTTCTGAGTGGCTGTCATCGAACATGAAAAATATCACGTTAAGTTCCCAGCGGTATTACGGCACGGCAAAAGAGCTGCAGTATAAGGTGAAAGAACTGAACGGCTTATTTATCCCTGCCCATGTGTTCACGCCTTTTAAGAGCACGTATGGGAAAGGTGTGCATCGCTCATTGACAGAAGTCTTTGATCCAGACTTGATCGATGGCATTGAACTGGGACTCAGCTCGGATACGTCAATGGCTGATCAAATCAGTGAATTGCATAACTATCCATTTGTATCCAACTCTGATGCTCATTCACTGCCGAAGATTGCCAGAGAGTATCAGGAAGTCTTAATGGAGGAGCCGTCATTCAAAGAATTTGCCTGGAGTCTGCACAATGTCGAAGGGCGGCAGATAAGCAGAAATTTTGGCATGAATCCATACTTGGGGAAATATCATACGACCGTCTGCAGTCAGTGTCTAACCCCATTGGTCGCGGATGCCGGGAGATGTCCCAGCTGTGGATCAGCTAAACTAGTGAAAGGTGTGTCAGACCGGATTCAGGAGCTGGCCAGTACTGCTGAAGTTAAGCGGGAGCGTCCGCCTTACCTGTACCAGGTGCCATTGGAGTATTTGCCAAAACTTGGGCCGAAAACATTCAGGACCTTGCTGGATCATTTTCAGACGGAAATGAATGTGATTCACTATGCCTCTTTTGCTGAGCTGACCGAAATTATACCAGAAAAACTAGCAACTGCTATTATTGATATGAGAGAAGGGAGATTATCAATTAAAGCCGGCGGGGGCGGTCAATACGGGCGTATCACCTCATCATCCTGAATCGCTGAAAAATAAAATGGTATGTTTGTCCAGAATTCTTCATAGTTTTTACTAGAGGCCAACTAATAAGAACGATGGAGGATTCCGATGTATAACAAACGCGCACTTATCATGAATCACGTACGAGAACATGCTACCATTTATATGTTTATGACCATCTTGTTCTTAACAGGGGTCATTTTTGGAGCTATCATTGTAAACAGCATGAACTTTGTGCAAAAACAGGATTTATTCTTCTACCTCGAACGTTTTTTTGGCGGCATAGCAGATGGAGAACAAATCGGCAGTCATGAAATATGGAAAAGCAGTTTTTTTTATCATGTGAAATATCTCTTGTTATTATTTGTTTTAGGTCTCTCAGTTATTGGGCTCCCCGTTGTCTGGATTTTACTGTTTTTAAAAGGGCTTGTCGTCGGTTTTTCTGTCGGGTTTATTGTCAATCAGCTGGGCATGGGCAGCGGTCTTCTTTTATCATCACTTTCAATAGCACCCCAGAACTTACTCGTTATACCAGTTTATATTGTTGCCGGCAGTTTATCCATGCTGTTTTCGCTGACCTTATTACGAAAGCTTTTCTCACGGACCATATCACAGCCTGTGCTGCAGCCCTTAGGCAAATATACAATTGTTTTCGCTTCATTGCTGGTGATTTCTATGGCCGCAGCGGCTTTAGAAGCTTATGTAGCGAATGGCGCTATGGAATTGTTAATCAAATCCCTTTATAATAGTCAATGAATATTATATAATAACAGTTATTAATAGTGAATTATAATGATTTTATTTTGACATCTTTTATGTGCGGTCCTATAATTGGCGAAAGGGAGGAGAGTCGCCATGGAACACCGGCTGGAACAGATAAAAAAACAACTCCATGCGCAAAGCTATAAGCTTACACCGCAGCGGGAAGCCACTGTACGGGTGCTTTTGGAGCGTGAGACGGATCATCTCAGTGCCGAAGACGTGTATCTTCTTGTTAAAGAAAAGGCACCTGAAATAGGTCTGGCAACTGTTTACCGGACACTGGAATTATTATCAGAACTGAAAATTGTTGATAGAATCAATTTTGGTGATGGTGTTTCCCGTTATGATCTTCGTAAAGAAGGGGCTGAACATTTTCATCATCATCTTGTTTGCACGGAATGCGGAGCGGTTGAGGAAATTACAGATGACTTACTGGGAGACGTGGAAAAGCTGGTGGAAAATCACTGGCATTTTCAAGTAAAGGATCATCGGCTGACATTTCACGGTATCTGTAAACATTGTCAGGAGACAGCCATTGAATCAACAAGTTAAACGAACAAACATGACCTTTTCTGCACAGGAAAAGGTTTTTTGTCTATAGTGCGATAATCGATTGAATCTCACATTTGGCCGTCTACTGTTTTTGAAGCATTTACTTTTCGTGTGTAATCGGTTATTTTGGTATTAGCCTCGCAGTTCCTATGTATAGTGTCATTCTTCTGCTGCATATCTTGTTTACTGGATATGTAAAAGAGGTGACACACGTGAGGCAATTAATCTGGGATATAGTCAAGGTATTTATTATTTTCACAATCTGCACATTCTTTTTTTACTTTAGTTTGCACTATATGCATACTGAATATGAGCAGATTCACCGGTATGATCCTCCAGAGGGTCCATCTGTCAAAGTTTTGAAGATGGATGACAGAAGTTTTATTGATCGGCTGAATTTATTTCTGCGATTAGGGGAGTAATGACAATGCTGGAGCCCGCATTTGATGATTTTCTCCATTATTTACTTGTGGAACGGGGTGTATCTGATAATACGTTAACATCCTATCAGCGGGATTTGAAAAATTATAAAACGTACGTGGAAAAAGTAAGCCGGAAATCAGAATGGAATGATATTGGACGCTCCGATATTATTGGCTTTTTGTATAAATTGAAGGATGATGGCAAATCATCCGCCACCATTGCCAGGGCTATTTCGTCAATCCGGGCATTCCATCATTTTCTCATTCGGGAACAGCTGGTGGATCATGATGCAAGTCTACATATCGAGACACCGAAAAAGGAACGTAAACTGCCTGCTACTTTATCATCGGCTGATGTGGAAGCGCTATTAGCCATCAGCGGGCACACACCTCTGGCGATGCGGAATAAAGCGATGCTTGAATTAATGTACGCCACCGGATTGCGCGTAACGGAATTGGTATCTCTGGAAGTGAGCGACTTGCATTTAACAATGGGGTTTGTCCGGTGTATGGGGAAAGGGTCTAAAGAAAGGATTGTCCCGCTTGGAGATGTAGCCAAAAATGCTATGGATTATTATCTGCAGCACGGCAGAGGACATCTCGTCAAACGGGGGCAGGATCAGAATGCACTGTTTGTCAATCAACACGGCCGGCCGCTTTCACGACAGGGATTCTGGAAGATTTTAAAAGAAATTGCCCGAGATTCGGGTATTAAAAAACAAATTACGCCGCACACACTCAGGCAT
The DNA here is from genome assembly GCF_042666895.1 of Lentibacillus kimchii. Classification (GTDB taxonomy): domain Bacteria; phylum Bacillota; class Bacilli; order Bacillales; family Amphibacillaceae; genus Lentibacillus; species Lentibacillus kimchii. The sequence continues at coordinate 212,603 of NZ_JBHTGR010000057.1, forward strand.
TCCTTTGCCACCCATTTACTGGAGAATGGGGCTGATTTACGGTCTGTTCAAGAAATGCTCGGTCATGCCGACATATCAACGACGCAAATATATACACATATAACAAAAGCCCGGCTCAAAGATATTTATCAGACTTATCATCCACGGGCGTAACGATTAACTGACGAAAGCTTAATAGACAAGTGGATCAAGACCAGGCAGTCGGACAGCTGATCTGTTTAACTAGATGTCAGACCTCATACAAGGGTTAACATATGACACATGAAATCGGGAAAACAATAGCAGGAGGTATAAAAAATGAAAGATTTTAAACGTATCTTTTTGATTGTTATGGATTCTGTTGGGATTGGTGAAGCGCCTGATGCCAAATCATTTAATGACGCTGGCGCCGATACGCTGGGCCATATTGCAGAACGGATGAACGGTCTGAATATGCCCAATATGGGCCAGTTAGGCTTAAGCAATATCCGGGAAATTCAAGGTGTTGAACAGGCGGAAAAGCCAAAAGCGCATTACACAAAAATGCAGGAGGATTCGAACGGCAAGGATACTATGACCGGTCACTGGGAGATTATGGGTTTGAACATCCAGAAACCATTCCGGACATTTCCAGATGGTTTTCCGGATGAGCTGATTAGTGATATTGAAGCTAAGACAGGCAGAAAAGTTATCGGCAATAAACCGGCCTCAGGGACGGCTATCATTGAAGAATTGGGCCAGGAACAGCTGAAGACAGGAGCACTCATTGTTTATACATCTGCTGATCCTGTTTTGCAGATTGCAGCACATGAAGACGTTGTTCCATTAGATGAATTGTATCAGATATGTGAGATCGTACGTGAACTCACTTTGGATGAAAAATATATGGTTGGCCGTGTTATTGCGCGTCCATTTGTTGGTGAACCTGGTCATTTCGAGCGAACAGCCAATCGCCATGATTACGCGCTGAAACCGTTTGGACGCACGGTTATGAATGAACTGGAAGAGGCGGATTATGATGTAGTCGCTCTGGGTAAAATATCGGATATTTATGACGGCGAAGGCATAACGAAAGCTATTCGCACTTCTGATAATGCGGACGGTATGACAAAATTAGTTGATTCGATGGCTGAGAATTTTACTGGATTAAACTTTTTGAATCTGGTTGATTTTGATGCCAAGTATGGCCATCGTCGCGACCCTGAGGGATACGGTCAGGCACTGGAAGCTTTTGATGAACGTTTGCCTGAAGTTCTAAACCGGCTAAACGAAGATGATTTGCTGATCATTACAGCTGATCACGGTAATGATCCGATTCATCACGGAACCGATCATACACGGGAGTATGTACCGCTTCTCATATACCATACAGGTATTGCATCCGGAAACGAATTGCCGCTGAGAAAGACATTTGCTGACATCGGAGCAACCGTAGCGGACAATTTCGCTATTAAGATGCCTGAACATGGAAAAAGTTTTCTCAATGATATCAAATAAGGAGATGTTCGCTGTGGATAAGACAATGATTAACGAAGCGGCTGACTATATTAGTGCACAGTTAACGGCGAAGCCCGCATTAGGTCTGATATTGGGCTCAGGACTTGGTGTATTGGCTGAGGAAATTGAAAATCCGGTAACCTTTTCCTACAAAGATATTCCGTATTTCCCGGAGTCAACGGTAGCCGGACATAAAGGGCAGCTCGTTGCCGGTGAGCTGGAAGGGCAAAGTGTTATAGCAATGCAGGGCCGCTTTCATTATTATGAAGGGTATTCCATGCAGGAAGTGACGTTTCCTGTACGTGTCATGAAGGAACTTGGTATTGATTCAGTCATCGTGACCAATGCATCAGGCGGCATTAACCAATCGTTTACGCCTGGTAATTTAATGCTGATCACAGATCATATCAATAATATGGGGGACAATCCATTAATTGGTCCAAATGACGCTGCTTTAGGTGAGCGTTTCCCTGACATGTCACAGGTATACGATGAAACATATCTGCAGCATGCAAAATCTTGCGCTGCTGACTTGGGCGTGACGATTCAGGAAGGTGTCTACGTCGGTAATACCGGACCAGTATATGAAACACCTGCTGAGGTTAAGATGCTGCGGACACTTGGCGGTGATGCTGTCGGTATGTCAACTGTACCTGAAGTTATTGCTTCAGGACATGCCGGACTGCGGGTATTAGGCATTTCCTGTATTTCCAATATGGCGGCCGGTATTCTTGACCAGCCGCTGACACATCAGGAAGTGATAGATACGACGGAACAAGTGCGGGACGAATTTCTCAAATTCATGAAAGAAATTATCCGTACACTACCAAATCAGGGTTAGGTGATACGATGCAAATGTATGATATTATTGAAAAAAAGCGTAATGGCCAAAGCTTAACCAGCGAAGAAATTCGGTTCTTTATCAATGGCTATACCGAGGGCGAGATTCCGGACTACCAAGTGAGTGCTCTATTAATGGCTGTCTTTCTCCAGGATATGACGGAAGCAGAGCGTGCGGAGCTAACCTCTGCTATGGTCGAATCCGGCGACCAGATGGATCTTTCGGCTATTAATGGGATCAAAGTTGACAAACACTCAACCGGCGGCGTTGGTGATACGACAACATTAATTCTTGCACCATTGGTAGCATCACTCGGGGCTCCGGTGGCCAAAATGAGCGGACGTGGTCTGGGACATACTGGGGGCACACTTGATAAACTGGAGGCTGTGCCAGGATTTCACGTGGAAGTATCCAGTGATGAATTTGTCAAGCTTGTGAATGAAAATAAACTCGCTGTCGTGGGTCAGACTGGTAATCTGGCACCGGCTGATAAAAAACTGTATAGCTTGCGGGATGTGACAGCCACAGTCAATTCGATTCCTCTGATTGCGAGTTCAATCATGAGTAAAAAAATTGCTTCCGGCAGCGATGCGATTGTTTTGGATGTTAAGACCGGAGATGGCGCTTTCATGAAAGAATTGAACGACGCCAGAGAATTAGCCCGGGCAATGGCCTCAATTGGCAACCGCGTAGGACGCAGCACAATGGCTGTTATTTCAGATATGAGCCAGCCGCTGGGGTATGCGGTTGGAAACGTGCTTGAGGTTGAAGAAGCTATTGAAACATTGCAGGGCAATGGGCCGGCGGATTTAACGGATTTGTGCCTTGAGCTCGGCAGTCAAATGGTCGTTTTGGCGAATAAAGCAGAAACCCTCGATGAGGCGAAAGAACGTCTGAAGGAAAACCTGTCAAATGGTAAAGCCTTAGAACAATTTAAACGTTTTGTGAGCTCGCAGGGTGGTGATGCCCATGCAGTGGATCATCCTGAATTGCTGCCGCAAGCAGCCCATAGAATCGAATTGCCTGCCAAACAATCCGGAACAGTCTCAGAGATTGTAGCAGACCAAATCGGCAAGGCTGCCATGATGCTTGGAGCAGGCAGAGCGACAAAAGAATCCGCGATAGATTTATCAGTTGGTATTGTGCTGAACAAGAAAATAGGTGATCACGTGGACGAAGGGGAGTCACTTTTAACCATTCATGCCAGCACACCCGAAGTTGAAGAGGTGAAAGACAAGCTGTATTCAACCATTTCCATAGCTTCAGGAACTGCTGAGGCACCATCCCTCATCTATGACACGATTACAGAATCATAATTTTTAAACGCATACTGAACAACAGTATGCGTTTTGTTGTATAAGAGCCCGGTTATATGGCAATCCTAGAACTACATTAAGTGTTGGAGGTTAAGCCATGAGGAAATTTGTTTTACTGACTAGCATTATAGGTTCAGTTCTATGCCTGCCGCTGGCTGTTTCAGCAGAGGAAAGTGAACAAGATAACACTGAGGAACAAACAGACCTGGCACCCGACGCCAAGTCAGCTATGATGATTGAGCGTGACACCGGGAAAATATTGTTTGATAAAAATGCGGACGAGCAACTGCCGCCAGCCAGTATGACTAAAATTATGACTCTATTACTTATTATGGAAGCTCTTGATAATGGCGAAATTGATCAGGAGGAAACGATTCAGGTTAGTGAACGTGCAGCATCTATGGGAGGTTCACAAATATTTCTTGAAGCCGGAGAAGAAATGACGGTCGACAATCTGCTTAAAGGTATTGCAATGGCTTCTGGAAATGATGCAAGTGTGGCTTTAGCTGAGCGGATTGCCGGCAGCGAAGACGCTTTTGTTAAACAAATGAACGAAAAGGCTGAAAAGCTGGAGCTGAAAGACACACACTTCGAAAACGCAACTGGACTGCCAGCCGACAATCACTACAGTACGGCTCAAGATATGGCTGTGATGGCGAAAGCGTTATTAAAATATGAATCGGTAACCGATTATACATCGATTTATGAAGATTATTTGCGAAAAGGTGAAGAAAATGAATTCTGGCTGGTCAACACAAACCGGCTGGTTAAATTTTACCCAGATGTTGACGGACTGAAAACGGGCTATACAAACGAGGCTAAGTATTGTTTGACAGCCACAGCTGAAAGAGACGACATGCGAATGATTGCCGTTGTTATGGGAGCGGAAACGACCAAAAAACGAAATGCCAGCATTACCAGCATGCTTGATTATGCCTTTAATCAGTATGAAACAAAAAAATTGTACGAAAAGGGCGATGCTATAACCACGCTCGACTCATTAAAGGCCGAGGATGAGTCGATTGATGTTGTAACCTCTGAATCAGTCAGCACGATCCACCGTAAGGGTGAGGAAGACAAAGACGTATCAGAATCAGTCAGTATCGTATCTGACTGGCGTTTGCCAATTCAAAAAGGTGAAGAGGTTGGCGAATTAGTTATTAAAAATCAGGAGGAAACTTTATCAAAAATACCGCTAATTGCTGATAAAGATGTTCCAAAGGCTTCCTATTTTACACTGCTGAAGAGGACTGTGGAACAAATGGTGAAATAATGGTTTTTTTGCCGAAACTCTTCTTCTTTTGTCAAACAGCAGGAATTGATCATACCTGTGACGAAAGATTATACAGACGGAAATAGGGAGGAGGAACTGGAATGAGTCTGTCTACTGTCTTTGATGTTAAGCAGGATGTCCTTGTTGTGAGGATGTCCGGCGAACTGGATCATCATGAAGCAGAACCATTGCGTAACGAGTGGAAGGACATGATGGATGCTAACGCTGTCAGACATGTCATTTTGAATCTTGAATCGGTAACATTTATGGATAGCTCAGGACTGGGTGTTGTTTTGGGCCGATATAAAGAAGTACTTCAGCTGGGCGGGGAAATGGTTGTTTGTTCCATATCATCACCGGTTCAGCGGTTATTTGATATGTCCGGAATGTTCAAAATCATTCGTCTGGAGGAGAACGAGGAACACGCGTTATCGACTTTGGGGGTGGCTTCATGAAAAATGAAATGAATGTTGAATTCACAAGTATCAGTGAAAATGAATCATTTGCCCGCGTAACTGTAGCTTCGTTTGTGGCGCAGCTGGATCCAACGATGGATGAGCTGACAGAAATTAAAACAGTCGTTTCCGAAGCTGTGACAAATGCGATTATTCACGGCTATAATAATGAACCGGGGCATCTTGTTTCAATAAACTGTGTATTGTATGAAGATGAAGTGGATTTGTTCATAAAAGATGGGGGTACAGGCATCGGTGATGTCGATGAGGCAAGGCAGCCGCTCTACACATCAAAACCTGAATTAGAAAGATCCGGCATGGGCTTTACAATTATTGAAAATTTTATGGATGATCTGGAGATTATATCGTCACCTGAAAACGGCACGACGGTGCATATGATGAAGCATTTATCAAAAAAAACGGTTACTGAATAGAGATGTCTATGGATGTGAATGTTAGACATGATAACCGTCAGGAATCCTTAACGGATGAACAGGTGAGAGCCAACATTCATAAAAGTCAGCAGGGTGATAAACAGGCACGCGATCTGCTGGTGGAAGCGAATGTCAGACTTGTCTGGTCGGTTGTTCAGCGGTTTATTAACCGCGGCTATGACCCTGATGATTTGTTTCAAATTGGCAGTATTGGCCTGATAAAAGCGATTGATAAATTTGATTTATCATATGATGTCAAATTCTCCACATATGCCGTTCCAATGATTATTGGTGAGATCCAGCGATTCATTCGAGATGATGGCAGTGTCAAAGTCAGCCGTTCGTTAAAGGAAACAGGCAATAAAATACGTAAAACACGGGACGAACTGACGAAAAAACTTGGGCGTACGCCAACTGTCCTGGAAATCGCCGATGATCTGAATATAACCTCTGAGGAGGTCGTCCATGCTGAGGAGGCTGTCAAATCGCCACACTCAATTGATGAAACAGTGTACGAAAATGATGGTGCTCCGATCACGCTAATGGATCAAATTGCTGATGATGACGCAGGGTGGTTTAACAAGTTGACACTGCAGGAAGCCATCAGGCGACTGGACGAACGTGAACGATTAATCTTATACTTACGCTACTATAAAGACCGAACACAATCTGAGGTGGCTGACAGACTGGGGATTTCCCAGGTTCAGGTGTCAAGATTGGAAAAGAGAATATTAGACGACATGAAAATCAACATGAACTCGTGAAAAAAGGCTGTCTCCAACACGTTTGGGGCAGCCTTTTTATATGCCTTTGAACATCAGGTTGGAATCGCTGGATAAACCGTCATTTTTAAACATACTTTTGCTTCTAATGACAAACACTAGCTGATACCACATCGTAAAAAGGATGAGCCGCATATGTCAGAGGTTGTCTATTTACGTATGAAAAAAAATATTAGCATTACATCCTTAGGACAAATAACCTTGAAAGAGATTGCGCATATTTCAGCATCTGAACCGCTGCAGCAGGAACTGGAAAGTACACCCATTTACCGTGTTACTAAAAAAGACCGAAACGTGGTGATCGTGGACAGTTTCTTAATTATTGATCATTTAAACAAAACCCGCAGTGATCTCGAATTCCAGCTTGTAGGACCGACACATACGCTTATCCGAGTCCAGAAACAGTTTAAAAAGCCCAGCATTTTGGTGGTGGCGTTTGTCTGGCTTATTCTGTTCATTGGAGCAGCTATGACCATTATGAACTTTCATTATGATGTCAGTATGCAGGAAGTTCAGCAAAAGCTTCATTATCTGCTGACTGGAGAGGTGAATGCATACCCGCTTTGGATGCAGATTCCCTATTCATTAGGAATCGGTGCCGGAATGCTGTTATTTTTCAACCACTGGTTCCAAAAACGCTTTAATGAAGAGCCAAGCCCTCTTGAAGTAGAGATATTCAATTACCAGCAGGAAATGGATCAGTACCTGAGTCATTATGAGAACAAGTTAAATGATAATTAACGTGTTACGTCATCTGCTGGAAATCACGATTGGTTTTGCTTCCGGGATCGCGGTTGGAGGTGGTTTTGTAGCCTTTATAACGCTTTTGGGCATCATACCGCGATTAATCCAGTTAAGTAAGACAGAACATTTAGTTCCCGCCTATATTGTCAGCATCATCTTAGGTTCGCTGTTTGGGATCTATTTGTCGTTCACCGATATGATCTGGCATCAGTCCTTTCTGCTGCTGATTGTATGGGGAGGTTTTCACGGCATATTCAATGGCATGCTGGCAGCTGCTTTAACGGAAGTGCTGAATGTCCTCCCGATTTTATCAAGACGCATACGGATGGAGGATAAATTGTTATGGCTTTTAATGGCCATTGTCTTTGGAAAAGTAGGCGGTTCTTTGTTCCAATGGCTGATTTTTGCAGAATAAGTTTTCGATTATTGCGTGAATATCGATGAATGTCAGAAAAATGGAGAGTAGTTAAATTATGAGTCAAAAGCAAACCAAAAACCCTATATACACAAAGATTGAAAAAAATGAACAATACATGCGTGATAATATTGGTCTGGAAAAGTCGTATGATGTTGAATTCCGGGAAATAATCATTTTAAAACGGAAAGTTCAACTGTATTTTGTTAATGGGCTCTGTGACAGCAGCTCAATACAGCAAATCATGCGCCAGCTTGTTGAAATCAATGATTTTGAAACAAATACGAAAAAAGTACCGGAAATTGTGGAAAATCGCATTATTAATGAGCAGCTGGAGCGGACCAAATCACTCGATGAAACAGTTGACCAGATGTTATCCGGTTTATTGATAGTGTTTGTTGATGGCATTGATTATGCGTTTATTGTAGATGTCCGGAATTATCCAGGACGTCCGCCTAAAGAACCTGACACAGAGCATGTTGTCAGAGGCTCGCGTGACGGTTATACAGAAAATATCATTGAAAACACGGCCTTAACGCGACGCCGTATCCGCGATGCCCGTCTGCGGCAGGAAATACTGAAAGTTGGCGAGCGTTCTAAAACAGATATCTGTTTGAGTTATATTTCTGATATTGCCGACCCCGATCTTGTCAAGGAAGTCAAGGAAAGACTCGCGAAAATTGAAGTTGACGGCCTTTCGATGACGGATAAAACAATAGAAGAGTTTATTATTGATCCTAAATGGAAAGCATACCCGCTAGTCCGTTATACAGAACGTCCAGATGTGGCAGCTACACATGTGATGGAAGGGCATATTCTGATAATTGTTGATACATCACCCAGTGTCATCATTCTGCCGGCAACTTTTTTCCACCATGTTCAGCATGCAGAAGAATACCGTGAGACACCTCTAGTTGGAACGATTATCCGCTGGTCAAGATTCATTGCCATTATGCTGTCCATCTTTCTGCTGCCCTTTTGGCTGTTACTGGCAACAGATCCATCACTGTTACCTAAGGAACTTTCATTCATTGGGCCCAAGGAACAGGGAAATATTCCGATAGCGCTTCAGCTTATAATGGCAGATTTGGGTATTGAGTTTCTCCGAATGGCGGCGATTTACACACCAACACCACTGGCAACGTCGATGGGCCTGATTGCTGCTGTACTGATCGGGCAAATCGCGATTGATGTCGGTATGTTCGGACCGGAAACCATTCTGTATGTATCGATTAGTGCGGTTGGCATCTTTGTGACGCCAAGTTATGAGCTTGGTGTGGCCAATAAAATCGCGAGGTGGTTTTTAATTGCAGCAACAGCTTTATTTGGTTCGATTGGCTTTGTTGCCGGTGTTACGGTTTATATGCTGTATATGATTCAAATAAGAACACTTCGGACACCTTATCTGTGGCCGTTCATTCCGTTTCATGCTGCTGGACTGAAGGCCATTGTCTTCCGCGTTCCGAAACCGTATTCGAACAAACGTCCAGACATCGTTCATCCGCGAAATGATTATCGACAGCCGAAACCTTAATGATGTGCCGCGCTTTTTAATTGAGCGCGGCTTGCTTACATATGCACCCAAAACGGTTTCATGACTTTTTTTTTTGGATTGTGTGTGATAAAGTATTTTACACTTCAGTAAGTTAATTTTTCAGTATTGAATTGGGGGAGAAAATGACAGTGGATCATCCATTTAATATAAACGAATCAGGCCATTTGACTATAGGCGGCATGGATACAATACAACTCTCCCGCAAATATGGAACACCGTTATATGTGTATGATGTAGCGTTAATACGGGAAAATTGCCGTGCGTTTGTTAAGGCCTTTCAGGAGCATGGCGTCAAGGCGCAGGTAGCCTATGCAAGCAAGGCTTTTTCTTCCATCGCCATGCTTCAGGTCATTAAACAGGAAGGCTTAAGTCTTGATGTTGTGTCACAAGGGGAGCTCTATACAGCTCTTCAGGCAGATTTCCCTCCTGACAGAATTCACATGCATGGCAATAATAAAAGTTATGCCGAACTGGCTATGGCCATTGAAGAAGGTATTGGCTGTATCGTTATTGATAATTTTCATGAAATTAATTTAATAACACATCTTCTTGAAGAAAAGGATACGAACATTAATGTTTTAATGCGTGTCACACCAGGTATTGAACCTGATACACATCAGTACATTAAGACTGGCAATGACGATTCTAAATTCGGTTTTAACCTGACAAATGGGCAGGCTGATCAGGCGTTTTTGCAGTTTCAGGAGCAGCCGCGCATGCACTTTTTGGGTCTGCATAGCCATATTGGATCGCAATTATTTGAAACGGACAGTTTTGTCCTGGCATCCCGCGTGCTCTTTGAGAAACTGGCTGCGTGGCAGGAACAGTACAGTGTTGTTCCGGAAGTGCTGAACCTTGGGGGAGGATTCGGCATCCGCTATACAAAACAAGATCAGCCGCTTTCCTACACGGAGCACGTCAGACAGATTATAGGGGCTGTGAAAAAACAGGCAGCTTCTTTCGGTGTTCCTTTACCGGAGATCTGGATTGAGCCAGGTCGGTCTATCGCTGGGAATGCCGGCATCACTTTATATACGGTTGGTTCCATGAAAGACATTCCTGGTGTGCGCCGTTATATTTCAGTGGACGGTGGTATGACAGACAACATACGTCCTGCGCTGTACCAGGCAGAATACGATGCAGTCCTTGCTAATAAGGCAGAACAGCCTCTGGAGGATACGGTTTCAGTTGCCGGGAAGTGCTGTGAGTCAGGTGATATGCTGATTTGGAACTTACCTGTCCCCGCAGTTGATCATCTTGATACGTTAGCTGTTTTTTCAACCGGAGCATATGGTTATGCGATGGCAAGCCATTACAATCGTTTTCCCAATCCGGCAGCCGTTTTTGTGGAAAATGGCCAAGATCAGCTTGTGATAAGACGTGAGACCTATCACGATATGGTCAAAAATGACGTTTCCTACGAGTAATGGATTGTTTTCTATGAAAAGGTCAGCTAAAATGGTAAAAGAAGAAGGGGAAGAATGACAATGCAGAAAAAAGACAGACTAATGCACGCTGTATGACCATCCAGTTGTTAATCTATCTTATTTTCATTGCTGCTCCAGTTGGAAACATCCTTCATGAACTGGGGCATGCGGCGGCAGCAAGATTATTTAGTGCTGATCGTATCACCTTATCAATTGGCACAGGTCATCTGCTGTATCATATGAAGCTGAAGCACATGGCCGTTTTTATTCATCTTATGTTCTTTTTGGGCGGTATGGCAGCCAGTGAAAGACAAACGCCCTATCGGAAGCATGAGCAGATTATAATGGCTGCTTTCGGACCAGTGACAAGTGCTTTAACTGCTGTTTTGTGCTCTGTCGTTTTACCTTTTTATCCAAACCGCTATCTGCTGTTGTTTTTGTTATTTAACGCATGGGTAGCGCTTGTTAATCTGATTCCCTTCCGATTTAATGGAAAACAATCGGATGGTTATACAATCTTTAATGTGATAAGGGAAAAATACGGTTAAGTTTGCAAAGGATGAATGTTTTTGAAACAGCGTAAAAAAAATTTGCTGTTATTGTTTATACTGCTGGGTATTGGCTTCATTTGGGCTTTTGTTTACTGGTTTGTATTCGTTTTATAGAGCAGGGTAAAACAATGCTCATAACATTAATCGATTCACTGTTTAAAAAGCGGGGAAGACTTCCGAAGGGTTACGTTTCATATCGAAGGCCTGTTAATACATTCTGACAGCAAACGATACAGGACAGGCTATTTTCAGGGTATCTTAAAACTTGGTTTGCTGGTGCCATATGGAAGTTATGATTTTAATGAGGGATAAGTATGTTAATTCGTTATAAGAAAAATTATGAAAAGATTGCAATGGGATTATTATCTTTTATGCCCGAGGGAAAAGACGTTAAAAAATTACAGCAAACCATAAAAGAATATGAAACCAACCCGAATTGGTATCTCTTCTTATGGAAAGAGGAGGATGTGCTTGGTGCGATAGGTGTTCGTGTTGAGAATGATCTTAATGCCGTTGTTCAGCACGTATCAGTCAACCCTTCACACCGCAATTCAGGAATCGGCCAGAAAATGGTGAAAGAAATTGAAACGATGTTTGACAATAACTACGCTGTTTGTGCTGATGAGTTAACAAAGTCATTTCTTAATAAATGTATAGATGAAAACGAACTGCAGCAGCATGACGATAAACAATAAGCAAAAGCCATCTCCACATAAACCTGGAGATGGCTTTTGCATGATGAGCCGGTTGGCTTTAGTCAATTTAGAACCAAGCTGCACCGACAATGATAAGAAGAATGAACAATACGACAATCATTGAAAAGTTGCCGCCGCCATAGCCATTAGCCATAATCTTATTCCTCCTTTTTGCTTAACGGATAAATGTTTTTTTGATAACATTTATCGTACATTAATAACTTATGCTGGCATTCCTGTGGTGTGTGGGCATTTATATCAAGTCAGCTGTCACCCTGCCATTTTTTTAATCCAATCCTTAACGAAACCGCATTTTGAGATAGAAGAGGGGAACTGCAGTGAACCAGTCTTATCAAGTAAAAATCGATGCATTTGAAGGTCCTCTTGATCTATTACTGCATTTAATAAATCAGTATGAAATTGATATATACGATATTCCAGTTTCGCAAATAACGGAACAATATATGCATTATATTCACACAATGCAACGTCTTGAGCTGAACGTTGCCAGTGAATACCTGGTTATGGCTGCTACTTTGCTTGCTTTAAAGAGCGAGATGCTGCTGCCGAGTCAGGAAATGACAGAGGAAGATGATGCGTATATGGAAGACCCGCGTGAGGAACTGATGCAGCGTCTAATTGAATACCGCAGATATAAAAATGCGGCCAAACAATTGCAGACTAAAGAGGCTGAGCCGAATCAGCTCTTCACCAGATCGCCTGTATTATCTGAACAGGCTGAATCCAGACCGCCTTCAAGAGGGGATACGTCCATTTATGATATGCTTCACGCGTTGGAAAAAATGTTTGCACGCAAGCAATGGGATGAGCCGCTGGAAACAACCGTGAAAAGCGAAGAAATTCCGATAGGCCAGCGAATGAATGACGTGCTCAGTCTTGTGAAACAATCCCGTAACGGTCTTGTCTTTGATCAATTGTTTGACTATCCGGCCCGCTCACATATTGTAGCTACGTTTATAGCGCTTTTAGAACTTATGAAAAATAATCAGGTCACCTGTACACAAGAAACCCATCTTGATGACCTGTACGTTTTTTATGTGGGGGAATAATCGTGGAAACCAATGAATTAAAAGCTATAGCTGAAGGATTGCTATTTGCGAGCGGAGACGATGGTGTCACGACAAAGCAATTGGCGCAGGTACTTAATATTCAGGAACAATCAGTTAACGATCTGCTGAGGCTGTTACAGAACGATTTTGATCAGCCAGATCGGGGTATGCTGCTGATTCAGTCACATGACGTTTTTCATTTGACGACGAAACCCGGGCACAGCTCGTATTTACAGAAGCTTTTGGACACACCGCAAACAACCAGAATGTCGCAGGCAGCATTGGAAACACTGGCGATTATTGCTTATAAGCAGCCCATTACCCGAACTGAGATTGAAGATATACGCGGCGTTAAAAGTGACCGCCCTGTGCAAACTCTGATGACGCGGGAACTCATTGATGAAGCGGGCAGAAAGGAGAGTCCCGGTCGTCCGGTATTATTCATCACAACAAAAGAATTTCTTACTTATTTTGGTTTAACGTCTCTGGAAGAATTGCCGCCTCTGCCGGACGATATCAGCACAGAAGAGTCAGAACAGGAAGCTGATTTATTTTTTGAACAGTTTTCAGAGCATAAAAATCAGCACAACCATACTTGAACCATATAGATAATTATTGACTCCCTGCATGGCCATGCAGGGAGTTTATAGTGATAAAGTCATATCATCTCATGCGATCTGCATAAACTGTAAGGACAAATTCAGCGTTTTGCAGGAGGATCGGATATGCGTTATACAGCCGTAATACTTGTTTTTCTTCTCACAAGTCTTTTTTTAAGCCCGGCTCATGGACAGGCAAAGCCAGATGTATCAGCTAATAATGCCATATTAATGGAACAATCCACAGGGAGAGTGCTATTCGAAAAACAAGCCGATCAGGAACAGTCGATTGCCAGCATCACAAAAATTATGACGGCCATCGTTGCGATTGAATCCGGGAAACTGGATGAAACGGTAACCATCAGCCATCGCGCTGTTAATGCGACGGGATCTTCCATTTATCTGGAAGAAGATGAGAAAATGAAACTGAATGATCTTATTTATGGATTATTGCTTCGCTCCGGCAATGATGCAGCCGTTGCTATAAGTGAGCATATTGGCGGAAGTATGGAGGGATTTGTCCGTTTGATGAACCAGAAAGCGGCGTGGCTGGGCATGACGCATACATCATTTGCAAACCCGCACGGTCTAGACGCAGAAGGGCATTATTCCACAGCCCGCGACATGGCCCTTCTAATGCGTTATGCCATGGACAATGACATTTTCAGACAAGTAACTGAAACAACCAAGTATAAATCGAATGACCGGGCTTATGCCTGGCAAAACAAACATAAATTGCTGACTGGCAAGTATGATGATGCGAATGGGGGCAAAACCGGCTTCACCAGAACGGCCGGACGGACGCTGGTCAGTTCAGCTAAACGAGACGATATGGAATTGATTGCTGTAACGCTGGATGATCCTGATGACTGGCGTGATCACATTAATCTGTTTAACTGGGGATTTTCACAATACACGATGACACCGGTTGATCAAAAAGGTTCCAGCATTTATCAGATAGCAGAAACCGGTGACCAGGTTAACGGCTATCTGCACCAGGATGTTACATTACCGCTTAATGACAAGGAGCAAGGCCAGATTGAAAGTCAATCGTTTGTCATGCCTAAAGATACACAAACAACAGAAGATGTTATTGGAAAGACCATTTACTTTGTTGATGCTGTGCCGATTCAAGAGGTGTCTATCCATGACGAGCGGCATAAAGCTGGTATTCTGGAGGGAATCGTAACACTTTATCAGAAACTGACAGGATTTGATCCGCATGGTTAATATCATATGGGTATTGATGGCGGGTATAGGCATTATTTACGCGATGATCAATGGAACAATGGACGAGGTTAATGAAGCATTATTCGAGAGTGCAGATGAAGCCGTCACCCTGTCGATTGGCCTGATCAGTATTCTTGTATTTTGGCTAGGGATTATGAAAATAGCTGAAGAGGCAGGGATACTCGCCTTTCTCGATAAGCTATTCCGGCCCGTTATTCTTAGGATTTTCCCTGATATTCCAAAGGGTCATCCCGCAATCGGTTATATATTATCCAATATAACGGCTAATATCTTTGGCTTGGGAAATGCCGCAACGCCAATGGGGATAAAAGCCATGGAACAAATGAAGGAATTAAGCGGATCGGATACCGCTTCACGATCTATGATCACGTTTTTAGCTTTGAACACGTCAAGTTTAACAGTTATTCCGACGACAATCATCTCTATACGGATGCAATATGATTCCGTTTCACCAACAGAAATTGTTGGCACCACCATTATCGCAACGTGTATCTCCTCAGTCAGTGCGTTAATCATCGATCGCATTTTTTATTACAGAAGTCTCAGGAGGAAATGACGATGGCGATTATCACAACCATCAGCAGCTGGCTGATTCCCAGTTTTATTCTAATTGTTTTGTTTGTTGCGGTTTGGAAACGTGTGCCGGCGTATGAGAAATTTGTCGAAGGAGGCAAAGAGGGTGTCCAGATGGCATTTTCTTTACTTCCTTTTTTAGTCGGTATGATTGTAGCCATTTCAATATTACGAAGTTCCGGTGCATTGGACGCTTTAATCGAACTGATCTCGCCTTTTCTGTTGTTTATCGGCATTCCCCCGGAGATTATACCACTGGCAATGGTCAGACCCATTTCCGGAACTGCGGCACTAGGTATGACCACCGAACTAATCGGAACGCATGGACCCGATTCATTTATCGGCAGACTTGCATCAACTATGCAGGGCAGCACAGATACAACACTGTATGTTCTCACCATTTATTTTGGAGCTGTTGGCATCCGTAAAATGCGTTATGCCTTGAAAGTTGGACTATTAGCTGATCTTGTTGGTATAATTGCTTCAGTTATTGTGGTAACATTACTATTTGGTTGAACTGTTAGCGAAGCGTTAACATGTGTTACACAGTTAACGCCATTTTTTTGACTGTTTAATCCAGTATTAGGGAATACAGGTGATATGATGACAAACTCATGGGAACGATTGCAAAAGGTGATTGCTCAAAGCGGTGTTACATCCCGCAGAAAAGCGGAGAAACTGATAACTGATGGAAAAGTCCGGGTCAATCATAAACGCGTTACCGAACTGGGAACCAAGGTTCACTCAAAAGATGACATTGAAGTGAATGGGATACAGCTGGAGAAAGAAGAGCCGGTGTATTACATGCTTTATAAACCAAAAGGCGTTATCTCAAGTTTACGTGATGACAAAGGGCGAAAGGTGGTAACTGATTATTTAGGAAACGTGCCGGAGCGTATTTACCCTATTGGCAGACTTGATTATGACACATCCGGTATACTTTTGTTGACAAATGACGGCAAATTCGCTAATCTTCTGATGCATCCAAGTTATGGAATTGATAAAGTCTATGTTGCCAAAATTGATGGTATTCCGGATAAGCGTGAATTGAACAAGCTGCGTAAAGGAGTTGACTCAGGGGGGGACCGGTTAAAAGTGGTCAGGTATGAAATCCTGAAAACAGACAGACGTAAGAATACGATGATTATTCAATTAACCTTGCATGAGGGCAAAAACCGGCATATAAGACGGATGATGGAGGCACTTGGCTACGCAGTCAGCAAACTTAAACGGGAAAAATATGGCCTGTTAACCCTGGAGCATATGAAGCCGGGAGATTGCCGCTCGCTCACGCCGCATGAAATTAAAAAAATGCGCTTATTGGCAAATGATGAAAATGTCAAATAACAGACAAATTCATTCGTCCGAAATCATGGTATAATCGCAGAGAGGTGAAATAATATGGCAGAGTCACCGGCACGCAATACTAAAAAACATAAAAAAAGGAATCGCCTTATTTTTCGGACGGTTGTATTGATTTTGTTGCTGATTGCTGTTATATATGCACTAATATCGAATCTTAGTGAAGATGAAACGGATGTTGATGTTGGCAAACAGGCACCTGATTTCAAACTTGACCAAATAAATGCCAATAATGAGCGTGAAACGGTGCAGCTGAGTGATCTGAGAGGCAAAGGTGTCATGCTGAATTTCTGGGGCACTTGGTGCAAACCATGCGAAAAAGAAATGCCTTATATGGAGTCACTGTATCCGGAGTATAAGAATAAAGGCATTGAAATTGTGGCTGTCAATCTGGATGCTACAAAATTTGTCGTGCATAAGTTCATTGATAAACACGATTTAACATTTCCAGTTCCCTACGACGATGATGAGGAAGTAATGAATGCTTATAATGTTGAACCGCTTCCAACCACATTCTTTATTAATCCTCAGGGAGAAATTGAAGAAGTTGTCGAAGGGGGACTGACACTGGATAAAATCGAAGGGCATCTGAAAAATATTGAGCCTGATCAGTAAGAATGAAGCAATTGTGAGGGATATGAATGAACGAAATAAAATGTGAATGCGGTCATGTTAATCCCGAAGGAACAGTTCTTTGTGAAGCGTGCGGTAAACCCGTACAGGAAAATCAGCATATTGACGGCAATGATCAGCGAAAGCTGCTTAATATGCGGTATGAGGGGAGTGCGCGCCGCTCCAGAACATATAATAAAACCATTGTTGATAAGATATGGAATTTTTTCTCGTCTGTCAAAGTGGCGGTCTGGTTAATTGTTATTGCTCTCATTGCTTCAGGTGTTGGGACGATTTTCCCCCAGGAACAGTACATACCAGCCGATGCACCTTCCCAGGATCCGTCGATTTTTTATGAAGCCGAGTATGGTATACTGGGCAAGATTTTCTATCAGCTTGGTTTCCATAATTTATACGGTTCATGGTGGTACTTATTAATCATTGCAGCAATAGGGGTTTCTCTTGTCATCTGCAGTATTGATCGCTTTGCTCCGTTGCACAAAGCACTGAAAACTCAAAGACCAAAGCGACACACGCAATTTTTGAAGCGTCAGCGTTTATACAGTGAGACAGGGCATGTAACAGATGAGGAAAAGGACAAACTAGTCACAGGTCTGAAAAAGCGGCGCTATAAAGTATATGAGGAAAATGGTCATATTCTGGCAGAAAAAGGACGCTTCTCCCGCTGGGGGCCTTATGTTAATCATATTGGTCTTATTATTATTATGATCGCGGCACTGTTGCGTATGACCCCATTTATGTATCTTGATGAGTACGTCTGGGTTCGGGAAGGCGAACAAACAGTTATTCCCGGTACAAATGAGGAATTCTATATTAAGAATGAGAATTTTAAGGTGGAAACGTATGACGAAGATGATGAACGTTTTAAGGAGGCCATTGACAAGCAAGGGGGAATGGTGGAAGAAAACTACCAGACCGATGCTGTTATCTATAAAAAATCCGGTGAAAACGTAGCGGGTGAAGACCCAGATCTTGAAAAGGTAAACGAAGGCGATATACGTATGAATCAGCCGATGAAGTTTGACAAATATACATTATATCAATCAGGCTTTCAGAAAAATGAGTTTCAGAGTATGACTTTCAAGGTACATGAAACCGATGACCCTGATGAAAAATCACTCGGATCGTTCACGGTTGATATGACAGATCCGAAAAATACATATCAGCTGGATAACGGGCTCAGTGTAGCTGTCAGTCAATATTATCCTGACTATAAAATGGACGATGGCGAGCCTACATCCAAGACTAACTACCCTAGAAATCCAGCCTTCGTATTTACAGTTGATCCACCTGGTAATCAAGAAGAGGAAATGAGTTTTGTTGGTATAGGCAGAAACGTTGATGCCACAGGAGAAAATGATTATAAATTAGGTATCCAGAATTTTAATACACGTTTTGCCAGCGGCTTGAGTGTAAAATACGATTATACAATTCCATTTTTTATCATAGGCGCTCTTATTTTCATGATTGGTGTCAGCCAGGGTATGTACTGGCAGCATCGCCGGATTTGGCTGCGTCCTGAAGGAGAGGGCATTATGGTGGCCGGTCATACGAACAAAAATTGGTTCGGTTTGAAAAAAGATATTGAATCGATTATTGAAGATACCAATGTAAATATGGTTGACGACCAGCAGGAACTGGAATAACCTAACCGTCCCGTCAAAGGAGGATATAAATGGGTTCATACATTGAAGTCAGCAGTACGATGCTGTATACAGCGTTCATCATTTATCTGATAGCTACTTTTTTCTTTGGTGCAACCATCAGGCAAAAGAATAAGCAGACCGGACGTGAATTCAGTGGAAAAATTGGCATTACACTGACGATCATCGGTTTTCTTGCCCAAATCGTTTATTTTATTACAAGATGGCTGGCCAGCGGACATGCGCCTGTCAGCAATATGTTTGAATTTGTTACTTTTTTTGGTATGTGTCTGGTGTTCGCGTTTATTGTTATATACTTTATTTACAGGGTGAATGTATTAGGCCTGTTCGCCTTGCCAATTGCTTTAATACTGATAGCATTTGCAAGTATGTTTCCAACTGAAATTTCACCATTAATACCATCTCTGCAAAGCCACTGGCTCTATATTCATGTTACGACAGTAGCATTGGCACAGGCGATTTTAGCCGTGAGTTTTGTTGCAGCTCTCATTTATCTGATCAGACAAATTGATCAAACAGTCCGGAGCAAACGAACAACATGGCTGGAAATTATTTTATTTGGCTTGTTTGTCTTTATCGGCTTCAGCGTCATCTCGACAGCCTTTAATCTGTCAGGCTACAGTGCAGAATTTGAGTATTCATCACAGGCACAGGGACAGACAGTCACAACTGACTATCATCTGCCGCCGATTGCAGGCCCGAATGAAGGAGAACTGCTGACTGGTGATCGTATGGAACCCGTGTTCGACGCACCTGGATGGATGCAAGGCGTTGAAGCAGCAAGGAAATTAAATACAATTATCTGGTCTGTTCTGACGGGACTGGTATTATACGGCATTGTACGATTGATTTTACGCAAACGAATCGGCGCCGCTATTCAGCCTTTCCTGAAAAAAGTTAAACCTGATTTGCTTGACGAAATTTCTTATCGTGCTGTTGCTATCGGATTCCCTGTTTTTACACTGGGCGGTATTATATTTGCTGCTATTTGGGCACAGATCGCCTGGGACCGTTTTTGGGGCTGGGATCCTAAAGAAGTCTGGGCATTAGTGACATGGTTCTTTTATGCCGCATTTTTGCATTTGCGTTTATCAAGAGGCTGGCACGGCGAAAAATCTGCCTGGCTCGCAACCGTTGGGTTTGTGGTCATCCTGTTTAATCTACTTGCAGTTAACCTCGTATTAGCAGGGCTCCACTCCTATGCCTGATCGTGAAAGTTTTACGGAATCCGCGATAAAAAAAGGCGTGTAAAACTTTTGAAAAGGGAGGCGTCAAAATGGATGAAAATCCAAAAATCTTAATTGCTGATGATGAAGACCGGATACGCCGGCTTGTTAAAATGTATCTGGAAAAAGAAGATTTTGTGACTGAAGAAGCAGAAGATGGCAAGCAGACACTCGAACTTGCGCTAAATACAGATTATGATGTTATTTTACTGGATCTGATGATGCCGGAAATTGACGGAATTGATGTAGCAAAAGAACTGCGCAAGAAAAAAAATACACCAATTATCATGCTTACAGCAAAAGGTGAAGAATCCAATCGGGTTCGGGGATTTGAGGTAGGTGCGGATGATTATATCGTTAAACCTTTCAGCCCAAGAGAAGTGGTGTTGCGTGTTAAAGCTGTATTGCGTCGTGTCACAGCCCATAATTATGAGGAAGCTGAAAAGCCCACGAAGAACCTGCTTGTATTCCCGCATCTGACGATTGATTACGATGCTCATGAAGTGACGGCTGATGGCACTGAAGTAAGCCTGACACCAAAAGAATATGAATTGCTCTGTTTTTTGGCTGAAGAACCTGATAAAGTGTTCAGTCGGGAAATTTTACTAAAAGAAGTGTGGGAGTATGAATTCTTTGGTGATTTGCGGACGGTTGATACACATGTCAAACGCTTGCGTGAAAAATTAAAGTACGTATCCACGCTTGCGGCCGATATGATTGTAACTGTGTGGGGTGTCGGATATAAATTTGAGGTGGCTGATGCTTAATGTTTTGGCGCAGTGTTGTCGGTAAGCTAGCAATAACTATTTTATTGCTAGTTTCTTTTGTATTATTTATTTTAACGATTCTTTTATTGGAATTCTTTGAATCTTTTCATGTCAGTGAAGCTGAAAATGAAATGATGCAGTCAGCAGGTAAAATGGCCCGGATGATTGAACAATCTGAGGATAGGGGCTTTTCTTTGAAAAATGCGACTCTCATGAAAGATTCGACAAGCCGGATCGTCATTATGAATCGTGATAAAGGGGAGGAGACCCTGGACAGTACTGATGCTATCTTAAATGAGGCTGACACCGACTGGCTGAGAAATGATGAAGAACTGAAGAAAGTATTAAGTCAAACTAAAAGTATTCAAAAAGAGACCGTCCTGCCGAATAGTGGTACTGAAGCAATGGTTGTTGGGACGCCAATTGGACAGGATAGAGCTCTCTATATTTATAAGTCCTTGAAAACCGTTAACAAAACAAAAGCGGAAACGACGAAACTCATTTTTCTGGCAGCAGGTATTGGGATTATTTTAACAATCGTATTTGCTTTCTTCCTGTCGACCCGAATCACAAAACCTTTGATTAAAATGCGGGAAGCTGCGTTAGATTTAACGCGAGGTGAATTTAATACTAAAGTTCCCGTTTTGACACATGATGAGATCGGCGAGCTGGCAATGGCTTTTAATCGAATGGGCAGACAGCTGCATTTTCATATTAATGCGTTAAGGCAGGAAAAGGAACAAATTTCGAGCATTGTCAATTCCATGGCAGATGCCGTTATTACACTAAATCGTAATGGTAATATGCTGTTAACAAATCCGCCGGCACAGCAGTTCATTCAAAATCTAAATTATGAACAGGAAATCAAGTCTTCTGATGAGAATCCGATCACACCCGAGCCACTGAATGAAACATTGAGCAGTGTTATTCAGGATGAAAAAGAAGTTATTCGGGAAATCAATACGCAAGGCCGTACATGGGTAATGATCATGACCCCTTTATATGATCATACAACGATACGCGGAGCTGTAGCAGTTATCCGGGATATGACGGAAGAGAGACAGATGGATAAAATGCGCCAGGATTTTATTGCAAATGTTTCCCACGAATTGCGGACACCAATCTCGATGCTGCAGGGATACAGCGAGGCGATTGTCGATGATGTGGCAGAGACAACAGAAGAAAAGAATGAATTGGCCCAGATCATCCAGGAAGAGTCACTGAGGATGGGCAGACTCGTTAATGAATTGCTCGATCTTGCCCGTATGGAAGCAGGAAGTAACCAGCTGAATAAGGAACAAATTGATACCGATGCCTTTATTGAACGTATTTTAAAGAAATTCAAAGGCCTGGCAGATGACAATCATGTTGAATTAATTGCCGAAAAGCATTTGAGCGTTACTGCCGTCATTATCGATGCTGATCGGATCGAACAAGTTCTTACAAATTTAATTGATAACGCCATCCGGCATACCAAAGATAACGGCTATGTCAAAGTGTCAATTGAAGGGACTGAAACTGTGCTGAATATCGCTATAGAAGATAACGGAAGTGGCATACCTGAAGAAGATATACCGTTTGTATTTGATCGGTTCTATAAGGCTGATAAATCACGAGCGCGAAATAGCGAAAAGAAAGGGACTGGTCTGGGGCTGGCAATAGCTAAAAATATTGTTGAGGCCCATGGCGGAACCATTGATGTAAAAAGTAAACGTGGTGAAGGGACAACATTTGAAATCAATCTGCCGCTGCAGACGTGACAGTTATGACTGTGTATCTGTTTCCCTTGGAAATAACATAATGCTGATGTTCTTGGGTATTTGCTGTGCACGATTAATTGAAAGGTTACAGCGTTTCAATCTGTCAGTGACATGTTATGATGAAAGTAGCTTAATTTTTTTGATTGCTGTCAGTAAAGGAGAGGGGTCAGCGTGCTGTTTAAAGCGGTCGTCCTAACATGTTTTGAAACATTTCTTGATGGGCGGAGCGTCTCAGCTGTGTATCATTTATTAACAGGCAAAAAGTCCATTCAAACAGTTCAGGATGCCCACATTTATCAATTAAACCACTTCTATGGTATTTATCCAGCACTGCGAAAAGAGACATTCGACAACCAGCTGCGAAAAATGGTCCAAGAAGGATTTCTTATACTGAGACCGGATAATACGGCATTGCCAGCCAAGAAAAGCAAGGAACAAATAGATAGCGTAACGGATTCAGTTATGCAGTCCTTCAGGGGTCAGGCGTACCATCGACAAACACTGGTATTCTGGGAACGGCTTCTCTTGATCATTCAAACAATGACAAATAGCCGGATGAATTATTTTCATTTTATCCCGATTATTGATAAACGTGATGTGACAGATTGGGTTAAAAAGCAATATAAACAATGGAAAGCGCAAGAGTCCATTTTTTTGCAGAAGCTGTACGGAGAGCTTTTTCACATGCTGCAGTTTCTGTCAAAAAGGGACGCAGGCATATTTGTTGATAGTCTGACCGGTTATGGTCACTATGGTTTGAGCAGATTTCAGCTGGCTGATCGTTATCAGCTGGAACAGATTGATGTCCCTTTAGTAAGAACAGGTATTTTGCATTATCTTATGACATTGATCGAGCAGAATCCGCGAGCATATCCTCTGTTGGGTCAATTGTTTTTTGACTTGCCGCAAACGACAACCTTGACCAATTCAGCCAGTAAAACCAAAGCTCTATTGGACAAACAGTACACCACTCAGCAGATTGCCAGCGTCCGCCATTTGAAGCTGAACACCATTTATGATCACATGGTTGAAATCGCCCTCTATGATGACACATTTCCGCTTGACGATTATGTTTCGCCGGAGGAACATGCCGAAATACGTACAGCGATTGAAGGTTCAGCATCTTTTAAACTTAAAGCGATAAAAGAACAGGTTAGAGAAACGATCAGTTATTTCCAGATAAGACTTGTTATGGCCGCAGACAGCCTGTCATAGCCAAGGAGGGTATTATGGGACATCTCAACCTCAAGGATCAATTAAAACAGCAATTTCGACTGAACGAATTCCGCACTGGTCAGGAGGAGATTATGACTGACGTGCTACGCGGACGGGATGTACTTGGAATTCTGCCTACCGGTTCTGGAAAGTCACTTTGCTATCAGCTTCCTGCAACACTTCTCGAGGGGCTGACAGTTGTGGTGTCACCGTTGATCTCTTTGATGGAAGATCAGGTGAAAGAATTAAAAGCCATGGGGTTTAAACAGGCAGCCGCGCTGAACAGTTTTATGCATCCGATAGAAAAGAAACGCGTTTTGCAGCAATTAGACAGCTACAAGCTGATTTATTTGTCGCCGGAGCTTTTGCAGCAGAATGAGGTTATCAGACCTTTGGAACATGTGACAGTTGATATGTTTGTTATTGATGAAGCGCACTGTATTTCACAGTGGGGGCACGAATTCAGACCGGACTACTTACGGCTTAGCAATGTCTTGCAGCAATTAAAAGATCCGGTTGTACTAGCGCTGAGTGCTACCGCAACGAAAGACGTCCAGCAGGATATCACCACCGTTTTGAATCGTCCTGAGATGATCAGGCATACTTACCCGATGGATCGGGACAATATTGCCTTTATGGTACAAGACCTTAATGGGGACAGGGAAAAACAAAAATACCTGGCCGATTTATTTGAACACTATCGTGTACCAACATTAATTTACTTTTCCAGCAGGCGGAAAACCGAAGAAATCACCATGTTTCTATCAGATAACTTTCCTTCTTACCGGATTGCATTTTATCATGGCGGAATGGATCAGCTGGACAGGGTAACGGTTCAGCAGCAATTTATGAATGAACAACTCGATATTATTTGCTGTACAAGTGCTTTTGGCATGGGGATTAATAAACAGAACATTCGGCTGGTGATTCATTACCATTTTCCTCTCCAGCTTGAATCTTTTCTGCAAGAGATTGGGAGGGCTGGTCGTGATGGTCAATCAAGTGTCAGTCTGTTACTCTATTCACCAGGAGATGACGTCATCCCCAGATCGATTATTGAAAACGAATTGCCAACGATTGAGGATTTGGACCATTTAGTCAAAAACGTGTATGCTTTATACAGCGATCAGACTCAGTTGCCTTCTGAAGAACAATTGCTGGAAGCATTACAGATAAATGAGACACAATGGCGATTTTTGCGTTATCAGATGGAACAGCATAGCATGATCGAGCAGAACCAGTTACTGAGACAGTCAGAAAATAAGGATGAGGCCATCCGGAAAATCAGACAATTTATCGAAAAAAGGACAACTTTAAAAGAACAAAAACTTCAGGACATGCTTAGCTGGATTCATGAAGATACATGCTTGCGCGAGAGTCTTTACTGCCGTTTTCAGGATGATTACAAGGAGCCATTGTATGGATGCTGCAGCAATTGCGGTTTCTCATTTGACCAATGGAACCCGGTGCAGACACAGTCAGATGACACGTCATTTAAGTGGGAAACTAAATTAAAAAAATTATTGCTTATTGGAGAATACAGCGGTGAAACAAAGTGATATTATAAAACAGCTGACGGATAAGGAATTAACGAGGCAATTATTCTTTTCGCAGCTGCTGCTGTTAAGTCTGGGTCTTGTTTTGAGTTTTTTGCTATTTGACGAAATGGGTGACTGGTTTGACTATATCAGCTGGTCGATAGCAGATATGGGCTTTTATGGGCTGTTGCCCGGACTGCTTATTGTTTGTGTGGACTGGCTCCTTATGGCTATTTTTCCAAAAAAGTACTATGACGACGGCGGGATTAATGATAGAATCTTTAGAAACCGGTCTATAAAAGGTATTTTCGGTCTAACCGTCACAGTTGCTGTAGCGGAAGAATTATTATTTCGGGGTGTCATCCAGACAGAATTTGGTTATATGGCTGCCAGTGTGATTTTTGCACTTATTCACGTTCGCTACTTGCATAAACCGGTTTTGCTTGTTTCAGTTTTATTGATAAGCTTTTATGTCGGTTATCTGTTTATGCTGACTGAAAATATCATGGTAACGATCGTCGCTCATTTTACCATTGATTTTGTGCAAGGGGTGTTTATTCGCTTGCAAAAAGTGAGGTGGGGAGATAATGGAGAACCGGATCAGTGAATCAACCGACCAGGCAGATGAATTAAGAAAACTTGTGAATGACGTTGAAGAAGGTGAACAAGACCAGCAAACTAATCAGGAACAAGAAGAACAGCAGGAGCAGGTCACGCTGCAGGGTTTACCTGGCGAGGATGAGGAAGATGATGTTGATATCCTTGATTTACCGCCTCGTGGTAATGTGCACAATAAATCAAAGTCGCCTATGAAACTAAAAATCAGTCGTGCGTCGACAAGACTGCTGGCTGTTATTGCTATCCTGCTGCTGTTGTTTGGAACAGCGTTCTATTTTTGGGGAGAAGCGTTGTGGTCGACCATTGTCAATATGTAAACAGCTTGGGCAGCCATACATAATCTGACGTAAACGACATACTGGCCAAGTACGAGCCGAGAGCACAAGTTTATGATTTTTCAACATAGTCATGACAGAAATACAAATAATGATTGTAATGTTCAACAATCACACCAGCGGCATATGATATAGTGAAGGAATTCGCCAGTGTTTTAACAGGACTGCCTTTATAAGAAGGGGGGGGATGCTTAATGCGGATTGAACGGGTATCCAATAATCAATTTACGATTTTTTTGACCTTTGATGACCTGAGCGACCGCGGTTTCACGAGAGACGACTTATGGCATGATGCTGGAAATGTAAAAAGTCTGTTTACGGATATGATGCATGAGGCGAGTACTGAACTGGGATTTGAACTGGAGGGCGTTCTTTTAATCCAGGTTCATTTAATGCAGGCCCAGGGAATGCACGTTGTTGTGACGCAAAAAGGAAGCAGTTCCGGCTGGGATGATGATTTCGTGGAGATGAAAGTCATGCTGGATGAGAGTAAAGAATTGATTTTCGTTTTTCATGATTTTGAAGCTGTCATTCAAGTTGCCGCTTATTTAGAGCCATTAAACATTAATGGCGGTCAAATATATCATATGAATAACGCTTATTACATGCTGCTTCACGAAAAAGATCTGCAGCATAATAATCGGGAGAATGTAATCGCCATTATGTCGGAATTTTCCTCGCCAAGTATTGCAACATCTTATCGTTTAAAAGAATATGGTGATCCGATTATGGCTTCGTCTGCCGTTGAGCAAATTATAACAATCTTTCACCGTTAGTCTAAAACCTGTCAGTCCTTGCTAAAGCACTTTTAGAGGGGTTGTTATCTTTTTGAGTTTTTTATTATAACGGATGACGGAAAAACGCTTATCATGTATAGTTGCAGAGGCGTTTTAAATCGTACTATAAAACAAGGAAGTGCCATACGCATGCAAACAGAACACACCATCATTATCGGAGGCGGACCCTGTGGTCTGTCCTGTGCTATTGAGCTTCAGAAGCATGGCTTTAACCCGCTTATTATCGAAAAAGAAAATATTGTCAATACGCTTCACCGTTTCCCGACGCATCAGACCTTTTTCAGTTCAAGTGATAAATTGGAAATTGGTGGAATACCCTTTATAACCGATAAACAAAAGCCTGTTCGCAACCAAGCACTGGCGTATTATCGAGAGGTAGCTGACCGGCAAAATCTGCGAATCCATTCATTTGAAAACGTTACTGACATCCATGCTCTTGATGATTACCATTTCAGAATTATAACGATGAATGAGAGCGGCATCAGCCGAACGTATACAACGGAAAACGTGATTATAGCAACCGGCTATTATGATCAGCCAAATTATATGGGTATTCCGGGTGAAGATTTGCCAAAAGTCTTTCACTACTTCAAAGAAGCTCATCCATATCATAATAAAAATGTGGTCGTTATCGGCGGAAAAAATTCAACTGTTGATACAACACTTGAACTGCACAAAGCCGGAGCTAATATCACCGTATTATATCGTGGTGCTGAATACTCTGAAAGTATAAAACCGTGGATATTGCCGGAATTTGCTTCACTTGTCCGTAAAGGAATTGTCCAGATGGAATTTAATGCACATGTCCAGGAAATTACCACTGATAAAGTATTCTATACAATCGGCAGCGAGACAAAGGAAGTCGAAAATGATTTCGTTTTTGCAATGACCGGGTATCAGCCAGACCTTCATTTTCTAAGAAATGCTGGTATCACCGTCGACAAGGCCACGGGTCGGCCTTACTTTCATGAAGAAACAATGGAAACGAATTTATCTGGCATGTATGTTGCCGGTGTTGTAGCGGCAGGCTATAATAATAATGAAATTTTTATTGAAAATGGCCGCAGACACGGTGGCATAATTGCCAGAGCTATGACACACAAAACATAACGATTTTAAGTTGTTTTTGCATGTTTGCAGACAATTAAACGATCAGAGACTAAAAACAGTTTTCAGGGCCTTTGCATCAGTTCGATGCAAAGGCTTTTTTTGCTGCAAATAAATGCATAAAAAGGTTATATCGTACAAAAATAATGGCATACACAAGGGTACACGCAGGAGGATATAACATGACCTATAAAAAAATCCCTCTTTTCATAATGCTGTCTGCTGTGTTTATCAGTTTGTCATTACCCTGCATGACCAGATCGGCCGAGGCGTTCACTGACCAGGTTATTCAACACGGCGCAGCTGGCGAAGATGTTATTGAACTTCAGGCAAGGCTGCAGTATCTCGGATTTTATGAAGATGATATCGACGGCGTTTTTGGCTGGGGAACATATTGGGCTTTACGTGACTTCCAGGATGAATTTGGCATGGAAGTAGACGGTCTGGCAGGCTCACATGCCAAAGAAAAACTGACTGATGCGAGCGACTATGACAAAGATTTCGTACACGGACAGTTAAATAAGGGAAACGCCTTTACATATTACGGAGGTAAAAAAAACACAAATCAATCTGACACGAACTCAGACACCAATAATCATAATAAAGCGGAGCCAAATGCATCAAATGTTCCGCAAGACTATTCACAAAATGATATTCAGTTAATGGCGAATGCCGTCCACGGTGAGGCACGTGGTGAATCTTTTGTTGGACAAGTTGCAGTGGCGGCTGTGATTTTAAACCGAGTGGAGAATTCATCCTTTCCCAATTCTGTTTCCGGTGTCATTTTTCAGCCTGGAGCCTTTACAGCGGTTGCGGACGGACAAATCTGGCTGAAACCAGATGAAACAGCCAAGAAAGCTGTTCTGGATGCTGCTAATGGATGGGATCCATCAGGACATGCCATTTACTATTTCAACCCAAAAACGGCAACGTCTGACTGGATTTGGTCACGACCACAAATCAAACAAATTGGAAAACACATCTTTGCTAAATAAAAAGGAGTCAGATAACGATGCTGCGATGGATCTTAATTGGTGTTTTGGCATTGGGAATTGCCGGTACAGGATTCTGGGGATATCAGGAACACCGAGAAAAAGAAACCGTTATGATGCAGGCGGAAAACAATTATCAGCGTGCTTTTCATGAACTTTCCTATCATATGGATTTGCTGCACAATAAAATAGGGACGGCACTAGCCATGAACTCAGTTGATCAGCTGTCACCACAAATGGCTGAAATATGGCGTTTGACCTCGGAGGCAACATCCAGTGCTGGCCAGCTGCCATTAACATTAATGCCCTTTAATCAAACAAAAGCGTTTCTTTCAGATATAGGTGATTTCACTTATGAGGCAGCTGTACGCGACTTGGATAAGAAGCCGCTTAATGATAAGGAAATTAAAACATTGCAGAATCTGTATCAGCAATCGGGGGAGCTGAAGAATGAAATAAGACAGGTTCAGCACACCGTACTAAATGATGGTCTTGAATGGATGGATGTTCAAGAGGCTCTGGCTGCTCAGGATAAAAAACCTGGTAACAGTATCATTGATGGTTTTGAAACGGTAGAAAAAAAGGTGCAGGGCTATGCTAAAAGCAACGTTGATTCAGCCCTGACAAAAACGTCAGCAGAAAAGCATGATTATAAGAAGCTGGACGGTGAAACAATCGATCAGCAAAAGGCAATTAAAACGGGGGAAACGCTATTCGGTGCCGACAATCCGGATAATTTATCGGTGAAGGAAAGCGGGGATGGTGCGGAGATTCCTTTATACACCGTAACGTATCAAAATGACCATGAAAAAGGCCATCTTGACATAACAAAAAAAGGAGGGCATCCCCTGACACTAATCGTTGACCGTGAAATAGACAAGAAACATATTAGTTTGAATAAAGGATTAAAGAAGGCAAAGCGTTATCTTGCCCAATACGATTTTGCTAATATGGAGGCTGTCAGCAGTAATCAATATGATAATGTCGGCTTTTATTCATTTGTCTATAATCAGGATGGTGTACGGCTGTATTCTGACACCATTGAAATGAAGATAGCCCTGGATAATGGCGATTTGCTTGGGATGAGCGCAAGGAATTATTTCTCGAATCATAAAGAGCAGGATATACTTGAGCCCGAGCTCAGTATCGATGAGGCAAAAGAAAAAGTTAACCCGGATGTCACAATTAACGAAGAAAACATGGCAGTGATTGACAGCGATCATAATAAAGACGTGCTTGTCTATGAGTTTCTCGGTGTTATGGATGGTGAAACATACCTGATATATATAAACGCAAAGGATGGCAAAGAAGAAAAAGTGAAAAAATTGAATGGAACAGAAATGAATTATACTTCCTAAACCTTTTCTCTCATGGCTATATTTGGCATAATAGGCTTAAGTGTTTACGGAAGGAGGAATGGTATGGAAATCGGCACATCACTCACACTTGAGGCAATCAATCCAGAAACAAATGAAACACAAACCTGCCGCAGTCGTATTATTGATCAACAAGCAAACAAATTAATGATTGATCTTCCAATTGATGATCAGTCCAGCCAAACAATGATTTATGCTGAAGGGACTTCTTTTAAAGTCACATATATCGGGGCAGATAAAAATGTTCATATGTTTGATACGACACTTGTTTCGAAAATTAATGACAATCCGCCGGCTTTAGCTGTTCGCCGACCGGAAGACGCTTCGATCAAAACAGTACAGCGTCGTCAGTTTATACGCGTTAACACTGCAGTTGATGCGGCTATTCATGGAACTAATAATTCATTCACCACTGTGACGTCAGATTTGAGCGGCGGCGGCATGGCCGTCATTGTGCCGCAACATCAGCGATTTGACATTGGTGAAGAGGTCGCAGTCTGGATGGTTCTGCCAATGAATGCAGGTGATTATCATTATATCCATGCCTTGTCTGAGGTCACACGTCTTGATTTAGACAAAGATATAAGAAAAATATCGCTGAAATTCACTTCGCTTAAGCAAGATGATCAGCAGACGATCATTCGGTTTTGTTTTGAGAAGCAATTGGATGCGCGAAAGAAGGAACTAACCTGACGGAATAAAATTTAAATAAGAGTAGAACTTTTTGAAGAAAATATGTTATCCTTTTACTAAAGGGGAGCTTTGAAGATGAACCCAAATTGAACCAGACGATACGGTACTGCTTCTGGCAGCACGTTTGGTTCGAGAGGAAGGAAAGAGCGATGGAAAATGATACAATAGCAATTGCGATAGATGGCCCTGCGGCAGCAGGTAAAAGCACTGTTTCCAAGATTGTTGCAAACAAGCTGTCATTTATATACATAGATACGGGTGCCATGTATCGTGCATTGACATTGAAAGCACTTCGCAGACAGGTCTCCCTTGAGGATGAAGAAATGACTTCCCAGCTTCTGTCTGAAACCAGCATTGAACTTGAGCAGGATCATGACCATCAGCATGTTTTCGTGGATGGTGAAGATGTGACCGATGCCATCCGTTCAGAAAATGTAACCAACAATGTATCCTCCATAGCTAAACAAGCAAGTGTGCGCCAGGAAATGGTTGAACGACAGCAGGAACTGGCTCAAAAAAGAGGCGTGGTTATGGATGGAAGGGATATCGGAACACACGTAATCCCTGATGCGGAAGTGAAAATATTTTTGCGTGCATCGGTTGAGGAGCGGGCAAAACGGCGCTATCAGGAAAATATCCAAAAAGGATTTTCCGTTGATTTTGAGAGATTAAAACAGGACATTGAACAGAGAGACACCATTGACTCGAAACGCGATGCCTCGCCGCTGATTAAAGCAGAAGATGCCATCAGCCTTGATACGACCGATTTGTCGATCAATGACGTCGCAGCAGCTATTTTACAGGAAGCCGGCAAGGTGCTGGCGGATAACGGAGCGGCACAATGAATCTATATCCAATAGCCAAAACGGCCGTGTCATACCTGTTTTACCCTTTGTACCGCATTCAGGTGATTGGGAAAGAGAATATCCCTGAGGACGGTCCGGTGATCATTTGTTCAAATCATATTTCCAACCTTGATCCGCCTGTTGTCGGTATCACTTCCCCCAGAAATATTCATTTTATGGCTAAAGGGGAATTGTTCCAAAAGCCTATTTTAGGCAGGCTGCTGACAAGCATTAATGCCTTTCCGGTCAAGAGAGGCATGAAGGACCGAAACGCGCTGCGTGAAGGTTTAAGCATTTTAGAAAAAGGTCACACGCTTGGATTATTTCCGGAAGGTACGCGCAGCCGTACAGGCCAGCTGGGTCAACCGCTTGCCGGCGCTGGTTTTTTTGCTTTACGGTCCAATGCGGCAATTGTACCCTGCGCTATTATTGGCCCTTATAAGCCAGGTGGCAAGTTGACCGTTGTTTATGGCAAACCAATGAATATGGATGTCTACCGTGAAAAGAAAACATCCGCTAAAGAAGCGGCAGAAGCGATTATGACTGAGATTGGATATTTAATAACAAATCATCGCTCTCAGGATGCATCACTTGACAAATAACCCTAAATATTAGAAGTTATAAAAAGGATGTTTTGTTTTTTGTTGTATGTATTTTAAGGAGGCTAATGGTATGAGTGAATCCAGTAACGAAATAACCCAGTTAAATATAGGAGATCGTGTCACAGGAACCGTTGTAAAAGTGGAAGATAAACAAATTCTTGTCGATATCGGCTACAAGACGGAAGGCATCGTACCTATTGGCGAGTTGTCAAGTCTGCACATTGAAACGGCCAGTGACGTTGTGCAGGAAAACGATTCGCTGACACTTTACGTCAAAAAAATGGATGACGATGATGAAATTATTCTGTCGAAAAAGGCAGTGGATGCCGAACAAGCCTGGGAAACACTGGAAGAAAAATATGAAAATGGTGACGTATTCGAAACGGAAATTAAAGAAATTGTCAAAGGCGGTCTCGTTGCTGATGTAGGTGTTCGGGGCTTTATGCCTGCTTCATTGGCAGAAACTTACTATGTTGAGGATTTTTCCGATTACATCAATCAGTCACTATCAGTCAAAATTGTTGACCTTGACAGAGAGCAGAACCGTGTGATTTTATCCCATAAGGATGTTGTCCTTGATAAAATGGAAGCCGAAAAACAGGAAGTGCTGCAGTCTTTAAGTGAGGGGCAGGTAATTGAAGGCACTGTCCAGCGTTTAACCAATTTTGGTGCATTTATAGACATCGGCGGCATTGATGGCCTGGTTCATATTTCGCAATTAGCGCATGAGCATGTCGAAAAACCTTCTGATGTTATTGCTGAAGGAGATAAGATTAATGTGGAAGTTCTCTCCGTTGATGAGGAGAATGAACGGATCTCTCTTTCACGTAAGAACACGCTCGCTGGACCTTGGGAGAATGTTGAAGATCAGATTTCCCGCGGCGATGTTCTTGATGGAACCGTCAAAAGGCTGGTAAACTTTGGAGCATTTGTGGAAGTTCTCCCCGGCGTTGAGGGTCTGGTTCATATTTCACAAATTGCCAATAGGCATGTTGGCACACCTCAGGAAGTTCTTGAAGTTGGTCAGGAAATTCAAGTTAAAGTTCTTGATGTCAATGAACAGGACGAGCGAATTTCTTTAAGTATTAAAGAGCTTGAACAGGAACAGGAAGCTTCAGAAGTAAAACAATATGAAAAAGATGATGACCAGTCAGGGTTTCAGCTTGGTGATTTCATCGGCGAAAAATTAGATAAGTACAGACATTAAGAAAAAAAGCTCTTTCCATCTGGAAAGAGCTTTTTTCTTGATCAGACCTGGTTATTTAGAAGACTGTGGTAAGACGCTTCTTTCCGAGAAAAAGCAGCCCTCAGATAATATCCTTCCTGTAATGATTGTGGTTCAACCGTTCTTTTGCTAGAATTAATAAAAGCCATGAAAAAAATTAGAGTCATGAATTACATGATTTAGAAAGGATGTTCCTTTCATGAGAAAATCAGTCGTAGCTATCGTCGGGAGACCAAATGTGGGGAAATCCACTATATTTAACCGTCTCGTTGAAGATCGTATTGCAATTGTGGATGATACACCTGGCGTGACACGCGACCGTATTTATGCCGAGGCCGAATGGCTGACAACAACGTTTAATGTCATTGATACAGGTGGCATTGATATGAGCGATGAGCCGCTTATAGTTCAAATGCGCAGCCAGGCCGAAATTGCTATTGAAGAATCAGACGTCGTCATATTCTTATTGAACGGACGTGAAGGCATAACAGCTGCCGATGAGGAAGTGGCGACATTATTATATAAATCCAATAAACCAGTCGTCATGGGTATCAATAAAATTGATAATCCTGAAATGAGCGAAAACATTTATGAATTTTATGCGCTCGGATTTGGAGATCCCTACCCGATTTCGGGGACGCATGGTTTGGGTCTTGGTGATTTACTGGATACCGTTCTAACGTATTTTCCGGAAATGCAGAACGAATCATTGGATGATGACAGCATTCATTTTAGTTTAATCGGCAGACCTAACGTAGGGAAATCACAGCTGGTCAATTCGTTATTAAGCGAAGAACGCGTCATTGTCAGTGAGCAGGGAGGAACGACTAGAGAAGCGATTGACACACCTTTTCGGAAGGATGGTGAGGACTTTGTCATTATTGATACGGCTGGCATGCGCAAACGTGGCAAAGTCTATGAAGGCGCCGAAAAATACAGTGTTATGAGAGCCTTAAAAGCAATTGAACGCTCGGATGTTGTGGCTATTTTAATTGATGCCGAAACGGGCATAAGGGAACAGGATAAAAAAATAGCCGGTTACGCGCATGATGCAGGACGAGGGGTTGTAATCGTTGTTAATAAATGGGACACGGTTGAAAAAAATGACAAAACAATGAATGAATTTGAACAAAAAATTCGTGATCAGTTTCAATACTTGAGTTACGCTCCAATTGTCTTTTTGTCTGCCAAAACCACAAAACGCATACACACATTAATTCCTGCTGTTAAAACAGTCAGTGAAAATCACGCAAAAAGGGTCCCAACCAACATTTTAAATGATGTCATTATGGACGCCATTGCGATGAATCCAACACCAACTGTTAAAGGGCGGCGATTGAAAATACTGTATGCTACACAGGTCGCTGTTAAACCGCCAACCTTTGTCGTATTTGTGAATGATCCCGATTCAGTGCATTTTTCCTACAGACGATTTTTAGAAAATCGTATCAGGGATGCATTTGGTTTCACTGGAACGCCAATTAAAATCTATGCACGAAAACGAGACTAATGATAAGGGGGAGTCATTATGGCACGTGTAGCAGTATTAGGTGCGGGCAGTTGGGGAACAGCTTTAAGTATTGTCCTGGCTGATAAGGGACATGACGTCAGACTTTGGACATACCGCAAAGAACAAGCAGAGACGATTAATACAGTGCACAGGAATGAACAGTATCTGGACGCACCTGTTCCAGAACAAGTCAGAGCTTTTCATAAACTGGACCAGGCTGTTGAGGACGTCTCAGCCATCGTTATGGTTGTTCCGACCAAAGCCATTCGTGAAGTTTGTGAGGAATTAAATAATACCCTGATCCAGCAGCCGGTTATTATCCATGCAACAAAAGGAATCGAACCAGGTTCATTAAAACGTGTATCCCAGGTCATTGGCGAAGAAATGGTTAATTATGACACGGAGGACATAGCTGTTCTCTCAGGGCCAAGTCATGCGGAAGAAGTCGGCAGACGTCTGCCGACCACGGTAACCGTATCATCTCTGAACACAGATAATGCAGCATTTGCACAGGACTTGTTCATCAATGAATCATTCCGGGTGTACACGAGTAACGATGTCACAGGGCTTGAACTGGGTGGCGCTTTAAAGAATATAATTGCCCTTGGCGCCGGTATATCCGATGGACTCGGCTATGGTGATAATGCTAAAGCTGCACTGATTACACGAGGGCTGGCCGAAATAACCCGTCTGGGTGCATCACTCGGGGCGAACCCATTAACGTTTTTAGGCTTGCCAGGGGTGGGGGATCTGATTGTAACCTGTACAAGCCCTCATAGCAGAAATTGGCGTGCCGGCAATATGCTGGGCAAAGGCCATAAACTGGATGAAGTCGTAGACCAAATGGGAATGGTCATTGAAGGAACACGGACCACGAAAGCGGCTTACCAGTTTGCTGAAAAGCAGGAAATTGAGATGCCGATTACGGAAGGTCTTTATAAGATTTTGTTTGCTGATCAGGAGCCAAGGGAGGTTGTTGATCAGCTAATGAATCGGAGTAAACGTGAGGAATTAGATGACATTTCAGCTCTCCAGGGCACAGATTATCTGTCATAACACTTAATCGCCTATCTTTGCATACAATGCGCTTGAGATGATAATGCAAGGAGGCGAGCGTGTGAGTGAGTTCCATGACAAACTTTTTGATAAGGTCCAGCAAAATTCAGATATCAGTTCTCAGGCGATATACCAAGTCGCGGATTCGCTTAATCAGACAGATTTTTCAGATGAGGAGACGATCAGGTCTCTTGTACAGCGTCTGGCAACATTAGCAGACAGCCCTGTTTCAAAAGAGAAAGAGGACAAAATTGTTGAGTCGATAACCCAAAATAATATGCCGGCAGATATGCAATCGATTAATAACCTGTTTAAAAATCAGCCATGATTGGGCAAGTGAGTATACATTTATCCATACACGCGCATAGTATAAAACGCACAAGCATTCTTGGATAGAGTCCGCGGTGGGTATTATTTAGTCAGGCCGGAATGAAGACAGCCCCCTTCATTCCGGATTTTTGTGTGTTTGTGGACATGTCATATGTTATAATATGGAATGTGTTTTGATGGGAGGAGTGGATAATGTGTCAGAAAGTATGCTGAATATGTGGATTTCATTCATTGGGATGGGCCTTCTGATTGTGGCTATGGGACTGATTCTTTTCAGCAGATATAAATTAAAAGGTGTCCTGGCCGGGATTGTGTCTGCTCTTGCCTATATTGCATTGATATTTGGTGCGATTATCATTATATACATCGTGTTCAGCGGTCCAACAGCATAGGAGGCGTTAGACCATGAGAAATACATATTATTTGCTTTTGTGTTCAAGTCTTATGTTATTGCTTTTAAGCGGGTGTCTTTACCCGGATGATGAACTATCGAAAAATCAAAAACCTAATGAATCTCAGTTGGAAGAAGTTCAATCAGCTGTCAATCAGTACCAGGAAAAAACAGACGGATTGCTCCCAATTCGAACCAAATCAGAGGATACGCCTATATTCCGGAAGCACCTGATTGACTTTCAGCCATTAAAACAGGAAAATATTATGACAGAAATACCAGGCACAGCATACGAGAATGGCGGCACTTATGAATATACGATTATTACCCCCGATGATGATCCGCGTGTTAAACTGATTGATCTGCGGATTTCCAATACTATTAGGGACGTAGCAACCCGACTGAACGTCTATCGTTCTGAACATACCTATCCGCCTTTTGGTGAAGAGATTGCTGATGGTGTATTCCGATTGGATTATGAAAAATTGGGACTGGATTCCAAGCCCTATGTAACGAGTCCATACTCACAGGAGAATCTGCCTATTGTCATGGACAAAGAAGGTGATTTGTACGTTGATTACCGGATTGATTTAACAAGGGCGCTGAATGAGTATGATAATGCTTATAAACGGGGTGATGACATCCGTTATATATTAGCGGAAAACACACCATTTGTACCCGCTTATTCGCTTCCATACACGATTCAGAATGGTGACCCTGTTTTCAATCTGGCGGATGATAAATGATAAATAGCATAATAAATCCCTTGTGACATATAGTGTGTTGCAAGGGATTTATTATTTATAACTTAATTATTTCTCTTTTTAAACATATTGAAGTCATAATTTAATAGGACAACGTCATAGGCTTGTAATGTCATCATTCGAAAATTGTCTTGATTTTTGCAAAAGGAGATCGGGAGGGGATCATTTGGAAAAGGTTGATATTTTTAAAGATATTTCGAAACGGACAAATGGCGATATTTATTTTGGTGTCGTCGGGGCTGTTCGTACAGGAAAGTCAACGTTCATTAAGAATTTTATGGAATTGGGGGTTTTGCCTAATATCGCGGATGAAAGTGAACGCAGCCGAGCGCATGATGAGCTGCCGCAAAGTGCTGGTGGAAAAACAATCATGACCACCGAACCCAAGTTCATTCCGAATCAGGCTGTCTCAGTCCATGTCGAAGAAGGACTTGATGTGAATGTCCGCATGGTAGATTGCGTCGGTTATGCTGTTGACGGCGCCAAGGGATTTGAGGATGAAAATGGGCCGCGAATGATTAACACACCTTGGTATGAGGATCCTATACCTTTTCATGATGCTGCTGAAATCGGCACACGAAAAGTTATACAGGAACACTCGACAATTGGTGTGATTGTGACAACTGATGGATCGTTTGGCGAGATAGAACGAGAAGATCATCGGGAGCCGGAAGAGCAGATCGTGGAAGAAATGAAACAAGTTGGAAAACCTTTTATCATGGTCGTCAATTCAACCAAACCAACTAGTCAGGAAACAGAGCTTATGCGCCAGGATCTTACAGAGAAGTATGATATACCGGTTTTGGCAATGAACATTGAAACAATGTCAGAACATGATGTCGATAATGTCATGCGTGAAGCGCTT
The DNA here is from genome assembly GCF_042666895.1 of Lentibacillus kimchii. Lineage (GTDB taxonomy): Bacteria > Bacillota > Bacilli > Bacillales > Amphibacillaceae > Lentibacillus > Lentibacillus kimchii. The sequence continues at coordinate 251,731 of NZ_JBHTGR010000057.1, forward strand.
TATGAATTTCCGGTGCTTGAAGTGAATGTTAATCTGCCAAGCTGGGTAATGGTCCTTGATGAGGATCACTGGCTGCAGCGAGACTATCAGGGGGCCATTCAGTCCACTGTTAAGAATATCCACAGGCTGCGCGATGTCGATCATATTATGAACGATTTTACAGTTTATGATCATATTGACAGAGCCAATCTGGCCGGAATGGATATGGGAGATGGAGTAGCTGAAATCGATCTGCATGCACCAGAATATTTGTATGATGATGTGCTTAAGGAAATCGTCGGTGAAGAGATTCGGGGCAAAGAGCATTTGCTCGAACTCATGCAGACTTTTGCCCATGCAAAACGGGAGTATGACCAAGTAGCAGATGCCTTACAAATGGTGAAGCAAACAGGTTATGGTATTGCTGCACCAACCCTTGAAGATATGAAGATGGACGAACCGGAAATTATACGGCAGGGATCACGGTTCGGTGTCCGGCTGAAAGCCTTAGCGCCATCGATTCATATGGTGAAAGTTGATGTGGAATCTGAGTTCGCACCAATTATCGGAACAGAAAAACAAAGTGAAGAGTTAGTCAGATATCTCATGCAGGATTTTGAGGAAGACCCATTATCCATTTGGGAATCAGATATTTTTGGTCGATCACTGAGTTCCATTGTTCGTGAAGGCATTCAAGCAAAAATTTCGCTTATGCCGGAAAATGCCCGATATAAATTAAGAGATACACTTGAGCGGATTATTAACGAAGGTTCGGGTGGACTTATCGCCATTATTTTATAGCAGCTATACATAGTTGCTATTTTTTTGTTTTTTGGCATTTATTAAAACACGTCAGCACAAGCGTTTATGAATATAAGTTTTCTGATGGGCACCCCCCCTTAAATCATAAAAAAAGGCAGTGATTTTAAATCAAAACCCTATGAATTAGGCACTTATTGTTGAATTTTGTGCGATTCTCGGTTAATATAAGCCTTGTCATCAATTGATTTGGTGATGTGACGTATAAAAAAGACGGATAGGGAACAACTGATAATAGATATTTTTGTATTTTGTTCCTGAATCAATGTTTATTTTTGGGAGGAGGTGAATGACATGAATAAAACAGACTTGATTGATGCTGTTGCAGAAAAAAGCGATCTTTCCAAAAAAGATGCCACAAAGGCTGTCGATGCAGTATTTGAATCTGTCATGGATTCACTTAAAAACGGTGAAAAAGTCCAGCTTATCGGGTTCGGAAACTTTGAAGTACGTGAGCGTTCTGAACGGAAGGGACGCAACCCGCAAACAGGCGAAGAAATTAACATACCTGCAAGTAAAGTTCCTGCCTTCAAACCAGGAAAAGCCCTGAAGGAAAGTGTTAAATAAACGATACTTACATGGGTTCTGAAAAGGGCACGTGGCGGCGTGCCCTTTTTTCTCTTAATACATACGTACTGGCTGCGGTTTTCACAGACTGAGCTTAATTTTAGGACGCAGGGGGTGCAGGTGATGGAAGAGTTTGTTGTCGTCAAAGCACTGGAAGATGGTGTCAATGTTATTGGATTGACGAGAGGATCAGATACGCGTTTTCATCATTCCGAAAAACTGGATAAGGATGAAGTGATGATTGCCCAGTTTACCGAACATACTTCGGCTGTCAAGGTAAGGGGCAAAGCCGTCATCCAGACAAGCCATGGTGAAATGACCAATGAATAAAAGATAACCCAGCTGTCTCAAGTTTATTTTTAATTATGGCACCCAATCAATATTATGCTATAATAGCCTTGTAATTTCATTAAAGGAGAAAGGGCTCAGGTGGTTGCTTTGTATACATCCGACATGGAGATTCGCCATTTAAAAGCGCTCATAAAAGATAAAATGCACCATGACTATATCGAGCAGTATGTGAAGACGCCCTCTCCGGATGAATCTAAATTATGTGTCATGTCGTCAATACTGAAACAATCAGCTGTATCTGAAGAAAGAAAACAACACTATATTGTGACAGCCATGCTAATTCAAATAGCGCTTGACACTCATGATCAGGTAACAGATACAGATGAGTCAGTGTCATGTGATAAGAGTGAAAAAACAAAACAATTATCTGTGCTGGCCGGCGACTACTATAGCGGTTTATATTACTTGATTCTGTCAGAAGCAGAAGAAACTGGTATGACGCGTGCTCTGGCGACTTCGATCACCGAAATTAATGAGTTGAAAATGCAATTATATCATGAAACGTTTCATTCACTAGAGGCATTTATTGATGTTATTAAAACACTGGAATCGCGTTTGATCATGCGTATGGCTGAATTTGTTGGTGAAACAGCGCTCAGCAGTATCGCCGCCGAGTGGCTCATTATTAAAAAGTTGATGACCATCAAACACCATATTATGTCCTCCGGTCTCGATACGGCATTTGACCCCTGGTCTTCCAGTAACCCTGTGACAGATTATCAGACGGTTCTTGACACAATCGATCTTGTTATCAGCAAAGAGAACTCAGTGATTGATAAACAGCTGGCACAGTTCCCGGCACATCTTACGTCTGCTGTATCGCTCATAAGGAATCGTTTGCACCTTTCAACAAACAGTCAAGTACAATAGTGGAGGAAGGGTATCCATGGAACAGCAAACAAAAGAAGAACGCGTCCATCAGGTATTCGAAAAAATTTATGGCGATTACGATTCCATGAATTCAATCATTTCATTTAAGCGGCATAAAGCCTGGCGAAAAGACGTCATGAAGCGCATGAACGTTGAAAAAGGTGCCAGTGCACTGGATGTCTGCTGCGGCACAGGCGATTGGGCACTTTCGCTTGCTGAAGAGGTTGGAAGCAGTGGTGAAGTCATTGGCCTCGATTTTAGTTCGAATATGCTCTCGGTAGCGGAAAAGAAAAATCAATCATTGCAGTACAGTCAGCTCTCATTAATGCAAGCAGATGCGATGGACCTTCCGTTTGCCGCCAACTCATTTGACTATGTGACGATTGGTTTTGGTCTGCGCAATGTACCTGATTATATGGCTGTCCTAAAAGAGATGTATCGTGTTCTTAAACCAGGTGGGACAGTTGTATGCCTGGAGACCTCACAGCCAACCCTGATTGGTTTCCGCCAGGTTTATTATTTTTATTTCCGTTTCATCATGCCTCTATTAGGGAAAATGCTTGCAAAAAGTTATCAGGAATACGCCTGGCTGCAGGAGTCCGCTAAACATTTTCCGGATAAGCAGAAGCTTAAACAAATGTTTCTTTCAGCTGGCTTCATACATGTCAGGGTGAAGTCTTATACTGGCGGCGTTGCAGCGATGCACATGGGAACGAAAGAATGATGAAATGATGAAATGATAAAAGGTGACATGTATGAAACTGTCAAAAACGTACGGACACTTAAAAAAAGAACTTGATGCCATTGAACAAGCCTTGATTGAAGCCATTCAAGCAGACCATCATCTGTTACGCGAGTCTTCCACAAAATTGCTGCAGGCAGGGGGGAAACGGATCCGTCCTGTTTTTGTCCTGTTGTGTGGCCAATTTGGGCGTTTTGATATCGAACGGGCTAAGACAGTTGCTGTCTCGCTGGAGCTTATCCATATGGCATCACTGGTTCATGATGATGTCATAGATGATGCGGCCATCCGCCGTGGAAAACCAACCATTAAACAATTATACGGAAACCGTGTCGCCATGTATACCGGCGACTTCATTCTGGCCAGGGCACTTGAGTATATTACATTTCTCTTGGAGCCTGACGCTCATCATACACTTTCAAGAACGATGGTTGAACTTTCAACGGGTGAAGTTGAACAAATTAAGGACAAATATAACTGGAATCAGAATTTGCGTGACTATTTGCGCCGAATTAAACGAAAGACAGCTCTGCTTATCGCCACAAGCTGCAAAATGGGCGCAATCGCCGCCAATGTTCCAGAAGCATATCAGGAAAAATTATTCCGTTATGGTTATTATATTGGTATGTCGTATCAGATCATCGACGATATACTTGATATCACCGCATCTGAGGCTGAATTAGGTAAACCTGCGGGCAATGATCTTCTTCAAGGCAATGTGACTTTGCCAATGTTATTTGCCATGAAGGATGAAACGTTTTATCAGCAGTTATCTGCGGCATTCAGTGAACCATCAGGGGTGTCCGATAAGGAATGGCAGCAATTACTTGTCACAATGAAAGAAAGTGAAGCAATCCCGCAATCATATCGTTTGAGCGATCGCTACTTACAAAAGGCATTGCAGGAATTAGAAGGTCTGCCCGAATATAAGGCGAAATTCACATTACAGCGCATTGCCAAGTATATCGGCAGCCGCAGATCATAGACTGATTGTGATTTCCCTTAAAATTTGTTAAAATTTCAGGGAAATCAGCAGCAAAATACATAAAAAGGATGTTGACAATGGAACAAACATTTTTAATGATTAAACCCGATGGCGTACAGCGCAACTTAACGGGGGACATTATCAGCCGATTTGAACGGAAAGGATTTAAGCTGGTGGGTGCTAAACTGATGCAAATATCCACTGAACTAGCTAAAACGCATTATGGTGAACATGCGGACAAGCCGTTTTTCGGTGAATTAGTTGAATTCATCACGTCTGGACCTGTTTTGGCCATGGTCTGGGAAGGTGAGCATGTCATTACAACTTCACGTACTATGATGGGCGATACGAAGCCACTTGAAGCTGCGCCGGGAACAATCCGTGGCGACTATGGCATTTCCGTCGGCAAAAATATTATTCACGGATCTGATTCAGCTGAAAGCGCAGAAAAGGAAATGAAGCTGTTCTTTCCGGAAGATGACACAGTATCGTATACGAAACAGGACAGTGAGTGGATTTATTAAATCATCATGACCGCTTCCTGGCGACATGATTTAAGATGAAAAAAGCCTCCCTTTTTGCGGAGGCTTTTTACAAAAGGACAGAACGATTGCAAAAATGATAAATGAGGCGTTCACTATGACAGATGACTACCTGGATTTTGCGGCTGAAATGAAAGCGAAACACGGCATTGATTTAACTTTATATAAAGAAACACAAATGAAACGCCGGCTCACATCGCTGCGGGATAAAAACGGCTTTCAAACATTTCACCATTATTTATCAGCCATTGACCAGAACCAAAGCCTTCTTGATGAATTGCTTGATAGGATAACGATTAACGTCTCCAACTTTTATAGGAATAGCAAGCGGTGGGATGTATTAAGATCGTCCATTCTGCCCCAGCTGTTAAAAAGCAGGCAAAAGCTGACCATATGGAGTGCTGCTTGTTCAACTGGTGAAGAACCCTATAGCGTCGCCATCATGCTTGATCACAATTTTCCGCAGGCAGATTATCAGATTCTGGCGACAGATATTGACGATGGGGTGCTGGAAAAAGCGGCACAGGGGATATATCCGGAACAATCATTAAGAGAATTGCCCTGGTATTTGCGGCAAAAGTATTTTATACAAAAGGAAAATGAGTTTCATCTTGATCATGCGATTAAACGGCGTGTGCAATTTAAAAAGCATGATTTATTGGCGGATGCCTATCCAGCAAATGTTGATTTGATTATCTGCCGAAATGTCCTGATTTATTTTACAGAAGCAGCAAAATCCACTATCTACAAAAACGTTGCCTCTTCTCTGACGCAGCACGGCGTATTATTTGTTGGGAGCACCGAACAAATATTTAAACCAGAAAACTATCGGTTGGATTCAAAGGATACATTTTTTTATCAAAAGAATGAATAACCTTTAAAGTATTTAAAGCGTTTGTCTAATTTGTCAAACGTTTTTTAATGAGAATTTTAACAAAAAACAGATCATTTATGATATAGTATGATAAACTTTAATCTGTATCTTGTTTATTCGATTATGAAAGGTCAATTAGCCTTTATATTTCCTATGCTATAGTGTAAATCGCAAAGGAGGAAGTCTCATGCGTTATTTAACAGCCGGTGAATCACATGGTAAGCAACTGACGACCATTGTAGAAGGGGTACCGTCTAATATGCCTTTGCACCGCGAAGATATCAACGCCTCATTGCTGCGCCGGCAAAAAGGGTACGGACGTGGCAAACGCATGCAAATTGAAAAAGACTTAGCCGAAATCACCAGTGGTGTTCGGCATGGTTACACGTTGGGGTCGCCCATTTCGCTCGTCATAAATAATGATGACTTTCGGCATTGGGTCAACATTATGGGCGAAGATCCTCCGGAAGAAAGGCAAAAATCACGACGGGCTGTTTCACGTCCCAGGCCCGGACATGCCGACCTGAATGGTGCCTTGAAGTACGGTCATCGAGATATGCGAAACGTCCTGGAACGATCTTCGGCAAGAGAGACGGCTGCACGTGTGTCTGCAGGTGCTATAGCCAAAACGCTTTTGAAACAACTGGGAATCGATATCACAGGTTATGTTAAAGAAATTGGCGGTATTACTGCAGAGGAAAATACCAGCCTGGCGGCAGCTGAACGGGAGCGTATCTCTGAGGAATCGCCTGTTCGCACATTGGACGACAATGCTGAGAAGCCCATGATGGATGCCATCGACCAAGCCAAAAAGGATGGGGATTCACTTGGCGGTGTTACGGAAGTTTATGTTGAAGGGATGCCTGCTGGTATTGGCTCTTTCGTACAGTATGATCGAAAGCTGGACAGTCGGATCGCCGGCAATGTTGTCAGTATTAATGCCTTCAAAGGTGTCGAATTCGGTCTGGGATTCGAGGCAGCCCGCCAAAATGGGAGTGATGTGCATGATGAAATCGCCTGGGACGAAACAACGGGCTACTACCGGAAGACGAATCGGCTTGGCGGATTCGAAGGCGGCATGACAACGGGCATGCCTATTGTTGTCAAAGGCGTCATGAAACCCATTGCAACCCTTTATAAGCCGCTTAAGAGTGTTGATATTGAAACAAAAGAGCCGTTCAGCGCCAGCATTGAACGCTCTGATGCCTGTGCCGTTCCTGCTGCAGCTGTTGTTATGGAACATGTTGTTGCCTTTGAATTGGCGAATGCCCTGACCGAACAATTTCCAAATGACCAATTTCCCAAACTTAAACAGGCCGTCGAGGACTACCGCAACGAAATAAGGTGGTTTTAGTGAATGTAACGCACGTCAGGGCAGCAACGCATACCTATAACGTATATGTCGGGGAGAATTTGCGTCACTGGACTGCAGACTATCTTCCTAAGACGTATCCATCTATTTTAATTGTAACGGATGAAAAAGTTGCCCGCTATTACTTAGAAGATGTCAAAAGAAGTTTGTCACAGAAGCATGTTGCCGTTCATACAATTCAGTCAGGAGAGAGCGCAAAGAGCATTGATGTCTTTTATGAACTCCAGACTAAAGCGATTGAATTCGGTCTCGAAAGAAATTCGCTCATAATTGCCCTTGGCGGTGGCGTTGTCGGGGATGTAGCCGGATTTGTTGCAGCGACATTTATGCGCGGTATTGACTACGTTCAAATGCCGACAACAATACTGGCCCATGACAGCAGTGTTGGAGGAAAAGTAGCTATCAATCATGAACAGGGTAAAAATATGATTGGCAGCTTTCACGCTCCCGCTGCGGTCATTTACGATGTCACAACCCTTGCGACTCTTACAGAACAGGAAATCAGATCTGGTTATGCAGAATTGCTGAAGGAAGCACTGTTGTCAGACAGCGCGATGTATGAAGCAGTCATGGCGAATGATTTATCAGCATTGACAAGTGAAAAGCTGTCCCATCAGCTGATAAGCGGCATTGATGTTAAAGCAGCGATTGTTGAGGCTGACGAGTATGAAACGGATCAACGCAAATTTTTAAATCTTGGCCATACATTAGGACACGCATTGGAAACAATACTTGGTTATGGCAGCTGGACGCATGGCGAGCTCGTTGCGATTGGCTTACTGTTTGCTATCTGGGTCAGTGAAAAAATATATGGCGTTAAACTGCCATACAACGCTATATACAGGTGGCTTAAATCTAACGGGTACCCACTGAAGTGGCCGTCAATTAATTCTGAGACCATTTTCACCAAAATGAAAAGTGACAAAAAAACAGTCAGTGGCACCATTCAAATGGTATTGTTGCAGAAAATCGGCCATCCCGTTATGTGTGAAATAGATGATCGTCACATGCTCAGCTATTTGAGGACATTCCAGAACGAACTGCTGTCATCAAATGAACAAGGGGGTAAACAACATGAAAAGTAAACAGGTATTAAAGGATATGACACCCTATCAGCCGGGTAAACAAATTGAAGAAGTTAAAGAGACATACGGGCTGAATAAAATTGTTAAATTGGCATCAAATGAAAATCCATTTGGCCATTCACCGGAAGTGACTAATTATTTCAGCAGGTACCAGTCCTCTTTCAATTTATATCCTGATGGCTACACGGGAGAATTAAGACATGTATTGGCTGACAGGCTGAAAGTTTCAGAAGATCAGCTTATTTTTGGAAGTGGAACGGATGAAATTGTACAGATTATCACACGTGCTTTCCTGTATCCGGGTGTGAATACAGTTATGGCAACACCAACTTTTCCGCAGTATAAACATAACGCCCTTGTCGAGGGGGCTCAGGTTAAAGAAGTGCCAACAGTCAATGGCTATCATAATCTTTCTGCTATACTGGAAGCCATTGATCAAAGAACCAGTGTTATCTGGCTCTGTTCACCGAATAATCCAACAGGGTGCCTCATCCCTCGTAATCATTTGTATGACTTTCTTGATCAATGTCCAAAGGATGTTCTAATCGTTCTGGATGAAGCCTATTTGGAGTATGTCGACAGTACATTTCAGCCGGGGATTTTACAATATCTTCAGCAGTATGACAATGTAATTGTGCTGCGTACATTTTCCAAAGCGTATGGTCTCGCAGGTTTGCGAATTGGCTATGGCATCGCGAATTCGGGCCTTATCTCGGACCTTGACGTTGTCAGAGGACCATTTAATACGTCCACGATTGCTCAAAAAGCGGCTATAACTGCGCTGGAGGACGAGGCTTTTCTTAACGATACCGTCACCCGCAACCAGGCAATTAAACGGTCATTTGAAGCGTTTCTCGATTCGATTGGATGGAACTATTATGATTCTCATACCAATTTTTTGCTTATATCCATGCCGATCAGCGGCGAGCAGACATTCCAATATTTGCTTGAGCATGGTTTTATTGTCCGGGCAGGCGAAGGACTTGGTGTGCCTGATACCGTACGGATAACGATTGGCAGCGAGACAGACATGCAAGAACTCCAACGTGTCTTGTACCAGCTTAATACAGCGATTACTGAGGGGACATGGTCGTGAAACAGACAATTTTAATGATCGGACTGGGACTGATTGGGGGATCGCTGGCCAAGCGTTTTCGCCAGTCAGGGGATTATTATATTATTGGTTATGATCGTAATCAAACGACACTCACATACGCTCTGATCAATCATGTTATTGATGAAACGTGTGAAGATCTGACAGACAGCGCATATCAAGCAGATATCATTATTTTAGGAACGCCGATCACAGAAACCATTCAGTATCTGCAGGAATTGGATCAAATGACTTTTGAACGAGATGTGATCGTTTCTGATGTATCTTCTGTTAAACAGCCGATCGCTGATGCTTCTGATCATTTGCAGAATCCTCGTATTCAGTTTATAGGCGGACATCCGATGGCCGGTTCCCATAAAAAAGGTATTACAGCTGCTAAAGATCATCTGTTCGAAAATGCCATTTATGTACTGGCTCCATCCAGAGATTGTACCGAAGATGCTGTTAAGTCACTGGAACATTTGCTCAAGGAAACGAAAAGCCATATCATCAGACTGGAGGCAAACGAGCATGACGAGATGACCGGGGTAATTTCCCATTTCCCACATCTGATTGCTTCGGCCCTTGTCCAGCAGGCCAAAAAATGGGGGGATACACACGCATTTATTCCACAGCTGGCCGCTGGCGGGTTTCGTGATGTTACCCGCATAGCTTCAGGTAATCCGGATTTATGGCAGGATATTTTCTATCACAATAAAGAAAAACTCGTTCAATTGCTTAATGATTGGATTGAGGAGATGGAAGCACTTAAACAAATGCTAGAGCAGGATTATAAGACGGCCTTAACGGCTTATTTAAAACAGGCCAAAGATTACCGGGACGGACTCGGAGCCCAGGAACAGGGGGCGATTCCGTCCTTTTATGACCTATATGTCGACATACGTGACCAAACAGGAGCGATTGCAACCGTTGCTAACCTGCTGGCAGCCGAAAAGATCAGCATTACCAATATACGTATACTTGAAATACGCGAAGGGATAACAGGCGTGCTTCGTTTAAGTGTTGCAAGTAAAGAAGAACAGTTAAAAAGTTATAAGCTGCTGAAGCAACAAGGCTATGATTTGATGCTTGATGAGTAAATGAATGAAAGGTGGGTGGCTCATTGAAACATGCCGTATTAAACCCTGCATCAGGACCTCTAATCGGGGAGATACAAGTACCTGGTGATAAATCAATAACCCATCGTGCCATTATACTGGGAAGCCTTGCGACAGGCACAACAGTGATTACAAATTTTTTGGCTGGCGAGGACTGCATGCGAACGGCTGATGCATTCAGACAACTGGGTGTACAAATTGAACAGAATGATACCTCTCTGAAAATTCACAGCAACGGTCCCGACGCATTTAAAGAGCCTGTTGCACCGCTTAATCTTGGTAATTCAGGAACAACGGCAAGATTGATGCTTGGTGTCTTGGCTGGTCTCCCGCTGTTCACGACGGTTTATGGTGATACATCCCTGACATCCCGGCCGATGGACCGGGTTGTCAGGCCGCTCAAAAAAATGGGGGCCCGCATTGACGGCTGCGCATCCGGATCATTGTTACCTATGGCAATTAGAGGTGGAGGGCTCAAAGGAATGCAGTACACACTTCCTGTCCAAAGTGCTCAAGTTAAATCTGCCGTTCTTTTAGGTGGGCTATTGGCTGATGGACTGACCGAAGTGATCGAAAAGACTCCCACCCGAAACCACACTGAAAAGATGCTCCGGGCTTTTGGAACTGACATAAGTGAAACAGACGGCCGGATTCGGCTGACAAATCAAACTGCATTAAAAGGAACAGACGTTCATGTTCCCGGTGATATATCCTCTGCCGCTTTTTTCATGGCAGCTGCAGCGATCGTACCGGGGAGCCAATTAACGCTGGTTAATGTCGGACTAAACGAGACGCGTACAGGTGTGATCGATGTATTAAAACAAATGGGAGCAAGTATAACAGTCTCCAACCAGCAAGTGATGGCTGGTGAATCGTTTGGTGACGTCACGGTAACCCAGCAAAATCTTCAGGGCATCATTATTGAAGGCGACATCATCCCGAAGCTCATTGATGAGCTGCCAATTATAGCTCTTGCTGCTACACAGGCTGAAGGCCAGACAGTTATCCGCGATGCGGGTGAATTGCGTTTGAAAGAGACGGATCGAATTGAAGCCATCACGGATGGATTGATCCGCCTCGGTGCCCGGGTTACACAGACAGAAGATGGTATGATAATCAGAGGAACTTCGCGATTGACCGGTGGAAAGGCATCAGCGTATAATGACCACCGGATTGCTATGATGCTTGCAGTTGCATCACTTAGAGCCAGTCATGACGTTGTGATTGATGATACATCATCTATCGATATTTCTTACCCCGGGTTTTTTCGGGATTTGCGCAAGCTTACAAGTAATTGGTAAAGAATCTGTTTCAGGCAGATTCTTTTCTGTTTACAGATACATCCCAGATCTGTATGATAAACTGATATGATTACCGTGAAAGAGAAAGGATGTTCCCCATGGATCCTATCATTATGGAAGCCGTTCATTTGATGGAGGCGCAACAATCTGATGAAGCCATTTCAATGCTGGAGGACTATTTGCCAAAGGCAGATGATGAGGAGAAATTTACCATTGCTGAATTATTTACGCAATGGGGTTTTTTAGCTGAAGCAGCCGATTTGCTGGAAGAACTCATGCAGCGTTTTCCTGCTGAAAGCGAGATAAAAATTATGCTGGCAGATGTCTATATCGAACAGGATAACGACGAAGAAGCTATCAATTTGCTGAATGAGATCACGGAAGAAGACCCGGATTATGTACAGACACTTATCCAGCTGGCAGATCTCTATCAGGCTCAAGGATTGTTTGAGGTGGCGGAACAAAAACTGTTAACTGCCAAGCAGCAGGAACCAACTGAGCCTGTTATTGATTTTGCTTTAGGCGAGCTGCTGTTTTCGAATGGCGACTACCGGGAAGCTATTACGTATTACGAAAAAGTCCTTCAGGTTACAAAAGAAATGGCTAATATATCAGTTAATGACCGTTTAGCCGAAGCCTATGCGGCATCCGGCGAATATGAAACAGCACTGGAACTGTACCAGGATATTGACAGTGAACACCCGGATACGATGTTTAAATATGGTTTCACAGCCTTGCATGCAGGACGCCGTGATATAGCAATTAAAGCGTGGCAGAGCGTTATTGAACAGGATATGTATTATCATACAGCCTATTATCAGCTGGCTAAAGCATATGAAGATGAAGGCATGATCAATGAGGCCTTTAAGACAGCTAAACAGGGTATTCAAATTGATGAATTTAATAAAGAGCTGTACTTTTTTGCTGGGTCAATAGCCCATCAGCTGGGTAAAGATGAAGAAAGTGAAAAGTGGGTTAGAGAAGCCATTGCCCTTGATCCCGATTATAAAGAGGCGCTGTTATTTATGGTTGAATTGCTAAAGCAAAAAGACAAGCACGAAGATATCGTTGAGCTTATTACCAGCGTCCAGGATACTGAGGCAACCGATCCTCTTTATGAATGGGAACTGGCAAGAGCCTATAATGAATTAGAATCTTATCAGAATGCATTAACCCATTATCAGGAAGCATACAATCATTTAAACCAGGATAGCGATTTCCTGAAAGAATATGGCTATTTTCTGACAGAAGAAGGAAGAATCGAAACGGCTCTGCAAATATTTGAAGCTTATTTAGCTATCCAGCCAATGGATGCAGACATTGAAGAGTATGTTGAGCGTCTGAAGGATACGCAAGATACTTAACGTTCATGGACTAATTTTGAGGAGGCCTCGATCCTGATGCAATCGCCTGTTTCCGTTCAGGATAAAAAGAGTTTTATCGAATGGTTTTTGAGTCATTATCAACTGAAAAAACGTGAAAGCGTGTGGATTCTCAATTATATCCTTAATCACCAGACACTTCTGTCAAACGTTCATTTTGTGCGCGAAGCTAAATTCTGTCCCAGAGGGTTTATTATAAGCAGCACCAGTTCGACTGAGACAGCCTTTCGCTTTCACAAAAAGCAGCTTGTGACGACGGACCCTGAAAAAGCGTTTCATGATATTCGTATGAATCAGAACACACCTCTGTATATTCAGTTAAGCTTCCAGAATGAGAATCAGAATGCATTATATGCGGCCGTACTTATCGATAATCCGTTTCTTCCGGATGATTATTTTATCACCGCTGAGGATCAGGAAAGGGCACAGAAAATATTAGAGAAAACAATTTATGACTACCAGCTCAAAACCATACAAGAAAACATCAATAAGGCTCTGGATAAGCGTCATAAGCAAAACTTCAATAAATGGGTGAAGCAGTTGCATAAGTTAGAAAATACGGATGGCTAATTAAAGCAGAATAGCCAGCAGGTAATTAAAATAGTCAGTCATACTGGCTATTTTTTAGTTTAAGTTTCCTGACAGACAATGAAAGGGGTTTCTAAGGTTGCTTTTCCTGGTATCAGTGGGCTAATATAAAGTTAAATAACCTATTTTAGAATAAATGTATAGACAGGAGGAAAAGACGCAAACTATGAAATGGACTAAGGAAGATCTGCAGCAATATAGTGAGGCTAAAGAATATGTAGATACTGCCATTATTCCATTGCTTCCCTTTCAGTTGTCAGATGATGCCAATCTTGAGCACAACGCATTTCAGCGCGATATGATCACTTTATTCACGCGCGAGCTTGAAAAGGAACTGACTGGCCGGGTCGTTTTAACACCGGATTTCGCTTATCTGGCAACAGCAGATAAGAAAACGGAAATGGATCGTTTGCACACATGGGTTAGTGATATTCGCTCACAGCCGTTTAGCTACATATTTTTTGTCACTCTGGATTCAGATTGGAAAACCAGGGAAGAGGAGTTGGAAGGAACATTATTATGGCTTCAATCAGCTGCTTTCGAATCCATAAAATCAAATGAGCTGCAAAGTTTTATGCGCAGTCAGGTGCAGGAAATAACAAAGTTAATACGTTCCTATTGGAAAAAAGTTTGAATTAAACGCATATTTTTTCGATTTCATCTCAAGCATCTGATATACTTAAAGAAGAGGCACACTGCAAATCAGTACAGAAAATGGAAAATATTGACCGGATCAAGAGTTTACGCTATGATAGCAGTGTCCTAGTAATTTGATTATATAATAAGGTCCGTGAAAAATGTATAGAGGGGGGAAATTTAATGAGCAAAGACAAACAACCTGTATCCCGTCGTCAGTTTTTGAATTACACGCTTACAGGTGTAGGTGGATTTATGGCCGCTGGCTTAATCGTTTCGCCATTAAGAATGGCAATTGATCCAGTTCTGCAGAAAGAAACAAATGATGGCGATTTCAGCAACGTTCAGATTGCCGTCGATGATATTACAAGTGAACCACAGCGCGTGGACTGGGAGATAAGCCAGCAAGATGGCTGGTATGAATCCGATGTAACTAAATCAGCGTGGGTTTTTAAAAATGACAATGGCGACATCGTTGCGCTTTCGCCAATCTGTAAACATCTTGGTTGTGTTGTTTCATGGGAAGGCAGCGATGACCATCCCGATAAGTATTATTGCCCTTGCCATGGCGGGCTGTACTATAAGGATGGCGAAAATGTTCCAGGAACACCGCCGCCAAAGGGATTAGATATTTATGAACAAAAAGTCGAAAATGGTATGTTGTTTCTGGGTAAGGCAGTACCAAGAGAGGAGGATTAAGGGGCAATGCTGCAAAAGTTATATGATTGGATAGACGAGCGCGTTGATGTAACACCATTATGGCGCGATTTGGCAGACCACGAAGTCCCTGAACACGTTAATCCGGCTCATCATTTTTCCGCATTTGTTTATTGTTTTGGCGGACTGACTTTTTTCGTCGTGGTTATCCAAATACTTTCCGGCATGTTCTTGACGATGTATTATGTACCGGATATCGAAAATGCTTGGCGTTCTGTTTACTATTTGCAGACAGAAGTGGCACATGGCCAGATTGTGCGTGGAATGCACCATTGGGGAGCCAGTGTGGTAATCGTCATGCTATTGCTACATACGTTGCGTGTGTTTTTCCAGGGCGCATACAAAAAGCCGCGTGAGCTTAACTGGATGGTTGGTGTCCTGTTGTTTTTCAGCATACTTGGACTGGGATTCACCGGTTACCTTCTGCCCTGGGATAACAAATCATACTTTGCAACTGAAGTCGGATTAAATATTGCATCAGACGTCCCGTTTATTGGGGACGAACTTAAAACATTACTTGCTGGCGATGAAGATATTGTCGGTGCCCAGACATTGACCAGATTTTTTGCGATTCACGTCTTTTTCCTGCCTGCTGTATTGTTCGTTTTACTGGGTGTACACTTTATCTTAATCCGTAAGCAGGGAATATCCGGACCATTATAATAAAGAGGAGGGTGAGCTGTGCATAAGGGTAAAGGAATGAAGTTTGTCGGGGATTCCCGTATCTCCGCTGAACGCAAACCGAATATACCAAAAGACTACTCAGAGTATCCTGGCAGGACTGAAGCGTTTTGGCCGAATTTCCTGTTGAAAGAATGGCTGGCAGGATCTGTATTTTTAGTCGGTTTTCTTTGTCTCACAATAGCCGACCCAACCCCGCTTGAGGGAATGGCTGATCCAACTGATGCAGGTTATATACCACTGCCTGACTGGTACTTCTTATTTTTATATCAATTGCTGAAATATGACTTTGCCAGTGGTCCATTCGTTTTAATTGGTATTATCGTTATTCCCGGATTGGCTTTCGGCGGGTTGCTATTAGCTCCTTTTCTGGATAAAGGTCCGGGCAGACGGCCCCATCGGCGTCCCGTTGCTGTTGGCATGATGCTTCTGGCACTTGTTTCGGTCTTTTGGCTGACCTATGAATCGGCATCTGAAGTTAATTGGGAACAGCGGGCGGAGGCTAATCAGCCCATTCCGCCATCTGAACAGACAGATATTGACAAGGATTCCGATGGCTATAAAGTATTCAAGGATAATTGTATGAGCTGTCACGGTGAAGATCTTCAAGGAGGAGCGTCGGCACCACCATTAATTGGTGTTGATCATTCTGTTGACGAGGTTAAGGACATTGCCCAAAATGGAATTGGATCTATGCCGGCAGGTCAGTTTTCAGGATCTGATGAAGAATTGCAGACACTTGCTGAATTTATAGTGTCCGTGAATAAAGATGAGGATGACAACTAGCTTGTCAGTTAAAAACACCTTTGCCAAGCACTGCTGGTGAAGGTGTTTTTATTCTAATAAGAAAGGAATATGTCATGATAAAATACATATTGGGTGATAAACGGGTATTATGGTTGCTGTTTATCATCAATTTTTTCGGTACAGTTTACGGATTTTATTGGTATCGTTATCAAATGGCTGAAACGCCAGCCCTTTTTCTGCCTTTTGTTCCTGACAGTCCGACGGCCACCCTCTTTTTTACGATTGTGCTGCTGTTTTTTCTTTTCAGGAAGAACGCTCCTTATATTGAAGCATTGGCCGTGATAAGTTTATTTAAATATGGTGTTTGGGCAGTTGCTATGAACTTACTGACATTAGCTGTAGAAGGATCACTGGGATGGCCGGGCTATATGCTGATGGTCTCGCATGGCGCTATGGCAATTCAGGGTCTCTTGTATGCCCCGTTTTATAAAATTGCAGGGCGTCATATAGCTGTTGCAGCTGTGTGGGTTCTTCATAATGATATCATTGATTATGTTTTTGGACAGATGCCCGTCTACTCGTCGTTAATGACTTATATGAATGAGATAGGCTATTTTACCTTTTGGCTCAGTATTGTATCAATTGGGCTGGCTTACATTTTAACCATTAAGGCAAAAAATCGCAGTATGACAAGTAATATATGGATTCATTAACACATACATTGTAGAGAAGATGTTATGTGAGGTGACACCATGAAGGACTTGAAGCGTTTACTGGTAATTGCGCTGTGTTTAGTGGCTGCCAGCCTTTTATCAGCACCGATGATCGCCTTTGCAGATTCTCATCCAGCTGATGCTGCTGGCAATGTGACGATGGTACCGTTTTACTGGGTAGTAGGCATCGTTGGCGGATCGATAGCCATTACATTGACGTATGTCAGCTGGCGTAAGTATAAAGCCGAAAAACGGAAACAATCTGATAAAAATTCAAATAGTTGACGGTCTTTGACTAACAGCCTAGAATAACATTTACGGAAGTATAAAAAGTGATGGAGGAATGAACATGCTCGAGGGTATTGGCGGCTATTTAATTTATATAGCGCTTCTAATGATTATTCCGATATGGGCGCAATCAAAAGTAAAAAAGACGTATAAAACATACTCCAAAAAAGCGACATCATCTGGTATGACAGGTGCTGAAGTTGCTCGTCAGATTATGAATGAGAATGGTATCTATGATGTACAGATTCGGGAAACAAAAGGAACGTTATCGGATAATTACAATCCGCAAAAAAAGACACTCAATCTTTCCAAAGACATCTATCATGGCCAGTCGATGGCATCTTCCGCTATTGCTGCACACGAAGTAGGACATGCTATTCAGGATGACCAGGACTATGCGTTTCTAAGATTCAGACATGCTTTAGTCCCAATCGCTAATACGGGCTCCAATTTGTCTATCTTCTTTTTATTGGCTGGCATATTTTTTGATATGACCAACATGATTTTACTTGGTATTGTCTTCATGTCTGCCGCTGTGCTTTTCCAGCTGGTGACACTGCCGGTGGAATTTGATGCTTCCAGCCGAGCCATGACACAACTCGTATCAACTGGTGTCATACGCAATAATGAAGAGCGCGAGACAAAGAAAGTCCTGAATGCTGCTGCGTTAACCTATGTGGCTGCTGCGCTTGTCGCTGTTGCTGAATTAGCTCGGTTTATATTCATTTATAGCGCAAGCAGTGAGTGATAACACAGCTTACAATATAATACTTGCAGGAAAAATGGGGCGCATTTGGAGTCTGCGGCCCATTTTTCTTTGTTTGCTTAACCGTTACACGAGACGCATCAGTCCTGAAGTTTATTTTTATTTTCGTCCAGAGTAAAGCCTTCTCCAACAACATCATGCACGGGACTCATAGCTACAAATGCCTGGGGATCAATCGCATCAATCATGTTTTTCAGCCGGACGATTTCATTTCGGCCAACAATGCAGTACAGGACATCACGTTTTTCGCCTGTGTAACTTCCACGTCCATCTAAGACCGTAACGCCTCTGTCCATTTTTTCAATAATGGCTTGTGCGATCTCCTGGCTGTGTCCGGATATGATTGTTGCCCCGCGGGCCGCGTAAGCACCTTCCTGAATAAAATCGATAACTCTTGAGCCAACGTAAACGGCGAGCAATGTGTACATTCCCTGTATCATATCCAAATAGGTGATAATAGAGGTTGCAATAACCAGCAGATCAAATAAAAACATGGTTCTTCCCATTGTCCAGCCGGCATACTTATTGACAAGTCTTGCGAGAATATCAACGCCGCCTGTTGTACCGCCGTAGCGAAAAATAATTCCCAGACCGATGCCAACAAAAACCCCCGCAAACAAGGATGCAAGTGTCATATCAGACTGCAGATCAATCTGCAGAGGATTTATTTGAAAAAGGTCCAAAAATAGGGAAACAGCGAAGGTTCCAATAATCGTGTAAATAAATGTGTTGCGTCCAAGATATTTCCATCCAATGAAAAAGATCGGGACATTAAGAACGATATTCGAAATGGATGGATCCCAATTCCACAGAAAATAGAAAAGCAGCGTCAGCCCTGTAAAACCACCTTCACCAAGGTTATTTTCCATATTAAAATGTACAAGACCAAACGCAAAAATAGCCGATCCAAGCAAAATAAACAGGATATTTTTTAACTTAAGCCCAAACAGCATTCGAGAACCTCCTTTCCTGTTAAATCAGATAGTGCTTATTATAAGCTTGCATGTAAAAAGCAATCAAGTCAAAAAAGGCCAATAATTTGTCAAAATGGCTGCTTTTAGCTAAGATGAAACCAGATTAACTTCTAATAAAGAGGCGATGGACATGACGACAGATCACCCGGCTTTTCAGACAGATCAAATGCAAAAACGGGTTGATGATTACATATCCCAATTTAAAGAAGGGTATTTTTCACCGCTGAGCCTCATAGCCAGACTAAGTGAAGAAACAGGTGAACTGGCCCGGGAAATCAATCATTATTATGGTGAAAAGCCTAAAAAAACAACGGAAAAAGTAAATACGGTCGAAGACGAACTTGGTGATATCCTATTTGTCTTAACTTGTTTCGCCAATTCACTTGATATTGATCTATCTGAAGCTTTTGATACGTCAATGCAAAAAATCGAAACACGTGACAGCGATCGCTGGACACATAAAGACTAACACCGTCATTCAACAGCACAGGAGGATGAAATGATGTCAATTAATATTGTTATTGCCGGACCCAGGGGAAAGATGGGTTCCGAAGCTGTACAGATGGTCAGTCGTAACAAAACGTTCGAATTGGCTGCCTGTATTGATCGAAAGAATAATGGCCAGACCCTAAACGACCTTGATGGCGCTCCCGATTTAGATGTCCCCATTTTTGACGATCCTGAGCAATGTTTTCAAAAAGTGGATGCAGATGTTTTGATCGATCTGACTGTGCCTGGGACAGGTTTTGAGCATACAAAAGCAGCCCTTTTACAGGGGATTCGTCCAGTTGTGGGAACCTCCGGCTTTACGAACGATCAAATTACTGAACTGGAGAATTTGGCAGCGCAAAACAACATTGGTTGTATCATCGCTCCCAATTTTGCCGTTGGAGCCGTCCTGATGATGCAATTTGCCAAAACAGCTGCTAAATACCTGCCGGATGTTGAAATCATTGAAAAGCATCATGATCAGAAACTGGACGCGCCTTCAGGTACAGCTGTTAAAACGGCTCAGATGATGCAGGAAACACGAGAAAGCAAACAGCAGGGCCATCCAGACGAAAAAGAAGTTATGGATGGTGCACGGGGTGCTGAAACGGATGGCGTGCACATTCATAGTGTCAGGCTGCCTGGACTTATGGCGCATCAGGAAGTTGACTTCGGAGGCCCTGGTCAGACCCTGACTATCAAACATGACTCTTACAACCGCGCATCGTTTATGGAAGGGGTTAAACTTTCGGTGAACACGGTTATGTCATTAAACGGACTTGTTTATGGACTGGAAAATATACTTGAATAGGCGAGTGGTTCCATGAATATCGCATTGATTGCTCACGATAAAAAGAAGCCGGAGATCCTTCATTTTTCCAAAAAATACCGGCACACGCTTCAGGAACACAACCTGTTTGCCACGGGTACAACTGGTGAAAAGATCGCCGAGGGGACGGGTTTATCGGTACATTGTTTTCAATCCGGACCCATTGGCGGAGATCAGCAAATAGGAGCAAAGATTGCCAATAACGACATGGACATCGTCATTTTTTTCCGCGATCCGCTGACAGCACAGCCGCATGAACCGGATGTCAGTGCTCTGTTGCGCTTATGTGACGTTCATCTCATTCCGCTGGCAACTAACCCGGCAGCAGCTGAGATACTAATCCAGTCTCTACAGCGGGATGATATAAGACAGAGTGTTAAGGAAATGAAACAGGAAGGTCCTATCACATGAAAAAAATAGGTATCACATGCTACCCGACAGTCGGTGGCTCAGGTATTATCGCTACAGAATTAGGGATGATGATGGCAAAAGACGGTCATGAAATCCATTTTATAACGTCCAGCCTGCCATTCCGTCTAAACGAGGTCCATCCCAATATTTATTACCATGAAGTCGAACTTAATCATTATCCGGTGTTTCAATACCCGCCATTTGATCTTGCGCTTGCCAATAAAATGGCAGAAGTCATCGACCAGGAGAAACTGGATGTCCTGCACGTTCATTATGCTATGCCGCATGCTGTCTGTGCCATCCTGGCAAAAGGTATCGCTAAACATGACGTCAAGATTGTTACAACCCTGCATGGGACTGATATCACGGTGCTCGGCATTGATCATTCGCTCAAGAAAATGATTAAGTACGGCATCGAACAATCTGATGCTGTTACAGCTGTTTCCGACAGTCTTGTCAACCAAACGTACAATACTGTTGAAGCTGACAAAGCTATACGGGTCATTTATAACTTTGTCAATGAAGACGATTATGCAAAAACGGACAACCCATCAATCCGTGAACAATATGGCATTGCAGCAGATGAAAAAATTGTCATTCACATTTCCAATTTCCGTAAAGTTAAGCGGGTCCAGGATGTTATCTACACATTTCAGCAAATTAAAAATGACGTCAAGGCTAAACTTCTTTTAGTTGGCGATGGTCCGGAATACTCCGAAATGTATCAGCTTGTATCTGAACTCGGACTTAACGAGCACGTTTTGTTTTTAGGCAAACAAAAAAATGTCAGTGATCTGCTATCAATTTCTGATTTAAAATTGCTGATGTCGGAAAAAGAAAGTTTTGGCCTGGTTCTTCTGGAGGCTATGTCTTGCGAAGTACCTTGTATTGGCACAAACACAGGAGGTATTCCGGAAGTGATCGAACATGGTGAAACCGGGTTTATTGTTGAACCCGGTGATATCGATTCAGCTGCGGGCTATGCCGTTTACTTACTTCAGGATGATGATTTAAAGAAGCAATATGCTCAAAATGCTTTGACATATGCCCGAAAACACTTTTATTCAAGGGATATTGTCAAACAATACCTTGATTTATATGATGAACTTATCAGTGACATGAGTGGTGATGCAGGTGCCGGTACCTAAACAATTTGAACAAGCATGTGATATACTGAAACGAATGGAATTAAATGGTCACAAAGCCTACTTTGTTGGTGGCTGCCTCAGAGACTGGCTTCTTGGCCGGCCTATTGGTGACATTGATATTGCTACATCTGCTCATCCGCAGACAGTTCAGCAAATGTTTGAGAAAGTCATCCCTGTCGGCTTACAGCATGGGACAGTGATTGTAAGATACGATCAGCAGTCTTATGAGGTCACAACATTCCGAGTGGAAGATGACTATTCAGATCAGCGCCATCCTGACGCCGTTCAGTTTGTTCAGACAATTGATCAGGATCTGCAGAGACGCGATTTCACGATAAATGCTTTGGCTATGAACCGACACGGGATCATGATTGACCCATTCAATGGCAAGGAAGATTTGGAAAAGGGCTTGATTTGTACCGTCGGAAACAGCTATGAACGTTTCCGGGAAGATCCGCTCCGTATTCTGCGCGCTCTCCGATTTTCCAGTCAGCTTGGTTTTCAGATTGAAGAAGCGACTCTAACAGCGATGAATACGTTGAATGCTGGTATCGCAACGATTGCTGTAGAACGGATTGCCCAGGAGACAGCGAAATTCTTCGAAGGGCAGTATATTAATACAGGCATGCATTATTTTAAGACAATAGCACTCTCCGGCTATTTACCCATTTTAAAAGATTATCCAGCTATAACAGGGCGTATACCGCAGCATATGAAATCGTTAAAGTCTTTCGGGGCAGTCATTGCCTTGTTCCACTGGATTGAACCAGCCATACCCATTCAAGAGTGGGTGAAGCAATGGAAATGTTCTAACCAGATTAAACATGACGCTTCTGCCTTAGCTGAAGCTCTGTCGTATTATCATAGCAAAGGGCTGGATCACTGGCTTGTCTATAGTTTAGATGCGAATGTTTATAGTGATTTTTGCAGATTAGTTAATATACTGCTTACTGAAGATTTGTCAGCGTATGCAGTCAGGCAAATTGAAGCTTCACTTCCCATCCATTCCAAGAAAGATCTGGAAATTGATGGAACAGAACTGCGCCGGGTTTTTCCTGCTTACGAACCTGGCCGCTGGATTGGCAGAACGCTTGACCAGCTTGAAAAACAGGTTGTGACAGGACAGCTTGCGAACCGTCAGGAAACTTTAAAGGAATGGTTAAAATGCAATCCACCCGTTATCACTTAATTGAACTATTAACGACGACTGAGGGTACATACATCTCCGGTCAATTATTATCTGACCGTTTGCATATCTCGCGCAGTGCTATCTGGAAACATATGAAGGAATTAGAAAAGGATGGCTATGTCATTGAGGGTATTCCCCGTAAAGGGTACCGAATTGTTCAGTCACCGGATAAAGTAAGTCCAAATACGATTCAATGGGGTTTGGAGACTGAATGGCTGGGCCAAAAAATTATCCATAAAACATCGACAGAATCAACACAGGAAATAGCCCAGCAAGCTGCCCGCAACAATGCTGAACATGGAACGGTGGTCATAGCTGACGAACAGACAAATGGCCGGGGACGGATGGGCCGTGCCTGGAAATCAGCCAAAAATAAGGGTGTATGGATGAGTTTGATCTTGCGCCCAGCAATAACGCCTGCTGCAGCAACACGGCTAACACTCTTAACAGCAACAGTTCTTGCCGATGTCATAACAAAACAAACAGCAGCAGCGCCAGCTATCAAATGGCCGAATGATCTGCTTATCAACCATAAAAAAATAGCTGGCATATTAACTGAAATGCAGGCTGAACAGGACCGGACTCAGTATGTCATTGTAGGAATTGGCGTGAATGTCAATCAGACACTCTACGATTTTGCTGCACCCCTTAAACAACAGGCAGCTTCTATCAAGTCAGAAACAGGTGAGGACCAGCCGATTGTTCCACTGATTCAGAGTCTGCTGCGCTCGTTTGAGAAAACGTACGATGCCTTCATTGACATCGGTTTTTCTGGTATAAAAACAAAATGGGAAACATATGCATACCGCATCGGTGAAAGAATTAGAGTACAGACAAACCAGACAGTATTTGAAGCTGTTTTGGCCGGTATTGCAGATGATGGGGCATTGCTTGTTCAGACAGATGCTGGTGAAACGCAAAACGTGTATTCCGGTGAAATTTCCTGGCTTACGTAACGGGGCATGATACATATGTTCCCTGGGTAAGTTTAACGAGAGTAAGGTGGCAAAATGAATGAAAAATATGTTGTAATTGATTTAGAAACAACCGGTCATTCACCGGTAAATCCAGATAAAATTATTGAAGTAGGCATTGTTGTCATTGAAAATGGCACCATAACAGATGATTTTTCAACTTTTTTAAATCCGAATATGCCAATTCCTGCCTTTATAAGCAATTTAACAGGAATCTGTGACAAACACGTGGAAAATGCACCTGTGTTCGCGGAAAAGGCCGCAGAAATTACTGACTTATTTGCTGGAGGCTACCTTGTGGCTCATAATGTGCCGTTTGATTTCGGCTTTTTAAACGAAGAGCTTACTGCAAGTGGTTTTCCGGCTTTACATAATGCTGTGTTAGACACAGTCGAGCTTGCACGTTTTCTTTATCCCCAGGCTCCGGGATTTAAATTAGGGCAGCTGGCAGATTACTTGCAAATTCATCATGATGAGCCGCATCGTGCCATTACCGATGCCCGTATGACAGCTCACATATTATTAGCTTTGCTGCAGAAGCTGCGATCACTGCCATATGAAACAATAGATCATTTGCTGTGGCTGGAAAAGGACTTGGACTCGGATTTATACCATTTATTAGACCAGCAGAGGCAGAGACTTGCTTATTTATCTGACAAGCGTGCTGATAGTGATGTCTACAGGGGACTTGCGATTAAAAGCATGGCTAATGCCAAATCTGACCTTCCGCAGGTTGACACATTCTTTGGAGAATACCTGGATGCCATTTATGAAACGCAAGGTACAATGGAACAGCAGATGACGCACTATGAAAAACGGACCGGTCAGCGCACCATGTCCGAGACAGTATACGATGCGTTCCAAACGAAGCAGCATGCATTGATCGAAGCAGAAACCGGGACTGGAAAATCGCTGGCTTATCTGCTGCCTGCTGTCTATGAAGCTGTAACCACACAGAAAAAAGTCGTTATCAGCACATATACGACCCAGTTGCAGACACAGCTGCTTGAAGAGGAAATACCATTCATTCGCAGACTTGTTCCTTTTTCTTTTGATGCCGCGTTGTTAAAGGGCAAACAGCACTACATCAGTCTGGAAAAGTTTGAACGGGTTTTAGCCTCAAGGGAATCAGATAATTATGACATCACTCTTACTAAAGCCATGATACTTGTCTGGCTGACTGAAACGGAAACAGGGGACATTGATGAAATTCAGCTTCCTTCCAGCGGCTATGTGTTCTACCGGCAAATCTCAACCGACGCTGAGGGACCGCCTGATCCGTCATCAGTGTGGTTCTCCCGTTCGTTTTATCAGCGTGCCCGCAAAAGAGCGCAGCAGGCTGATATTGTTATAACAAATCATGCGTTACTGTGCACAGACATCTTTAATGACTTTCAATTGCTGCCATCCTACGATAAAGCCATTATCGATGAGGCGCATCATTTGGAAGAAACAGCCTCTAAACACTATGGTCTGCGGCTTCATTATGTCTATGCCCAGAATATTCTGTCGCAAATTGGCGAAACAAAGAGTGAAAATTGGCTGGCCAAACTGCTGCAGCGCGCGTCAGGCAGTGAAACCGTTTATTTTCCGGAAGAAAAATGGAACGCTATTCATAGCAAGGCAAGATATGAACTCGATGATTTGTTCCGCATGCTGTTTCAGTATGTCATCGACCAGAAAAAGACGCGTAAAACATTCAGTGATATTGGAAGGACACAATACCGCTTTTATGAAGAAAAAGAAGACGATGCGTCCTGGTCAGTCATAAAAGAAATGGTCACAAGGCTGACATCTTATCTCCGTGATCTGATTCAGATGCTTTCGCAGCTGAAAGAAAAACTGGAAGGATCCGCTGACCACAGTGATGCAAATGACTTGCCTAAACACATGGATTCGCTTCAGTCAATCATAGACCGCGCGGAACAACTCTTCTTAACATCGGATGACCAGATGGTGAAGTGGATGGAAATTGAAGCGCACGGCGCAAAAAATGCTGTGTATTTATACAGTGAACCGACCAATATTTCAGCACTGCTGGAAAATGATCTTTTCAATCAAAAGGACAGCATTGTTTTAACCAGTGCAACGCTGTCGATTCGAAATTCATTTTCGTACAGTCAGAAAAGACTTGGGCTCTCTCCGGAAAATCTGCTGACAGCCAAGATTCCGTCACCATTTCCCTACCAGGAACAGGTGCAGCTCATGGTTCCCAATGATTTTCCGGACATAAGGTACGGAAATCAGGAGGCATTTATCCAAGCGACATGTGAAGCCATTATTTCTCTGGCGCATATAACAGATGGGCGTATGCTGGTATTATTCACATCTTATGATATGCTCCGTAAAGCCTATGCTTTATTAAGTGAAACCATTGATACTGACACGTATATGCTAATTGCCCAGGGTATTTCCAGTGGCAGCAGGACCAGACTGAAAAAGAATTTTCAATCATTCAATCAGTCCATTCTTTTAGGTACAAGTTCATTTTGGGAAGGTGTTGATGTCCCCGGACAGGACTTATCATGTCTTGTGATTGTAAGATTGCCGTTTGAACCGCCAAACCATCCTGTCTATGAAGCCAAGTCCAATTCGCTGCAAAAAGAGGGGAAGAATCCCTTTTTTGACATGGCTTTGCCTAACGCCGTTATCCGGTTTAAACAGGGATTTGGACGCCTTATACGTTCAGCCAGTGACCGGGGCATCGTATTTGTCTGTGATGCACGTATTATAAAAGCAAAGTATGGCACGTTCTTCACCGACTCTATCCCATCGGTGCCACAAACGTATGATTCGACACGTGAACTAATTAAAAAGGCAGCCGAATGGTTTTAACGAATGCGACGGATCACAAAGAAAAATACTGATGCAGTCGCACTGCATCAGTATCCAGAGAGTATGGGGCCGGAAATTTTGTTGAAATTTAAAGGAAACACATTTGCCGCAATGCTTGTTATACGGTATGCTGTAAATGCAAATCTGCTCATTTCATTTCAACGTTACTCGTAGTGTTTGCATCACCATTAACGGTATAAGTAGCAAAATATGATAAAGCTGACAGTCTTTATTAACGGAGGCTAAATAATGGTTATTCAAAGCCGGATATATCACAAACAGGATATATTGAAGAATGTTTAATAAAATCACCAGGATGACGTTTCCGGCGTGGCTCAAATGGGTGTGCGGCAGCATAGGTCTGTTGCTTATAGTGAGTATTATTTTCGGTGTATATTTGTATCAGACCATCGAGGATTCCCGTACAGCCGACTTTGACCGTGTAAGGGAGCAGGTTCTTAAAGAAACGTCCTTAAATACCGTTAATAAAATTCAGCGTTATCATGGTGAAAAAGCTTATTACACAGTCTATGGAAAAGCGAAAAAGGGGAAAATGATCGTTTTTTATCCTTTCGATACGGACCAGGCTGAAGCTCTCACAGTGCAACAATCAGATATGGTTTCCAAAGAAACAATTCGAAATCAGTGGAACAGCGAATGTTCATCATGTACAATGATCGGCATAGATCCGGGTGTCACTGCAGAAGATGAAGATGGGCCAGAACCGGTTTGGGAAGCGACCTATAAAGACGCAAAAAATCGATATGTTATGGCGCTTTTTTCTATTTTTGACGGCACAAAGATCAAGCTGCAGCGTTATAATCAACTAATCGAGGGAGAGTGATTCAATGGAATTGGCAAATCGGGTTAAATCATTAACCCCTTCAGCTACACTGGCCATCACAGCTAAGGCAAACGAACTGAAGAGTGCGGGATACGATGTCATCGGACTTGGTGTCGGGGAACCGGACTTTAATACACCCGCGTATATTCTTGATGCAGCCGAGGAAGCGATGCGTCAAGGGTTAACCAAATATACACCATCAGGCGGTATACCGGAATTGAAAGGGGCTATTACAGCTAAACTTAAACGTGATAATGAACTGACATATGCTTCTGATGAGGTGATTGTCACAACAGGGGCCAAGCATGCTTTGTACACCCTTTTTCAGGTGCTTCTGAATAAGGGAGATGAGGTGATTGTCCCCGCGCCATACTGGGTAAGTTACCCTGAACAGGTTAAATTAGCTGAAGGACAGCCTGTCTATGTTAATGCTGACGAACAGAATGACTTTAAAATCACACCTGATCAGTTAAAACAAGCTATTACACCGAGAACAAAAGCTTTCATTATCAATTCACCAAGCAATCCAACTGGTATGATGTACAATCAGCAGGAACTGGAACAGCTGGGAAACGTTTGTGTGCAGCAGAATGTGTTAATGATCTCTGACGAAATTTATGAAAAATTAATTTATTCCAGTGATGATCATGTATCTGTCGCGGCACTATCTGATGAATTCAAAGCCAATACAGTCATTATTAACGGCGTGTCCAAATCACATGCAATGACAGGCTGGCGAATTGGCTATGCCGCTGGGCCCAAGGACATTATCCAGCCTATGACCAGTCTCGCATCCCATTCAACCTCTAATCCAGCATCAATCGCTCAGTATGCGGCACTGGCCGCTTACCGTTCAGACGATCAGCCAGTTAACCAAATGCGGGAGATATTTCATGAACGGCTGAATCTCATGTATGATTTGCTCAAGGATATACCAGGTATTTCCTGCGTTAAACCAAAAGGAGCTTTTTATCTATTCCCGAACATACAGGAAGCTGTTCGTAAAGGCGGATTTGATTCAGCTGACGACTGGGTCAAAGCTTTGCTGGAGGAAGAAAAAGTTGCTCTGGTTCCGGGAAGCGGATTTGGCGCCCCGAGCAACGTAAGATTATCATATGCTGTTTCAACTGAAACACTGAAGGAAGCTGCCAAGCGAATCAGGCGATTTGCAGAAGTGCATTCATAATACTGGAAACGCACGATCTGTAAACCAGAAACCTATGGGTCTTAACAACCATTGTCAGAAAAACCCTTGCCCTTGAAGTGCAAGGGTTTTTTCGCCGGACAGTTCTGAATGTAAGTGAATGCCTGTATTAACAAATATCGGCGGGATCGTATAATGATAACAGCACATTTTTAATGACTTCGTTTAAGATTCATGGCCTTATCGTGCTATACTTGGAAATGAGGTGTATCATGTATGGCAAAATTTATTTCATATCAGGATATCTTACTGAACCAAGTGCCTGTACCCGTTCAATTACTTGATAAATATGCCGCATTGGGTCTGACGGAAAGAGAAGTCATGGTTATTTTGCAGCTGCTGCGATTTTTACATGAGAAAAATGACTTTCCGACGCCTGGTGATTTGGCCAATCATTTAACTATCACTGAAAAGGAATGCGCTAATATTTTGCGCAAGCTTATTCAGCAGCAATTTTTATCCATTGAACAATTTAGAAATGAGCAAAACGAAATAACTGAGGCGTATAGTCTTAATCCATTATGGGAAGTGTTATTTGCTGAAAAACAGGAAGCGAAAGAAAACAATGATGGAACAATCTTTATCTTATTTGAACAAGAGTTTGGACGGCCTTTATCACCCTTTGAAATTGAAATGATCAATACATGGCTTGATGAAGATAATCTGCCGCCTGAGCTTATAAAAGCTGGCTTGAGAGAATCAGTATTAATGGGGAAACTTAATTTTAAGTATATTGATCGTATTCTGCGTGACTGGAAGAAGAAAGGTATTCAATCAGTTGAAGAGGCGCGCCAAAGCAGTAAAGCCTTCCATCAAAAACAAGCGCCCAAACAGGATTCCGGCAGCTCTGAACGGGATACATCGATTTATTATAATTGGCTCGAGGAGGAATAGGGGAATGTTGAACAAATCCCAGGTTCAGTACTGTCTGGATGTAATGAAGGAGATGTATCCGCAAGCACAGTGTGAATTGGATCATGCGAATCCATTCGAACTTCTGATTGCGGTTGTACTATCAGCTCAGTGTACAGATAACTTAGTCAATAAAGTTACCTCTTCACTATTTCAAAAATATACCACACCAGAGGATTATCTGGCTGTTCCCTTAGAAGAGCTGCAGCAGGATATTAAATCGATTGGCTTATACCGCAATAAATCCAAAAATATCCGTAAGCTTTGCCAAATGCTTATTGATGATTACGGCGGAGAGGTGCCAAAGACAAAACAAGAACTGATGAAACTGGCAGGTGTCGGCCGTAAAACAGCTAATGTCGTCGCATCTGTTGCCTTTAACGAACCAGCAATTGCCGTCGATACACATGTGGAACGCGTCGCTAAACGTTTAGGAATATGCCGCTGGAAGGATTCAGTGCTGGAAGTAGAGCAAACGCTGATGCGAAAGGTCACAAAAGACGAGTGGGCGGATACGCATCATCGTATGATTTTTTTCGGCCGGTATTATTGTACAGCCAAGAATCCGCAATGCTCAGAATGCCCGCTTTTGACGTTATGCAGGGAAGGGCAGAAACGCATGAAAAAGAAAAACGCTGCCAAAACCTAAAGAGACAGCTCCCAAAATTGGGAGCTGTCTCTTTTTAAATGGACGATCAATTTTCGTCCCCGCCATCTTCGTTATCTTCGTCATTTTCGTTATTTTCGTCATCACCATTTCCCTGATCATTATTACCATTATTTTGGTTATTCTCGGATTGGTTATCGTTATTTCCATTCTGACTATCATTTTGAGGATTGTTATTATCCTGCTGGTTTCCCTCTGACTGATTATCAGAATTATCTTCTATTTCAATCTGGGTGCGGTTCGATTCGCCCTTGTTACCTTCATTCTGACCAATCGGGGTCACGGTTATTGTGTACGAACCCGGCTGCACGCCTTGAATGATGATTCCGTTCGATGCGACCGTTTGTGTCTGCTGCTGGCTGTTTCCACCGGCCACGGCAACTTCAAATTGAGCTGGCGGTCCATCATATTGCCAGGATACATCTATATTTGAATTGTCCCGTTTAGCGTTCAGATTGCTAACACCGGGGATATCTCCTTCATCTTCTCCTTCATCTT
The DNA here is from genome assembly GCF_042666895.1 of Lentibacillus kimchii. Taxonomy (GTDB): domain Bacteria; phylum Bacillota; class Bacilli; order Bacillales; family Amphibacillaceae; genus Lentibacillus; species Lentibacillus kimchii. The sequence continues at coordinate 282,921 of NZ_JBHTGR010000057.1, forward strand.
CTCCTTCATTTTCATCTTCGTCTCCGGGCACTTTAATGGTCGCAGAAGCCGGATCACTTGTATGGCCATCATCATCTCTCGCTACCACTTGAATATCATATGCGGCATCTGACTCCACATCAGAAATTTCCATCGACGTATCATCGGTTGACGACAGTTTCTGCATGTCGCCATCATCGATACGCGCACTGACGTCATAAGAAACATCATCGTCTGAATCGTAGTCCCATTCAAGTTGAATCGTATTGGCATCTTCATCATAGTTAGCTTCCAAGTCACTGACTGGATCAAGATCCTCAAAATGTTCGGATGTTTTCGTTGGTTCTGTCCCCTTCACAAACAGTTCGTTTACAATTTTAGACGACGGCGTATAATCACTAGGCAATTTGGCAGGGTCTGTACCCTTTTCTACGGGTACTTCCACAACTGAATCAGGTTTGGTGAAATCTGCTGTCTCCGTATCTTTCGACAGTTCCGCCATCATGTTTTTATATAACGCTTGTGATACTTTTGTATCAGGGACAGCTATATTATTATTATTAAACCCGGTCCAAACCGAAACGGTATAATTTGTCGAATAGCCACTGAACCAGGAATCCGGTGAACCATCCACACCTTCTCGTGTCGTGGTGCCTGTTTTACCAGCATCCGGCAAACCAGGTACGTTCGCTTGTGTGCCGGTTCCTTCTTCAATGACGGTCTGCAGCATATCGGTGATCATATAAGCCGTTGATTCGGACATCGCCGCCTCAGGCTCTGGTGTTAATTCAACCGTTCTGCCGCTGTCTGGAAATTCTACCTTTGTCACAGCATAAGGCTTGTTATAGACACCATCATTACCGAACGCGCTGTACGCACCCGCAAGTTCAAGCGGATTCGTGCCAATTTTGCCTCCGCCAATGCCATCGGTTAGTTTCATATCTGTATCGCCAATTGAAATGCCAAGACCTTGAGCAAATGACTTAGCATGCTTAAGCCCGACTTTATCAAACGTTTTAACAGCTGGAACGTTCAGTGACTGCTGCAGAGCATAACGCATGCTGACCCAGCCATAATACTGACTTGCCCATGTTGTAACTGTTTCATCACTTCCAGCAATATCATAGGGGCCATCATCATTTAATTGATGATACGTTGACCACTTTTCATTTTCGATGATTGGGCCATAATCCATGATTGGTTTGAATGTCGATCCTGGCTGACGATCTATATCCGTTGCATAGTTATACCCATCATTTTTAAGGCCGCCGCGGGCACCGCCAATCGCGCGTATAGCACCGGTTTTTGTATCCAGAACAGTCATACCGGCCTGCATTTTATGTTCCTTATCCTGGGAATCGACAATCGATTCAGGGTATTTTACTGGATTATCGGCATCATCAGAAAGTAAGAATTCAACACGATCCTGGGCGTCCTGATCAATCGTTGTATAAATCTTTAACCCATCTGTGTAAATATCAGCGCCGTCAACTTTTTCTTTAACCTCGTCACGCACTTCCTGCAGAAACGCCTGATAAGGCGTTGGATCAGGTTTTTTGTCTCTCAGAAGCGAAGGGATGTCCACATCTTTGGCTTCTTTGGCTTCACTTTCCTTTATAGTGTCATTAGCTACCATGCGATCCAACACAGTATGCATCCGATCCTTCATGACATCTGGATGCTCAAATGGATTATAACCCGTTGGTCTCTGCGGTAAACCAGCCAAAATAGCCGCCTCTGGCAATGTCAGTTTACTGAGATCGCTTTTGCCAAAATACAGCTCAGCTGCTCTTCCAACACCATAGGCCTGATTGCCATAATAAATCTTGTTCAAGTAAAATTGCAGTATCTCTTCCTTGGAATATTGCCGCTCCAGCTTCAGGGCAAGCCACATTTCCTGTACTTTAATACTTATTTTCTTTTCCGGTGAGAGAAAAGATTTTTCCACAAGCTGCTGTGTGATAGTACTGGCACCTTCAGAACCAAAGCCATTTTTCAAGTTGGCAAGGATAGCTCCGCCCACCCGGTAAAGATCAACACCATGGTGTTCAAAGAAACGTGTATCTTCGGTAGAAATAACCGCATCAATCAAGACTTGCGGCAATTCATCATATTCAACTTTCGTACGCTGCTCGCTTCCTGCCAAATCTGCAAAAAAATCGCCGTCCATATCATATAATTCAGATGAATAAGGTGATTCGAGTTCTGATGCATCAATTGCTGGTGCTGTGGCAATATAATACGTGAACAGTGCTCCAACACCGATACCAATAGCGAGTACAGCAATACCAATAATCAGAAGCACTTTCTTCCAAGTGGGTTTTTTGGCCGTTTTTTTCTGTTTTCTTCTAGCAGTGCGGGACTGGCCATTTGTCGCCATAACGCATCCTCCTTCAACCTAAAAGTAAAGCTGATCAATAATGGTCAGGTAGTCAACTCTTGCCTGATAATGAAATGGAATGCGATAACCCTGACGCTGAATTGTTTCATACGGGATCGACTTTTTCCCGCCATTTAAATGATTATCCCAGAATGGGAAAAATGTTTCAGCAGGGATGCAATAGGTTTCATTATAGACAGAAAAACGAATAATTAAAAAGGTTATACCGCCGTGCGTGGCTATCGATTTCATATGGCTTATTTGATGTTCATGAATGTTGCCAAGCGGGAACCTAGTCTTATTTTTTGTTTCCTTGGCTTCAAAGTCAATATGCTGTCCACGATATATGCCATTGTAATCGGTAGTAGAAGGCTGCTTAAAATAGCCCTCTGTAATAACAGCGGCACTCCGCTTGGGATAATGAACGTTAACGATTTGAACAGGTGTCGGCTTTTTATGGATCATAGCCTTATCCATTTCACGATAAAACGTGTTGGTTGCGTTTATATCCGCTTCCAGTGTCATCCCCCGATTACTAAAGCTCATGGTTTGATTTGCTGCCGATGGACGGCGGGAATACTGACTTTTTTTGCCGTTTGGATAATCCACTGATACGCCTCCTAAACCTGATTACAGTATCATATCAAAAAAACCAATCATTGACTATATATACGTAAAAAAGGAGTTATTGCATGACAACTTTCCGGTGGCACAACCATGATTATATCCATTATATACGATCCCAAACCGATAAGCACAACGTGGATAATATTGCTCGTACGAAAGCTTATCAGCGTTTTTATGCCGCTTTTCCGGAAATTAAGTGGGCTTTTTTGGCCAGTATGGTTTCCCGGAATGCAGGCTGGAATATGACGGACTTATGGCTGTCCCCTTTTATAGCAATCCTTTCAGCCAGGCAGCGCTGGAGCATGTTTATGACTTATGAACGTTCTAACTGGCTTATCTTTGCAGATGCCTATCCGCAATTATTGCTTTATCAGCTTTCGATAGATACCCAGCAGTCACTGTTTCATTTATTACCGGCGTTTCAGGTTTCCCGCTACATGCAACAGGAGTGGGAAGTGTTTTGGCAGCATCAGGATGCTGAGCGCCTAATGCTGGCGCTTATCATCAATGAGCAAAATGTTATTGAGCATCCTGTTATTAAGCAGGACTATTTTAAGTACCGTGTTTTCCTGCGTCCAGCATATTTCCTGCAGGATTTTTTCCTTTTAAACGCTGTTTTGCTGCCAACAGCATCACAGCATGTATATGGTGCATTCGTTCATGACTTTACAAGTATTAATAAACGAATTGAAATGGGGAAAACACTCGCCTCGATTGTGTTCCACCCGCAGGTTTACCGCCCGTTGCTTGAATTTGCCCAGTCAGTTGAACATACCGGCTCACGGCGGGATTATGAACGCTATTGCGGTATAGAGATAGAAGCCGCTCCTCTGCTGCGTTCGGTCTATCCGGTCATTGCTCATCAGGATAAATGGCGGCGAGACTGGAATAAACGAAAAAGGGTTCAAGCAAAGTGGCTGGCCACTGTATCCTTAACCCCAGATCCCCAAATTAAAAAGCAATTTTATAACCGGCGACGGCTGATGTATGCTTACAGTCATGTCAAAGATATTTTAACGTAAAAAAAGGATTTGTGATAGCACAAATCCTTTTTATAAGACATTCTTCCTAATTTAGACACGTATTTTCTGTACCATGTTTATGCGTTTCAGGTTGAAGGGCGGTTCGGGCCGTCTAATTTTTTATCGCGGCTGCGGTTTGCTTGTTTCTGATGATGGCGGTTTGTTTTTTGTTCAGATGGTTTCTTTTTGCCCATATGCTTCCCTCCTAACAGTCTTTAGTGTGTCTAAAAAACAAGGATCTACACGGTTTTTAGCATGCTTCTTCTAGTTTTGTCGGACAGGAAGGGAATAGGGGGCAAAACACGAAATACGACTATAGGTATTATAAAAAAGGAGATGTTTTCCTAATGACCATCCCTCTTAAACAACACCAATCCAAGCAGAAGCAGGAAGCCGAAAAAGCACTAACCAAACTAGCTGATCAATTACATCTAATGGAAGAAAAAATAACAACAGTTAGCGATGGACGTTTCGAGAAGTCTTATCAGCCGCGTTTTAAACAGCATAAATAATATCAGTTGCATTAATATTCGAAGCTGCCATGTTACTGCTTCTCATTTGAATTTGCCTCCATTTCAGGAAAAGGTCGTTATACCGGCTGTTTTTTAACAATCTGAATGGTAAACTGGAAATGGCCATTAAACTATAGCAGAGGATAGGATTGGTATGACGTTAGAACAGCAAACCAGACAGCTTGTTGAACAGCTTGATCAATTGAAAGCAATTTATGAGGCAAATAATCCACCGGAAAGCAAACTCGATAAAGCTTTTTTTGAAATGGTTAAAAAGCGCACAGAACCTGTTTATGCACTACTCGCCGAATGGGAGGAAAATGCACTCAGGGCTGTTAAAGAACGAAAGATAAATATGCATCCGCAGCAGGTCTCATCAACACGCGAGAATATGGAGCTTTTGCTGCTCAACAGTTACTATGTTGACGTGAGACGCAAGCAGTATATGGAATTTCATCACTCCATCCAGTTCATTCTGGATCAGCTGCTTAATGAACTGAAAAAGGTCTGAATCCCTTTACAAACCACATATTTTTGCTTATAATATTCTCTCACTCACATTATAGGAGATGAAATAAGATGGGGTCACAGACATTACTGGATAATGCAAATGAAATGAAAGCACGAGCTTATGTTCCTTATTCCGGTTTTCCAGTTGGCGCTGCTCTAATAACGGGATCTGGAAAGGTCTATACAGGATGCAATATTGAAAACGCTGCCTACCCAGTCAGCTGCTGTGCTGAACGTGTAGCTATCTTCAACGCTATTTCGGATGGTGAGTATACGTTCACGGAGATGGCAGTCGCGGCTGATACAGAACGGCCAGTCCCGCCATGCGGTTCATGCCGTCAAGTTATGAGTGAATTTTTTGATCATGACACGGTCATTTATTTAACAAACAACAATAATGAAACGAAGCCTGTCACAGTTGATGATCTGCTGCCATTTTCATTCCAGTCAGATGATATGGACAAATGAGGCCAGCATGCTCAGCCCCATTTGGTGAAGCGTGAAGTTGGTATGAGACAACAAACGGGTATCATGTTATACTGAATTAGGCATACATGACATCATAAGGTCATATAAATTCCTATGGACAGGTATTGTTATATACATGAATAATTGACAGTCTGAGGTGAACGGAGAAATGAGTGCCAATCAGATTCAGCTGACAGGAAAAGATATACTGGAAAAAGAATTTAAAACAGGTATGCGAGGCTACAATCAGGAAGAGGTCGATGAATTTCTGGATACAGTTATACAGGATTATGAAACTTTCCAGCAGGAGATTGATAGACTGCAGCAGGAGAATGAGCGGCTCAAAAAACAGCCTGATCAGGCGAAAAGCCGCACATCTGCACCGAATCACCAAGTCAATTACGATATACTTAAACGTGTGTCCAACCTTGAAAAAGCTGTTTTCGGCAAAAAATCGACAGATTCCGAATCATGATTAAAATTACCAGTGTATTTGTTTAAGATTTGTGCTATAATGAATGACGAAATGAATTGAGTACTTGCGTAATCGCTGTATATCTATCATATACAGAGGAAAGTCCATGCTCACACAGGCTGCGATGCCTGTAGTGTTCGTGCCTGATGAAGTCATAAGTCAGGGTAGCCCGAACAAGCTAACGGCAGTGGAACATCCTAAATCAAATGACAGGGATAATGACACTTGAAAGTGCCACAGTGACGCAGCTGGATTGGAAACAGTCCGGGTGGAACGCGGTAAACCCCACGAGTGAGCAACCCAAATATTGGTAGGGGCATCCTTGATTAGGGAATTGAACCGAAAAAGGGACAGGCATAGGTTTATGTCTGTAGATAGATGATTACGACCGGATGTACAAGGCTGACCACCGCAAAAGTACCACGGAACAGAACATGGCTTATCAAGTATTCAATGGTCTTTTAACGATTAACGGGTAACCTTTCTGATACAGTTCAGAAAGGTTTTTTAAATGACGCCAGCATGTGGTAAACTGATTATGCTTTTACTCTAAAACGAAAGGAAAAACGTTATGGCACAAACAGTAAGGTTGCTAGCAACAGCAGCTATGGGACTGGAATCAGTCGTTGCACAAGAAGTTAAGCAATTAGGTTATGACGTGCAGGTTGATAACGGCAAAGTTATGTATGATGCGCCCATATCAGCTATCCCTCGCAGTAATTTATGGCTTCGGAGTGCGGATCGCGTCAAGCTGCAGATAGGACAATTTGAAGCTGCGACGTTTGATGACTTATTTGAAGCGACAAAAGCATTGCCATGGGAACAGTTTATAACTGAAGAGGGGAAATTCCCTGTTTCAGGAAAGTCAGTGAAATCAACGCTGCACAGCGTCCCCGATTGTCAGGCTATCGTCAAAAAAGCGATTGCGGAGCGTTTAAAGTTAAAGTACGGTGTAGCCGGAAAATTAGCTGAAACGGGTGCGCTATTTAAAGTTGAAGTAGCGATACATAAAGATGAGGCTGTATTGACTATTGATACATCTGGTTCGGGATTACATAAGCGGGGCTATCGCACAGGGCAGGGTGAAGCTCCATTAAAAGAAACCATGGCAGCAGCCCTGGTTCTGCTGACGAATTGGAAACCGGATGAACCATTCCTTGATCCATTCAGCGGTTCGGGAACGATTCCGATCGAAGCTGCATTAATCGGTCAGAATATCGCACCTGGCTTTAATCGCGATTTTGCTTCTGAAGAGTGGAAATGGATTAAGAAGCGTTATTGGGACGAAGCCTTTGAAGAAGTAGAAGATAAAGCCAATTACGATCAGAAGCTTAACATTAGGGGATCGGATATCGATCACAAGCTGATTGGCATTGCGAAAAGTAACGCTGAAGAGGCAGGACTTGGTGATCTGATTACCTGGAAACAAATGCAGGCACGTGATCTGACAATTACGGCGACCAATGGCTATTTGGTAACGAACCCGCCATACGGTGAACGCCTTGGGGACAAGTCGGAAATTGCTTCACTTTATCAAGATTTAGGCAGCATTATGCACACACACCCCTCATGGAGTGTCTATATCCTATCGGCATTTGCCGAATTTGAGAAATACTACGGCGAAACAGCTACAAAAAAACGAAAACTGTTTAACGGATTCATTCAGACTGATTATTATCAGTACTTCGGAAAAAAACAGAATAACGTATGAAAAATGGTACATTTTACGCAAAAACAGGGGCAAAAGCGCCCCTGTTTTTTATTTAAATAATCTATTGGATAAGTGTTATATTTTTGCCGAAAATAGCCAAACTATCTAACACGGTACGGTTAGGTTGTAACATATAAAGGAGGATCATCGAGTGATTAGCTCAGTAGGCATCGGGATCCCACCACACGATATGACTCAAGCATCTATTAAGTCTTTGGTTAAAAACATTTTCAGCAGTGAGGAAGAACGATTGGTTAACCGGCTGTTACCAGTCTTTGACCATGCGCAAATTGACAGACGACAGTTAGCAGTTGATGCAGACTGGTTCAAACAAGCGCATTCATTCGAAGAGAAGAATACGCTTTATCAAAAGCTTGCCGTTAAACATTCACTGCAGGCAATTGATGCTTGTTTAACGAACCAGCAGTATTTGCAGCAGACTGTCCCCTATGAAGCAATCGATATGATTATATTTGTTTCCAGTACAGGATTGGCCACACCATCATTGGATACGTTCTTGATGAGTGAACGCCCGTTTCGGGAAGATGTTAAACGGATGCCGCTTTGGGGCCTTGGGTGTGCAGGAGGTGCAAACGGTCTGGCGCGAGCTCATGATTGGATCAAGGCACACCCTGATCAGAATGTGCTCCTTGTCTGCTGTGAATTATGCAGTCTCACCTTTCAAAAAGATGATGTGCAAAAAAGTAACATTGTTGGAACGGCGCTGTTCGGAGACGGTGCAGGAGCAGCACTGGTGATAGGGGACGATTCGCCGCTAATGGCATATGGAAAAGGTTCTAAGCCGCGTATTGCTGATACCAGTTCAGCTACTAAAAAGAACAGCCATGATGTCATGGGCTGGCGCGTGACCAATGCTGGTCTTGAAGTCATCTTTTCAAAGCAGATTCCCGCACTCGTGCGGTCGTTCTGGCAGCAGCATATGACTACATTTTTACATAAATCACGGATTGAACCACAATCCATTCAATCGTACATAGCTCATCCTGGCGGCAAGAAAGTTCTTGAGGCTATGGCAGGCGTCGTGCAGGCGCCTTCTGATTTATTCAAGCATTCGTATGGTGTGCTCCAGGATCATGGAAATATGTCCTCTGCAACCATTTTATATGTGCTGGACAGATGGATGCAGGAGCCGGTCAGTGACAAGTTCCCGAGTATCTTATCAGCACTGGGACCGGGATTCAGTTCAGAATTATTATTATTGGAGTGGGATGAGAGATGACAATATGGATGTGGATTTTGTTAATAGCCATAGTAGGACAGCGGATTACAGAACTGCTGATCGCCAGAAGCAATGAAAAATGGCTTAAGCGATTTGGAGGCATTGAAAAGGGTGAAAAACATTATAAATGGTTTATTCTGCTTCATTGCAGTTTTTTTCTGGCAATCATCGCTGAAATATCACTGACGCAGTCACCCGCGCGTATTAATTTAACCCTGCTAAGTATCTTTTTGGCCGTTCAGGCCAGCAGGGTATGGTGTATTCAATCACTTGGCCGGTTTTGGAATACAAAGGTGATCGTACTCCCGGGAGTCGCCCGCATTAAAAAAGGTCCTTATAAATTTGTTAAGCATCCAAATTATATTATCGTGGCTGTTGAATTGTTTATTATTCCACTGCTCGTTGGAGCGCAAATAACGGCCTTTCTGTTTCCGGTTCTTCATTTATTATTAGTCCGCGTCAGAATCCCCCATGAAGAAGAAGCGCTGACCAGGACAACTTAACGGCCGTCTGTTTATTTTAAACGTGAGACAGTCAAATACAAAACGGCGGCAATCTATGTCAGATTACCGCCGTTATACAGAGACTCAGTCAGTTATTGTTTAGCAACGTTTGCAGCTTGAGGGCCACGGTCACCCTCAACAATATCAAACGTCACATTTTGGCCATCTTCGAGTGTTTTGAAACCTTCTTCCTGGATAGCGGAATAATGGACGAAGACATCATTTCCTTCCTCCACTTGAATAAAGCCATAGCCTTTTTCCGCATTAAACCACTTTACAACACCATTTTCCATTATTGAAATCCTCCTAAAGCATTCATGCAAAGCAGATAACCGGAATAAAAAACAGCCCCTGCAGAAGTGCTGGATCACGTTTACATCCAGTTTCATAGAAGCTGTTTGTCGTTAATGAATCCGCATCTTCTTTGCTTATATTTACTATAGCTCAATTAAATAGGGGAGTCAAGAAATGGAAATAAATTATGCCATATTTTCGCAATTAAACCATGATTACAAGAAATCATGCCTCATCGTTTTTAATCTAAAGGATGTTTTATATCATTGATTGCGTTACACTGGAACCAATAAAAGGCCCATGGCTCAAACAAACTTTAACAGGGCACATAGCACTCAGTTGAATCCCAGCTGAGAAGGAGTTGTCTTAATGATGGACAGACTGTTACTTATACGGAATTATGTGTTTAATTTATTTGACCGAGACGTGAGTGGTCATGATTTTTTTCACATGCAGCGGGTTGCCCAAATGGCCCAATCCATTGCGGTCCGGGAACAAGCTGATTTATTCATTACAGAAACGGCTGCATGGCTACACGACGCGGATGATCATAAGTTATTTACGGACGGCGAAAAACAGCAAAGGGAGATCACGGAACTGCTGCAATCAATTGCTTGTTCAAGCAACGAGATTAGTCAAATCAAAGAGGCTATTAGAGAGGTCTCGTTTACAAGAGGCGCGATACCAGCCTCATTGGAAGGAAAAATTGTTCAGGATGCAGACAGACTGGATGCGATCGGAGCGATTGGAATTGCCCGCGCTTTTGCTTATGGCGCAACAACCGGCCAAACATTTTGGGATGATCAGGAAACGCTGCAGCCATACACAACGATTCAGCATTTCTATGATAAATTACTCAAGTTAACAGACATGATGAATACGGATGCTGGTGAAGCGATAGCTGCTCAGAGACATCAGTTTATGACGCAATTTTTGCAGCAATTTTTCGCTGAGTGGCAGACATCGAATATCAGAATCGGGCAGCTGACGTAGGTCTGCCCGAACAATAACGGTAGCTTACCGGACGCTGCCTGCCCCTATATACCGTTCATTCCAATAAGAATTACTTAGTTTGCTTTTTTCCACGCCACGTGATTCGCCGGCGTGAATAAACTGATCGTTGCCAATGTAAATGCCCATGTGGGATGGTCCAGGTTTATATGTTTCAAAAAAGACAAGATCACCAATTGATGGACTGTTAACGTGTGCTGTAAAATTCCACATCTCGCTTACTGTGCGCGGTACAGACTTATCCTCCATTTGAAAAATGTATTGAATAAAGCCACTGCAGTCAAATCCGTCTGGTGATTCGCCGCCCCAGTCATACGGTGTCCCAATCTGGTTACGCGCCGCTTTGATAGCCTGCTGATGCTGATTATCCTGTCCCTTAACTTGTTTTGGTTCCTGATTCACTGTTTCTGCTGCTTTTTCTGACTTTTGATTTTTTTGTTCCTGTTCGTCTTGCGTTGACGTTGCTTTTTTCCCGTTGTTCGCGTTGTCATCTGGTTCACTGTTTTGGTTTTCTTTAGACAGCTCTTCCATAGCTTCTTGATCGATCAGATCCATATCAAGTTCTTCTTCAGCTGTTTTAACTGCTTTTTGAGTAAGCGGTCCATATAAACCATCAATGTTACCCTGGTAATAATCAAAATGATCAAGCGCCAGCTGAAGCGTTTTGACATCGGCTTGATCCATACTCGGCTGAACGGATCCCGACATGTTTTCTAACTGTGTTTTGTAGCGGTTGTCTTCGTTTTCAATAATCGTATTTAATATTTTTTGGTCTGCCTGTTCGGTGATTGTCAGGTCATGATGATCCTCGAAATTCTGCAGGGCACGTTCTGTCAAAGAAACAACATTACTTTCAATTTTCTGGTCAGAGGACGATGATTTGAGGCTTTTCTGCTGCAGCGTTATGGTTGCTTTATCATGATCAGCGTATTGCAGTTGTTCAGCTTCAGCCAGTTGCTCATGTTGCAGTGCAGGATATGCATCAGCATAAAAGGCGAGCGGCTGACTTAACACGCAGGTGTACAGGACCGATTGTTTTACAAAATGACGCATTGGCCCATTCAGCATGCAATAACCCCTTTCTTGTATGACTTTTTAAAGGTTTATGTCCTGTTCAGCGTGCTTATGCGGAACATGGGGGTTAAGATTGTGTTACAGTACATTAATTTGCTGTAATGTCGTATTTTATATTATTATTACTGGTGAGGTGGGAAAATGCTAACAGGTGAACAAAGTTATCTAAATTTATGTCAGGATATATTGAAGCACGGGACACAAAAAACAGACAGGACCAATACTGGTACCTATTCCGTATTTGGCCGGCAAATGCGGTTTGATCTATCCGATGGTTTTCCGTTATTAACAACCAAAAAAGTACCTTTCCGGCTTGTTGCCAGCGAGCTTCTCTGGTTTATGAAAGGGGATACCAATATTCGGTATCTTATCCAGCATGACAATAATATTTGGAACGAGTGGGCTTTTAAACAATGGGTGGAAAGCAGTGAATACGACGGACCTGATATGACAGATTTCGGAAATCGCAGGCAGAAGGATCATCAGTTTAGACAGCTCTATCAGGAACAGATGGCAATCTTTAAGAACAATATACTGAATGACCAGGCTTTTGCGGAAAAATTCGGCGATCTGGGTAACATTTATGGAAAACAGTGGCGTGCATGGCAAACAACGCGAGAGGAAACGATTGATCAGCTGTATAATGTTATTCAGTCAATCCAGCATAATCCGGATTCACGCCGTCATATTGTTTCTGCCTGGAATCCGGAAGATGTGCCATCTATGGCGCTTCCACCGTGTCACACGCTATTTCAGTTTGATGTCACGAATGGAACTTTATCATGCCAGTTGTATCAGCGCAGTGCCGATATGTTTATAGGTATTCCTTTTAATATCGCGAGTTACGCATTGCTCACGTATTTAATTGCCTATGAATGTGGTCTGGAACCAGGTGAGTTCATCCATACGTTGGGGGATGCTCATATTTATACAAACCATATTGAACAAGTGAAAACACAGCTCGGCCGCAGTCCCGGACCAATGCCGGCTCTCACGATCAACACTGATAAGTCATCGATTTTTGATTTCACGACAGATGACTTTTCACTTATTAATTACAACCCGCATCCTTCTATTAAGGCACCGATTGCGGTCTGATTAAAAAGGGGAGATAACGGATGATAGCACTGCTTGCAGCCATGGACCGAAACCATGTGATTGGTTACCAGAGTGAGATGCCGTGGCACTTACCGAATGATTTGAAATTTTTTAAACAAATCACGACTGGGCATACCATTATTATGGGACGGAAAACCTTCGAATCCATTGGTCGGCCGCTTCCCAATCGCAACAATATCGTTCTTTCCAGCCAAGTGAGATCCTTTCCTGAGGGAATTGAAATTGTTCGACGTCCCGAAACTGTCTTAAGCAGGCATGAACAGTCACTGACAGAATCGTTTTTTGTGATTGGCGGTGAAACGATTTTTAAACAATTTCTGCCATATGCAGACCGTATGTATATTACGTGGATTGATGATGTTTTTCCTGGTGATACATATTTCCCAGAATTTTCGCAACAGGAATGGCACTTGTCGTCTCAGGAAACTGGCGAGAAAAATGCCCGAAACCCGTATGATTATTACTTCCTGCAGTATGACCGGTATCAATCATGAAGCGCTGCTGGTTTCCCTGATCAGAAAATCCGGTCAGGCTGTACGAATATCTTTGTTCCTAACAGGACAAACTATGTGTGTGAACAGTCATGACATCCTGAGCACAGTTGATAAATAGTTGTTTTTACGTCGTTTGCCATGTTAAACTTGCCCTAGTATTAAAACTTTTTAGAAGTATGCCAGCAAGCGTGAAACGTTGTCCATACTTTGCCTTAAGAAGGTGTGTATTTGTGAATATCGGTTTTCCGGGATTGATCCTCGTATTGGTCATTGCTTTAGTCATTTTCGGGCCGAAGAAACTGCCGGAAATTGGCAAGGCCGCTGGCAATACCTTGCGTGAATTTAAGACATCAGCTCAGGACTTAACGCGTGACACATCTGATGGAGCAAATAAGACAGACAAAGATAAGCTGAAAAAATAAACATGTGGAGTGATAAATAATGGGTTTGGGCAGTATTGGTATCCCCGGTCTTATATTAATTCTGGTTATTGCTCTAGTCGTTTTCGGACCATCTAAATTGCCTGAAATTGGAAAAGCAGTCGGAAGTTCACTTAAAGAATTTAAAAATGCAGCGAAAGATATTGTATCCGATGATTCCGAGAAAAAATGACAATCAGCCAAAAGAGATGGGCAGATAAGAAAGGTGTAGGGGGCAGCCTTACATCTTCTTTATGCTTATATTAGGAGTGTGTACGCATGTCTGAGGATCAGCAAATCAGCGAAGATAAGGATATGGATGTGGTCGGTCATCTGTCCGAGCTCAGAAATCGTCTGATCGTTACAGCTGTTTTTTTTATTGTCTTTTTTGCCGTTGGCTTTATCTATATTGACAGGATTTATGGTTTCATTGAAGATGATCTGCCATTCAAATTAAGTGTGACCGGTTTAACCGATTTAATCTCAGTTTATTTAACTCTGGCAGGCGTTGCTGCGTTGATCGTGACGCTGCCGCTCCTATGTCTGCAGGTATGGCTGTTTATAAGACCGGGATTAACCAAGCCTGAGCGACGAACAAGTTTAATTTATATTCCAGTTATCTTTATTTTGTTTATTGCAGGCCTGGCTTTTGGCTACACCATTTTTGTGAAGCTGATTATCCCATTCCTTCTATCGTTAAATGACGGTATGTTCAATGAGATTTTTACATATGATCGTTACTTTAAATTATTATTCAGGATTGTCATTCCATTTGCTTTATTTTTTGAAATTCCGATTCTCGCGATGTTTTTAACCCGTTTAGGTATGTTAACACCGCAGTTTATGCGCAAATCAAGAAAGTATGCCTATCTAATACTTGTGATTGTCGGCGCATTGATCACACCGCCGGACTTCACCCTGCAGCTTGTAGCGATTGTTCCGCTCGTTTTATTGTATGAAATCAGTATTTATCTGTCCGGATTTGTATATCGCAAAAAGCTGAAACAGCACCAGGAATTCATGGAAGATAGTGATTCCTGACATCTAAACAGCATGGGGGATGGAAAATGCGTTCATTTTATCATTATGCGTTAACTTACCGAGGGGGAAAAGAGCCGAATGCCAAAAGCCGCTTGGCTGAGTGGCTCTTTTATGATCACAGCTTCCCAAAACAATCTACAGATTATTATGAAATTAGTAATTATCTGGAGTTTAATAGTCCTTTTCCCGATGCCTTAGCAGCATTTGATCAACTCTGGGAAGCCTATAAATTAGATAATCCGGATTAAGTCCTGAAAATCATTCTTTTCAGACAATATGGTCGTTTTTTCGTGATCATTTGCAGCAGAAGTGTCTTATTATGCTGACTTGCGCGGTTTCCCGGGCAATAATTTATCAGCGAAACTCAGGCTTATGTTTATATATGTTGGTCTGCACTTTCCTCTATATCACACGTACAATAACCTAAGTGATCAGTATAAGGGGAGGATATAAATGGTCTGGCCGATCCAACAGCAGCCAAATAATTTTATGACACCTAACCAAGGAGCGTTTCCTAATGGTATGCCTCAGCCTCCGCAAACGGAAGAAGGTGGTTTAAAACAGGTTTTTAAACCACAGGGGCAGGGCGGTCAAGGTCTTTTGTCGCCTGAACGAATCAGCGGTCTTTCACAAAAATTAGGAAATCTACAGCAAGTATTAAGTATGGTCCAGAGAACAGCCCCAATCATTCAGGAATACGGGCCCATGGTTAAAAACTTGCCGCCTCTCATAAAAATGATGCGAACATTAAGCAACGACAATAACGCTGATACAGGTGATCCAGAGGCAGAGGACGATGATGCAGATGACGTTATCCCCGATCTTCCTGAACAGGAGAATACCAGCATTGATCCTTTGGAAACAACGGCAGACACAGAAAATAGAGCAGAGACTTTTGATTCACCAGCTGCACCCAGAATTAAAACAGGTGAATCAACTCCTAAATTATTTATTTAATTCAAGCAGGCATAGTGGTTGATTTTTTTGGCTAAAAACGAAAAAATAGGGTTAGAGTGATCCTGAATCTATGGAGGTATTTTATGACGACCGAATTAGCGACATTTGCAGGCGGCTGTTTTTGGTGCATGGTCGAACCGTTTGATGAAAGACCAGGAATTGAAAGTATAGTTTCCGGTTATACGGGCGGACATGTGGAAAATCCGACATATGAGCAAGTCGCCTCAGATACAACAGGTCATGTGGAAACTGTTCAGATTGCATTTAACCCTGAGATAATGTCTTATGATGAGCTCCTTAATACATTCTGGCAGCAAATTGATCCGACCGATAGCGGTGGACAATTTAATGACAGAGGGGAATCTTACCAAACGGCTATTTTTTATCATAATGACAGGCAGCGTCAATTAGCCGAAAAGTCAAAAGAGCGATTAGCCGCAAGTGGTAAATTTTCCAAACCGATTGTGACACCCATACTGCCAGCTGAACCATTTTACCGGGCTGAAGAAGAACATCAGGATTATTATAAGAAACAATCATTTCACTATCGCCTGTATAAAAAGGGGTCAGGCCGTGAAGATTTTATCGAGAAGAATTGGCGCCAGACCCCCGATAAGGCTGAGCTGAAAGATAAGCTCACATCGACTCAGTATCATGTCACACAGGAAAATGGTACTGAGCGTCCTTTCGCGAATGCCTATTGGGACAATGAGGATGAGGGGATATACATCGATTTGATTTCAGGCGATGTTCTGTTTTCCTCACGTGACAAATTTGACGCGGCATGTGGCTGGCCAAGCTTCACGAAACCTGTAGATTCCTATCGCGTTGAGGAAAATACGGATACAAGCCATGGCATGGTTCGTACAGAAGTAAGGAGCAGGGATGCCGATTCACACTTAGGTCATGTTTTCGAGGATGGTCCAGAGGAAGCAGGGGGCTTGCGCTATTGCATGAACTCGGCAGCCATGAAGTTTATCCCGAAAGATGACATGAACGAACAAGGGTACGGAAATTATTTGTATCTGTTCGAATAAGGGTAACTATAATATGATTATGTAAACCAACACAGGAGCGAATAGCGTTGATACACTTGAATTGGGGAGACAGCAAACCCCTTAAAACAATTGAATGTGTCCATGCAACGGCTGACAAATTCATTGTTCATAATAAGCTAACACCAGGCAAACAGTACGCTGTGAAAAATGAAACAGATGAATTTTACTTTATTATTGATAACAGTCAGCGAGTCGGTGGATTTTACAAACATTATTTTAAAGAATTGGAGTAACGAGCCCCGCGAGGCCGGTTACTCCTCATCATGACTTGGGCATGATTGCGTGCCGAAGTCATGATACATATAAATTGGCCAGCATAATCCCCAAGGCTTCCTGATAAATGCTCTCAAACTGCTCAAATGATAGGGGATTGACACCAGCTCCCAGCTCTACGGTATAACCGGGACGTCTGAATTCCTGAATAAACCAGTCTTTAAAGCCTGCATAACTGTCTAAATTCTGTACTGGCCGGTATCCACTCACACGACAGTATTCTCGGGCTATGGCCTTCGCATCTGAGGGCTCCAAATCTGCAAATCCCCAATAAATTTCTTTGCCTTGCGTATGCAGCGCCGTAACACGTTTGAAATCGCGTTTCGCTGTCAACGCTTGCATTGCCAATGCTTCCGGCTCGGTTAGTGGATGGGAACCAGGGTAATCTCTTGGCTGGGGTGAATCTGGTTTTCGTTTTGCTTCTGTATCCCAACAGGCCGGGTACTGATTATTCAAATCAACGCCTGTTATATTTGCTTTCCAATTTGCAAAATCGTTACTCTGATTGTTTAAAGTGAGGACTTCGGTCTGGTAAGCACCGGCTGCTTCAACACCCTCTATAACCAGATCAACGCCATCTAAATTCACCATCGGGACAACTGATAAATGAGTTTGTAAAAAATAGGCGTGGAGGTTCATACCCCTAATGGGGAGCTGATTTGTCAAAGCTAGGAGATATTCATTTAAAAAACGCATAATAACAGCTGTTGTTATCCATTCATTAGCATGAAACGAACCATTGAGATGAACATGCGTTTCTCCGGTACCGATACCTAATTCAGGTATTGTTTTTCCCATGACCGTAGAACCGGCGGATTGTGAACGCATAAAAGGATAAACCGCCATAAGTTTCTGGATGTCACGCTCCAGCTTAGCCGATGTATAATGATCACAGTCAGTGATAATGAAATCGTTGACAGGTTCTGGTATAATAATCTGATCATAATGAGACAGTTCATCCGGGCTGACCAGCTGATTGGTTACTAATAGTTGATCAATGAGGATGTTTCGTTCAATAGCTATCGTTTTTAAGGTATGGCGTGGACTGGATTCAAAAAATAGGGCATAACCAGGAATCTGAACTGTTTGGCCACGCGGCAGCACCTCGGCATCGAATCCCTGATTGGCTTGTTCAAGCAAAATCAGAGGAACATCAAACAGCTTACTGTAATAGGTCAGCGTATCATTCGGGCGACTGACAATTTTCACATAGCATCACTCCTTGCTTTTATCGGCACATAACGATTATATGAACTAAAACAATTTTTATTAAAAGGGATGCCATGCATGTGGAGCTTATAGTGAAAAATTTTGAAAGCAGATTTTTTAAGCCGCTATCTGGCATATATGATAGCGGCTTAAATTTACTTTATAGAAAATCTGCGAAAACCCTGTTCTTTCTGCTGTGTTGTTACCTCGATGTCATGCACATGAATAGATGGACTGAACCCTTTTCTGAGTTTCTGCAGAAAAGATTCTACCTGACTATCTTCACCTTCTACTTCTAATTCGACGGAACCATCTGGCTGATTTTGCACCCATCCTTTTAAATTATACTGTTCGGCATGCTGTTGTGCCGTATATCGAAAGCCCACTCCTTGTACCTGGCCGGTAACAATCGCGTGTGCCAGCATCTTAAGTCACTCCTTTAAAAAAACGTTCTATCTTTGTATAACCGTTTAACCCCTTTTTTAAAACACATTAAACTGAATAAATTATCATTAGATGCCCAAAACTAAAAATCAGCATCTAAATTGTAGTGATACACGGAAGGATTGATATAAGATGGTTCAATTTCCGCAGTTTCCACAAGCACTCTGGCGAGATTCTGCAGAACTGCCTGATTTTCCAGACCTCAATAAATCAATTCAGACGGACATTGCCATCGTTGGGGGAGGCATCACCGGCCTGACAGCTGCTTATATTCTGACTAAAGAGGGCCGGAACGTAACGTTAATTGACGCCAGCAATGTATTAAACGGTGTTACCGGTCATACAACTGGTAAAATAACCGCTCAGCATGGTGTTATTTACGATGAACTCATCCAGCACTTTGGCGCGGAAAACGCATCTCTGTATTATGAGGCCTGCATGGATGCCAAACAATTTATTGCAGATACCATCAGCGCCCAAAACATCGCGTGTGATTATCAAGAGGAAGATGCTTATATTTTCACGAATTCAGAAGATTATACAGCTAAGCTGCAGGCCGAGAAAAACGCTTATGACAAGCTAAACATCTCAGGTGAACTAACTGACAGCATACAACTGGATATTCCTGTGAAATCAGTGCTAAAAATGAATGATCAGGCCCAATTCCATCCTGTGAATTATTTGAAAGGTCTCTTAAATGAAGCCATTCAAAATGGCTTGACTTTATACGAACAGACAACAGCAACCGATATCGAATACAATAAACATCCATCTATTGTGACACAAGACGGTCACCGGATTAACGCCAATTATATTATTCAGGCATCGCATTTCCCATTTTATGATGGGGAGGGTTTTTATCCGGTTCGCATGTATCCAGAACGTTCTTACGTCATTGCTGTTAAAGTGCCGGAGTCATTTCCAGGCGGTATGTATATAAGCGCTGAATCACCGGTGCGATCGATTCGGTCAGCCAGCATAAACGGCGAAACATTCTGGCTGATTGCCGGTGACAGCCATAAGACGGGACAGGCCGAATCAACAATTGAACATTATGATGCTTTACAAGCCTATGCTGAAAAACATTTTGGGATATCTGAATTTGTTTACAGATGGTCAGCACAGGATTTAACAACATTGGATAAATTGCCATATATCGGACCCGTCAGTAAACATGAGGAAAATGTATTTGTTGCAACCGGCTTCCGAAAATGGGGAATGACACACGGAACAATTGCAGCCAAAATAATTAGTGATCAGATTCTTCAATACGATAACCCTTATCAGGAGTTTTTCACGCCGTCACGATTCGAGGCAGATCCATCTGTTCGAGAATTCACAAAAATGACAGCGGACGTTGCTAAACATCTCATTAAAGGTAAACTTGAATACACCAATGATAATGTCAAGGATTTAAAACCAGATGATGCCGTCATAACTAGAGTTAGCGGAAAACGAACAGGCGTCTACAAAGACTCAGATAATCAGCTGTACGCTGTTGATACGACTTGCAAACATTTAGGATGCGAAGTTAACTGGAATTCAGGTGATCGGACATGGGATTGTCCATGCCACGGATCACGTTATGATGTTACAGGTGATGTTATTGAAGGTCCGGCAAAAGAATCATTAGATAAAGTTAATCTGGAATAATGAACATAAATCACGCTGCAACATATTAGATGCCAGCGTGATTTTTTGTCTTGTCTCACTATCACAAGCATACTTGTTATTGAGACGATGCTGACTTATTTTAATCATTACTTCCTATAATATATATTATGTAAACCCGGATATAAAACTCAGCGAGGCAATATCCTCGTTGCTGAACACGTGTATTGCCCCGCTCCATACCAATTCTACTCGCTTCCACCATAACTTTGCAACAGTCTATACTATTTAAATTTTATAACCCATTCGGATGAAACATGTTTTTGAACATTTTAGTTTAACTGCTTGCCTTTTTCATAAAATGTTTCCATATCATTTTTTGGTACAAGTGCTCCGCCAGTTGCCCAAGCGACATGTGTTACCTGATCCATAGCAATTTCCTGGTCACGGCAATATTCCAATACGTGTTCAGGACCGGTTATACCTGATGTTGCGGATGGTTCCAGCCAGATGTCTTCACTGTCAGCAAGCATTGACAGAAGACGGTATAACTCATCGTCATCAATTGTATAAATGCCGCTTACCAGCTGATCAGTAATCGGGGTTGCAAATTTAGACGGACGTCCTACTGCCATGCCGTCTGCCTCAGTCTTGTTATCAATGCCAAAATCCTGGACGCTGACATGGTCCATTTCCCCGGTTGCAAGGCCGATCAAAACCGATGGTGAATGCGTCGGTTCCACAAAAAAACAATGCGCATGATCACCAAAGATTTGTTTTAGGCCAAATGTCAGACCGCCTGGTGAACCACCGACGCCACACGGCAGATAAAAGAATAACGGATGTTCAGCATCAACCGGAATATTTTGTTCTTGTAACTGTTTTTCCAATCGCAGCGCTGCAACACTGTATCCTAAAAACAAATGTTTGGAATCCTCATCATCAACGAAGTAGCCCTTCGGATTGGCGTTTGTTTCTTCCCTGCCCGCTGCAATCGCCTTACCAAAATCACCTTTATATTCCAGAACATGGGCACCTTTTTCCCGAAGCAAGTCTTTTTTCCACCGTTTAGCATCTTCGGACATATAAACAGATACGTCAAAACCAAGTTTAGCACTCATGATACCGATACTTAAACCTAAGTTTCCGGTCGAACCAACACCAATCGAATACTGATTGAAAAACGTCTTAAATCGTTCGCTGCTGAAAACTGCATAATCATCACTCTTTTTTAGAATGCCTGCATCAAGTGCCAGCTTTTCCGCATGCTGCAGTACTTCATATATGCCGCCCCGCGCTTTAATTGACCCGGCGATCGGCAATTCATTATCACATTTCAGATAGAGTGATCCTTCTACTGCAGGCAGACGTCTTGCCTGCATATGAGGAATAGGCCGCAAAGGTGACTCAAGCACGCCATGTGTCTCATGCGTATCCGGGAATTCTTTTTCGATAAAAGGAGCAAAGCGCTGCCAAAGTTCTTCCGCAGCTTCTATATCATCACGCGTTATAGGCAGAGATGCTTCGTTTATACCTTTGAAATTTGGATTCGTCCAAAAGACAGGTTTTAAATTCAGGACATTTTTTAAGACCGGATACTCCCGTTGCCATTCAGCGATTTCTACTTGTGAATAAACGATTTAAATCACCTTCTTCAATTTAATAGAGACATTCCTAAATAAAAGTTTATCATGATATGCACGATTATGAAACTTAATTCTTACTTTCTATAAAAATTATGATAGCGTTTCAATTATTTTGACATAAGTCTGTCAAATGACAAATCAGCTAATTTCTGCCGCGCCGATTCCCCGTCATAATACCACTCAGCACGATCTGAGGCACATGCTACTGGAATATCACAATTGATTGCGGCAAGCTGCCGTGATAAATGCAGCATGCTTGCGTTTTGCTCTATCTTTGTGCGGCTGCCTTTTGGCAGCTCATCCAGATTTTCCAGCATTTGATCAACCGTTTCATATTCCTGTAATAGTTTAAGCGCCGTTTTTTCACCGATGCCCTTCACACCGGGATAGTTGTCCGAGGTATCACCCATTAGTCCTTTTAAATCAACAATTTGCTGTGGGTAGACGCCTTTTTTCTGAAAAAATGTTTGATAATCAAACATTTCATAGTTACCCACACCATTTCGCATGATCGCAACCTGGACACGATCATTAACAAGCTGCAGCAGATCCTGATCCCCTGTTAAGACCAGCACATTATGTTCTTCCGCGTATTGCTTTGCCAGTGTTCCAATGCAATCATCAGCCTCATAGTTTTCCAACCCGATGTTGGGAATACCAAACGCGTTAACGACTTCCTTAACAAGGTCAAATTGAGGCAGCAGGTCTTCCGGCGGTTCTGGCCGGTTTCCTTTGTATCCTTCATATAAGGCTGTTCGAAATGTTTTGCTTCCCATATCCCAGCAGCAAATAATATGCGTTGGTGAAAATCGATCAACGGCATCAAGAAAATAACGCATAAACTGATACACCCCATTGGCCGGGATACCACCAGGTGTTTTCATAACGCTGCCCCGGAATGCCGTAGCATAGAAGCCGCGAAAAAGCAAAGCCATACCATCAACCAGCATAAGTCTTTCATGTTGTCGGGTCATGTCTCCCCCTCCTTTTCGGCCTGGACAGTTGTAAGTGCATCATGCTTTTGTTCCAGCGTTTTAATATCTATCGAGGGATCATCGATCATTTGCAGCTGATTAGCGATGTAACTATCAATCTGCTGATAGATAAACTGTTTACTCTCATCTAATATATGAGACCACTGCTGCAGGTAAGCATCCCGCATTTTTTCCTCGTAAACAGCAATATAGTTTTGAGCATATGGATATAAGCGATTGAACAGCTCCGTCATCATTGTTTCTTTCTCGTTTTTAACAAAAAATGCTTTCGTTCCATTAAACTGTTTCAGTTCTTTAGCGAAATCAGAACTCTCAAGCTCTAGAAAAGCTTGCTGAAACTCTGGTGTCATCAATTCCGGCGGCTCAGCATCAGGCAGTATAAATGCTTCATCAATCGAGCTGCTTTGGGATTTATAATGCTCAAACAGTTCTTGCTGCATATCGCGAATCAATGATTCTATTCGAAGTGAGACGGCGCGTAATTCCTGTAATAAATCATAGCCCACGTCATCAAGCAGATTCATTAAATTATCAGCTAATTGCGTCTGCGCTTTACTGCCTGATTCAGTTATGGTCGTTGGATTAAATGAGTCCTTGAACCAGTCATGAAAACGAATGGACAGCCGTTCCAGAATATAGTACACCTGTTTTTGGAGTTTCTGGCTGATTTTTTGCTCATAAATGGCCGTTTCCATTGATTCAGTCGCTTGCTTGAGAGATTCTTGTTTACGTAATAAATCAGCACGGGCTTGTTCTTTTTCTGTTGCATCCATTTGCGCTGAATGGAGATAATGATCAACAGCTTGTTTAACCCGGCGTATATCCCGGTTCGCTGCCTGAACAGTCAGCGATGTGAGTTCATTATGAATGAATTGATTAAAGGATGCTTCAAATGCTGTCATCTGCTGATTTAAGGCATCGTTATTCATTTTATCTTTCAAAGATTGTTTGCTCGACACCGGAAATATACGCGGCATCCGAATACCAAGGCCTGTCAGTTGTTCTTTAATATATTGCTGCACCATGTTTTGTTCCGAATCATCTTCTGCTAAATCGGCTGCATTCATAATAAAGAACATTTTATCCAGATGGAACGCGTCCTTTACGCGGCCAAGCTGCATCAGAAAATGTTTATCTGCCCGGGAGAACGGATGATTGTAATAAGTGACATACAAAATGGCGTCAGCTTGTTTAATATAATCGAATGCGACATTTGTGTGCCGCGCATTGATCGAATCCGCGCCAGGTGTATCCACAAGGGTGATGCCTTCCCGGGTCAGTGAGCAGTCATAATAAAGATCAACAGATTCGAGATAACACGCTTTCTTCTCATCTGTCACATAATCCGCAAATTCCTCGAGGTGTGTCGTCAAAGACTCCCCAATGTATGGCTGACTGGCCTGATAGCCATCCAGCATCGCCCTCAGATAAGCTTGTTGGGTCTTCGCCAGCTGCTCATCCTGATATACAGCCTGCTCACGGATCCATGTCAACAAGGAATGCAGATCATTTGCTTGAGGTTTCAATGCACTAGTTATGGCTTTCAGATCATTCACCAGAGCTGCTTCATCTTTTAAATGCAGGACAACCGTCCCATGGGGGCAGGTCGATGTTACCGGTTGAATACGATTGATAGCAGCTGTTGTCGGATTGGGTGCTGATGGCAAAATATTTTCTCCAATCAGCGCATTGGCAAAGGTTGATTTGCCTGCGCTGAACGCACCAAATAACGCTATCGTATATGTGCGGTTCTTAAGCCGGTCACGCTTTTGCTGCAGATCCTCGATTAATGATTGAAAACCAGGCAAGCTGGAAACGGTTCTGATCGTCTTATCCAGATCATCCAGTATATGATCCCCCGTTATGACAGGCTCCTGGACTGGACGGTCATCAGTCTCAGTTGCCGCAGCTTCAGGTGATTCCAGGTTAGACAATTGTTCAGACGTACTAGCTCGTTTATATTTTTCTGCCGATGCACGCATCAATAGTTCCGGATCGTATGCTGCCGATTGAGGATCTTCTAAAAGATTAACCACTTCCTCCTCTTTTTCCTGCAAGGTATTCTGCCGCTGTTCTTCCTGCCTGTTCTTCTGACAAATTTGTTCTAACTGTTCTTGCTCTGGCGTATAGGCGGACAGTTCCTGTTGTGTCTTGTCAGCTATTTTAGCGTACAGGTCATCCCACAACCGTATAGCTTTTTGTTTGAATGATTGTTTCACATCAGAACTAATGTCTTCAGTGTAATGCAGAATATAGTCCCCTGTTACTTGAGCACCGGGTTTGATCAATTGTTTAAGAGAATCGGCATCATACGTTAGTGATAAATTCTGTATTTGCTGTGTCAACGCCTGGTCATGCAGATCATATTCCTGCAGCAATCGCAGCCATTTATCACGCACTTTCCATAAAATGGATGTCTCAATCGATTGCTGTAATTCAGTCAGGAACGTATTTGTCCGTTGTTCCCGTTCAGCCTCTGTCTTTTTCTTCGTGGCAAATAGACCTCGTTTAAAGTCGCGCTGCTGAGATTCTAAAAACGCTTGTGCTCTGTCACGTAATGCAGCCGGCATGACGTAGGCGTTTTTAAGCGTATTATTCAGTGTGTCGAAAAAATCCTGGCGCATTCTTTCAGGCTTTTGGTTTAAATCGTTTATTTGAGCATTAAGCTCTTCCAGCCTGGCCTCAGCATTAGCGAGTGATTCGTCTGCCGTCGCTTCACCGGGACTTTCCTCGCTCGCATAAGCTTCCTGTAAAAAAGTCTTGTGTTCATTAACGACTAAATGCACTGATTGACTGACCGAATCGACTTTATGCCAATCAGAGGCCATCATTGTCTGCAATGCCTGCTTAACATCAGTAAGCTGATTGTACGAGGCATGCAAATCCATAAGTGACGTATAATAGATTTCTCTTGGATTAATGTCCCATTGATCAAACGTTTGTTTAATTTTTTCGGTAAATGTCTGAAATGTTAATTCCTGTTCATCATGCTTATCAATCTGGTTAATGATTAAATAAACAGGTATCTTATAATCTTGCACTTTTTTCAGGAAATATAAATTAACATCCGACTGAACATGATTATAGTCCATGACATAAAACAGAGCATCTACAAGATGCAGCGATGATTCCGTGATCATTCGATCCGTATCATCAGCGGCATCAATCCCGGGCGTGTCTACAACAACAGCATCATTCACCAGCATCGTGTCTGGTGTATCAATCTCGAGTTCCTTAATCACACCCTTGTTTGTCGCATACGCTTTAACCATATCGATATTATAAGGCTCTTCATATTCCAGCAGCTGTCCATTATTCAAATAAATGCGGACCTTACCTTCGCCTGATCTGATTTTGACGATGTTCGCACTGGTTGGAATTGGACTTTTGGGCAATAGTGAACGATCCAGCAAATGATTAATCATCGATGACTTGCCCGCAGAAAAATGACCAGCAAAACTGATCATAAATTCCTGGCGCCGCCATTTTTCATAAATCTGCAAAATTTTATCAGCGCTGCTTGTATCACCATTTTTTTGCATCAGTTGATATAAACCGGCTAACTGTGCTCCATTCATTTCAGTTTGCATCATACTAGTCGTTTCCCTTCAATACGATCAATCATACTTAATTATACCAGAGAACAGTATCTGCGAACAGGTTAGCTGGCCTTATTGGTCGTTGTCATGTGTAATAATTTGATTAGAGATCATGCGCATAATATCGCCGCGGCTAACGACACCGACCACTGTATTGCTGTGATCAATCACCGGTATCTTTTTGAAGTGGTGACCAGCAAATATTGATAAAGCCTGCTCAATACTATCATCCGGGTAAACAGTGTAAATATTCTTTTTCATAATTTCCTGCACTTCTTGTTGCATGCGGGTTTCAACACTCTCTTCGAATGTCATTTTTTCATTAAAAAACACCATATAAAAAGCATCATAGATGTTACGCCCTTTTGGCTGCAAGTAACGTATAACGTCACCATCACTGGTCATTCCGGTTAAATAGCCATCCTGATCAATAACGGGCACACCACCAATATGATTCGTCACCAAGGTCTTTAGAAGTTCTTTTATTGCCGAGTCTTTTTTAACTGAAACGACATCTGTGATCATAACATTTTTAATTAGCATGGCTGCTCACTCCTTGTTAGCTGCGTTCTTAATTAGAATCGATTGTTTATCTTATCCCTTTGTTTAGTTTATCATATTTGGACCATTTCATTACACTCTTATCATTTTTAATTAACATAATATAATTATTGTTAAGTCTGTGGAATAAAAAAACTCTGGTCTATAAATTTAACCAGAGTTTTCAGCCCGTTAGACTGGGTATACACTATGTTTTCGGTCCGTGAATGTGATGTTTTTGGCTTCATAGACACGGAATCGTTTGACCAATTCATTTCTTAGATTATCAGGATTAATGACAGCATCCACAACCATTTCGGAAGCCAAACGATATATATCGATATCATCCTGATAGGCATCTTGTTTGTCTTTGATAAATTCAGCTCGTTCTTCTTCTGGCAATTCGGCTATTTTATTGGCATATACAGCATTTACAGCAGCTTCCGGTCCCATAACAGCAATCTGTGCTGTTGGAAGAGCCAGGCAGGCGTCAGGTTCAAAGGCAGGTCCCGCCATCGCATACAGACCGGCTCCATAAGCCTTGCGAACAACCACAGAGATCTTGGGAACCGTAGCTTCGCTCATAGCAGCCAGCATCTTGGCCCCATGACGGATAATGCCGGCTTGCTCAACTTGTGTACCGATCATAAAGCCTGGAATATCCATTAAAAATAACAATGGTATATTAAACGCATCACACAACTGGATGAATTTCGCTGCTTTGTCCGCTGAGTCAGCAAACAATACGCCGCCCTTCATTCGCGGCTGATTAGCTAAAATACCTACCGATTTTCCATTCATTCTCGCTAAACCGGTTATCAGCTCCGGAGCAAATTTCTTTTTAATTTCACAAAAACTATCTTCATCAATTATCTGATTGATTAAATCAGCCATATTGAAAGCAGCATTCTGATTTTCAGGGATCAAATCCGTTATGGATGTCTCGAACGACTTAGCATTCGCTGGCTCACCAGCAGCCGGTTTATGCCGAAAATTGGCTGGAAAATAAGTCAGATAACGACGTGTATAGGTGATGGCTTCTTTTTCAGATTTAACGAGAACATCACCAACACCTGAAACTGAGCAGTGCATATCAGCGCCGCCCATGTCTTCAAGACTCACCTGTTCGCCGATGACTTTTTCCGCCATTCGCGGTGATCCCAAATACATGGAAGCATTGCCCTGAACCATAACAACAATATCACAAAACGCTGGTATGTAAGCACCACCTGCTGCGGAAGGGCCAAAGAGCAAGCATACTTGCGGTACACGGCCGGACAGCTTAATCTGGTTATGAAAAATGCGGCCCGCTCCCCGCCGGCCGGGGAACATGTCAACCTGATCCGTAATACGTGCCCCAGCAGAATCCACTAAATAAAGCATTGGAATTTCGAGACTTAAAGCTGTTTCCTGTATACGGATGATTTTTTCCACAGTCCGTGCGCCCCATGAACCGGCTTTAACCGTTGAGTCATTCGCCATAACACAGACATCCTGACCATTAATGCGGCCAATCCCAGTGACAACACCATCTGCTGGCAAATTATCGTCCATATTATTGGCGAAAAAACCATCTTCTATGTCCATGTCATCGTCACATAATAATTCAAGACGTTTCCGGACAAATAATTTTCCTTTTTCACTGTTCTTTTGATGATATTTTTCTTTGCCACCCTGTCTGATTGTGTTGATTCTTTCATTTAAATCATCACTATAAGCCATTTGTCTCCTCCTTCCTCATCTTAGAAACCCTGATAAACAGGTTTTCGTTTGTCCCGGAATGCTTGAAGTCCTTCCAATCGATCGTCAGTCGTAATGGTTTCTTTGTAGCATAAATGTTCAATCGAAAGGGCTGTTCCTAAATCCGTCTGCGAGCCTTGATTAATCGCGGTTTTAGCCTGTTTTACCGCAACAGGACCATTTGCCGCAACGGCTCCTGCCATTTCCATAGCTTCGTCAAGCAGTTGAGCGGATGATGCAGTTTGTTCCACCAGACCCAGCTGTAATGCCTCAGCAGCAGTCATGCGAGCAGCGGTAAAAATCAACCGTTTTGTCTGTCCTGCTCCAATTAACCGCGTCATCCGCTGCGTTCCACCAGCCCCTGGTATAATAGCAAGAGACGTTTCGGTAAGGCCGAGTTTAGCATGGTCAGCAGCAATTCTGATGTCACAAGCCAGTGCCAGTTCAAGACCGCCGCCAAGTGCTGATCCATTCAAAGCTGCTATAACCGGCATTCCCATCATTTCGATTTTGCGCGCAACTTCACCAATCGCGGAAACAGCCGCAATGGTTTGCTGTTCACTCATACCTTTTCGCTCTTTAAGGTCTGCTCCGGCACAGAATGCTTTTTCACCGGAGCCTGTTATAATCGTGCAGCGAATTGAATCGGTTGCCTTGATATTATCAATGTGTGTGTTTAATTCATAAAGCAACTCTTCAGATAACGCATTCATGGCTTCCGGCCGGTTAAGTGTTAACACTGCTGTATGATCATACCGTATCTCATAGTTAACGTATTTCCCCACAATGATTCTCCTTTCTATGGCAAACAGGATAAAACATGTCCTCGCATGAAAGGATTTTACTCAATAACTGCTATAATATCACCCTGATTGACAAAGTCACCTTCAGCAACCTTCAGCTCTTTGACTATACCACTGTCTTCAGATGGGATGGGTATTTCCATTTTCATTGATTCCAGAATAACAATATCCTGATCCGCCTCAACCTTAGCGCCTTCACTGATTTCAATTTTCCATACACTTCCTGCCATTGATGCTTTTATTTCCGTCATGTCATCACCTCTGGTTTGATTTTTCGTTTGTCAAATAATAGTTTTCCACAAATGCTGTCGTCGTGTTGCCTTTCGCAAATTGCTCGTGGCCAAGAATCTCCATAAGCAGCGGAATATTCGTTTTAATGCCATCGACACGGTAGTCACGCAACGCTTCTTGTAATAGTTTGATAGCTTCCTGCCGGTCAGATCCCTTAGCAATCAGCTTCCCAATCAACGGATCATAGAAAGGGGTTACATCAAAATCTTTGGTAACTGTTAGTTCATTACGAATTTTCGAGCCTTCTGGAGGTTTAAATTCAGATATATAGCCTGGTGAAGGTAAAAAAGTGTCCGGATCTTCCGCATAGATACGCGCCTCAATCGCATGGCCATTCCTTGTGATAGAGTCTTGAGTGAACGGGAGCTGCTCGCCTTCAGCAATCAGGATCTGCAGCTTGACAATATCCAGACCAGTTATTTCCTCAGTTACCGGATGTTCTACTTGAATGCGTGTATTCATCTCCAGAAAATAAAAGTTTTCCTGCTCATCTACCATAAATTCAATTGTACCGGCACTGGCATATCCAAGTGTTTTAGCGGCTTTAACAGCAGCATCCCCCATTTTTTGGCGCGTCTGTTCAGATAAAACGGGTGATGGTGCTTCTTCAATCACTTTTTGATTCCGGCGCTGTATAGAACACTCACGTTCAAATAGATGGACAGCATTTCCATAGTTGTCTGCCAGCAGCTGTATTTCGATATGCCGCGCATTAGCCAGCTTTTTTTCCATAAACATCGCACCGTTACCGAAAAATGTGCGGGCACGTTTGGAATTACTCTCAAACGCCTTTGTTAATGCATCAGCAGAGTCGACAGCCTGCATTCCAATGCCACCGCCGCCGGCTGATGCCTTCAGCATGACAGGATAACCAATATCGCTGGCAGCCTGTATAGCTTCCTCTGCCGATTGGACAGCGCCATCTGTCCCCGGCACAACAGGAACGCCTGCTTGTTCCATCGCTTCTCTGGCAGCAATTTTATCACCCATTGTTTCTATAACGTTTCCTGAAGGCCCAATAAACCGAATTCCAGCTGCCTCACACTTATCAGCAAAAGCACCATTCTCACTTAAAAAACCGTACCCTGGGTGAATAGCATCTGCATGACTCTTTTCAGCAACTGACATAATTTTGTCTGCATTGAGATAACTTTCCTGAACACGCGATGGCCCGATGAAGTAACTTTCATCAGCCAGAGAAACAAATGGTGCCCCGCGATCAGCTTCTGAGTAAACAGCGACCGCTGTTATGCCCTGCTTATGACAGGTGCGGATAATCCGCGCGGCGATTTCGCCCCGATTGGCAATTACGCATTTCTTAATCATCTCATCCCCCCTAAATCGATAAACGTCACTTCCTGATTCGCACCGGATCGCAGAAGTTTCATCCATTCAGCAGCCTAATTGTCTGGCAATCACCATGCGCTGGATTTCTGATGTCCCCTCGCCTATTTCCAATAATTTAGCATCTCGAAGATACCTTTCAACTTCATATTCGCGCATATAACCGTAACCACCATGAATCTGAATGGCCTGATTGGCTGCCCTGACCGCTGTCTCAGTGGCATATAATTTCGCAAAGGCAGCTTCTTTAGAAAACGGCTTATCCTGGTCTTTCAGCCAAGCCGCCTTGTAGACCATATTCCGCGCAAGCTCTACTTCCATAGCCATATCAGCCAACTTAAATTGAATGGCTTGAAAATTAGAAATAGATTTGCCAAATTGGTTGCGTTCCGTAGCATAATTGAGCCCCTGATCCAGTGACGCTTGCGCAATTCCCAGGCCCAGTGCAGCAATCGAGATACGACCCCCATCCAATGTATACATAAACTGACTGAATCCTTTTTTCGGATCGCCCAATAAATTCGCTTTCGGCACGCGGACATTATCCAGTACAATTTCAGCCGTATCCGATCCGCGGACACCCATTTTGTCATAATTGCTCGTAATTTTAAGACCGTCCGTGTCAGAAGGGACAATAATGGCGGAGATAATATTTTTGTTATCATTTGTTTTTCCCGTGATAGCGGTTACAATAATAGTATCAGCGAAACTTGCATTGGTGATAAAACATTTCTCACCATTAATGATATAGTCATCACCATCTTCTGCTGCCGTCGTTGTCGTGCCACGGGCATCCGAGCCGGCATTTGGCTCCGTCAAGCCAAAGGATCCCAGCGCCTTGCCTTCAGCCATCGGTTTCAGGAACGTATTCTTCTGCTCTTCTGTTCCGAAATAATAAAGGGGGCTCGCACCGAGCGAAACAGTTGCTGCAAAGCTGAGACCAGTGCTTCCGCATGCCCTTCCCACCTCTTCAACGGCTATCGCATAAGAAACGGTATCACCGCCTGACCCTCCGTATCTTTCAGGGAATGGAATGCCTAATAAGCCAAGTTCTCCCATCTCGCGGAATGTGTCACGCGGAAACACAGCGTCGCGATCAATTTCGATTGCACGCGGTCTTATGGTGTTTTGAGCAAAATCATGCACCATTTCCCGTATCATCGCCTGTTCATTCGTCAGTTCAAAATTCAAGGCAGCTCTCTCTCCTTTATTTTTCGCTCTGATAAGACCGACTGGTTGGTCTGTTCAGGCGCTAAAAATTAGCCATCTAAATCCTTTTTAACACTCGCAAGCAGCAGATCCTGGTAGGTGCTTTCTGTCAGTGAATCCGGTTTCAAAACAGCGTGTAATATTAAATCAACATAAACAGAACCAATGTCATCAATCGACATCGCTCCAGATGGCTGATACCATTTATACGTCCAGTTGACCATCCCCAGAATGGCCATAGCTGTCATATCAACGGGGATACGATCCCTGAATTCACCAGTTTCCTGTCCTTCTTTTAAAACCTCTATAATGATTTGTTTAAACGAATCACGTTTCTCCCTTATGCGCCATTCATACTCATATTTCAAATAGATATCTTCCTGATAAAAAACCGAAATATAAGGTTTGTAAAGATCAAATGTTTTAACAAATTCCTTAACGATGGTCTGAAGTTTCTGAGTCGGGACGAAGTATGTTTTATTGGCAATCATCGCCTGTTCCAATGCATATGTGATGAACGTATCATGGATGACAAACAGGAGTTCATCTTTACTGTAAAAATGATGGTAAAAGCCACCTTTAGACGTGCCGGTTTGCGCTACAATCTCACTAACAGTTACCCCATGAAAACCATTTTTATCAAACAAGACTAAAGCCTCTTCCATAATCTTTTGTCTTAAGTTCGTCGTCAGCCTCCCTTCACTGTCATGATTAGTATAGCATATTTTTTTGAAAATACGAAGAAGTTTTAAAAACAAACAAGACAGGTCTGAATTTTGTAAACCTGTCTTGTTTAGCATCAGTCTTCAAAAGGTTTCTGATACGAAGCTTCCTTCCAAACCTCTGTTACCTCACCTTGATTGTCACTATTAATAACAAAGGAGCCATTGCTGTAGCGGGAACTCGCGGTCAGCTCAAGCGGATCTACATGGTGTATCTCGTCCTGGCTTGTCCGGAAATAAATCGTTTCACCACCTGTCACTGTATAAAGGCCCTTGAGACGGTGCGCCTTTGTTTTTAATTCTCGAAGCATAAGCTGGCCACGGCTGGCACGATCGAATTTGTCAAACTCACGCAGTCTCATCCGTTTAACAGCTCCACGTTGTGTTATCACTGCAATAGATGGTCCTTCCTGTTCTGCAAATATTTGTCCGCTGACAACTCTTTCGTTCTCTTTTAGCTTAATAGCTTTGACACCTGCAGCCCGCTGTCCAACGACAGATATTTCTGATTCATCATACCAAAGGCCAAATCCTGTATCAGTAGCAACAAAAACATGTTCCCGGCCATCTGTTTGCTGAACACTGACAACCTCATCATCATTCTTCAAATTAAGGGCAATCAGTGCCTTAGAATAACGTCTGGCCTTATATAAAGACAATTTACTGCGTTTAACCATACCGTTTTGAGTGAAAAAGATAAGATACTGGTTTTCTGTAAATGCCCGCACCGGAATAGCCTGGACAATCCGTTCGTCCTGATCGATCGAGACAAAGTTAGAAATATGCTGTCCCAGGTCCTTCCATCTGATATCTGGCAACTCATGGACAGGAATATAAATATATTTCCCCTTGTTTGTGAACAGGAGGATGTGGTCAGTTGTATTAAGCTCCAGTAACCCCGCAAGATGATCACCGTCTTTCATCCCGGGATCTTCCCCATTTGAAGCATTGTAGGAACGGGTGCTCGTCTGTTTCACATAACCATCACGTGTAACCGAGAAAACAACATCTTCTTTCGCGACTGTAACATCAATATCGAAGGTTAAGTCGTCAATCTCATTTTCTATAACGGTTCGGCGCTGATCAGTAAATGTGCGCTTGATCTGTTTCAAATCACGTTTGATATGCTGCAATAGTTTTTTGTCGCTGGCCAGCAATGTTTCGAGCTCCTGAATTTGTTTCGCTAACGTTTTTGCTTCTTCCTCAAGCTGTGAAATATCTGTATTCGTCAATCGATATAATTGCAGGGTTACAATTGCTTCCGCTTGTTTCTCAGAAAAATCATAATTAGCTATAATATGTTTTTTGGCATCCTTCTTGTCTTTAGATGCCCGTATTGTTGCAATCACATCATCAAGAATCGAAATAGCCTTAATCAGGCCTTCTACAATATGGGCACGATCGTTTGCCTTATTTAAATCAAAAACAGTTTGTCTTGTAACAACGTCTTTTTGATGTGCGATATAAGCATCAAGAATTTGCGGCAGCGACAGCTGTTCAGGCGTTTTTTCATGAATGGCTACCATATTGAAATGATAGGTTACTTGGAGATCCGTGTTTTTATAAAGATAATTTAGGATTCCGTCACTATCGGCACCTTTCTTTAGCTCCACAACTATCCGCAGACCAGTTCGGTCCGTCTCATCGCGTACTTCAGTTATACCTTCCACTTTACGGTCAATCCGCAATTCATCCATCTTTTTAACCATGGTTGCTTTATTAACATCATAAGGAATTTCATCAATCGCTAGCTGTTCGCGGCCGCCACGAATCGTCTCCACCGCTGTTCTCCCGCGGATTACAACCTTTCCTCTTCCTGTTTCATAGGCATTCCGGATGCCATCAGCACCTTGAATAATACCCCCGGTAGGAAAATCAGGACCTGGCATAACCTGCATTAATTCATCCACGGTAACAGCCGGGTTATCGATTCTTTTAACCACAGCGTCAATTACTTCACCCAGATTATGGGGCGGTATATCAGTTGCATAGCCTGCTGATATACCCGTCGATCCATTTATTAAGAGATTAGGAAATCTTGCCGGCAGAACGACCGGTTCTGAGATCGTATCATCAAAGTTAGGAATGAAATCAACGGTTTCTTTACCAATATCCCGCAGCATTTCTGAAGCAATTTCTGATAGTTTTGCTTCAGTATAACGCATGGCTGCAGGAGGATCTCCGTCAAGGCTCCCGTTATTGCCATGCATCTCTACCAGACTGCTGCGTTCCTTCCAGTCCTGGCTTAAGCGAACCATTGCTTCATAAACAGAACTGTCACCGTGCGGATGGTAATTACCAATAACGGTTCCGACTGTTTTAGCAGCCTTACGGAAATTCTTATCGTATGTATTGCCTTCTTCGTTCATTGCGTACAAAATTCTCCGCTGGACAGGCTTCAAGCCATCCCGGGCATCCGGAAGCGCCCGTTCTTGAATGATATATTTGCTATAGCGCCCAAACCGGTCACCCAGCACCTCTTCAAGCGGCAGATCCAAAAAATTTTCTGCTTTTGCCAAACCAATTCCTCCTGTGCACTTTATCCATTCCTTTGCATTATATTTCTATGAATGAATTTGATCATTTTCCAGTATGTTGGCATCGTCTTCCATTCCGAATTCGACGTGACCTTCAATCCATTTTCGCCGCGGTTCTACCTTATCACCCATCAGAGTGGTGACACGTCTTTCGGCGCGGGCCAGATCGTCAATGGTGACCCTGATTAATGTACGTGTTTCCGGATTCATCGTTGTTTCCCACAGCTGATCAGCATTCATCTCACCCAGACCTTTATAGCGCTGCACGGTATAGCCTTTTTTGAATTCATTAATCGTCTTTTGCATTTCTGTATCGTCCCAGGCATAAACAGTCTGCTCCTTATTTCCTTTTCCCTTGCTGATTTTATAAAGCGGCGGCAAGGCAATATACACCTTACCTTCCTCTACAAGCGGGCGCATGTACCGGTAGAAAAAGGTTAGGAGGAGCACTTGAATATGGGCGCCATCCGTGTCAGCATCCGTCATGATAACAATTTTATCATATTGGCTCTCGCTCAATGTGAAATCGCCGCCAACACCTGCGCCAATCGTATTAATAATTGTTGAAATTTCCTCATTTTTCAAAATATCCTGCAGTTTCGCCTTCTCCGTATTGATCACTTTGCCGCGTAATGGCAGGATGGCCTGAAATTTGCGATCACGTCCTTGTTTGGCCGATCCGCCAGCCGAATCACCCTCCACAAGATACAATTCATTATCCGCCGGGTTTTTGGATTGAGCCGGCGTTAATTTACCGCTTAAAAGTGTGTCTTTTCGTTTTTTCCTTTTTCCTGACCGTGACTCTTCCCGTGCCTTTCTGGCAGCATCACGTGCTTCCTTTGCCTTCATAGCCTTACGAATAAGGGTGCCGGCTGCTTCCGGATTCTCTTCTAAAAAGTAGGAGAGATTTTCCGATACGACAGCATCAGCGACCGACCTGGCATCTGGTGTACCCAGTTTATCTTTGGTCTGGCCCTCAAATTGCAGCTTTTCTTCCGGAATGCGAACAGAGACAAGCGCCGTCATTCCTTCCCTGATATCTGTACCTTCAAGATTTTTATCTTTTTCCTTCAGAAATGCATTTTTTCTGGCATAATCATTAAAGACACGCGTAATGGCCGTTTTTGCACCGGATTCATGTGTGCCGCCATCTTTTGTGCGTACGTGGTTGACAAACGACAGCATATTTTCCGCAAATCCATCGTTAAACTGAAAAGCAAAGTCCGTCTCAATACCTTCTTGCTCACCTTCAAACGAAACAACCGGATGTAATGCATCTTTTTCTTCATTCAAGTGTGTTACAAACGATTTTAACCCATCAGGAAATTGAAAAACTTCCTGCATATTGTCCCGCTTGTCTGTCAGTTCTATTTTTAAGCCTTTCAATAAAAAGGCCGCTTCTCTAAGCCGTTCCGATATTGTTTCATAGTTATATGTGGTCGTCGTAAAAATCGCAGGATCCGGTTTAAAGTGAATGATGGTTCCCTTTTTATTTGTTTGGCCTAATTTTTCCAAAGAACTGACAGGTTTGCCGCCATGTTCAAAACGCTGCTTATATCTATAGCCATCCCGAAAAATGGTTACCTCAAGCCACTCAGACAACCCGTTAACGACAGACGCACCAACGCCATGCAGACCACCGCTTGTATTATAGCCGCCCTGGCCAAATTTACCGCCGGCATGCAAGACGGTGAAAATAACTTCGGTTGTTGGTCTGCCGCTGCTGTGCAGACCAGTCGGAATGCCTCTGCCTGTATCTTCAACCGCAATACTATTATCATGGTGGATCGTCACTTTAATGACCGAACCATAGCCGGCCAGTGCTTCATCAACAGCGTTATCAACAATCTCGAATACTAAATGATGCAGACCACGCTGGTCAGTGCTGCCGATATACATACCAGGTCTTTTTCTAATCGCGTCAAGCCCTTCCAGAACATGGATCGACTCATCTGTATATTGTAATGGTTTGTTTGCCATGAAGCCCTGTCCCCTCTCTTTTACTTAATCAAGCATACA
This sequence comes from Lentibacillus kimchii, assembly GCF_042666895.1. Lineage (GTDB taxonomy): Bacteria > Bacillota > Bacilli > Bacillales > Amphibacillaceae > Lentibacillus > Lentibacillus kimchii. The sequence continues at coordinate 320,797 of NZ_JBHTGR010000057.1, forward strand.
CGTTATCCAATCAGTATTTCAATGATAGAACAAACGTTTCGGTTTGTAAACTGTATTTTAGCTTATGACCAATAGTAACGGGCATTTCAGCTATGCCGAAATGCTCATTAAGCCCACACCATGCGCTCTAGCTGCCGTTAATCGTCCAGCAAATCTTCTTGAGTCAAATAGTCACGGGCAACATCAGCCGGGTCCTTATCTTCATAATCCACACGGTAATTCAGCTGACGCATTTCATTATCTGTCATACGTCCGCCCAGTTTATTCAGAACGTCAGCAAGCTTCGGATGTTTCTTCAGCGTTTCATCACGTAATAACGGGGCGCCCTGGTAAGGGGGAAATAGATTTTTCGGATCGTCAAGGATCGTCAAATCCATATCAACCATATAACTGTCGGTAGCATAGGCATTAATCACATCAACTTCACCATTCTTCAGCGCTTCCTGTCGAATGCCTGGTTCCAGAGTCTGGACATCACTGATAGCAAGATTATAAACATCCTGCATGCCTGTATAGCCATCATAACGATCGTTAAATTCCAAAGTAAAACCGGCTGTTATATTACTTTCCACCTTTTTCAAGTCTCCGATAGATTCAAGATTATGCGTTTTAGCCAATTCCTGAGTTGTTGCAACCGCATATGTGTTATTATAGGTCATTGGTTTTAGCAGTGTCATATTGTATTGCTCTTCCATACCCTTCTTAGCTTGCTCATACACTTCCTTTTTGTCATTACTGGCCGGTTCTTGTTCCAGGTGAGTGACAATAGCGGTACCTGTAAATTCCGGATAAATATCAATACTGTTATTTTTAAGAGCACTGAAAACAAAGGCTGTTTTTCCCAAACCGGGTTCTAAATCAACTGTTAAGTCTGTTTCGTCTTCAATCAGCAGTTTATACATGTTAATTAAAATAGCCGGTTCCGCACCAAGTTTTCCGCCTATCGTAATATCTGCCTGTTTGGCAGGTGAATAGAAAAACGGTGCAGCTACAATTAAACCAGCTACAGTAAGCATAATAATAAATGATTTAAAACCCGCTCTTTTGGAAATGCGTTCAACGCCGCGCAAAATAACATCAAGCAATATAGCCAAAAGAGCAGCTGGAATAGCGCCGAGCAAAATGAGATTCAGATCGGCACCGCGGTCAATTCCAAGCAGGATAAGTTCACCGAGACCGCCCGCACCAATAAGTGCCGCGAGCGTCGTTGTCCCGACAATCAATACCATAGAGGTCCGGATGCCTGCCATAATTACCGGCATGGCAAGCGGCAGTTCTACTTTTGTCAGCCGTTTAAATGAGTTCATCCCCATACCGGTTGCTGCCTCTTTTAACGCGGGATCCACTTCTTGAATACCCGTATATGTGTTGCGTAAAATCGGAAGCAGCCCATAGATCGTTAACGCTATGATAGCAGGTGTCGTTCCTATTCCAAAAAACGGAATTAAGAACGCCAGGACCGCCAGACTGGGAATTGTCTGCAAGATGGCTGACAGCCCAATTATGGGTTCCGCAATCCGGTGATACCGGGTAAGAATCAATCCCAGCGGCACAGCAATGACAATGGCAATAATAAGTGATAATAGTGATATTTGCAGGTGTTCCCAGATCGTCTCTAAAAGCATATCCTGTCTGTTGCGAAAAACCGAAAGAAAATCTTTCATGACCGGACCACCCCATCTTTTCTCGCGGTTTCATGTTTCAGAAATGCCACGATATCAGAGTAGGTTAAGGTGCCGATAAGCTCACTGCCTTTCAGGACGGGATATACCGATTGCCGATTTTCCTGCAGTTTTACAGCCGCCTGATCCAGAGTCATATTATTTTCCAATGTTAAAATCGTATTCACTGTCTGACCATCGATGACAGCACCAGCAAACTGATCAGCCGTATCATATATGATATAGGTTCCTTTTTGCGGAAAGTCGCTGTTTTCATATGCTGCAACAGTTATCGAATGGTTCCCCGATCGATCGGCAATGACATCAATCGCTGTTTGCCATGGCGATTTGCGTTCACCAATAAAGGTTTTCACAAAATCGGTCTGAGGATTAAGAACCAGCTGCTGCGGTGTGTCAACCTGGACCACCTGCCCTTCTTTCATCAGACAGACTCGGTCACCGAGCGCCAGAGCTTCATCCATATCATGCGTTACAAAGACAATCGTTTTCTGAATTTCCTGCTGTATTTGCCGGATATCCTGCTGCAGCTGTTCACGGCTGATTGGGTCAAGAGCACTGAATGGCTCGTCCATTAAAATAATATCCGGGTCAGCAGCCAGAGCACGAATGACTCCTGCACGCTGTTGTTCACCACCGGACAGTTCACTTGGTTTGCGTTGTTTGTACACAGACGGATCCAGCCCAGCCATGTCCAGCAGTTCAGCTGTTCGCTGCCGAATGGATGACTGCCTCCATTTTTTCATTTCTGGTACAACAGCGATATTTTCCTCAATCGTCATATGCGGAAATAGGGCGATTTCCTGAAGCACATACCCAATATTCCACCTGAGTTCATGAATATGATAATCCTCTACGGGCGCGTCGTTTATGTATATTTTTCCTGATGACGGTTCCTTCAAACGGTTAATCATCTTCATCGCTGTTGTTTTGCCGCATCCGCTCGGGCCAATAAGCGTCATCAGTTCACCATCATTTATTTTTAGGGAAAAATGATTAAGTGCCTGCGTGCCATCCGAATAAACTTTTTGCACATCCTCAAATTGAATCATAGATTTCTCCTTCAGAGAGTTTTCTTATCATTATAGCACAATTTTTTGTGTCTTTGTCTGAAATATTTTGAATCTATGACGTATTAATGGTTCTATGTATCATGACTTCGTGGTAAAATAGTCTGGAGTTATTATTACTTGGAAAGTAGGTTTGCTATGGAATTTCTGGCTTACGCTGTTATCGCTTACTTATTAGGGTCCATACCCTCTGGCATTATTGTGGGGAAACTGGGCTACAATCTGGACATCCGACAGCACGGGAGCGGCAATCTTGGTGCTACCAACACGTTCCGAATCCTGGGTATAAAAGCCGGAATTATTGTCGTAACAGCTGATATTCTAAAAGGTACGATTGCAACAGCACTCCCGTTAGTGTTCGATGCCGGGATATTTCGCCTGGGAGTGGGCTTATTCGCGGTGCTTGGCCATACATATCCGTTGTTTGCCAGATTCAAAGGCGGAAAAGCCGTTGCTACATCCGGCGGTATTTTCCTTGGTATAAATCCAATTTTATTTGCTATTATGGTGGGATCGTTTCTTGTAACTTTATATATTTCTAAATATGTTTCCCTGGCATCAATGCTTACTGGCATTATCGCCACTATTGCTTCCGCTGCCTTTCACGACTGGACTTTGTTCATCGTCACAGCCATTGTAACTGTTTTTGTGTTTTATCGCCACTGGGAAAACATTAAACGCATTAAAAATAAAACGGAACCGAAAATTACCTGGATGTAATGATAAAGCCGATAAATTGAATCCTGCTTCATTTGTTTAGTATACTGATATTGTAATTTAGTTACGAATTGGAAGGGGTCACAGATCGTTATGGATAAAGCTAGACAATTTGCTCAAAAACAGCTGCCGGATAAAGCACAGCGTCATAAACTATTTGGTTCTGTCGAGCCCGGTCCCAGAACAAAACCAAACGAAAAAAGCGGCATGACTGATGTACAGAATACAAAAAAAGACTTTTTATTTGACCTTGATGCTGTCGGGATTGCGAATGTACAGCACCCAATCACCATTGCCAGTAATCTGGAACCGGAAACCCAAACAACAATCGCTTCATTCGAGTTTTCCTCAGCTATAGATAAATCCAGCAAGGGAACGAACATGAGCCGTTTCACAGAACAGCTGCAGACACTTCAGGAGAGTGGCTTCAGTATTAATATCGAAACGCTCAAGCATTTTGCAAGAGACTTGGCAATACGTCTGGATCAAAATGATGCTGAGATAAAAGTGAGTTTTCCCTGGTATTATGAACGCCGCGGTCCTCAATCAGGCCTCACTGGCATGAATCATGCAGACGCATCAATCCGGGTACACTATGATGCCGTCTCAGGCCATACCATTGATGTTTCCCTTGCACCGTTTGTTACGACACTCTGCCCGTGTTCTAAAGAAATTAGTGAATACGGCGCACACAATCAGCGCGGAGAAGTAAGCATGACTGTATCACTCGCAGAAGACTTTGATGAAACATCAATCGATTGGAAAGAACAGCTTCTGGAAGCGGCAGAAAGCAACGCCAGTGCCAGACTGCACCCCGTCCTCAAACGGCCTGATGAAAAGACGGTAACCGAACAAGCCTATGAAAATCCACGTTTTGTTGAGGATTTGGCACGTCTTGTAGCTGCAGATTTATATGAAATGCCGTTTGTCAACCGGTTTCAAATTCAATGCCGCAACGAAGAATCAATTCATATGCATGATGCCATTGCATCAGTATCATTCGACAAACAGAGCCAAAGCTGATCGCCTATGAAAAATATTGCGATCGGACTGATAACGTTTTACCGTAAAGTTATCAGTCCTATTAAGCCCCCAACGTGCCGTTTTTTTCCGACATGTTCTCAATACGGATTAGAGGCTTTTCAGCGTTTTGGCTTCTTTAAAGGCGGCTATCTGACCATCAAGCGTATCAGTAAATGCCATCCGTTTCACGCAGGCGGACTTGATCCTGTACCGGAAAAGGACGAAAAATAGTAAAAGGCGCTGATTGATGTCAGCGCCTTTTACTATAATTTAAAGCGTTTAATTTGGTCCCACTGTGCTTCCTGCCGCAGGATAAATGCCTGCTTATCCCCAAAAAGATCAAAATGCGGATAAGCATCATCCATATCAATCCACTCAGCCCGTAAACCATACTGGTTCCCCCAGGCTGTCAGTTTGTCTATATCACGGCAGCCGGCTTTTGTAACTGTATCACAGCCGGGAAATCGTTCATCGATCCAGTAATGCGTTAAAAAGCTGACCGTATCCTGCGAAACAGCTGTTTTCCACTTGTTTAATTCCTGTCTGTTAATACCAAATGCCATCACGCTTCACCGTTCAATTGCTTTAAATAAGCTTGATGCCATTCAGGATAAGCCTTACGCAATGGCATTGGACGGAAGGATACCTTATGTACAATCACATGTGTGGTTGTTCCAGTAACAGCTGTCTCACCATTTTCCTTCACAATTCGATAACCATAAACCGTTCGAACACCATCGTAAGCATCCAGCCATGTTTCAACAGCTGCTTCTTCACCGTAGCGAACGGGCTGTTTAAATTGAACCTGCGCATCAGTGACCGGGGATACAATATGATTGTTTTCCATATCCATATAAGTAAAGCCGAGACTCTCGATATATTTGGTGCGGCCAATTTCAAACCAGATGAGGTAATTAGCATGGTAAACGACACCCATTTGATCAGTTTCCTGGTATCTTACCTCGATTGGCGTATTTGTTTTATGCAATCTTGTTTCCCCCTTTTATGATGTCTAAAGCCATATTACCACATATCACTTTAAAACAGGAATCAAGCGCTTTGCCCGTAAGTGTTAAAAGCCCCAAGCCATTAAAGCATGACCTGAGGCAAGCATGTAGTCCTTATGCGGGTATTTGTCCATCATAATTGCTCCTGTTCCAGGGTTAGTAAGACCACATGTCACGTTTTCAATTTTTTACGAAAACCCAGGAAATATGTATACAGACAAAAACGCCATTTTTGCTCCTAATCAGGCGCTCTTTCATCGATTGGGGGATTCACGTTCGCTTTCATATTTTGCTCGATCTTCTCAAGCACTGATTCATCCTGCAACATTTGCTGACGATTTTCCTGTACAAGTTCATCAAAGGATAATTGTCTTTTTAAAGCCATTGATACCACTCCTCTTAAAGCTTTATTGAATGTTAAAAAGCATATATTAAGAATAGTGTTGCCATTTTTATAAAAATTTATTCAGAAGATGGCAGGCATTAAAGATTAAGACAGAATGGCCAAAACTTGTCATTCATTCAGAAATTAAAAAGGCCAATACACCAGAAATATCAGGTGTATTGGCCTTTTCTAATGACCGCTTATTGGGCAATGCTATCTGATTGCAGCTTATTCCGCAATACCATCTGCAGAATACCCCCGTGACGATAGTAATCAACTTCCACATCACTATCGAAACGCGCAATAACATGAAACTCAGTTTTGTTATCAGCTTCATCAATAGCCGTGACCTTAATGCGATCGTGCGGTTTGACATTTTCATCAACTTCAACATTAAACGTTTCTTTGCCTGTAAGGCCAAGTTTATCAGCGCTGTCACCCTGTTCAAATTGTAATGGGAGGACACCCATCATAACCAGGTTGGAACGGTGGATACGTTCAAAACTTTCTGCAATGACTGTCTTAATGCCTAAAAGATCCGTACCCTTAGCCGCCCAGTCACGTGACGATCCCATGCCATAATCTTTGCCGGCCATCACAAGCAGATCTGTGCCATCTTCCTGATACTTCATAGCTGCATCATAAAACGGCATCAGTTCACCAGTCGGCCAGTAAGTCGTATAACCGCCTTCCTGTCCCTGGGCCAGCAGATTGCGAATACGGATATTAGCAAACGTTCCCCGCATCATCACTTCATGGTTCCCCCGGCGTGAACCATAAGAGTTGAAGTTCCTTGGCGATACGCCTTTTGAGCGCAGGTACTGACCAGCAGGCATATCCTTAGGGATAGCGCCGGCAGGTGAAATATGGTCTGTTGTAACAGAATCACCAAACTTGCCGATTGCCCTAAGATTATTTAATGGCTTGACGCTTCCCGCCTCTTCTGGCAATCCTTCAAAAAATGGCGGATTTTGAATATATGTGGATTCACTGTCCCACGCAAACAAAGGTTCATCGGTAGTTTGAATGTTATTCCATTTCTCATTGGAATGAAAAACAGATTCATATTCTTTGCGGAAGATCTCTGGTTTTACAACAGTTTGGACCGTGCTCTTAATATCCTCCATTGAAGGCCAGATGTCTTTCAGATAGATTGGCTCTCCGTTACCATCGGTTCCCAGACGATCTTTTGTCAAGTCAATATCGACAGTTCCAGCAAGTGCGTACGCTACGACCAATGGAGGTGATGCCAGATAGTTAGCTTTAACAAGCGGATGGATACGCCCTTCAAAGTTCCGATTGCCGGATAGAACAGACGAAACCGTTAAATCTTTTTCTGAAATGGCTTCTTCGATTTCCGGGCGCAACGGACCGGAGTTACCGATACATGTCGTACAGCCATAACCCACCAGATTAAAACCAAGCTGATTCAAATATTCCTGCAGCCCAGAATCAGCCAGATACCGTGTCACAACTTTCGAACCTGGCGCAAGCGACGTCTTGACATATTCCGGAACTTTTAACCCTTTTTTGACTGCCTCTTTCGCAAGAAGTCCGGCACCAAGCATGACATAAGGGTTTGACGTATTGGTACACGATGTAATGGCCGCAATTGCCAGAGCGCCTGTTTTCATAACCGACGTTTTGCCATCAGGATGATTCACTTTAGCTTCTTTTGCAAATTCTGATTGATCAAGGCCTAATCCCTGGTTGCCTAATGGTGCTGTAACAGCTTGATTAAATGATTGTTTCATATCGGATAAAGCGATTAAATCCTGTGGACGCTTGGGACCCGACAGATTCGGTTCAAGTTCTGACAGGTTAATTTCCACAACCTCACTGTACTCAGGATCCGCCTGATCAGGCGAATACCACAGATCATTTGTTTTGCAATATGTTTCAACGAGTTCAATCTGTTCTTCACTTCGTCCCGTTAAGCGAAGATAGTTCAGTGATTCTTGATCAACTGGGAAAAAACCGCATGTAGCTCCGTATTCAGGAGCCATATTAGAAATTGTAGCGCGATCAGCAAGCGGCATATCTTGCAATCCAGGCCCGAAATACTCCACAAACTTTCCGACCACATTTTTTTCACGCAAAACTTGCGTTACTTTTAATGCCAAATCTGTTGCTGTGGTGCCCTGCGGAAAGCTGCCGGTAAACTTAACCCCGATCACTTCCGGTGCAGGGAAATAAGATGGCTGGCCAAGCATACCTGCTTCAGCCTCGATGCCGCCAACCCCCCAGCCAAGCACACCTAAACCGTTAATCATCGTTGTGTGCGAATCAGTACCGACCAGTGTATCAGGGAATGCATCATACGTTCCATCTGCATTTTCAATCCCGTGAACAACGTTTGCAATATACTCCAGGTTGACCTGATGCACAATTCCGGTGGCGGGCGGGACAGCACGATAATTATCAAATGCCTTTTGCGCCCAGTGCAGAAATTCATAACGTTCCATGTTGCGTTCAAATTCTAAATCCATATTAGCTGCTAAAGCGTTCTGTGTCCCATACTGATCCACTTGTACTGAGTGGTCAATGACTAAATCCACAGGCACTTCCGGATTGATTTTGTCTGGTTCACCGCCCATATCAACCATGGCTTTGCGTAACGAAGCCAGATCAACAACAGCCGGAACACCAGTAAAATCCTGCAAGATTATTCGTGACGGTTTAAACGGCACATCAGCTTCCTTACCGGTGTCTGCCCCCCATTTAGATAAACTTTCCACATGTTCGTCCTTAATAACATGCCCGTCTTGCTGACGCATGAGTGACTCCAACAGCACGCGAACTGAGAAAGGCAAACGGGATACGCTGCCTAATTGAGCATCTTCAATTGCTTTGAGCTGATAAAAATTATACGTTTTGCCATTAAGCTCAAACTGCTTTTTAGCATTAATTTTCATAAGGATGACCCCTTCCCATTACCATTTTGCCAATTCCATCCCTTTAAATATATCGTACTCGAAATCAATCTATAAGACAATTGATTTAAGAAAAATAAACCTATATAAAAAAATTATGATATCTGATAAGCAATCCTTATAAGTTACTAGTCTATCTGCAAACGTTTAGTTATTATTAAGCTTCTGGAATATGACGCGAAATGTACTGCCAATAGTGTTATTTCGGAAAATATCCAGACGTCCATTATGATTTTTGAGAATCTGCTGGGTAATCATCAGTCCAAGGCCCGTCCCATTTTGTTTCGTTGTAAAAAAAGGGTCCCCAAGTTTATGTATGACATCCTCATGTATGCCAGAACCTTCATCGATAACATCAATTATAATATTATCCTGATCCGATTGATCCTTTACAGTTATGTATCCAGGATTGTCCATGGCCTCAATGGCATTTTTAAATAGATTAATAAACACTTGTTTAATCTGGGAACGATCACATTCGATCATGCCTCCTGGATTCTGTTCTTGCAGAATAATAATATTTTTCAGCCCTGCCTGTGGTTTTAAAAGGGTTGCAACATCGTCTATCATTTCTGAAAGATTCTGTAGTTCCTGCTGATCAGTCATGGGTTTGGAAATAAACAATAACTCTGATGTGATAGTCTCCATCTTTTCAATTTCATCAATCATAATAGGATAAAACGCTTCTTCGTTCTTTACACCAGCTTGCAATAGCTGCAGGAAACCCTTCAGCGATGTAAGCGGATTCCGGATTTCATGAGCAATGCCCGCCGAAAGCTGGCCAGCCACGGACATTTTTTCTGAGTGAACCATCATATCTTCGGCTTCTTTTTTATCGGTCCTATCCTTGGTTGCAACTATATAAAACAATTTTTGGTTATCATCTTTTACAGACGTCAGCAAGTTAGCTGTTGACATACGTTTCCCTTCGCAAGTCTGCAGCTCGAGATTAAACGTTTTTTGTTCCTGCAGTGTCTTATCAACATTTGCTTCTAAATAGGTTGCATTTTCCTCCGAAACCCATTGATGCCATGTCGTACCTATCAGATCCTCTGCTGCAAGACCCAATATCGGCTCAACGGTTTTCGAAATATATCGAATAATACCGTATTGATCAAGTACTGTAATGAACCCACCCATATTCTGATCAATCCACTGGAGAATTGGTGCAGGTAACGAAGCCAGATTATTGAATATGGGTGATGGCGATAATGCCGAATGATGATAGTCTCTTGAATGGTGTCCTGGTGATTGCCAGTAGTAGCGATTAGTCATTCTATTGCCTCCTCTCTCGAATTTCGTCAGTTATTCATATGACAAAAATACGGAAAATATGCTAATATGTAATATAAAAGAGTTGTATGTATATAAACTTTGTACAGATAAAAATGTAGAAATTTTACACTTTATGGGAATATTTGCATACTCCTATCATATCCTACAAATACCAAAATATAAAGGGAAATAATATTATATATCAGATTAACAAACAAAAACAGGTGATAATATGGGTATTATTGGTGAGTATCTGATTGTTTTATGGGGATTTTTACTGATTATCCTGATGGGAATCGGCGGGTTCTTTATGTTCCGCAAATTCCTCAAGCAATTGCCAAAACAAGACGGTCATTCTAACATGGACTGGGAAACATATTATGTCAATGAAACAAAATATATGTGGGGAAAAGATCAAAAACTGCTATTAGAGGAATTAGTCAGTCCTGTCCCTGAGCTGTTCCGCGATGTAGCCCGGCATAGGATTGTCGGCAAGATTGGTGAGGTTGCGCTGGCCAAACAATACAATACAATTACGTCTGACATATTAATTGAAGGGTACATTTTAGCAACACCGAAACGTGATCATAAATTTTTAAGGAAAAAATTAAAAGAAAAGGAAATCAACGTTGCTCCGTATGAGCATTTATTCCCTCTGTCACGATCTGACTACGCTAAAAATTGGCGAAACCGTTATAACAAAAACATTTAAAAAGGCTGACCATACGGGGTCAGCCTTTTTAAATGTTTATGTCGACTCAGGTTGATTGAGTTTCTTTTCCAGCTTTTTATACTTATAGAGCATAGCCAGACGCCATGATATAATCATACCAAAGGCTAAAAGGAAGAACATGCCGCTCGTCTCCCCTACCGAAATCGTTGCGCCTATAATAACTTTAATAATAATTCTAACCAATAGTAAACCAATCAAAACAAAAACAAAAGCTTTTGACGGGATCAAATAAATTTGTTCACCTTTTATTTGAAATTTGGATGTCTTGATTAGGAAAACAGAAAAGATAATGCCAACTATGAGTGCTTCAGCAATCTCGGACAAATCCAGCCGAAAAGCTGGCACAAGATACATAAATGCTCCTGTACTCATAAATATCGGCGGCAATATGATTTTTTTAACGGATGCCGGCTGCTTGGAAGCTTTAAGTCGAAGAACCATCATAGCAGTTGCCATCATTGCTGCAACCAGCGTACTTGCTATTAACCAAAACATGATTAATCAACTCTTTCCTAAAGGCAAATTATTCAGCTTTGACAAGTTATCTAAAGAGACTTAAATTTACAGCCGGTTAACGATCGTCTGCAATAGTCAAAATAATGGTGATTGTTACGCCTAGAACAGTCAGATAAACACCAAAATCAAAAATTGTTGCAGTCGCAAGTTCCATTTCACCAATAACTGGTATATGCACTTCAGCAAATGTATGGGATAAAAATGGCTGTTTAAACAGAAAAGATCCCACCCCTGTTACAGCTGCAATCAACAGGCCGAGAGGCGCCATTTTAAGAAAGTTTACCGGTAATACCTTTTTCATGATATTGGAGCCATAAGCCATATACATAAGAACAATGGCAGCAGATGTCATTAAACCGCCTATAAATCCACCGCCTGGTGAATTATGGCCTGCAAACAGCAAATAAATTGAAAATCCTAATAATATGAAAGCAATAAGTGATGTCATTGTTCTCAGAATCAAATCATTCGGCTTATACATGTCAGATAAAACCTCTTTTCCATCATTTGCTTCACTAAATGGCTCTTACAATCCAGAAAAGCCAAATAAGCTGGCTAAAAACCGCGTCAGATCTCTCATCCAATCAAAGTACAAAGCGACGCCCATGAAGACCATAATATAACCGCCTATTTTAACAATCTTTGCACTGTGCCGTTTAATCCATGCCATCTTACCAACAAAAAATGACAGGATAAAAAACGGAATGGAAAAACCGAGTATATAACTAAGCATCATAACCATGCCGATATCCGGATTGGATGCCGCCAGCGATATCACAATGACCAGAATAGGACCCATGCAAGGCGTCCATCCCAACGAAAAAGCAAGACCTATAATAAAGGAACCTACATACCCAGCTGGGCGATTTTTAATGGTTATTGTCCGGTCTTTCATAAGAAATTGGAAATTAAAGACACCAACAACAACCAATCCAAAAAACACAATTAAAACGGCACCAATCTGCCTAATGACAGCCTGATTCGCTTTAAGAAACTCGGAAATAGCCGACGAACCGAAACCCAGCATAATAAACACAAGTGAAAACCCGAGCAGAAAAAAAGCAGTGTGCAGTAAACTTTTCCGTGTCAGCATTTTATTTTCATTGGTTAATTCATTAACACTCATACCGGTAATATAGGAAAGAAACGCCGGATACAACGGCAGGACACAAGGCGAAATAAACGACAAAAAGCCTGCACCGAATGCAATGAAGACATTAATCTCTTCTGACATGCCCATCCCCCCTTACAGTAGGAACTGCTTGCATTTTACCAAAAACAACCGCACATAATGTTCTTGGTTTTGACAACAATCCAACATTTTCACGTTAAACAATTAAAGATTGTGTTGCTGATTGAAGAGGAATGGTCGCTGTCGATATACAAGCATACGGGTTAAAACCCCTGCTATAACATCCTGCACAGGGGTTGTACAACTTATTATCTTATATAAATAAGTCCGATTATTTACCTTGCTGCTGATTGTTCATTTGACGCATCATCTGATTAATTTTCTTCTTGGATGGTTAACTTCTAAATTAACCATAAGCCTATCATATCAAGGTTGAACCGTTATATACAACACTCTTAACTGGTAGTGACAACTTTACCATACATGATATATTCTTGTCTAATATTGATATGTCATATTAAAATTTTGGTTTATCTTACATGGATTATCAATTCCGTCTGAAAATTAAATAATTAATAATTGTTATTAATCTATAGGTTACATAGATCATGCTCAAAGACTTTTTTATATTAAGTTAGACCAATTAGTCGTGAAAGTACAAAAAATCTCTCAGCTTGATCTGTGTAATCTGTGTGGATTACGGTTAAAATAAAAGGAAAATAGGGGCTAAATATACCCCTATTATACCTGCTTGCCGTATTTACCTGTTATGTAACCTAACTGACCATCGTATTTAACTTCCCAATAGCCACTAGAACTATTTTTACCTTTAACTGATCCATTAAGTGGCAATGTACTACCTAAACTAGCCGTACCTAAGTTATTACTATTATTACGATTAGGACTATCCATAACAATAGCTGCGTTACTTACACCGACAATTTTCAGCTTACCTGCATTACCAGATTTGCTATTATTAGATAATACATTACCATTTACAATCTCTGCATTCGTATCAGGAGCTACGTATATATTACGTTTACCTTTGCTGGTGTCGATTGTAACGACATTATTATAAGGCTCATCAAGTATTTTATATTCTAGTCCATCATACCTTGCAGGTGTCAAACTCCAGTCACTATTCTTAGATACAGGTTGTACATTTAATTTATATGTTTTCCACGTATCAGCACTAGCTGGTAGCTTAACCATTTTAGCACCACCATTATTATTGTCTGAATGATGATTAGATTTAGATGCACTATGTTTAACTGATACATCTTTACTGTCCATTGATGCTTTAACCTGATCAATCAAATCAGATACTGAGACACCATGCGATTTAAGATAAGCTACAGGGTCTTGATGATTTGTTCCACCTAGATTTTCTGACACATCTTGATGCGTATAGAATGTGCCTAGATGCTTAAATTTTAGATTACGTCTATTGAGTAGCCATGCTATTAATTGAGTATAATATTTCATAGACTGTTCAAATTCATCTTCATTTGACCGTCTACATAACTCTACATGGACTGCCATACTGTTAGCAGGTTGACCTGCGCCCCAAGCTTGATAATCTAATGAAGCACATTGCCATATACCAGTATGGTCTACAAAGAAATGTGGATATGCCGACATGTCCTGCCAGCCATTATTACCAAAAACCCCTTTATTGCGTTCAATTGAATCATCATCTACGGCTGTCTCATGAGCTACAACCATTTCATAATTACCTTTTCCATTTTCAAATGTATCTTCTGGTAGTCCTGTTAAGAAATCTTTATCAATATTAAGATTCATTTTAAACGTTTCCTTTCATATTATTTTGTTGTTGTTTATGTTTTCTTTTCTGTGCTTTCATCCAGTTATCAGCGTGTTGTGCTTCAGGTGTCATGTTATTATTTTTCCACCAAGTCCAGATTGTGCCAATAACTGTAGCTACACTAGATACACCTTCATAAATCTGATCTTGTGAAAATGGTAGTGAATCAAATCCTATTGTTGTAAGTATCTGATTAATTAATAAAATAGCTAATACAACTAATCTTATAATTGCTTTTTTCATATTATTATCTCCTTTTATTTCTATAAATTAACTATAAATCTAGATATTAATATACCTAGAGTGACTAGACTAAATATAACTGCACCCCAATCACGTATACCTTGTCCAACTGTTTTTTTACCCTTTTGTTCGGCTTTAATATTTTCAATTTGATTTTGTACATCATCAATTTTTTTACGTGTTTTATCTATTTCTGATCTTGTATTATTCACTTCATCTCTAAGACCGTTGTATTGTTTCATGAGTGCTCGTGTTTCTTTCATCTCAGTTCTTAAACTACTTACAGCGTCTTTCATGGATATCAATTGATCAAAAATTTCTCGTTTTGAATACCAATCATTGTTGTTATCCGACATTTAAATACCTCCAACATATATGTATATCTAGTCCTCCTTTAATTTCATAAAAAAAGACAACCCAATTTATGAGTTGTCTTGATTATTTGTTTGGTTTTGTTGGTCTGATTGACTAACTTCATTTTCATATTGTGATACCAATGATTGAAGCATAGCTTTTTCTTTTGTTAATTCCGATACCTGTTGTGATAAGCTATCAATTACCTGCTGTGCATCTACTTGCTTTTGTTGCATTAATTAGCCTCCTGATATTTGTTTAATTTTGTTTCAAGTGTTTCTATTCTGCCTGAAAGTTGCTGTACAGCTTTCCAAAGTATGCTTGATTTATCGCCGATACTAATGCTTGATTCATTTGAATCACTAACAGCTTTAGCTTCATTAGCCATTAAGCCAATTTTGAAGTCTTGGTTTTCGTCTTCATGATTGTATCTAAATCTGTAAACTTGTGAACTATTTACTATGTTAAGTGCATCTTCATCATATTTGCTGATATCTTTCTTAACATCAGGTGATGATCTCTCATGAAATCCTTCAGCGTGAATCCGTGTGTTAGCATTAACACCATCATCTGCATCAAGATGTAATGTGCCCTTCGCTACAAGTCCAATACTTCCGTTATAGTTGAATTTAATTCTTGATGTGCCACTGCTCGTAAGGTAACGCATATAGAAATATTTTGAACCTTTTTCCATTATCATTTTGTCTTTGCTGAGATTGTTACCGTAACCCCAGATCATGTAAGGTTTATTTGTTCTGCTTCCGTCTTCAGCTCGGAATCCAATGTGCATTTTATCTTGTTCTTCACTTAATAAACCTTCACCTTGATACAGTGTTATTTCTTGTTCAGTGACACTCATTCTTGCATCATATTTTGTGCCTGTCTTGATTGTGACACCTTCAATTTCACCGCCTTCAATATTACCTGCTTTAACAGTACCATCAAACGTTCCTGTTGCACCGTCAAGTCGTCCTGTGATCTTAGCGTTCCTAATGTCAGCATCAAGAATTTTACTTTTAGCAATTGTCGTATTTAAGAATTTAGCATCAACGCCTTTAATGTCACCAACAATGGTTGCATCTTTAATCGTTGCATTAAGTGCTCTCATATTTTTTGTAGTCAAGTCTTTAATTGTTGCAAGTTTACCCTTAAACTCACCTATGATTGTTGCATCTTTGATGAATGCATCAAACGCCCTCATATCTCGAACAGTTAAATCATTAAATGTCGCATCATCTGCATTAAAGTCACCTGTAACTGTTGCATCTTCAATTGTTGCATCAACAGCTTTCATGTTTTTCGTTTCAATATCCTTGAGTGTTGCATGATTTCCGTCTAATGTTCCAGATATTGTTGTGTCACGCATTGTTGCATTAATGGCAGTCATGTTTTGTGTTTTCAGGTCTTTGATTGTTGCTAATTTACCATTCAGGATACCTGTTATTGTGGCATCATGAATAGTTGCATCCTTAATTTTCGCATCAATTGATTCCATGCTTTCAGTTGTTATATCTTTAATAGTTGCATGTTTTGCACCTATCGTTCCAGTAACAGTTGTATCACCATTAATAATTAGATTTTTCCCAAGTATTCTTGAATTATTCTTGTTTATATCTTTGGCTGAATTTCCAACTGTGACTTTATTATCAAGTGCACGGTCTAAGTCATTCAATTCACTGTAAACATCATTAAAGTCGTCATCTCTGTTTGCCAAGTCTTTTTCAAGATCGTCAATGCTGCTTTCAGTTGAATTGATACGTTTTTCTGCATCTGTTAAGTTATGTTCAAGATTATTTAAATCACTTTTTGTTGATCTTATGTCTCTGTTAGCATCTGATAGATTATCATTTAAGTCGGATATGTCTGATTCTGCTGATGATAATTTACCTTTAGCTTTATCCAAGTCTTTATCAAGCTGGTCAAGTTGATCTTCAGCATCATCAATTCGTTTCTTGCCTTTAGCAACATCTTCAACCGTATCAGCTAATTCTTTTTCAGCTTGATCTAAATTGTCTTCAGCTTTATCAAGCCGTTCTGATGTTTCTTCAAGGTCATCATTAAGTTGTTTTTCTAAATGGTTTAAGTTGTCACCAACTTCACCAATATCAGCTTCAACTTCTTCTTTAATTTTGTCAGGTTTGTTTTCAAATTTACCCTTATTTTCGTTGTAGTCTTTTTCAACATCATTAACTCGTCCTGCTAGATCAAGAGCGTTACGAAAATGACCTAATTTAATTTTCGATTTACTCTTATCATTAAGATTATGTATATATTCAATGATCGTAGCTTTAGTTACAATATTTGGATAAACACTACGATTAATTACCTCTACGGTATCACCTAAATGTATATCATAGACTGAGACACCTAACATTTTAGCTAGATTAAGTACGTCAGTATCATAAGTTTTGTTCAGGCTGATTTTCTTTTGTAATTCTTGATAAGCATTAAACAATAAACTTGCAGGATCTTCTTCTTGTCCATCATAAAATCCAAACTTATGTTGCTTACCACCTTTACGTACTCTGCCCCATAATTGTAGAGCTTCGGGATCTCCTACGTATGGTTGTCCTTTTGGTTTGTCAACTGGATCACCATTATCTTTAGACCATTCTACATCTGCAAATGTGAGCCTATTGCCATCTGCATCAGCTTTACCTTTTGCATATAAAGCAGTTTTGATAGGTGTGGAATCTAATTCACGACTAGATGATACAATATCTACACCATCTTCAAATCTATGGCTTGTCTGTGCTTTACCACGACTTTTATAAACGTCTATATAGCGTCCTGTAATACGACTGCCTTTAGTATTGATACGATACTTAACTTCACCGTCAAATTTATTGACAATTTGAGTAACAGCTTTGCGTACAGACATGTTTTTAAGATCTAATGATCGTTGTTGTTTGAATACATCTACATGACCAACATTCCATCTTGTACCTTGTAACACAGTCTCTAAAGCATCTTTTAGGTGGGCTGATGATACTGTATAAGCCTCTAAGAAGTCGTCTATTAGATCGTATTCTCCACCTTCACCTTCAATTACTTTTGTTGACTTACCAGCTTTATCTTTATCTTTAACCTTACGTATAACATACTCTTTAAGATCACCGTCAGAATCTCTTGTAACTAATCTTCCCTCATTTTCGATTTTCTGTACATCTGGATTATTAGCTATTATCTCTAAACTAATGGTGACTGCACCATTTAATTCTTCTGGTGCTTCCGCTTTTTTGTAAGGTATTGTATCATCAGATAATACAAGTTGTAGCGTCTCATTCCTATCATAGATAAATACAGGTGCAGATTTAGTTATTTGTTGTGGTTTATGCTCAAATCTACGTAGATAAGTTAATAACTCGTTAGATTTTAAAGTCCATTCCGATTGTGCCAATGTGTCAATAGTTGAAAATTCTTTAGACTTAGTATCAATATTCCATAACCATGTTGATTGTGCCTTTGCTGTTTTACGTAATAATGGTTTAACTGATGATTGCCAATTAAAACTATCGTGTGTCATTGTACGCTTTACCAATAGATAATTAGACTGAGATTTCCAATCCATTGTAGACTTGGCAGTTGTTTGATACATCATTGTCGTTGTTACCTTTGCTTCTAATATCCACTTAGAATTAGTAGATATTTCACCGCCCTCTGATGCATTAAATGGTAAGGCATTAAACTTATTATTGTTAAAGATAAGGTGTCACCTCCTTTTTTGACATAAAAAATACGCCTTATGGCGTTAGTATTAATTTAATATTTTATACCTTTGTTCTACTTTTTTAACTGTGTTATCACTACTTGCTGTATAAATATTATCATTGCTATCAATAGCTACTGAATTTACTGAACTATCATGACCTTTAAATGTCCATTGCTGTTTTCCAGTGCTGTCTATCTTTTTAACTGTATTATCATCACTTGCTGTATATATGTTGCCATCTTTATCTATAGATATTCCATTTATAGTATCCGAATGTTGTGTAAATTCCCAAACTTCTTTGCCTTTATATGTCAGTTTCTTTACAGATCCACTAGCATCACCAACAAAAACATCACCTAAATTGTCTACAGCTATAGCAGTTATATCACTTGCACCGTTATCATAACTCCATACTTCATTTCCTGAGTTATCAATTTTTCTTACTGTTTCATCATGCCCGCCTTCATAAGCGTTACCATTTATATCAGCATCTACTGCATCAATAGTCCCTGTATTACCTGAAAATGACCATACTTCATTGCCTGATCCATCTATTTTCTTCATACTGTTGTCACGACTGGCAGAATAAACATTACCTTTATTATCAGCAGCCACATGCGTTATATGTAGAGAATGGCCAGTAAACTCCCATTCTTTGTTACCTAAGCTACTGATTTTAGTTACATTACTTTCGCTATCACCTACAAATATATTTGAATTATCATCTACTACAATATCTTCAATTCTTGTATCTGTAATGAGACCACTTTCAAAATCACTAAATGACCATAATTCATTACCATAACTATTTATCTTTTTTACTTTCCCATCAGCACTAGCAGTATAAGCATTTCCACTATTATCAATATCAACTGCTTCAACATTGTCTGTATGACCTGAAAATGTCCATACTTCATTCAGAATGAGTTTAATATTTGATGTAGGTAAAGTATCGCCAACACCATAATTGCCACCACTACTACTTGTTTCAATATTACCAATAGCATTGGCTAGTTGTTGAAATGAAGGACTACTAGGCACATAAACACTACTATCTTTGTCAGTAATGGCTGTGCCTATTTTGTCTTTACCACTACTGACAGATGACTTTAAATTATCCATCTCGCTTTGTACACTTTTACCGTTATTCATATCAATATCTGTAGCTTTGCTAGGAATAGAAGGTTTATTTGATAAATCATTATAATCTCCACTAAATAGTGAAGGCTTGTCTGTTAAATCATTATAACTACCACTAAAATCTGACTTATTATTCCACTTATTTTTTTCAGAAGATGTTACGTGAGTATTATCACCTACGTGGTTATCAAATTCGTTTTTAGTTGCTTGCTTATCGTTTGTTACATTTGATAAACCAATATCAGATTTATCTAAACTTATTTCACCTGTCTTACCATTTACAGATGCTACTTTACCTTCTACCTCATTGCCATTAGCATCAATAACTTTACCACTACTATTTATTTGAGCTACACCATTTTTAACTCCTTTGTCTGAAGAGGGGATAGCATAGCTTTTAGCACTAGACAAAGCAGTGTCAGCTTTGCTCTGTGCATCAGAAGGTGTTTCTTTATTGTCTAATTCGGTTTGTAAATCTGATATATCAGTAATATCGTGAGTATGACTTTTTGGTTTAAACTTACTAGGCTTATTAGGTATATTACTCCATGTTATATCAGGTAAATTATTATCAGTATAAGTTTTTGCATCAGATAATGCTTTGTTTGCCTTATTCTGTGCATCTTGTTCTGTAGCTAACTCATTATACATTCCAGCCGTCATATTTACTTCTACCAGAGTACCTTCATCGTAATCTTTAGCTGATACATCCTCTACATCACGTTTAACTGTTAATGTATTATCATTAATATCTGTTACTTCTACTACCTCTTTTTCATCTATTGTTAATCTAAAAGGTACATTAGGTAAGATAGATGCATATTTAACATCTATCTTAGTGTCATTAGCTTTAACGTCAGATGTTAATGTTGTACTCACATTGTTTTTTGCATTTAGTCTTGCCATCTATGTATCACCCTTTCTTTATTTTGTTGGTATTTCAATCTCATAGTCGCCCTCAGACAATCCAAACTGGACATTTTTATTGACTACAGGGTGTTCTTTATTACCGTCACTATCTTTAACATATGCTGATGCTCTATTTAATTCATTATCTTTATCGTCTAATAGAACATAATAATGGATTGTGCCCCAATCTTCCTGCGCTACTGGAAAATAGATGTCTGTATTGTTTACAGCCATATTGCTCGATTTCTTTTTAAATGTAACTTCTTGTCTTTGATAACTACTTGCTGATACCTCACCACTCGCTGTGTAAGCTGCTAAATATAACTTATTTGGTGGTGTATACGTTTCACCTAAGAGTACGTGACCTAATATATTTTTTGCTAAATATGTTGACATTCCCATTTATCATCATTCCTTTCCATAATAAAAAGACACTCGTGTGAGTGCCTTTGTGTTAAATATTTTAATTAAAGTTACTTATACAGTTGTTAATACATTGGAATCCAATCCTTAATCTCTTTTAATATTTTGTACCCTTTATTAGTCAATGTGTTTTCATCTAAATACTCAATACCTTTTAATGTTATTCTAGGATTGATAGCTTTATATTCTGTATATTGCCTGTCTGCAAAGTTAACAGGAGCTAATCCTGCTATTAGATTTTCTTCTAACATCATAGATAATACTTTACAGTATCTCGGATGTGTAACATTTAAAGATTCCTCGTTCACTTTACTAAAATCAACTTTTTCATCATCCATAGATTCGTCTAAAAATTTAAGTACAGCTAAAATAATATCATTAGTATCATTTGCCATTTAACCCCTCCTTGTCTATATAATACGACAATAAGGGGAGTTATAACCATTAAAAATATGCAAGTATGTGGACGTATGAAAATGCTTAAGATTTATAATTGATTCAATTTTCCTTGAATTTTCTTAGCCTGTTCTTCATGCTCAGAATTTAATAGTTTAGCTACTGAACTGAATTCAGATTTTTCTCCGACAAGCAAATTATCTACATTATCAACTGATTCCTCTACTTTTTGAAGAAGGACATCTACTAATCCACATTGCTTAAATTCCAAACAATTTCTTAGTGCGCTTAAATATGATTTATATGCATTAGCATACACACCTTGTTGAACGTGGAGGTCACCTTTTAAGAATTTAAGATCAATCTTAAGGCTTGTTATTTCTGTATTTTTATCTTCCACAGTGTTTTGCAAATTATATATTGAATACCATACAGAACTAAGTTCATTTCGAGTCAAACTTTTAGTTTCTGAACTTAATTCACTTTTTATTTGTTTAAGATCATCTTCTTTTAAGTCTGTAATTATTTCTTGCTTCACTTTTTCAATTTCCTTTTTTCTAAGCTTTTGCATCACAAAGAAATTTGCTGCTAGAAAAATAACAAGTATCGAAATAATACCGCTGATTGCCCATTGCAACATTGTTTTGTAATCTTCGTTCTGTTCCACTATAACTCTAATTAAATCATCTATCTCCAAACGATCACCTCTCCCTGTCCACATAATACGACAAGAAAGGTGATTTTTCTATAAAAAATACGCCGGTCAGGGCGTGGTGTTACTTCACATTAGACAAACAGTTAGTCGATTAATCCTTGTTCTTTCCATGATTCAAATTGGTTTTTCCATGTTGGTGTTGTTTTTTTGTGGTTGTATAACCATTCATAAGACAAAGAAGCACCGTTTCCATCAAATCGTTTAATAAAACCTTCGGGAGATATAAAACAATTGTATAATTCCATAACTACATTGTTGTCTTCGTCAGTTGGTAACGTATTAATAACCTTTTCTACGTTCATAATTTACCTCCTAAACATAGTGATTGATACATTATATTTAAGGTCTCCATCGCTTTTATTATCTACTTTAAATCTAAAACCATCTCCTACCACTTTAGTGCGATTAGATGTGGTCTTAAATCCGTTGTGATCTGTATTAGTTAGATTAAATAAACCTGCAGGAGTATCTTGGTCGACTTTTAGACTATAAGAATGATGTGTTTCTAAAACTTCAAAAAGAGAAACTGATATTTCGTCTACATCTTTGTACATATATACATTTGATTGTTTCGACGTACCTGCCATCACTATCTCTTCTTTCCATAGTTGTTCCACGACTTTACTCCCAGATAGTCTAGTAGTTGCTGGCGTATCACCACTCACAATACCGTCCAATTTATTTTCAATTTTAGATAAACGATCTTCCGTTTCAGGCTGACGTGTATTCATAGCTCTACTACCATCTTTTAATTTTGATATTAATTCTTTTACTTTAAATGTTGCCATTCATCAATCACTCCTTTATAAATATCTGTTTCTGTACGTCACTGTTCCTTTAATGTTATTTGATAATTTTAAATTATTAAGACCCTCAACTAATGAAAAATACTCTGCATCAAAATGCAATAAGTTAGGCTGAGGGTCTCCATTAAGCAATATTTTGTTGTTAGACATATCAATTTTAATTTTGTCACCCTGATTAAACTGAACAGGTGTTGTATCATCATCTAATAAGTAGTCAAACTCACCTATACTATCATACAATTTAATCTGTTTGATGCGATTATACATACGCATTGAACCATTATATTTTCGTATAGCTACCTGTATAGTCTTAAGTGGATTCCTATCTTGTGTTCCACCTTCAGCTATTGGTCTGCTGCGTAAAGATTTACGCTTAACATATTCACCGTTACCATTATCTACTGATGCTTCTACGATAAAGTCATCAGTATCTCTTTTGACGTACAACTTACCATCAAAATCATTCCAGCCTTTACGTGTAAAATCCCATCGTTTTTCACCTAAAGCATCGACACGACCTTTTTCAAACGCAGCTTTATTTTGTACTTTATTTCCGTAAGTATCACCGAATTGAATCTTGGCTATCATATTATCATTAATATCACGCATATAAATTTCCATAATACCTGTATGTGCTTCACCTACTGGACTTCCATCAGGATTTTTGTCGTTCTGGTTTTCAATTAAAGCTTCTAATGTGAAACTGTCTTGAATAGGATTATCTAAACTACGCTCTAAAGAGGGGCCAACCCAGTCACCTAAATTATTATCATCGCTCCAATGAGTATCTGATTTGCTACTTTCATCACCCCACTTATCAGCATAAAAACCATCCTCGTCAGTTGTCATATTTCCTGAGATTGATCCACTATCTATGTTTGATGCTTGAGTCCAGCCTGATGTTGATTGCATAGTATCTTGCATAACAAGTTTTTTTGTATTTACCTCTTTATCATCTGCTTCACTCTCTACACCAAGCACCATCTCTCTAGGCGTACCTTCTTCATCTTGATCATCATAGTTTTTAATTGATACGAGTGACGTTTGCTTAGTTACTTCTAGATCAAACACTGGATATGTTTCTACTGTACCTCCATTGGCTATTGTTGTATTTGATAGAGATTGTGTAATTGATCTGCCATATTTGTAAGGGTCAAGACAAAGGAACGTTAATGTAAACTGAGCTACATCATTGTATCCATCATTTGCATCTGCATTAGTAAATCTGCCGTAGTATGTACGATCAGGCTCGTCACTAAATGTGATAGGTACATCTTCAGTTCTATATAAAGCATTGTTCAAATTCTCTAATATTTTAAATAGAGATTGATTAGAGTCTACTGCATTAGCATCAACTTTAATTTCCCTCGACTTAATACCCATATCTGTATAATATTCTCTGCCAATACCAATATTTGTTGTATCATAGTCTACATCAGCAAATTGTCTGCCTTTAGTATTCTCTACGATAAACATGTCGCCACCTGATGTAGTGACGACATTCTCTAAGTCTTGACCATCATATGTTATTTTTATATTAGGAGACATTTACATATCACCCCTTCCCCTACTTTGTTTTACATCTCGTTCATTTCTGATTTTTTCTAAGTGTGGATCAACAGTTTCTGCTACCGCTTGTCCATCAATAACAATATCATGATCTTTAGTCAGTAGTTGTGTAAGTAGATTAATTTGTTGTTGCATCATATTTAACTGCTTGTCTTGTCGTTTAATTACATCGTCATTATCATTATTAACTACTACTTTACCGCCATCAGGTACACCTAATGCTTTCTTGGTTTTATTAAGTAGTGACACAGCTCGTGTACGTTTACCTTTATCTAATGGTATAATAGATTCAGGTTTGTCATTTTCTGAAATATGTGCTAATTTCTCTGTGCTTGAAAAGCCACCATCTGCATACTTAGTAGCACCTGTTGGTGACCAACCTGACTTACCGTATGGCAAGTCTTTACGCCAATTGGTATTATTAAAGAAAGCTAATAGCTGATCAAATCCTGAGTAGATATCATGATGACCAGGTACTTGATAGGCACTAAATGTTTCGGGTATGTACTGGAGCAATCCGCGTGCAGGATTCCCTTGCGCGATATTAATATCGTAAACATCCGAACTCTGAACAGTGTCTTGATTACCGCCAGATTCTAAAGCAATCTGAGATATAATACCATTAATTTCAGATCTTGTTGGACTTGTATGTAGTAATTTTGCAGCTTCTTTTATCTGTGGTCTCCATGCTGATGCAGATTGGCTAGCAGGTGAATACTCATTTAAATGTTTATTACCAGTACGCAACATTTCTCGCATCGTATCTAAAGAATCTCTGGTTACTTTTGCAATGGTATCACCTATACCACCTGAGATAAGACCATCACCTAATCCCATCATGCCTAATTTCTTAAAGATAAAGCTACCATCGACATGATTATCAGTACCGTTAGCATACTGTGGGAACATTTGCTTAGTTTCTTTTGCAGGTGTAACCTGAGTACCTTTAGGTAGATTCATTAGGGTATCAGTAGGAGGTGATAAAAATGGTTTACTTTTAGGTGGTGTAATAAGTTCTCTACCTGCGTTACTACCCTTACCATCACCAACTAAAGCTGCGCCATCGTATGGATGACCTTTTGTACCTTTAGCGTGTGCGAGTAGAGGGAAAGCCATTTGAGTATTATTAGGCTTGGCACTTAGATTTACAGTCTTATTAACTGGTTTGCTTACATCATCATTTAAATTTGCCAATGCAGAACTTTTATTGATACCTACAGGTTTAGTCTGATACTGTTTAACCTTATTATTAAAATCGAGTAGAGTTGGAGTAGGTAACACATCGACATTTTTATTAACGTCTTTACCAGCTTCGGCTGTCCTGTCTTGTTCCAAACCGATACCTGTTCTGGTCTTATCATTAACCTTTTGTTCCTTAGATTTCTGTACTTCAAGATTACTATTAGTATTTTTGACACTATTGCCTTTTTTATCTTCCTTATTCTTGCCTTTTTGTATTGCGTTTTTAATGTCATTCCAAAGACCATTTTCTTTGAGAATATCTTGGATATTTTGATTGTTGGCTTTTTTCTTATTCTTCAACTTATTAATTTGCTTTTGTATTTCGTCCTTATTAGCTCCCTCTTTTTTCTTTTTCTTTTTGAGCTTTTGAATCTCTTTGTCGTGTTCTTTATTCTTTTTAACAGATTTCCTTATACTTTTCTTTTCACTATTATTTAGTTTGTCAGATTCAAGGACTGATTTAGCTTGTTTGTTTAGTCTTTCTTGTAACTTATCATTTCCTTTTTGTATCAGAAAATTGATATCAGAGTACATATTTGTGTTTTCTTTAATATTCTTTCTAGAATCTTTTTCTTTTTTAAGTTGATTATTTAAGTATTGAAGTCTATCTTTGTCTTTCTGATTGAGATAACCTTGTTCTCTCCTCTTTTGCTGTAATTTCGTTCTTTCTTTTTCGTGTTTCTTAATAGTATTTTCGAGAACTTTTAGACCTTCTACACCTTCTTCTTTGATGCCTGCATTCTTAAGATATATATTAGACATTTGACTGTCTATTTCATGTAGCTTGTTAAGCCTATCATATTGGTCTTGAATTATTTCCTTGTTTTCTTTATGTTCTTTTTCTAAATCCTCAATCGTATCACCAATAGTATCTCTCTTAATAGCTAACAGGTCATTTAGTTTAGCATCTAATTTTCTACCTTTTTCTGAATGATGATTGACATCTTTAAGTTTTTCTTTAGTATCTTCTATTTTATTATTAAGTTCTTCTTTGCTGTCATTCCTATGGTCAGCAAGAAAGTTTAACCTTTTTTCCGTCTGCTTCTGATCTTTTTTAGCTTTGTTAAGTTTATCTTGAGCATCTTTTTCTTTTTGAAGAAGCTTTGATTGTTCATTAATTAGCTTAGTTTCTGACCAGTCTCTCATAGCCTTTATGTCATCACGTACTTTATCTGTATGTTCAACAAACTCATTACCACTTTCAGATACAGCAGTTTTTACATTTGGGGCTTGCTCAATAATGTCATCATTAGCATTAACGAACTCATCAAGTTGATCTTTACTCAAACCTGATTTATCAGCCAATTCATTATACCTATCTTTTAATTCTGCTATTTCATCAGGATTAGACGAGTTAGATATTCTGTGGTTTAGATCATTAATTTCTTTTAATTCGTCATTAGTTAAATCAGCTTTACTCTTTAATTTGTCAAATTTATCTGTTGCATTTTCTAATTGATATGCTTCGTCAGATAATGATTTAGCGTTATCAAGGTTTACTTCTTTTGATTCTTTATTTTTGTCAATAAGTTTTTTGATACCATATGTAAGTCCACCTACTGCACCAATAGCTAAACCTACAACGCCCATACGTGTAAGTCCTGTTAGTGATCCGAGTAGACCTTTACCACCTTTAGATCCTAATCCAGACACTAAACTACCTGATACTTTGGCTACACCGCCAATACCTGAAGCTAAATGTCCTAATGTACTTACAGCGGGACCGCCTACAGTTGATATAGCACCAATTAATTTAACGGCTTTTTTAGTCTTAGGATTTAAGTCTTTATATCCTTCTACTAAATCTTTAACACCATTAATAATATTGTCTGTAGTATCTTTTACTTTTTCTTTTATTTCGGGTAAATGATTTTGTACCCAATCCAGTCCATCTTGCATATAAGGCATTAACTCTAAGCCTATCTTACTTGCTACGCCACCTATCGATGATTTGATTTTATCAAAAGACTGTTCAAATTTAGATGAAGCATCTATCTGTTCATCAGACAAGACAACTCCCATATCATGAGCTTGTTCCTTTGCTTCTTCCATTGAAAGAGATCCATCACTTAGCGCAGGTAGTAATTCTCTTGAAAGTTTCGTGCCAAATAATTCACTGGCTTTGGCTGATTTCTCTTGCTCATCATCCATCTCACTAAGTGTCTTAATTGTCTGTGCAAATGCTTCTTCAGTATCTAATGTACCTTTTTTAACCTTATCCATATCAACATTTAAGTCTTTTAAGGCATCAGAATACTTGTCATTTCCATCTGCTGCTCGACCCATACGTTGGTTAAGTCGTTCTACAGCTTTCTGGAAGCTTTCATTCGATACACTATTCTGTTGTGCCCAATAGTCCATCTCTTGATAAAAATCTGTAGATACACCCATCTTTCTTGATTGTTCATCGATACTATCTGCATTTTCCATTACTTTCTGAGTTAAACCTACAATAGAACCAGTAAGTCCACCAATAGCACCTACACCAGCAGCAGATGCTTTAGTCCACTTACTACCAAAAC
The DNA here is from genome assembly GCF_042666895.1 of Lentibacillus kimchii. Taxonomy (GTDB): domain Bacteria; phylum Bacillota; class Bacilli; order Bacillales; family Amphibacillaceae; genus Lentibacillus; species Lentibacillus kimchii. Next base: position 349,123 of record NZ_JBHTGR010000057.1, read on the forward strand.
TTTTAACCTTACCAGATGTATTCTGTATATTATCTCCGACTTTATTTAATTTGTCGGCAGTTCCAGCCATCTTCTCATTAAGATTTCCATATTGATCTTGAATAGACTCAATACTACTACCTAATTGAGTATACTGTGAACGAGCTTCTTCTAATGCTGTCTCTTGTTCTCTTACTTCTGATGAGTTTTCACCGTATGTCTGCTTTAATTCTTCTAATTTATCTTTCTCATTTTCAACTACTTGTTCTTGCAACTCATGGCTTTCTTTTAAACCTTTCAACTTAGAAGCGTTTGCTTGATAAACGTCACCCTGAGATTCATGAGCTTTAACCTGTGCATTAATTTTTCTAGTCGATTGTTTGATACGTTCTTTATAATCTTCAGTACCTCTAGACAAATCACTCATTTTAGTCTTAGTATTGTCTAATTGTTTCTGGTAAGATGATTGTTTACGTATAGCATCGTTTAACTGCTTGGCATATTTTTGTGCTTGTTCTGAGTTTTCTCCATATGTATTAGCCATCTCATCATACTTAGACCTGAGTTGATCTATATTCTGTCGATTGGCTGACATAGTATCATTTAAGCCATTTACTTTAGCTTCTAACGCACCGTATTGATCACCAGCACTTGTTAAGACAGAGATGTTGGCTTTCATGGCTGATTGGGATGTCTTGATTTGTTTCTGGATACCTTTTAAAGTTTTACTAAAATTAGTACCATCTAAAGACATACCAACAGTCATCTCACCTAAAGGTTTACCGCCAGTTGCCATAACATCTCACCTACCTTTTTTCATAAAATTTAAATTATTTATTACGTAAAAAAATAGGATACCGCTATGAAGTACCCTATATTGATTTAAACCATTCTTCTACATCATCTTTTTTCTTATTATTGCTATTACCTTTATCATCTTCTTTATTATTCATGATCCTTAGAAAATGGTTAATATCCATATTGTCTATGTCAACATGTTTCCAGCCATTATTTATGATAAGATCCCTGTACATCTCATCTAGACTGTCTAGTGACTCTTGGTATGTTCGGCTTTCTGCTTCCCCGACTCATCGTCTTCGTCGCTTCCGCCAAGAATTTGAGTCATAATCCCATCTAGTGTTTCATTTAACTTATTTGAAGAAAGTCCATCAAGGATTGAATCATATGTAACATTTTCGCTGCTAAATGCAGAAGCTACAATGGTAATCATTTCATCCAATTGTTCTACTTCGTTCAATTCACCTTTTTCTGTCTTAGTACCAAATTCAACTACTTCACGTAAATGCCGAGAAGATACAAACGTTTCAGTATATGTATTGTTTTTCCCTGTCTCTGGATTACGTAGTGTCAATTTAATCATCTATATTCCACCTTTGTTTTATTTTAATTAATTAATTAGTTTTATACTTGATCAAATATAAAAAAAGTTAAGCCCTATTAGACTTAACCTGTATTTCCCTTATTCTTTTAATCACCGTATGCTATGTCGTGAATTTCTTTCACATCATCTACTGTTGCATCACCTGAGCTATAGCTAGATTTGAGAAGGTATGCATTAGTAACTAATTTTTCTTCACGATCATTTTCTGCCATTTCCTTATTTTTATCATAGTCAAAGTTATCTATTCTTTTTTCATTTATAGATTTATCATTTTTTCTTGTGTCTTGTTCAGTCATATCATTTTGCACTTCGTCTTTGACTGCATTAGCCATACTCATTACGTTACCTCTTAATTGGCTATCAACTTCCATGTCTGCCATTTCTGCTTTATGTTCTTCAGTCTCTTTTTTATTTATAGTATCGGCAATTGGATCACCAAAAAATATTAAAGTAAGCATTATAGCTAATGTTAGTGCTGTAAAAGACACAAATATAATTCGTCTATACTTTTTAAACATTATAATAAACCTCCTGTAAGTTTAATCCTGATATGTATATTAAAGGGAAAGCAGTCAGGATACTGCCTTTCGGGAGCTACCCTATCCCTTATGTTATATTATATCAGATTTTGTTAAATTCTTCATGTCAGTATATAAACATAAAGTAAGGTTAGGTATGTCTCGTCATATCTAATCCCACTTTACCAAAAAAGCTCATTAGTTCCTCGTTTTCATCTATAATAGTCTCGTCATCTATAATAGTCTCATCATCTATTAAGCTGTTCCCCCTGACTTTTTTGGGAGTGCAAAATCCCTAAAGCTACTTTCACTAAAGTTTGTATTAGATGAGCGCGTCTTTGCATATACATAACCATCTGAGTTACGACTAACACCATTAAATGTAATTGTATCTTCTGATGGCTCTGCGCCGCTATCATTAACTGTACTCATGGACTGGTCTGGAAATTGAAACTTACCTTTAAGCAACGATACATAAATATCGTCACCGCCCATGCCTTGTGTTTTAAGTACAACCGCAGCAAATGGTGGTTGTGTCTTATCCCCTAGCTTCATGATACCGTCTGCGTCTTCATCTGCACCACTAATTTTGGATAGTACATCGTCTGGGATATCTGCTACTTGTAATTCTAGTTCTGGCTGCCCTGTACCTAAAGCTGAGATATAAAATGGAGCATTAGATGCATAAACGGTTGACATCTCAGCGCCAAGTCCAGAGATAGATGCGTTAATTGCACCGCCCGACTGCTTATCTAGTGTATACGTATCTGTAATATTTTCATCCTCGTCCATGATCCCGATATCAATTGATTCAAATCCGATTGTACTCATAATTTAATCATCCTTTTCTATTTATTATTATTATTTATTTGCTGTATTGCTCTGTACCGTCTATATAATCTTGGAGTATCAATATCTGGATCAATATCAATACTACCGCTATATTGCACCCATTGATTAGCAGCCATATAGCTATCCAATTTAGACTGTATAGTATCTAATTTACTATAATCATTCGACCATACATCTACTTGTACAGTCATCTGAATGGAGTTAGGCATGTTAGATGCAAAAGCATTTTGTTTATCATTGATCTCATTAATCCTAATTATAGGAAAATGATCTACCCTTCGATTATCTTCTGGTACATCAAGCATAAAAATATGATCTGAGTCTACGACACTTGTTAAATCTGGACTGTCTAACAGTAAGTCATAGACCATTTTAATAGGCAGTGTCATAGACCTAGACCTCCTTTAATTTCATTTTCCATAATATTCTTAAATTCACTTTCAAAATTTTCTTGCGTCTGTTGCATAAATCCTTGTGGTCTAATATTGATAGTACCTGTTTCTACAAAATGGACTCTAGGTGCTGTGTCACTACCATATCCAACTGTTACCTCACCGTCACTATCTACACCACTGTAGACTACATCATCTTTCATGTGCTTCTTATTTCCACTTTCAGGATCATAAGGTGTATTATCCTCTAGACTACTTGCAAACTCTTGTGACGCTTTTTTTAATGCTTTATTACGTACTTTCTTTTCTTTAGCTGCCATCTGTTTAAGATTTTTCTCAATACTTTTACTATCTATATCTACACCCATCAAGACACCTTCTTAGCAATAATAGTTGTAAACTTTTTGTCTTGTATATCAGGTGTAATTTTAGTGATCTTATATGTATCCTCACCATGCTTAACTGTCATATCATTTGTAATGTCCTTATTGGTGTATCGAATGATAAAGGTTATAGTGTCTTCCAAATCAGTGCCTATTGATGATTCAATGTCTTGTAAATATTGTGAACGTATTTCAGACCAACATGAGTATATTGTTTCTTCTTTATCAACTACTTGACCATAATCATTTTTGCCATGAGTTACTTTGTTAAAATGTATACGTTGGTTCATCTTACCTGCACTACTTAATTCAGCCATCAGTATCACTTGGCTTACTTGTAAGTGCAATTTGATTCATAATACTTTCAACACTAAATTCCATTGGTGCACGACTCTCTAGATCCTTTGCCCCTCTATTTTCATACCAATGTACACACAAAATTTTAACAACTAATTGGTGTAAAGCATCAGACTCATCAGGTTTAATACCTGTAGAATTGAGTATATATATTTTAGCAGCTTCAATTAGAGATGAGATAAATTGATCATCTTCATCACCATCTATTCGCATATAATGTTTTACATCTTCGATATCCATATATCATCACCTTACTTTAAAATGGATAGGTGGTAAGGACTACTAAGAGTCCTTATTAGGATTTGCCACCGCCACCAGATCCTTTCTTCAGTACCGAAAATGCTTGTGAGTCAAGAACGCCTGAGTCCACGATACTGTACGCAACCATATCTGTAGTACGCTTACGAGCATGTTGTTCAGTTACGATTTCAAATGGACGATTAGTATTAAATACCATTCCATCTTTTGCAGATCCGATAATAATATAGTTATCAGGTACTCCAGCGTCTGCGAACACACGCTTACCGAAAATTCTGCCAATAGAAGATTCGCTTGGCTCAGGAATAAATAGTGGACGACCATTGCCATCCGTGATATTTGCCAGTTGATTCCATACAGTAGCATTATTTGCATAGATACCTACATCATTTAGATAAGTGCTATGTACTTTACTGATAGCATTTGTTACGTCTTGATATGTAATTTCATCAGTATACTTAGTAATTTGTGGAGTCTTACTTTCTGCTTCAAGTTTTGTAAGTAATCCTTCTGGTTCTGTTTCATCGCCTTTACCATTAATAACGGCTGTTCCTAGAGCCATCCCTACGCGTCGACCTAGTTCATCAGTGAGAAAATTCATAAAGTTTTGAATACTCATTGTTTGAAGCTTCCATGATACTTGAACGGCTTTAGAAATCTCTTTACCTGTTAGATTCAATGTACCAAATTGATTTTCTTCAAGTTCTGTTTCTGTATCTTCATCATAGAACTTAGCGTCACCAGACTTAACAGCATCATGTTTGTTTAGTGTCAAATGACCTTCTACAGCAAACTTTTTAACTGCTTCTAGGAAAGGATATTGCTCTTGAGCTTTTTGGAATATACCTTGCGCTACGGTCTCTGGAATAAGCGTAGAAGTATTTCCTGTATCATGCGTATAAGCATTATTCATTTCATTGAATACTTGTTGCTCTTGTTCATTAAGAGTTTGATTCATCATGTGTTTAGCCCATGCTGTCTTATAATCTACTTGCTCTCCTGCATAATTTGTATTATCTAGATTAGCCATTTCTTTTCCACCTTTTACATTCTCTGTTTTATTGTCAAAATTAACTACTTGCTCATTATCTTTAAGAGCATTAAGATCTGCTTGTTTAGCTTTAGCTTGTTCATAGTTATCATCAAGCTGCTTAACCTCATTCATTTTTTCTTCAGATTCTTCAATCTTTTGCTCACCAATAAGCTGTTCTGCTTCATTCATTAGCTGGTTACGTTGTTCAATATAATTGTTATAATCCATTTAAATCTTTCCTTTCAATATTATTTTAATTTTAGTAAATTTAATTTTGCTTGAGCTTGTTGTTGCTCAATTGTTACATCATTTGTTGTATTATCTTCTTCTTGTGACTTATCATCTGTCACGCCATATTCCATGACCTGATCTAATCTATCATTTTTAACTTTATCAATGACTGCTTGCGGTAAAATAGTTGCATTGTTACTAGCGACAAGATTCATATTTTGATTATTATCATCTTCAAACATAACTTTATCAATAAAACCTTGTTCCTTAGCTTGCTGTGCAGTAAGCCATGTTTCTTTGTCCATCAGATTTAAAATCTCTTGCTCACTTTTACCAGTCTTATTAACATAAGCACTAGCGATTGATTTATTATAATTTTTGATAACATCTGATTCGTGTTTCAATTCTTTATAGTCACCTTGAGCACCACTACTTACATTATGTATCATGATTTGAGCCGTTGGAGACATTTGTACTTCATCTCCTGCCATAGCTATTACACTAGCCGATGATGCACCTATCCCTGTGACTTTAACTGTGACTTTATGATTACTATCTTTAAGTGCAGTATAAATTTCACTACCTGAGAATACGTCACCACCACCAGAGTTAACAATAACTTCTATTTCGTCACCATTATTATCAATCACATCATTGATGTCATTAGGACTTGTACTATCAATATCGAATAAATCATAAATAAATTTAACATCATTAGGAATAATTGTTCCCTTAACATTTACTTGCTTTGTCATTAGTTATCACCCCCATTTCCAGAATTATCTTCTTGAACTGGTCTTGTATCCAGCCGTCTGACATATTCATCACCATGAGCCACAGGTGGCATATTAAGTATTCTTCTAAACTCATTAATACTCATAGCACCTCTATCAACTAATTCAGTTAATCCTAATTTAGTTTCCATGCTTGCGAATGACAGACTTTCACTATTAAATACAATCTTATGTCCTCTTGCACGTTGTCTACGATTAAATAACTTACGTGTATATTCTTCTGACATTTGTTTTAATACTGGTACAATATTAGACTCACTATATGCTACCCATTGATCCTCAGTATATTGACCTGTAACAATATTTTTATTGGTATTAAAAAAAGCATAGATACGATTTACAAATATATCTATACTTTCATGCTCTGGAACATAAGAATCGTTTGTAACTCTATGCGCCTCTGTCTTGCTATCAATCCCAGCTGCACCTACTGCACCATCTTCATTATCAATATCCATAAAGTCATTTATAAATTGCTTAGTATTCTTTTTGATATCCTCTTGTCGCATAGCTGTATTGAACTTCAAAAGCCACTGGATAACGTTACTATTTTTTACAGCTTTGGTAACACCTTGATCGGTTGTATTAACTACTTCCATCAGGTTAGCTAATGCTTCACCATTAGATGATCCAAACAACTCATCACTATTAAAATCTTTACGTAAATGTATAATGTCACTATATTTAAATGTTACAACTTGTCCATTATCTCGTGTAAACCTTAGATACAGTACATTATTTTCATCGGTAACAACTTGTACACCCATAGGTACAATAGGATATAATTCTATTGGAGTACCATTTTCATCTCTATTTATGTATGCAAAAGCATTATTATTAAGCTCAAGTTGCGTTATAAGCTTCTCTTGCAAAACTTGACCTGTCATGTATGGATTAGGTTCATCCAATAAAAATCTAATATGAGCATGTGGATTATGCTTATCACCATCACTACGCTCTTGTACATGAGTGCCAGTAGCTTTACCTATCGCTTGTACCTTTGGTCTAATAGCACTACGTACAATATCTGATTTATATAAGTTACCATTCCAATTAAAGAATCCATTTTGATTAGATGTAATCATTTTAAAATTTTCAGTTGTTTTTACTTTGTCATCTTTTCTTTTAAACATATCTTTAAATCCCATAAGTCACCTCCTGACTGTTTAGATTAACGATAAGTATTCATCATAGTTATTTTCTAAAGCTACATATGCGTTTAACATTGAAGCAAATCCATCAATTCTGCGTCTTTGGTTATTGCCTTTACTCGGCTGTATATTGCCATTCTTATCTTGTTCATAGCTAACGTTACTTAAATTCCATTTCATGATTGGATTGTTATTATAATTTATTTGTTTCTTCTGAAGAGAAGCACCGAGGTTCTGCATAGGTGAGCTTAATGTTTTCTTTCCCTGTATGATTGGAAGTAATGCAGGTTCACCAAACGTATCTTTAGCTCTTTGCACAAATAAATCTGTGCCCCAACTATCGTAAGCCACATAAGGTAACATTATATCTTTATCTTCCTGTACCTCAATAAGCCAATTTATAACATCATTAGAATCAATCTTATTACCTTGAGACAATCTTAGTAATCCTTGTTTATACCATTGGCTATAAGGGATCTTATCTTCTGTCTCTTTTTTACTGACAAGATCCCGTGGCAAGAAGAAACAACTTTCTACGAATATTCGATTATCATTAGGTATCATAAATAGTACACTAGCGGCAGTTAAATCTACTGATTGTGACATATCAACACCTGCTATACCATATCTAGGTTGTAGTTCATTAATATCAAATGTATCTGTATTATTAAGATCTTCAAAAGATAGCCATGTTTCTGTAGATGTTTCACGTATGTTAAACTCTTTACATACTAAGTTTTTGATTAACATACTATTATGTTTAGCTTGTTCAACTTTAGTTTGTAATTGGCTATACTGTTTAATACTACCAAGACCTGGATTTGCTTTGTACCACATATCAGGATTAGTCCATTCTTTTTTCTCATCAAGTTCATAAATTATCGGTAGTATAGATTCATTTTTATATCCGTCAGGGTCTTCATATCCATTGATAATACTTGAAGCTTCATCGAATAAAATGTCATACACGCTATTTCTCACTGTACCTGCTGTACTGGTTAAAAATATCATAGGTTGTTCACGAGCCGTTGTACTATCACTAATCACATCAAATAACTCTTTAGTCTTCATAGCATGTATCTCGTCTATAAGTGCTCCATTAAGGTTTAAACCGTCAAGAGAATCGCTATCCCTACCTACAGGTTTAAATGTGTGATCTCCACTAGTTAAATCTGCTACTCTAGTTTTAATACGCCTCTTTAGTACAGGTGATTTTTTAACCATACTCTTAGCTTCTTCAAAAATAATCTTAGCCTGTTCACGTTTAGTTGCCACGCTCACAATCTCACTTCCAGATTCACCATCAGCGACCATAAGATATAATCCTACTGCGCTACTCAAAGCTGACTTACCATTCTTCCTACCTACGATTAACATTACCTGTCTGTATTTACGTAGTCCTGTTTCTTTACTTACGATACCAAACATAGACGCTACTAATGCTTTCTGCCACAATTCTAAGATTAATGGCTTACCACCCATAGCACCTTTTGAATGTTTACAGAATCGCTCAATAAACTCAATAGCATGACTAGCTTTGTTATGATCATATTCATAATTAGAGTCAGGATTATTAACAATATCTTCAACTAAATGCTCATACACTTTTCTAACTTTTTTAGATACAGTTACATCACCTGATTTAATCTGTTGATAATATGTAATGATTGGATTGTCTTTTAGATATACTTTACTCATTTCTTATCAAGGAAGCTATCAAAGCCGTCATCTTCCACTTTCGACTGTTGCTCTTTAGATAATAAATTAAATAACTCTTTGCATGCAGCAGTATATCTATTTACTAAAGTTGAATAAGATTTCTGAGAAGGATTCTCTATGATCATCTCTTGTTTACCATTTTGAAATTTATATGTAGCACCTTTACTCTTGATATCATTCTCTAAATTCTTCAATGTCTCAGACATAAAAGCTATACGATCAATTAATTTCTCAGCTACTGCCATTTGATCTTCTGGAAGGATATCTGTAAATATATCCATAAGCTTTTGTCGTTCTGCATTTATAGATTCATTTTGTTTTTTAACACTAGGTTTAACCATTTTGCATAAGATCCTCCTAACTTTTATTATATTTTTGTTAAATTTATATTTAATATACTTAACCCCCCCATCCGCGAATTGCTATGCTAGCAGAGCTAACGTTCCGCGCCGGTGTAGCGGGCTTTGGTTATCTTAAGTTTTCAGGGGGGACTTTTATTTTTTAAATTTTTTATTTTTTATTTACAATAAATTGGATAAGTAGCTAATGGAATTAAAAATATTACTAATTGAATAAACAAAAATATTCCTACCATTTATACCTTCCTTTCCTTATTATATCTCTATACTCTGCACAACTTACACATAAGCTGCACAATAAATTATATGTATTTCACGATCTAACACTCTCGATATCAATAAAAACATCTCACAGATACATCTATGTAATCTATCTTACAAATCATATCGATACAAACTATATCAATCACCTATCATTAGTTGGTACTAAGTCACCATTATCATACTCTTTCATTTATGATATCCATCGTCCAATGCAAATGCTGTTATCATCATCGTTACTATAAGTAGTATAAAAATCATGACATATTGTCTCCATCCTTCTTAGATACTAAATCTCGCTGTAAATATATCTATACTCTCCATGATACTTATGTTCAGCTTCAACTCTATGTTGTCTTGCTTCTTCAAATGTTTTATAATATCCTAAGTGTATATGCTTACCATCAATAGTTATCCTTGCTACATAAGGTTTACTCAATGGTCTATCAGTTATCTTAGCAACACCATTACCTTGTCTGTTCCATGTGTTCTGTATATGTGTACACACTCTCATATTACTCTTTCTGTTGTCTGTCTTGTCTAGATTAATATGGTCTACTTCCATATACCCTGGAGGATTCATTATCATTCTATGTAGATACTTAGTTGTTTGATTGATTTTTGTTAAGATATATCCTTTATCATGTAGTAACCACTTGTACCTACTAATCATTGGTACATCTTCTTTATCGACTTTAACTGTTTCAACAATTTCTATACCTTGTCTTATGATTAGTTCTGAATATTCTTCATGTTCAACTATTTCATTCGGATCATTGTCAGTTCTGAAGTTATATCCATATTTCCTGTACTGATCATAATGTCTTCTACATCTTTTATTGTAGTAACCATTTCCGCTGTTATGTCTACTATTATTACACCACTCAACTATACATTCTTTATTACTTTCTACCATATATTCATCTCTCCTTAGATATTAAGTCACCATTTTCATCAAAAGTAAGTCCTTCTCTCACTACATCTTCTGTTTTAAAATGTTCTTGGTTGTGGCATGTAATATCTAATAGCTCTAAATTATCCCAGTTAAGACTTACATCAGGATCATTAATATTCTCAGGTGTCAGATATATTTTATGGTGAACGATTTGACCCTCACTTAATATTCCATTCTGATAACAACGTTCACATAACCAATACTGTGACTCTGCATATGCATCTCTTGTCTTGCGCCAAACACGAGAATTGTAAAAGCTCTTAGCATAATCATGTGCCATCTACATCACTAACCTCTATCAATATTAATCTGTTCAACAGTTTGCTTTACCTTTTCAGTTAAATCATTTTCTGCTAAATACCTAGCCAATGGCTCACCAGTAACTGTAAACTCTAAAACAAACTTACTTGTATTATCACCTGATACTTCATCGACATTTGTTAAGTAATCTTCTAATTTGATTTCACTCATTTATATCTCTCCCTTTAAATTGATTAGTTATTATGTTAAATTTGAAATGACTATTTACCATTAACTATACGACTTAGACTACGCCTACTAATACCAACTGCAAATGCTACTTGATTTATAAATACACTTGCTTTACCATTATAGATGTGATAGGCTTGTAGTATCTCTTGTTTTTCAGGTTTGGTTAGACGTTTGTTACCACCCATCTTTTGTCTAACATATGTATCATATTGTTGCTTACGAGTTACTAACTCTAAGTTATCTATGGTATTATTAGATTTGTCGTGATCAATATGGTTTACCTCTAGATCGTATGGAATCCACGACTTAGGTTGAACGTTGTAGTAAGCTGCCATTACTACTTCGTGTAAGCCTATGGTTCTCATTTGACCATCATTATCTCTTAAACCTACTAATACATATCCAGTTTGCTTAGTTGGATTAGCAATTAGATATTTACCTGATGTTTTGTTCCATACTCGACCATTTACAATATCTACTAAGTAGTTACTGTAATTTTCTAACTCTCTAAATTTACTATCCTTATTTATCACAAAACTTAAATAACTTTTATCTTTAACTTCCATTCCTTTCATTTGAATCTCTCCTTTTATTTTTTTAACTAAAGTATACTTTCCTGATTTGTACACTTTTTGCGTCATTCTTCCATATAAACTTAAAGCATTTTCTTAATTAAAAAGCCCGCCCAGATATGGACAGGCTAATCAAAATATACTTTAGTGGGTTAAAGGAAGAGATAAAACCCAAAAAATGTACAAACTATTATCATTTATACATTGACTTTCAATATCAACTATGTAATAATAATTATGTATGTACATTTCCTTTTAAAAACAATTTTAAATATCTCTTATGATTCGAATATATATAGGAGGAATCATATAGGGAGAAGACAGTTGACACCTTGCTTGTAAATAGAGCTACCTGCCCTCTCCCCTAAAGGCATATTATCTTTTAACAACTTTTAATGTCTTAATATTCCTATAAATAAAGTGAAAATTTAACTTTATTCGACAAAATTTGTACCACCTTTACTTAACTTACCTTCTTATTACGATTCTTGCTGCGTTTTTTGCCTTGACACTTAGGACATCTAACCTGCATTTTTGTCTTCATCCGATATGTAGACTTACAATCCTCACAACTACCTGCATTATTTTCTATATTGTTATTTATGTTATGTACAATCTGATCCCCAAAACATTCCCATAATGTTGTTTTGTTTTTAGTCTGTTTGCTATATAAATATTGTACTAATACATCAGTTACATATTCCTGATCACCAAACTTGAGCAACTCATCTTTAATAACTTGATGGACATATGGACTGTTACCATGATCATCATCACTGTTATTACTTAACATCCATTTTTTATTTTGGTTTAACCTTTTATACTCTTTAATTAACTCGTCATTCTGATTAACTTTTTTATTATACATCATCATGGCTGGATCTAACTCACCAACCTCTTTTTTAAAGTATATCTTTTTATCTGGAATAATGTCATACAGGCGATTAACAGGACTGTTATTACTTGCTACTACTTTATGTTCTTCTTTGTCTTTAGCATATGTAAAGAAATATGGTAATTTTTGATTCTCATGATTTTTAATACGTTCGTTAATCCGATCTGGTCTCTTAGTACGTACAAGGGTTTTTGCATAATCAATCTCGAAATTATTTTCAAATGACAACCATTTTATAGCATCAACATCAACATTATTACTATTCCATATCTTACTGATGTTATTACTAATCACACCAATATTCGCCTGATATGCTTTAACTAAGCTATCATAGATATTATCCTTTGTTATGTATTGAGGTTGAGCTGTTGCCATCTCATAATGCAGCGGTACTGTATCTTGAGTATTACGTTCAGCTGCGTTTACGATAGTTTGATCTGCTACTACTAATAGTTGATCACCGTCCCAGTCAGCGGCTAACAACTGGCTAATCGGATCATGGATACTCGAATATATACCATTTGTAATAAACCATTTACTCAACTCATCACCTTTTACATTGTTACGTACAGCATGCTCACGATACAAATGTGGGCTACGTAGTACATCTAATTTATCTTCATCATAAAGATTCGTGAATACCTCACCATTTGCTAATAGTCCAGTAACATCTAATCCGAATAAATACTGACAAAATGCATATAGATCTGGATGAGCGTAGGTAAACTTACCTTCAATATCAAACTTACCTGATCTAGCTTCTTTAACTAATGATTTCTTCTTGTCCTTAACTACCTCTTTACTATATACATCATCTAATAGCTCTGGCAATTTATTTAAGGCTTGCTGATATGGTGTGTTAGCTTTATGAGCACCCATAATTTTTAGCATAGTATCTTTGCTACCCATATTTTTTATATCGTTTGCAGTATGCTTTGTGATATCTTTGAGTTCATCATCTGTAATATCTGTTAATGTTTGTAGCATTTGGTAGTTGAACCTTGCTGTACGACTTGTATCTTCAACATTCATCACAGCAGCTTGACATGACCACTTAGAAAATCTAGTTTGATAATCAGCCCAATTCTCATAATATTTATGTAACTTAAACTGGCTTTTAGTGAATACTACATCTACATCACGAATATCATGTTGATCTCCATAGATATCTGTAATAATGTATGTATTAGCTTTTTCTTGTGCAAATTGTTTGAACGGCATGGGTATCAATGAACCTTTAATAAATGGTAGACGTACCATCATTGCTTTATCAGATATATCGGGATTGATCATTCCTGCGCCATCTGTATGCTCTATATTTACATTCATGTTTTGTCTATTAATTGAATAATCATCCATGTCTATATGATCAAAATCACTATTTACGTTATATTCTAAGTCATCTACAACAACTGTACGGTTAATATCAAAATCAATCCATTCATTACTACTACTAGCTGTTAATGCTTTATAAGCTAAAAATTTATTTGTATTAATACCGCCTTTATCGTTAATTTCCTTCTCAGTCATTCCGCACATCAAAGCACCTTCATGCTTATTATAGACTGATTCCTTGATAAAAATGGATCTCTTATTACGTGTCTGACCTGCACTAGCACTGAAAAATATGTAATGCTCACCATTATAATAAAATCCATCATTAATTAAGTCTTGCAATATACCTTCAAAATACGTCTCAACTATAATCAAATCAGTAGTTAATTCATTTTCATTAATTTGCAATGTCCTAGTCAATACACTATCAAATAAACTAATAACAGCATTATCAGTCATAAAGCTATCATCTAACTCTCTGACGCTTGTATTTTTATCAATAGTATCTTTAATATATTGTTTTAGATATTGATTACGCTTATTTGCAAATTTAATACGATTATCTACATTTTCTAATTTTTTAAGATAATTGTTGTATCTGATTGTTTTCATTCTTCTATTATGTATAGATTGCTCCTTATTAGTATAGAAAGCATCCGTTGTTAGATTATAAATATGTACCTGACGATTAGCATCATTCATGTTAAACATTTAAATTCTCTCCCTTTGTTTTAATATATTTTGATTTAATTTAATTAATAATACTCGATTCTTTGTTTCTTTCTTAATCGACTGACACAAATGGTTTGTATTTGTGGAAGTTGGTTTTTGAAAGAAAGTATTATATAGTTAGGGTCTTAACCATCTAGTCTATTTTTCCACTGCGTTTCAAAATAAACTACCTTTGCCCGACCCTAAGACCCGACAAAAGTTTAAATAAATATGTAATTAATCTTTGGGGTCAATTTATGGAATGTTCTATATTATAGGGAGATTCCACTTTTTGACCCCAAAATTATAACGATTATTTTTGTATGCAATTTTATGCAATTTGTTATTAAGGGGTTACTGCATTTTTTTGCATACACTTTTAATATGTAATTTTACCAACTATCCAGTATGTAAATGATTTTGTCTTTCCATTTTCTCTTTTACTAGATCTTTTAGAACTTATTACATACGACATATCATTGTCTTTTAAATAACCATTTAATGTATTAATTCCTAGTGATCTTGCATTCAATCCATTAGATTTGAACGCTTCTTTGAGTTCATTTTGTTCACTTTTATATAATTGAACACCAACAATACTATCTAAATATATACTTAATGCTTGTCTATTTTGTTCATCCTCAACTACAACATAGGGGGCGTCAATAATTTTGTGTAAATGACCCTATCCCTTTTGAATTTAGTTAGCCAGTGTTTTAGTCGTTTAAAACTTGTTCCTCCAGCGATTCAAACATCTGCAGTAATTCAGGCTTTGCTTTTTTGAAGCCTCTGTGGCACCGCATACCGAACTTATGGTTATAATCTAAAAACTGGGTCACCAGGAAACGTTCCAGGGCATCTTCATTTGGAAATTGTTCTTTGCGTTTGACGTAGCGTTTGATTTCCTTGTTAAATCCTTCGATGAGGTTTGTTGTATAGATGCTGGATCGGATGGATGCCGGAAAATCATAAAACGTTAATAAGCGATCCTGTTTCATCACGGCATCGACAGCACGTGGATACGTCTTATGCCATTTATTCTGAAATTGTTCCAGGGCATTTAAAGCATCCTGGCGGCTTTCAGCCTCATAGACAGCCCTGAAATCATCCAGAATGACGGCACGATCTTTCACACGTACTTTGTTAGCGATGTTGCGGGAAACATGAACGCAGCACACCTGATGTTTAGCCTTGGGATAGACGCGATGCAGCGCATCCGTCATGCCGTTCAAGCCGTCCGAAATGAAAAGAAGGACGTGTTCAACACCGCGATCATATAAGCGCTGAACGAGCTCCTCCCACACCTC